>NZ_DASWMD010000068.1:0-47399 GCF_036399935.1 Longimicrobium sp.
GCGTGAGTGCGAAAGTGCGAAAGTGCGAAAGTGCGAAAGTGCGAAAGTGCGAAAGTGCGAAAGTGCGAAAGTGCGAAAGTGCGAAAGTGCGAAAGTGCGAAAGTGCGAAAGTGCGAAAGTGCGAAAGTGGCGGCGCGGGCACTCTGTCATCCTGAGGCCCAGGCGCGCCGTAACCTACCCGTATGCCGCGCTTTGCGGGCCGAAGGATCTAACCGCGGACACGTACCAGCCCGGGCGCGGCAGAGGTCACCAGTGCAGAGGCCTCGGCTCCGCGGGGGCCCTCACCCGGCTCGCTAAGGCTCGCCACCCTCTCCCACAAACCGCGTGGGAGAGGGGGTACACACCAGAGTTGGGGTGCGCGAGGGCAGTCCGTTGTGCCATCGAATTCTCCCCCTCTCCTGCGCAGCGGGGATGGGGGCCGGGGGGAGGGGGCTCCCAAGGCATGCACGACAGCCAGCCCCATCCGGTGTAGTTCCGCACTAACGCACTCACGCACTAACGCACTGTCCCTAGTTCCCCTGGAACACCGGCCGCTCCTTGGCGGCGAACGCCCGGAAGGCGCGGGCGAAATCTTCCGTCTGCATGCAGATGGCCTGCGCCTGCGCCTCGGCCTCGATGGCCTCATCCACGCCCATCGACCACTCCTGGTGCAGGCAGCGTTTCGTCATCCCGTGCGAGAAGGTGGGTCCCGCGGCCAGCGACTGGGCCAGCGCGCGCGCCTCGTCCATCAGGTCGTCGGGCATGACGATGCGGTTGTAGAAGCCCCAGCGCTCCGCCTCGTCGCCGCCCATGGAGCGGCCCGTGTACAGCAGCTCGCTCGCACGCCCCTGCCCGATGATGCGCGGCAGCATGGCGCACGCGCCCATGTCGGCTCCGCTGAGGCCCACGCGGGTGAACAGGAACGCCACCTTGCTGCGCGCCGTGCCGATGCGAAGGTCGCTGGCCATCGCCAGGATGGCGCCCGCGCCCACGCAGGCGCCGTCGATGGCGGCGATGATGGGCTGCGGGCAGCCGCGGATGGCCTTCACCAGGTCGCCCGTCATGCGGGTGAAGGCGAGCAGCTCGTCCATCTGCCCCTGCTCCTTCATGCGCACCAGCGGCCCGATGATCTCGTGCACGTCGCCGCCGGAGCAGAAGTTTTCGCCCGCCCCGGTGAGGATCACCACCTTGACGTCGGTGGCGAAGCTGAGCGCGCGGAAGGTGTCGCGCATTTCCGCGTAGCTTTCGAACGTCAGCGGGTTCTTGCGTTCCGGACGGTTGATGGTGACGGTGGCCACGGGCCCGTCCACCTGCCACTGGAAGCTGGTGGGGCGAAAGTCGGCGGCGAGCAGTTTGGTGTTCATCGACAGGGGAGTGCGTTAGTGCGTTAGTGCGTTAGTGCGTTAGTGCAAACGGAGTCGGTTGCGCTTCAGAGAGACTGGTGCGCGAGCCATGGCGGACTCGGGGGCGTTTGGAGGACGGCCGTGCAGTCCCCGGCTGCCCTCTCCCCCGACCCCTCTCCCGCAAGCGGGAGAGGGGAGAATTCGACTGCGCTTCCGCGGGTACTCGACGAGTCTACTTGAAGCGCGCCGGCCGCCCGGATACGGCGTTGCGGATCTGCTCGACGGCGCCGGGCAAGTCGCTGAGGATCTGCTCGTTCCGCAGGCGGAACACTGCGATGCCCTGCGTTTCCAGCGCTTGTGTCCGCGCCTCGTCGCGTGCGGCTTGATCCGGGTCGTCGTGCACGCCGCCGTCGACCTCGATCGCGATCCTCCGAGCCGCGCAGTAGAAATCGAGAACGAACCGCCCGATCGCATGCTGCCGCCGAAAACGAAAGCCGTCGAGCCGGTCGCCACGCAACGCCTGCCACAGCATCTCCTCTGCACGTGTTGCGTCGGTGCGAAGCCTACGCGAGGCCTGTAGCATCTGCGGCGAAAGATCGCGCATGCGGGATCGTGGTATAGGCTCGAACACGAGACGCCTCCAATCTGCCGTTGCAGTGCTCCCCCTCTCCCGCTTGCGGGAGAGGGGGCCGGGGGGAGAGGGCAGCCGGGGAGTGCGCCGGCCTGGCCGAAACGCTCCACCCCTGCCCAAGCTGCACCACAGTTCTCGCCCCTCCCCACACCCCGCAAGGGCCCTCCACCCGCCACCGACCGAACCGCGTTCCACCCAGCCGCACGTCACATCTCCACCCGCCATGAGGCGAACCACGTCCGCCCCTACATCACCTCCCCACCCGCCACGCCAATGCACTGCCCGGTAACCGCCGCGGCCTCGGGCGCGCACAACCACCCCACCGCGCTCGCCACCTCCTCCGGCCGGATCAGCCGCCCGATGGGCATCACGCGGGTGATGGCCTTCATCGCGTCCTCCTCCGACCGCCCCGCGCGCACCAGGTTGTCGATTGCCGAGCGCGCCATGTCCGTGTCGGTGTAGCCCGGGCACACGGCGTTCACCGTGATCCCCTGCTTCGCCGTCTCCATCGCCAGGGCGCGCGTCAGGCCGACGACCCCGTGCTTGGCGGCGCAGTACGCCGCCGTGTGGCTGTATCCTTTCAGGCCAGCGGTGGACGCCACGTTGATGATCCGCCCCGAGCGCGCCTCCACCATGGCCGGAACCACCTCGCGCGTGCACAGGAAGGTGCCCGTCAGGTTCACGGCCAGCATCCGGTCCCACACCTCGCGCGTGGTCTGGGCGAAGGCGATCCCCGCGGACTGCCCCGCGTTGTTCACCAGCACCGCCGGATCGCCCATCTGCGCGCGGACGGCGGCGAACGCCTCGCCGACCGACGCCTCGTCGGCCACGTCGCAGCGGAAGGCGATGGCGCCCACCGCGTTAGCGTCCTGGATCTGCCGTGCCTTCGCCTCCAGCTCTTCCAGGCTGCGCCCCAGCAGCGCCACGCTCGCGCCCAGCCGCGCCAGCTCGTCCGCGATGGCCGCGCCGATGCCGCGGCCGCCGCCGGTGACCACGGCCAGCTTTCCTTCCAGGTATCGTCCGTTCATCGCTCAGATGGTGCTGGTGCCCAGCATCTCCTGCTGGCGCTGAAGGGTGCGCTCCAGCTGCTTCTTCCCCGTGACGTACTGAACCGGCCACGGCTGGTCCTGCCATCCCAGCTGCGCGGCGGCGTGAAGCGTCCAGTGCGGGTCCGCCAGGTGCGGCCGGCCGAGTGCCACCAGGTCCGCGCGCCCCGCCGCCACGATGCCGTTCACCTGGTCCGGCTCGGTCACGTTGCCGACCGCGATCGTGGGCACGCCGGCCTCGTTGCGGATGCGGTCGCTGTACGGCGTCTGGAACATCCGCCCGTACACCGGCTTGCCCAGCGGCGTGGTCTGCCCCGTGGAAACGTGGATGATGTCTGCCCCCGCCGCGCCGAAGGCCGCCGCCATCGCCACCGCATCGTCGGGTGTCACGCCGTCGTCCACCCAGTCCGTGGCCGATACGCGAACCGACATCGGGCGGTCTTCCGGCCACACGTTCCGCATCGCCCGGAACACCTCCAGCGGAAAGCGCAGCCGGTTCTCCAGCGAGCCGCCGTACTCGTCCGTCCGGCGGTTGCTGACGGGCGTCAGAAAGCTGGATAGCAGGTAACCGTGCGCGCAGTGCAGCTCCACCATGTCGAAGCCCGCCTCTTCCGCCATCCGTGTCGCGCGGACGAACTGCTCGATCACCGCGTCCATGTCGGCGCGCACCATCTCGCGCGGCACCTGGTTGCGCGGGCCGTAGGGCAGGGACGAGGGGCCCATCACCTCCCAGCCGCCCTCCTCCAGCGGCTCGTCCATCCCCTCCCACATCAGCCGCGTGGCGCCCTTCCGCCCGGAATGGCCCAGCTGCAGGCAGATCCGGGCGCGGCTGCTCTCGTGGACGAAGCGGACGATCCGCCGCCACGCGTCCACGTGCTCCGGCTCGTACATCCCCGTGCAGCCCACCGTGATGCGCGCCTCGGGCGACACGCACGTCATCTCGGTGAACACCAGCCCGGCCCCGCCCAGCGCGCGGCTGCCCAGGTGGACCAGGTGAAAGTCGTTGGGCACGCCGTCCGCGGCGGAATACATGTCCATCGGCGAAACGACCACGCGGTTCTCCAGCCGCATTCCGCGCAGGCGGAAGGGCGTGAACATCGGCGGCGGACAGCTTTCCGGCTCGCGCCCAGCCTCCGCGCGCGAGGCGAACCAGCGCTCCACGCCGGACAGGTAGACGCTGTCGCGCAGGCGCAGGTTCTCGTGGCTCACCCGCTGGCTGCGCGTGAGCAGCGAGTATGCGAACTGTGGCGGGTCGAGGTGGATGTAGCGGCGGACGTTCTCGAACCACTCCATGGAGTTGCGCGCCGCGTTCTGCAGCCGCAGCGCCTCCGTCCGCCGCTCGTCGTGGTATGCCTGCAGTACCTCCGCCAGCGGACGGGCGCCCTCGTTCAGCAGGCGGGCGAGCGCGATGGCGTCTTCCATCGCCAGCTTGGTCCCGCTGCCGATGCTGAAGTGCGCCGTGTGCGCCGCGTCGCCGATCATCACCACGGGCGCCACCTCGCCGTCCATGGCGAACCATCGCTCGTTGGATACCCGCGTGAAGCGGATCCACGGCGAGCGCAGGTGCGGGGCGTTGCTCATCAGCGAATGCCCGTCCAGCCACGGCGCGAACATCCGCTCGCACGCAGCCACCGTCTCCGCCTCACCCATTTTGTCGAAGCCCGCGCCGGCCCACGAGCGGTCGTCGCACTCCACGATGAACGCAGACTGCTCGCTCGAGTAGCGGTAGGCGTGGGCCTGGAAGACGCCGTGCTCGTTCTCGACGAAGGCGAAGGTGAACGCGTCGAAGAGCTTCGTGGTTCCCAGCCAGCAGAACGGGGCCTTCCGCACGTCCAGATCGGGGACGAAGTGATCCGCGTACCTGGCGCGGATGCGACTGTTCACGCCATCGGCCGCGACGACGAGGTCCACGTCTCCGAGGTCCAGGCCCCGCAGCCTCGCGTCGTCCGCCACGTCGCTGCCGAAGCGCAGGTCCACGCCCAGCTCGGCGGCGCGGTCTCGGAGAATGCGCAGGAGCGTCTTGCGGGCGATGCCGCTGAAGCCGTGGCCCCCGGAGGTGATGGTGGTGCCGCGGACGTGGATGTCGATGTCGTCCCAGTGGGCGAACTCGTCGGCGATCCGCGCGTGGGTGGGCGCGTCGGCTTCGGCCAGGTAGCCCAGCGTCTGGTCGCTGAACACCACGCCCCAGCCGAACGTGTCATCGGTCGCGTTCCGCTCCAGCACGGTGATTTCGTGCCGCGGATCGGCCTTTTTCATCAACAGCGCGAAGTACAGTCCGGCGGGCCCGCCGCCGATCACCGCCACCTTCACCGGCTGTCTCCCGTGCAGGATGTGTCGGGTGGAAGTCACTGGAGTGACTGCCCAGTCTACGTCGCGCGGCGGACCGTGGGAAGGGCGCGGGCGCTTTGCCGGCCGAGCGGGGGACGGGTACATTGGCGCGCCCGTCCACCCTTCACCGCGAGTCGCAGATGCCGCAATCCATCGTCCAGGTAGACGCCTTCGCCGACCGCCCGTTCACCGGCAATCCCGCCGCCGTCTGCGTCCTGGAGCGGCCGCGGGACGAGCGATGGATGCAGGCCGTCGCGATGGAGATGAACCTGTCGGAAACGGCGTTCCTGAAGAGGCGGGACGATGGATGGGACCTGCGCTGGTTCACCCCCGCCGTCGAAGTGGATCTTTGCGGACACGCGACGCTGGCCAGCGCGCACGTCCTGTGGCAGGACGGCAAAATGGCGGAGGACGATCCAGCGCGCTTCCACACCCGCAGCGGGCTGCTGACGGCGCGAAAGGACGGCGAGTGGATTTCGATGGACTTTCCCGCCAAGCCGGAACAGGCTGCCGATGCGCCCGAGCATCTCGCCCGCGCGCTCGGCGTGGAGCCGGTGTACGTAGGCCGCAGCCAGTTCGACCTGCTGGTGGAGCTTGAATCCGAGGCCGCGGTGCGCGCGCTCGATCCCGACCAGTCGCTGCTGAAGCAGGTGGAGGCGCGCGGCATCATCGTCACGGCGCGTGCGGACGGTGGCGGCTACGATTTCGTGTCGCGCTTCTTCGGCCCGCGCGTGGGCGTGCCGGAAGACCCCGTGACCGGCTCGGCACACTGCGTCCTCGCGCCGTACTGGGCGCACAAGCTGGCGCGGGACCAACTCGTCGGATACCAGGCCTCCGCCCGCGGCGGCACCGTGCGTGTGCGGGTGGATGGAGATCGGGTCGTTCTGGGCGGGCAGGCGGTCACCACCCTGCGGGGCACTCTGGAGGTGGAATGAGCGAGGGGATCACGACCGAGCAGGTGGGCGGAAAAACGCTCGTGTCCAGCGGCGGACCCTGGGAGGCACGCGTCGGCTATTCGCGTGCGGTTCGTGTCGGGCCGTGGGTGCACGTGTCCGGCACGACGGCGACGGGTGCGGACGGCGCGATCGTCGGCGCTGGCGACGCGTACGAGCAGACGCGCTACACGCTGGAAAAGATCGCCGCTGCCCTCAAGGCGGCGGGCGCGCGGATGGAGGACGTGGTGCGCACCCGGATGTACGTCACCGACATCGCGCGGTGGGAGGAGGTTGGGCGCGCGCACGGCGAGTTCTTCGCCGACGTGCGCCCCGCCGCCACGATGGTGGAGGTAAAGGCGCTGATCGACCCCGGCATGCTGGTGGAGATCGAGGCCGAAGCCTACGTCGCGGATCGCTGACGCACCAAGCCCGCGCGCGGCTGGGGCGACTGAAGTCGCGGCAACGAGGGCCCAAAGTCCGCCTTCGCGGACTGCACGCGTAGTCGAACTCGCCAAGCCAGCCGGGGCGCGATTCAGGTCTCCCCCTCCCCTGCGCAGCGGGGGACGGGGGCCGGGGGGAGGGGGCTGCCGGGGGCATGCGCCGAGTTTCCCGAAGTGCACCGTTCCTCGCCCACGTTTTCCGCCGAGTGCACCGGCGCCCAGTCGACCCCCGATCGAGGTCCTCCCCTCTCCCGCGCCGTTTGCGGGGGAGGGGCCAGGGGAGGGGGGCACTTCGTGCATTCACCCTGGCATCGTTCCTGCCCAGACAGATGTTCCGTCCCTACCGGCCCTTTCCCCGTGGCTGGCGCACGACCCATCACCCCACAACGATCCTGCGAATGAGACGGGAACCCCGCTCGTCCGCGCGCCACGCAGACTCGTGGCGCAGCTTCGACACCCGCGCGCGCCGCAAGGTCGACGCGCAGATCCGGGCCGGCGAGCGGCCCTGCTGTCCCCACTGCCAGACGCTCCTGGAAGCACGCCCCACCGCCCGCGTCGCCCGCTACCTGGTGCTCGACGCCACGGGGTACGACCTGGAATGCCAGGGCTGCCACCGATTCCGCTCCATCGTCCGCCACACCGCCCGCTCCCTGCGCTTCGTGCGCATGCGCCGGCTGGTGGCCGCGGTGCAGGCCGCCGGCGCGCCGCGGACCGCGCTGGCCTGAGCGCCGCCGGGGGTGGCACGGGCGTTGCTCCCGTCCGGGGGTTCGGAGCAACGCACGCCAACCGCTTCCCCGCCGCTTCACCGCGGCGGGAATCCCGGGAACTCAGAGATGTCCCTGCACCTGTTCAGCACACCGGTCCAGTGCACCCGGTGCGGCACCGTGATGGACGACCCCACGGCCGACCGCTGCACCAACTGCGGAAACCTGCTCAAGGAGCGCCGCACGCCCCGCCGCCTGGCCGGCGTCGAGGCCCGCTACGGCAGCCTTCGCGTGCTGCTGAACGCCATCCGCTTCATCGCCGTGCTGGTGCTGCTGCTGGGCGGGCTGGTGTTCTTCGCCACGCTGGGCGACGACGGCCAGAGCCCGGTGGAAACGGGGCTGGTGCTGGTGGGCGCCATCGTGGTGGCCGTCGCCATGCTGGCCCTGGCCGGCATCTTCGTGCTGATGATGGACATGGAAGAAAACACCCGCTCGTCGTTCCGCCTTCAGCAGTTGATCCTGGAGGAGCTCGAGGCGGCCCGCGGGGTGACGCCGGACGAGGCGGACGTGGTTCCGCCGCCGGCGGGGGCCGCTTGACGGTGAAGCGGTCCATGAAGCTGTCGCGTACCGCCGCCGCGCTGGCCCTTGGGCTGGGCGCGGCGGCCGCGTCCATGGCGGGTGGGGCCGTCACGCAGTCCCCCGCCGGGCCCCTGCAGGCCCAGGCCGACGCCATCGTGCCCAACAAGAGCGAGTGGACCATCCTGGCCTGGTCCATCGACCGCAACCAGCCGATCTTCGCCGTCAACGCCGACGAAGCCAAGATCCCGGCCTCCAACAACAAGGTGTTCAGCGCCATCTGGGCGCTGGCGCTGCTGGGGCCGGACTACCGCTTTCCCACCGACCTGCTGATCACCGGGCCCATCCAGAACGGGGTGCTGCGCGGCGACGTGGTGCTCAAGGGCTCGGGCGACCCGGCGTTCGGCTATCCGTCGTACGACCGCGACGTGATGGCCAGCCCGCGCAAGATGGCCGAGTCGCTCAAGCGGCAGGGCGTCACCGTGGTGGAGGGCGGCGTGATCGCCGACCCGTACATCCATGACCGTCAGAACTTCGGGCCGGCGTGGCCGCTGGACACGGGCAACGGCGCCTCGCGCTACGCCCCCACGGTCAGCGGGCTGCCGTTCAACCGCAACATGCTGTGGATCGAGATGCGTCCGGGGCCCGGCGGGCTGGGCTTCGCGCGCATTCCCGAGGTCCCCGAGATCCCGGTGATCAACACGGCGCGGATGGGCGGCGGACGGGCGTACGCGGTGCGCAAGCCCGACGAAGACACGGTGCGCATCCGCGGCGCGGTGGGCGGGCGCGGGCCTCACCGCTTCGGCGTGGGCGCGTACGAGCCGGCGTACCTGGCCGCGGGCGCCATCCGCCAGGCACTGCGCGAGCAGGGGATCCAGGTGCGCGGCGGCCTGCGCATCGCCCCGACGCCCAGCGGCGCCGCGCTGGTGCACCGCCACATGAGCATTCCGCTCATCGAAATGGTCAACCAGCTGGGCCGCAAGTCCGACAACTTCTTCGCCGAGCACGTGTGGAAGGCGGCCGTGGCCAAGGCGACGGGGCAGGGCACCTTCACGGGCGGCGGCGCCGCGTCGGCCGTCTTCTTTCACGACAAGGCGGGGGTTCCCTGGGGACACCTGTGGCAGGCGGACGGCTCCGGCCTTTCGGCCGAGAACCGCACCAGCGCCTCGGCAATGGTGCGCTCGCTGATCTTTGCCCACAAGCAGCCCTGGTCGCGGCAGTTCCACGAGTCGCTGGCCATTGCCGGTGACCGCAGCGGCACCCTGGAGCGGATGTTCAACAGCGGTCCGGCGAAGGGAAACCTTCACGCCAAGACGGGCTACATCCGCGCCGTGCGCTCGCTGTCGGGCTACGTGACGACGGCGGGGGGCGAAACGGTGGTGTTCTCGTTCATCTACAACGGCCGCAACACCTCCGGCGCGCGGGGCGTGCAGCTGCAGCTGGGCGACCTGCTGGCGGGGTATCGCCGATAGGTCCGCGCGTCTGATGGATGATGAAGGGCCGGCGCCGCGCGCCGGCCTTTTTGCATTCCTTTAGTTCTCCGCACGGTGATCGTCGCTGAACGATGTTCTGCATCAACCCTCTTCCCCGGTACGGATCAGCGGAATAGAATGCGGAGCGATGCAGATCGTGCAGTTCCATGTGCCACGGGGAGGGGAAGATGACGACTTCGGAAACGGCGGATCCACGGTACCCGGTCGGCCGGTATCGCCCGGAGCGGGAGATCGCCGCAGACCAGCGGGCGGAGTGGATCCAGCAGATCGCCGACACGCCGGCGCGCTTTCGCCAGGCGGTGCAAGGGCTTTCGGACGACCAACTGGATACGCCGTACCGCGACGGCGGCTGGACGGTGCGGGACCTTGTCCATCACCTGCCCGACAGCCACATGAACGCGTACATCCGCGTGAAGCTGGGGCTGACGGAAGAGAGCCCGTCCATCAAGACGTACGACGAGGCGGCCTGGGCGGCGCTGCCCGAGCCGGGGATCACCCCGCCGGAGGTGTCGCTGGCGCTGCTGGATGCGGTTCACGTCCGCTGGGTGAACACCCTGCGCACGATGGGCGAGGGCGATTGGGCTCGTACGATCCAGCACCCGGAGTGGGGCGCCATGCGGCTGGACCAGCTGCTGGGGCTGTACGCCTGGCATGGGCGGCATCACGTGGCGCACGTCACCCGGCTTCGCGAGCGGAACGGCTGGTAAAAGCAGGAGGCATGACCCCGGCCAAGGGCGGGTGGAACCCGCGGCTGGAACAGCGGAAAGCCCCGACACGGGCCGCTGGCGCGTCCCGTTCGGGGCTTCACCTGCACGTTCACCACACCTGCCGAACCGCGCGATGTCATCGCGCTTCGGCCGGCTTGGCGCGCTCGGCTCGCCCGTGCAGTCCGCGAAGGCGGACTTTGGGCCTTTCTTGCCGCGACTTTAGTCGCCCCAGGGGGGCGGGCCGAGGTTGCCGCTCCTCAGAACGCCGTGCCGTTGGCGCGCTTGCCGCCGGACGACTGCAGCGTGCTGATGCTGGTGTGCAGCACCCAGCTGCCCGTGGCGCTCGTGTCGGGGTTCCGGTTCATCGACACGCCGTCCGTTCCCGACAGCGACGAGTGATACGTGTAGCTCGCCTTCGTCACCCCCGACCCGTCCTTCAAGATCACGGAGTCACCCCCGTTCGCCAGGTTGAGCTGCGCCGTCGACGCGCCCACGGCGTTCGTCGACCCGGCCGGAATTCCGGACGAGGCGCCGTAGACCACGATGGCCTTCCCCGCCGCCAGCGTGGTGCCGGCCGCGAACGTGTGGCGCAAACCCCCCGCATCCGAGATCGTCCATCCCGCGATGCTGATGGACGTGCCGCCCACGTTCACCAGCTCCACGAACTCGCCCGCCACGTTGCTCCCGGACTCGTTCGCCAGGATCTCGTTCAGGATCACCTGCGCCGGCGTCGTCGGAACGGTGATGGTGAACGCCGCGTTGCTCGCGTCCGTCACCGTGGCCGACGAGGCATCGGTCACTCGCACCTTGGCGGCGGTCGTCGCGGTGTTGGGCACCGTCCACGTGTAGCTGCCGGGCGACGCGGCGGTGCTGGAGGTGATGGTCGTCCACGCGCTGCCGTTCAGCGTGTACTCCAGCTTTACGTTCGAAACGTTGGCCGCCGTCCAGGTGATGTTCTGGCTGCTGCCGCCCGCGTACGACTCGCCGCCGTTGGGCGCCGTCACCGTCACCGAGGGCGTGGTGCCGCCGCCGCCGCCCATGGTGTAGCGGCTGAGCACGGGATAGTGGTCGCTGGTGGTGTTCGCATAATCCGCCACGTACGTATCGACGCGGTACACCTCCGCCGAGCTGGACACGTACGCCGCCGTGAACTCGTTGGTGTTCAGGTGGTGGTCGATCATGTCGCTGTAGCTGACCGTCGACGAGCTACCCGCCAGCGAAAGCGCCCGCGTAGGAAAAGCGTAATCCGCCGCGTCGTCCACGAAGTTCTGGTAGGGCGACGGCTTGCCCGCGGTGATGGAGGTGTCGACGTCGTCGTTCCAGTCGCCCACCACGATCACCTTCTGCGTGGGATACGTGGTGTCGAGGTACGACTTCAGCGCGTTGCCGGCGTTCAGGCGCTTCTGCCAGCTGGCGTCGTCGTTGAAGGCCTTGGCGTGCAGGACGATGACCACGATGTCTTCGGTGACGCCGTTCAGCGTTACGCGCAGCTTCACCTCCAGCGGCGGCCGGCCCGCGAAGTCGGCGTCGTACGCGGTGAGGATGATCTTTGCGCCCAGCAGCGTCGCGATGCTGCTCTTGTACAGGATGCCGACCTTTTGCTCGGTCGAACCGTAGTAGGTGGACCCGCTGGTCACGTGCGACTCGCTGGCCAGGAAGCCCGTGTACCCGGTCAGCTGCGACTCCAGGCTGTTCCACGCGGCCTGGTCCACGATCTCGGCCACGCCCCAGATGTCGGCGTCGGTGCCGCCGATGATGTCGCGCGAGTTGCTGGCCTGCAGCGTCTCGTTCGCGGGCCCGTTGGTGGTGCTGCCGAACCACTCGATGTTCCAGCTGGCGACGTCCAGCGTAAGGGCGGTGCCCTTCGCCGGCACCGTGGCCAGCAGCGGGCCGCCCTCCGGAGCGATGCGGCCGGTAGCCATCGGCGTGTCGCATGCGCCCAGGCCAAGGGAGAACAGGCCGCCCAGCAGGACGGCGCGGAACGATCGGATATGGGCCATGAACACCTCTCGTACGCGGCGGGAGTGAGCGCAAATGGCCGTGGCTGCCGTAGCCTGAACGGCGCGGCAGTGGGCCAACTGAACGATTCCGATATGGCGGATAAGGTACGACAAAGTGGCCGCTACGGGAAGTGCCACGTGTCCGCATCCGGTCACGGTTCCGTGCTTGCGAAGAAACGCAAGACAGGTGACATCCGCGCGGCACCGTGTGGCAAGCCGCGTCCGCGCCGCGCTATATTCCGGCCGTTGATCGACTCGCCCGAACGATTGGAAGTGTGCCTTGAAGCTTTCCCGCCACGCCGCCATCCTGGAACTCGTACGCACGCACCGCGTTCCCTCGCACGAGGCGCTTCGCGAGCTGCTGGCCGCGCGCGGCATCGAGGTGGCGCAGGCCACGCTGTCGCGCGACATCCGCCACCTGGGCCTGATCAAGGCGCCCGACGACCAGGGCGGCAGCGCCTACGTGGTGCCCGTGGGGGGCGCAGACGTCACGCCCACGCTCAGCCGCCTGCTGCCGGCGCTGTACGTGGGTGCGGACGGTGTCGGAAACCTGCTGGTGCTGAAGACGCTGGTGGGGGGCGCGCAGCCCATCGCGGTGGCGATCGACAGTGCGGGGTGGCCGGAGATCGTGGGCACCATCGGCGGCGACGACACGATCCTGATCGTGCTGCGCAGCCCCGACCACCGCGAAACGGTGGTCTCCCGCATCGAGGCCATCGCCGACCGGCGGGGGGACGGGGATCGGTAACAGGCTTGGGCGGCAATGCCGTCCACGAGGACGTCCACGGAATGCCGCCCGTACCGCCGCCGCACCGCTACCCGCACCACCGCACCGTCGCAAAGCCCTCGCACGGTGTCATCCTGAGCCCCAGGCGCACCGAACCGGCCCGCAAGCCGATCCTCGCGGGGCGAAGGATCTAGCTGCGGACGCCTTGAAGGTCGGGCGCGGCAGCGGTCACGATCCCCGACGCCTCGGCTGGCCGGGACCGCTGTCATCGCCCAAGCCCCAGCGTGCACGGGCGAATGAATTCGCTGCAACAACAACACGAAGTCCGCCTTCGCGGACTGGCTTGTTCTTGTGTGAAGGAGGACCGTGTGGCGCGCCCGGAGTGTGTGGCGGATCCCTCAGTCGCTGCGGAGTACGGTGTGGCGGCAGGCCGCCCGGGGTCGCTCCATCGGGATGACAGCGCGCGCTTCGGCAGGTGTGGCGTGCGTGCAGGTGAAGCCCTGAACGGGACGCGCCAGCGGTCCGTGTCGGGGCTTTCCGCTGTTCCAGCCGCGGGTTCACCCGCCCCTGGGTTCCGGCAGCGGTCACGATCGCGGAGGCCTCGGCCGGCCCGTGACCGCCATCATCACCGAGGCCTCGGCTCTGTCGGGCGAATGAATTCGCTGCAACAACCACACGAAGTCCGCCTTCGCGGACCGGCTGGTTCTCGCGGGGGAAGAACCGTGTGGCGCGCCCGGAGTGTGTGGCGGATCCCTCAGTCGCTGCGGAGTACGGTGTGGCGGCAGGGTTGCCCGGGGTCGCTCCATCGGGATGACAGCGCGCGCTTCGGCAGGGGTGGCGTGCGTGCAGGTGAAGCCCTGAACGGGACGCGCCAGCGGTCCGTGTCGGGGCTTTCCGCTGTTCCAGCCGCGGGTTCACCCGCCCCTGGCTCCCGGCGGTTTGGAGGCTTTCTGCATTGTTGCCGCGGGTTCACCCGCCCCTGGATTCCGGCGGTTCGGGCTCGGGTTCACCCACTCCCGACTCCGCGTGTGCGGTGCTGCTCACCGCGCGGCGACCTGCGCGGCTTGCTGAAGGCGGAAGCGGCCGTTCTCGATACGCACCAGCGCCACCGGCTTGCCCACCGGATCGCCGTTGGCATCGAAAGACACAGGCCCGGCCACTCCGTCGTAGCGCGCCGAGCCGCCCTCGCGCCCCACGCCCGCCAGGTAGTCGCGGATGCCCTCGCGGCTGGCGCGGCCCTCGCGCAGCGCCCGCGCAATCAGCTGCACCGCATCGTACGAGGTGGCGGCCGACGAATCGGGCTCGCGCTTGTACGCGGCCCGGAACGCCTCGGCGAAGGTCCGCGCCCGCGGCGACATCTCCGGGTGGTACAGCACGCCCACGAGCGTGCCGTTGTACCGCGCGCCCATCTCCGCCAGGGGCTCAAGCCCGTCCCCGCCGATGAATCGCGGCATCCACTCCAGCTGGTGCGCCTGCTGGATGAGGGTGGCCGCGCCCGTTTCGAGCCCAGCCACCAGCACCACCTCGGCACCCCGTGCCTTGAGCGCGCGGATGTACGGGGTGAAGTCCTTCATGTCTTCCATGTAGGGATAGCGGCCCACCAGCGTTACCCCCGTGTTCTCCAGCGCCTGCCCGAACACCTCCGCCAGGCTCTGCCCGTAGTCGTCGTTGGCGTACAGGATGGCCACGCGCCTGCCCGCGCCCGCCGCCGACCGCGCCAGCTCCGCCGCGTTGGCCGAATCGCTCGACGCCACGCGGAAGATCCACTCGCCCAGCCCCGCGATCTCGGTGCTGGTGGCGCTGGTGCCGACGGCCGCCAGCCCGCGCTGGTAGACGGACGCGGCATCCATCAGCGGGTCGGAGTTGGCGTGCCCGACTACGGCGAGCACCGCGGGGTTGTCGTAGAACTCCTCGGCCACCACGAGCGCCGCCTCGCCCTCGCCCTTGTCATCCCGGGGCAGCAGTTCCAGGCGATGGCCGTCGATGCCGCCCGCCTTGTTGATCTCGTCCACGGCCAGCTGCGCGCCCATCTTCGAGTTCTGCCCGAACGACCGCTCCAGCGGCGCCGCCAGGCCCAGCACGTACTTGTCGCCGCCGCCGGGGCCCGAGCAGCCGGCCAGCACGGCCGCCGCAAGGGGCGCCAGCACAAAACGATGTGATCGCATGGAATGAAGAACGGGTGCGCAGGAGAGACGAACGGAGACTTCGATCGTACAAAGATTCCGTATATTCAGCCGGTGTCAAGCGGGATTCTGTTCCCGCCAACAGCCGTGTGCGGCAATGCGTTGGCGCAACGTGGGGAGTGTGATGGAGCGAGGATGAAAAGCGCGGAATACGCCATCGCACGGATTCCGCCGATGATGCGGGAAACGCGGAGGGGGAGCCCGGAACCCGGGCTCCCCCTCCTTTCCCTCGATCAGGAGCGGATCAGAACTCGTACTTGACGCGGGCGATCAGCATGCGGCCCAGCGAGGGCGAGCCGGGGAACGGCCGGTATCCCTCGTCGAGCAGGTTGTTCACCAGCAGGTTCACCGTGGCTCCCTGCACCATGGGCAGCCGGTATCCCAGGTTCAGGTCGAACAGCGTGTACGCGTCCACGCAGCTCTCCTGCAGCGCCGGAGGCGTATCGCCCGGCCGGTTCAGGCACTCGGTGCCCACGTACACGCCCGAGTTCACCGGGAACTCGTCGTTGTAGCGCATGCGGATCTCGCCGAACAGGCCGGTGTCGTCGTTGTCGTAGTCCAGCGCCAGCCCGCCCTTGAAGCGCGGGGCGTTGAGCGTCACCAGGCCGGCGTTGGTCGTGCGCCACACGTTCTCGTTCACCCACGAAACCGAGCCCGTGAGCTCGAACTCGTTGCCCAGCAGCGCCGTGGCCGAGACGTCGGTGCCCCACAGGTCGATGGTTTCGTCCACGTTCACGTAGGTCACCAGCAGCTGCGCGCTGCGTGCGTCCACGTCGGGCGACGAGATGGTGCCCAGCGGCACGCTGGCCAAGCCGGTGACAAGGGCCGCGGCGTCGGCCTGCGAAAGCCCGGCGGCCATCAGCCGGGGCACCAGGTAGGCCCCCAGTTGCGGGCCGTTCAGCAGCAGCAGCGGGGTCTGGATGGTGAGCGGCGTCACCAGGTCTTCCTTGCGCGACCACCACACGTCGGCCGCCACCAGCAGCTTGTCACCCAGCAGCCCCGTGTAGCCCGCTTCCAGCGTGGTGCTGGGCGACTCGCGGATGGGCTCGATGTCGTCCAGCGCCAGGGCCGAGAGCGCGCCACTGGTGCCGGAGGCCACGTCCAGGTAGTTCAGGCCCACGCCCGCAGTGCCGGGCTGCTGCGACATCAGGAACTGCACCAGGCTGGACGGCAGGGGCGCGCCGGCGGCGGCGCGCTGGGCCGCCACCACGCCCACCGCGAACGGATAAAGCGCAGACGTGCTGGCCGGCAGCAGCGTGCCGGGCCCGCCCAGGGCCGCGGGGGTAAAGGGCGAGCGCACCTGGTAGTTGCCCGCGGCGTCGCGGAAGCTGAAGCCTTCGGCGCCGGTGCCCTGGATGCGCAGGCTGTAGCCCAGCTGGCGCAGCGCCGTGGTGCGCGTGTCCACGCCGGGAAGCGCCGAGCCCAGGTCCAGGAACTGGTTCAGCGAGCTGGGGGTGCTGAAGGCGCGGTTGTAGCTCACCCGCAGCGCCTGCCCGTCACGCGGCTTGAACACCAGCGCGGCGCGGGGCGAGAACACCGCGTCGGGGAGGGCCGAGTGCGTGTCGACGCGGCCCGCCAGTACCAGGTCCAGCCGCGGAGTCAGCTCCGTCTCCGACTGCAGGTAGGCGCCCAGCTCGGTGGTCTGGTCGTCCTCTTCGTACCACCCGTTGATGGTGCTGTCCGTCACCGGGTTGGTGTGCAGGTAGTCGGCGCCGTAGGTGAAGTTCTGGCGTCCGTTCCCCATGCTGAAGCCGTGCTGCAGCTGCCCCACCAGCAGGCGCGACTGGTCGGAGATGGGCGCGCCGTTGCGAAGCAGGTACGTGTCGCCGGCGTTGCTCTGGTTCAGGTAGACCTGCGCGAACAGCCGGTTCCAGGTGGTGCGCGCCTGGTAGTAGCTGCTGCGCCAGCCCTCTACCTGGGCGGCGCCCAGCCCGGTGAGCTCGATGCCGTTGGCGGCGTCGGTCAGCCCGCCGGAGAACACGGCGGTCATGGTGGGCGTCACCCGCCAGTCCAGCCGCGCCTCGCCGCCCCAGCGCTCGATGCCGAAGTCGCGCGAGCCGATGCGGCCGATGCGCTGGTCCGCCTCGGCCTGGGAGATGCCCGACGCCCGCATCAGGTCGCTGCGGTAGAAGGGCAGGTTGCTGGCGAACTTCTGCTGCTCGGCGGTTTCGGCGGGGTCGATGAACCGCCACTCCTCGGCCTGCAGGTACTGGCCGCTGACCTTGAAGCCGATGTCGTCGGTCAGCAGGTGCGCCGTGCGGAACTCGCCCTGCCGCAGGTCCTGGCTGCCGCCGCTGAAGGCGACCGTGGTTCCCTGCTCGTCCAGCGGGCTCTTGGTGATGATGTGCAGGATGCCGTTGGCCGTGTTGGGCCCGTACAGCGCCGCGCCCGGCCCCAGCACCACTTCCATCCGCGCCACGTCCTCGTTGGTGCTGGGGATGAAGTGCAGGTAGTTCACCCGCAGGCTGGGCACGCCCGCGATGCGGTTGTCGGTCAGCGCGTGCAGCGAGCCGCTGAAGATGTTGTTGAAGCCGCGCGCGACCACGTTGGTGGACTGCAGCCCCGTCTGCGCCACGTCCACGCCGGGCACGTCGCGCAGGTGGTCGATCAGCGTGATCGCCGGCCGGTCCTCGATCTCCTGCGCCGTCACCACCTCTACGCGCGACGGCGCCTCCACGGCCTTTTCGGGCCGCTTGGAAGCCGAGACCACCACCGGGTCCAGCCGCACGTTGCCGAACGCGAGCTGCGCGTCCACGCGCGACGTCCGCCCCGCCGTCACCTCCACGTCCAGGCGGCGGACGGGAACGTCGGTGCCGGAAATGACCAGCGCGTAGTTGCCGGGGGCCAGGTCGCGAAGCGTGTAGGTGCCGTTCTCCGCCGTGACGGCGCTCGCGGCCACGCGCCCGCTGGCGGAGACGGCTTCTACGCGAATGCCGCGAAGTGGCGTGGAGGTGGCCACGTCGCGCACGGTGCCGCTTACGCTGCCGTTCTGCGCATACGCGGGAAGGGCGGACGAAAACAGCAGGGCGACCAGAAACAGCAGGGTACGTCCGGCGGTAAGCCGCATGCGTTCCTCACGGAGCAGGGTGGATTGTGCCGGCGCGGGGCCGGCGGTGCTTTTCGCCGTGCGTGCATCCCCGCGGGCGCGGGGCGATGGAAACGGACGGCGCGTGCCGGGGCGATGGGGACGGGACGTGTTCACGATACGCCGTCCACCGTCCATCGAGCAAGGGTTTCGCGAACGGCCGTCGCTCTGGGAACGATGGCCACCACGGCAATCAGGGTCCCTACGGTAGCGGCGGAAAAAGCCGAGCCCCGCCGTGGGGCGGGGCTCGGGGTCGGTCCAGCCGTGTGGTCGTGGGGTCAGGCCGGCGGTGCGGCGCGGGCCTCGCGCTCCTGGCGAAGTGCGTCCACCTCTTCCGGCGTCCACTCGTTCAGACGGTCGGTCTCGCCGCGGATCTCCGAGTAGGGAGAGCGCGATACCTCCACGCGGCGCTCGCGCGCGGCAAAGGCGGCGCCCCGGGCCTCGTCCCACCGCCCCTCGTCGACGTAGGCGTTGATCAGCGCCTCGTACAGCAGCGGGTGCGGGTACGTGCGCAGCAGCTCGCGAAGCCGCGGGATGGCGGCGACGCGGGCGGCGCGGTTGGTGAGGTCCATGTCCATCACCTCCTGCGCCACGTCGTCCCGCCGGCGCAGAAGCTCCTGCAGCTCGCGCGGATACGTCTTCTGGTCGTGCTCGCCCAGCGCGCGGGGCGTGGGCTCGTCTCCGCCGAAGATGGTGTGGAGGATGGACACGTGCAGCGGAAGGTCGCCGTTTTCGTTGACGGCCTCCGACATGCGCTTCTTCAGCCAGTACCGGATACCCATGGGCGTGCTTCGTGGGCGAGCGTTGGTTTGGACGGCGTGCAGTCAGGCGCACTCAGGCAAGAGATGCGCCGGGTCACTCCATCTCCACCTGGCGCACGTCCAGGATCTCCGGAAGGGCCGTCAGCCGGTCCACCACATCGCCGGGGATGCGGCTGTCCACCGACACCGCGGCCAGCGCCTCGCCGCCCACGGAAAGGCGCGCCTGGTGGTACTCGGCGATGTTCACGCCCGCCTCGCCCAGCAGCGTCCCCACCCGCCCGATCACGCCGGGAACGTCGCGGTTGCGGATGACCATCATCACGCCGCGCGGAGCCACGTCCACGCGAAACGCGCCGATGCGCACGATGCGCCCGTGCGTCTCTCCCAGCAGCGCGCCGCCCACGCGGATGCTGCGCTCGCCGCCCTCCAGCCGCAGCTCGATCTCTTCGCCCAGCTCGCCGCGTCCGCCGACCATCGTCGTGGCCGTCTCAATCCCCCGCTCGGCGGCCACGTGCTGCGCGTTCACCAAGTTGATGGCCCGGTGCTCCACCACGTCGCGCAGCGCGCCCTGCAGCGCGGAGAGGAGGAGCGGACGCGGCGCGTGCTCGCGCGGGCCGGTGTACCGCACCTCCAGCGAGTTCAGCGCGCCCGGCACCAGCGCCCGGCCCAGCCGCCCCAGCCGGTCTGCCAGCGCCAGCAGGGGGCGCAGCTCGCGGGTGGCGGCGCCGCCCACCCCCGAGGCGTTCATCGCGGCGCTCAGGTCGCCCGTCACCAGGGCGTCGCGCACGGCCTCGCACGCTTCCACGGCCACGTTGCGCTGCGCGTCGCGCGTGGATGCGCCCAGGTGCGGCGTCAGCAGAAGGTTGGGGGCGCCGCGCAGGGGATGATCCGCGGGGAGCGGCTCCACGTCGAAGGCATCCACCGCCGCCCCGGCCAGCCGACCCGCGTGCAGCGCCTCGGCCAGGGCGTCCTCCGCGACGATGCCGCCGCGCGCCAGGTTCAGCACGTAGGCGTCGCGCCCCAGCCGGGCCAGCTCCGGCGCGCCGATCATCCCCGTCGTTTCACCGGTCAGCGGCACGTGCAGCGTCACCACGTCGGCCCGCTCCAGCGCCTCGTTCAGCCGCTCCACCCGCTCCACGTCCAGTTCCTCGAAGCGGCTCTGGCCCACGTACGGGTCGTAGCCGATCACCGTCATGCCGAACGCCCGCGCGCGGCGCGACATCTCGCTTCCGATGCGCCCCAGCCCCACGATGGCCATCGTCTTTCCGCGCAGCTCCACCCCGCCCAGCTTCGACCGGTCCCAGCGGCCCTGGCGCATGGATTCCGCCGCCTGCGGGATGTTGCGCGCGAGCCCGATCAGCACGCCGAACGCCAGCTCGGCCACGGAAACGGTGTTGCCGCCCGGCGCGTTGATGACGGCCACGCCCAGCTCCGTGGCCGTGCGCAGGTCCACGTTGTCCACCCCGACGCCGGCGCGCCCGATCACCCGCAGGCGGTCGCCGGCCTGCAGCAGCTCGCGGGTGACGCGGGTGGCGCTGCGGCCCACGAACGCGTCGTACTCGCCGATCTCCGCCAGCACCTCGGCGGCGGGGCGGGTGGGCTTTTCCACCACCTCGATGTCCGGATGCGCGCGCAGGAGGGCGACGCCCTCGGGATCGATCTCGTCCGTCACCAGGACGCGAAAACGCCGTTCCGTCATCCCAGCACCTCTTCCAGCGCCGCCAGCAGCGCGTCGAGCTCGTCCATCGTGTGGTCCCCCATGTGGCCGATCCGGAACGTCAGGTCCTTCAGCTTGCCGTAGCCCGTGCCCAGCGTCCATCCGCGCGCCGTCATCTCCGAGCAGATGCGCGAGGCGGGCATTCCTTCATCCACGCGGATGGTGGTGACGGTGGGGGAGCGCTGCCCCTCGGCGGCGTAGAGCGCTAGGCCGGGCCGGCTTTGCGCCCACTCCCACGTGCGCTCGGCCATCCGCCAGTGCCGCCCCGCGCGCGCCTCCACGCCCTCGGCGCCGATGCGGCGGCACTGCTCGGCGAGCGCGTACATCAGCGAGACGGCCGGCGTGTTGGGCGTCTGGTGCTTGCGCCAGTAGGCATCGTACTCCAGCAGGTCGAAGTACTGGCCGCGGCCGGGGATCGTCGCCGCCCGCGCCATCATCCGCTCCGACGCCGTGCCGAACGCCAGCCCGGGCGGCAGGGCCATCGCCTTCTGTGAGCCCGTCAGCAGGAAGTCCAGCCCCCACGCCTCGGCCTCCACCAGCATTCCGCCCACGGTGGTGACGCCGTCGACGAGCAGCAGGATCTCATCGCCGGTTTCGCCCTCCGCCCGGCGCACGGCCTCGGCGATCTCGGTCAGCGGGTTCAGGACGCCCGTGGACGTTTCCGAGTGGACGACGGTGACCGCGTCGAAGCCGCCCGCGCGCAGGCGCCGGTAGACCTCGTCCGGCTGGTTCGCCTCGCCCATCGGCACCTCGTACCGCTCACCCTCGCGCCCGCAGTCCGTCACCAGCGCGGCGAAACGCTCGCTGAACGCGCCGTTGACCAGCGACAGGGCGCGCCGGCGCACGCCGTTCCGCACGGCGCCCTCCATCAGCCCCGTGGCGGACGAGCTGGCGACGTACACGGGGCGCCGCGTGCGGAAGAGGGAGCGCAGGACGGGGTCGCACGCCTCCAGCAGCGACGACATCTCGGCGCCGCGATGGCCGATCAGCGGCCGCGTCATGGCCGCGAGCACGTCGGGGTGCACCTCGGTGGGACCGGGGAGAAAGAACCGGCCGAACCCGCTGTGGGCGGGGGACTGCGATGGATCGGTCACTTCAATGCGTTCTGTAGACAAGGATCGAGACTGCGGGATTGGGGGTGTTTCGAGGAGGGCCGTGCGGTCCCCGGCTGCCCTCTCCCCCCGGCCCCCTCTCCCGCAAGCGGGAGAGGGGGAGAACTTCATGCCGGGTGCGGCTAGGTTTGGCGCATGTCCCGGCCCCCCCATCCCCAGCCCTTCCCCCGCAAACTGCGCGGGGGACGGGAGCCAGTGCCGTGCGCTCCGGGTGGGCGGTGGCGTTATCAAGGAGCGCTACACTCACTACGCCTGAGCCACCACGGCTTGTCATCCTGAGGCCCAGGCGCACCGCACTCGCCCGCAGTACACCCTTCGCGGGCCGAAGGATCTAGCCCGGCGCCACTTCTCAGCCTGGGCGCGGCAGCGAGCACCCATGCTTGAGAAGCGCCCGCCGGGGGTGGCTCCTCCCCCGGCAAACTGCGCCGGGAGAGGGGAGAACATCGGTCCGTGCGCTTCGGTTGCCCCGGCGCAGTCCCCTGGCCGCCCTCTCTCCCCGGCCCTCTCTCCCGCAAGCGGGAGAAAGGGAGAATTCGATCTCGCTTCGGACGCCCGGGCGCACTCGACTATGCGTGCAGTCCGCGAAGGCGGACTTTGGGCCCTTGTTGCCGCGACTTCAGTCGCCCCAGCAGGGCCGAGGCCTCTGCACTGGTGACCGCTGCCGCGCCGTGGCATCGTGC
Organism: Longimicrobium sp.; assembly: GCF_036399935.1. GTDB lineage: Bacteria > Gemmatimonadota > Gemmatimonadetes > Longimicrobiales > Longimicrobiaceae > Longimicrobium. The sequence continues at coordinate 22,448 of NZ_DASWMD010000068.1, forward strand.
CGGCCGCGCCTGGATCCTTCGGCGCGCGCGGTGTGGCGTACGGGCCAGTGCGGTGCGCTCGCACCTCTGGATGACAAGCCCGGTCGCCACTCTGGAACCCGATGCACCGCACCCAAGTCTGGGGTGTACCCCCTCGCCCACGCTGTTTGTGGGAGAGGGTGGCACGCGTGTCAGCGCGGCCGGGTGAGGGCCCCACGGCAGCCGAGGTCGTGCCCTACACCAACCCCGCCCACGGGCTGTCCCGCAGCCGCTCGCGGTCCTCGTCGCTGCAGGCCAGCGCCAGCACCGGGGCCAGGCTCTCGTCGCGCAGCACGAAGTCGGCGCCCGCAGCCACCGCGGGACGGTACGCGACTCCCATGTACGCCGCGAACCCGTCCACGGCGGGCCGCGCCTCCAGGTCCGTGGCTCCATCACCCACCAGCAGCACGGGGCGGGGAAGCTCCCATGTCGTCAGCACCCGCGCCTTGCCTCCGCTGCGCGCCAGCGGTGACTCGCGGTCGAATCCCGCGTACGTGCCGTCTTCACCGAACGTGATTCCGACGGCCGCGACATCTGCTGACGCGAGCCCCAGCTCCGCCGCGACCGCCTGGATCGGTGGCGCGAGGCCGCCGGAGAGAATCCGCACCGTCTTTCCCAGCCAGCGCAGCGCCGCCACCACCTCGCGGGCGTGCGGCACCAGCGTGTCGACGTACATCCGCCCGACCTCGTCCACCCGGGCGCGCGTGGGGCGGATCAGCTCCAGGCGCCGTCCGTAGACGTCTTCCAGCGGCACCTCGCCGCGCATGGCGGCATCGGTCAGGGCGCGGATCTCGTCCGCCGCGTCGCCCGCGAGCTCGTCGATGCCCTCGATGCGCACGAGGGTAGAGTCGCAGTCGAACACCACCGAGGCGAATCCGCTCACTCCGCCAGCTCCATCCGCCGCTCCCCCAGCATCTCTTCCATCCGCGACAGGCAACGCGAGAACTTCTTGCCGAACGCCCCCGTCAGCCAGGCGCGGGGAAACAGCTCGTCCAGGCCGGCATCCGCTGTGGCGGAGAACGGAACGGCGCCGTCGTACACCTTGTCGACGAAGTGCACCCAGCGCAGCCCGTCGTACAGGTCAGTCATGGGCTGCACCCCCTCGATCAGCAGCTCGTCCACGGCCTCGACCACCGCGTAGTAGCGGATGGGGTGCACGGTGCCCAAGCCGTCCAGCAGCTCCTGGAATCCCGCCGCCAGGGCGCGCTCGCCCGCCCGGCTCCGCGCGCGCTCCATCGACGCGTCGTCCAGGAAGGCGGCTCGTCCGGGATCGGCCTCGAAGCGGCGGTGGCGGTAGTCCTCGCCCTCCACGCGCAGCACCTCGAACGCGGACGACAGCTCCTCGATCTCGGCGGTGAAGCTCTTCTGGTCGAAGCGGCCCCGTCCCAGCTCGTCGGGGATGGTGTTGGACGTCGTCGCCACGCGGATGCCGTCGGCCAAGGCGCCGCGCAGGAACGCGATGGCCAGCTTCAGGTTGCCGGGATCGTCCAGCTCCCATTCGTCCACCGCCACCAGCCGCTGCCCCCGGAACGCCTCGCGCGCCGGCTCCACCCCCAGCAGGCCGATGGCATAGACCAGCTCGTCGAAGCTCAGGTAGGCGCTGGGCTTGGGCGCCGCATTCCACAGCGACGCCAGCAGGTGCGTCTTGCCCACGCCGAAGCCGCCGTCCAGGTACACGCCTGCGCCCCGCTGCCGGCCGCCGAGCGCGCTCCGCAGCCGCGACCAGCCGCCCGTGGAGGCATGCATCTCGTTGGCGACCTCGCGCAGGCGCGCCACGGCGGCGGCCTGCGACGGGTGCCGCGCATCGGGGCGGTAGTCCTCGAACCGCTTCTCCGAAAACCGCCGCGGCGGAACGAAGGCCGCCAGCAGCTCGGCCGCACTCGGGCGGGCCGGAATCTGGTCCAGCAGGGTGGAAAGACGAAGCACGCGCACCTGGATTGGTCGGCCGGTTCAACGGCCGGTAACCTATCGCCTCGCGGGGCCGGGGCCAACATCCTTGACGCGCCCGCAGCGACCTCTTATCATCTCACCTAACACTGTTAAGTATCCGGACGAGGTTATGGGAACGAAGGAACGGCGGGACCGGGAGCGGCAGGAGACGCGCGAGAAGATTCTCGACGCGGCGCGCGAGATGTTCGCCACGCACGGCATCGAGGCGACCACCATGCGCGCCATCGCCGATCGCGTGGAGTACACCGCGGCTGCCATCTACCACCACTTCAAGGACAAGGACGCGCTCATCATCGAGATGGTGCACAGCGACTTCCGCGCGCTGGGGCAGCAGTTCGTCCGCTTTGCGCAGGTCGCCGATCCGGTGGAGCGCCTGCGGCTGATCGGGCTGGCGTACGTGGAGTTCGCCATCGAAAAGCCGCACCACTACACCGTCATGTTCATGACGCGCACGCCGTACTGCGAGCCGGACTTCGACCGCGGCAACCCGGAGCAGGACGCCTACGCGCTGCTGCTGCACACGGTGACGGAAGGTATCGGGCAGGGCCGCTTTCGCCCCGAGCTGAACGACGCGGAGCAGCTTGCGCAGATGATGTGGGCCTCGGTGCACGGGCTGGTGTCGCTGCAGATCGCCAAGTGCGACGACCCGTGGATCCACTGGCGGGACCTGCGCGCAACGTCGGTGCTGAGCATCGACGCGATGATCCGTGGAATCGTTCGCGAGGAATGATTCATTTTACCCATCCGCTTAACACTGTTAGAAAGTAGTATCCCGGTAGGTCGTCCGTAGTCCGAACGGCAGGTTCACCCCGGAAGGAGGCTGGTACCCATGCTGTCACCCACTCGGCTCGCGCCGATGCTCGTTTTTCTGCTCGCCGCCGCCCCGCTCGCCGTCCGCGCCCAGGGCGATCCGCTGGGCGGGTACGTTCGCCAGGCGATGGAGAACAACCTCTCGCTGCGGCAGGAGCGCCTTTCGGCCGAGCGGAGCAGCGCCGCCGTCCGCGAGGCGCGCGGGCTGCTGCGGCCCACCGTCAGCTTCGACGCCCGCTACAGCGAGCTCAGCGGGGGGATGAACCTGGGCGACCTGGTGAACCCGGCGTACGCGGCGCTCAACCAGGTGACGGGCACCACGCAGTTCCCCACCAACATCGACGCCCGCCTGCCGATGGCGCAGGAGACCAAGATCCGCATCGCGCAGCCGCTGCTGGCCCCCGCCGCGTGGGAAAACCAGCGGCTGCGGCGCACGCTGGCGGAACTGGATGGCGCCGCGCTGGGAACCGCCACGCGCCAGCTCGCCGCCGACGTGCAGACGGCCTACCTGGACTACGCCCGCTCCGCCCGCGTCGTCGAGCTCTACCGGAACACTGTCCCCCTGCTGCAGGAGAACCTTCGCGTGGCGGAGCGTCGGGTGGCGAACGGGACGGCCACTCCCGACGCCGTCCTCCGCGCCCGCGCCGAGCGCGCCGAAACGGAGCAGGCCCTTGCCGAGGCCGAGGGACGATCCACCGCCGCGCTGCGCCGCTTCAACTTCCTCCTCGGCCGCGAGTTGGACACTCCCGTCGATGTGCTCGCCGACTCGGCGCTCGCCTATCCGCTGGCCGTCAGCGAGGAAGACGTGGTGCGCTCCGCCCTCGCCGGACGCGAGGAATTGACGCAGGGCGACGCCGGGGTGCGCGCGGCCGAGTCGCAGGTGCGCCTGGCCCGCGCCGGCCAGCTGCCGACGGTCGCGCTCGCCGTGGACTACGGCATCCAGGGCAACGCCTACCGCTTCGGCAAGGACCACGACTTCGCCATCGCCTCGCTTGTGGTGTCGTGGAACGCGTGGAACGGCGGGCAGCACGGCGCCCGCCGCGAGCAGGCCCGCCTGGACGCGGACCGCGCCCGGTCTCGGCGCGAGGAGATCGGCCGGCAGGTGGAGCTGCAGGTGAGGACGGCGTACCGCGGCGCGCAGGTGGCCCGCGGCGCCATCGCCACGGCCGAGGAGCGGCTGACGGCGGCGGAGCGCACCTACCAGCTGGTCGCCCGGCGCTGGCAGGAGGGGATCGCGGCGCAGATCGAGCTGCTGGACGCCCGCACGTCGTTCACGGCGGCGGGGCTGAACCTGATCCTTACGCGATACGAGTACGCCGCCCGCTGGGTAGAGCTGGAGCGCTCCGCCGCGCTCCGCGACCTCGCCCGCTGACTTGCACCCGCACCGGAGAACTCCGATGAACGTTCATACTTTCGCACTCCCGCACTTCCGCACTTTCGCACTTCTTTTCCTTGCGGCGTGCGGAAAGGACGCGGGCGCCGCCATCCCGCCGGCGGACAACACCGTCGCGGTCCGCACTGCGCCGGTGGCCCGCGAGTGGGTGACGCAGCCCGTGACGGCCACGGGCACCCTGGCCAGCAAGGACGAGATCGACCTGTCGTTCAAGATGCCCGGCGTAGTCGCCCGCGTCCTGGTGGCCGAGGGGCAGGCGGTGCGCCGCGGCCAGCCGATGGCCACGCTGGACCTGCGGGAGATCGACGCGGCGGTGGGGCGCGCCCGCAGCGGGGTGGAAAAGGCGGAGCGCGACCTGGCCCGCGCGGAGCGGCTGTACGCGGACAGCGTCGCCACGCTCGCCCAGCTGCAGGACGCGCGGACGGGCGCGCAGGTGGCCCGCAGCGACATGCAGGCGGCGGCGTTCAACCGGCGCTACGCGACGATCGTCGCGCCGGCGGACGGCGTGGTGCTGCGGAAGCTGGCCAACGACGGCGAGCTCGTGGGCGCCGGGATGCCCGTCCTCGTGCTCGGCAGCAGCGAGCGCGGGCAGGTGCTGAAGGTGGGCGTGGCCGATCGAGATGCGGTGCGGCTGAAGCCGGGCGACGCGGCGACGGTGCGGTTCGACGCGTATCCCGGGCAGGAGTTCGCCGGGACCGTTCGCGAGGTGGCGCCCGCGGCGGACCCCGCGACGGGGACGTACCGCGTGGAAGTGAACGTGCAGCCCGGCGGGCGCGCGCTGTCGTCCGGCCTCGTCGGTCGCGTGGAGATCCGCCCGGCGGCGGGGGCGCAGATGGCGGTGGTGCCCATCGGCGCCATCCTGGAGGCGGACGACGAATCGGCCACGCTCTACACGCTGACGGCGGACGGCCGGCGCGCGCGGCGGCTGCCGGTGACCGTTGGCTTCATCCAGGGCGAGCGGGTGACGGTGACGGGCGGGCTGGAGGGGATCGACCGCGTGGTGACGGACGGCGCGGCGTACCTGAGCGACGGCGCGGCCGTGAAGGTGGTGCCATGATCAGCCGCATCACGGAGTTCTTCGTCGACCGTCCCCAGCTGACGGTGGTGCTGTTCCTGATGACGGCCGCCATGGGCTTCGCCTCGTGGCAGGCCATCCCCAAGGCCGAGGACCCGCTGCTTTCCATCCCCACCTACCTGGTGGTCGGCGTCTACCCCGGCGCCAGCGCGGCGGAGATCGAGCAGCTGGTGGTGGAGCCCATCGAGGAACGGGTGGGCGAGCTGGAGGGGCTGCAGAAGGTGGAGGCGCGGGTGGAGGACGGGCTGGCGGTGCTCATCGCCGAGTTCGACCCCGCCGCGGACGCGGACGACAAGTACGACGAGGTGCTGCGCGAGGTGAACGCGCTGCGTCCGTCCCTGCCGGCCAACCTGCACTCGCTGGATGTGGACAAGATCAACGCCGCCGACGTGAACATCGTGCAGGTGGCGCTGGTGTCGGAGGCGGTGCCGTACCACGAGCTGCAGCGCCGCGCGGAGCGGCTGGAGGAGCGGATCCAGGCCGTGCCCGGCGTGCGCCGCGCCGAGTCGTGGGGGTTCCCCCAGCGCGAGGTGGGCGTGCAGCTGAACCTGGGCCGCCTGGCCGAGCTGCGCATTCCCCCCGGCCAGGTGCTGCAGGCCATCGGCGGGGAGAACACGAGCATCCCGGGGGGATCGGTGGACGCGGGCACCCGCCGGTTCAGCGTAAAGACCAGCGGCGACTTCCAGTCCATCGACGAAGTCCGCAACACCGTCATCCGCGCGGCGGGCGGGTCCGTCGTCTACCTGCGCGACGTGGCCGACGTGCGCTGGGGCTACGCAGACCCCACGCACATCGCCCGCTACAACGGCCGGCGCGCGGTGTTCGTCACCGCCAACCAGCAGCCCGAGGCCAACATCTCCGCCGTGCGCGACGGCATCTGGACGGAGCTGGATGCGTTCGAAAAGACGCTCCCGGCGGGGGTGAAGCTGGAGCGTGGCTTCGACCAGTCGCGGAACGTCGAGGAGCGGCTTTCGCACCTGGGGCGCGACTTCGCCATCGCCATCCTCCTGGTGCTGCTGACGCTGCTGCCGCTGGGGGGACGCGCGGCGGGGATCGTGATGGTGTCGATCCCGCTTTCCATCGCCATGGGGCTCACCGCGCTGAACCTGACGGGGTTCACCATCAACCAGCTTTCGATCGTGGGGTTCGTGATCGCGCTGGGGCTGCTGGTGGACGACAGCATCGTGGTGGTGGAGAACATCGAGCGCTTCCTGCGCGAGGGGCATTCGCGGCGCGAGGCGGCGCTGCTGGCCACGCGGCAGATCGCCATCGCCGTGGTGGGCTGCACGGCCACGCTGATCTTCGCCTTCCTTCCGTTGATCTTCCTTCCCGGCAACGCGGGCAAGTTCATCCGCGTGATGCCGCTGGCGGTGATCTTCACGGTGCTGGCGTCGCTGATCGTCTCTCTCACCATCGTTCCCTGGTTGGCCAGCCGCGTGCTGTCGCGCCACTCCAACCCGCAGGGGAACGTGTTCATGCGGGCGCTGCACGGCGGGATCGGGCGCACGTACGCGCCGGTGCTGCACGCGTCGCTGGCGCGGCCCGGGCGCACGCTGGCCGCGGCGGGGGTGCTGCTGCTGGCGTCGTTCGCCCTGGTGCCGGTGGTGGGTTTCTCGCTCTTTCCCAAGGCGGGAACGCCGCAGTTCCTGGTGGACATCGACACGCCCGACGGCAGCAGCCTGGACGAAACGGACCGGGCGGCGCGCTTCGCCGAGCGTGCGCTCGCGCAGATGCCGGGCGTGCAGGGGGTGATGACGAACGTGGGGCGCGGCAATCCGCAGGTGTACTACAACGTGGTCCCGCGTAACCGGAACCCGAGCGTGGCGCAGATCTTCGTGACGCTGGACGAGTACGACGCGCGCCGCACGCCGGCGATGCTCGACTCGCTTCGCGCGCGCATGGCGGCCTACCCGAATGCGCGCATCCAGGTGAAGGAGTTCGAGAACGGGCCGCCCGTAGACGCGCCGGTTGCCATCCGCCTGGCTGGGCCGGACCTGGACACGCTGCGCACGCTGGCGGCGCGGGTGGAGCAGGTGATCCGCCGCACGCCGGGAACGATGTACGTCGACAACCCCGTGCGCCTGGCGCGGACGGACCTGCGGGTGGACGTGGACGAGCACAAGGCGGGGCTGTTCGGCATCCCGGCGGTGGAGGTTGACCGCACCATCCGCCTGGGGCTGGCGGGCTTGAACGCGGGCACCTTCCGCGACGGCGCGGGCGACGAGTATCCCATCCGCGTGACCCTGCCGCACGCCGGCACGCCCTCGGTGGAGGCGCTGGACCGCGTGTACGTGTCGTCGATGACCGGCGCGGCCGTTCCGCTGCGGCAGGTGGCGGACGTGAAGTTCGAGTCGTCGCCCGGGCTGATCCAGCGGCACGACCAGGAGCGCAGCGTCACGGTGACGTCGTTCGTGCGCAGCGGCTTCAACACCGACCGGGTGACGCGCTCGGTGCTGGCGGATTTGGAGGGGATGAAGCTGCCGGAGGGCTACCGCTGGACGGCGGCGGGGGAGATCGAGAGCCGGGAAGAAAGCTTTGGCGGGGTGGGGGGCGCGGTGATCGTGGCGGTGTTCATGATCCTGGCCATCCTGGTGCTGGAGTTCCGCACCTTCCGCAGCACACTGATCGTGGCGTCGGTGATTCCGCTGGGCTTCGTGGGCGGCATCGCGGCGCTGTGGCTGACGGGAAACACCCTGTCGTTCACGGCGGTGATCGGCTTCGTGGCGCTGATCGGCATCGAGATCAAGACGAGCATTCTGCTGGTGGATTTCACCAACCAGCTGCGCGAGGAGGGAGTGCCGCTGGTGGACGCCATCCAGCAGGCGGGCGAGGTGCGCTTCGTTCCCATCGTGCTGACGACGCTGACGGCCATCGGCGGGCTGCTGCCGCTGGCGGTGGAGGGCTCGTCGCTCTACTCGCCGCTGGCCTGGGTGATCATCGGCGGCCTGGTGTCGTCGACGATCCTGGCGCGTCTGGTGACGCCGGTGATGTACAAGCTCCTCGCGCCGGAGATCGCGGTGCGCACCGTGCCCGTCACGGCCACCGCGCCGAAGCAGGTGCGCGAGCCGGAGCTGGCGGGCGTCTGACGACGGAATGGTTTTCACGCGGAGGCGATGAGGAAAAAGAGAGCCGCGGAGGGGCATGGTGCTCCTCCGCGGCTCTTCCGTTCCCCCGCGCCTCCGCGTGAAACCTGCTGTCCAGGTGGCGGGCAACTTGCTCGGTGGCGCGCCAGAACCTCTGCACTGGAGACTACGAGATGCGTCAAATCGCCCGCGCCGCCCTGCTCCTGCTCGTCCTCAGCCTTCCCGGATGCCTGGTCGTCAGCTGCGGCGGGTGAGACCACGAAGCCGCCGATCGCGAGCGGCGACGCCGGGGATGCGTTGAACGACTCTCACCGAGGCCCGTCGACTTCGGCGACCAGCGCCCCGCGCCGCCCGCCGGCGAATACCGAAACCTCGTAGAGGCCGCGCGCCATCGCGACGGAACGCCCCTGAACGCTGAGGATCCCATCGGCGACCATCACCGTCAGCCCGGGCCCGGAGCTGGCCCACACGAAACGCCCCTTGCTGGTGTCGATCTTCGAGAGGATGTCGTTGTCGTTCGTGTCGATCACCTGCTTGACCGAGTAGAAGTGAACGTCTCCCGGTGCCATTCGGACGCGCCCGGACCCCGGCGCCACATCGACGGGGACCGGACACTGGCCCACGCCGCAGCCGACGCGCGAAGCGGAATCGGCGGCGATCACGATGCGCGCCACCTGCCGCACCTCTATGGTCCGGATGGCGCTGAGGTCTTCCGACTGGAATCCAATGGAGGCGTGGTCGGTGACGTACCCGTCCGCATCCGCGCGAATGGTCACCGTGCCGATCCCCGTGGCGCGAATCAGCCCCGACGACGGATCCACCTCAGCGACCGCGGAGTTGCTGCTCGACCAGCGGATCACGGATGGAGCCGGGATGATCTCACAGTCGACCGTGGTTTCATCCACTCGCCCGCCGACCCGCACCCCGGAGCACCGCGCGGCGTACGGCCGGAAGCGCGCGGTGTCGCCCGTAAGCACGAGCGGCCGCAGAATGCTCGAGTTGTTGAGGGAAAACGGCTCGGCCACACCCCCTCCATCGAACGACAGCAGCGTCGCCGTGAACCGCTCGCCACTCCCAGTGCCCAAATCGCAGGCGCTGGCGGCGCCAAGCAGCGCGGTGAGAGCGAGCGCACGTTTCAAAGGGGTCGGCATGGACACATCGAGGAGGAGGGATGCGGGGTGGTGACGCGTACCTACCGTAACCAAACCCTCCGGATTGCGCAAGTTGGCCCGCGGCGAGCGGTTATCGGAATCGCCGAGTCGTCCGCCGCGGGGGGATGATGCTCAGGTACCCGCGAGTTCGGGTTGCCGGGTGGGCGGACGCACGGCCTTGGTGCCCGTGATCTTCTTGTACGTCGTCAGGGCCTGGGCCACCACCTGGTCCATGTTGTAGTACCGGTACGTGGCGAGGCGTCCCACGAACCACACGCCCTGCGTCTCCTCGGCCAGCTCGCGGTAGCGGCGGTACAGCTCGGCGTTCTCCGGCCGCGGCACGGGATAGTACGGGTCGCCCTCGTCGCCGGGGTACTCGAAGACGATGCTCGTCTTGGGGTGCTCCTGGCCGGTGAGATACTTGAACTCCGTGATCCGCGTGTACGGGTGCTCGTTGGGATAGTTCACCACCGCCGCCGGCTGGTACCGCTCCTGGTTCAGCGTCTGGTGGCGGAACGTGAGCGAGCGGTACGGAAGCTTGCCGAACCGGAAGTCGAAGTACTCGTCGATGGGACCCGTGTAGATCACCTCGCCGTACGGGATCTGCCCCTCTACCTCACGGAAGTCCGTGTTCAGCATCACCTTGATGTTGGGGTGCGCCAGCATGTTCTCGAACATGCGGGTGTACCCGTGCAGCGGCATGGCCTGGTAGGTGTCCGTAAAGTAGCGGTCGTCGCGGCTGGTGCGCGTGGGGACGCGCGCGGTGACCTGCGCGTCCAGCTCCGACGGGTCCATCCCCCACTGCTTGCGCGTGTAGTTGCGAAAGAATTTTTCGTACAGCTCGCGCCCCACCTTGCTGACCACCACGTCCTCGGACGTGCGGATCTCGTCCACCGGCTCCGCGACGGACTTGAAGAACTCGTCCACCTGAAAGGCGGTGAGCGACAGCCCGTACAGCGAGTTGATGGTGTCGAGGTTGATGGGCATGGGCACCAGCATGCCGTCGACGCTGGCGCGCACGCGGTGCTCGTACGGGCGCCACTCGGTGAAGCGGCCCAGGTAGTCCCACACCTCGCGCGAGTTGGTGTGGAAGATGTGCGGCCCGTAGCGGTGGACGAGGATGCCCGCGTCGTCGTAGTGGTCGTACGCGTTGCCGCCGACGTGGTTGCGCTTGTCGACCACCAGCACCCGCTTTCCCGCGCCCGCGGCCAGCCGCTCGGCCAGTACGCTCCCCGCGAACCCCGCCCCGACGATCAGGTAGTCGAACATCAATCCCCCGCGGAAGCCATCAGTCCCTGCACTTCGTTCTCCAGAGCATCCCACTCGTCGCCCGCGGCAAACGTCGGCCGCTCCAGCACCTCTTCCATCATCTCACTCATCTCCCGCCAGGTGCGGTCCCACGAGGTCTTGGCCAGCTCCTCGTCCACCCGCTCCAGCCACCCCCGGCGATCCGTTTCCGCCAGCGCGGATTCGATGGCCTGCACCCACCCGTCCACCGTCTCGGCGACGTGCACCAGCCCCGTGCTTCCCCACGCGCGGACGACGTCCACGATGGGCGAGCTCACCGTCGGCAGCCCGGCGGCGAGGTACTCGGGCGTCTTGGTGGGGCTGATGAACCGCGTGTGCTCGTTGCGCGCGAAGAAGAGCGCGGCCACGTCCCATCCGCCCAGGTAGTCGGGGAGTTCCGCGTACGGCTTGCCCGCCAGGTAGTGGATGTTGGCCGCGCGCGGCAGCTCGTCCTCGTCCAGCTTGGCCGCCGGGCCCACGAAGACGAGATGCCAGTCGGGGCGCGCCGCCGCCAGGCCGCGAACCAGTTCCAGGTCCAGCCGCTCGTCGAGCACGCCGCAGTAGCCGATGCGGGGATGCGGGATGCCGGCCTGGTCCGCCGGGTCCGCCACGCCGCCGCGCGCGCGGTGGAAATGCGCCGTGTCGATGCTGCTGGGGAACAGGTGAACGGACGGATGGAGCCCTACCCGCGCCTCGTAGATGCTCCGCCCGCCGGTGAACACCAGGTCCGCGCGATCCAGCAGCTCGCGCTCGCGGTCCGGCAGGTGGTCGGGCGCCCACTTGAACGACTTCAGCTCGTCCATCACGTCGTAGACGGTAGCCAGCGGCTGCAGGTGGCGGGTGTGGCCGATCGCGAGCGGATCGTAGTACCAGGCCACGTGCTCGCCGATGCCCTGCTCCGCCATGAACGTGTCCAGCAGCTCGCGCAGCATGACGTCGCTGGCGTCCCACCCGTGCCAGGGCAGGTGCGGCACCGCCACCACCAGCCCGTCGTCGCGCGTGCTGACGTCCAGCCACGCTTCCGCCGCGTCGTACACGGGAGCCTGCCAGAAGAACACGCGCCGTTCGCGGGCAAAGCGGCTCATCAGGTGGTGCGGCCGCTGAAAGACGAAGTCCCAGCTGAGGTGGCAGAGACAAAGAAGGTCCGGCTTGACGTACGGTCCGGCGGCAGCGTGGGGCTGGTGATGCATGGCTTCACGGGCAAGGGAGCACGGTGGGCCGAGGCCGGCGAGGGGAGCTCGGCCTGGTGCCCGGAACCGGGATTGGGAGGGGAGTGCGGGGCAAGGGCCGTGCCCCTTTGTGTTTTTTCGCGCCCGGCCGGAAACGCTGAGACAGGCGTTGGTTGCGGCGCCACAAAGGCGTCAGCGCGCGGACGGAATCGGGGTTCCCCTCCCCCGGCCCCTCCGGTCGGCTCGGCGCACTCGATGGGGAACGCGGGCGAGCAACAGTGCGCTTCGGGCTGCCCGGCGCATGCCCCGGGCAGCCCTCTCTCCCCGGCCCTCTCCCCCGCAAGCGGGGGAAAGGGAGAATTCGATCGCGCTTCGGCTGGCCTGGCGCACTCGACTCCGCGTGCAGTCCGCGCAGGCGAACTTTGGGCCGTTGTTGCCGCGACTTCAGTCGCCCCAGCAGGGCCAAGGGTCTCGCCGCCGATACCCCGTCAGTACGCCTGGTCGGCGCCGGCGCGAAAGCCGTAGTCGCCGCTCGGCAGCGTTTCCACGCCGCGCATGGCGTAGTCGTCGCTCGGCATCTCCAGTTCCGATGCGGTCGCGTCCAGGTCGCCCGCGAGCGCGCCCACCTCGTCGCCGGGCTGCACCTCTACGGTGCGGAATTCCTCTTCCTCGATATCGAAGAGCTCGTCGTCACGCCGCCAGCCGGGTGCGCCCAGCAGCCCCGCGCGGCCGGCCAGGGCCAGCCCCAGCCCGGCGAGCAGGCCCACGGCCAGCGCCGTGGCGCCGGGGCGCATCGTCGCCTTGGTGTACGCGCTGGTCCGCCGCACGCGGCCCTCGTAGTCGCCGCGCGTGTGGGCTTCTTCCAGCGGCGGCTGGTAGAGCGCGTCGCGGCGGCCGGGACGCGTGCGCTCGTCCTTCTGCTGCTGCGACCACATGGTCGCCTCGAACCCGCGGTCGGTGGCGCGCGGCGCGAGCATCCCGGCCATCCCCATCATCCGCCCGCCACCGCCGACGGTCAGCGACTTCCGGCGGTGCGCGGCGCAGTACAGGATGGCGTCGGCGACGGTTTCCGGCCGGTAGACGGGCGCGGGCAGCGTCGGCTCGTATTCCATCAGGTTGCGCGCGTGCCGGGGAAACGGCGTGTCGATGGAGCCGGGCTTGATGATGGTCACCGACACGGGCGCGCCCTCGTGCTCCAGCTCCATCCGCAGGGCGTCGCTGAAGGCCTTTACCGCGTGCTTGCTGGCGCCGTAGTGGCCCTGCAGCGGCAGCGTGCGGTCGGCCACAACGCTGGCGACGTTGATCAGCGCGCCGCCGCTGCGCTTCAGGTGCGGCAGCGCGGCCAGGGTGCCGTGCACCATTCCCCAGTAGTTCACGTCGAACAGGCGGCGCGCGTCCTCCACCGGCGTTTCGTCGAGGCGGCCATAGATGGAAACCGCCGCGTTGTTGATCCAGGTGTCGAAGCCGCCGTACTCGCGCAGCGCGGTTTCGGCGATGCCCAGCACCTGCTCCTGGCTGCTGGTGTCGGCCACCGCGTACACGGCGTCGCCGCCCGCCCCGCGGATGTCGGCCACGATGCGGCGCAGGTTGTCTTCGTCGCGCGCCGCCAGCACCACCCGCGCACCGCGGCGCGCGGCGAGCCGGGCCGTGGCCAGCCCGATGCCGCTGGAGGCGCCGGTTATCACGATCACCTGCTCCCGAACGGGCTTTAGCCTGATCTCCATCTCACGTTCTCCCATGCACTTGGCTTGTTCGTCACCCGGGCGGGGTGCGGGTGCAAGCGGCGGGCCGGGGAGGGGAAGTGCGGGAGTGCGTTAGTGCGGGAGTGCGTTAGTGCGGGAGTGCGCAGGTGGGTGCAGTCCATAGGGAACGCCAGTGGCCTCGGCTCTGCTGGGGCGACTGAAGTCGCGGCAACAACGGCCCGAAGTCCGCCTTCGCGGACTGCTGGCGAAGCCGAGTGCGCCAGGCCAGCTGAAGCGCGATCGAATTCTCCCCTCTCCCGCTTGCGGGAGAGGGGCCGGGGGAGAGGGCAGCCGGGGAATGCGCCGGACCTGCCGAAGCGCACCCAACTCGCGCCACCGACCAGCCCGAGCACCGCATCATGAGTAGATCGCCGGGCTGGCTCCCTTCCCCCCCGGGTGGCGCCAAATGGCGGCGTGCCGTTACTGTACAAGGTGCGCCCAAGCTACGGCGCCACGGCACCCGAACCGACCCACCGATGGAATCCGGAACCCACGCGCACTACTACAACGCGCACGACCTCCCCCGCTTCGGCGAGATGGGCAAGGACGCGCCGCACCTGGCCGAAAAGTTCTTCGCCTGGTACAACGCCGTGTTCGCCGAGGGAGCCCTCAGCGAGCGCGAAAAGTCGCTCATCGCCCTGGCCGTGGCGCACGCGGTGCAGTGCCCGTACTGCATCGACGCGTACTCGTCGGACTGCCTTCAGAAGGGCGCCGACACCGAGCAGATGACCGAGGCCGTCCACGTAGCGGCAGCCATCCGCGGCGGCGCGTCGCTGGTGCACGGCATCCAGATGCGCAACCGCGCCGAAGAACTGGGGATGTAGAGGGGAAGTACCAAGTGCCAAGTACCAAGGGCCGAGATCGTTTTCCAGGCACTTGGCACTTGTACCTTGGTACTTTCGCACTAACGCACTAACGCACTAACGCACTGCCCTATGTCCCGCGTTCTCCCGACCCTGCAGAAGCGCCGCTCCGGCCTGGCGTCCACGCGCGAGCAGCGCTCCCTGCTGCACGCCGTGCCCGTGGCGCAGAGCTTCGAGTCGGCGCTGGCCGGGGCCGGGCTGCTCCCCCTGCGGCCGACGACGATCGACATCCTGCAGATCAACGTGGGGCGAAAGTGCAACCAGACCTGCCGCCACTGCCACGTGGACGCCGGTCCGGACCGCACCGAGATGATGCCCGATGACGTCGTGGACCGCTGCATCCAGGTGATCGAATCCACCGGCATCCCCACCGTCGACATCACCGGGGGCGCGCCGGAGCTGCACAAGCGGTGGCGGGAGATCGTCGAGCGCGCGACGGCGGCGGGTAAGCACGTCATCGACCGGTGCAACCTCACCATCACCCTGCTCCCCAACTACGCGTACCTGCCGGAGTTCTTCGCCCGGCACCGGGTGCACGTGGTCGCCTCACTGCCGCACTACCGCCCCAAGGGCACCGACTCGCAGCGGGGCGACGGCGTCTTCGAGGAGTCCATCCAGGCGCTGCGGCGGCTGAACGAGCTGGGATACGGCCGCGAGGGATCGGGGCTGGTGCTGGACCTGGTCACCAATCCCGTGGGAACCTTCCTTCCCGGCAACCAGAGCGCGCTCGAGGCGGATTGGAAGCGGCAGATGGAGCGGCTGTACGGCGTGCGATTCAACCAGCTGTACACCATCACCAACATGCCCATCAGCCGCTACCTGGAGTTCCTGGCGGAGAGCGGCAGGCTGAACGAGTACATGGAGCGGCTGGTGACGGCTTTCAACCCCGCCGCGGCCGCGGGGGTCATGTGCCGCAACACGCTTTCGGTGGGATGGGACGGCGTGCTGTACGACTGCGACTTCAACCAGATGCTGGGGCTGCCGGTGGACCCGCGCGGGCCGCGGACCATCTTCGACTTCGACCTGGATGCGCTCAGCCGACGCGACATCGTGCTGGGCCCGCACTGCTTCGGATGCACCGCGGGGGCGGGCTCCAGCTGCGGGGGCGCCACGGCCTGACCGGCGCGTGGTACGGCGGATGCGAGACGGCGGCGCGGAACGTCAACCCGAAGCACGCAACCCCAATCCCGAGATGCCGATGTCCAGGCTACGCCACCTGCCCGCCTGCCTGCTGACCGCCCTAGCCCTGGCCGCCTGCGACGGCGCGGGCGAGCACAACACGCCCGACGAGGCCGACCAGACCACCAACACCGCCGACTCGGCCGCCGCGGGCACCGCCGTCCCCGGCGTCCTTCCGCCCGCGGGCACCGTGAACCCCGCGGCGCCCTCGGGCCCCGGCACGTCGCCCACGGCGTCGGATTCCACCACGCAGGTGCCCAATGCCGTCGGCCAGCCGGTGCAGAGCGGCGCCACGGGGCCGGTGCCGGCGCAGGGCGACACCGGCCGCACGCCCTGAGCCCCGGTCAAAGGACGAGGGTGCCGCCGTGGGGCAGGACGTGCAGGTCCCACGGCGGCAGCCCCGCGTCTTTCCACGCGGCTCGCAGGCGGACCGGCGGCTCCATCGGGTCCTCGTCCGTCAGGCGGAAGGTGCCCCAGTGCATGGGGACGAACGCGCCCCGCCCGCCCAGGTCCCCGTACGCGCGCACCGCCTCTTCGGGGTTCATGTGCGCCGGCGCCATGAACCAGCGCGGATCGTACGCGCCGATGGGCATGATCACGGCATCGAACGGGCCCAGCCGCCGGGCGATCTCCCCGTATCCGCGAAAATACCCGCTGTCTCCGCCAAAGTAGACGCCGCGCCCCGTCGCGGTCCGCAGCGCGAAAGATCCCCACAGCCGGTCGTTGAACTCGCGCAGCCCGCGCCGCGTCCAGTGCTGCGCAGGCGCGCAGGTGATGGCCAGCGGCCCACCGTCCCCGGTCAATTCAACCGTATCCCACCAGTCCACGTCGTGCACGTTCCGCGTGATGCCGCACGCGGCCAGCCACTTCGCGTGCCCCAGCGGCGCGATCCACGTCAGCCCGTCGGCGAACGTCGCGTGAAGCTCGCGCACGGTCGGCTCGTCGAGGTGATCGTAATGGTCGTGTGAGAGAAGGACGGCGTCGATGGGCGGAAGGTCGCCGAGGGCGAGGCCCGGTGGCGTGAACCGCTTGGGACCCATCCACGAAACCGGCGAGGCCCGCTCGCTGAAAAGGGGATCGGTCAGCAGGTTCAGCCCGCCGATCTGCAGCAGAAAGCTGGCATGCCCAATCCAGGTGATGCGGATCTCGTCCGCAGCCGCCCGCGGCCGCCCGACGTCCGCTGTGGCGCGCGGCAGGTCCGACGGACTTGGATTCGGAGGCTGCTTGGACCACATCCGCTCCCACTGCCACCGCAGCACGCCGCCGCCGGCCCGCTCGTCGGCCACCTCCAGCGGCCAGGGAATCCGGAACCGCCCATCGGACCCGTGGTGGGCCGGCCTCGCGCGAGAAATTTCGGTCATCGATTCTGATCGTTTGCCGCTCGGCGGACGGAGCGGACACGCTGGATTCCAGTCCGTTGATTGGCAAAAATCCCACCGGTGGCGCGATCGCCCCGCTTGTTGGCCGTGAGAGTTGTGTCTAGCTTCGAAATCGAGTGCGACGAGTCTCCCGTTGCCTCGGCTTCACCCCAGCGATCCAGAGCCCCATGGTTGACTACGATCGCAGCTACCAGAACGCCGCCGCGCCAGCCGCCAGCACCGGTTCAACAGCACGCACGCGGTCCCCCGGCGTGGCTGGCGCGCCGTCTGCCCGGCCCGCAAGCCACGACATCGCGCAGCGGTTCGACGAACTCGCGGCGAAGTGGCGGGACCACACCCAGTTCCACTCGTCACCCAAGATCCTCTTCGAACATCCGGCATATCAGGAGATAATCGGGTTTGGACCAGCCGTATTGCCCCTGTTGTTCAAGGATCTGGAGGAGACCGGTTCGTTCTGGTTCTGGGCTCTGCATGCGATCACCAATGAGAACCCGGTCCCGCACGAAGACCGTGGCGACATCCCGCGCGTGACAGAACATTGGCTGAACTGGGGCCGTAAGCGAGGTTACCTCGATGGATGACCGCTTTCGCGCGAAGTATCCCCGACTAGGCGACGGTCACTTCCAGGTCACCAGCGCTGAGTCACCCAGATACAACTGCGTTGCCTGGGCCGCGGGACAGGATAGCCGTTGGTGGGCTCCGATTGAGTTCTCATGGTGGCCGGAGACCGCCCAAGTCGGCTGGTCGGTCAAAGCGCTCGAATCTGTTTTCAAGTTGATGGGCTACGACATCGCGTCCGATCCGGGGTTGGTACCAGGCTTGGAGAAGGTGGCGATCTTTGCGGCGGACGACGAATGGACCCATGTCGCCCGGCAACTGGAGTCCGGTTACTGGACCAGCAAACTAGGGCAGGGCGTCGACATCGAGCACGAACTGGATGGATTGGCTGGAAGCCCGTACGGCGACGTTGCGGTGATCATGAGCCGCCCGCGGTCGAGCGCGCCGTCCGCACCTCCGCCGCTCAGGTATCTCTCGTACGACGTGGTGGGCGCTTGAGTTCTTCGGAGCGCTGCTCGATCATGCGGCGGACGCGGGCGGGGGCGTCGTGCAGGAGGGGCGCGATCAGCGGGGCTTCGGGGAGGTTCTTCCAGTAGCGCAGCGGCATTTCGGCGCGCATGGCGCCGGGGCGCAGGCGGCCGGGGTTGAAGGTGCTGGCGTAGTACGTCTTCCAGAGCGCCTCCAGTTCGTCCTCGCCGGGGGCGGCGGAGCGGGGGACGCCCGGGGAGAACGACAGCGACTCGCCGTCCCAGTGCGCGCAGACGCCGGGCGTAAGGATGGACCACGCCATCGACGCGAACCGCTCCGCGAAGAATGGCGCCGCGTGCTCCACGACGTCGTGCTCGGGCTCGAACCACGCCACGTAGCGCGTCTCGCCCTCGTGCTCCACCGAGCGGAAGCGGACGAACGCCTTCATCTTGTGCTCCGCGCGGCGCACCGCCTTTTCCATCCGCAGCAGCCGGTGCACGTCGGGGTCGGGCGCCACCTCCATCAGCCCGCGCTCGCCGTGTGTAAGCCGCCATAGCACGCGGTACAGCAATCCCCACCGCTCCGCGTCGCGATGGCACGCCGCCCACTGCGCCGCCTCCACGAATCGCCGCGGCACCCGCATCACGTCCGGCGTGGCAGGCGACGTCGCATCCGCCGACTGGCCATCGGCCAACCCGAGCAGCGGCTGCTGATCATCCCCCGCCTGCCAGACGACGGAACGCGGCTCCACGCCCTCCACCAGCAGCGCGCGAGCCGCCACCCGCCACCCGTCGAACGTCGGCGCGAACACGACGGTTCTCATCTCGCGGTCTTCACTTCCGCACTCACGCACTCACGCACTAACGCACTGCCGTTCACAACTCCCCGTGCGTCGCCGCCACGGCCGACTCGAACAGGTCCACCTGCGCGGCCTTGGGAGCAATGCGGTCGCGCAGATCCAGCGAGTCCGGGCCGAGCAGCGTCGGGCGATGGTCGGCGGTGATGATGAAAGGGAGCGAGCGGCGCAGCGGAATGCCCAACCGGCGCAGGTCGTCGATGCGAATGCTCATCCAGCGGCGCGAGGCCAGGATGCGCTTGACGTTGCGGACGCCAAGGCCGGGGATGCGCAGCAGGTCTTCTCGCGGGGCGCGGTTCACGTCCACCGGAAAGCGCTCGCGATTGCGGAGCGCCCACGAGACCTTGGGATCCATCGAAAGGTCCAGGTTGGGTGCCTCGCGCGTGGTCAGCTCGTCGGCGCCGAAGCCGTAGAAGCGCATCAGCCAGTCGGCCTGGTACAGCCGGTGCTCGCGAATGAGCGGCGTGGGTACGACGGGCAGCGCGGACGCGGCGTCGGGGATGGGCGAGAACCCCGAGTAGTACACGCGCCGCAGCTTGGGCCCTTCGTACAGCGCCGACGCGGTGGACAGGATGGTGGCGTCGGTCGCGTCCGTCGCGCCCACGATCATCTGCGTGCTCTGGCCGGCGGGCGCGAACACGGGAAGCGACCGCCGGGGCCCCGCGTCGCCCTTCGCCTGGTCGATGCGGTCGCGCAGGTGCGTCATGGCCCCGGTGATCTGCACCAGCTTCTTTTCGGGAGCCAGCCGGTCGAGGTTCTCCTGGGTGGGCAGCTCCACGTTGATGCTCAGGCGGTCGGCCCAGCGGCCCGCCTCGTCCAGCAGCTCGGGCGAGGCGTCGGGGATGGTCTTCAGGTGGATGTAGCCGGCGAACCGGTGCTCGGTACGCAGCGTCTTCGCGACGAGGACCAGCTGCTCCATCGTGTAGTCCGGGGTGCGGATGATCCCGGAGCTCAGGAACAGCCCCTCGATGTAGTTGCGGCGGTAGAAATCCAGCGTGAGGTCGACCACCTCCTGCACGGTGAAACGCGCGCGGCGGACGCTGCTGCTGCTGCGGTTGATGCAGTACTGGCAGTCGTAGATGCAGACGTTGGTGAGCAGGATCTTCAGCAGCGACACGCACCGGCCATCGGGCGTGTAGCTGTGGCAGATGCCGGTGCCCTCGGTGGAGCCCAGCCCCTTCGGCCCGCCCTTCCGGCCCTTGGCGCCGCTGCTGGAGCACGACGCGTCGTACTTTGCCGCGTCCGCGAGAATGGCGAGCTTATCGGCGACTTCCATCGACCCTGCGTCCCTGCGTTTCTGCTGATCCGAACAGACACCGAAGAACGTATCGCCGCGCGCCGGCTAGTGTCAAATGTTTATACAGCGTTGCCGCGGGATCGTGCCGGCCGCAAAGCGTAGAAACTGCAGTTTCACGCAGAGGACGCAGAGGGAACGGAGAGGACGCAGAGGCGCTTGCATGCCCTCTGCGTCCTCTCTGTCTTCTCTGCGTCCTCTGCGTGATGCTCTTCTTTTACTGCGCAGGCACCATCAGGCCGTTGAACAGGAACCGGAACGTGCCGTGCGGCTGCGCGCGGAACGCGATCTCCGGCCCGAACAGGTACAGCATCCCCCGGCCCACCGGCGCCGAAACGATCGCCGCGCCGCCCTGCAGGTGCTGCTGCCCCCACGCCCATCCGCTGCGCAGTGGCGTGGCCGTGTCGAACCAGGCGATGCGACGGATGCCCGCGGCTTCGGCGCCGGGTCCCAGGCGGAACACCGGCGAGTCGTCGAACATCACGTCCGCCTCCTCGCGCATCCCCGCGGCGATCGGCGCGCTCGCGTCCACCTTCACGCGCAGGATGCTGCCGGGGATGTAGTACTTCTCGCGCGGCAGGTGGCGCGGCTGCCCGTCAGGGCCGGCCTCGGTCAGGTAGTCGGTGATGGGCAGCCCCAGGTGCTGGGCCAGCACCGTGGAGCTTCCGATGGTGAGCACCGTGCCCCCGTTCTGCATGAACGCACGAAGCTGGGGCACCGTCCGCTCGATCGTCGCGCCGCCCAGCTGCCCGCGGAGCTCCGCCGGCACCGCGTCGGGGCTGGGCATTCCGGCCATGCTCCCGCCGCGCGGCTCGCGCTCGGGGATGATCCCGTCCACGAACACCAGCACGTCGTACCTGGCGTTCAGGTTGCCCGCGTCCAGCTCGGGCGGAAACACCACCTGGTGGGGGAACTGGAACTGCTCCAGGATCCACCGCGTCCAGCCGCTGGGCATCACGCCGCCGTAGCGGTCCACCAAGCCGATGCGCGCGGGCTTCAGCAGCGTGCCCTCCGGCGCGCGTCTCGACGCATCCACCCGGATCCCCAGCGAGTCCGCCAGCCGCTCCAGCAGCGCGTGCGACTCGCGCGCGGGCACCGAGAAGCTGCCGGTGGAAGTGCGACGCACGGGAATGCCCGCCCCCATCAGCCGGTTGACGGCGGTGAACGCGTCGTTCTGCGTCGGCGACAGCACGTACGCGGCTGGCATCGCCCGCGGCGCCTCCACGTGCCCGCGCGGCGCGGGCAGGTTCCAGGCATCGATCAGCTCGAAGGGGCCCGACACGGTTTCCAGCACGCGGTCGAACGCCACCCCCATCTGGTACGCCAGCGTCCATCCCGCGTTGTCGTACGGGGGAATGGGCGGGCCTCCCTCGTACAGGAAGTCGTTGGGGTGGTCCTGCGGCTCGAACATGTCCAGCACGTGCGGGCGGAACGGCTGCGCGGCCTGCACCACGTACGACCCCGCGGGATACGTCCTGCCGCCCGCCGAGAACTGCGCCGTGGCCCGGTGCACCTCCACTCCCGTCTCCAGCAGCGCGTTGACGAACTTGGTGGCCGTGGGGAAGTCCGCCTGGTCGGCGGAGATCACGTACGCCCGCGGATCGCGCCACTCGGGGCGGCGCAGCAGCCCCAGGTAGCGCGCGGACTCCTGCGCGTTGGGCGCGCCCTGGAAGATGCCTCCGCCCGACATCACCGCCGTGCCGTCGGTTCGCTGCCCCTGCCGCTCCGACGCGATCACCGCGCGTACCGAGTCCACCCGGCGCGGATACGTGGTCCAGCTGTCGGTGCTGCCGCGCTCGATGGAGTTGCGGCCCATCCGCCAGAAGTTCATCAGCAGCGTGGGCCGGTAGCGGCTGGCGTAGTCCAGCACCGCGTAGTTGGCCGTCACCGAGTAGTCGACGGACTGGCGGAAGTGCCACCGCTGCGGCGCGATGGGCGACACCAGGTCGGTGCTGGGAAGCTGCCGGCTGGGCACGAACGGAATGTCCATGGGCGTGGGATTGCCGATGGTTTCCGTCAGCAGCCCGATCATGTTGTGAAAGTACGTCGTCGTGCGCAGGCCGCCGTTCCACCAGGTGCTGTAGTTGGCGCCGCGCCGTGTGGTGACCCCCGGCTTGCGCTCGGAGATGAAGCGGTTGTGCATGGCGCTGCCCACCATGTCGATGCCGGTGGCGATCAGCGGGTCGTACACGTAGTTGAACGGATCGCGGAAGGGCGGCGCGAACATCACCGTGCCGGTGGGGCCCGTCTGGTGGTGGTTGTAGACGATCTGCGGAAACCACTCGCGGTACATCACCCGGTTCATGTTCTCCGTCTCGGGCTGCGTCGAGGCGTAGAAGTCCCGGTTGTTGTCGTGGCCGATGTACTTCTGGTACAGCCGCGGGATGTTGCCCGTGGAGCGCGCCTCGCGGGTGGGATTGCGCATGTACCAGTCGCTGACCAGGTCCATGCCGTCGGGGTTGGCGTGCACGAACAGGATGATCACGTCGTCCAGGATGCGCCGCGTCTCGGCGTCGTCGCGGCTGACGAAGTGCCACAGCGTCTCCATCAGCTGCTGCGCGCCCAGCACCTCGGTGGCGTGAAGCCCCCCGTCGATCCACACCACCGCCTTGCCCTCCGCCGCCAGCCGCGCGGCCGTGGCGCTGTCCGCCCGTCCCATGGCCAGGGTGCGGCTGATCTCGCGGTAGCGCTCCAGGGTGCGGTGGTTCTGGGGGCTGGTGACGATGGCCATCAGCTGCGTGCGCCCCTCGGCCGTGCGGCCGATGTCCACCATCGTCATCCGGTCGCTCTCGGCGTCCAGCTTGCGCCAGTACGCCGTCAGCGCCTGGTAGTTGGGGAGCACGTAGTCGGCGCCGATGGCGTGGCCGAACTGCTGCTCGGGGCTGGTCAGCCGCTGCTGCGCGTCCGCGCGCGCCGCTGCCAGCACTCCGGCACCCAGCGCCAGCGCACAGGCAGCGCGGCGTGTTCTGAACGAAATCAAAGCGGTGCGCCTCCGTCCGTCGGTTGCGAATTCCGTATACACGTGTGGGAACTCCTACAATCGAACGCGCGCCGGGGGGTGTCAAGCCGGGTGTCACACCGGGCGGGCCGCGTGCGTTGTTCGGCAGATTCGAAGGAGAGGTGATCCGATCCAACCCCTCGCAGGAACGCTGCGATGAAAAAGATGCTGGCCCTGCTCCTCCTGGTGGTGTGCGGCGGATGCGCCAACGGACTGCTGTCGCCGGAGAACGCGCACGCCACCCTGCGCACCGACCGCTCGGAGTACGACGCGGGCGAGGCGGCGACGCTGGAACTGGCGAACACCTCCGACGGCAGCGTGGGATACAACCTCTGCTTCAGCCAGCTGGAGCGCTTTTCGAGCACGGGGTGGACGCTGGCGGAAGGTACGGGAACCGCCTGCCTGGCCATCCTGCTCCTGCTGGAGTCCGGCGAACGCGCCACGTACCAGCTGCCGCTTCCGGAGGCCCTTCGCGCGGGGCGGTACCGGGTCAGCACGCACATCGAGGCGTCGGACGGGGATTCCGAGCGGGTGTCGACGCAGCCCTTCACCGTCCGCTGACGCCGGACTTGCGCCCCGTTCCGGCGTCGCCATATTGATCTGCGTCCGCCGTCTGTTCCCGGCGGCGGACGCAGTTCCCCTCTTCTTGTCCCCCCGCTGGAGCAGTCCATGCCCGCCATCCTCGGTATCGCGTCCGTTCTCCTGGGCCTCGTCCTGATCCTCGCCGACGAGCACGTCAGCCGCGCCGTGTGGCGCCGCGCCGAAGAGCCCGAGGCGGGCTCCACCAGCGTCCGCATGCTCGGGCTGATCCTGTTCGTGGCGGGTGGCGTGGCGCTGATCACCTGGCAGCCCTGATCGCCGTCAGTCCATCCGCCTGACGTAGCGCCACCCGGTCCGTTCGAAGCCCACCCGCTCGTAGAACCGGTGGGCCTCGTCGCGGTGCAGCGACGTCGTCAGGTGCACGGCGTACGCGCCGCGCTCGTCTGCCCACGCCTCCGCATCCGCCACCAGCCGCGCCCCCACGCCCCGGCCGCGCATCCGCTCGCTGACCACCAGCGCCAGAATGCGCACGAATGGCCGGTCGTGCTCGTACGCCCATCCCCGCTGCAACCCGATCATCCCCACCACCTTGCCGTCCACCTCCGCGACGAGGGTGGCGTAGTCGTGATTGCCAGCGATGCGCGCCAGTCGTCGGCGCAGCTGCTCGGCCGACGCGGGATAGCCCAGCTCGGCCATCAGCGCGGCCAGGGCGGGGAGGTCGGCTTCGGTGGGGGTGCGGATGCGGATGTCCATGGTGGCGGGCGGTACGCGGTTTGCTCGGATGTGCGCCCCTCACAACGACTTCGCCATCAGGAGGAGCGCCATGGGCAAGCAGATGGAAGGCAACGAGGAGCAGAAGCGGCAGGCGGCGCGCGACGCCAGGGAAGAGGGCAAGAAGCCCAGCGAGGTGGGGGCGACCACAGGTGCCAGCCACCAGCGCAACGAGGCGCAGAACGGCATGTCGCACCAGCAGCGCATCGACCTGAAGCGCGAGGGCAAGCAGGACGACCTCTCGCAGGAGACGCCCGAGGCGCGCCCCGGCAGCCGCGACGCGCACACGGTGGACCACGAGAAGTATCCGCGCCTCTGACCGCGGCGCGCAAGACGAACCGGGCCGGGAGCGTGATGCTCCCGGCCCG
>NZ_DASWMD010000069.1:0-156990 GCF_036399935.1 Longimicrobium sp.
CGCGTGTACACCGAGTCGCGCTGCTGCTCCGTCAGATTCTGGCCCGCCAGCACCTTGTCCACCGCGGTCATGTCCTGGAACGGCCGCCCCGCCACCAGCGCGTCGGCCAGGGCGTCTGTCACGCCCGGCACGCCCAGCAGCTGCTCGCGCGGCGCCGCGTTGGGGTCCAGCATGCCCGTCGTTGCGGCGGGCGCCGGCGTCGACGCGGCCGGAGCCGCGGGCGCCGCCGCTGCGCCGCTGTCGAACGGGGCGGCGGTGGCAGCGGACGAGTCCTGCGCGGCGCCCGCGTCGCCGGATTCGCCGCCCCCGCAGGCGGCCAGCGTAACGGAAAGAAGAGTGGCCGCGATCAGCTTCGCCGGGATGGGTCCGTTCATCATGAGTCTCCTGAGTTGTTTCGCGCCCCGACCGCCGGATGCCGGTGCGCCAGAATGAGTCCGAGCAGCCCGAGCTGAACCATGGCGCCGGGGGCGAGCGCCGGCGTGGCGCCACGAAGGGCCGCCCACACCAGGGCCACGCCCTTCACCGTAGCGTCGGATTCCAGCTCGAACTCCGCGTTGCCGCGGTAATGCAGGTACAACCCCACGAGCCCGGCCGCAACCGCCAGCCCCATCCCCAACTGGAACAGGCGCACCGTCGCGCAAGTCGGACGCAGCCCCATCGCCAGCCCGGCCGCGAAGATGAACGCCAGGACGGCCAGCGGGGTCCACTGCCAGGCGGACTCGAAGTGCTCCAGCAGGAACAGCTCGGCGCCCAGCCCCAGCGCGCCCACCATCACCAGCGCCAGCAGCAGCCGCCGCAGCACACCCTCGCCCTCCCCTGCCCTCATCGCTTTCCCCGTGACGCCGTCGACCATCGCTCCCGCGCGAGCGGCATCTTGCACTCCCGCCCCGCCGCCGCGAAAGAGTGACCCCGCCGTGAGGGGAAACGTTGGACCCCGCTGCCGACCTCTACACACGGCAGAAGCGCACCCCGGAAGTTCAGGGCGTGCTTCGGCTTTGCCTCGCGTGGCCTTGTTCTTCCGCTATTAACCGGAGTGACAGGCGGCGGACATGAGAACGGCGGGTGCGAGAATGATCGAACTGATATGCGTGGACGTGGATGGAACGCTGGTGGGAAGCTCCGGCGACGTGGCGCCGGAGGTGTGGCCCGCGGTGGAACGGGCGCGCGAAGCCGGCGCGCGGCTGGTGATCTGCTCGGGGCGGCCGGCGTTCGGACTGACGCGCGACTTGGCGGAGCGGCTGGACCCCCAGGGATGGCACGTCTTTCAGAACGGCGCCAGCATCGTGCACCTGCCGACGGGCCGCTCGCGCTCCGGCCACGTACCCGATGACGCCATTCACATGCTCGTCGACCGTGCCGGTGAGACGGGGCGCATCCTGGAGCTGTACACCGACACCGAATACGCCGTCGAGAGCACCGAGGACCGCGCCCGGCGCCACGCGGGGCTGCTGGGGGTGCCCTTCGCCCCGCGGCCGTTCGGCGAGCTGCGGGGCGCCATCGTCCGCGCGCAGTGGCTGGTGCCGCTGGCGGAGGAAGCCGCCGTCCTCGTGGAGCCGCACGACGGGCTGGTGCTCACCCCCTCCACCTCGCCGGTGATGCCCGACACGGCGTTCATCAGCCTGACGGCGCCCGGGCTCGACAAGGCCGGCGCGGTGCGCGCGGTGGCCGGAGAGTACGGGATTCCACTGGAGCGCGTGATGATGGTGGGTGACGGCACCAACGACCTTGAAGCGATGCGCGTGGTCGGCTTTCCCGTGGCCATGGGCAACGCCGCGGCCGAGGTGCGCGCCGTGGCCCGCCACCACGTGGGGCACGTGGACCGCGGCGGCCTGGTGGAGGCGCTGGAGTACGCCGCCACGCTGTAATCCAGCCTCTCCTACCGCAACGCTCCGCCCCCGCGAAGTGTCTTGCAGGGAACGCATAACAACGCCGCCGCCAGCCGCCAAAAGCTGACGGCGCATGATGTTTGCGGGCGGGAAGCAGCTTGGCTTTTCGCCCAACCCTAGACGGAAATTGGACATGCCCCAGGACGCGCTTGCTCGCAACAACGTGAAGGTCTTCGGCCGCGGCACGCAGCCCATGCTGTTCGCCCACGGCTTCGGGTGCGACCAGAACATGTGGCGCCTGGTGACGCCGGCCTTCGAGGACGACTACCGCATCGTCCTCTTCGACTACGTGGGCTCCGGCCGCAGCGACCTGGCCGCGTACGACGCCGGCCGGTATTCCACGCTGGACGGCTACGCGCAGGACGTGCTCGACGTGGTCCACGCGCTGGACCTGCGGCAGGTGGTCCTGGTGGCGCACTCGGTCAGCAGCATGGTGGCGGTGCTGGCGGCCAACCGCGAGCCCGAGCGCTTCGAGCGGCTGGTGCTCATCGGGCCGTCGCCGCGCTACATCAACGACCCGCCGTACGTGGGCGGCTTCGAGCGCGCCGACATCGAGGGGCTGCTGGACATGATGGACCGCAACTTCATCGGCTGGGCCAACTTCCTGGCGCCCGCCATCATGAAGAACCCGGACCGGCCGGAGCTGGGCGAGGAGCTTACCTCCAGCTTCTGCAGCACCGACCCGGTGGTGGCGCGCCGCTTCGCCGAGGCCACCTTCCTGTCCGACAACCGCACCGACCTGGCCAGGGTGAGCGTGCCCTCGCTGATCCTGCAGTGCTCCGACGACATGGTGGCCCCGCTGGAGGTGGGCGACTACCTGCACCGCGAGCTGCCGGGGAGCACGCTGCGGGTGATGAACGCCACCGGCCACTGCCCGCACATGAGCCACCCGGAAGAGACCATCGAGCTGATCCGCGACTACCTGCAGCCCGCCGCCGTCGCGTGACCACCGTGGGGGCCACGCAGACCGTGCTTGACGAGCTGCTGGACCAGGCGCCCTGCGGCTATGCGTCGTTCACGGACGACGGCACCATCACGGCCGCCAACGCCACGCTGGCGGCCATGCTGGGCTACGGCCGCGGCGAGCTGCAGGGGCGCCGCATCGAGAGCCTGATGGGGGTGGGAACGCGCATCTTCTACCAGACGCACTTCTTTCCCCTCGTTCGCCTGCACGGCCACGCCGAGGAGATCTTTCTGCTCCTGCGTGCCAGGGACGGCCAGGACGTGGGCGTGCTGGCCAACGCCGCCCGGCGCGAGCGGGGCGGCGCGTGGGCCAACGACTGCGTGTTCATGCAGGTGAACGAGCGGCGCAAGTTCGAGGACGAGCTGCTGCGCGCCCGCCGCGAAGCCGAGCAGGCCCGCGCCGTGGCCGAGGCGCACGCCACGCAGCTGGCCGAGGCCAACGACATGCTGGAGCAGCAGGGGATGGAGCTGGAGCTTCAGCACACCCAGCTGCAGGAGCAGGCCACGGAGCTCGAGGCGCAGGCCGAGGAGATGGCGGCCATCAACAACGAGCTCATCGACCGCTCCGGGGAGCTGGAGCGGCAGCGCGCGGCGGCCGAAGAAGCCAACCGCGCCAAGAGCAGCTTCCTGGCGGTGATGAGCCACGAGCTGCGCACCCCGCTGAACGCCATCGCGGGCTACGTGCAGCTGCTGGAGATGGGCATCCACGGGCCCGTGACCGAGGCGCAGCTGGGTGCGCTCGACCGCATCGCGCGCGGGCAGCAGCACCTGCTGCGGCTGATCAACGACGTGCTGAACCTGGCGCGCATCGAGTCTGGCCGGGTGGAGTACATGGTGGAGGACGTGAACGTCCCCGAGCTGATGGCCGCCGTAACGCCCATGGTGGAGCCGCAGATGGCCGCCAAGGAGCTGGCGTTCGAGGTGAACGTGCACGCCCCGCCCGTGCGGGCCGACCGCGAAAAGGTGCAGCAGGTGGTGATCAACCTGCTGAGCAACGCGCTGAAGTTCACCCCCCCGGGCGGCCGCATCACGGTCGACGCCGGCGTGGTCCCCGGGCAGCCGTCAGTGGTCTCCCTCTCGGTGAGTGACACCGGGATCGGCATTCCGCCGGAAAAGCAGGCATCGGTGTTCGAGCCGTTCGTGCAGGTAGACATGAGCCGCACCCGCCGCTCCGAGGGCACGGGGCTGGGGCTGGCCATCAGCCGCGACCTGGCCCGCGGCATGGGCGGCGACCTGGACGTCCGCAGCCGCGACGGTGGCGGGTCCGTATTCACCCTCACCCTTCCCGCCGCCGGCAACCCGCCCGCCCCCTGATCCCCTCCGTCACTACCCGGAGTACGCCCACTCCCGGCGGCGGCCGCATTCCCTTGCGAATCATGTGTTTACCGCCCGGGGCCGCCGCGGGGAGCGTCGTTGCATGCCCGGGGCGCAACTCCCATATTGGGCCACGACTGTAGGCCGGCGGCTCCCGCGGCCCACGTCGATCTCGCCATCCCCGGGCGCAGTCCGGCCCACCTTCGCAACCCGCCCCAGTGGAGCGCCTGCCATGCCCGATCCCCGCCATCTTCGTCCGCCCCCGCGCCGCAGCCTGCCGGCGCTGCTCGGGGTCGCCGCCTTTGGGGCCGCGATGATCGCCGCGGCGTGCGCGCCCGGCACCGGAACGCCGGGCCGCGCGGAGCCCGTGGTGCGCCGCCCGGTGGCCGGCGCCGCGCTCATGTACCAGGACTCGCTGCGCTCGCCCCTGGAGGTGAGGTCGATGAACGGCGTGCTCAGCGCCACGCTGGACGTGAGCTTCGCTGACCTGCCGGTGACGCGCTACGGCACCGTCACCAACAAGGTGGTCCTTTCCGACACCCTGATCACCGACACGCTGCCCCTGCGCACCTATACGCTGGCGGCCACCACCGACACCGCGTACCGGGCGAACGATCCCCGGTTCACCCCCCGCTACCCGGGCCCCACCTTCCGGGTGCGGCCCGGCGACCTGGTGCAGATCTGGCTGCGGAACAAGCTGCCCCCGCCCACCCGCCGCGACGAGCGCAACGACGTCTGCATGACGTACCCGGCGGCCGACATCTCTCCGGACAGCGTGAAGTACCCACGCGACCACTTCCAGGACTGCTTCCACGGCCCCAACTACACCAACATCCACTACCACGGGATGCACGTCACCCCCGACAGCACGTCGACGGCGGTGGGCGACGACGTGCTGATGGTGATCGCCCCGGGCGACTCCATCCTGTACTCCTTCCGCGTCCCGCTGAACCAGTCGCCGGGCACGCATTGGTACCACCCGCACAAGCACGGCTCGGTGGCCCTGCAGGTGGCCAACGGGATGGCGGGGGCGTTCATCGTCGAAGACCCCGCGACGGGGCTGGACCGGTTCACGCAGCGTCACAACCTCCGGCAGCACCTGATCGGCTTCCAGCAGATCGACACCACCGTGGGCCTGTTCCATGGCGACACCACCAACATCCTCGACAAGGTGCCGCCCCTGGTGAACGGGCAGAACTCGCCGGTGATCTACATGGCGCCGGGCGAGGTGCAGCGCTGGCGCATCGTGAACGAGAACGTCACCCGCAACACCAAGACGCTGGAGTTCAGGTTCGAGGACCTTCCGGGCCACGAGCCGGTGGTCGTGGAGGTGGCGCGCGACGGCGTGCAGTTCTCGCCGGCGAACATGGCCAGGGACGTCGACCCCATCCTGCTGATGGGCGCGGGCAACCGGCTGGACGTGATCGTCCAGGCGCCGCTGACCCCCGGGACGCACCACTTCCGGCTGCGCCACCTTCCGGGGGCCAGCCGCCGGAGCCGCGACCCGGCGCTTCCGCCGCAGACGCTGGAGCACCAGCCGACCGAGAGCCTGCGGGTAAACGACGCGAACGCCTTTCTCCTGTTCCGCGTGGTGGTGGATTCCTCGCGCAGGGCCAGCAGCACGGGGCTGCCGGCGAGCATCCCGAACCTCGCCTCGTTCCTGGGAACGAACGTCGGCGGCCCCCCGGCCTTCCTGGGCGGCACCCTGAGGCCGGCGCGCGATTCGGCGCTGATCGTGTTCACCGACACGGGCTCGCCCGGCAACTTCCAGAAGCCCGCCCAGTTCTTCCTGGGAGGCGGCAGGACCCCCTTCCAGCGGTTCGACGACGACGTGGTCTTCGTCCCGTCGAACGCGGCCGGCAGGCCCATGCCGATGATCCTGGACTCGACGCAGACCTGGAAGGTCGTCAACAACTCGGCGATCGCCATCAACCACCCGTTCCACATCCACATCAACCCCTTCCAGGTGAATTCGGTGGTGTACTTCGCCGGAGACCCGTTTGCCGACCTGTTCGCGGAGCTGAACGCCGCGTCGGCGGCCGGGAGCCCCATCTGGCTCGACGTGCTGCCGCTGCCCCTGCCCCGGGCCGACACCACGTACCGGAGCAAGCCGAATGGCGGGGTGGACACCGTCGTCACCCGGGTCGCGAACACCGGCTACGCGGTGATCACGCAGCGCTACGACCCCTTCACGGGATGCGTGGACGGCAAGTGCGGCCCGCCCACCGGGGAGTTCGTGATGCACTGCCACATCCTGGGCCACGAGGAGCGGGGGATGATGCAGGTGCTGGAGATCGTCGGGCCCGGAGGGCGCACGCGGGCGGCGGGCCAGGGGGGCCACGGTGCGCACCCGGCCGGCGCCGGTCCGGCGGCACAGCCGCAGCACCGGCATTGATCGCGGGCCGCGCGCACTGCTGAAGACCGTTTCACGCAGAGGGCGCAGAGGGAAAAGAGAGGACGCAGAGGAATTCGTCGTTTCCTCTGCGTCCTCTCCGTTTTCTCTGCGTCCTCTGCGTGATGCTGCCGTTCCGGCTCAGCCCGTGTTGCGCAGGCCGGCGGAGATGCCGTTGATGGTGGCGGCCAGGGCGTAGTTCAGGTCGTCGCCCTCCTCGCCCGCGCGCTTGCGGCGCAGGAGGCTCACCTGGATCAGGCTCAACGGGTCTACGTACGGGTTGCGCAGGCGGATGGACCGCGCCAGCACCGGGTTGTCCTCCAGCAGCTGCTTCTGCCCGGTGATCCGCAGCACCACCCGCCGCGTCCGCTCGAACTCCTCCACCAGCATCCCGAAGACGCGCTCGCGCAGCGCTTCGTCGGGCACCAGCGCGGCGTAGCGGCGGGCGATGGAAAAGTCGGCCTTGGCCATCCCCATCTCCACGTTGCGGATCAAGTCCTCGAAGAGCGGGAACGCCCCCATCATCTCGCGCAGCAGCGCCTCCTCCGCCGCCCCGCGCGCCGCGTACCGCTCCATCGCGTACCCCACGCCGAACCAGGCGGGGAGCACGTGGCGGCTCTGCATCCACCCGAACACCCAGGGGATGGCGCGCAGGTCGTCGAGCCCGCGCGTCTCGCCCCGCCGCGCCGGCCGCGAGCCGATGCGCGCGTGCTCCAGCTCGCCCACCGGCGTGCCCTGCTGAAAGTAGACGAGGATGTCGGCGTTCTCCGCGATCTTTTCGCGATAGAAGCCGAACGCGTCCGCCGACATCTCCTCCATCGCCCGTTCCCAGCGCTCCTCCTGCGCCGGCTCGGGCGCATCCGTCCGCGCAAGCGCGTCGAGCGACGCGGCCACCATCAGCTCCAGGCTGCGCTCCGCCAGCACGGGGTCGCTGTACTTCCAGTTGAGCACCTCGCCCTGCTCGGTGATCTTGATCTCGCCGTCGAAGGCGCCCGCCGGCTGCGAGGTGATGGCGCGGTGCGTGGGCCCGCCGCCGCGCCCCACCGTGCCACCGCGGCCGTGGAAGAGCCGCAGGGTGACACCGCACTCGCGCGCCACCCGGTGAAGCTCACGGTGCGCCTTGTAGATCTCCCAGGTGCTGGTGAGCATCCCCCCGTCCTTGTTGCTGTCGGAGTAGCCCAGCATCACCTCCTGGCGGCGCCCCCACGAGTCCAGCAGGCGCCCGTAGTCCTCCCGCGTCCACAGCGCCCGGCACACCCCGGGGGCGTTGCGCAGGTCTTCGATGGATTCGAAGAGCGGCACCGGCATCAGCCCGGGGTCATCCTCCGTTCCCGCCACCCGCACGCCGCTCGTCTCGGCGAGCCGGACGACGGCCAGCACGTCTTCCACCGACCGCGCGCCGCTGATGACGTACGTCTGCACGGCGTCCGCGGGATAGGTGCGCTTCAGCTCGGCGACGGCGCGAAAGGTTTCCAGCAGCTGCATGGTCTCCTCCGACGGGGGCGGCGGAAGGGGCGCATCGCCCTCCCCCGCCCCGCCGAACAGCTCGGCCATGGCGCGCTCGTGAAAGCGCGCGTGCTGGCGGATGTCGAGCGTGTGAAGGTGAAAGCCGAACGTCTCCACCTTGCGCAGCAGCGGGCCCAGGAGAAGGCGCGCCGGGCGCTCACCCCGGTTCCGGACCAGGCTTTCGCGCACCAGGCGCAGGTCTGCGGCGAACGCGGCCGCGTCGGGATAGGCGTGGGGGTTCGCCGGTTCGTCGCGCGCCGCCCGCAGCCGCCAGCCCACGTAGCCCAGGAAGCGGCGATACGTCTCCGTCGTGGAGCGCGCTTCGGGGGTGGGGTCCAGCGAGGGGATGGTCTGCGTGTACCGCTCCAGCGCGTCCGCCAGTTCGGGGGAAACGGGCACCTGCAGCGTCGACGAGCTCAGCCGTTCCGTCAGCGCCTCCAGGTCGGTGACGTAGTAGTCCAGGATGGCCTCGCGGGCCAGGCGCAGGACCTTTCGCGTCACATCCGGCGTCACGAACGGGTTTCCATCGCGGTCCCCCCCGATCCACGACCCGAACCGTACCACCTGCGGTAGCTCGCGCGGCGGCGGCGCCTGGCCGAAGGCGCGGCGGAAGGCATCTGCCATCTCGAAGTACAGCGCCGGCAGCGTGGGGATCAGCACGCCGGGGTAGTAGTCCAGCCCCATCTTTGCTTCGTCGGTCACGGACGGCTGGCGGCGGCGCACTTCGTCCGTCTGCCAGATGGCGGTGATCTCGGCGGCGATGGCGGCTTCGTGCCCGGCGGCCTCGGCGTCCGTCATCGGCAGTCGGTCCAGGTGCTCCAGCGCCTCGGCGATGCGGCGCCGCTTGAAGAGCACCGTGCGCCGCGACACCTCCGTGGGGTGCGCCGTGAAGACGGGGACCACGCGGACGCGGGACAGGTGGCGCAGCACCGTTTCGGCGTCGAGACCCGCGTCGCGCAGGCGCAGCAGGGTGCCGTGAAAGGTGCCGGGCTGGGGCGCCTGGTCCGCGTGCAGCGCCGTGGCCCGGCGGCGGCGCTTGCGGTGGTTGGTCTCGGCGAGGTTGGTGAGCTCGAAGTAGATGGAGAACGCCTTGGTCAGCCGGTAGGCGGAATCCACCGGCATTCCGTCCACCACCTGCTCCGCGCGCCGCATCGCCTCGTCCACCGGCCCCTCGACGGATGCGCCCTCGGCGTCCTCGGCCTCGCGGTGGCTCATCGCCAGGTGGCGCAGCTCCTCGACCGCGGCGTAGAGCTCGTCGCCCTCCTGCTCGCGGATCACGTCGCCCAGCAGCATGCCGAGCGAACGCACGTCGCGGCGAAGCGGTGCCTCCTTGAGCGCCGCCTCATCCGCCGTCAGCTCGGCCAGGTGCCGCGCCTGGTCCTGCACCGTCCAGAGTGGTTCGTGCGCCATGCTCACCGCCGTGGTGTGTGGATCAGCCTGCAGCTTTTTCGTTTGCGCGATCCGGGCCGCGGCGACTCCGTCGCCGGGGTCGGCCGAGGCGCACATCTCCGCAAGGCCCAGGCAAGATGGTGGACGACACGCAAGCGCGCCCACACCGAGGGGTCGGCGTGGGCGCGCTTGCGTGTCGTCCATCGATGGAGCGTATCGGGTTCGAACCGATGACCTTCCGCTTGCAAAGCGGATGCTCTCCCAGCTGAGCTAACGCCCCTTGAGGCCGGGAAAGCTAACCCCACCGGGAGAGAAATTCAACGGGGCGAACCCGGCGCACCGCGCGCCGGGCCCGCTCGTCCATCAGGGGGCCGTGTAGCTGTAGCACGCCGTGGCGGTCGCGCCCGAGTTGTCGGTGACCTTCAGCGTACCGACCGCCGGCTTTCCGGTGCAGGCCTCGTACGCCCGCAGCGCCGTCAGGTTGTACGTGGCGCTCGTCGATACCACGGAGCCGCCCTCCTTCCACTCGTACGCCACGATGCTGCCATCCGGATCGTACGACTCGTAGCCGTCGTAGCGATAGTTGTACACGCACGTCCCGCTGCAGTAGGCGGTGCCCAGCAGGGTCAGGTTCACCACGGCGACGGGCGCCTGGTTCAGGGTCAGGCTGGCGGAGGTGCCCTCGGCGGTCGCGGTCGGCGCCGAGTCGCAGGCGCCGGTGCCCAGGGCGAGCACGGCGGCCAGCATGGAAAGGGAGGTACGGGTGCGGGACATGGGTGACTCCGTGAAACAGGTTGGGAAAGATGCCCTTCGATGGGGCCGGAACAGGTACCCCGCGACGGGCCGCATTGGTTCCAAAATGTCTGAAAAAGTACATGATGGCCGGAACCCCGCGCCGAGGCGGGGGGTGGACGGGTTGCCGGATGCCGCCGCATCGCCCAAATTTGCAAGGTTGCGGACGTTCCGTCGCGGCCCGGTGCACGACCCGGGTCCTTACGATCCTGATCCATCCCGCGGGTACTCGATGATTCCCTCGCTGCTGACGCGCACGATCGAAAAGCTGCCGCCGGAGGTGCGCCTTCAGGGCCGCGTGCTCTTCCTGCTGGACGACCCCGAGCTCATCCGCCGGCAGCTGGCCGGCGAAGACGTGGAGCTTACGGACGAGGTGCGCGCCAACCTGCGCGACAACATCTCCACCGACGAGATCACCCCGGCGTACATCTGCTACTACTTCGACGAAACGCTCGGCGAGTTCCCGTACCTGGGGCTCAAGGCGGGCAGCGAGTTCCCCATCAAGCAGGGGAGCGTCAGGCAGGGCGGGTTCGTGGCCTCGGCCAGTGGCACGCGCCGGGGCAAGGGCAGCTCGCGCGAGCAGAGCCCGTACGCCGAGATGATGGCCGGCATCAAGGTGGTGATCGCCGAGAACATCGAGCGCATCTACCGCGAAAACTGCCAGAACCTGGGCGTGCTCACGTCCACCAACTTCGACCTGGTGGAGCGCATCCGCCGCGGCGACACCATTCCGCTCACCGAGTTCACCGACGGTGCCGACGAGATCACCCGCGGCATCATCGAGCACGGCGGGCTCTTCAACTACAACGTGGCGCGCCTGCAGGGCACGGTGCGCACGCCGGCCATCTCCTGCCACCACGGCCAGCCCGGCGACGCCCCCACGTCCACGGACGCGGCCGACGTGCGCGCCATGCGCGGCAGCGGCGAGGGCAACCTTCCCGGCCCGGGGCCGGACACGGGCGTGGACTACGCCGCGGCGCAGTTCGTGGCCACCTCCACCAGCAACGTGGAATCCGACAGCGTGGGCGCCCCCGAAGGCACCCGCCACCGCGGCCGGCGCCCCATGACCATTGCCGAAAAGATCTTCGCCCGCCACTGGGTGACGGACCTTTCGCGGGGCGACATCGGGGTGCAGTGGGTGCAGCCGGGCGACTCGGGCTTCGTGCAGACGGACATCCGCTTCTCGCACGAGTACGTCACCCCCATGTCGGCCATCTTCTTCGAGTCGCTGGTGGGGCCGGAGGAGCGGGTGGTGGAGCCCGAGACCATCCTCTTCTTCCGCGACCACCTCACCTTCCTCAAGGACGCCATGCCCCCCGAGCGCGTGCAGCTCGGCCTGCTCGACGTGGCGAACCAGCTGGAGGTGAAGCAGCGGCAGTTCGCCGAAAAGCAGGGCGTGCGCCTGTACGGCGAGCTGGGGCACGGCAAGCACGGCTCCGAGGCCATCTGCCACAGCAAGATCCTGGAGGCGTACGCGCTTCCCGGGCACATCATCATCGGCTCCGACAGCCACACGCCGCACGCGGGCGCCGTGGGGTGCGTGGCGTTCGGCGTGGGCACCACGGCCATCTTCAACTCGTGGATCACCAAGGACGTACGCGTAGAGGTGCCGCGCTCGTTCAAGGTGATCGTCAACGGGCAGAAGCCCGAGAACGTGTCGGCCAAGGACTTCATGCTCGAGATCCTTCGCCACCCGTACATCAAGGACGGGCACGCCATCGGCCAGATCATCGAGTACGCCGGCCCCGCGGTGGAGTCGCTCTCGGTGGACGAGCGCGCCACCATGACCAACATGGCCGCCGAGGTGGGCGCCTTTACCGGCATCGTGGCGCCCGACCACAAGACGGTGGACTACCTGGTGGAGCAGCGCGGGATGGAGCGCGCCGAGGCCGAGCGGCTGATCGACGGCCTGTTCAGCGACGAAGGCGCCGAGTACGTGAAGGTGATCGAGATCGACGCGTCGGCGCTGCAGCCGATGATCGCCCTTCCCGGCGACCCCGGCAACGGCCTGTACGTCGAGGAGCTGGGCGAGGACGTGCGCATCGACATCGCCTACGCGGGAAGCTGCACGGCCGGCAAGAAGGAAGACATGGACATGTACGCCCGCGTGCTGCGCGAGTACCGGGAGCGCGGGGTGCAAAAGCCCGAGCACGTGCAGCTGTACATCCAGTGCGGCTCGCAGGAGGTGTACGCGTACTGCCAGGAGCTGGGCTACGACCGGCTCTTCAACGAGGTGGGCGCCACCTTCATCGAGCCGTCGTGCGGGGCGTGCATCAACGCCGGCCCGGGCGTCAGCCGCAAGCCCACGGACGTCACCATCAGCGCCATCAACCGCAACTTCCCCGGGCGCTCCGGCCCCGGGCAGCTGTACCTGGCCTCGCCCTACACGGTGGCCGCCAGCGCCATGGAGGGCCGCATCGTGGCCTGGGAGCCGCAGCCGGAGCCCGCGGGCGTCTGAACCCGACACGGGTGGGATAAATGGCGGGGGAGCAAGGGTTTTCCGTGCTCCCCCGCTGCTTTCAGGCCACAGGCGCGACGAGTTTCTGGACGCCCTTGACGGCGTTCCCTCCGTTCACTATCGTTGAGGCGTTCGCAGCAGACCGGCACTTGCCCTCACCCGGAACAGCACGATGAGCCGCCCCGAGCGTATGACCCGCTGGTTCATCTTCGGCGTCCTGATCTCGCTGATTCCGCTGGCCGTGTCGTACTTCAGCCTCAAGCTCGACCGCAGGGCTCCGACCCTGGGCGGTCTGCTCGCGGGTGGAGAGCTGCTCCTGATCAGCACGACCGTGGCAGCCGGCTGCATCGGCGAACTCATCCCCGTCAGCCGCGGCAAGCCGGTCGAGAAGCTCATCGCGGGAGGGGCGTGCATGCTGATCGTGCTGTTCTCCACGTCGTGCTTCGCCGCCGTGAAGTCACGGGCCTCGCCGGATCCGTCACCCATCCGCGCGACGTCGCTGCTGCTCTTCGCCAGCGCCGTTGTGGCGGGCGCGGGATGCGTGTACCTGGCCAACGATCAGGAGGTGGTATGATGAGGATGGAAACCGCGGCGATGCTTGTCGCCATCATCTCGAGCACGATGTCGCTTTCGGCGGTGGCCATGAGCCGCATCAGCCGACGGGGGCAGCCTGCCGACCAGATCATCATCACCATCACCGACGCGGCGGGCCGGCGCGAGCGGATGGTGGCGCGCTCCGGCAAGCGCGCGAAGGAGCTGCTCCGCGACGTCGAGCGCGCCGTCCAGGCCGACTGAGATCAGCGCAGGAAAGGATGCACGAAGGGGAGCCGCGGCCGCGGCTCCCCTTCGGCTCCCCGTCCCGCCCGACAGCCGATTACACCGGCTCGGGCACCAGGCGCGCCATGTCGTGCTCCACCCGCGCCAGCTCCTGCGCAAAGCCCAGCTCGCGATAGATCTCGCGCGCGGCTTCCAGGTATGCGCGTCCTTCCTCGTCGCGGGCGCAGGCCAGGTGAAAGCGGCCGTTGCCGTGGAGGATGGCCGCCTCGGTCTTGCGCGGCAGAGCGCGCTCGTGGCACACGCGCAGCGCCTGCTCGTAAAAGACGAACCCCTCGTCGTCGCACCGTTCGCGGGCAATGGAGCCCAGCAGCGAGTACACGTCCACCAGGTCGGTGATGAGCCGCTGGACGATGGCGATCTCCTCCGCGCGGCGGGCCTCGTCCTCGGCCTCCAGCAGCCGCCCCTGCCGCAGCAGCGACTCGCCCAGGTTCACGCGGAGCGTCAATTCCCAGCGCCCCTCCGACTCGGGCAGCGCCTCGCGGAAGACGGCCTCGGCCCCCGCGACGTCGCCGTGCTCCAGCAGCAGGAGGCCGCGGTTGTTCAGCCAGTACAGGTGCCCGCCCGGCACGCCGCCCGCTTCGATGTGCTCACGGGCGCGGCCCAGCAGCCGCTCGGCCTCGGCCAGGTTGCCCTCCAGCATGGTGAGCACCGACAGGTTGGCGTACAGCGGCCAGTCCAGCTCGGGGGCGTTCAGCCCCGCGGCCATCTCCAGCCCCGCCTCCCACCAGCGCCGCGCCTGCTCCCGCTCGCCACGGTCGTCGCACACGTTGCCCAGGCCCTGGCAGGCGATCACCTGGCCCACGGCGTCCATCCCGTCCAGCGCCAGCTGATGGCTCTGCTCGTACCACGCGCGTGCGTCGTCCAGCCGCCCGGCCGTCCGCGCGGTGCGGCCCAGCCGGCGCAGGGCGACGGCGTGGCTGTCCTTGGCGCGCAGGTCGCGCGCGATCTCCAGCGCCTGGCGGTACACGCGCTCGGCCTTGTCCAGCCGCCCTTCGGCCTCTTCCAGCTCGCCCGCCCGGATCAGCAGGGCGGCGGCGGCGGCGGGGTTCCCCGCCTGCTGCTCGCGAATGGCGTCCAGCACCAGCCCGAAAAGCTCGCGCAGTCGCTCCTGGTTCCGTTCCAGCAGCACCTGCATGAGCTTTTCCACGCGGTCGGTGTCCACGACGCGCTTGCCCACGGTGGCGTACCCGCCCGAGCGCGCCCAGACCTTGTCGGCGTCCACCCGCGAGCCGACGATCAGCGCGTCGCTCAGCGGCAGGAACTCCTCGTAGTCGGGAACGAGCGCCAGCGCGCGCTCCACCAGCAGGTGGGGCGGAGACAGCTTGCTCATCTGTACCGCGGAACGGTTCAGGGCGCCCTGCCTCAGCCGCCGGCCAGCAGGTACTTGCCGCCGTACAGGCTGAAATGGGGCGTGGTGCCCGACAGCGCGGTGCCTGCCGCGTTCACGCTACCGCCCAGCGAGGTCCACCCGCCGTTCTCCCAGCGCGCCACCTCGACGGCGCTACCGTTCCACAGCACGCCGGTGAGCGGAAAGGTCAGGGTGACGGGCGCGTTGAACTGCACGCCGTGGGGCCCGAACTCGGCGACGAGGCGCTTGGCCAGCAGCGCGTCGGCGGGCAGGTCGATGGTGACCGTGGTGTCGGCCGGCAGCGCGCCCGCGGGAATGTCGACGCGGAAGCCGTTCAGCTCCACGAAGCCGCCCTGCGCCGCGATGATGCGCTTTTCGGCGTGGCGCGAGCCCAGCAGGCTGGGCGTGCCCGCGAACTGCAGCAGGCCGTTTACGCTGACGGTTCCGGTAAGCGACTCGGCGGCGGGCGCCGGGGTCGACAGCATGGGCTGAGAAGAATCAGAGCACCCGGCCAGCGCAAAGAGAGCGGCGGCAAGGGCGAGCGTGCGGCGAGCGGTCACGGATGGCTCCTGTCGGTGGATGCGGGATCGGAGATGAGCCTGACTTTAGCACGGGACGTGCCCGCGGACGGAATCACGTATCTCCGCGTAGATTCTGGATTTACGACCCCAGGCCCAGCCGCGCGATCCACCAGTCTGCACAAAAAGAGGGCAAGCCTCACCAAAAAGCGGGTGTCCCCCTCTCCTGTCCTCCCGAAGGTCACGCCCGGACCGCCTCCTCCAGCCCGTACTCCCGGATCTTGCGCGTGAGCGTGTTGCGGTGAAAGCCCAGCACCTCCGAGGCGCGCCCCAGGTGGCCGCGCACCAGGCGCAGCACCTCGCGGATGTGCAGTGCCTCCACCTGCTCCATCGACAGCTCCGGCGCGTAGCCCGGCAGGGGCGACGCGTTCGCCGGGGCGGGGTCGCCGGTGTGGCTGCGAAGCTGGTCCAGGGGAAGGTGCTCGGGAAGCAGAATGGGGCCGCGGGCCAGGAGCACGGCCCGCTCCAGCACGTTCTTCAGCTCGCGCACGTTGCCGGGCCAGGGATGGCGCTGCAGCAGGTCCATCACGGTGCGGCTGACGCCGCGCAGGGGACGCCCGTAGCGGACGGCGTAGCGGGCGACGAAAAAGCGGATCAGCAGGTCCAGGTCGGTGCCGCGGTCCGCCAGCCGGGGAAGGTTCAGCGTCACCACGGCCAGGCGAAAGTACAGGTCCTCGCGAAAGGCCCCGTCCGCGATGGCCGAGCGCAGGTCGCGGTGCGTGGCGGCGACCACGCGAACGTCCACGGGAATGCGCCCTTCGCCGCCCACCCGCTCGATCTCCCGCTCCTGCAGGGCCCGCAGGATCTTGCTCTGCAGGGGCAGCGACATGTCGCCGATCTCGTCCAGGAACAGCGTGCCGCCGTGCGCCCGCTCGAAGCGGCCCACCTTGCGGGCGATGGCGCCGGTGAAGGCTCCCTTCTCGTGGCCGAAGAGCTCCGACTCCAGCAGGTTTTCGGGGATGGCCGCGCAGTTGATGGCCACGAACGGGCCGGACGAGCGGGGACTGTTGCGGTGAATGGCGCGGGCCACCAGCTCCTTGCCCGTTCCGCTCTGCCCCAGCACCAGCACCGTGGCCGCGCTCCCGGCCACCCGGCCCACCATGCGGAACACCTCCAGCATGGGCGGGCTGGCGCCGATGGCCGTCTCCTCGTCGTCGGCCGGGGCATCGGCGGGGGGAAGCGGGACGACGTCCTCGCCCGCGAACACCTCGCGCAGAAGCGCCGCGAGCTCGCCGGCGTTCACGGGCGTGGCGATCAGCCCCAGCACTCCCAGGCGCGACGATTCCACCATCGCCTGCATGGTGGGGCGCGACGAGGTGAGCACCACGGAATTCGGCTGCACGCCGGATTCGGCCAGACGGGCGACCAGCGCCAGGTCCGCCGCCTCGAAGTCCAGCGAAAGGAGTACCGCATCCCACTTCCTGGCGCGCAGCATCTCCAGCCCCTCGCCCAGCGATGCGGCGGCGCGCACGTCCACACGCCCCCCGGCCGCCTCACGGGCGGCGGCAAGCGTCTCGGGGGCGGCATCGATGACGAGGAACGCGGGCAAACGGCACCGCCAGGCAAATGCGGAAGCAAGGCGCGGCTGGCCCATTATGCATCTTTCTGCAAAATGGTGCAACCGCGTACATACTGCGAGGGCCCAGCAGAACCCTACCGTTTAGATTCGCCGAACACTCCGCTTAGAACCCGCTGGAATACTCGAAGGAACCCCGGTGATGCTTGTGTCCTTGACACATTCGGAATTCGCCAATATTGATGCGAGACGATCATAGGCCCTCACACTCTCGGATAGGATGGCGAAATGCGCAGACTCATTCCCCTGCTCGCCCTGATACTCACAGCCGCTGGGCTCGCGTGCGGCGAAGCCGAACCGGTCGGAGCAGAGCCGCGTCTAGGGCTACTGGCATCCGGCCGTGCCGAATTTCAGACCCGAGGCGCAAGCTACGGACAAAGCGGTGACGAAATGACGAACTCGGCTTGCAGCGCGACATACGCGATTCGGCGGGACAGTGTCAATTGGGCCACTGCCGGACCGCCCATTTGGGTCCAGGAAACCTCGACAGACCGGCATTGCAACTATTGGGGCGGCTACGACGAGGACATGCGGGTGGGCGGCAACATCGGCATGTACGTAGAAGGTGATACCACCGCGTACGTGGGAATCGTGGCGGATCAGCAATCCGTAGGCACTATCACCAACGTCCCGACATCCGGAACCACCCTATACCTATGGGCGACGCCGTGGGACGACTACGTTTTCCAGCACTGGCGCATCAGCAACGCCGCGGGCACCTACGTCTATTTCGACTGCAACTCGAATATTCAGAGGCCGGCCGATACGCAGGACTACGAGTTCCTCGCCGTGTTCCGAGAAAATTTTCAAAGTCCGTGCGGACTGTAAGGAGGCCATTCCGCGGATCTCTATCGTTGAGGTCTGCCTCGCGATGAAACGACTGAGGCCGGCGCAACGGCGCCGGCCTCTGAGCTTGCCGCCTCGTATTACGGCCGCGGGTCAGGCGTTCCGGTCGATGCAGAGCTGCTGCACGTTGGGGTTGTTCAGTTCGGCCGACGGGTTCGGCATCGTGACGTCGGGGCCGTACTGGGAACCGTTCTTGTGCCAGGTCCCCGTGGGGAACACGGTGTTCGGCGACCGCCCGTACTGGCGGATCAGGCGCCGCAGGTCGCCGGTGCGGTGGCCCCGCCCGAAGAGCCAGAACGCCCGCTCACGGAAGAGCTGGTCTACCCGGCCGGCTTCCGTAGTCGCAAGGGTGAGGTCGGGAAGCTGCGCCGCCGTGAAGAACGCCCGCCGCGTCGCGTTCAGGGTCAACAGCGCCGCCGCCGCCCCGCCCGCGCGAAGCTGTGCCTCGGCCTCGATCAGCCGCGCCTCGACACCACCCACGATGGTCACCGAAGTTTCCCGCGCCGGCCACAGTCCCTGCCTGTGCATCGGCGTGCCCTGATCATCGCGGACACCCGAGGCCGTGACGGGAAGGCGGGGGTCGTTCGCGGTCGCGAAGTTCAGGCCGTTGCCCCCCTCGTTGTTGCCGACGCTGTACCGGCGCTCCTGGATGTTGCGGAGCCAGATGTAGTTGCTCTCCGTGGTGGCCGAGTGCCGCGTCTGATACGCGAACGCTGTCGGCACCCCGGCCACGGCGGCCGCGGCGTCGGCCGGCCGGTTCAGGTTCAGCAGGATGCGGCCGCGCACCACCTGCAGCGCGTGCCGCACCCGGGCACTGTCCGCCGCGGGCGCCCCGGTCGCGACCGCCAGCCCGGCGTTGGCGTGCGCGAGCGCGCGCTCGAACGCCGCCGCGGTGGTCTCGGGGCTGCCCAACTGCACCTGGCCGTCCACCACCTCGCTGAACACCAGGCCGCTGCAGAAGTGCTCGGCCAGAATGTTGACCGTGTAG
The DNA here is from genome assembly GCF_036399935.1 of Longimicrobium sp. GTDB lineage: Bacteria > Gemmatimonadota > Gemmatimonadetes > Longimicrobiales > Longimicrobiaceae > Longimicrobium. The sequence goes on from NZ_DASWMD010000069.1 coordinate 18,874, forward strand.
GCCTGGACGAAGTGCATCTCGGCGGCCTGCCACCCCGGCGCGGTGGAGTTGTACTCGGCCATCAGCTCCGCCGCCTGCGCCGCGCCCACCCGCGCGCGGTGCAGCGAGCGGTTGGTGCCGCTCAGGAAGCTGTTGTCCGAAGTCATCGTCCGCTGGTCGATCTCCCAGCGGTAGATGAACGAGTCGCCGTTGATCCACTCGTCGGCGAACATCCCGCCCAGCAGGAAGATGTTGTCGCCGCCAGCGGTGCCGCCGCTGGTGGCGGCGATCAGCCGCGCGAGCGCGCCCAGCCGCACGGCGTTGGCGCCTGCGGGCGACTGCACGTCGGCCGGGTTGATGATGTCGGGATCTTCCACCAGCAGGATCTCGCCCGGGTCGCAGGCGGCGATCCCCGACGCCAGGACGACCGCCGCGGCCAGGGCCGCCCGCCGCGACCGGCGCCGCAGCCACGGTGCGCCGGCGCGGGTTCTCAGGGTGTGCTTCATCTCGTGTATCATCCTACAGGCCAAGGGTCAGGCGGAAGGTGAAGTAGGTGGGGGGCGCGAACGCCTGGAACGACGACGGCGCGTCGCCCGTGGTGCCGAACGCCTCGGGGTCCACCCCCGAGTAGCGGGTCCACAGGATCCCCAAGTTGCGGGCGGCGAAGGTGGCCGTCACCTGCCGGCTTCCCAGCACGCGCGCCGCCAGGCTCTCCGGCGCGTCGAAGCTCAGCGACAGCTCGCGGAAGCGGATGAAGTCGCCCGGCTCGATGAACCCGGCCACCGTCTTGCTCGGGTGCTGCCGCACGGCCACCACGCGCGCCTGCTCGTCGAGCGGGGCCGCCGGGTCCACCAGCCCGCGGCAGTTGTTGCGGCTGGCGCAGCGGATGCGGTCGGTGTTGTTGTAGATCATGTGGCCGCCCTTGTAGTCCACCATCGCCGACAGGCGGAACCGCTTCTGCCAGAAGTCGAAGCCGTTGGTCAGCGCGGCTTCCCACCGGGGTGCCGAGTGGCCCAGGAACTCCACGCTGTCGCTGACGAACACCTCGCTGCGCGCCGCGGCGGTGTCGTACTCGATGATGTTGTCGCCGTCCTTGTCCTCGTAGCCCGTCAGGCGGCGCGACCACCAGCCGTTCAGCGGATAGCCCTCGACGTTGCGCAGCGTGCTGCTGATGACGATGGATGCCTCGCCGCCCAGGCTTTCCAGCTCGTTGTCGTTGGTCGTGCCGTTCAGGCTCATGTCCCAGCCGAAGGCGTCGCTCTGCACGACCTGCGCGTTCACCAGGCCCTCCCACCCCTTGTTGCGCACCTCGCCCAGGTTCTCGAAGCGCACCGTGCCGCCGGTGCCCGCGGAGGGCGGAAGCACCCGCTCGATCAGCGCGTCGCGCGAGAGCTTGTTGTAGTAGGTGATCTCGGTGGTCAGGCGGCTGTTGAAGAAGGTGCCGTCGATGCCCGCCTCGAACTCCGTCGAGCGCTCCGGCCGCAGGTCGGGGTTGCCCAGGGCGCTGAACACGATCCCCGGCCGCTCGCCGCTCTCCCCCAGGAGGGTGGTGGTGCTGAAGTACGGCAGCGCGTCGATGGTGCCCGGCTGCACGCCCGAGGCGCCGTACGCGCTGCGCAGGCGAAGCTGGTCGACGAAGCCGAGGCCCGGGAAGAAGGGCTCGTCGGAGAGGACCCACGACGCCGACAGCTTGGGGTAGAACACCGTCTCGAACTGGGCCCCGAAGGCGCTGTTCCGGTCCGAGCGCACGGCGCCGGTCAGGAACAGGCGGTCGCGAAGGCTCACCCGCTGCTCGATGTAGCCGCCCAGGGTGCGGCTCTCGCTGGTGGTCTCGTCGGCGAACTTCACCGCGCCCGAGCCCACGGTGATCGCGGTCGGCGGGAGCTGGTTGCCGCGCGCGCCGTTGCGGTTGAACACGTTGCGGTAGTACTGCACGCCGGCCGTGGTCTGCGACTCCACGTCACGGCCGAACTGCCGCGTGGCGGTGCTCGCCGCGTCCAGCGTGTACACGAAGAAGTTCGCGCGGTTGTCGATCTTGTAGCCCAGGGTGTCGGCCCCCACGCACTGCGAAAAGCGGCACAGCTGGTTGTCGGTGCGCTGCGTGAAGTCCAGCCCGGCGCTGCCGCGCAGCGTCAGCCACTCGGCCGGGCGCGTGTTCCCCGCCACCGAGGTGATCAGCCGCTCGATGGACTGCGTGGTGACGGCCTGGTACACCCGCCGGGGGGTGAACTCGCGCCAGCCGAACAGGCTGTCGCCCGTGGTCGGGTTGATGTTGTGCTTGAAGCCGGGGCCGCCGTAGATGTTGGCGGCGATGCCGGCGGTGCCCGCGTCGTCGCTCATCGGCAGCCGCAGGTCCTGCGACGTGTAGCCGGCGCTGACCGCCAGGTCGCTGTTCCGCGGGAGCGTGATGTTGAAGTTGGCGCGCCCGGTGATGCGGCCGAAGTGGTTGGGGCTGCGCTGCTCCGGAAGCAGCGAAAGGCCGCGCGCCGCCAGGTAGTTCCGCTCGAACTGGGGCACCTGCGTCACGCCGTCCTCGTCTTCCCACTCGCCGTGCAGGAAGTAGCGCATGGACTCCGAGCCGCCGCGCACCTGCAGGCCGTGCTGCTGGCGGTAGCCCCTGCCGAACGGGGTGGCCTGGGGGTCGCGCGTGGGGCTGTACGCGGTGACGCTGTCCTGGATGCAATTGCCCGGTGCAGGCGCGGCCCTCTGGGCCAGCGTGCACTGCGTGACGTTGTTGGGCTTCGACGCGGCCGTCCACCCGTGGTACGCCAGCGGATAGTCGTTGCGGTCCTCGATGGCGGTCTGCTCGGTGTAGTACGTCCACCGCGGCGGACCCGCCACGCCCCGCTTGGTGGTGATCACGATCACCCCGTTCGCCGCGTCGGTGCCGTACAGCGTGGCCGCCGACGGTCCGCGAACCACCTCGATCGACTGGATCTCCTCGGGGTTCAGGTCGCCCACGCGGCTGGGCGTGGTGCCGCCCACGCTCACCGTGCTGGACCCGGTGCTCCCCTCCACGCGAACGCCGTCGATCACGTAGATGGGGTTGTTGGAAAGCGAAAGCGAGCTGGTGCCGCGCACCCGCACCCGCACGCCCGCGCCGGTCTGCGTGCCGCCCACCACCATCACGCCGGGGGTGCGGGAGGTCAGCAGGTCTCCCACGTTCTGCACCGAGCTCCGCTCCACCACCTCGGCGGCCTGGATCTGCGAGACGGCGTTGCCCACCTCCACGCGCCGCTGCTCGCCGGTGGCGGTCACCACCACCGGGTTCAGCGCGATCGTCGAGGCCCGCAGGGCGAAGTTGGCGGTCGCCGTTCCCCCGGCCGACACCGTCACCGGCTGGCTGCTCTCGCCATAGCCGATGGTGAGCACGCGCACGGTGGCCGTGCCCGCGGGCACGCCGCGAAGGGTATAGGTGCCGCTCTCGTTGGTGAGCGTGCCCAGGGTGGAGCCCGCAACCCGCACCTGGGCGGCGGGAACCGGCTGGCCGGAGCTGGCGTCGGTCACGCGGCCGGTGACCGTGCCCGCCTGCGCCGCCGCCGGGCCCGCGTCGAACGCGCAGGCAAGAACGGCGAGAGCGGACGCACAGAGTAGACGAACGATTTTCACGAGGAACACCTCCGAGGGGCTAAGTGGAAAGGGACGGACGGAGTGGTGAACCGGACTGACACCGAACCGGCGAGGCCACGGAGGGAGGACGCGGAGACGGGCCGCGGCACTGGTCCGTGGGACGGGCGAACGTTGGTCGTGGTGGTGTGTGGCCGCGCGCGGCATGCGGCGGAGTATACGGAGTTTTCGGATGATAGAACGCGGGGCGAGGCCGCACAAGGGAAACGTCGCCGCACGCGGCCAGGGCGCAGGCCAAGGCATACGTACAACGCAAAACGGCCCCTCCACCCGCGAGGGGCAGAGGGGCCGTTCTGATGATGTCGACACAGCGGAGGCGGAGGGACTCGAACCCCCAAAGGCTTGCGCCCGCCGCATTTCGAGTGCGGTGCCTTACCAGTTAGACTACGCCTCCCACACAACCGACTTGTCAGTCGGGACGGCCGGATTTGAACCGGCGACCCCTCGCTCCCGAAGCGAGTGCTCTACCGGGCTGAGCCACGTCCCGAATACTTCCCACGGAGCGGACCGGGTGGGATTCGAACCCACGAGGGCTGTTAACCCCACACGATTTCCAATCGTGCTCCTTAAGCCGCTCGGACACCGGTCCAAGACGGAGCGGAGAGGGCGGGATTCGAACCCGCGTGTGCCTTTTGGGCACGACGGTTTAGCAAACCGTTGGTTTTAGCCACTCACCCACCTCTCCAGTACCGTGCACGCGCGGCAGCCCACCACGCGCACCTTTCCTCCATTGCCCCCCCAGGGATCGAACCTGGACTTTCCTGAGTCAGAGTCAGGCGTGTTGCCAATTACACCAGAGGGCACCAAAACCGGATTGTCAAAAACGAAGCGGGAGACGGGATTCGAACCCGCGACCCTCAGCTTGGGAAGCTGATGCTCTGCCAACTGAGCTACTCCCGCACGGCCTACCGAATGTAAACCCACTGCCGCGGTTGCACCAGAGCCACCGGTCGGAATTGAACCGACGACCGCTCGATTACGAATCGAGTGCTCTACCCCTGAGCTACGGTGGCAACGTCCGTTGGAACGAAGTGGAGCTGAGGGGAATCGAACCCCTGACCTCTGCAGTGCGATTGCAGCGCTCTCCCATCTGAGCTACAGCCCCAAAAACCAGCGCGAGTGGGCGGTACAAGACTCGAACTTGTGACCTCCACGATGTCAACGTGGCGCTCTAACCAACTGAGCTAACCGCCCGAAGTGGTGGGGGTAGGATTCGAACCTACGTAGGGCTTAGCCCGGCAGATTTACAGTCTGCTGCCATTAGCCACTCGGCCACCCCACCGCTTTGGTGCTCACTGCGTGCCAATGGAGCCGAGGGGAATCGAACCCCTGACCTCTTGAATGCCATTCAAGCGCTCTCCCAACTGAGCTACGGCCCCAGACCGCCGCGAAAGGGCGGAAACCAACCCGGATTTTCAAACCTTCCCGCGAACGGGGCCGACGGGACTCGAACCCGCGACCTCCGGAGTGACAGTCCGGCACTCTAACCGACTGAGCTACGGCCCCTTGCGTTTGACTTGTACCCCGGAGTCTTCATCTCCGGCCAGGAGCGGGCAACCAGATTCGAACTGGCGACCTCAACCTTGGCAAGGTTGCGCTCTACCAACTGAGCTATGCCCGCACTACCACTGCTACCCGACGCTCCCACGGGGAGTCGAACCCCGCTCTCAACCTTGAAAGGGTCGTGTCCTAACCGATAGACGATGGGAGCATACCCTTCAAGCTCGCGATGGGACTCGAACCCATGACCTCTTCCTTACCAAGGAAGTGCTCTGCCGGCTGAGCTACGCGAGCACCCAAGCAGGCCAGGAGGGAATCGAACCCCCAACCGCCGGTTTTGGAGACCGGTGCTCTACCAATTGAGCTACTGACCTACGGCGTTCAGGTGGCCAGGGAGGGAGTCGAACCCCCGACACCACGATTTTCAGTCGTGTGCTCTACCAACTGAGCTACCTGGCCCTCAACCCTTGCTTTCCCAACAAAAAGCCGCCCGGCTGCGGCGGCGGGGTCCGGCATAGCGGGGGCGGGATTCGAACCCGCGACCTTCGGGTTATGAGCCCGACGAGCTACCAAGCTGCTCCACCCCGCGACAAGGACACCGAATCTATCACCCTCACCGGTCCGCGTCAACCCCACTGGCCGGTTTTCGCGTTCACCGCCCGTGTCCCCGGCGGCGACGGCACAAGTATAAACCGATCCCCGATCTTTTCAAGGCCTTGACAAGAACTGGTTTTTTCGTTGGCCGGGGTCAGCTCAGGAAGCGCCCTTCGTCGGCCAGCCGCCGCAGCAGCGCGCCCCGCTCGTTCTCGTCGCCGGCCACGCGGCGCAGCTCCGGGGTGGCGGGCTGCCGCGCGCCGCACCCGTCGCACGAAAGGAAGCGCTCGTCCCACATCCATCCCTCGCTCCAGCTGCCGGTGCACTCGGGCTTCAGGTGGCGCAGCAATGCCTCGGGGGGCGCCTCCGCGGGCTCCTGCACCCGCAGCACGGGCTCGAAGTGGCAGGCGAAGCAGGTGAGCGTGTGCGGAAGCGCGATGCGCGTTCCCGACGCGATGCGAAGGTGCTTTCCGCAGCGCGGGCACACCCCCAGGAACCAGAGCACGCGGTAGCGCCCGGTCCAGAACAGGTGCGCCAGGAACCCGCCGGCGCACACGCACACCGCCGGCCACGGGTAGTGCGGCGGAACCCACACGGAGTACGGGATCACGCCCCAGAAGAACGCCAGCGAGAGCAGCGCCTTGAACGCGCGCCCGGGCAGCGGCTGCGGCACCAGCCCCACCCGCGCCGGCGCGGGTGGGTGGGCGGGCAGCGTCACCTGAACGTTGGGAGCCTCGATCGGCGCACTCATCGTCTCACCTCGCGGGTTCGCACTCTCCCCAAGATAAGCAATCCGGGCCCGTGCTCCAGTCCTCCCGGCCCGAGCGAAAAAGGAGGAGCCGCGCCCGGCTCCTCCGCAACCGACCATCATGCCACGCCCCGGCTCACCACTTCACGGCCAGCAGGCAGGCGTCGGCCCCGCGCTTTCGGCAGCGGGCCTCGTCGGCGTGGCTGACGAAGACGGCCGGCGAGTCGCCGGGCTTGAAGCGCTGGGACAGCTCCTCGACCACGTTGCGGTCCAGCTCGCACGGGTACGGGTTGCGCACCTCCACGGTGCACGAGCGGTCGCCCGTACGCGTGTAGCGAAAGCCGCCCACGTCGCTCCCCTCGTGCCGCGTGTGGTAGTCGGCGTCCAAGGTGGAGAGCGCCTGGTGGATGGAGTCCAGCGCCGGCGGAAAGGTGGTCTCCTGCACCAGCTTTCGACCCACCCGGGCCAGGGTGTTGGGGCCCACCTTCTCGTACACCGTGCGTTGCGCGTCCAGGTACGCCTGCCACGGATACCACTCCGTGGGCTGCGGGTCGGGAATGCCGTTCTCGGAGAGGATCTGCACCCCCCGTGGGCCGAAGAATCCCAGCGCCGCTACGAACGCCTGGACCGAAGCCCCCGACACGCGGTCGCGGGGCGAGCTTGCCTTGAATACCTGCATCGATGCGCTCGTATGGCTGTAGAACGAAGACACCGGTCTGTCGCATGGAAACGTATGTGAGCACCGCTCACATCTAGTGGCGCCGAAAACGGGAGAGACCCCGGCGCCGATCGCTCGGGGCCGGGGTCTCTCCACATCGTGGCGCGACGGGTCTGCTCAGCCGACGACCAGGTTCACCAGGCGGTCGGGAACGAACACCGTCTTGCGCACCTGCTTGTCCTCGATCCACCGGCGCACGTGGGCGTCCGCCAGGGCCGCGTCGCGCGCCTGCGCCTCGGCGATGCCGCGGGCCATGGGCATGCGCGCGCGCACCTTTCCGTTCACCTGCACCACGAACTCCACCGTGTCGGCCACGGCCTTGGCGGCGTCGAACTCCGGCCACGACGCCCCGTCGAAGATGGAGCCCTCGCCGCCCATCCGCTCCCACAGCTCCTCGGCCATGTGGGGCGCGAACGGGGCCACCAGGCGCACCAGCGGCTCCACCGCCCCCCGTTCCGGGGTGCGGCCGCCCGCGCGGACCACGTTCAGGTACTCCATCATCGCCGCGACGGCGGTGTTGTACGAGAGCACCTCCAGGTCTTCCGTCACCTTGCGGATGGTGGCGTGAAGCTTCTGCTCTACGTCGCGGTCAAGCTCGCGGTCCTCCGCCGTCAGCGCCGAGTCCCACAGGCGCGTGAGGAAGTTGTACGGGCCGGTGATGCCGCTGTCGCGGAAGTCGCCGCCTTCCTGGTACGGCCCCAGGAACATCAGGTACGTGCGGAAGGTGTCGGCGCCCCACTCCGCGATGTAGTCGTCGGGCACCACCACGTTGCCGCGCGACTTGGACATCTTCGACCCGTCCTTGACGATCAGCCCATGCGCGCGGAAGCGGGTGAACGGCTCCTCGAAGTCCACGTGTCCCATGTCCCTGAGCGCCATGGTGACGAAGCGCGCGTACAGCAGGTGCAGCACCGCGTGCTCGTTGCCGCCGATGTAGCTGTCCACCGGCAGCCAGGTGCGCGTGATGGCGGGATCGAACGGCACCTGTTCGTTCCCGGCGCTGGGGTAGCGCAGGAAGTACCAGGCGCTGTCCAGGAAGGTGTCGCTGACGTCCGTCTCGCGCCGCGCCTTGCCCCCGCACGTCGGGCACTCGGTCAGGTACCACTCCTCGTGCCGGGCCAGGGGCGAGATGCCGGAGGCGTCGGGCTTGAAGTCTTCCACGAAGGGCAGGACCACGGGCAGCTGGTCTTCGGGCACGGGGACGATGCCGCACTCGTCGCAGTACAGGATGGGGATGGGCGGGCCCCAGTACCGCTGCCGGCTGATCGTCCAGTCGTGCAGGCGGTAGTTGATCCGCTTTTCACCCACGCCCATCGACGCCAGCCACTCGGTGACGGCGGACTTGGCCTCCCCGACGTCCGTGCCCTCGAATTGGCCGCTGTTCACCAGCCGCCCCGGCCCGGTGTACGCCGCGGCCAGCGGCGTATCCGCTCCGTCGCCCTCACCCGCCACCACGCGGATGATGGGCAGGCCGAACTCCGTGGCGAACTCGAAGTCGCGCTCGTCGTGCCCGGGAACGGCCATGATGGCGCCGGTGCCGTACTCCATCAGCACGTAGTCGGCGATCCAGACGGGGATCTCCTGCCTGGTGGCCGGGTTCACGGCGTGGCCGCCCGTCCACACGCCCGTCTTGGACTTGTCGGTCTTCTTGCGCGTCACCAGGTCCTGGGCCGACGCCTGCCGGCGGTACGCGTCCACCGCGTCCCGCCGTTCGGGCGTGGTGACGCGGTCCACCAGCGGGTGCTCCGGGGCCAGCACCATGTACGTGGCGCCGAACACCGTGTCGGGACGGGTGGTGAACACGCGGATCACCGGCCGCTCGGCCTCAACCTGCGCGGCCTCGTGCCGGTCGTCGGCCACCTTGCGGCGCGCGATGGGAAACGCCAGCTCGGCGCCCTCGCTGCGGCCGATCCAGTTTTCCTGGGCCTTGCGCGTGGTGTCGGACCAGTCCAGCGTCTTGAGGTTGTCGAGCAGCTTGCCCGCGTAGTTCGTGATCTTGAAGAACCACTGCGACAGGAAGCGCATCTCCACCGCGGTGCCGCAGCGCTCGCACTCGCCGCCCACCACCTGCTCGTTGGCCAGGACGGTGTTGCACGACGGACACCAGTTCACCGGGGCGGCCTTCTTCTCGGCGAGGCCGGCCTTGTACAGCTGCAGGAAGATCCACTGCGTCCACCGATAGTAATCGGGCGTGGTGGTGTCGACCGTGTGGTTCCAGTCGTACATCAGCCCCACGCGCCGCAGCTGGCGCGTGAACCGCTCGACGTTGCGCGGGATCAGCTCCGTGGGATGAATCCCCTGCTTCAGCGCGAAGTTCTCGCTGTGGATGCCGAACGCGTCGAAGCCGATGGGCTCGAACACCTGGTATCCCTGCAGGCGCTTGAAGCGGCCGTAGATGTCGGCCCCCGCGAACGCGTAGATGTTGCCCACGTGAAGCCCCTCGGCCGAGGGGTACGGGAACATCATCAGGTTGTAGAAGGGCTTTTCCGCGGACCGCAGCGCCTCGTCCGTCCACGCGTTGGTACCCCGCTCGTCCCAGCGCGCCTGCCACTTCCGCTCGACTTCGGCGGGATTGTAGCTGTTGGTGTGATTTCCGTCGCTCATGTTCCGTTCAGACCCCGCGGCCCCGATGGGTTGCGCCTGCCGATTTCCGCCGACTGAAACGCGAGCCGCCGGCGTCGGTGGCGTCGGCGGCTCCTCGTCCTAAACTGCCACGGATCAACGGAATCTACAACCCCCGTCCAGTCCCCGCCTCCGCGCGATCAGCGGCGTTCCGAAAAGCGCCGACCAGCCAATCCCGATCAGTCACCAGGCGCGTGATGGCTCGGCCACTACCTCGAACATGCGGGCGCCGGCCGCTGCCGCCCATAGGTCAGCTCGAAAGGAGCCGGCACATCCACTCTCGTTCGCCGGTCATCGTCCCGGCGCGCCGCTGGAATGATCCATCTCGCTGGATAGGCCTGCTGGATCTCCAATCCGACCTGAGTGCCGTAGCTCCCGCCGAACGTGGCGACGACCATGTCCAGTTCGGGAACGACCATGACTCCCTGGCCGCCGTTTCCCCCGGCCCAGTATCCACGCACCTGCCGCTCACCGTACGGAAAGTCCGCGACCCACCAGAGATAGCCGTACCCGACTCGATTGAGCGGGCAAAGCGGCGAAGAAGCACGCTGTACGAACCACTCCGGTAGAATGCGGCGGCCGTTCCATGTACCGCCGTTCAACATCAACTGGCCCATCTTCATGAAGTCGCGAGGCGAGATCTGCACGCTGCCGCCGCCATAAGGCTGCAGCGATGGCGACAGATACCAGCCATGCCGCCGGATGCCGAGCGGCGCCCCGAGCAATCGGTCGAAGAGGTCCATCGGGTGCTCGCTGGTGGCTCGGCTCATCACTCCGAGGGCGAGGTTGGGGTCGCCGCTGCAGTAGATGGACCGTTCGCCGGGGTCCCGATCCATCGGCATCCCCATGTAGTACCGGTAGAAGTCCGGCTCCTCCTCCTGATCGAGCATCCCGTCTTCGTTGCCCGGCGCGTCCGGAGCGCCGTCGTCACAGTGAATCCCGGAGCTCATCATCAGCAGGTGCTCGAGCGTCATCGCGCGCTTGCGTGCCTCGAGTTCCGCCGGAAACCGGCCGCCGTTCATGATGCGGTAGACCGGGTCATCCAGGTGGAACCGGGGTGAATTCTCGAGCGCGGCGCCGACGAGGGTGGCCGTCAGGCTCTTGCTGGCCGAACGCGTGTCGTGAAGGCGATCTCGATCGTACCCGTGGAAGTACTCCTCGAGCACGAGACGGCCGCTACGTGCGATGAGGATGCCGTGCACTTCAGGAGCGTTCACCGACGACATCGGGGTGTCCAGGATCATCTGGATGAACGCCTCGATCGCTCCGCTGTCGACGCCGGCCTCTTCCAGCGTGCCTACGGGCCAGCCGTCACCGAGCGCCGCGGGCGGCTCGTAGGTGTACTGCCCAGGATTTCGGCCCCGCGGCCAGAAATGGCTGTGGTCTCCCTCGCGGCGAAAATCGTACGTTCCACCGCGTTCCCGCAGGTAGAGCCGGAGAACGCCTGACCCGGCATCGAAGCTCCCGCTCATGACGGGTTCCGGCGACGGCCGTCCCGGGCGGCGGCCGATCAGCCGAACGCTCTCCCCCTCCCGCTCCAGGCGATCCACTCCGAGGTTGATCCCGATGTTCCGGTCGGGATTCCGGATGAACGCGCCAACCGTCCCGTCGGCCCGGCGCTCGACCATGAGGTAGAGCGTGAAGGCATCTTCGACGGGCAACACCTCGCCGCGCCAGCGCGCGGGGCCATCCGGCTGGAAGCGGATCCCCGTCCCGAATGCAGGCGCAACCGGTGAAGACGGCTGGAACCATTGTCCGTTCACCAGGCCACCGCCGGCGTTGAGGCGAGCGCGAAAGGAGCCACGGCCCCCCGGAACCGCGAACGATAGCACCCCTCCGTGCTGCGTCACGGGAATCCGCCAGCCATGGAAGTCTGCGACCCAGCCATCCTCCCGCCGCTCCATGAGCAGCACGCCCCGTTCGTCGGGGCCGAAACGCCGAACCGCGCGCCATAGCCCGAGGAGTTCGGACGCCGTCGTGTCGGCGGAATTCGGTGCGGGTGCCTGTGCAGGGGACGGTGTGGCGACGGCAAGGGCGACCGCCGCGACCGCGATTCTCAGGACGACCATTGCTGCTCTCCGGGGTGCTGGACAGCCATGGGAGGGTGGTGGGGATACTCCTCCCACTGGGTAGCGCGGAGATGCGGAAGGGTTGCAGCGCGAGCAGGGGATCCGCGGCGCGCCGCAGGGGGAAAGGGCACGCGCCGAACCTGCTAGGCGAACCGTCAGGACGTGCCGCACGTAGGACGCATCACTGATCGACGCTGAACCGTGCATTCCTGCCGATGCCGCAGCGAAACCGCAATCATGATCGTGGCACCGCCACAGGAGCATTGTGGCGTGTGGCCCGGACGATTATCAATCGATGCACCCTCGCTTGATCCCCACCGAAAGGAACCATGTCCACCGCGCGCGCGCTCGGCGCAGCCCTGACCTTTGCAGTCCTGGCCGGCTGCAGAGATGCCACCGGGCCGCCGGAGGATGATTCCCTGTTCACCGCGCCCATCGTGGGCGCGCCGATGGCCGACCTGTTCTACGGCGCGTACCTCGACCACGACCCTGGCGGCGGTGCCCGGGACCACGCGTGCGGCCTGAAGGCGTACGACGGCCACACGGGCGTCGACATCCTGCTGCGCAACTTCCAGGTGCAGGACAACGGCGTACCGGTGATCGCGGCGGCGGATGGCACCGTGACGTGGGTGCGTGATGGGCTTCCCGACCGGAACACCACGTGGGAGGGCACCAGTGGGTTCGGGAACGCCGTCGAAATCACCCACCCCGGTGGATTGAGCACAATCTATGGCCACCTGCGCCGCGGCTCGGTCGCGGTCAGCCATGGGGAGAGCGTGCGACGTGGCGCGGTCCTCGGGCTGGTGGGCAGCTCCGGCAGGTCCAACTGGCCGCATCTGCACTTCGAGGTGCGCAAGGATGGAGGGCCTCTCGATCCCTTCGCCGGCGAGTGCTCGCCGACGAAAGGCCTGTGGGCGGACCAGCTCGCCTATCAGGACGCGTTCAAGGTGACGGATGCGGGCATTGCGGACCACCCGCTGACGTATGCCATGCTGCTCGAGCGGCCGCCCACGGTGAACGCATTCCCGTTGAATGCCGAAGGCATGCGGTTCTGGCTCCAGGTTGCGAACCAGCCGGCGGGCCAGACCCGGTTCGAGCTGCGTGCACCGGGAGGTACGCTCAGGGACGCGGGACAGGCGCAGGTGGGCGCCTCGTTCAGCATGCGCTACCTGCTGGTGGACGTGCCGGTGAACGGCTACTTGGTCGAGCCGGGTGCGTGGCAGATCCGTACGTACCAGGGTAGCAAGCTCATCCATACCCAGCCCTTCACCCTGCTGCCCGTGGGCGCCGCGGTTGCCGGCGAGGGCCCGGCCACACCGTCGCTGCGCGGCACCTTCCCCTCCGCCGTGCGGGTGTTCGACCAGCCGCCGGGAGCGGGCGCGCACCCGTAGCGCTCGCCTTCGGGAACGTTCCGGATGAGCGGAAGCTTGGGCCCTCACCCCGATGGTGCGAATCGAAACAGGAGCCGCCGACGTCAGTGACGCCGGCGGCTCCTCGCCGTAAACGGCCGACCCACTGCGAATCTACACCTGCCGTCCAGTCCCCTCTGCATCGGCGGCCGCGCCGATGTCCTCGCGCTCACGCGGATGCCCGGGCCGGGTGAGCCAGCCGTTCGCCGTAAGAATGCCGCCAGCCACAAAGAGAACGAGCACGACCAGTGCGGCGACAACTGCAAGGGTTCCGTCGAGATCACTGAACACCACGCAGCCCAAGGTCACCGTCACAACCAGGATGCATGCGAGCGCGATCAGCCGCAGGAGCGACTGCCCACCTGTATCGATGATCTCCTTCAGCTCACCCATCAAGTTCCGCCCCTTCCGAATGAGTCGCACGAGTCGGGAATAGTGTCTGGAGGCTGCCCGTTTCTTCGATCCGCGAGATGGCGCCGGGGCGCACGTCGACACCGGCTGGTTCACCCGTGGCGGACCGAGGAAAACCTTGCAATCACGCCTGCTGGAGTGTACCCTACCCGTGGGAAAACGCACAACACGGACGCAGCTAACGTAAGGTCCAGCAAGGCCATAGGGGCCACTTGCACCACTCGTGCCATAGTGGACGAAGTAGCCAATCGGACCGAGCACCTTTGGGGTGGGGATGGGCAGCGCGATGGATCACCGGGCAGTGCCTCTGGACGTGCTGAGGGAGTTTGCACTCGACCAGTCGGAGCGTTCTTCTCTCCGCCAAGTCGCCGCAGCCATCGGGCTCGGCCGAACGACACTCCAGAAATTCATAAACGCGGAGACGACGCCTCATCCGCGGGTGCGACGTCAGGTCGCGCTCTGGTATCTCGCGAACCGCGAAACGAGTGAATTCGCTGCGCCGGCTGTGGGCTGGACGCACCAACGGTCCGCTCTCCAGCTGCTGGTCGGGGACCTGCCCGAGGAGGGGCGTACGCGGGCTGCTGACGACTTGCTGGACATTATCGCCGACGTCCACACGAAAAGCGGAGTTGCCGTACCCGAGTGGGTGGAAAGGCTTCGCGGGGGCCGCTGGCTCCCGGATGTAGAATCCTGACGTTTACCCGCCCCGCCGCCAGCGCTCCACCAGGTCGCGGGCGGCTTCGGGCCAGTGGGGGAACTGGAACTCGAAGCCGCCTTCCAGCAGCCGCCCGGGAACCACGCGGCGGCTCTTGAGCACCAGCTCGGTCTCGGTGCGCATCAGCCAGGTGCCGATCTCCAGCATCCACTCCCTCGCCGGCAGCCCGACGCGCGTGCCCCACGCCTGGCGCAGGCCGCGCATGAAGTCGGCGTAGGGCAGCGGGTTGGGCGACGAGATGTTGATCGGGCCTTCCACCTCGCCGTGCCCCATCAGCCAGTACAGGGAGCGGACGAAGTCGGCCTCGTGCACCCACGAGACGTACTGGCGCCCGCTTCCGGCGCGCCCGCCCAGCCCGCGCCTCACCAGCCCCAGCAGCACGTCGAAGATGCCGCCGCGATGGGGGCTCATCACCATGGCCGAGCGCAGCGCCACCTTTCGCGTCGCCGGCGTGTCGGAATCCATCAGGGCGGCTTCCCAGGCTTGCGCCACGTCGATGCTGAACTTCCACGTGTCGGGCGCGCCCTCCCCCGCCCCGACGATGCCCGTGGCCTCGTCGTTGGCCGCATCGAAGCGGTGAGCGTAGATCGTCGCGGTGCTGGCCTGCAGCCACACGCGCGGCGGCTCGGCGCAACGGGCGATTGCCTCGCCCACGGCGCGCGTGGAATCCACCCGCGACTCCAGGATGGCGCGCCGGTTCGCCTGGTTGTAGCGGCAGTTGACGCTGCGGCCCGCCAGGTTGACCACGGCGTCGGCGCCCTCCAGCTCCGCGGCCCAGCCGCCGACGGTGCGCGCGTCCCAGTGCACGGTCCGCCACGGGGCGGGCGATGGATCACGGGACAGCACCACCACCTCGTGCCCGTCCGCCACGAAGGCGCGGGCCAGCAGGGTTCCCACCTGCCCAGACCCGCCCGGCAGCACGATCTTCATCCACCGTCTCTCCTGGATTGGTGTCATTGAGGGATGGCGGGTGGCGGGGCCGACGGGTTGTAGTGGCGGTAGACTTCCGCACCGATGCGGGCGATCAGGAGGTTGGCGGGATTGTCGGTGGCGTACGAGGTGTCGCGGTTCTCGCGCGTCATCACGCAGATCGCGACCGTGGCATCTGGTCCATAGAGGAGACCACAGTCGTTTCTCGCCTGGTCCACGTCGCCACTCTTGTGCGCCGCCCGCGCTCCCGCAGGCAGCCAGCGGGTGAGCTTGTTCCAGTCTTCGTTCTCACGCAGGATGGCGATCGCCAGCGAGTCCAGGCGCGGCGACACGGCGGTTCCGGCGTGCAGCCGGGCGAACAGCTCCACCGTCTCGTCGGGCGTGGTGACGCCCAGCCCGTACTTCACCGAGCTGTCCATCGCCACGCTGGTGGCACGGTTGAAGGTCTTGGAGTGGATCTTGGTGTGGGGCAGCCCCAGCGCCTCCATCTTCGTCCACACGGTGCGGATGTTCAGCTTTTCGAGCAGCAGGTTGGTGGCGGTGTTGTCGGAGATGATGATCATCAGCCGCGCCGCGTCTTCCACCGTCAGCTGCAGCCCGGGACGAAAGTGCTGAAGGACGCCGCTGCCCCCCACCCGGTCGCGCGCCAGCATCGACAGCGGCTCGTCCAGCCGCATGGTTCCCTTCTCCACCTCGTCCAGCAGCGCCACCAGGACGGCCACCTTGATCAGCGATGCGCTGGAGAACGTCTCGCCGCCGCGGATGGAGAGGGACTCGCCAGTCGCCAGATTTCGCACGCTGACGCCCACGATTCCCTGGTAGCCCGCCGAGGCGTTCTCGATGGCGCGCCGGAGCGCGGCCGTATCGGTGGAGGCGCGCGCGGAACCGGCCTGTGCGGCGGCGGGCGCGCAGGCGGGAAGCAGGGCCAGCGCCAGGAGCAGGGCGAGTCGGATCAGCGGCATGGGCGTGTGTGAGCCGGGGGCGGAGAGAGGATGCGGGGGCAAGATGGAGCGCGGCGCATCGCCTGTCCACCGCGCCCTGCGGGGAGGACCGAAGATGAATCCGCAACCGATTGTGATTCAACGGCTTGGGAATCCGTCCAGACCGAAGGTGTTGCGCCTACCGGACCGCGGGCGTAAGATGGCGCCCGTCTCAAACGCATTCGCTCTGCGATTCGCTTCGGTGCCGCCGCGGCCGTCCCTGGCAGGGGATGCCCCCCGGTGATCCGGTTCCTGGCACCGATCTGTCGAACCTGAACTCCCGCATCACGATGGTCTGGTCACCCCGGAACGCGCTCTGCGCGCTCGTGCTCGTATTTCTGTCCGCGCCGGTGTTCGTCGCCGCACAGGAAGGCCCCCGCTCCGCCCGTTCAGCGGGGCCCCGCTTCAGCATCGAGGCTCGGCGCGATTCCGTGGTGAGCATGGCCCGGGAGCAGCTCGGGCGCCGGTACGTGTTCGGTGGCACCAGCCCGCGCGGCTTCGACTGCAGCGGCTTTACGCAGTACCTGATGCGCGCCTTCGGTGTGGAAACGCCGCGGACGGCGGCGCAGCAGGCGCGGGCCGGGCAGGAAGTGCCGCGCGACCGGTCGCTGCTTCGCCCGGGTGACATCCTGACCTTTGGGCGGGGCGGCCGCGTGACGCACGTGGGCGTGTACGTGGGCGAGGGCCGGTACGTGCACGCCAGCAGTGGCCAGGGTCGAATCGTGGAGAGCAGCCTGGACCGGCCGCAGTCCAACCTGGTGCGCGCGTGGATGGGCGTTCGGCGCTACATCCGCGGCGACAGCGCCGAGACGCGGGCCGTGGCGCAGGCGGCTCCCGCCCCCCAGCCCAGCACCCGCCCAGTCGCGCCGAAGCGCCGCGGCTGAGGTACGACGGCTCTGGAAACATCGAAGCCGGCCCGAGGGGGCCGGCTTCTTCGTTTGTGTGGGTCACCAGAATCCGCCGTCCCCGCCGTCCGCCGTCCCCGCCGTCCCCGCCGTCCCCGCCATCCCCACCGTCCCCCGCCGTCCCCCGCCGTCCCCCGCCGTCCCACCAGACTCTGTCATCCAGAGGCCCGAACCCACCGCACTCGCCCGCACACCGCACTGTGCCGGGCCGACGGATCTAGCCTGAACCACGAAATAAGCCTGGGCGCGGCAGCGACACGAGACCTCGGGGACTCGGATCGTCGCGTGGGGAACGGGGCGGGTGTTGGGATCCCACCTCGAATCAGCCCCCGGCCCCCACGGGCGAATGAATTCGCTGCAACCGACGACACGAAGTCCGCCTTCGCGGACTGGCTTGCTCTGGTGCATTCGATGGGCGTGGGGCGCGACCTTGCTGCGGATATGAGCGAGTTCGTAGACGCTTTACTGGCGGCGGCGGGGCTCCTCGACGGGTGGCCTGGTGCCGGGGCGGAGCACCTCCCCGGTGGCGGGATCAATGCGGGCACCCGTGTCCGGGAAGTCCAGCGCCGACAGCGAGTCGGCCAGGGCAGCGGCGCGGCCGGTGTCGTCTGCCTGCACCTCGCCCGGCGGCAGCTGGCGCGTGGACCGGAGCTGGGCCGAGAGCACGCGGCCGTCGTCGTCGAGCACCGCGCAGGCGATGGCGCCGCGGTTCAGCGGCTCCACCAGCGAAAACGGCCCGTACGTCAGCAGGTTGCCCAGCGAGTAGAACACCAGCGCGTCGCCCCGCCACTCCACGGCCCGCATCACGTGGGGCCCGTGCCCGACCACCAAGTCCGCGCCGGCGTCCGTCGCGGTGCGCGCGAACGCGACGACGTTGCCGCGGTCTTCGCCATAGAAGATCTCGCGCCGGTCGGGCGTGCGCTGGTGCCCGCGGCCCTCCGCGCCCATGTGCATGGTCACCACCACCCGAGGCCAGCGCTCCGCGGCGCGGGCGACGTGGCGGCGCACGGCGGCGAGGTTCCGCGGGTCCGGCCCCGCCCACTGCGCGAAGCCCAGGAACGCCACGGTATCACCTTCCGCCGTGGCGACCACGGTGGCCAGGGTGTCGGCCCCGGTAACGTGTGCGCCGGCGAGCTGCAGGTGGCGGATGGTGGTGCGGCGGCCCACGTCCCCATCGTCCCGCGCGTGGTTGTTGGCGACGTTCGCGACCACCTCCGCGCCGTCCGCCACCCGCCGCAGCGCGTCTGCCGATGCTTCCGGCGAGCGGAAGGCGTAACACGCCGTGGAGCGCGGCGCGCACTTCCGCCGATTGATGGGCCCATCCCCGATCGCGCCCTCCACGTTCCACAGCACGATGTCCGCATCCGCGACCAGAGGCCGAAGCGGCTCGACCAGCGAGTCGGGCGGCGGCAGCGCGGGAACGCGCCGGCCCAAGCGAGCCCGTGCGGTGTGGACCCACGCGGTGTCGAGGTTGGTCCCCAGCGTGACGTCTCCGCCCGCGCAGATGCGCACGCCCACCGTGTCCGCCCGCACCGGAGCGGGCGGCTGGCCCGGGCGGCGCGACTGGGCATCCGCGGGCGCGGTGGCGAGAGCGAGGAGCGCGGCGGTCAGTACAGCGAAGGCCAGCTTTTTCGTGAGTGGCATAGTTGGGGAGCGGGGGCTGGCGGTGCACGGGCGAATGAATTCGCTGCAACAAACACACAAAGTCCACCTTCGCGGACTACCGGCTTTGGGGTGGTTCGGTTCCCAGGTGCGCGCCTTCGGCTGGGTGTTACGCGGCGCGTGGACCGGCTCTATTTTCGTTCGGCATCGGAAGTTCCAGGGCCGGATGCGTGTTTCCCGCCGCGTGGTGCTCGGGCTGGTGCAGCACGTAGTTGCGTACTTTCTCGACGTGGTAGGGCGACACGGTGAACGCGCCGTATCCGCCCTGCCACTTGAACGCAATTCGAAGCCTCTGCCCCACCAGGTGCGAGGACGAGCCTTTCACCGCAGTCCACGAAGGTGGACATCGTGTGGTTGTTGCAGCGAATTCATTCGCCCGTCCCGGCCTGGGCTCCCTCCGAGTCCAGAACCCGCGCCTCATGGTCCCGTGCCGCTGCCGCGCCCGGGCTGAGAGGCGATTCAGGCTAGATCCTTCGCCCCGCGGAGACTGTTCTACGGGGGAGTGCGGTGCGCTTGGGGCTCAGGATGACAGGCTACCACAGCGTCCGCTGACTACCGTCCCGTCTGCCGCTACCGTCCCGTCTGCCGCTACCGTCGCGTCCGCCGACTACCGTCCCGCCACAAGCCGCCGCACGATGGCGTCGCCCGCGGCCTGTGTACCCAGCGTCCCACCCAGGTCCGTGGTCGCCTCGCCGGCCAGGATGCAGGCGCGCACCGCCTCTTCCAGCTTCGCGGCCTCGGCGGGGCGGCCCAGGTGCTCCATCATCAGCCCGGCGGTGAGGATGGCGGCGAAGGGGTTGGCCAGGTCCTTTCCCGCAATGTCCGGCGCCGACCCGTGCACCGGCTCGAAGAGGCCGATCCGCCCCGGGTGGATGTTTCCGGATGGCGACAGCCCCAGCCCGCCCGCCAGCTGCGCCCCCAGGTCCGACAGGATGTCGCCGAACAGGTTGCCGGTGACGATCACCCGGTAGCGCTCCGGGCGGCGCACCATGTCCATCGCCAGCATGTCGACGTACAGCGCCTCGCTCTCAATGTCGCCGTACTCGGCCGCCACAAGCTTGAACACGCGCCGCCAGAGCCCGCCCGCGAACTCCATCGCGTTGGCCTTGTCCGACATCGTCACGCGCGTGAGCCCGTTGCGCCGCGCGTACTCGAAGGCCGCGCGGATGATGCGCTCCACGCCCTTGCGCGTGTTCACGTCTTCCTGGATGGCCACCTCGTCGGGCGTGCCCTGCTTGAAGGTGCCGCCCATTCCCACGTACACGCCCTCGGTGTTCTCGCGGAAGATCACGAAGTTCACGTCCTCCACCCGCTTGTCGCGCAGGGGCGTCAGCCGCTCGTGAAACAGGCGCACGGGGCGAAAGTTCACGTACAAATCCAGCCGGAAGCGCATTCCCAGCAGGATCTGGCGCGCGTGCTCGTTCCCCGGCACCCGCGAATCGCCGAGCGCGCCCAGCAGAATGGCCTGGTAGTTGGACTGCAGGTCGGCGAACTCGGCGTCGGTGATGGCCTCGCCGGTTTCCAGGTAGCGGTCGGCCCCGTGCGGCCACTCCACCAAGTCCAGCTCGAACCCGGTGCCTTCCGTCACCGCGTGGAGCGCCTTTACCGCCTCACGCGTGACTTCCTTACCCACGCCGTCACCGGGAATCACCGCCACTTTCGCCATCGATCGAACTTTCTGCTGGGGGAGGCTGCCGGCCGGGAGGGCCGAAAGGGCGGAAGCTAGGCGCGGCGGCGGCAGCGCGGCAAGCACGCCCGCGACGCATCGGGAATCCCGTGGCGAGGCGTTTGCACCCGCAGGTGCACGGAACGCGAACTCCGACATTGAGGTGGACGATGGACCAGGACCAGGGCGGCGACGGCACGCTGCGCGACGTGGAGGACACGGCCGCACGGGTGGCACGCGAGGCGGCGGGCTCGCTGGACGAGAACGTGCGGGCGATGCACGGCGGCCAGGAAACGGACTACGCCTTTCGCCTGCCGCCCGACATGGCCGAGGCCGACCGCATTCGCGGAGCCGACGACGTGGACCTGATGAACCGGCAGGCGAACGTCGCCGAAGGGCAGCGGCAGGCCGCGCAGCTGCTGCAGGAGAATGCCGAGCGGCTGCGCCAGACGGGCCAGGAGCTCAGGCGGACGGAAAGCGCCGTGCGCGACAACCGCGGCGACGTGGGCGACATCCGCGACAACGTCCGCGCGCTGGGCGACCAGCTTTCCGACGTGAGCAACCAAATCGCCCGGACCGAGGTCCCGCAGGTGGACGGGCCCACGGACGGAGACGGCGACGGGCGGAGCTGAGCGCCGGAACGGGACGTGCACCGGGACTCGCCGGCTGCAAACGCAAATCGACCCATCGCAGGAGGAAACGGATGGACCAGAACGATCGCAACCAGGGCAGCGAAGACACGCGCAGCGCCGAAGCGCACGTCCGCAACGCGCATGAGAACCTCGAGGCGCTGCAGGACCAGGCCCGCCGCGTAGAGGCCACGGCGCCCGACACCGACCAGCCGGTCGAGGGCTTTCGCGTGAACGGCATGGGCGGCGAAGACAGTTCGCAGGCGAACGACAACCTGCGCAACGTCCAGGAAAACACCGAGGCGCTGCGCGACCAGGCGCGCCGGGTGGAAGCATCTACCCCGGACGACATCAACCGCACCGGCCCGCAGAACGGCTGAGGCAACTGGATCACGGCTGGGCGGCGGATCACACGGTCCGCCGCCCCGCTCTTTTTCGTCGAAGTCCGGCCGCCGCGCGGGCTAGCACTGCGCTTGCGAGAGGGACGGCGAGTGTGTGCCGCGCAACGCGGAACGGCAGGCATCGGCTGAGGAGAAGCACATGCGCTGGAGAGGCGGAAGGCAAAGCTCCAACATCGAGGACGGCCGCGGGCGCGGCGGCGGCGGCGGGATGGCGGCCGGGGGCGGCATCGGGGCGCTGGTGCTGGGCCTGCTCTACTACGCGCTGACCGGCGACTCGTCGGGGCTGCAGCAGGCGGCGGCGCCCGAGGCGGAGCCGGCTCCCACGCAGACCACCGCCCAGCAGGACTCGATGTCGCAGTTCGTGTCGGTGGTCCTGGCGAGCACCGAGGACGTGTGGCGGGGGCTCTTTCAGCAGTCGGGCGAAACCTACGAGGAACCCAGGCTGCGGCTGTTCACCGGCCGCGTGCAGTCGGCGTGCGGGGGGGCGAGCGCCGCCGTGGGGCCGTTCTACTGCCCGGCGGACAAACGCGTGTACATCGACCTGAGCTTTTACGAGCAGCTGCGGCGCGACCTGGGCGCGCCCGGCGACTTCGCCCAGGCGTACGTGATCGCGCACGAGGTGGGGCACCACGTGCAGACGATCAGGGGCATCTCGCAGCAGGTGAACGCGGCGAGCCAGCGGGTAAGCCAGGAAGAGGCCAATCAGTTGTCCGTGATGCAGGAGCTGCAGGCCGACTGCTATGCCGGCGTCTGGGGCTACCACTCGCAGAAGCAACGGAAGTGGCTGGAGACGGGTGACGTGGAAGAGGCGCTGGGGGCGGCGACGGCCATCGGCGACGACGCGCTGCAGGGGCGCCAGGGAGACGTCCGGCCGGAAACCTTTACCCACGGCAGCAGTGCACAGCGGGTGCGCTGGTTCCGCCAGGGCTTCGAGTCGGGCGACGACCGCTCGTGCGACACCTTCAAGGCCGAGCGGCTCTGATCCAAGGCCGGCGGAGGGAAGATGCGGGGCTGCCTGGAACGGGCGGCCCCGCGTTCGTTTTCCTGTAGAAGCCGGCGCGCGGGGCAGCGCTGCTGAGGCACGGGCGGCACGTTCGTTGTCCATCCCCCGAGGTCCAGGCTGAAACCCATCCACCGGGACCGTGGTGTGAGCGTAAGCAGAACCATTCGCGGCGACGATGCCGGCGGGCGGCTGACGACCCGGCCCGGGCAGCCTTCTCGGACGGTGGAGCCGGGGCTGCACCGGCTAGAGCTGGATCCGCGCCGCGACGCCCTGCTCTACGTTCCCGCCGGGTACGACGCCGCGCGGCCGGCGCCGCTGGTGGTGATGCTGCACGGCGCGGGCGGCAGCGGGCAGAACGCCCTGCGCATCCTGCAGGGGATGGCGGACGACGCCGGGCTGGTGCTGCTGGCGCCGGATTCGCGCGACCAGACGTGGGACGTGATCGTGGGCGGGTTCGGCCCCGACGTGGCGTTCATCCAGTCGGCCTTGGAGGAAACCTTCGACCGGTGCGCCGTGGACCCCGCGCGCGTGGCGGTGGAAGGCTTTTCCGACGGCGCCTCGTACGCCCTGTCGCTGGGCATCGCCAACGGCGACCTGTTCACCCACCTGATCGCGTTCTCGCCGGGCTTCGCGTCGCCCCCGGCCCAGCGGGGCGCGCCGGAGATCTACGTGTCGCACGGCCGGGCCGACCGGGTGCTGCCCATCGACGCGTGCAGCCGCCGGCTGGTGCCCAGGCTGGCGGCGGCGGGCTACGCGGTGAACTACCACGAGTTCGGCGGTGCGCACACCGTTCCGCCGGACCTGGCCGCCGAGGCGGTGGCGTGGTTCCTGGGCCGGGAGCCCCCCGCGGAGCGACAGTCATTGGCCTGAGGCAGGCGCCAGTTCGGGCAGATCGGCACGGCGAGACGGGAGATCGTGGCGGGGGGCTTCACAAGCGGGCGCCGCGCTGGTATATTCGTCGCCCCGCACCGACCGAAGCGTGGCAGCACGCGCGACACGGCGACGCGGCGGGGGCTTGCGCAGGCGGCCGGGCGATTGTAAATTCTGCGGCTGCAAGCAATTAGGCACCGATAGCTCAACTGGCAGAGCAGGGGACTCTTAATCCCAAGGTTGTAGGTTCGATTCCTACTCGGTGCACTGCGCGCCCATAGCTCAGCTGGATAGAGCGTCTGACTACGGATCAGAAGGTCGGGAGTTCGAATCTCTCTGGGCGCACCTTCCGGGTTTTTGACAATTTGCTCCTGTGGCGGAACTGGTAGACGCGCTAGATTCAGGATCTAGTGGGCGCAAGCTCGTGGAGGTTCGAGTCCTCTCGGGAGCATGATGGGTGCAGGGCCCCGTTCGTCTAGTGGCCTAGGACATGGCCCTCTCAAGGCCAAAACACGGGTTCGATTCCCGTACGGGGTACTTTTTGCAGGAACGTGTCGCGGGGTGGAGCAGCCTGGTAGCTCGTCGGGCTCATAACCCGAAGGTCGCGGGTTCGAATCCCGCCCCCGCTATGAGGGTCGCCTAGCTCAGCTGGTCCAGAGCGCTCGCTTCACACGCGAGAGGTCGTAGGTTCGAATCCTACGGCGACCACTGCTGGTGTAGTACGTTGTGCGGGCATAGCTCAGTTGGTAGAGCGCAACCTTGCCAAGGTTGAGGTCGCCAGTTCGAATCTGGTTGCCCGCTCTGTAGGTCGGTAAGCCCACTTAGCTCAGTTGGTTAGAGCATCTGACTGTTAATCAGAGGGTCCCAGGTTCGAGTCCTGGAGTGGGCGTTCTCGTCGGGATGGTTGGTTCGGTTCGGCTTGCTGCCCCTTGGTGTAACTGGCAACACGTCTGACTCTGGATCAGAAGAGTCCAGGTTCGAGCCCTGGAGGGGCAACTCCCAAACGCCCGGACGCGCAAGCGATCCGGGCGTTTCGTCGTTCATCACGGGTGAGTCTCCTGCCGACGCCCCCCGCGGGAGCGGGTGAACCCGCCGCTCGGAAAGCGGTAAGCCCCGACACGGGCCGCTGGCGCGTCCCGTTCGGGGCTTCAACCGCACGCGCGCGCCACCTGCCGAAGCACGATTGTCATCCCGACGGAGCGGCCACGGCCAAGCCTGAGTGTACACCGGCGACCGCAGCGACCGAGGGATCCGCCACACACCCGCCGAAGCGCACCGTTCCGTCCGGCTCACCCCTCCGCTGCTCTGCCGGGTCGCGCCACGCACCAATCACCACGCCGCCGTTTGTAGCCCACGAAGGTGGACATCGTGTGGTCGTTGCAGCGAATTCATTCGCCCGTGCAGTCCCGAGGGCGCGCCATTCCGAGCTTCCAGCGGCTGGGCGAGGCTCGCGCACGTCCGAGGTCCCGGGTTGCGTGACCGCTGCCGCGCCAATGCTTATTCGTGGTTCAGGCTAGATCCTTCGGCCCGCGAGGGTTGTGCTGCGGGCGGGTGCGGTGCGCCTGGGCCTCAGGATGACAAGCTGTGGTGCGCTAATACCTTGGGCGCTGGGCCTCAGGATGACAGGCTGTGGTGCACCGAGAACTTGGGCGCGCGCCTGGGCTTGAAGTGTACCCCCTCTCCCACGCTGTTTGGCACGCTGTTTGTGGGAGAGGGTGGCACGCGTGTCGGCGCGGCCGGGTGAGGGCCCCTACCAGGAAAGCCGCACGCCCGCGTTGATCACGCGCCCCTCCAGCGGTGCCCACGCGTCCGTCGTCCAGCGGCGCTCGGCGGAGCGCATGGGGAGCACCAGCGGCTGCCACCGCGTCTGCCGCGCATCCAGCAGGTTCTCGGCGTTCACGAACACACGCGCACGGCCGATGGTGCGCTCCGCCAGCATCCCGACGATCAGGTAGGCCCGGCTCTGGTCGCGATACGGGTTCTCCTCCAGCGACTGCAGTCCGGTGTAGTACAGTTCCAGCCCCAGCCTTCCCCGCCCCTCCGCTTCCCACATGGCTACGAGCCCCGACTGGTGCCGCGGCGTGAGCGGGACGGTGCGCCGTTCGCTCGTCCGGAACTGCGGCTCCGTGGCGCGCACGTAGGTGTGAGTAGCCGTCACGTGCCACGGCTCGCGATGGTACCGCAGCAGCGCCTCCGTTCCCCACGTGCGCGTTTCGCCGGGGACGTTCGCCAGCACCAGGTCCGTCGCCAGCTCCGGGACCACGAGCTGAAGCGCATCGTCGACGACCGACCCGAACACGCTGGCGTTCAACTCCAGGTTGCCGATCGTCCGTCCTACGTCCAGCGAGGCGCCCCGGGCCCGCTCGGCCTTCAGCCCCTCCAGCGGCCGCAGGGGCGCCAGGCCGATCGCCTCCGTCTCTTCCGTGAACGGTGTCGGGGCGTAGTAGCCGCCACCCGCGGACGCCCGGACGTTCCACCCCGCGCCCGGCCGCACCAGCGCGGAAACGCGCGGACTGACGAAGGTGCCGTATTCGCTGTGCCGGTCCACGCGGCCGCTCGCCGTCACGCCCAGCCACTCGGCGGGGTGCCAGTCGTCCTGCGCGAACAGCGAGGGGATGGTGAACGTGTAGTCGAAGCCGGGAACGTCCTGCGCGGCGTACGCCTCGCGCTGCAGGGCCGCGCCCAGGACGAGCGTGTGCGCGCCCCGCGTCCACGCCGCCGACCCCTCGCCGAACCAGGTGGCGTGCCGGTCGCGTTCGCGCACCTCGCCGAAGCGGTGGTCGTGGCGCTGCCCCATGGCCGACGCGCGGACGTTCAGCAGCGTGCCGCCCGTGAGCCAGCGGGCGACGAGGCCCGCATCGGCCCGGCGCGTCCGCAGCTCTTCGGCGAAGCGCGCGCCGCCGGGGATCTCCCCGCCACCGTTGCGGTCCTCGGCCGTCGCGCCGACGGTGACGAAGAGCGAGCGGCCCTGCCCGTCGTCCCAGAACAGCCGCGGGCGCACCACGCCCCGGGCGTACGAGGGCAGGTCGGCCCAGCGGTCGCCGTCCACGTCCGCCCTCCGCTGCCCGTGCGCGCCGCCCAGGAAGGTGTAGCCCCAGCGGCCGCCCAGCGCGCCGGACGACCAGAGCACCGCGTCCGCACCGCCCAGCGTGGTGGCGTTCAGCAGGAGCTCGCGGTCGTCCGCGGGGCGGCGGGAAACGAGGTTCACCACGCCGCCGAGCGCCGACGCCCCGTACAGCGCCGATGCCGCGCCCTTGATCACCTCCACCTGCCCCAGGTCCATCGGCGGAATCTGCAGCAGGCCCAGCGACCCGCTCTGGCCGCCGTACAGCGGCAACCCGTCCGAGAGCACCTGCGTGTAGCGCCCACGCAGCCCCTGCACCCGCACGTTCGCGCCACCGAGCGAGGGCGACGTGGTCTGCACGCGCAGCCCGCTCGTTTCGTTGAGCATCATCGAAACGTCGCCGGGCGTCATCATCATCTTTTCCTCCACCTCCTCGCGCGCCAGCACCTCCACGCGAACCGGCGCGTCCTCGATGCGCTGCTCGCTGCGCGTGGCGGTGACGATCACCGTCTCCAACTCCCCCGCGTCGTGCTCGTGCTCGCCGGTTTCGGCTTCTGACGGGGCGAGACGGATGGTGACGGCGGTGTCGCGATCGGTGACGACGTCCAGCGAGGCGGGGCGATGCCCGTCCGCGGAGATGCGCAGGCGGTGGCGGCCGGCGATGAGCCGCAGCACCGCGGCACCGCCGCGGTCCGTCTCCCACGCACGGCTGCCGGCGCGCACCACGGCACCAGGGATCGGCCGGTCCGCGGAGGTGACCGTGACGGTGATCGCGACGGAATCAGCCGCCGACTGCGCGCGCGTGGCCACGGGTGCGAGCAGGACCGACACAAGAGCGATGGCGATGAATACGAGACGAGAAGACATCTATGCGCGGCGGCCCGGGATCGGTGAGCACGTTGAGATTGCCCCAAACTTACATCGCCACGCGGACTTACGCGACCAGCACGGCCCGGCGCCAGCGGCGGACGGAGTTGACCAGCCACATCTCTTCGGCGCGGAGGAGGTCGTCCGGACGGATCACGCGCTCGCGGATCTCGCCGTGCGCCAGCAAGTCTGCGCGCAGCACGCCGGGAAGGAGCCCGCTCTCCAGCGGTGGCGTCCACTGCGCACCGTCGATGCGGACGACCAGGTTGGCGATGGTCGATTCGGTGATCTCGCCGCGCTCGTTCACCAGCAGCACGTCGCCGCAATCCGGACGCGTGGCCGCCCGGCTTTCGTACACCGCGCGGCTCGTGGTCTTGTGATACAGCAGCGGGTCGTGGCTGTCGACCGGCTCCCGGGCGATTGCAACGCGGACGGGCTCGGGTGATGGCTCCAGCAGCGCGCTCGTGACTGAGATCAATCCCTCGCGCGCGAGCGTCAGGCGAGCCCGCATCGGGCGGCCGGTGAACGTGTCCGCGGCGTCGGCCAGGGACTGGATCACCGCCTCGCGGTCGAACGGGAAGTCGAAGTACTCGGCGGAACCGGTGAGCCGCTCCAGGTGGCGGCCCAGCAGGTACCATCCGCCGTCCGGCTCCCACAGCAGCGTTTCGAGCAGGTGGAACCCGGCGGGCGCGCGGCGGGCGAAGGCGGCCTTCGCCAGGCACTCGCCGTATTCGGCGGATGCGTCGGAATCGAACGTCACCCCGCTGCCGACACCCAGCTCCACCTCGCTTGTGGCGTGATCGAGCACCAGCGTGCGGATGGCCACGCTGAAGGCCGACTCGCCGGGCGACGCGAAGCCGATGGCGCCGCAGTACACGCCACGGGGCGCATTCTCCAGCTCTGCGATGATCTCCATCGTCCTCACCTTGGGCGCGCCGGTCACCGAGCCGCAGGGAAAGAGCGCGCCGAAGATCTCCGGCAGCCCGGCACCGGGACGCAGCCGGGCGCGGACGGTGGAGGTAAGCTGGTGCACCGTCTCGTACCGCTCGGGCTGAAACATCCGCTCCACGCGCACGCTGCCGAACTCGGCCACGCGGCCGGCGTCGTTCCGCAGCAGGTCGACGATCATCAGGTTCTCGGCCCGGTCCTTGGGCGAGGCGGCCAGCTCCGCCGCGAGCGCGCGGTCCTCGTCCGGCCACCTGCCGCGCGGCCGGGTGCCCTTCATCGGCCGAAGTTCCAGGTCGCTGCCCGTTGCGTGAAAGAACAGCTCGGGCGACGCGGAAAGGATGGAGAAGCCGTCCAGCCGCAGGAACGCGCAGAACGCCGAGCGCTGCGCCAGGCACAGGCGCTCGTAGAACGCCAGGTCGTCTCCTCGAAACTCCGCACGCAGACGGGCGGTGAAGTTCACCTGGTAGGTGTCGCCAGCCTCGATCAGGGAGCGGATGCGTTCGATCCGCTGGCGATATTCGTCTTCGGAAATGTCCATCCGCCACGGCCCGAGCTCCACGTCCGCCGCCTCGCCGAACGCCGGCTTCACCTCGTCGCGTCGGGCGTAGAGCGCAAACCAGGCGAGGGGAAGACGCGGATCGGGCGGGCGGGTGACGAGGGCGGGATCGAACGCGGGCGCGGCCTCGTATGCGACGAACCCGGCCGCATGTAGACCGTCGTCAACGGCGCGCTGGACGGCGGCGAGCACCGGCCGCACCTCGTCTACGGTGTCTGCCCGCAGCACGCTCTGAAAATCCCCGAAGCGCAGGGAACGCGCGCCGCGCCGGGGATCCAGCGAATCGAAGCGAATGACGGGCGGGACGGCCAAGGGCGGGTCGGATGGAGAAACGGCGCACCGGATCGACAGGGATCCGGCGCGGCTGGTTCAGCCGGCGGCGGGGCTCAGCTCGATCTCGTAGTCCAGCCGCGTGTCAGGCGCCAGCGAGCCCGCGACGGAGCAGTACTTCTCAAACGAGAGCTGCACCGCGCGCTCCACGTGCTCACGGGGCGAGTCGGACGCGAGGCGATAGGTGAGCACGGCATCCGTCAGCCGGCGCGGCGGGTTGGGCGCGCGGGAGAAGCGCACGGAAACCGACAGCGACGACGCGGGCGTGCGGCGCTTCTCCAGGTAATCCACCACGTCGATGGCGGAACAGGAGGCGAGCGAGACCACCAGCGCGTCCACGGGGCTGGGCGCCGCCTGCGCGTCGCCGTCCACCGTGAGCGTGGCCCCGCCAGGGCGCCCGCCGCGGTAGCGCATGCCGCCTTCCCACACAACCTCGATCGGGTACTCCGCCGGCACACCCTCGGGCATTTCGGTCATCATCGGATTCGAAACGGGAAAACGCCCGCCCCCTCCGCGGGGCGGGCGGTGCCGCGTGTACCGGGTTCGCTCAGTACTGGGGCGGAGGCGGCCCGGACGGCGGCTGCTGCGGGTCGCGCGGCTTGGTGCGGCTGGTGGCGGAAATGATGCCGATCCCGATCAGCACGATTACGCCGACCGCGATCCACATGGTGGGCGCGCCCATCAGGTGGGCGCCGATCGCCAGCCCGATCACGAAGATCACGAATCCCACGAGGTACGTTCCGAAAGCCGACATTGTCGTTCTCTCCGCGTTGGTGTGGCCGCGTGTAGCGGCGCGGTCCACAAGCCACCGATGCACGAGAGGTGCCGAAGCGAGACGCGGACTACGATTCCGGGCCGATCGCGTCCACGTGCGACGCCGCCAGCGCCACCAGCCAGGTGTGGATCGCGCCGTTGCTCGCCAGGACGCGGCCGGTCACCAGCGGCTCGTGAGTATCGCCGGGCCAGCCGCTGACGCGCCCCCCCGCCTCGTGCACCAGCAGCATTCCCGCGGCCACGTCCCATGGCGACAGGCCCACCTCGAAGAAGCCTTCGACCTTTCCCGCGGCCACGAAAGCCAGGTCCAGCGCGGCGCTTCCGGCCCGGCGAACGTCGTGGGTGCCGCGCACCGCATCGGCCACCAGCCGCATGTACGCGTCCAGGTTTCCCTTGCCGCTCTTGAACGGAAACCCCGTCGCCAGCAGCGCGCGGCGCGCGTCCGTCACGCCGGATACGCGGATCGGCGCGCCGTTCAGAAAGGCGCCGCCCCCGCGTGCGGCATGGTACACCTCACCCAGCAGCGGCGCGTGGATGACCGCCGCGGCCATGCCGTCGTCGTCCGCGAAGCCGATGCTGGTGCAGACGAAGGGGTGGCCGTGGACGAAGTTCGTCGTTCCGTCCACCGGGTCCACGTACCAGCGCCGGCCCGTGTGCACGTGCGCCGACGACAGCTCCTCGCCGACGATGGTGTCGCCCGGAAAGGCGGCCAAAATGCGCTCCGCCACCAGGCGCTCGGCGGCCTCGTCCACCGCCGTCACCAGGTCTGCCCTGCCCTTTTCGCGCACCTCGGCCGCCCCGCCGCGCGCGGTGATCAGCGCCGCCGCGCCCGCCGCCGCGTCCAGCGCCACCGCCAGCTCGGCCGCGAACGGCCGCGTATCCATCGTCACGAAAAGGAACTCCCGGGCGCCGCCGCCGGTACGCAGGTCCGCCCGCAAGGGGCCGCACCGCACCCATGGTGGCGCGGCGCGGGGGCATTCTGTACATTGCGCCGCCCACACGCAAGCACGTCCGCACGCTGTCAGTTGCGGCCCATCGCCGCACCGCCGGTCGGACGAACGTTGATCCGGCTTCCCGGCCCCACACCCATCCACCGATTCGGCATGAGCAAGCGACTCTCACCCCAGTACGGCGGCGGCGGAACCCTCGCCGACGACCCGATGCGCGGCCACGCCTCGCAGGACACCCGGTTCTTCGGGCATCCGCTCGGCCTGTCGACGCTGTTCTTCACCGAGATGTGGGAGCGGTTCTCGTACTACGGCCTGCGCCCGCTGCTGGTGCTGTTCATGACGGCGGCGGTCACCAGCGGGGGCTTCGGCTTCGAGCGCGGCGAGGCATCGGCCATCGTGGGCATCTACGGCTCGCTGGTGTACCTGGCGTCGCTGCCGGGTGGATGGGTGGCCGACCGGCTGCTGGGATTGCGCCGCGCCATCTTCGTGGGCGCGGCGCTGATCACGGCGGGCCACTTTTCCATCGGCCTGTCGTACTTCGGCGGCGAGGGCACGCTGGGCAAGTCGATGTTCTTCCTGGGCCTGCTGCTGATCGTCTGCGGCACCGGCCTGCTGAAGCCCAACATCTCGGCCATCGTGGGCGACCTGTACCCCGAGGGCGGATCGCGGCGCGACGCGGGATTCAGCATCTTCTACATGGGCATCAACCTGGGTGCCTTCGCCGGCCAGCTGATCACCGGCGCGCTGGGCGAAAAGGTGGGCTGGCACGCCGGCTTCACGGCGGCGGGCGTGGGCATGCTCTTCGGCCTGCTGTGGTACTCGCTGCGCGCGCAGAAGACGCTGGGCGACATCGGCAACGAGCCCACGCGCCACCCCGATCCCGTGGTGCAGGCGCGGCAGGAGCGCACGGTGAAGGCCGTGATCAGCGCCATCGGCATCGCCATCGCCATCGTGTTCATCCTGGGCGCCACCAAGATGATCCACCTGGACGCGCAGGCGATCGGTGGATACATGACGTACGTGCTGGTGGGCACCGCGGCCGTCTACTTCGGCTACATCTTCATCTTCGGCGAGCTGAATCGCGACGAAGTGAAGCGGGTGGCGGTGATCATGGTGCTGTTCATCTTCGCGGCGATCTTCTGGAGCGCCTTCGAGCAGGCGCCCACCTCGCTGAACCTGTTCGCGGCCGACTTCACGGACCGCAACATCGGCGGCTGGGAGATGCCGGCCACCTGGTTCCAGGCCATCAACTCGTTCTTCGTGATCGCGCTGGCACCGGTGTTCGCCGCGCTGTGGCTGACGCTGGGCCGCCGCAACCGCGACTTCTCCAGCCCTGGCAAGTTCGCGCTGGGCCTGTTCTTCGCCGGCCTGGGCTTTCTGATGATGATCTTCGCGGCCAACAAGGTGGTGGCCGGCGGCGGGCAGGTGCTGGTTTCGCCCTGGTGGCTGGTGGGCAGCTACTTCTTCCAGACGGTCGGCGAGCTGTGCCTGAGCCCGGTGGGCCTGTCGTCGATGACCAAGCTGTCGCCGCGCAAGTTCGTGGGGCAGATGATGGGGATCTGGTTCCTGGCGTCGTCCGTGGGCACGCTGATCGGCGGCCTGGTGGGCGGCCACGTGGACCCGGAGAAGCTGGAGCAGATGCCCCGCCTGTTCACGGTGACCACGGCGTCGCTGTTCATCGCCGCGGCGGTGCTGGCGCTGCTGAGCATTCCCATCCGGCGTATGATGCGCGAGGAAGGTGGAGCGGCGGGCGCGCACTGAGGCCCGTCGTGATGCAGTGAGGAGCGCCGCGCGCGAACGGGGTTCGCGCGCGGCGCTTGTCTCTTTCGGGGGCACCCGCCGCATGCGCCGGTGTACGGGCACCCCGACCACGCACAACGAGATGGGAATGACGGACGACGAGATCGGGGAGCGCCTCCGCGACCGCGGGCTGGAAGAGGACTACATCCGCGAGCTGCTCGCCAGCCTGGGCTTCGACCCGGCGGAGGGGTTCACGGTGGACAGCATCGATGCGCTGGATACGGCCACCATGCCGCAGCGGCGGAAGGCCGCGCTGAGGACCTTGGCGCTGGCGGATGATGCGGAGGGAACTACTAGTGCGTGAGTGCGTGAGTGCGTGAGTGCGTTAGTGCGTGAGTGCGAAACAGTGGATGGCCCTTCTCCAGTGCGCTGGGGGAGGGCTTTTTGCTTCCGCGTTCGGGTGCGTCAGGTTGGGCTCGGTGCTCGGGCCGGCGCCCCCCATCCCCAACCCTTCCCCCGCAAACAGCCGCGGGGGAAGGGAGCCAGTAGAGCGCGCGGGGACGGCCGCGGCGTGCGCGGGCTCACGTCGAAGCGCGATTCAGGTCTCCCCTTCGCTACTCGCCCTCGATCGGATTCGCGACCATGGCTGATCGCATGCTCGCCGTTGCGACCCAGGTCCTCGCGCTCGCCGCGCTGGCGGGGCTGGCCTCGTGCGCGCCCGTGGTTACGCACCCGGCGCGGGTACGGCCGGGAACCGAGTTCGGCATGGCCGGCGGGTGGAGCCTGCCGGCTTGCGATTCGTGCCGCGCCGGGCTCGTCCCTCCCATCGGCGCCACCATGCGGACGAGCTGGACTCCGCGCGGTCCGCAAGGGCCCGGGTACTCGGTGGGGCTGCTGATCCCCGGCTTCATCTTCCTTCCCGGCTCCACGCTGGACCTGTACACGCAGATGCCCGCCCCGCCGGGGGAACCGGTGTACGGCGGCGGAGTGACGGTGTCGTTCATGGACGTGATGCCGTACCTGCAGTTCGGGCGCGAGGACGAGCGGGGACATGGTTGGTACACCACCCAGGGAATCGTGCTGGCCGCGTTTCGCCCCGAGCCCGAGGTGTTCCTGAACGGCGGAAACGGGATCGTGTTCGAGCGCGTCGCCGCCGTGTACTGGAGCCCTACGGTGGCATACCACGAAGCGACGGCTACCCTCTACCTCTCTGGCGCCTTCGGGAGCCATGACCCAGGCACCGCACACGAGCCGCTCCCCCGCCAGCCGGTGATCGCCGTGCTCTTCGGCATGTCGGTGCAGACGCGGAATCCCTTCTCGTTCCTGGACCCCGCGCGCCTGCCACCTCGCCAGCGGCGCTGACGATCGCACCCCTCGCCCGCCAGACCCCCTCGACGAGCCGCCCGGGAGCTTTCCCGGGCGGCTTCTTCGTGCATGCGTCGGAAGCGGCTGCCACCCAAGCGGCACCACGTACTTTTCGGCTACTTTCGCGGCGAGCGGTCCCTGCGCGCAATCTGCGCAAACGTTTGCGAGATGCACATTTAGAGGCACCACCCCGCCCACTCCGCACTCCTTGTTTCGCGGATCTTCTCTTTTTATTCGGGTTATGTTAATCATCCATCGGGTCTCGCGCGCGGCAGCGTCCCGCAACCGCGAATCGCCGGCCCTCCACTCACATCATCCCGCCCGTTCAACGCCCGAGGACTCCATGCCACTCCCCCGCTTTCCCACTGATGCGCGCATTTCCGCGCGGGGCTCGACGCCGTTTCTGCGCCGATGCCTTCTGCTTGCGATCGCCCTGGCGGCGACTTTCCTCGATGCCCTATCCGCTGCGAGCGCAGGCGGGCGCCCTCACGCGCGAAGACGCCATAAAGGTGACCTACGTGCACGTACTGGAGCGCGAGGCGGATCCGCGCGAGGCTGTCGCATTTGGCGAACTCGTTGGGCACCGGACGAATCCTCCGCAGCATTGTGCTGTGCATCGCCCAGTCGCCCCGGTTTCCGCGGCGTGGCGCGTGCTCTTGCTCGCGCTGGCCGTGCTGCTATGCACGGCACTGCCGAACCGCGCGGCGGCCCAGGTGTGTCTCACGAGCACCGCGAGCGCGACGCAATCCAGCGACTCCACTGCGGACAAGGACAACGGCAGGAAGAAGCCCCGCAAACGCCGCGCACCGAGGGAGGGAACGGCGGAGGTGACGGCGACCGGCTGCGAGACCGACGTGACTCGCCCGACCGTGAGCATCGATCCCGCACAGGGCAGCTACGCGAACTCCACCGTCGGCGTTACCATCTACTGGAGCGACAACGTGGGGCTGGACGCGGGCGCACACTCCATCTACCTGAACGGCGAGGACGTGAGGGCCCAGTTCACGTATAGCGGAACGGCGACCTCGGCGCAGTCGGTGGGAACGGTGACGCTGAACCCGGGGCAAAACACGCTCGAAGCCGAGGTGTGGGACCAGGCGGGCAACGACTGGTCGGCGAGCGCATCCTACGCGTACACACAGCCGCCGCCCCTCAGTTGTCCGGTAGGCCAGTACCTGGCCACGTACTACGCCGGCGTGAACCTCTCGGGCTCCCCGATCCAGACGGCCTGCGCGGCGAAGATAGACCACGACTGGGGCGCGGGCACCCTGAACGGAACCGTGGGGGGTGACCATTTCTCGGCGCGCTGGGTGGGGCGGCACTCATTCGGCGAGGCCACGTATCGCTTCACGGTGACCGCCGACGACGGCGTGCGCCTCTGGGTGGATGGAGTGCTCCTGATCGACCGCTGGGTGGACCAGGGCCCCACCACCTACACGGCCGACCGGGTGATGACCGCGGGCGAGCACGAGGTGAAGGTGGAGTACTACGAACGCGGTGGGGGCGCACTGGTCCGGTCCGGATGGAGTGTTCCGACGGTGCCCATGACCTCGGGCGCTACCCCGTCTCTACGCGAGGTGGTGCAGGGAATCTACCGGCTGGTGAAGGAGCGCGAGGGAGAACCTGCGGGAGTGGACTACTGGGTCGCGAAACTGGAGTCCGGCTGGACGGTGAAGCAGGCCATCCGCTCGTTCGGAACCTCGCCGGAGCAGTACGAGAGGTTCGTGGCCGGGCGGCCCGCCCGGGCGGTGGCCGCCACACTGTACCGGCACATCTACGCCCGCGAGGGGCGGCCTGACGAGCTGGACTACTGGGAGCCGATCGTGGCCCGCGGCGGCTGGGTGGAGATGGTGGACGGATTGCTGGCCTACTGGACATACGGCGAGTGGTTCGGCGACCACGCGGTCCCAGGGTATCCCGTGGCACTGTGGGACGCGCGCCGCGCGCACCTCGTGCTGGATCCACAGACGGGCTTCGCCGACAAGGAACGCGACCTGTGCCTGACGGTGGCGGTGCCGGGCGGAGCGTCGGAGTGCGGCGAGCTGCGCCTCGCGCACGCACTGCCCGCCATCCGTACGCTGAACACGGTGCGCGCCCCCATCCTGGTGTACAACAGCCAGCACGCCCGCCCCATGCCGGTCGTGGCCGGCCGCGTAATGCTGCCGGCCGACCGCGGCACCCCCACGCGGGTCGAAGCCGTGCTGTCCGCGGGCCCGAACTACCAGCTCGTGAAGCGCGCGAACCGGGCCTGGGCGGGGTCGGAGTGGCCGCTGGGACAGGCGCGCCGGATCGCCCTCGCGTACGACGCGGCCAACGATCCGGAGGGGGTGTACAGGTATCTCCTCGAGGTCACCGCCACTTATTCAGACGGCTCCACCCTTCGCTGGGCGATGCGGGGGAGCCTGGCCGTGGTGAACCGGCGCCAGTCTCCCTTCGGCGCCGGATGGTGGCTGGCCGGGTTGGAGCAGTTGCGGTGCATCGAGTGCGGGCCCACCACGTCGTACCTGTTGATCGGGGGCGACGGAAGCACGCGCGTGTACGAGCCGCTCGCCGAAAATCCCGCGAACCTGTGGATTGCCCGCACGCCGGACCGCGGGACCGACACGCTGCGGGTGGTTGCGGATTACCCGAACGCCCGCTTCGTCAGGTACCTCCCCGGCAAGGTCCGCGTGTACTACGACGCCGCCGGCCGCCACGTGGCCACGGTGAACCGGCTGGAGCACCACACGCACTTCGGCTACGACGCAAGCGGCCGCCTGGCGACGGTGCGTGTACCCGCCGGCGCCGGATACTCCGCGTACAAGCCCGAGTACCGCTTCACGTACGGCGCCGGAGGGTCCAACGGGCGCCTGTACAGCGTGACCGCCCCGGACCTGAACGGCGGGGCGGGCCGCCAGGTGGTGATCGGGCCACAGAACGGCGACCACCGGGTGGGGACCATCCAGGATCCCGACGGAACGTACGTGGAGTACGCCTACTTCGACGCGGGCCGCCCCGAGGCGGTCAGCAGGCGCACGGACCGGCGGCGGGTGACCGGAGGCGCCCACTACTTCTACGACGCGGGCGGCAAGCTGGCGAAGGTGAGCCTGGACATGGGCGAGATGGTGGACGGTGTGTACGGTGAGGGCGACGACCTGATCACCTGGTTCACCAACGCCGAAACCCGCGGACTGGCCGAAGCGCCCGTGGCGCCACATGACGCATACTCCATTGTGGACGGCCCGCGCAGAGACGTCGTGGACCGGACGTACTTCTGGCCGGACCGCTTTGGCGGGCCGTGGAGGATCGTGAACGCGCTCGGCCAGGAAACGGTCCTCACACGGAGCGACCTGCGCTTTCCCGGCCTGGTCACCCGGATGGACGGGCCCGTGGGGGCCGACGGCCGCAGGCACACGACCGGTGCCACGTACGACGCCCGCGGCAACCTGTCCACGAGCACTTCGTACGACCCGCTGGGCGACGGCAGAAGCGCGAGCACGTCGTACAACTACGATCCGGCTTGGCCGGACTTCGTCGCCAAGGTCACGCTGCCGGAGGGGGAGGTGACGCGCATTGGCTATCATCCCAGCGGCAACCGCGCGTGGCAGCAGCCGGGCGACAACACGACGCACGCGGTGCGGTTCGACTACAACGCGGCAGGCCTCCTGGAATGGATCCGCCTCCCCGCCACCGCCGCCCAGCCAGAAGCCCTGCAGCGGTTCGAGTACGACACGCGTGGAAACCTGGAGTACAGCACCACGCCCCTCGGCCTGCAATCCGGTCTTAAGACACGCTCGTTCAACGACAACCTGGGCCGTACGTGGAAAACCGAATCGCCCATCGACGGCGTGAGCGTCGCGATTACGGTGACCACCTTCGACGGCGCCGACCGCCCCAAGATCGTGACCACCTCGGCACCCATGCTCCACGGGCCGAATCCAGGCCAGTTGCAGACGGTAGCGGTGGAGAACCACTACGACAATGAAGGGAACGTGCTGCGCGTGGACCGCTGGTCTACGCCCGACCCCACGAACATCCGCGTGATCACGACGCGCTGGGACTACGATGCCGCGGGGCGCGCCATCCGCGAATGGGCGCCGGACGCAACTCCTACCAACAGCACGGACAATCCCCGGGACAGTACGGTGTACGACCCGGCTGGCAACCCCACGGTGGTCATCACCCGTCGCGGCGACACCATCCGCACACGCTTCGATGTGTTGCGGAGGCCGTTCTGGCGCTCTACGTCGGCCTTCCGGTACGCAGCGGTCGCCGATTCCGGAATCCCGACCCGGACGGGGGTCCAGGAGGGCTGTGACAACAGCAACGACAACATCTACCTGTCCTACCCCTACTATCCGAGCAACACCGCCGACTGCAGCCTGACCATCCCCGGCGACACGACGCACTTTGGCTACGACGAAATGGGCAACCTGCGACGCGCGGAGAACCGCTTCGCGCGGGTGCGGCGCGGCTACTATCCGAACGGTCAGCTGCGGGCCGACACGCTCAAGATCCAGACGCTGGCGCTGAACGATACGACGAAGCACGTGTACGCCCTCGGCTACACGTACGACCTGAACGGGCGTCGGACGGTGCTGCACCATCCGGCGGGGCTCGCGCCCGCGGCGGGCGCGGTGACGCGCTACACCTACGACCCGCTGACGGGCGAGCTGGAAAGCGTCACCGACCCGCTGAACCACGGATTCACCTTCCAATACGACCAGCGGGGGCAGCTCAGCAGCAGGACGTTACCGGCCAACGCGCGTCGGGGCTATGGGTACGATCAGGACGGCCGGCTTACCCGGGACACTCTGTGGGTGCCGACCGTACTCTCTGGTGGGCCGCTGGACAACATGGTCGCGGAGTACGATCAGCGCGGCAAGCTCCTGTTCAGCAACAACCTGACGAGGAGCGAGGAGTGGATGCGGAACCGCTACTCGGGTCTGGGGCACCTGGTCGAGTACGAGCAGCGTTCCAGGGCACTAAACCACGCGAACGACATCATAAAGCACAGGGCGTACGGGACGTACCAGTACGACGCGCTGGGCAACACCCACGTGACGACTTCGTCTCACGCCCGCAGGATGGCTGATAGCAACGATTCCACGACCACCGGCGGCACGTCGACGTATCAGCCCTACACGGGCCGGCAGACGAGGGTGTCTCCCGGGAGTGGCACCAGCACCTCCTACGCTTATGACCGGTCGGGGAACCAGAATTTCCAGGTTACCGGGTCCGGGACCACGGCCAACGACCGCGTGTCGTACTACGCGGCGGACGGCACCCTGCGCTTCGCGGAAACGCGAAGCCTCACCAACCTGACGGAGCACCGTCTGACGTGGGAGGAGTACCGCTACGATCCGCTGGGCCGGCGCATCCTGGTCCGCGAGCGCAATTGGTGCGACTACGTCACCAACCGGCAGGAGTGCTCGTTCAACACCATTCGGCGCACCGTCTGGGACGGCGACCAGGTGCTGTACGAGATCCAGATGGAGGACTCGGACCTGTCGCGCGAGAACGACACGGAGCGCAGGCCCGCGGACCACATGCCGCCCAGCATCTTCGACCCGAACGTGCTCGTCGGCAGGGTGCTGCTGACGCACGGGCCGGGGATGGACCAGCCGCTCAGCGTGATCCGCATGCATTACGTAGCAGATGAGGTCCTGGACTGGCCGAACTTCGCCGTGATCCCCATCTGGAACACGCAGGGGCGGGCGCCGTACGTGATGTTCAGTGATGGGCAGCGGACGCTGGCGCACCCCGCGCACCCGAACATAAAGCTGGGGACTTGGTGGCTGCTGGCGAAGGAGGCGTATGGACCGGCGAACAACGCCGAAGTGACTTCCCCGAGCGGGTACGATCAGGTGTGGCTGGGCAGCGTCATGGAAGACCAGCAGGACGCCTCGGGACTGCTCTACCGCCGCAACCGCTACTACGACCCAGCCACCGGGCGGTTTACCCAAGAGGACCCGATCGGCCTCGCCGGGGGCCTGAACCTCTATGGCTTTGCGGCGGGGGACCCGGTGTCGTATTCTGATCCGTACGGTCTGAAGGTCTGCTACAAAGGTAGCGCCCGCCAAGTAGAAGCACTACGCTCAGCAACATCGGAAGCCGTCGGCGCCAAGGTGACGCTCGATCGGACCAACTGCATCTCGGAGGTTGGGGCTACGAGCAACAGAAGGTTGGCGGGCCTCCGAAATCGGCTGGCGCTGCTGGCTGGTATAGACGATATCTACAACGTTTCCTTCAGTGCGCGGTCGTCCGAGACCGATTCGGAGATCATTGCAGGTGCTGGGAGGGTAGGCCAGAGTTGGTCTGGTGCTCACCCGAACTGCCCCGGGACAGTTTGTCCCCGGCGCGTAGAAATCGGCTCCGGTTGGGCACAAGACTATCGGAGCACAGAAGTCTTGGGTTTTTGCATGCCATGGGGAAGCACCCGCCCCACACTAGCGAACGTTGTTGCCCACGAACTAATTGGACATGGATTTGAGTTCTATGCATACGGCAATGGAGCAGCCGGCCTATCCGAAATGCATACGATTCGGAGCGTAGATAACATCTACCAAGCCGCTATGGGAATGCCACGTCGATGTGGCCACTGAGGAGGTAAACAAATGAGCCATAACTACAAATCCGAGCGGGTTCGGACGGCGCGCAGGATTACCACGGCTGCGATGTCACTATTACTCCTATGTATCGCGATCGAAGGGTGTCGCGCACGCGGGCAAGAGCGCGTCGCGGAAAACCTGCGGGTTTCGCGAAAGGAAGCCTATGAGATCGCCGTCGCGTTTCTAACGGCCGCATCGCGGCCTGACTCGCTGAGCCTCGCTGCAGTTGCGTCTGATTCCGTGGTGGCCGAGGTTCTGACGCTCCACCGCGCCGCAGCTGCTCAGCACGTGCAAGCCGCTCGGGGTGCTTTTGATAACAGAAGCGCGCAGGCGACGATGTATGCGGATGGTTCCGACATAGTCTTCCCATACAACTACGAAGGCCGGCGGTATCGGGCCGGCCTGAGAATCTCGCGGGTATCTGACAAGCTGCGTGTTGAGAGCTTCGGTATACCTGTCATAATCGACTGAACAAGCGTTGTCTTCTGGGATCGGACATGATCCGGGCCGGATCGACACCAGCACGACCAAGTGTCTCGTCCGTGGCCGTGCGGACCCGCCTCAACCGGGTCCCCGGGTCCACGCTGGAGTGATCAGCGGAGGCCGGGGCGATCAAGTGTCGTCTCAGACCCCGTAGGGCGCCTCGCGAGCAGGCCGATCCGCGCCGGGATACGCCGCACGTATCCGCCGGCGAGACAACGAAATAAGGCGAGCCGCGGACGCGTTGAGATGCGTCCACGGCTCTCCTTTTTCATCGCGGGCCCGCTCATGAACCACACCCGCGATGAACGCTGCTCAGCAGCGACTGAGCCGCTGGCTGGCGTACACCTGCAAGGCCGGTCCGGTTCTCGTACGACCGGGTCCGCCCGGACAGAACCGGCAGGCCGGGCGACCCGCCACGACCCAGATGGCAGCCGGGAAAGACCGGAAGGAAGACGACGACCCCTTTCGCACCAAGGTCCGCAAGCTCGCCGACGACGCGGGCGCGCTCTCGGTGGCGGTTGCGTATCACGACTACGAAACGCGCACGGCGTGGAGCTTTCGCTGCGACGAGTGGTTTTACGCGGCGAGCACCATCGGCCCATCTTGGTCCGCGCAACCAGGTGCTGTACGAGATCCAGATGGAGGACTCGGACCTGTCGCGCGAGAACGACACGGAGCGCAGGCCCGCGGACCACATGCCGCCCAGCATCTTCGACCCGAACGTGCTCGCCGGCAGGGTGCTGCTGACGCACGGGCCGGGGATGGACCAGCCGCTCAGCGTGATCCGCATGAACTACATGCAGGAGGAGGTTCTGCATTGGCCGGACTTCGCCGTGATCCCCATCTGGAACACGCAGGGTCGGGCGCCGTACGTGATGTTCAGCGATGGGCAGCGAACGCTCGCGCACCCGGCGCACCCGCACATCAAGCTGGGGACCTGGTGGCTGCTGGCGAAGGAGGCGTACGGACCGGCGAACAACGCCGAAGTGACTTCCCCGACCGGATACGATCAGCTGTGGCTGGGCAGTGTGATGGAGGACCAGCAGGACGCTTCGGGGCTGCTCTACCGCCGCAACCGCTACTACGACCCGGCGGCGGGGCGGTTTACCCAGGAGGACCCCATCGGCCTGGCCGGAGGGCTGAACCTGTACGGGTTCGCGGCGGGGGACCCTGTGTCGTATTCTGATCCGTATGGGCTGTGCCCCGACGAGCTATTCAAACGCCGGGGCTTCTTCGGTCTCGGCGGCCGGTCCTGCCCAGGAGGTCTGAGCAAGGGCCAATGGAGCCGAGTGGAGGAAAGCTTTCCCCACCTCACTTCAGTTGCCGCAAGTGGATTGCGCAGCATGTTGTATGGAGGGAGGATCCGAACTGGCACGATTCTCCCGGCAAAGCCCGGTGAGCCAGCGGCTCTTGCCCATGTACCCATACGTCGCAGACGGTCCCCAAACATCGTGCTGCGCGAAGATAGCGACGGGTCAGTACCGCTTTTGAATCAAGCCCCTGGAGATCGTGCATGGGCGCTCGCCCACGAGCACGGCCACGTTGTTGACGAAGAGGCCGCTATTGCAACCGGGCAACAGGGGGAACGGTGGAACTCCATGAAAAGCCAGCAGCATCTGCCACATGGGCAGCGAACACATGAACGATCAGCAAATCGCTACGCGTGCGCGAATAGCACTGGGGAACTTAACGTTTGGGCGGCCACATGCAGCCAGTGATCACGTTACGCGCAGGATACCCCTCCGTCGGCCGGGTTTCACAGTCCGACGCAGCTAACGCTATGTGGAGAGAACCAGTGCGTACGCGGATCCTGTGCATTGCGCTCCTGTG
This sequence comes from Longimicrobium sp., assembly GCF_036399935.1. GTDB lineage: Bacteria > Gemmatimonadota > Gemmatimonadetes > Longimicrobiales > Longimicrobiaceae > Longimicrobium. The sequence goes on from NZ_DASWMD010000069.1 coordinate 61,809, forward strand.
CCTCCTCCAAGGCTGTGGAATCCCTGGCGCACCAAAGCGTCCGATATTCCGGGAGAGCATTGGCGATCCGAACACTGCAGCGATGGTGCAGCTTGACCAGCTCCAGTACCACGCCCAATTGTACGCAGCAGAACATCGGAACATACCTGCTAACCTGAATGCGTTCACTGCCAGACGTCCGGGTGACCGGGTTGACCCCTGGGGGCGAGAGATCATCTACCGGGCAGTGGGAACTACGTACGAACTCCGCTCTGCTGGTGCCGACGGGGTGGAGCCGTCCGATGATGATGTTGTTATCTGGGGAATCGGGGGCCATCGACGCCCGTGCCGACTACGGCACGCGAATGGTCTCATCGTTGATCCGGCGAGCGCTCCCCCTGCGTGTGCGGAACTTCGGCGTCGAGCGGACACCACCTCCCCTGGTGCACACCGTCCGTGACGAAAGCATGAGGTTCCCACCGTTAGCGTCACGGGGTTATTAGTGCTTTCGCGCGGCGACCCGCCGCACATCTTCAGGGCGTTAGGGCGGTATCAGGAGATAGCTGATAGGCGCCGCACCGATCATCACACCACGAGGAAGGCCCCGGATGCGAACGCTCCGGGGCCTTTCCTTCATGCCACCACCCACCTCTGCTGGGTTCGCGGAGTTGCGCAGCCTTGCCAGCAGCGTGCGCCGCTCCGGTCCCTGAACATGCGTGCCCTCCGCACACCTTCAAGCGCAGGGTTGTCAGGCACGATTTCTTCGGTTAATCTTCGGTAGATGAGCCGAACTTCTCCTTTCGTTGCCCGGTGGTATGGGCGCGTTCCGGGATGCCGATGTCCGCCGAAGTACCGCTGGCCGAAGGAATCTCGCGCGAGTTCCTGCTGCATCACCGCCTGTGCCCGCGCGAGCTGGCGCCGGACGGCACGCTGCTGGTGGCCGCGGCGGACGGGGCGCTGCTCGACGCGCTGGACGAGCTCACGTTCGCATACGGCCGCGCCGTGGTGACGGAGCCGGCCACCCTCGCCGACGTGGAGCGCATGATCGAGCGCCTGGCCACGCGCGCCGACCGGCTGATCGAGCTGGCGCAGGTGCACGGCGACGGCGACGACCTGGCCGCCGACGTGCGCGACCTGGCCAACCAGCCCCCCGTCATCCGCTACGTGAACCTGCTGGTGCGCGACGCCTTCGACGCGGGCGCCAGCGACATCCACCTGGAGGCCGAGCGCAGCGGGCTTACGGCGCGCTTTCGCATGGACGGCGTGCTGGCCCCCGCCCCCGAGGCCCCCGCCGAGCTGCAGCAGGCGGTGGTCAGCCGCATCAAGCTGCTGGCCGAACTGGACATCTCCGAGCGCCGGCGTCCGCAGGACGGGCGCATCCGCGTGCGGCTGGAAAGCCGCGAGCTGGACCTGCGCGTATCCACCGTCCCCACCCTCTTCGGCGAAAGCGTGGTGCTGCGCCTGCTGGACCGCGGCGGGCGCCCGGTGCAGCTGGGGGAGCTGGGGATGCCGGGGCACGTGCTGGCGGGGATGGAGGCGCTCGCCCGGCAGCCGTACGGGATGATCCTGGTGACCGGGCCCACCGGGTCGGGAAAGACCACCACGCTGTACGCCGCGCTGGGGCTGCGCGACGCACGCACGGAAAAGGTGATCACCGTGGAAGACCCGGTGGAATACCAGCTTCCCGGCATCGCGCAGGTGCCCGTGCACCGGCAGGCCGGGGTGAGCTTCGGGCAGGCGCTGAGGTCCATCCTGCGCCAGGACCCGGACGTGATCATGGTGGGGGAGATGCGCGACCCCGAAACGGCCGAGATCGCGGTGCAGGCCGCCATGACCGGGCACATGGTCTTTTCGACGCTGCACACCAACGACGCCGTGGGCGCCCTGCCCCGCCTGCTGGACCTGGGAATTCCCGACTACCTGGTGGCGGCGACGGTGGACGGCATCCTCGCGCAGCGGCTGGTGCGGCGGGTGTGCGACGGGTGCCGCCAGCCGTACGATCCGCCGCGCGAGGCCGTCCTTCGCCTGGCGGGCGGCGACGACCCGCGCGGCGACTTCCACCGGGGCGCGGGGTGTCCGGCGTGCCGCGGCACGGGGTACCGCGGCCGTACCGGGGTGTTCGAGCTGATGAAGATGGACGACGTGCTGCGCGAGGCGGTGATGAGGCGCGCGCCCAGGCCGGAGCTGCGCGAGGCCGCGCGGCGCGCGGGGATGACACCCATGCGCGCGGACGGGTGGGCGCGCGCCCGCGCGGGAACGACGACGGTGGAGGAGGTGCTGCGTGTCGTACAGGAGTGACCGGCGGCGGGCCGGCTTTACGCTGATCGAGATGCTGGTGATCATCGCCATCATCGCGGTGCTGGCGGCGGTGGTTGCGCCCGAGGTGTTCCGCAACGTGGGCGACGCCAACTCCAGCGCGGCCCGGCAGCAGATCGAGCTGCTGGGCGCGGCGCTCGACAACTACCGCCTCGACAACCACGCCTATCCCAGCACCGAGCAGGGGCTGGCGGCCCTGCGCACCGAGCCCGTAACGGGCGCGCGGCCCATCCGCTGGCGGGGCCCGTACCTGCGCCGCGACGTTCCGGCGGACCCGTGGGGCAAGCCGTACGTGTACGTGGCTCCCGGGCGGCTGAACCCGCAGGGATACGACCTGTACTCGCTGGGGCGCGACGGCCGCGAGGGGGGCGAGAGCGAGGACGCCGACGTCACCTCGTGGGGCGCCGGGGCGCCGCGGTGATGTCGTGAGCACCGCCGGAACCACCTTCGCCTACCGCGCCGCGCAGCGCACCGGGGCCATGGAAACGGGCACCGTGCGCGCCGACAGCGCCGACGCCGCGCGCGACCTTCTCTTCGCGCGCGGGCTCTTTCCGCTGGAGGTGAAGCTGGAGCGCGGGCGCGAGGCGCGGGGGCCCCGGATGTCGTCGGGCGACCTGGCGCTGGGGCTGCGGGTGCTGGCCACGCTGCTGGAGTCGGGGCTGCCCGTGGGCCGGGCGCTGGCCGCCATGGACGACCTGGTTCCGCCCGCCTGGACGCCCGCGCTCCCGCACCTGCGCGACTCCGTGCGCCAGGGGAGCGGGCTGGGCGCCGCGCTGGCGTCCGCGCCGGTCGCGTTCCCGCCCCTGGTGGTGGGCCTGGTGCAGGCGGGCGAGGCGGGAAGCGGGCTCGCCTCCGCGGTGGTCCGCGCGGCCGAGCTGATGGAGTCCGCCGCCGAGACCCGCCGCGCCGTGCGCGGGGCCCTTGCCTATCCGCTCCTGCTGGCCTGCGCGGGAACGGCGTCGCTGGGGCTGCTGGTGGGCTTCGTCCTTCCCCGCTTCACGCAGATCCTGGAGGGGCTGGGCCAGGAGCTGCCCCCGCTCGCCCGGCTGGTGCTGCACGGATCGCGGGCGGCGCGCGCGGGCTGGATTCCCGGGGTGTTCGTGCTGGCGGTGGGGTTCGTCGCGTGGCGGGTGTGGACCGAAACCGAGACGGGGAAGGCGCGCTGGCACGCGTTCCTGCTGGCGCTTCCCGTCGTCGGCGCGGTGCGGCGCGCGGCGGCGGTGTCGCGGTTCTGCGCGGCGCTGGGCGCCCTGCTGGAAAGCGGCGTCCCCATCGCGCCGGGGCTCCTGCACGCCACCCGCGCCACAGACGACGCCGCGCTGACCGCGCGCATCCTGGCGGCCCGCGAGCAGGTGGTCGCCGGCCGCGCCATCGGGGGGTCGCTGGCCGAGGCGGACGCCGCCACGCCCACGGCCGTGCGGCTGATCCGCGCGGGCGAGGAGAGCGGGCGTGTGCCGCACATGCTGGCCCACGCGTCGCGCATCGAGGGCGAGCGCGCGCAGTCGCTGGTGCGCTCCGCCGTACGCGTGCTGGAGCCGGCCCTGATCATCGCCTTCGGGGGGGTGGTGGCGCTGGTGGCCGCCGCGCTGCTGCAGGCGGTCTACAGCGTGAGGCCGGGATGATGGGGAAGTGCGTGAGTGCGGGAGTGCGGGAGTGCGGGAGCGTGGGTTGCGCGCGGCCACGCGTGGGCGCTCGCCAGGCCGGGTTCACGCTGGTGGAGCTGATGGTGGTGCTCGTCGTGCTGGGGATCATGGCCGGGGTGACCGGGCTGGCCGTGCGCTCGCTGGACGACACGGACCCCGCCGGCCAGCGCGCGGCGGCCATCGCGGATGCGCGGCGCAGGGCGCTGGACACCCGCCGGCCTGTGCCGCTGACGCTTGCCACCGGCGACACCGTCCTTCGCCTGATCGCCCTCCCCGACGGCAGCGTGCGCGGCGACAGCGCGCTCGGACTGGACCCGCTGACCGGGAGGCCCCGTGCCGTTCCTTGATCCCTCTCTTACGCACTCACGCACTCACGCACTCACGCACTGCCGTTCCGGCGCGGTCCTGCTCGAAGCCATCGTCGCCATCGTCATCCTCGCCGTGGCGGGAACGGCGGCCGTGGCGATGGTGGGCCAGGCGGCGGAGGGCGTGCGGAGGGCGCGCGCGGCGGACGTGGAGGCGCGCGAAGCCTCGGCGCTGATGCACGCGGTCGCGCTGTGGACGCGGGAAGACCTGGACCGCCGCCTGGGCAGCCGGCCGCAGGGGCCCTGGCGCCTTTCGGTGCAGCGGCCGGACCCCGAGCTGTACGACGTGGCGCTGACGGACAGCGCCGGTGCGCGCGTGATCCTGCGCACCTCCCTCTTTCGCCCCGACACCGCCCGTGACCTGCTTCCCTGACCCGCGCGCCCTGCGCTCCGCCGGCTTTACGCTGGTGGAGGTGATGGTAGCCCTCGCCGTGATGGGAGTGGTGCTGGTGGGCGCGCGCGCCATGCTGGAGCAGGTGGCCGACCACGCGGAACGCATCGCCGGGGCGGCAGAAGCGGCGGACCGCGACGGCAACGCCGACGCGCTGGTCCGGTCCATCGCCGGCCGCACGCAGGTCTCGGCCGTCCCGGGGAGCGAGGTCCGCTTCCAGGGCGAGCCCGGGATGGCCCGCTTCCGGAGCTGGTGCGAGGTGCCTGACGGGTGGCTGGAAGAATGTGACGCGTCGCTCGGGTTGATCCAGGTGAACGGCGGGAACGTCCTCGCCCTCCGCCTTTCCACCGGCGAGCTGGTGCCGCTGAGGTCGGGGTTCCAGCGGGGCGAGATCCTGTACCTGCGCCCGGCGGGAGAGGGCGGATGGTGGCTGCGCTCGTGGGGATCCAGCATCACCGCGCCGCTCGCCTTGGGGCTGGTGATCGATGGCGACACCACCATCGTGCGCATCGGGGAGCGTGGATGACCGCGCGCCGCAGGGGCGGGTTCGCGCTGATCTCCGTCCTCTGGATCCTGGTCGGCGTCTCGGCGCTGGCGATGGCTGGGAGCCTGGCCGGGCGCGAGGCGGTGGCGTCCGCGCGCAACCGGGCGGACCTGGCGGACGCCGCCTGGCGCGCCGAAGGGTGCCTGGAGCGCGCCCGCGCGGCCCTGTCGCAGGCGCTGAAGGCCGCGCGCAACCAGGCGCCCGGGCTCGGCGCCTGGAACGGGATGGACCGCGCCGTCCGCGAGTCGCCGCTGCTGGCGGGGTCGGGGTGCACGGTGGAGACGATCGCCGCGGGCGCCGCGCTGGACGTGAACGCCACCCCGGACGACGCCATCCACCGGGCGCTGGCCGCCCACGGCGTTCCCGCCGCCCGCGCCGACTCGCTGGTCGATGCGCTGGCGGACTGGCGCGACGCCGACTCCGTGCCGCGCCCCCGCGGTGCCGAGCACGGATGGTACCGGGCCCACGCGCGGCGGGCGCCTCGCGACGGACCCCTGGTGGACGCGCGGGAGCTGGCCCTGGTCCGCGGCTTCGACGCCGTGCCCGGGATCGAGGCCCTGCTTTCCCCCGAATCCGGGCGCGTGCCGCTGGGCCATGCGCCCGCCGCCGTGCTGGCCTCGCTTCCCGGGTTCACCCCCGAGGCGGTGGCGCGCGTGGTGGACCTGCGCTCCCGCGGCGAAACCATCACCGACCTGTCCGCCTTTCCCGGACAGCTCTCGCCCGGCGCGCGCGAGGTGCTGCTGCGGCGGTTCACCGAGTTCGTGGGCGCCGCCGGGACGGAGCCGGAAGCCTGGATCGTCCGCGCCCGGACCGGCGTGGGAACCCCGCCCGCGGTCAGCGTGGTGGAAGTGCGGCTGGTCCGCGCGGGCGAGCGCGCAGCCGTGGTGCGGCGAAAGACGTGGACCGAATGAGGCTGACCCTGGGAATCGCGGTGGGCGCGGACCGCATTCGCGCCGTGGCGCTGAACGCCGGGCGCGTGGTGGCCGCCAACGAGACCTCCGTGGAAGCGGGAGACTCGCTGGCCGACGCGCTGGCGGAGCTGCTTTCGGGCGCGCCGCTCCCCCGCTTTCCACGGCCGCGCGTGGTGGTGGCGCTGGGGCCGTCGCTGTCGCAGACCCGCCGGATCGCCGGCCTGCCGCCGCTGGACGACCCCCGCGTGCTGGCGCAGATCGTCCGCGAGGGTGCGTCGAAGTTCTTTCTGCGCAACGGCGCTCCACTGGCCACCACGGGCGTCCGCATCGTGGAGCCGGGCGTGGTCTGGGCGGCCGCGCTGGACGAGCGCACCGTCCGCGCGGTCGAGGCCGGGTGCCGCGCCGGGGGGCATCGTGTGGACCGCTTCGTTCCCTCCGTCGCCGTGCTGGGTCGCGCCCTGGCCGATGGCGAGGTGCTGTGGCCCGACGGCGGCGCCGTGGCGCAGGTGACGCTGGCAGGGGGCGAGATGGTGTCCGTCCGCCGCCTTGGCGCCGCGCATGCGCCCGCCCCGCCCGCGCCGTCGGTGACGCCCGCCCTGGCCCGCCTGGGCGACGAGGCATGGCGCTATGCCGACGCGTACGGCGCGGCCGCGCTCCCCGCCTGGGAGCCCCTGGCGCTGCGCGGATCGGCGGCGGACGGGGACGCACCCCGCTGGCGGGTGAACGTGGCGGCGTCGGCGCTGGCCGCCTCCCTCCTCTTCGCCGCCCTGGCCCCGGCCGCCCGCGCCATGCAGGCCCAGGACGCGGCCGCGGCGCGGATCGCGTCGGTGCAGGCCCGACACCGCGCCGCGGTGCAGACGGACCGCGAGCTGGCCCGGGTGACGGCGGCCCTGCGGGAGGCCGCCGAGTTCGGCCGGCATCACTACTCGCCCACGCTGCTGCTGGCCGACGTGGCCGCCGCGCTTCCTCCCGGCGGGGCGCTGGTGAGCTTCCGCGCGGATTCCGCGTCCGGCAGCCTGGTGGCGCTGGCCCCGCGCGCCGGCTCGCTGGTGCAGCCGCTGGAAAAGGTGCCCGGCGTGGCGGCGCCCGAAATCGTCGGCCCGGTCACCCGCGAGGCGCTGATGGGCAGGGAGCTGGAGCGGGTGACCATCCGCTTCACCGTTTACCCGGCCCGCCGCGCGGGTCCATCGCGGGAGGCACGGCCATGACCGCGGCGATCTCCGGGCGCGACCGGCGCGTGCTGGTCGCGGGTGCGGCCGCCATCGCGCTGATCCTGCTGGTGGGACGCGGGATCCCCGCGTGGCGGCGCTGGGACGAGCGCGTCCGCGCCGGCGCCGAGCGGCAGGCGGAGGCCGCCGCGCGCTCCGAGGCGGCCGTGCGGGAGCTGCCCGCCGCGCTCGATTCGCTGGAGGCGCGGCGCACGCGCTTCCTGGCCCTGGGGGGCACGGTGCTGGAGGGCGGGTCTCCCGCCGCCGCCGGGGCGGCGCTCGCGTCGCTGGTGTCAGGCGCGGCGGCGCGCGCGGGGGTGCAGGTGGGCTCGGTCCAGGTGCGGCCCGACACCGCCTCGGCCGGCACCTTTCTTCGCGTCGTCGTCCGCGCCGACGCCACGGGCGACCTGCCGTCCATCACCCGCATGCTCGCCCTGCTGGAAGGCGCGCCCGAGCGGCTGGCCGTGCGCGAGCTGTCCATCACCCAGCCCAACCCCGGCGGGCCCGCCGAGCAGCCCGAGGCCCTGCGCCTGGAGGTGGCGGTGGAGGGGATGGCGCTCGCGCCCGGCACCGACGGCCCGCCCCGCCGCACGCGGACGGACGCGGACTCGGTGACCGTCAGTGCGGACACCACGTCCCTGGCGGCGGAAGAAGGAACTCCATGACGCGGCGGCGGTGGGAGCGGGTGCTGTGGGCCGCGGCCCTGGCGGTGGCGCTGGGCGGATGGCTGCGCTGGCGCGATGCCGTGCCCCGCGTTCGACCCGTTCCGGCCGGCGTGGCCGGCGCCCCTGGCGACCCGCCCCGTCCCGCGCCCGGCCGGCTGGCGGCGGCGGCACGCTCCGTCGCCGCCGCCAACCCGTTCCGCCTGGACCGCGTTCCGGCCCCGGTCGGCTACAGCCGGCCCCTCGCCGGCCCGATGGGGATGGGCACGATGCCCCCGCCGCCGACGTACACTCCGCCGCCCCCGCCCCGCCCCGCGCTGGCCGTCACCGGCATCGTGGGCCCGCCGTGGCAGGCGCTGCTCGAGGGCGTACCCGGCCGCGAGGGCGCGGTCGCCGTGCGCGCCGGCACCGTGCTGGGCGACCTTCGCGTCCGCTCGGTGACCCGCGACCGGGTAGTCGTCGCGGGCGCCGACACCAGTTGGACCCTTTCCGTACGGAAACCATGGCAGCAATGACACGCGCCACCCTGGGCGCCCTGGTGGCGGCGGCGTGCCTCGCGGCGCCGCTCCGCGCGCAGGACCCGCTGGTCTCGGAGGGCGCGCAGGGCGTCAACGTGAACCTGGTGGACACCGAGCTGCGCGCGGCCGTCGCCGTGCTCAGCCAGTACCTGGACCGCCCGGTGCTGTACGGGCAGCTGGGAAACCAGCGGATCACCTTCGTCAGCCCCCGGCCGCTGGCCCGCGGCGACATCCCGGGGCTGCTGCGCACGCTGCTGGCCGACCAGGGCTACGTGATGGAAGAGGCCGAGGGCGGCTATCGCATCCGCGGCCGCGAGGGTGGCGCACCGCCCGGCGGACCGCCGCAGCCCGGGATGGGGACGAACGGCCCGCCCGCGTACGACCCGGGGGCGGGGGGCGCGTCGCTGGCCAGCGCGGGTGGGGTGGAGCTGTTCGTCGTCCGGCTGCGGCACGCGCGCGCGGCCGACGTGGCGGCCACCATCAACGCGCTGTACGGCCGCGGCGGCGCCCTGGGCGAGCTGGGCTCGCGGGGCTCCACGCTGGGGGGCGACCTGGCCCAGAACCGGATCCCGGACTACGGCACCCAGCGCCCAACCGCCACGGCGGGGCCGGGACCGGCTTCGGGGAACGTGTCGGGCAACCTGGTGATCGTTCCCGACGCGCGCACCAACAGCCTGCTCATCCGCGGCAGCCGCGCCGACTTCGAGCTGATCCGCGCCGCGGTGGAGCAGGTGGACGTGCGCCCCCTGCAGGTGGTGATCGAGACCACCGTTGCGTACGTGCGGCGCGACTACACCTTCGCGCTGGGGCTGGACGTCGACGCGCCCGACTCGCGGCTGGAAGAGTCGCGCGACGCGACGGTCGGCGGCTCCACCCGCGGCGGCGTGGGCGTCGGCGACCTGGTGATCCGGGCGCTGAACCTGGGCGGCATCGACCTCGACGTGGTGCTGCGCGCGGGCGAGAGCCGCAGCAATGTGCTGATCCTCGACCGTCCGCTGCTGCTGGCCGCCAACAACGAAGAAGCCGAGATCGTCGTGGGCGAGCAGCGCCCGTTCGTGCAGGTGCAGCGGTCCACCGACGGCGGCGTGCTGGACGAGGTGGTGCAGTACAAGGACGTGGGCACCACCCTGCGCGTGCTGCCCACCATCAGCGCCGACGGCTTCGTGCAGATGCAGGTGGTGCAGGAAATCAACAGCGTGTCGGCGTCCGCGTCGGGGCTCGACGCGCCGGTGATCAACACGCGATCGGTGAGCACCCAGCTGCTGGTGCGCGACGGCCACACGGCGGTGCTCGGCGGCCTGTCGGGGCTGCAGCGCGACCGGACCAGCGGGGGGGTGCCGCTGCTTTCCAGCATCCCCCTGATCGGGGGGATCTTCGGACGCAAGACGCGGCGGAGCGACGACTTCGAGCTGTTCATCTTCATCACCCCCCACGTGATCAGCAGCGACGAGGAGCTGGACGACACCACGGGCGGCCTGAAGCGCGGCACCCGGGCGGGACGGGCCTCCGACCGGCGCCCTCCGATGGTGGGCAGGGAACGCGAGCAGGAGGCCCAGGCCGCACCGGCACCGGCCGCCGCGCCCGCTTCGCCAGAGCCCTCCCCCGCCCAACCCCAGCCCCTTCCCGTGCCGCCGCGGCCGTAGCACTGTGTGTCTCGATCGGAGAAACGACGAAGCCGTCGGGTATCGATCCCGGCGGCTTCGTCGTTTCCAGGACCCGTCGACTACCTGCCTGGGGACGGGAAGACGGTGAGGCTCTCGTTGCCGTCGCGGTCCACGGCGGCGACGGCGAAGAACCAGTTGTCGATGACGATGTTCTCCAGCGTGGCCTCGGACACGTTGCCCACCCAGCGCGAGTGCGTCCAGTTGGCGTCCGTCGGCAGGCGCCAGTACACGCGGTAGCCCGCCAGGTCCGGCGCGTCCACCGCCTTCCAGCGCAGCACCGTGTGCGGCGTCACGGCGCCGCGGATGGTCACCGAGTCCGGCGCGGCGGGCGCCCAGGCCAGCGACGCCATGGAAGCGGTGTTCAGCGCCGTGACCCTGGCATTGTAGACGAAGTCCATCGCGTCGGGCACGTCGCCGTACTCGATGCCGTTCTCCACGCGCAGGTCCTGGTGCTGGCGCGTGTAGTCCTCGTACAGCTCCGTCAGGCGCACCGCGGGAAAGCCGGCCAGGAAAAACGGCGTATGGTCGCCGCCGCGGCCGAAGCGGTCCAGGCGGTAGATGATCTGCGCGTCCAGGTTGGGCACGTAGCGGTCGGCGATGCGGTCCACGTAGCGCGCCAGCTGGCGGGTGGGGACGTCCAGCTCGCCGCCGCTGTACAGGTACTGGCGCAGCACGGCGGCCGGCGCCTCGGGCGGAATGCCGGGTGACAGGATGCGCACGACCGTGTTGTCGGCCGCGCCGTTGATGCCCCGCGAGTTGCCGATGATGTCGTTGTTCAGCACCCCCGCGATGCGCCAGTCGTTCGCCTGTGCGTGGCGGGTGAGGATCTGCGCCCCGTTCAGCCCCTGCTCCTCGCCCGCCAGCGCGGCATACACCAGGGTGCCGTCGAAGCGGTGCCTGCTCAGCACGCGCGCGGCCTCGATCACCGCCGCCGTTCCCGACGCGTCGTCGTTGGCCCCCGGCGCGTCGGAGGTGTCGTTCATCACGTCCGTCACCCGCGAGTCGTAGTGCCCCAGGAGCAGCACGTGGCGGTTGGGGTCCGTCTGCCCGCGCTGGATGGCGACCACGTTCACCACGCGCGTGTCGCGGGGAATGCGCTGGTTCTGCCCGCCCGGAATCACCTCGCTGACGTATTGCACGTCAAGGCACCCGCCGCACTCGCGCGAGATGCGCTGGAACTCGGCGAAGATCCACCGGCGCGCGGCCCCAATGCCGCGCGTGGCCGAAACCGTGTCCGATGTCGTGTGCCGCGTGCCGAATGCGGCGAGCCGCCGCACGTCGGCCTCGATGCGCGCGGGCGACACCTGGCGAACGATGTCATGAATCCGCGGGTTCTCGGCGCCGGGGCCGCTCGCGCCGGGTGAGGCCTGCGCGTTCAGGGCTGGGGCGGACGCGGCCAGCGCGAGCGCCGCGAGGGGAACGGTTCGGATGCAACGGAGCACGGCAGCCTCCAGACAGCGGTCAGGCACGGGCAAACGAGGTCGGCCCGGCGGCGGCGGGATCGGTGGATCGATCGGGAAAATGCAGTATACACGCCACCGTCCCCACGGCAACCGCCGGTGCGTTGGCGCGTACCCGGCCCGCCGATTGCACCCGCGCCGTCCGTCGTTCCATTGGTGAAAACGCGCGGAGGGATACCGGATGCCGTACGGCGGGATGTACGACGTGATCGTGGTGGGCGGCGGGCCGGCGGGGCTGGCGGCGGGGCTGTGGCTGGCGCGCTACCGCCGCAAGGTGCGCATCTTCGACGCCGAAGACCCGCGCAACGCCGAGACCTGGGCCGTCCACGGCTACCTGGGCATCAAGGACCCGCCCCCCGCGGAGCTCAGGAAGGTGGCCCGCCAGCAGGCCATCGACGCCGGCGCCGAGTACGAGCCCATCGTGGTTACGGAGATCACGGGCAAGCAGGACGACTTCACGGTCACGGTGGAGGACGGCCGCACCTTCGGCGCGCGGCGCATTCTGATCGCGACGGGGCTGCGCGACATCGTCCCCGAAATTTCGGGGTTCGAGGACTTCTACGGCACCAGCATCTGGCACTGCCCGGACTGTGACGGCCCGGGCATCTCCGACAGGAAGGTGGGGGTGATCGGCTGGGGCCGCTCCATCGCCGCGTATTGCATGTACATGCTGACCTGGACGGAGAACCTGACCATCCTCACGCATGGCCACCCGCCCGACATGGAGGAGCCCGCGAAAGCGGCGCTGGAGCGGTGGAACATCCCGGTGCGGGAGGCCGTGATCGAACGGCTGGAAGGCGAGGGCGGGCAGATCCAGCGCGTCGTCTACCACGGAGGGGAGACGGAGGAATTCGACGCGCTGTTCTTTCACATCGCGTCGGGCCCCGGCTCCAGCTTTCCCGCGGACCTGGGGTGCGAGGCGGACCTGGACGGGATCCTGGAGGTAGACAAGGAGCACCAGACCACGGTGCCCGGCGTGTACGCGGCGGGCGACATCATCCCCGGCTCGCGCCTGGCCCTCCGCGCCGCCGCCGAGGGCGCGCGGGCGGCGGTGGGCATCCACAAGTCGCTGATTCCGGACGACCGGAGACTGAAGTAGCTACCGGGTTGCGGTATCGGCGCGCCGTTCGATGGGCGCGTTCTCCGGCCACATGCGGTGGCGGCCCTTGAGCATGGGGGCCAGGGCGGCCAGCATCCCCGAGACGGTCTGGAAGCGGTCGGCGGGGTCGGCGGCCAGGCAGCGCAGGATCAGCTTTTCCAGGTCGCGGGGCACGCCCGGGTTGTGGGCGCGCGGCGGCACGGGTGCCTGGGTGATCTGCGGATAGCGCTGCTCCAGCTCCTTTGTGGTCAGCTCGCGGCCCTCGGTGGGGGGACGAACCCGCGCCACGGGGCGCTCGTCCGTCTCCTCGTCCTCGTCCAGCTCGTCCCAGAACGCCTCGTCGTCCTCGTCTTCGGGCTCCTCGGTGGGCCACTTGCCGGTGACGCACTCGTACAGCAGCGCCCCCAGGCCGTAGACGTCTGTCGCGGCGGTCAGCGGCTGCTTCATCACCTGCTCGGGCGCCATGTACGGCGCCGTCCCCAAACGGTCGGCGGGGCGGCGGATGGGCTCGATCTCGCGCACCACGTCGAAGTCCAGCAGCACCGGCACGCCCTCGCGCAGGTGCACGTTGCCGGGCTTCAGGTCGCGGTAAAGGTAGCCGCAGCGGTGCAGGTAGTGGATGGCGGCGCCCACGTGCATGATGGCGCGGATGGCGTCGGGCACCTGCAGGCGGCGCTGCGTGAGCCCCTCGAGCACGTCGAACAGCGAGGGCCCGGCCAGGTACTCCAGCAGGATGAACGCCCGCCCGTCTGCCTCGCCGCTGCCGAACAGCCGCACGATGTTGGGGTGCTTCAGCTTGTCGAGCACCTCGGCCTCGCGGCGGAACGACACGGGCGCCACGCCGTTCACGCAGTGCTCGGGGAGCAGGATCTTTCCCGTGAGCGCGCACCAGTGGCGGTTGCTCCACACCTGGTACAGCTCGGTCATGCGCCCGCACGCCACGTGGCCGATCACCGTCAGCTCGCCCACGCGGTCGCCGACGGACAGCGTGAACTTTTCCTTGGGCCGCGCCGGCTCGTGCTCCCACCTGCGCGCCGCCGCCAGCCCCTGGTAGCGCGCCCGCGCAATCGCCGGAGATGCCATGTCTCTTTCCTGGAACAGGTTGCGGCTCCCGGGCGGGATCATCCCCGTCCGGCCGCGCCGTGACGGGAGTTTTCCAACGCAACGGGCGTACCCTGCACATTCGGGAAGTGGGCCGCGACAGGGCCAGGATCTACTCTATTTCCGCCATACGTGGACACTCCGCTACGCCCGTGGCCGCTTTTCTGCGCGGGGTTACGCATCCAATCTGGACGCTGTTACCTTCCGCCGCATGCCGAAGCCTGCCTCGTCACTCGACAGGATCTCCTCAGGAGGGAACCATGAGCGATGCTTTCGATGCCGATGATTTCGATGCCGCTCTTGAATGGGATGACGAGGTAGACGCGATCATCGAAGAGATCTGGGAGATTCGCCGCAAGATGTGGGAGGAGTTCGACAATGATCCTCACAAGATGTCTGCCCACATGATGAAGCGGCACGCCGACCGCGTCGCCCAAGGTCACCCTGAACTCAAGTCGTCGTCATCTCCAGAAGAGGAGGCCCGGATCATCGCCGCTTGCCAGGCTCTCCTGAGAGAACACGAGGCGCAGGAACAATCGCCTGAGGCGCACGCACCGCAGTGATCGTTGGTAAGCAGAAGACACTGGGCGCATCGTCGCTCCAGGCGATCTGCCCAGGAGGGGGAGATGAGTGAGCCGATCCACTACGCCGACAGGTAGACGCGATCATCGAAGAGATCTGGGAGTCCGCCGGAAGATCTGGGAGCGGTTCGATAATGATCCGCTCAAGATGGGCCAGCACTACATGGCGCTGGAGCGGCAATCCGGAAGGCGCGTGATCGACGACCGACGACCGGTACTGCCCACTCCCCAGCGAATCGAGCCTCCCTCCCCCCGAAAGGTGTTCGCGCCACTCTGACGCCACGTGAAGGGAACGCAGACGGTAAAGCCCGCCCGCGGCTCCTGGCAGCGGCATCGGTTCGTCAGGGCGGCGGCGCGGCGCCAGGCTGGCGCGGCGGCCGGCTCGAGTTATCCATGTCCGAGAAGATGAGCCATCGCCCGTCTGGCCCCCGGCTGAGCGTCAGCGTGAACTTGCCCTGGTCACCCGGGGCGTCGCCATAGCCGTACGCGCCGATGATGTAGCCCACCGTGTCCGCCGTCGCCGCCGCGAGCGCCCGCAGGCGGAGCGGCCCCCCTGCCTGGCCGGCGTATGCCGCCTGGATCGCGGCCCGCCCGCGGATGGGCGCGCGCCCGCCCTGCAGGACGAAGCCGTCCTCGGCGAAGAGCGCGGCCAGCCCCGCTGCGTCGCCGCGCCGCCAGGCAGACTCGTAGTCGCGAAGCACCCGGTCCAGCTCCGGCGACAGTTCCACCGTTGGCAGTTCGGGCGGCGGCGGTGCGGCCTGCGCGTGCGACTCCCCGGCAAGGGCGATCACGAGGAGGGACGTCAGAATGGCTGCGAGGCGCATGGGCATGGCGGGTCGGAGGTGAGGAGCTTCGGTACGGCCGAACGCAGCCATCCGGGGCTGCTCTCCCGAAACAAAGCTAGGGCAAGCCTCATCCACGAGCGACTCAAAAGCCGCCCGTTCGCCAAGCTGCCCTGCTGGACGGTGATGGTCAAGAGGATTGGAGCACGCGATGCGCGACGTACGCTAAGGACCGCGCCCATGGCGCTGAGATCACTCGTCGCCTTCACGATCACGCGAAGATGCTGTTGCCGTCGATGATCCAGAAGCAACGAGCCCAATCTCATTTCTGAGGGGCTGCGGCACGTTCCTCCAGCGCGTGGCGCCTGAGACCTGAAGTTTGCACCCCTGCTCCTGGGCCGCGGCCAGAATTTGGGCGAACCAGCGGGCGTGGCTCCACTCTCTCGGAGGGGGCGAGTGAAGGGTGCGCCTGACCGGATCCCAGTTGACCCCCATGGCCTCACGCCAGACGAGCGGAAAGGCCGCCGATTGCGGTCTCACGTGCAGCCGTCCCTCAGCGTCGATTTCGATTTCGTCAATCAGATCAGCGGTCATTCCCTAGCACTCGCCTCGGAATCGTACTCCAACTGCCGAGGAAGTCATACCACATCGACACCGCCCCGAGGCAACTCCAGCCGGTGAAGGAGCTTGCGATCCCTTGTCTCATCAAAGGAGCAACTGGGCTCGGACCTGCGGCGCAGCGGCCGGAGCAACGCGCCACGGGGGGAACGAACCCTGCTGACGCCCCGACGGAGACGCCTGGGCTCAGCTTACGGGACACGGTGCAGATGCGCTACCCGGTCACCCCCGATGGTCGATACTTCGTGGTGCGGGGCCGTCTCTGGCGCTGTACCAACCCGGGGTTGAGCCAGGACGAGCGCGGGAAGCTCACGCGGGAGCTGATGCAGGCGCGTGCCGCGGTGGGACGGGCGAAGCGCGCGGAAGACGAGGACGGTGTGCGCCTGGCTCGCGCCGCGGTGAACCGGGCGAAAGTCGCCCTGGGCGAGCGAGGGGCGGTCTGGTGGACGGACGGAGCCCCCGACTACAACCGGCACCTGGCGAGGAACACCTCCTATCGGGCGTGGTTCGCAAGCCTCCCGGCTCAGGAGTGACGCAGCGCCTCCGCTCGCGTGAGGTGCTCCCTCAGCAGGGCGTTGATCTGCTCCGCATGCTGGATCGTCACTCCGTGCGAGGCGTCCCTCACCTCGACGAAGCGGGCGCCCGGCACCCCATCCGCCAGCGCCCGTCCAAACCGCGGCAGTGCGATCGGATCGTGCGTGGCACTGACGACCAGCGTCGGCACGCCTGCCAGCCGGCCCAGCCGCGTACTCGCATCGTATGCGCGCAGTGCCCGCAGCTGCCGCATCGCCACGGGCGGCTGATCCGCCAGATCGTGCCCGAAGAGCGGTTCCAGGCGCGCCGCCAGCCCCTCCGCCTCGCTCGCCACGACCGCCCCGGGTGGCATGACGATCTCCAGGAACGCACGCCGCCGCATCCGCCGCGTGCCCACCGAGGAGCGAAGCCCCAGCCACAGCATTCGCCGCGAAAGCCGGGTGGCATCGGCAGTGTGAGAGGCTGGCTGGCTCCCATGCCGCGGTTGTCGAAGGAGAGGCAGTGGAACCCGGACGAGAGCGCCTCGACCTGGGGCGACCAGCCGCCGCCGTGCACGCCGACGCCCTGGATGAAGAGTACGGGCGGACCCTCGCCCACCACTTCGAAGGCGAGCCGGCAACCGCCGTGATCGAGGGTGTGTGCGCTCGTCAAAGGAAACCTGGTCAGGCCTCGGACGCCTCTTGCGACTTCATCTTATTGGAAGGTCGAAAACAGGTCGTGCGTCGGGATCGATGTGACGCCGGCGAGCGCACTCCATAGCGCGGCCTCCAGCGCGGGCTCGGAGTTGGGCGTCAGGGAGCGAGCGTTGAACAGCCCGACCATCGAGACGTTGTCATACGAGCGCACGCGCATGGCCGTCGTGCCGGGGAGCGATCCCCCGTGCCACCAGTTCGCGTCGCCGTGGGTCGGGCGGACGAACCATCCCAATCCGTAGAAGCACGCGCCACTGGCACAAACGGTGGGACCGGTACTGGTCATCTCCGCGACGAGTCCGGCGCTGAGGATGTCCGGACGAGTGGCACGGCCATCGACGCCGGCCAGGAAGCGCAGGAGATCGACGGTCGATGAGACCCAGGCGCCGCTTGCATCAGACACTTCGAGGTGAAAGCCCCCGTAGTTGATGGGCACCGTGCCTTCGCCCGGGAACACGGATGGCACCAGTGGCGCGGTCATGCCCAGCCCAGGGTCCAACGGCGAATAGTACTTCACCTCCTCCGGGTGCGCGTCGCTCATGCGCGACCTGCCCTGCCGCGTGCGAGTGGCGCCCACGGGCTGCAGCACGCGTGCGCGCACGTACTCCTCGTACCGCATGCCGCTCACGCGCTCGATCACGCGGCCGAGGATGATGTATCCAAAGTTCGAGTAGGCGAACCGTTCACCCGGATTGAAGTCGAGCGGCATTCCCTTCATGTACCGGATGAGTGTTTCACCGGACGCCGGCGCGGGCGCGTTGACCGCGGCCGCGGCGATCGCCGGCCGATCGATGGGATCGAAGCCGCCGTTCGGCTTGGTACGATCCCAGCCCCCGGCGTGGTTGAGCAGGTGCCGGATGGTAATCTGCTCCCACCGCGGATCGACCGTCGCTCCCGGCGCAGGGGTGAGGTGCGCGATGAGTGGTGCCACGCGATCATCGAGATGGAGCTTGCCTTCTTCCATCAGCGTCATGATGGCGGCGGCGGTGATCGGCTTCGACACGCTGGCGATCCGGAGCAGCGCGTTGGGCTGCACCGGCGCCTTGGCCTCGACATCCGCGTATCCAAAGCCTCGCGCATAGATCAGCTTGCCGTCGCGCATGACGGCGACCGCGCCACCCGGAATGGCGAACTTCCGCATGAACTCGGTGATGGTCTGATCATACGACTCCATTCCCGGCACGGCGGCACCGCTGATCGGAATCTCCGCGGGAGGCGTAACCGGAAGAGAGACAGGCGGCGGCGTCTTGTCGCATGCGGCGAACGACGCAGCCACCAACCATCCGGCCAGCAACGCTCTTGCGCGTTTCATAAGCACTTTCCGATCGCGGTTGTGCGTGCGGACTTCGCCTCATGGGATGACGAACCCGGCACGATCGGGGACCGAATGAGGAGGCTTCGGCCCCAGCATGCGGCTGCCAGCCCACCAAGGCCGCGAAGGAGGGGAGCCGCCGAACGACACAAGGGTCAGGGTGCGGGACCGGCGCGGTGCGGCGCCGATGAGGAGCGGGGTGGTGTCCGCGTACGCGCCGTCCTGCACGATCAGGGTCCCCCTGCTGGCGATCTCATCGAAGATCCCCTCCCGGGTCCGTGCGTCGATGATCGGGTGTACGGCCACGGCGGCGATGGAGTTGCCAGTGCACTGATCCGTGCGCTCCGCGTCCGGGTGCGCAATCCCGTTCCTGAGGAGGTAGGCCGCGCCGGCTGCGAAAACGATGACGGCAGGGATGGCAGCTCTGCGCCTCATCAAAGGAGTTGCGTGTCACCTGCAGCGCAGTCGTCAGGCACCCGGACCTGGATCAGGGCGAGCGTGGCCGCGCGGACGGGACCTCTGCGAAGCTGGAGTAGACGCGCGCATGAAACTCTCCCTCCGCATGCCAGGCCGGTGTTACCGATTCCGCACTGAGGCTGATCTCACCGGCGACGGTGCGGGCCTGAGCGTCGTAGCTGCGGATCGTGAGCGTACCCGTAGCATCGGGGAAGTACCCGGCATCGCCTCCGACGATCTTCGCGAGTTGCCCCGCGCGTCCTTCGATGCGGTAAGTGCCTGTGCCGGAGAAAGGAACGCGGGCTCGAACGTACTCATCGTAGTAGGCCTTCGGATCTGGACGGTGCCCCACCACGAACAGGGTATCCCGTTGCAGCACGGCATAGGAACGTCCGCGCCAGGGGAGGCCGTCCCAGCGGCCCTCGAAGGAGCCCACCCGACGCTCGGATGGATCACTCGGTCCGAAGGAGCAGGCGCTGAGAATCGCGGCGGCGAGCGCAGCCAGGGGGATCGTGAGCAGGGATGGTGCAGAACGCATCGGAGTCTCTCGCGAGCGCAGGTGCAGTCGGGGGTCCACCACGGGAGGACAACGTGCGCCAGAGGCAACTCGTGACAACTGAGCAGGTGTGCCTGACGACACAAAGGTCAGGGATGCGGGACCGGTGCACAAGCCAGCCGTCGGCGAAAGCTTGGACCCGACCCGCATCCCCTGCTGCCGATTAGGTGCCGGCGTCAACTGACAATAACACACCGGGCCACGCCCACGCTCGACGCTCGCGGACCCCGCGTTTGCGTCAGTGATAGTCGTGTGAGCGGACGATCTCGCGCGCGTCGTCGAGAGTGAGGGGGAAGAACGTCTCGGCCTTCAGGTTCGTCACGCCGTCCTCCTTTCCCAGCTTTCCGCGCACGGCCAGGATGCCGTTGCCGTTGATGATCTCTCGCTCCTTTTCGCAGACCTGGGGCTGACTGATTACGTCCAGGCGCCCCATCTCGTCTTCCAGCCGCACGAACACGAAGCCCTTGGCCGTCCCCGCAGGTGGCGCATGGGTGGCTGTCCAGATCGGAGGCGCAGTTTCGGCTCGCTGCCCATACTGGGCTCGGTGTCCGCTGCAACGCGTTGTTCGGTGGCGCAACAGTGCAACGCCAGGGACCTGCTACTGGAAGGTCACTGGGATGGAAGTCGGCGCCTGGATAGCCACTCCGTCGATGCGAGCGGGAGAGAAACGCATCAGCCGCGCGATGCGTAACGCCTCTCGATCTACCTCCGTGCTGCCGCTCGACCGAGCAACCGTCGGGGATGCCAGAGCACCGTCCACGGCGACCACGCCGCCGATCACCACGGTTTGGCCCCGCGTGCTTCCGTTGGTCTGCGTGGCTCGGGCAATTGCGGCGTTGACTTCGCCACCATTCCGAAGCGCAGGCACTGCCTGAGCGTGGCCCAGTCGAACGAATCGGATCAGCGGAGAGGCACCGCCCTGCACCAGGACAGCATCGCTGGGCTCCTGGAGATCGCTCCGGTGTCGGAGGTGAGCGCGCAGGGCCGACTCCAGCGGACGAACGTAGCCGTCCGGGTAACCCTGGAAAATGGGACCGACCCGCTCAACCTCTCCTGCCGAACTGTACCGCACAGAGAATACGATGGCTCCCGCCTGCGGGCCACTCAGTCGGGCGAGATCGGAGTGCAGTGCTGCAGAATCTACCCAGGCGACAACGGAGGCTGTCCCAGACGGCTGGCCCGAGCCTGAGGTCGGTGATGCCGCGGGCGATGAACCCGGAGCTGACGCGCAACCAGCGGCAAAGCAAACCGCTGCGAGAGTTGAGACTATACGCATATCCCTTGGCGATCAGGTGAGCTGCGACATAAGGGTCAGGTTGCGGGGCTGGCGCGCAAGACTTTCCTTTGGCCGAAAACATGGCCGGCCCCGCATCCCCTGCAGCCGATTGTTACATCGCGGCGAGGGCCCGCACCGAGCTATGGGCACAGCCCACCTCCGTTGCCTCAAGGCCTTTCGCGCTGAGTGAGGTAAGCAGCGCCCCCCGCTTCTAGGAGACCAAGGCACCGCCCGACACAACTCAAACCCAGCCGTAGCCCTCGCACCATATACACTTCTTATCAAGTGAGTGTCCCTGGCCGTGGCAGCGATTGCACGGGATAATGAGCGTCCGCACTCCATGCGTAAACGCCTGTGTACCCGACCCATAACATCCTGGGCAAGGCGAGAGTCCGATGCCCTTACACCACCCACACCGAGTCAATTGACTGTTCTCTGCCATATGAGTGCACTCGGTTGAAGTTCAGCGCGACCTGTGGCCACAGCAACTCAGGCAGGTCATATCGCCGCTACCGCTACACTTGCGACACAGTGCGCAAGAGCGCCGGTGAACGGTCGGGGATAGAAGGTGCCCTTGCCCACACATCGGCATGATCGGTTACCCCCGAATGAATATTGAGCGAGCGACAATTGACGCTGCCACTCAGCTCAGGGCCTCCTAGCTCACGTGCTGCTCGAGATGATGATTGCCCAGTGGCCTAACGACACAAGGGTCAGGGGTGCGGGGCCGGCGCGCAAGCCTTTCGTCCGCCCAAAAGCATACGAGGCCCCGCACCCTTACAGCCGATTGTTAGGCCGCGTTGAGCGTTAAGCCGCCGCAACTCAGTTGGAAGGCGTAGTCCGGCGCACCTCGTCTGCGATCTCATGCAAACGAGAACCCCGCCGTTCAAGCGCGGCAGCCAATTGTATGAGGTTTTCGGGTCGCGGCGTCCGACGATCTGCCGCCCAAGAGCGAATTGCGTCGTAGCTTATTCCCGCTTCCTCAGCAAGTTGCCGCATTGAGAACGGCGCCGGGGCGACGCGAGCGAGTGGGCTCGGGCGCGGGGGGTGGCACCGCTTGCCTGAGGGATCCGGCAGCCGCGGGACGGATCACCTGCGGCTGCCGCGATGCTTGCCCAGCGGCCTAACGCCCAAGTTCAGCTGCGCAGCGGACGCCGTCCAGCCAAGATGCAGGTCGGCAGCGCGAGAGCCGCTCTCCAGGCGAGAACATGTCGGCCATAAGTGCTGCGTCAGGCTGCAACGCAACGTCAGGTGGCCGCCCGGGAAGACGAGAGCGCTCCCGCCCGGCCCAACCAGCGGCGGAGCAGGAACACCAGTGTGACATAGGCATAGCCGAGCGGCAGGATTACAAGAATGCCGAGGCCCGCCAGCCCCAGAAAAAGCTCGGCACGGCCAGCGAGCCCTCCGATGACCGCGGTGAAGGGGAGCCAGGCGGCCACCATCCAGAGCGGTGCCTGCAGCGCGCCGTGGCGGATCGCCGGTTCGAGGCGCCGGCCAATCCACCAGGTCGCCCACGCTGCCAGCGCGGCGTAAGGCAGACCGCCGTACATCAAGGACATCAGCAGGAGTTGAACGAGCTTCACGACGGGCGAGAGGCTCGGACTCCAGCCGGCAGCATGGACCGCGGTCGCCACGAGGGCCGGGATAGCGATTGGCAGCCACACCGCGCACCCGTAGAACGTCTGCACCGTCATAGAGACCGAGCCCGTGGCCACCTAACGACACAAGGGTCAGGGGTGCGGGGCCGTCGCGCAAGACTTTCTTCCGGCCGAAAGCATGCAAGGCCCCGCATCCGCTGCAGCCGATTGTTAGGCAGCTTGTTGGCTACGAGCATGAGGTTTCCAAGAGCGAGGAAGCTATTCCTTTGTTCCTTCAATAGTGCCCGAGATAATGGTAGAGCGCGTCGATGAGTATCCGACAAAGCGTCCGACAAAATGGCGACCGGTGTCCGATACCTGCAGAACTTCAGTCCCAAAATTCACCTCCCCCATATTCTCATTAAAGTATTCGAGGCGCACGAACCGGTCGTGAAGGAATCGTCCTCGAAGGGCGTAGGTATCGACTCCCGTGGGGCCTCGAGCTGAAGACGTTGCACCGACCTCCCCACCGTTCACATAGAAGTCCCACGACACATCATACCGAATAGGTGGCGCCCTGCCTGCTGCATCAATCTCCTGCGCAGTTCCGGTCCATTTGCCGCTTAGAACCTTGTCGAGGTTCCGACCGGTGTATAGCGGCCAAGGATCAGTCGCTGGAGAAGCATGGAACGAACGGCCGGAGATCCAACCTACAAACTCGTGGCGTTTCTCAAGATCATGTATGCTACGCGCAACCCAGAGCCGGATATCTTTCTCATCCTCGACGAACCTGCACAAACGAGACATTACGAGACACCGAAAAGCTTTCAATTTTTCTGGAGCATCGCGTTCCATTACCTCATGGATCGCCGCCCCTTCGCGCACCTTACGATCCAGAAAAGCATCGGATAAGAGAATTGCGAAAAAAGGCTTCCCTGTCTCGATGGCATAACGATATTCCAGTTCAGTATAGCTCAACCCGCTTCCAGGTTCGAGGCTGCCGTAGCGCCCACCAAGAACGAGCAAGAAGATGTCTGATGCATCAATCCAACGTCTGATTACCTTGAGTTGTTCGTCGCTGCCGGCAGCAAATAGTTCCATGCCTGCGGGAATGTGTCCCGCTTCTAGGATGGCGGTCACGGCTGCCTGACGCTCAGGGATCAGATCAAGGTAAGTCGATGACACGAACACCTGCAGTTTACGATCTCTTGACATGATGGTTTCCAGGTCGAACTGGCGGTCCAAACACGTGTGAGCCTCAATAGATAGTCTACGGGGCCAAACCCCTGCAGCCAATTGTCAGGCTCCACCCATCGCTCTAGCTATCTCCTTGCCAAGATGCTTCACAACCGCTCGTTCGCTGCTTCGCGCAGCGCGTCCGCGATCCGCTGTAGCTGCTGAGCGCGCTGCTCGAAACCAGAAGCCATGCGAGAGAGATTCTCCGCAGTCGGGGTCCTTCGGCCGATTGCCCAGCCGCGGAGCACGTCGTACTTCAGGCCGGCATCATCGGCGAGTTGCCGCATGGAAAACGGCCCATCGCGGAGCACGCGCTGGACAAGCCCGAGGATGTCTTCGCTCTGCAACTGCCCCTCCGCGGAACGTTATGTTCACATAATTGTGTTGACAACGCACCAGATGCACACTATACTGTGAGCACAGGGCAAATGAAAGAGGTTGGCCGCTCCCCCCGCGAAGAAGATTCGGGCCAACCTCTCACACGCGAACAGACCCGAGGGCCGCCCGCTCACCAAAGCTGCCCTGCTGGACGGCCCGGGTCAAGAGGATGGAGCCTACGATGCCACGGAAGCCGAAGGAGCCAGCGCCCGCCGCCGCCGCAGAGCCCGGCTACACCATCGTGAAGCAGACGAAGAGCCGCTGGTGGGAGGTGCGCGGCCCGGACGACGAGTTGGTGTGCCTGACGGTGTACCGCAAGGGCGCCAGAGAGGTGGTGCGGCGCCTCGCCACCTGAGCCTGACCAGGATGAAACACACGGCAGCCGCGGGAGAGATTGCCTGCGGCTGCCGCGATGCTTGCCCAGCGGCCTAATGGAGATGGTTCAGGCGTGCAGGGCCTCTGGGTGATCAGTAATCCGAAAGTATGCTTGGCCCTGCATCGCCTGCAACCTATGTTAGGCCCGGCCGCAGTCGGGTCTGGGCAGCGCAGGTGGCACCGGACGAGCACTACGCAATTGGCTACGGTATCGACACCGCAGTTACGAGCACCGTCCACGCGCCGCGCAGGTGCTCGGCCTCTGCCGAGTTCCTGTGTGACCAATACTTGGTCTCCATGTCGTATCCGCAGGGATCGCAGACAGTACGTGCTTTCCGCCTACAACCGACTGGTGCAGCATAAAGCTACCTGCGGGGGACTGTTACTTTGCAGGCAAGCAGGTACTCACCCGAAGGATCGACGCCCCACCAACCGTAGTCTAGGAAACTGTCTGACTCGGTGCCGTCCACTGGACGCCCCCATGGTATGACTGAGAGGTGGAATCATGAACGAAGGTCCTCGTACGGCGCCGGTTAACGGCTGGCCCCCCCCGGTGGTATCGTCGATTGCGGGTCGAGAACACGGCGGAGCATTCTGGATCGCCCATCTCCTTGGAGCGATGTTCCGCTCGCGCGTCGAGTTCGCCGCGCTTGTCATTAACGCCAGAGCCATCGGATATGAAGCCGGCAGTGCTACACGTCCTTCAGGATGTATTGAGAATGCGGCTGGTTCACCCGTAGGGTGGGCCATGCTGTCACTAGTCGATCACCTCATCCTCTGCTTCGTCCAGCAGATATCCCGGAAGTCTGTCGTACTCCGCAGACAGGCCCAGGGCCTTGTTCTTCGCAGTCTGCTCGTCCCTGGCGAGCTTCCTTACAATCTGGCCTACTTCATAGGGCACGTCGCCCCGAGCCGAATTGTCGGGATAATGGGTGAAACCGGCTTTGTGCATCCACTCGTGTGCTAGATGTCCGGCCATGCTGTACGGATCGTTTCCTTCCACGCACCGATTTACGAACCAGTAGGACGTAGTGATCTTCCCAACGCTTCCGAGCCGGGTCGAACCGACAGTGCCCCTCCGGAGTTCGCGGAGCCTCACGTCCAACGTCATCTTGTTGTCCGCCTGGGTCTGTCTCTCCCGACCCTCCAGAATGATCTTCAGGATCTCCGCATTATCGGGTTCTTGGATGTCGCCGTTCGCCAGGCGGAGCCTGCGGCCCTCGAACGTCGCCCTTTCGATCGCTTTCCTGAAATCGTCGCTATCCAACACCCTGTCGAGCTCGGCCTTGGCGCGCTGAATGAGATCAGCTTGCTCAGGCGAGGCTCCCTCAAGTTTCAGGTCAGGATCAACGGCGACCGCAACAGCAGCAGCGGGCGCGGGCGGCGCTTGCTGAGCTGACGCTCTCGCCAAGGTACAGGCCGCCATAACAAGCAGAAGTCTTTTAGTGGTCATCACAGTCCCCCGTGTTGGTGAAGCTCAGCCGTAGCAGAAACAATATCCACAGGTTCATTCGCGATTATAGCGATAATCGCAGAAGTATCAATGACACAATCCACGCGCGCTCCTCAGGCTGGTGTACAATTGTACAATCTGTCCGCTCGCTGAGGTCCGCGCAACGGTTTCAGCGGGAGGCGCCTAATTGGTTGTTCAGTGGACGAATTCCGGCCAACACCACAGCGCGGAGTGGTTGGCCGAACCCGCTCCATTCCAGATAATACTCGGGCATCGGAACGTCAAGCGCCAGTAAATCGCGCCCACACGATCGAATACCCTGCGGCCTGCCGCGGCTATGTACGCATGGTGGCACGATAGCGCTCTTGTTCCGCGCATTATCGAGAAGCAACGTGCGACTCCCACGTAGTCATCATCCTTTCCTGCGTGAGCCGAGTGCCCGAACCGAAGCTCCTGAACCAAGTGCGGCAGACCGCCCGCCTGAAGCACTTCAGCCTGCGGACGGAGCGCGCATATGCGCAGTGGGTGCATCACGGCAACCAACGTCAGTGATAGTCGTGTGAGCGCACGATCTCGCGGGCGTCGTCGAGGGTGAGGGGGAAGAACGTCTCGGCCTTCAGGTTCGTCACGCCGTCCTCCTTCCCCAGTTTTCCCCGCACGGCCAGGATGCCGTTGCCGTTGATGATCTCGCGCTCCTTTTCGTAGAGCTGGGGCGGGATGATCACGTCCAGTCGCCCCGTCTCGTCCTCCAGCCCCACGAACACGAAGCCCTTGGCCGTTCCCGGCCGCTGGCGCACGATCACCACCCCCGCGGCGGTGACGCGCTCGCCGTGGCGCCGACCCTCCCCGCGCAGGTCGCCCAGCGCCACCACGCCCAGGCCGCCCAGCCGCTCGCGCAGGTGGCGCATGGGGTGCCCGTCCACGTCGAAGCCGGTCACGTGGTGCGCCATCAGCGTCCGTTCGGCGGGCGGCATCTGGGGCAGGCGCGCCGAGGACTCCGGCGCGGGCGCCAGCGGGCCCCCGCTCTGGAGTGCCCGTAGCTCGCCCAGCACCGTCCACAGCGCCTGGCGCGGCCCGCCGTCGATCCACGACCGGAACGCCCCCGCCGCCGCCAGCGCCCGCAGCCCGTGCTCCGAGGGAAACCGCTCCACCACGTCGGCAACGGAGGTGAACGGCGCCGCGCCACGGAGGCGGCGCGCCGTCACGGTGCCGAGGCCGCGCACGTATCTCAGCCCGACGCGAACGGCGGGGGGGGAAGTGCGTGAGTGCGTTAGTGCGTTAGTGCGGGAAGGATCCGATGCTTGGGCCGGCGTCTGTGCGTTTCCGGTGGTGCCGTTCACTTCCGCACTCACGCACTCACGCACTAACGCACTCTCCAACTTGCAGTCCCACCCGCTCACCGCCAGGTCGATCGGCAGCACCTGCACCCCGTGCTGCCGCGCGTCGTGGATCAGCGTCGACACGGGGTAGAAGCCCATCGGCTGCGCGTTCAGGATGGCGCACAGGTACTCGGCCGGGTAGTACAGCCGCAGCCACGCGCTGGCGTACGCCAGCAGCGCGAACGAGATGGCGTGGCTTTCGGGAAACGTGTAGCTGGCGCACGCCTCCAGCCATCCCAGCACCCGGTCCGCCGCGTGGTCGTCCACGCCCCGCGCGCGCATCCCCTCGCGGATGCCTTCCGTGGCCCGGTGCATCTCGTCGCGCGTGCGCTTGCGGCTCATGGCGCGGCGCAGGCGGTCGGCCTCGCCCGGCGAGCAGCCGCTGACCACGATGGCGCACCGCATCAGCTGCTCCTGGAAGAGCGCCAGGCCGTGCGTGCGCCCCAGCACCTCTTCCAGGTCCGGATGGGGATACTCCGTGGGCACCTCGCCGCGGCGGCGCGCCAGCATCTCCTTCACCTGCCCGCCCAGCATGGGCCCGGGGCGGATGGCGCCCACGGAGATCACCACGTCGTAGAAGCACGTCGGCTTCAGCCGGGGAAGGAAGTTGGCCTGCGCGCGGCTCTCGATCTGGAAGAGGCCGATGGTGTCGGCCGCGCCGATCTGCGCGAACACGGCGGGGTCGTCCATGGGCAGGCGGCCGATGTCCACCTCCACCCCGCGCCACTCGCGCACCAGGCGAATGCACTCGCCCAGCAGCTTCAGCATCCCCAGCCCCAGCAGGTCGAACTTGGGGACGGCGCGGTCGGCGCAGTCGTCCTTGTCCCACTGGATCACCGTGCGCCCCGGCATGGACGCCGGCTCGATGGGCACCGACTCGCCCAGCCGCGCGCCGGACAGCACGAACCCGCCGCTGTGGATCCCCCGGTGCCGCGGCAGCCCGTTCAGCCCCGCCACCAGCTTCACCAGCGCCTTGGCCTTCGGCTCCGCCGGGTCCAGCCCGATGGACCGCAGCGCCTTCCCCTCGCCCATCTCCAGCCACTCCGCCGCCGTCTTCGCCGACGAATATCCATCCAGCCGCTTGGCCAGGAAGTCCGCCTGCGCCACGGGAAAGGCCAGCACGCGCATGGCGTCGCGTACGGCCGAGCGGCCGCGGTACTCCACGTGGGTGCACACCATGGCCGCGTGGGTACGGCTGTACTTCGTGTAGACGTACTGCAGCACGCGCTCGCGGTCGTCCAGCGCGGCGAAGTCCACGTCGATGTCCGGCGCCTCGGGACGCTCCACGGAAAGGAAGCGCTCGAAGAGCAGCTGGTTGGCCACGGGATCCACCGCCGTCACCCGCAGGGCGTAGCACGCCAGCGAGTTGGCCGCCGAGCCGCGCCCCTGGCACAGGATGCCCGACTCGCGCGCGAAGCGGCAGATGTCCCACACCACCAGGAAGTGGTCGGCCATCCCCACCTGGCGGATGATGGCAAGCTCGTGCTCCACCTGGTTCCAGTGTCGCGCCGAGGCGTCCGGCAGCCGCTCGCGCAGCCCCTGGCGCACCAGGTGCTCCAGCAGGGCGTCGGCCGAGTCCCAGCCGGGCGGCAGGGGAAAGGAGGGACGCGGGGCGGGCAGGTCCAGCAGCTGAAAGCCCCCGCAGCGCTCCGCGATCTCGCGGGTGCGGCGGATGCCTTCCGGCGCGTGGCGCCAGCGGCGCGCCATCTCGGATGGCGGCTGCAGGCACCACTCGGCCGAGGGGCGCAGCCAGCCTCGGCGGTGCGCCTCGTCGAGCGTGGTTTCGCGGCGGATGCAGGTGAGCAGGTCGTGCACGGCGCGCGCGCCCGGGTCGGCGTAGTGCACGTCGTGGGTGACCACCCAAGGCACCCCCACCTCGCGCGCCAGGTCGCGCAGGTCCGCGCACAGCGACGCCTCCTGGTGCGTGCGGTGGTCCCACAGCTCCAGGAAGAAGCGGTCGCCGAACACCTCCTTCATCTCCCCCGCCCTGGCGCGCGCCTCGGCGTAGCGCTCTTCGCCCAGCAACTGGGGGATGCGGCCGCGGGGACAGCCGGACAGGGCGATCAGCCCCGTGGAGCGCGCGGCGAGCGTTTCCCAGCGCAGCGACGGGGTACCGCGCGGGCTCTCCATCCGGGCACTTGACAGGAGCGCGCAGAGGCTCTTCCAGCCGTCCGGGTTTTCCACAACCAGGGTGAGGTGCGAGCCGTCATCCAGAGTCGCTTCCGCACCCAGCAGGGGGGTGATTCCCGTGTCCCTGCACGCTTTCGAGAAGCGGACGGCGCCCCCCAGATCGTCGTGATCCGTCAGAGACAGATGCGTGTAGCCCAGCTCGGCCGCCCGCGCCGCCAACTGTTCCGGCGTGGACGATCCGTCACACAGCGAGAAGGCGCTGTGACAATGCAGCTCTACGTAATCTCCAGCATTCACAACGACTTACCCCAAAGTCCGCGCGCATCGCGCCATCGTGGTCCCCACCCCATCCGCCTCAGTCGAACCATCCTTCCAGGTGCCACGAAGCGGTAACGGCATCCCGGTATATCAATCCAAGCCACCCCTCGGGAGACTCCACCCGCCAGTACTCGCGCGCCTCTCCCTGGGCCCACCACCCCCCCGAAATCCTCTCCGGACCTTGGACAACAGTTTTCCACAATCGGGGTGGAAAACCCTCGATCCCCACGCCGGGCAATGCGTTTTGCCCCGCAGGAATGTCCACCTGTACGGGGCGGCGTTCCGGGTCTTCGCGAACGCCGATGTCAAGGGGTTCGGGAAGACGCCGAAAGCAGAGCGGCAGGGTGTTGCGAAAGCCGATGGCCTCGTCGCGCGCGGCGGGTTCGGCCCGCGGGCGCGCTCCGGCGAATGGCGCGATCCCGTCGCTGCCGTGTGCCACCCAGACGGCGTTCTCGCCCGGCAGGTGGGCGCCGTGCAGCACGGCCTGGCTGAGCGCGCCGGCGCCCCAGCGCGCGAACACGGGAAGGAGCGCCGCGTGCAGGGCGCCGGGGTCGGGCGCGGGGGCCTGGAAGGCGTCCAGCTGGTCGGCGCGGGCGGCGCCCTCCTCTTCCGCCAGCAGCGCGATGCCACTCACCGGGCCGGCCAGGGGGCGCTGGTCGATGGCCCGGCGGCACAGGTCGGCCAGGACGCGGACGTCCGCCGTGGGGCGGGCGGGGCGCACCTCCCTCTCGTCTTCCGCCGCGTCGGGCACGCGCAGCGTCAGCCGCAGCCGCGCGGGAATGCGCTGCCGCCGCGCCAGCTGTGCCGCCACCTGCCCGATCAGCCCCTGCAGCACGAACCGCAGCGGCTCGGACGAGTCCACCGGCGGCTCGAACTCCGCCTCGGCGCTGGCCATTCCCGGCTCGGGGGGGCGAAAGGGCCAGCGCGGGTCGTCGCCGCCCGCCAGGCGCCACGCGCGCAGCCCCTCCGCGCCGAAGCGGAGCTCCACGTCCGCCGCCACCAGCGCGCACAGGTCGCCGCAGGTGCGCAGCCCCAGCAGGTAGAACGACTGCCGCAGGTCCGGGGTGATGGGCAGCAGCGAGAGCGAGCGGCGGCGCAGGTAGCCGGCCTCGCCGCCGGGCGGAACGACACGCACGTCGTGGCGCCGCTCGCGCGTTGCGGCCGCCGCGGCGATGCACGTTCCGGCGATGCCCACGCGCGCCTCCCAGCCCGCCTGGCGCGCCGCTTCGGCCAGGCGCCGCGCGACGACCTCGTCGCCGCCCAGCCCCGCCATGCCGCTGGCGTCGGCCCAGAAGGCGCACGGGTACTCGCGGACGGGGACCACGCGGGGCGCGGCGGCCAGCAGCGCGCCCGCCAGCGCGGCGCGCGAGGCGGTGTCCGGGGCGGGCGTGTCCGCGGGGACGGGGACGCGGATGCACGCGATACGGCGGGTCATGTAGGTCCTCCCCCGGCCCCTCGCCGATGCTCACCAGCCCGGATGGGCTTCGAGAACGGCCGTGCATGCCGCGGGTGCCCCCTCTCCCGGCCTCTCCCCCGCAAACTGCGCGGGAGAGAGGTGCACTTCGATCGGGGTTCGAGTTGCTGCCGGTGCATGCCGCGGCAGCCCCCTCCCCCCGGCCCCCGTCCCCCGCTTCGCAGGGGAGGGGGAGAATTCGATTGCGCTTCGGCCAGCCTGGCGCGCTGGACTGGCTCCCGTCCCCCGCGCAGTTTGCGGGGGAAGGGTTGGGGATGGGGGGCGCCGGCCCGAGCACCGGGCCTAAGGGACAGGGCTACGCGTCCCATGCGCTGCCTCCGCGGCGTGCGCCGGCGCGACGGTCGGGGATGCTGTCGGGGTGAAGGCGGGCCGCCGGCTCGTGCACCAGTTCCACCTCGCGCTGGCCCGTGCGCGCACCCCAGCCCTTGGCCATCCCCACGGCCGAGGGGCGGCGGAAGCGCCCGCCCTCGCGCAGCCCCACCCGGCCCACACCCGTCCGCCGGAACTCCAGCTTCACGTCGGCCCGCCAGCTTGGGCCCGCGCCGTCGGTGGAGAGCAGCAGCGCCGCGTCCGTCTCCCGCGCCAGGGCACGCAGCCGGTGCGCCTCTACCGGCTCGGGCGCCGGGCCGTCGAGCACCACCAGGCCAAAGGCCCCGGTGCGCAGCAGCGTCTCGGCCACCCAAGCCCCCTCCATCGCCTGCCCGGCGGTGGGCGGACGCGCCACCCACAGTCCCGTCGCGGAGTGCCCATCCTCCCCGCACCACGAGGCCGGGTCCAGCGTGCGGGTGGCATCCACCAGCGCCACCAGAACCTCGCGGCACGCCGCCTCCACCAGCACGCGCAGCGCGGCGGTGCGGCCGGCGGTGGCCTCGCCCGCCCACACGGTCAGCGCGCGCCGGGGAACGCCTCCGGGCACCAGCGCGTCCAGCGCCGCCACGCCGGTGCGAAAGCCGGGCTGCTCGCGCGACGGCGCCTGCCCGGGCAGCGGCACGATGGCGCTGCCGAAGCGCTGTTCCAGGTTGGCGCGAAGCAGCTTGAGGTCGGGTGCGGCACTCACGTCCAATGGTCCTGCCTGGGGGGGTGACAATTCACGGTTCCCGTCACCGGGCAAGCAAGAGTAATACCGAATAAATTCCGAATCAAGCCTGCGCTATGATTTCCCTAAGTGCCTGCCAGTCGTGCATTTAGGATGAAGTAAACGGAATGCGCTGGCGTCCACATTGCGAACGTTCACGCCCGGCGATTCCGTCCATCTCAACGGCGGAATGCGGACTGATTCGTGGCACGTGAACAGGGTGCGCGGGCAGAAGTGGTCAGGAGCGTCCACGAGGGAGATGTTTTCTCCTCCCCCTTCCGTGCCGATGCGGAAACCGCCACCGCGCGGGGCAGCAGGAGCACTTGCGGCCGGGGCGCTCTCCCACGAGGACGAGGACCGAGGCCTACGGTTCCGTGTCGCTGCCGCGCCCTCGCAAAGTGGCTTCCGCGGCAAGATCCCACGGCCCTGCATGGTATGCACTGTGGGCCGGTCCAGTGCGCCCGGGCCTCTGGATGACAGATTGCTCGGTCTGAGGGTGGTGCGATCGACACAAAAGAACGGGCGCCCCTCGCTGGAGGGGCGCCCGGCTCGTGAGGCAGATCCGTCGCGAACTACGGGCGCGGACGGGTGTTGCCCTCGGGCGTGTAGGTGCCGCACTCGGCGCCGCTGCCGCTCACGCGCACCTCGATCTGCCCGGCGTGGCACTCGTGGTGTTCGTTGAACTTGCAGTCCGTCACGGTGCACGCGCCCACCACCGACGTCTGCGCCTGCGGCCTCTCCAGGGGATTCTGCATGGTGTGACCTCTCCGGTTGAGTATCGGTGTCGTGCCCGGCTCTCCACTCAGGCAAGCTGCGGGCCAGAAATTACGCAAACTTCGTTCTGGCAACAGCTTGCGAATGATTCTCAATCGTCCAGTACACGAAGCGCCCCTCCGGAAAGGTCCGGAGGGGCGCTTCAGGCGGAGCGGGAGCTGGCGCGTTCAGCGCTCGGCGAGCGCCTGGAATTCCTGGGCCCGGACCTCGTCGCGCGCGGCCTGCTGTTCGTTCTGGCGCACCCGCTCGGCGGTGGCCAGCGCGAGCCAGGCGTAGGTGTACTGCATGGGAATGTTGCGCGTGGCGTCGTCGGCCCAGACGGCCTTCTGCGCAAGCCCATGGTACTGGGCCTCGCGCTCCAGCATCGCCCGGTTGCGGTCGATGTCCATGTAGCCGCCGGTGAACTGCATGATGTTGGGGGCCGTCGGCATGGGCGTCAGCCGGGCCGCCTGCGCCTCCTGGGGCGTCACCAGCTTGAACGACATCCCCGTGCGCGCCACGTGCCCCAGCAGCCCCAGCTCGGCGTGCGTGTAGGTGGTGGACGCGAAGTGGATGGGACGGTCGCCCCAGGCGTGGTTCAGCATCACCGCCAGGAACTGGTGCGCGGGGCTGAGCACGGTGCCCGGCTCGATGGTGAACGTTTGCCCGCGCGCCTGGTACGTCATCCCTTCGCCGGCCTGCTGGGCGTACCCGGACGCCACCTGGTCGATCTGCACGTCCGTCAGCGGCACGATGGCGCGGGTGGGCGCCCGGTTGGCCGCGGCGTAGAACGCGGGGGCCCTGGCCGCATCGAACGGGCGCTGGCAGATGATGACCGTGGGATCGGCCTCGGAGGCGCCGGGGCGCGGGCACGGCTGGCTGAGGCCGCGCAGCTGCTTGACGTACCATCCCGTGTTCAGGTACGACATCACGATCACCGTGACGTCGCGGCGGATGCCCTCCACCTCCTGCACGTACCAGAGCGGGAAGGTGTCGTTGTCGCCGTTGGTGATCAGCACCCCGTACGGCTCCACCGACTGCAGCAGGTTGTACGCGAAGTCGCGGGCCGCGTAGTCGCCCGCCCGGCTGGCGTACTTCCAGTTGAGGCCCAGCGGGAGCAGGGCGATCAGCATCACCGGCGCCGCCGTCAGGATGGCCTTGCGGCTGCGCCCCAGGGTGTCGGCCAGGCGCAGCCACAGCGACGTCAGCCCGATTCCCACCCACAGCCCCCAGACGGAGAAGGTGCAGATGTAGAAGTAGTCGCGCTCGCGCACCTCGGTATCCAGCTGCTTCTCCTGCCCCTGCACGTAGCCGTACTTGAAGTTCATGTAGAACACCAGCAGGAACGACAGGGAAAAGAACAGGGTCCCGATGTACCAGAAGCTCTTCTTGTCGCGCCGGTAGTGCTCCATGGCGCCCCAGATGCCCAGCCCTAGGAACAGCAGCGTAAAGGGAACCCGCGCCGGCGGCAGGTAGCCCAGGCGACCCTGCAGCGACCGCGACCACTGCCAGTCGAAGTACTGGTAGAAGTTCGCCAGCTGCATGCCGAGCGGCGCCATCCGCTGGCTGACCGGCGGTTTCTGGTACTGCTCGCGGCGCAGCACGGAGCCCAGCATCTCGCAGCCGGCGTCGGCCTTGCCGTCGGTGAAGATGGTGGTCAGGGCGGCGCCCAGGCCGGCATCCTGCCGGCAGGTGGGCGAGGCCTCGTTGATCACCGGGTCCAGCCCCGCCCGGATGGGCAGGTACAGCTGCATGGAAAGTCCCAGCAGCACCACCGGCACCCCGAAGGCGTACAGCTTCCAGTTGAGCAGCGAGCGGGCCTTCACCAGCAGCAGGAAGACGAGCAGGGCCGGCGCGGCCAGGAACGCCATCTTGTGGTTGCCGATGGAAAGCGCCAGCACGTACAGCACGAACAGCATGGCGTTGTCGTCGTGCCAGCGGCCGGTCTTCTGCCCGGAGTGCGCCTCTACCCGGTCGCGCCAGCGGAACGCCACCCACGACATCAGCGCGATGGTGAACAGCGTGACGGTGTAAACCTTTTCGTTCACGTTGCTCTGGTTCCACACCGTGAACGCCGTTCCCGACACGATCACCGCGGCCGCGGAACCCACCCGGCGCACCAGCTCGCTGGGGGTGAAGTACGCCAGGATGCGGTGAACGACCAGGAACCAGAAGAACGAGGCTCCCGCCGTCATGAAGGCCGAGAACAGGTTGATGCGCACGGCCACCGGCAGCCCCAGGGGCGACAGCAGCAGCGACCACGCCTTGGCCAGCAGGACGAACGCGGGGTTTCCCGGCGGGTGCGGAACGCCCAGGACGTGCGCGGTGGCGATGTACTCGCTGGTGTCCCAGAACGCCGTCG
The DNA here is from genome assembly GCF_036399935.1 of Longimicrobium sp. Classification (GTDB taxonomy): domain Bacteria; phylum Gemmatimonadota; class Gemmatimonadetes; order Longimicrobiales; family Longimicrobiaceae; genus Longimicrobium. Next base: position 96,987 of record NZ_DASWMD010000069.1, read on the forward strand.
TGGGCGCCAGGGTAACGGCGTACAGCACGAACAGCGCGGCAGCCGCGGCGAACGCCCACAGGAAGGGCGGACGGTACGTCTCGGCTGCGAAAACGGGCTCCGTCCGCGTCGGGGATACCCGCGCGGTCTGGGCGGCTTGGTTCATCGAGGGCGCTCGTGTGGGACAGGGTGCCTGCCGGGGCAAAAATCCCTGCAAACTAAGGGACCGTGCCTGCGTGCGGAAGTGCGTCGGTGCGTCGACGAGGCCCTTCACACACGCATAGGACGTGGCAGGCCCGAAGATGGTTGCCCGCACTCACGCACTCACGCACTCACGCGCTCCCCCGCGGAAGCACCAGGGTGAACACGCTCCCCTCGTCCTCGCGGCTGGTGACGCGCAGGTCGCCGTTCATGGCGCGCGCAAGGTCGCGGCTGATGGCCAGCCCCAGGCCGGTGCCCTCGGCGATCCGGGTGAGCGCCGGGTCCACCTGCACGAACGGCTCGAAGATGGCGTCGAGCTTGTCGGCCGGAATCCCCCGCCCCGTGTCGCGCACGTGCACGCGCACCGTCCCCCCGTCCGCCTCCCACCCCATCTCCACCCGCCCGCCCGGCTCGGTGAACTTGATGGCGTTGGTCAGCAGGTTCAGCACCACCTGCTCCATCCGCTCGCGGTCGGCGCACACCGTCACCGCCGGGTCGCCGGGGCGGTAGACGTACGCAAGGCCGCGGGAGCGGATCTGCGGCTCCACCAGCGGCTCCACCGCGGCCAGCACCTCGTCCAGCGGCAGCTCGCGGAGCTGGTACTGCACCTGGCCAGCCTCGAGCTTGGCGAAGTTCAGCACGTCGTTGATCAGCCCCAGCAGGTGCACCTGGTTGCGGCGGATCTTGGCCAGCGCCTCGGCCTGCGCCCGGGTCACCTCGCCGTGGATGCCCATCTCCATCAGCTGCGCGTAGCCGGCGATGGCGTTCAGCGGGGTGCGCAGCTCGTGGCTCATGGTGGCCAGGAACGAGCTCTTCGCGGCGTTGGCCTCGTCGGCCGCGGCACGGGCGCGCTCGGCCTCCAGGGTGCGCGCGGCAAGGTCTTCGTACGCGTGCTGAAGCTCGTCGTGCGCCATCTCCATCTCCGCCTGCGTTTCCTCCAGCTCGGCGGTCTGCTGCTCCAGCGCGTTGCGCGCGTCCTCCATCTCGCCGAACAGCCGCGCGTTGTCGATGGCCACGGCGGCGCGGCGGGCCAGCTCCTCCGCCACGTCGAGCTCGGTGCTCCCGTAGCGGCGGCCGGACTCGGCGTAGACCACGGTCAGCGCCCCCAGGGTGCGGCCCCGGGCGCTGAGGGGAATGCACAGGTACGAGCGCAGCCCCAGCGCCAGGATGGCCTCCAGGTGCTCGGGATCCCGCGCGGCGGCGCGCAGCAGTTCGGTGGGGATGTCGGGAACGAACTCCGTCTCGCCCGTGCGCAGCACGTGGTACAGCCCGTTGGGCGCGTCGCGGCGGGCGGGCCAGCGCTCCTGGATCTGCGCGACCAGCCGGATCTTTTCGGGGTCGGTGTGCTCCACGGCGATCCGCTGCACCTCGTCGTCCAGCGTCAGCACGTCCACGGCGCACCAGTCGGCCAGGGCGGGAACGGCCAGCTGCGCCACCGTGCGCAGGGTGGTCTCGTAGTCGAGCGACGACGCCAGCAGCCTGCTGGCCTCGGCCAGGAGCTCGCGGCCGCGCTCGGCGGCCCGCCGCTCGGTGACGTCCGCCGCCGCGAACACCCACTCGCGGACGCCGCCGCCGGGCTCGAACACGGGAACGGCGCGCACCGCCATCGTGCGCCACTGCCCGTCGGCCCGGCACAGGCGGTATTCCAGCTCCACCACGCGCGACGCCTCCAGCGCCTCGCCCAGCGCCTGCCCGGTCCCGGGCCGGTCGTCGGGGTGGATGCACTCCAGCCAGCCGCGGCCGCCGTATCGCTCGAAAGGGACCCCGCTGTACGCCGACAGCTCCGCCTGGGGCTCCACGACGTGGCCCCGCGCGTCGGTGGTGAACACCACCCGCGCCGACGCGGCCACGAGAGAGCGGAAGCGGGCCTCGCTGCGGCGCACCGCCTCGGTTTCTTGGGAGCGGGCGCGCAGCCGCCGGTCCACCCTGGCGCCGGCGACGGTAAGGGTCAGCAGCACCAGCGTGCCCACGATCACCCCGGCCGCCAGCCCCTCCGTCCTCAGCACGTGGTCCCGGGGAACGGTCGCCGGCCCGCCGCCGGCCGGGAACACGGCGGCCGCCATGGCCGTGTAGTGCATCCCCGCGATGGCGAAGCCCATCACCACGGCCGCCGCGCCCTTCATCCACCGGCCGTGCGCCGAATCGTCCGTGCGCCAGCGCATGGCCAGCCACAGGGCCAGGACGGACGCGACGACGGCGATGGCCACGGACGCGGCCACCAGCCCCGGCCGGTAGCCGATGCGCCCGGGAATGCGCATGGCGGCCATCCCCACGTAGTGCATTCCCGCGATGGCGGCGCCCATCAGCACCCCCGCGGCAGCCAGCGCGCCGGGGCCCACCCGCTCGCGGCTGGCCACCCACAGGGCGAGCAGCGAAGCGGCGATGGCCACGCCCATGGAGGCCAGCCAGAGGGGAACGTCGTAGGAGATGGGAACGGGAAGGTGGAACGCCAACATGCCCACGAAGTGCATGCTCCAGATGCCCGTGCCCAGCGCCACGCTGCCGCCGGCCAGCCACGCCAGGCGAAAGCGCCCCTCGGCGGCGGTGACGCGCGCGGCCAGGGCCAGCGCGGTGTACGACGCAAGGATGGCGATGAGAACGGAAAAGACCACCAGGGCGCCGTGGTACGTGCCCGTCATGACCGGTGTTCGGGAGGAGCGGAGAAGCTGGTTTCAGGGCGGCGTTTCGCAAGAAGGGCGCCGGGTGCGCCGAAAAGCGGACGGCCCCGCTCGCGAGCACGCGAGCGGGGCCGTCGGGCGTACGCCGGGAGGGGACCGGGGCTACAGGCCGCTCCAGGGGGTGAACGCCACCACCATGATGATGGGCACCATGGGAATGCAGAGGATGCCGACGAGCCAGAGAGCGATCTCCCAGTTCTCGTAGTCCTCGCCGTCCACGTCGGTGGTGGCGGCCGTCGTGTTCGGGTCCAGGTCTGCCATCGGCCTCAGCTCAGCTGCCAGGGCCCGCGGGAGGCGGGCTCGTTCCGGGTTTCGCCGCGCGGGGGCGGCCGCGGCACAAGGTATCATCCCCGCCCCGCGCTGTCCAGCGGGGCTAGCGGGCGGGGGCGATCCCCCGGTAGAAGGTGCCCGCGAAGTGGTCGGCCCGCGGCGCCAGGGGGCGCGAGCGGTCGCCCAGCAGCCACTCCAGCTCGATCTCCTCCAGCGCGCCGATGAACATCGCGCGGACGAACGGGATCTCGGCGTCGGCGCGCACCTCGCCGCGCTCCACCCCGCCGGCCAGCAGCCGGTCGATGGCCTGCGCGTACAGCCGCATCACGGGGCGCACGGCGCCGCCGAAGAACTTGGACGACTGGCGCGACTCCAGCAGCAGCACCGTGGCCAGGGGGGGGTCGGCCTCGATGCTTTCGAACTGCAGGCGAACGAAGCGCGCCAGCCGCTCCTGGAAGGGCGCCTCGGCCTCCATCACCGCCCCGGCCGACGACACGAACTCGTTCACCCGTTCGCGGAACGCCGTCAGCAGCAGGTCGTCCTTGCCCTCGAAGTACAGGTAGATGGTTCCCTCGGCCACCCCCGCCCCGGCCGCGATGTCGCGGATGCGCGCGGCGAAGAAGCCGTGCTCGGCGAACACGCGCACCGCCGAGTCCAGGATGGCCCGGCGCCTGGCTTCGCGGCTTTCGGTGAGTGGGCGCTCAGGCATGGGCGGCAAGATAGTGCGGGAGTGCGAAAGTACAAGAGTGCGTGAGTGCGTGAGTGCGTTAGTGCGTTAGTGCGTGAGTGCGTTAGTGCGTTAGTGCGAAAGGGCCAGGAACGCACGGGGGCGGGAGTGGTCCTCCACTCCCGCCCCCGCGGCGCAGCCACTCCCGCACTCACGCACTCACGCACTTCCGCACTGCCGTTCAGAACCCCGGCTGCAGGGCGAACTGCCAGTGCCAGCCGCGCTCGCGCTCCAGCGGGTTCACGTACACGGCCTCCAGCACCGCGTACCCGAACAGGTTCACCCGCCCTCCCACGCCAATGCTGGTCATCACGCCGCGCTCGTCCGCGCCCGGGGCCACGCCCCGCTTGAAATTGGGCGAGCTGCGCACCAGCTGCTGCTGCCCCGTCCCCAGGTTCTGCAGCGGCGTGTTGCCCCACGCGGTGCCGGCATCGAAGAAGGCGAAGCCCTCCACGGGCGGCAGGGCGAAGGAGTTGCCCACCACCAGCTGCCGGATCACCGGCACCCGCAGCTCCACGTTGGTCACGCCCACCCGCGTTCCGATCAGCTCGTCGCCGTACAGGGTGCAATCGGTGCCCTGGATCTCCTCGCTCTCGATGCAGCTGTTGCGAACGTCGCTCTGCGAGTACCCGCGCATCAGGAACGGCCAGCCCAGGTACAGGTTGCCCACCAGGGCCTCGTCGCGCCCGTAGCGCCCCACGTGAAGGCCTCGGAACGCCAGGGTGAATGGCCGCAGGAAGAAGTAGCGGCGGTAGTCGCCCGTAACGCTGGTGAACTGAGCCGTGCCCAGGGTGGGCGCCACCTCGAAGCGATACCGCTGCCCCGCGAACGGCGACGTGTAGCCCTGCAGCGAGTTGTCGTACACCAGCGCGGCGGAACCCTCCGCCAGGTTGAACGCATTCCCTTCTTCGCGGCGCTCGTCGTAGGCGTTGACGCCGGTGGTCACGTCGGTCACCAGCTCGCGCACCAGCACGTCCGACGCGAACCGGCGCACGCCCGCGGAAAACTCCATCCGCTGCACCTGCGAGATGGGATACTGGGTGATGCCCGCAAGCCGCGTGTCGAAGTAGCGGTAGCGAACCTCCTGCTGCACGAACTCGGTCTCGCTGCGGTAGCCCTGGGCCCGGCCGCCGTACACGTACGGCACCCGCTGGGCCGACACGCCCCACGTCCAGCGGCTGGCCTGGTTCAGGTACAGGGTGCTGAACCCGATCTCCTCGATCTGCCCCTGCGCCTGCACCGTTCCGAACACCGTGTGCCGCCCCAGCACGTCGCTGAAGATGCCCGTGATGCCGCCGTACAGGCCGCCCCGGTTGAAGCCGCCCCCCGTGTTGGCCGAGGCGCCGATCTGCGGCTGGCCCAGGTAGTCCAGCGACAGGCGCGGGCTGTACGGCCGCACCGTCCAGCTGGCCACGTTCGCCGCGTCGGGAAGGCCGAACTGGTACTCGTTCAGCGACAGCAGCACGCGGTTGTACGGCGCGTCCTCCGGGCGCGGCACCGGCGGCAGCAGCGCCGGCAGCGGCACGCCGGGAATGCCGGCCGCCGCCACCTGCACCGGCTCGGGCGCCGTCCCCGCCAGCTCGGTGGGGTTGCTGATGGAGTAGATGTTGAAGCCGCCGCGCTCGTACGCCGCGAACACCAGCCGGTCCATCCGCGACGCGCTGCTGATGGCCGGGCTGAGGTCGGTGATGCCGCTGACGCCGGTGAACAGGTTGGTCACCTGGGTCAGCGCCCCCGTGGCCACCTCGATGCGGTAGATGTTGTTGATCCCCTCGCGGTCGGAGATCACGTACAATCCCCGGCCGTCGCTCGTCCACTGCGGGTTGATGTTCTTGCCCCCGTCCGCCCGCTGCAGGGTGCGGATCTCGCCCGTGGCGAAGTCCATCAGCCCGATCCGGTATTCGCCGAACGACAGCTGGTCGAAGTCCGTTTCGCCGCGGTCGGTGGTGAACGCCACCGTCCGGCCGTCGGGCGAGAAGCTGGGCTGCATGTCGGCGAAGCGGTCGTTCGTCAGCCGCCGCGCCTCGCCGTTGCGTGCGTTCACCGCGTACAGGTCCGTCACCCCCTGGCTGAGCCCCGAGACGACGATGGTCGTGCCGTCGGGCGACCAGGTGGGGTTGGCGATCTCGTCGACGTTGGGAATCTCGAACTCTTCCATCCGCCCGCCGCGCACGGCGTTCATGATCACCAGCACGTCGCGCCCGCCCCGCAGCGCCGAGAAGGCGAACATGCGCGAATCGGGCGACCAGGTGCCCGCCGAATTGATGTAGCGAAGGCTGCCGAAGTGCGGGTCGAACGCGGTGCCGCGCACCAGCCGCCGGATGATCTCGCCCGTTTCGGCGTTGGCGATGTACAGCTCCACGTCCAGGAACTCCAGCTCCGACAGGAACGCCACCTTGGTGCCGTCGGGCGAAAGCGACGGGGCCAGGTTGATGCGGCCGCCCTCCGTGCGAAGGGTGATCAGCGGGCGCGCCTCTTCCCGCGCCTCGCGCCGGTCGGCCAGCAGCGGCAGGTAGGTGCGGCGGATGGAGGTGCCCCAGTCGTCGACGATGTCTTCCAGCGGCACGTTCAAAATGCGCTGGAACGCCTCGGGAAAGGGCACGCCCTGGCCCACCTGCTTGAGGATCTGCCCGATGGCCGCGTCGCCCCAGCGCCCGCCCACGTAGGCCCAGAACGCCTGCCCCCAGCGATAGGGGAAGAAGCTGGGGTCGTACGTCAGCTGCTCCAGCGTGGGAATGCGCCCGGTGAGCGCCGCGTCGCGCAGCCACATGGTGGTGTGCGCATCGACGGGGCCGATGGTAAGGTACTCGGCCATGCCCTCCGAGAACCACAGCGGGACCTGGTACCGCTGCGCGGCCTGCTCCAGCCCGCCCCCGGCGCGCCCCAGCCCCGAGATGTCGTACTGGAAGGCGTGCACCAGCTCGTGGCCCACCACGTGGTCCGTTTCCTCGTACGAGTGGGCCATGGGCAGGATGATGCGCTGCTTGAACGCCTCGGTGACGCCGCCCGTTCCCTCGCCGATGTCGCCCGAGAGCGTCGACGTCTGCTGGAAGTGCGGGTGGCTGGCGTACAGCACGAAGGGCTGGCGGTCCTCGAACTCATGCTCCAGGATGCGCGACAGCCGCGCGTACCAGCGCTCGTTCATCCGCCCCACGTCGCGGGCGGCCTGCTCCTCTTCGGGATAGTAGTAGATGTCGAAGTGCGTCGTGCGCAGGATGCGGAAGTCGAAGGTGCGGTACTGCACCTTGTTCCTTCCGAAGTACTGCGCCTGTGCGGGCGCCGACGCCAGCGCCGTGGTGCCGGCGCACAGCGCGAGCAACGCGGCCGCTGCCCGGAACCGGGTGACTGCGGACATGAGAGACTCCCTCGACCGGACGGAGGTGGATGTAGATCCGCGCTGCGCAGCACCCCGGGCCGGGAAGCCAGGGAATGGCCGCCGGGACTGGATCGCTGCGGTGGATGCCGGGGAAAATTGAATGCACTTCCCGTTCCCACCGGCTGAACAAGGCTTCTACGCTGATTTCAACGCGCGGAGGCCCCTGCTCAGGACACCGGCGACGCCGCGGGCCCGCTGGCGGAGATGCTGTCCAGCGTCTTGTCGTCGGCGCGCTCGTCCAGAAGCCAGAACGCCAGCGCGGCCACCAGGGCCAGCAGCACGATGCCGATGATCCACGGGCGCGGCCCCGGCCCGCGCACGCGAAGGTCGCCGTTCTCCATGTAGACGCTTCTCCCGGATGATGGTGGGTCACTGTTCCTCCGGACGGGGCAGGACGTGTGCCGGACTCCGCCATACGCAAAAACGCTCCGGCCGTGGGGCCGGAGCGTTTCGGTGCGGACGAGGGTGGAGCGTCAGGCCATGGGGTGCCGGAAGGCGGCGGAGTAGCGGCCCGTCAGGTGGTGCTCCAGCTGGCGCTCGATGTCGTTGAGCAGCGAGCTGGCGCCGAAGCGGAACAGGTTGGGCCGCAGGTAGTCGGTGCCCAGCTCCTCCTTCATCATCAGCATCCAGTCCAGCGACTGCTTGGCGGTCTTGATGCCGCCCGCGGGCTTGAAGCCCACCACGTGTCCGGTGCGCTCGCGGTATTCGCGGATGGCGCGCACCATCGTCAGGCCCACGGGAAGGGTGGCGTTCTCCGCCTCCTTGCCGGTGGAGGTCTTGATGAAGTCGGCGCCCGCCATCATGCACACCAGCGAGGCCTTGTGCACGTTGCGGAGCGTCGCGAGCTCGCCGGTGGCCAGGATGGTCTTCAGGTGCGCGGGGCCGCACGCCTGGCGGAAGGCGCGCACCTCGTCGTACAGCGCCTGCCAGTTGCCGGTGAGCACGTGGGCGCGCGTGATGACGATGTCGATCTCCGCCGCCCCGGCCTCGACCGAGGCGTGGATCTCCTCTACGCGCTGCTCCCAGGGCGAAAGGCCGGCGGGAAAGCCGGTCGACACGGCGGCGACGGGAATTCCCGATCCGTACAGCGCCTCGACGGCGGTGGGCACCAGCGAGTGGTACACGCACACGGCGCCGGTGTGGATGGGCAGGTGCGATACGCCCAGCCCCTCCAGGATTTCGGGGCGCACGGGCTGCCGGGCCTTGGCGCACAGGCGCCGGACGTTGCCCGGGGTGTCGTCGCCGGCCAGCGTGGTCAGGTCCATCAGGGTGATGGCGCGCAGCAGCCAGGCCGCCTGCCACTGCTTCTTGACGGTGCGGCGGGCGGGGAGCGAGGCGGCGCGGCGCTCCACGGCGCTGCGGTTGACCCGGACGGCCTCTACCCAGTCCAGGTCCAGGGCCGTGCCGGGGTTGCGGTGCTCGTCGTGCCCCGGCTCGGGCTCGTCGGCGGGCCCGCTTGCGGGCACGGCGATCAGTCGGTTGTGCGGTAGCGTTGCCATCGGGTGCTGCGGGTACGCGTGAGCCGGACAATCTAATGCGATGCGGTGCGCAGGGCGAGACTTGGAGGGAACAGTGGCGATGAGAGGAGGCCGGCCCGGGTGCGTGCCGGAGCGGGTAAACCCGGGGCGGGATGCGAAAGCCCCGGCGCTTTGGGAGCGGGTGAATCCCCGCGCGGAAAGGCGGAAAGCCCCGGCGCGTCGGGAGCGGGTGAACCCGCCGCTGGGAAAGCGGAAAGCCCCGGCTCGGGCCGCTGTCGCGTCCCGCCCGGGGCTTCACCTGCATGCGCACCGCACCGGCCGAAGCCGCACGATGTCATCCCGATGGAGCGACCTCGGAGAGCCCTGCCCGCACACCCTCGATGGCAGCGACTGAGGGATCCGCCACACAGCCCGCGACCCTGCTCCAGCGCGGCGGACACATCATGGCGGGCTGTCGGCCGCGCGTACGCGCGTATTGGCGTTGCACGCCTGAGAATAGCGGACCAGCTCATTCCAAAGCCGGCAGCCGTTTCGCGCAGTGTGTGGCGGATCCCTCGGTCGCTGCGGTCAACTTCGCTAAGGCAGGTTCGCCGTGGCCGCTCCGTCGGGATGACAGCGCGAGCCACACTGGCCGAAGCGCGATCGAATTCTCCCCTCTCCGCATGCGCAGCATGCGGGGAGGGGCCGGGGGAGGGGCCTCCCGAGGCATGCGCCGGCGCAGGTCGAGACGCCCCAACGTCGCGGCCTCTGGATGGGTGACCGCTGCCGCGCCCGGGCCTGGAAGTGCCCCAGGCTAGATCCTTCGCCCCGCGAGGGATGTCGTACGGGTCGGTACGGCGCGCCTGGGGCTCAGGATGACAGGCTGCGGGGCGGGCACCCCTCAGCCCAGGTCCAGCTCCATCTCCACCTCGGGCGAGTACAGCGTCGGCGCGCGGAAGCGGAAGCCGGCCTTCTGGTACGAGCGCACGGCGGGGCGGTTGTGCGGCTCCACCGAAAGCCACAGGCGTCTCACGTCCATCGTGCGCGCCACCTCGGCCGAAAAGCGGTTGACCTGCGTCCCCACCCCACGGCCGCGCACCCCGTGGTCCAGGAAGATGGCGTACTCGCGCACGTCGTCGTCGCGGGTGGGCATCAGCATGGCGTGGCCGGCCAGCTGGCCCTCGCTTTCCACCACCAGGTGCGTGCCGGTGGGGAGGATGCCGTCCAGCCAGCGCGCCACGCGCGCCGCGCCCTCGGGCGGAAGCCCCTGCGCCGCGCGCTTGGGGTGGAAGTCCTCGTAGAACCGGTCCAGGGCGGGCCGGTCTTCGGGGGTGTAGGCGCGTACCGTGAACACGCGTCCGTCCCGGTCGTGAAAGGTGGCGGGAGAAAACGCCGGAGAAGGCTCCGGCGCGGGGGGATGCAGCGGGGGAGCGTCCATCTACCAGCCCAGGCCGTACCCGCGGATCAGCGGAAGGGCCTGCCTGCGCAGCGACTCCAGCGTGCGCCGGTTGGTCGCTTCGATCTCTTCGCGGCGCGGCACCGGCGCGAGGTCCTCGCCCGGGTCGCGCACGCACTCGGGAAGGAGCACCGGGGCCTCGCCCTGCCAGCGGTCCAGCCACTCGCGGGGAACGCGGTTGGGCACCTGCTGCCCGGAAAGGCCGCCCCAGATCAGCGTCCAGGCGCGGGGCACCACCTGCCAGATGGCGTACCCGCCGCCGCCCGTGGCCACCACGCGCCCCCCGCAGACCGAGTCGGCCACCTCGCACACGATGCGGATGGTCTCCTCGTACAGCCGGGTGCTGGCGCGCAGGTGGGTGAGCGGGTCCAGCGAGTGGCCGTCGCAGCCGTTCTGCACCACGATCACGTCGGGCCGGTACGCCTCGATGACCTCGGGAAGCAGCTTCCGGTGGATGTCGAGCCAGGAGCCGTCCTCGGTGAAGGGCTCCAGCGGCAGGTTCAGCGAGTACCCGTACCCCTCGCCCTCGCCCAGCTCGTCCACGAAGCCCGTGCCGGGATACAGGTAGCGCCCCGACTCGTGCAGCGAGAGGGTGAGCACCTCGGGGTCGGCGTAGAAGATCCCCTGCACCCCGTCGCCATGGTGCGCGTCGTAGTCCAGGTACAGCACGCGCGCCTGGTGCTCGCGGCGGATCCACGCGATGGCGACGGCCAGGTCGCTGTACACGCAGAAGCCCGATCCGCGGTCGTGGTGCGCGTGGTGAAGCCCGCCCGCGATGCTGAACGAACGCTTCACCTCTCCCGACATCACCAGCTCCGCCGCGCGCAGGGTGGCGCCGGTGACCAGGGCCGTGATGTCGTGCATCCCCGGGAAGATGGGCGTGTCGTCCGTCCCCAGCCCGTAGCGGGCCGCGCCGTCGGTGCTTCCGCCGGCGCTGAAGCGCTTGACGGCGTCCACGTACTCGCGCGAATGGACGGCCAGCAGCTCTTCGTCCGTGGCCATCCGCGGCGCCTCCATCCGGCAGGTGGTGCCGTCCAGCAGCCCCAGCGCCTCGATGAGCGAGATGGAAAGGTCCAGCCGCTTGGGGTTGAAGGGGTGGTCGGGGCGAAAGCGGTAGCCGGTGACGGCCGGGTCCCACACCAGGGCCGAGGGTACGCTCACGCGCCGCCCCCCCTGCGGAGGTCCGTTTCCAGCGACGGCCAGCCCACCTCGAACCCGGCGGACTCCAGCGCCTGGATCACCTCGCGCGGGTCGATGGTGTTTACGTGAAGGATGGCCACGCGGCGGTCGCCGTGCTTGCCGGGGGGCACCAGCAGGGAGCAGACGTTCACCTTCAGCTCGTCGCCCACCACGTGCATGGCCCGCGCAAGCTCGCCCGCGCGGTCGGGCATGGACACCTCCAACCGCGACGACGCGCCCGCGGGGCCCAGCAGCTCCACGAAGGCGCCGAGGACGTCGGTCTCGGACAGGATGCCCAGCAGGCGGCCGTGCGCGTCCACCACCGGCAGCGCGCCGATCCGGTGGCGGTGAAGGAGGCGCGCCGCGTCCTCGACCGCGTCCCACGGACCGATGGTGATCACCTCGCGGGCCATGATGGCCGACACGGGCGTTTCGCTCACCAGCGCCGTGCTCTCCGCATCGCCCGCGGCCAGGGGCGACGGCATGGCCAGGCGGATGTCGCGGTCGGAAACGATGCCCACCAGCTCGCCGCCTTCCACGACGGGAAGGTGGCGGATGCGGTGCTCGCGGGTAAGCCGCAGGGCCTCCGCGAGCGACTGGCCGGGGGAGACGGCGACGGGGTCGCGCGTCATCCGCTTGCTCACCAGCATTGCTGTCTTGTGGCGATGGAAAGAGGCGCGGGCACGGCGGGCCGCCCGGTGGGGGCGGCGCGCCCGCGGGTTCGGCTAGAGGTCGATCTTCTGCCCCGGAAGGCGCCCGGCGAAGCCCGCCCGGGTGCACACCAGCGACACCTGCCCGGTGGTGTCGATCCACACCACCGCGTTCTGGCCGAACACCAGCCCCAGCTCCACCAGCAGGGGGCGGACGTCGCCGGTCAGCAGGAACCCGGGCTCGTCCCACGAGCCGTCGCCCCCGCCGTGCGCATGGCTGCGGCGAAAGGGCACCCCCAGCGAGCGGACGTGCTTCAGCAGCTCCTGGTCGGCGGCGCGGTTCGCGTCGGCGTCGTGCTCGATGGACGCCGGGTTGTAGGCGGTGACGATGCCCCCCGGACGCAGCGAGGCGTCGGGCGAGGTTCCGTCCAGGCGCACCTCGAGCGTGCCGCTCGGGCCTTCGACGGTCCAGGCGGTGCGGCCGTAGGCCTCCAGCAGGTCGGTATCGCTCAAGATGGCCGGTGCAGTAAACACGGTTCAGTAGCGTTGTTCCCGGGCGAGCTCGCCCGAGGCGTCGTAGACGCGGAGTACGTTGGCGCCGCCGTCGTAGTCGGCGTCGATCAGCTGGTACGCGACGGCGCCGTCGCGGTACACCTCGATCATGTCGGCCCGGCCGTCGCCGTTGCGGTCCGTCCACGTGGCCACGGGACGCGCTCCGCCCACGAAGCGCACCAGGCGCGTGCGCGCGCCGCCGGGACGGACGCTGCTCACGCCGTCGCCCACGGCGCGAACGCCGTCGAGCGCGGCGGTGCCGCGGAACCACGAGGCCAGCGTCCCGCGCCACTGCCCCGCCAGCGACGACGGGGCCGGCATGTCGGGCATGTCGCTCGAGGGGGGCGCCCAGCTGTCCTGCGCCCGCAGGGTGGCGACGGCCACCAGGGTAAGGCCGACCGCCGCGGCGGCGGCCACACCAATCATGCGTCGCATGCGTCACCTCTTTCGGTTGAAGGGGGGAACGATAATTCGCTACACGCCCCGGACGCCAGTGTTCCGTTTCGCGCCCCTCGTCCCGGTGCGGTTGACGAGTGCCGGGGCCGATCGTCACTCCAGGCCTGCGCCCGGCGCGGAAGCCATTGGGTGGACTGGACGCAAATCGTGACGCAGGTTAGCTTTCAGCGCTCCGGGCACGCCGTCCGCCGTTCCTCTCCCGGCCCTCCCCCGCTCTCCCCCGAAGTGCCATGGCTCGCGAAAAGCCTTCGTACGTCATCACCCCCGATTCGTTCACGCTGAGCCCCGCCGTCGTGGGGCTGCCCCTGGCGCGCCCGTCGCGGCGGCTGGCGGCCATGCTGCTGGACCTGCTGCTGGTGGCCCTCCTGGTGAACCTGGGCGGCGTCCTCCTGGCCGTCGCCGCCGCCTTCGTGGCGTTCCGCCTGGCGGCCCGCCTGGCGCCGAAGGGTGCGGGACGGCTGGCGGGGCTGGCGCGCGTGGGCATCCGCTCGTTCGGCGCGATCGTGCTGTTCGTCGTGGCGCTGAACCTGTGGGACGGCGTGGGCGACTGGTTCCGCGGCTGGGGCGACAACGTCACCGTCACCACGGGCCCCGCCGCCGGGGCCCAAGCGGGGGTGAGCGCCCTTCGCGTGGCGCCCGAGCTGGTGCGCCTGCAGAACGCCCCGAGCGAAGAAGAGGCCCGCCGCATCGCGCCGCAGGTGGTTTCGGGGCTTCGCCAGGCCGGCCTGTCGGACGAGGATGCCGGCGAGGCGCTGCGGGACATCGTGGAAGACGCCGAGCAGCCCTGGATGGGGGCCGTGGTGGACGACGCGCTCAAGTCCCGGGCCCCGGCCAGCGTGGGCGCGCTGACGCTGCGGACGGACTCCCTCGCCAGCAGCTACGCGGCGGCGCTCGCCGCGGGCGACACGGGTCGGGCGGACCAGGTGGCACCCCTGCTGGCGGCGCGGCTGGCCAAGGACACGCTGGGCCGCATGGACGAACGCATCGACGAGCTGGGGAACGAGCTGGCCCAGGCGCGGCGGGAGCTGAAGGAGCACCAGAACGAGGGGCTGGTGTCGCGGCTGACGGGTTTCCTGGACGAGATGGGGATCGGGTTCGGCTGGACGGGCCTGTACTTCACCGCCTTCCTGGCGCTGTGGAAGGGGCAGACGCCGGGCAAGCGGCTGCTGGGCCTCCGCGTGGTGCGCCTGAACGGCGAGCCGATGACCCTGTGGACGGGCTTCGAGCGCTTCGGTGGATACGCCGCCGGGCTGGTGACGGGCCTCCTGGGCTTCGCGCAGGTGTACTGGGACCGCAACCGACAGATGATCCACGACAAGATCGTGGAGACGGTGGTGGTGCGGGAGAAGTAGGCGAGCAGAAAAGCACCCAGGAGGCTTGGGTGTGGTTCGACCGGCTCCGGCGCATGCCTCGGCTCCCCTCTCCCCCGGCCCCTCTCCCGCAAGCGGGAGAGGGGAGAATTCGACCGCGCTTCGGCAGATGCGGCGCCTTCTGTCATCCCGACGGAGCGGCCACGCCGAACCGGCCCCGGCGACGGCGACCGCAGCGACCGAGGGATCCGCCACACACGCTGCGAAACGGCTGCCGGCCGTAGATGAGCCGGTCCGCTGTTTTCCGGCGTGTAAACGCTGACGCGCGTCCGCGCGAACGGCACCCGGTAATGATGTGTCTGCCGTCCCGGCGCAGGGTCGCGTGGTGTGTGGCGGATCCCTCAGTCGCTGCGATCGATGGTGTACGGGCAGGGCTCTCCGAGGTCGCTCCATCGGGAGACAAATCGCGCTTCGGCAGGTGCGGTGCCTTCTGTCATCCCGACGGAGCGGCCACGCCGAGCCCGCCCTGGCGACGTAGACCGCAGCGACCGAGGGATCCGCCACACACAGCGCGCAACGGCTGCCGACTTTGGAATGAGCCGGTCCGCTGTTTTCCGGCGTGTGAACGCTGGCGCGTCCGCGCGAACGGCACCCGGCAATGATGTGTCTGCCGTCCGGCGGAGGGTCGCGGGCTGTGTGGCGGATCCCTCAGTCGCTGCGATCGATGGTGTGCGGGCAGGGCTCTACGAGGTCGCTCCATCGGGATGACAAATCGCGCTTCGGCAGATGCGGCGCGCGTGCAGGTGAAGCCCCGGGCGGGACGCGACAGCGGCCCGAGCCGGGGCTTTCCGCTTTCCTCAGCGGCGGGTTCACTCGCTCCCGCCGAGCCGGGGCGTTCCGCTCTCCCAGCGGCGGGTTCACCCGCTCCCGCCGAGCCGAGGCTTCGTTCAAAGCGGCGCGCCCCGGGCATGGATGCTCGGGGCGCGCCGCTTCGTTTCTGCATCCCTGCCTTCGCCTACTCCGCCTTGGCCGTCATCCAGTCCGGCCGCCCGTCGTCCTCGTCGGGCTCCAATAGGCCGAACAGCTGCACTTGCCTGCGGCGCAGCCGGTTGGCGTGCATGAACGCCTCTTCCTCCGTTTCGCCGAAGCCCTCCCAGGCGGACGCAGGCTCGCCCCACGGACCGGGCTTGCTCCACGGCGACTCGGGGCCGTGCATGCGGGCCGACCGCCAGGGGTGCGCGAACGGGTCCAGGTACGTTCCCAGGATGCGCCCCTCGCGGTCGATCACCACGCCCACGGCCCCGCCGCGGCTGTGTCGGCGCCGCCGCAGGTGGCGGTACAGATGATACGCACCGTCCATCACCAGCCCCGCCATCATCAGCACGGCAAGGACGAGCACCAGGTCCAGCGCCAGCGACTTCATCACGTTCATACGATTTTCCTCCGTGTCCCCTTCCCCGGGGACCGGATCAGAATACACCCGAGCAATGCTTCGTTCCACCCTCGCCGCACCGCCGCCGCGTCCGCGGAAAGCGGCTGGCGGAACGACGCTTGCGGACCGCCCCGGCTCCCGCGGAAATCCACACGAAAGGCTGACGATGTACGGCCTCCGCCCGTCACGCGCCGCCCCGCAGGGCATGGAAGCCCGCCAGGATCGCAACGCCCGACGCGCCCCGTCTCTGACAAAGCGCCCCCGGCCGCAGCGGGCGCACCCAGTATGATCCCCCCCGCGTGGCACCGATCGGAGGCGGCGGCGCTTGCCGTCCGCATTCCGGGGTGCTACGCTTTTAGCAGGCCGCCGCACGGCCGCCGAGCATCCATTCCCGGAGCGACAACCCTATGAAGTACAGCCTTACCGTGGTACTGGCGGCCGCATTGGTGGCGGGGTGCACCCGCCCGCCGCCGCCCCCGTCCGGCCCCACCCCCGCGCCCGGTGGTGCACCCGGCGCACGCACCGGTGCACCGGCCCCGGACGGCGCCGGCGCCGAAGCCGGCGGCGATGCGGGCGGCGGGGGAGGCGGAGGCATGCGCGCGGCGCGCCCCCGTCCCTACGCATCGGTCATCACCTCCGAGGCGCGCTCGCGCCGCGGGATGTTCGGGGTGCACCAGGTGGGTGACAAGCTATTCTTCGAGATCCCGCGGACGGAGCTGAACAAGGACATGCTGCTGGTGGGGCGCTACGCCCGCGCCGCGGCCACCTCGCCCAACCTGCCCCCGGGGCAGTTCGGCGCGTACGGCGGTGACCAGTTCACCGAGCGCACCATGCGCTGGGAGCGCAACGGCAACCGGGTGATCCTCCGCTCGCCGCAGTTCGACATCACCGCCGACACCTCGCTCTCGGTGTACCGTGCCGTCGAGACGTCGAACTACGCGCCCATCATCGCCGTGTTCAACGTGGAATCGTACGGCGCCGACTCGGCCGCCGTGGTCGACGTGACGCGGCTCTTCACCACCAGCGTTCCGGAAATCGCGGGGATCCGAGGGACGATCGACGCCACGCGGTCGTACGTGGAGCGCGCCGTCGCCTTCCCCGACAACGTGGAGATCGAGGCTACCCAGACGGGCGTGCCCACTCCCGCCGGCGCGGGCGGCTCGGCGCCGCAGGGGCCGAACGCCGCGCCTCGGCTGGCGCAGAGCGTGCTGGCGCACTGGAGCCTGGTGCGCCTTCCCGAAACCCCGATGATGCCGCGCCGCTTCGACGAGCGCGTCGGCTTCTTCTCCATCAACCAGGTGGACTTCGGCACCGACGAGCACCGCTCGGCCCAGCGGCGCTACATCACCCGCTACCGGCTGGAGTGCTCGGAGCGGCGCGAGGGCAACCTGTGCTACCCCAAGAAGCCCATCGTGTACTACGTGGACCCGGCGACGCCCGACCGCTGGAAGCCGTTCGTGCGCGCCGGGATCATCGAGTGGCAGCAGGCGTTCGAGGCCGCGGGCTTCAAGGACGGGATCATTCCGGGCGAGGTCCCGGCGAACGACCCCGACTGGTCGCCCGAGGACATCCGCCACACGGTGGTCCGCTGGCTGCCGTCCACCACCGAGAACGCGGTGGGCCCGCACGTGCACGACCCGCGCACGGGCGAGATCCTGAACGGTTCGGTGCGGATGTTCCACAACATCCTCAACCTGCAGCGCTCGTGGTACTTCACGCAGGCGGCGGCGATCGACCCGCGCGCCCGCATGCTTCCCATGCCCGACTCGCTGATGGGCAAGCTCCTGCAGTTCGTGGTGGCGCACGAGATCGGGCACACCATCGGCCTGCAGCACGACCAGATCGGCAGCTCCACCTACCCGGCGGACAGCGTGCGCAGCCCCACGTGGGTCGCCAGGATGGGGCACT
Source organism: Longimicrobium sp. (assembly GCF_036399935.1). Classification (GTDB taxonomy): domain Bacteria; phylum Gemmatimonadota; class Gemmatimonadetes; order Longimicrobiales; family Longimicrobiaceae; genus Longimicrobium. Next base: position 114,618 of record NZ_DASWMD010000069.1, read on the forward strand.
CGCCCAGCATCATGGACTACTCGCGCTTCAACTACGTGGCGCAGCCGGAAGACAACATTCCGCTGGAGCACATCATCCCGCGGGTGGGGCCGTACGACCGGTACGCCATCATGTGGGGGTACAAGCCCATCCCCGGCGCGCGCACCAGCGACGAGGAGCGCCCCACGCTGGAGCAGTGGTCGCGCATGCAGGACACGGTGCCCTGGTACCGCTTCTCGGCCAACAACGAGTACGGCGCCTTCGGCACGCAGAGCGAGGCGGTGGGCGACGCCGACCCGGTGAAGTCCACGGCGCTCGGCTTCCGCAACATCGCGCGGGTCGTCGGATACATCCCCGCCGCGAGCACGCGCCCGGGTGAGGACAACTCCGACATGCGCGAGCTGTACGACCGCACCGTGCAGCAGTGGTCCACCGAGGCCAACCACGTGGCGACGATGGTGGCGGGCGGAACGGTGCAGTACAAGTCGGGGAGCCAGCCCGGCGCCGTGTACGCGCCCATGCCGGCGGCGCGCCAGATGGAGGCGGTGCGGTTCCTCAACGAGAACGTCTTCCGCACCCCGCAGTACCTGATCCGGCCGGACATCGCCAGCCGCATCGAGGCGGGGGGGATGATCAACCGCATCAACGCCGCGCAGTTCCGTGTGCTCAACACCCTGCTGGACGACGGCCGCCTGAACCGCCTGCTGGAGCAGGAGGCCCTGGGGCGCACGCGCGACCTGGTGTACCCGCTGGGGAACATGCTGGGCGACGTGCGCCGCGGCATCTGGTCGGAAATCGGCACGTCGCGCCCGGTGATCGACCCGTACCGGCGCGAGCTGCAGATGGACTACCTGGCGCTGATCGACCGCAAGCTGAACCCGCCCGAGACGCCGGCCGGCGCCACGCCGCAGCCGCAGTTCCCGGGCGCGCCGCGCGTGTTCCCGCTGTCGGAAGACGCCAAGTCGCAGCTTCGCGGCGAGCTGGTGTCGCTGCGAACGGAGCTGACGCGCAGCCTGCCCCGCGCGGGCGACCGCGCCACCACGCTGCACCTGCAGGGCGCGATCAACCGGATCAGCGACATCCTGGATCCGAACGACTGACGCGGACCGTGCGTCGCCGTCAGGCGCACGGACGCAGTCGGCTGTAAACCTGGCAGCCGCGGACGACCTCGTCCGCGGCTGCCGCGTTTTCATCCTCCGCTGCGCACGTGCAGTCCGCCGGGCGTGGGGGAAATCCCGACGGAGATTCGGGAGCTTCTCCCATGCGCGTGGGGAGGTGCTGGAGGGTATCGTCAGGGAGCAGGTGATGGATGCCTTTGCGCTCACAGCCCGCTCGTGGAGATGCAGATGATGGACAATCCCGCCGTCGACCGGCCGAACGCCTGGATCATCCTCGCCGGCCACCCCGACGCGCCGGCGCACCTGACGTTCGAGCGCTTCTCACGCTGGTCACGGCTGTCGCGAACGATGTTGTGGGCGTGTACGTGGTTCGTGTCGACCGTGACGACGTTCCTCATCACCGTCTTCGACCCGTTCATGACGCTCATGCCCTTTTTCGTGGGCGCCGTGATGACGTTCAGAAGCTGGCGGGCCAGGTTCCGGGTGACCGCCTTCCAGGGCGCCTGCCCCCGCTGCGCCAAGCCGATCGAGATCAAGCCGGGCTCGCGGATCGCCTCGCCCCATCCCCTGGTGTGCTACGGCTGCCACTTCGAGCCGACGCTTCACCTGGCCGCCTGAGTCAGCCCACGCACGGGTCGTCCAGCAGGGCCTGGAGCCGCCCGATCAGCTCGGCCTGCGCGGGGTTGATCTTTTCGCGCGCCGCGTCCGGCGTGAACCAGGCGCAGCGGTCCACTTCGGGAAAGGTCAGCCACCGGCCCGAGCCGCGCGGCCACTCGGTGCGGATCTCGTTGCTGGTGACGGCCTCCGCGTCCGCATCGCCCTCCCACGCCCAGGCGTGAACCGTCTTCCCCGCCTTCTGCCGGATGGCCCCCAGGGGCAGGTACGGCTCGGCCGGAACGATCCCCGTCTCTTCCTGGAACTCCCGGCGCGCCGCCGCCAGCGGCTCTTCGCCTTCGTTCACCTCGCCCTTGGGAATGGTCCAGGCGCCCGCGTCCTTGTTCTTCCAGAACGGGCCGCCGGGGTGGGCGAGAAAGACCTCCAATCCGTCCGGACCGCGCCGGAACAGCAGCATCCCGGCGCTCTCGGTCGCGCGCTTCGCCATCAGCGGGCGTTCGGACGCTGGCTCACCGTGGCGGCTCGGGTGCCGCGTTGGCGCTATCCCGCTGGTACGTCACGACCTTCGCATTCGCACCCACCCACGCCGTCACCGGACAGGCGTTCGGCATCGGAACCGGGGTGCCCACCGATTCGGATCGTGGGATCACCAGCGTGGACGGGCTCGACCCGCTGACCGCGTTGGGCATGCGGTCGCTCGTCTGGCACGCCCTCCCACCGACCGAGGTGATCGCGAGCTTCGTCGTGGCGCTCGGGACTACGGAGAGACGGACGAGCTTCCCGGCCTCGTGGGCGGGCGATGGCGTCTGGCGTGTGGCGCAGCCGGCCATCAGCACCAGCACGAGCAGGGCGGAACGTTGCATGAGGGACCTCCGCGAAGAGTTCATCGCTTGAATCTGCCGATCGAATCAGGTGCCGCAACCGCGGGCTTCGTTGCGGCGGATCACAATTCCCGCTCCATCGGCACGAAGGGGACGCCCACTCCGTCGGGGAGCGTATCGGTAATGCGCTCGCCGGCTACGAAGCCGAACGCCCGGTACAGCGGCTCGCCGGGAAGGGTGGACATCAGGGCCAGGCGCCGGAAGCCGGCCGCGCTCGCCGCGTCGACGCAGGCCTTCATGATGGCCGAGGCGATGCCGCGCCGCGCCCATGCCGGGTGGACGAAGAAGGCGCGGATGCGGGCCGCTTCGTGGGCGGGGTCCAGCGCTGGATCGTCGGCCGCTTTCATCTGGTCGCCGCCGTACAGCGTCCGCCGCCAGCTCCACCCGCCGCAGGCCACGATCTCGCCTTCCGCCTCCGCGACGAAGTAGGTGCCGTCGGCGATCAGCTGCGTGTCGGGCCCGAACACGTAGCGGATGGCGCTGCTGGCCTGCTCGGGCGTGTAGAAGCCCGGGCTGAGCGCCTCGGCCGAGAGCGGGATCAGCTCGCGGATCGCGGGCAGGTCGGCGGGGGTGGCGAGGCGCAGAGTGAACACGGTTCGGCGCTACTCCTGGATGGTGCGGGCCATCACACGGTCCGTTTGCACCTCGGCACCCAGCAGGAACGGCTGCCAGCCCACGTCGGTGAATCCGCTGCTGCGGTAGAAGGCGATTCCCCGCGGGTTGTGCTCCCACACGGCCAGCCAGAGCGTGGCGAAGCCCAGTCCGCGCGCCGTGGAGACGGCTTCCCCCATCAGCCGCTGCGCCAGCCCCCGGCCGTGGAAGGGCGCGTCCACGTAGAACCGGCGCAGTTCCACCGGGTGCGGACCCGTGACGCAGGGCGGCGTGGGAAAGCGCCGGAGCTGCGCGTATCCGGCCAATTCGCCGTCCCGTTCGGCGAGCAGCGTGACGTGGTCGGGATCGCGAAGCTCCGCCTCTTGCTGTGCGGGGCCGTAGGCGTGGCGCAGGTACGCCGCGACCTCGACCGGGTCGTTCATCACGCCGAAGCTTTCCTGGAAGGTGCGCGCGGCGAACTCGGCCAGCGCGGCGGCGTCGGCCGGGGTGCCGCGGCGGATGGAGACGGGTGGCGAGTCGGCGGAGGGCTGGATCATCATGGAGCACGGGCGCGGGCGTTGGGTTCGCCCCTACGGTATTCGGGACGTCGCGCGGTCGCAAGTCGCCCCACTTCGGTCGGGGTTCGATGGGGTGCCCGCGCATGCCGCGGGAGCCCCCTCCCCTCGGCCCCCGTCCCCCGCTGCGCACGGGAGGGGGAGAACTGAATTGCGCTTCGGCCGGTCTGGTGCATGCCGCGGCCGCCCCCCTCTCCCGGCCTCTCCCCCATAAACCCCATGGGGGAGAGGAGAATTCGATTGCGCTTCGGCTGGCCCGGCGCACCCGACTGGCTCCCTTCCCCCGCGGCTGTTTGCGGGGGAAGGGTTGGGGATGGGGGGCGCCGGCCCGAGCACCGAGCCCCAGGCCTGACGCACCCAATCCCGAAGTGTACCCCCTCTCCCACGCTGTTTGTGGGAGAGGGTGGACGAGTCTAAGCGAGGACGGGTGAGGCCCCCACGGCAGCCGAGGCCCCTGCTTCCGTGATCGCTGCCGCGCCCTGACTTGTACGTGGCCGCGGCTAGATCCTTCGGCCCGCGAGGGGTGTGCTACGGGCCGGTGGGGTGCGCCTGGGCCTCAGGATGACAGGCTCTCGCTCATGGTGACCTATTGGTGCGCTCCCGGGATCACGCCGAGCGCCCGCCGATCTGCTCGCGGGCTCCGGCCAGGACGCGCTCCACCTCCTCGAGGTCGTTGTCCTGCGCCGCCACCTGGGCCTGCCGCATGGCTTCGAACACGCCTTCAGGGATGCCCTGCCACTCGTCCGTGAGTGCCGAGTGCGTCAGCACGGCGATGTTGGAGCCGGCCATCCCGGCCAGCTCGTTCGTCGCCTCGGGGAACTGCTCCGGGTCCGCCGCCGCGGCCAGGGCGGCGCGCACGGAGGCGAGCGTGTGGTCGATGGAGGCCAGCAGCACGGTTGCGGTGAAATCCACGTCTGTTTCCCTCGGTTTCCGGTTCACTGAAGTGCCGCCCGCCGATGCAGAAGACGAGCCGGGGCGGATCAGCGGCGCACGGCGGTCAGGTCGTGGATCAGTCGCCGCACCGCATCGGCCTTGCCGGCGCGCTCCAGCGCCGCCCACAGCCGCGCCACCGTCTCCGCATCCACCAGCCCCGGCGCTACGCCCAGGTCGGGACCCGCCAGCCCCTCCGCGCGGCGGAAGGCATCCACCGCCGCCACCGCCTCTTGCGTGTAGATGAACGCCGTGCTGTCGCGCGCCAGCTCCGGCTCCCCGGCCCGGTAGTACCCCAGCGCGTGCAGCATCAGCTTCAGCTGCCACACGTCGGACCCGGCCTGCTGCTGCAGGGTGCGGAAGCCGAGCGTTTCGGAGATGGTGTTGTAGATGCGGCGCAGCTCGGCGACGGGCTCCGCGTGCTCGCACACGTTGATGTCGGCGGTGGTGCCGTCGGGCCGGCGCGAGCGGCCCGGCCGGGGATCGGCGACGACCACGGCGGCGGACTGCGCGCGGCCCTTCCGCGCGTCGCCACCTGCCGCCTGGCCCGCCGCGAGTGCGTCGATCAGCCGGTCGGCCAGGTGCCGGCCACTGGAGGCGCTGGCCTCGAAGGCGGCCGCGACGGAATCCAGCACCGCCGGACCCACGAGCAGGTTGCCCTGCGTGACGAAGTTGCGCCCGGCGCGGTGCCCGGCCCACGCGGTGGTGCCCGTTCCCGTGTGCTGCGCCGACCTCCCGTCGCGGCCGATCACCCCCACCTGCCGCCGCGCCTCCAGCGTGTCGCCCGCGAGCGCCTGGCGAAGCGCCTCCTCCGGCGCCACGCCGCGTTCCAGCAGGGCCAGCAGCTGCGGCCCGTACTCCACGCGCGTGGTGGCCTGCGTGGCGACGGCGCCCACCCCGGCGCGCACGTGGGGCACGGCGTTGCCCACGCACGGCACGCGCGTGGTGACGGCCACGCCTACCTCGCCCGTGGCGGGATCCACCGCGGCGATGGAGAACGTGCTGAAGTTCAGGCTTTCGCCCCAGGAAGCGGGCTCCTGCGCGGCGGCAGGTGCGGCGGCCACGAGCAGCGCCAGGACTGCAATCCGGTGCATCGAGACGATCCCGGTGTGGGTGAAGGAATGTCGATGTTTCACGCAGAGGACGCAGGGGTGAAAAGAGAGGACGCAGAGAACATCGCTGAGCCCTCTGCGTCCTCTCCGTTTTCTCTGCGTCCTCTGCGTGAAACTGTTCTTTTCTTTGCTTGGTGCAGGAACGGCGCCCGTGGTCAGCCCGGACGCGACGTCGGGCGGGCGCTGCGCCCGGGACGCGCGCCGGTGTGCTCGCCGCCGCGAATGACAGCCACGCCGTTCACCCACACGTGTGGAATGCCCAGCGGGTACTGGTGAGGCTTCTCGAAGGTGGCCTGGTCGATGACCGTGTCCGGATCGAACGCCACCAGGTCCGCCCGCGCGCCGGGTGTGACGGTGCCGCGGTCGTGCAGCCCCACCCGGCGGGCCGGGAGCGCCGTCATCTTGTGGATCGCCGTTTCCAGCGGCATCAGCTTCCGCTCGCGGACGTAGCGGCCCAGCACGCGCGGGAAGGTGCCGTACGTCCGCGGATGGGGAACGCCCGTGGAGAGCGGGCCGTAGGGTGCCCACGCGCCGCCGTCGGAACAGACGGCGGAGAGCGGATGGGCCAGGCTGCGCTCCACGTTCTCTTCGCTCATCCCGAAACCCACCATCCCCGCACGGTTGCGATCGTCCACGATCAGCTGCACGAGAAGGGCGAAGGGCTCCACCCCGCGCTCCGCCGCCAGGTCCCCGAGCCTGCGGCCACGCGCCCAGGCGAGCGCGTCGGAGCCGGTGGAGGTCACCTGCACGGAGTTCCAGCTGCCCAGCTGCGCGATCTTGTCGCGGACCGCGCGCTCCACCCGGCCGCGCTGGGCGGGATCGCGCAGGCGGGCGAGAAAGGCATCCGTTCCGCCATCGCGCGCAGTCACAGGAAACAGGTTCGCGAGCCCCGTGCTGTAGGCCACGTACGGGTACACGTCGAACGCCACCTCCACCCCCGCGGCGCGCGCCTGCTCGATGGCGTGCAGCGTGGAGCCCGCCTTCCACCAGTTTCGCCCGCCCTGCGCCTTGAGGTGCGAAATCTCCACCGGCACCCCGGCCACGCGTCCGACGTGGATGGCCTCTTCGACGGCGGCGAAAAGGCGGTCGTCCTCGTTGCGCATGTGCGACGCGTACGGCAGCCCCGTCCCCGCGAGCGCCGTGGCGAGCTCCACCAGCTCGGCCGTGCTGCCGAACGCGCCGGGTGTGTACTCGAGGCCGCTGGAAAGGCCGCAGGCGCCAGCCGCCACCGCGCGCGCCACCTCGTCCTTCATCCGGCGGAGCTCGGCATCCGTCGCGGGGCGGTCCTGGTGGCCCATCACCCGGCCGCGGATGGTTCCGTGGCCCACCATGCTGGCCACGTGCACGGCCGCCCCGTGCTCGTCCATCCACCCGAAGAACCCCGCCAGGTCGCGAAAGGGAAGGTCCAGGCCGCGCCCCCGGTACTCCGCCCGCATCTCCTGGTAGGTTTCGTCCGTCCACGGGCCGACGGACCCGCCGTCCTGGCCGGTGACCTCGGTCGTTACCCCCTGCCGCACCTTGCTCTCGGCGCGCGGGTTCACCAGCAGGTTCAGGTCGGTGTGCGAGTGGATGTCGACGAAGCCGGGGGCCAGCGCCAGTCCCCGCAGGTCCGTCTCTTCCACGCGCCCCACCTGCAGCCGCGGGCCCACGCCCACGATGCATGCGCCGTCCAGCGCCACGTCTGCCTCGCGCGGCGGCGCACCGGTGCCGTCGTACAGCAGGGCGCCGCGAAGCACGTGCGTGGCGGAATACGGTTGCGCGGCCCAGGTGGCGCGCTCGGGAAAGAGCGCGAAGGCGGCGCTGGCCTGCAGGAAGGTGCGGCGGTTCATCATCCGATCAGGCAGCGGAACGGGGTTCGTTTTCTGGGGGGGATGCTGCGGCCTGCGTTGCCGGCGGCGGCTGGTTCGGCGTCCGCCGGCGGCGGCGAAGCCTATGTGCGCCGGCTGAGATAATACTCCACTTCGCACTGGTTCGCGTGCTCGCGATCGGGGCAGCGTATTTGGAGCACCGCTGGAGAACTGGCCCGCTCCCAGTAGTAGTTGAAGTATTTGCCTCCCCCATCCCGGTCCGTCTCGTCCGTCACGGAGGGAGGGCCATAGACCCGCGCAAAACGACTCACCAGCGTATCGACCGGGATGAGGTCCCAGTCCTCCGACATACCCAGCCTCACCTGGTGGAGAGTGCCTTTGCGGAATTGAAGGCTGTACCGGTATGGGCCATCCGCAGGATAACAGTTTTCGATCGCGGAGAAGAATTGCAGCATCGAGTCGGCGATTTCCTCGCGCTTCGACAGTCGTTCGGCCGGACGCTCGCACCTCAAGCCCTCACCCCGAACATCCGCGACGGATCTCGCCTCGGGCAGAAGCATCCCCAGTTTGAAGCCGGCGATCGTGTCGAGCCTGACTGCACTGCCCTTCTGATCCGCTGTCTCGGGCGCACCACAAGCAAGCAGCAGCATCGCCATAGGCAAGCTCAACAGCAGAGGTTCGAAAACGCGCATCGCTCTCCTAAACCTTGATCGATGGGAACGCCGACGAGCGGAATGTTCATCACAGCCGGGGAACCGATGGAGCGGCCGGCGGCCCCAGGTCGTTCGTGGGAAACACCTTGCCCGCATTGAACTCCAGGAGCACGGGCAGGCGGTACGCGCGGCGGAGCGCGTCGCAGTGGGCCAGCACGTCCGCACGGGGCTGTCCGTCGGGAGAGGAGACATCGATGTTCACCCACCCGCCGTCGGGGCTCTCCATGAACCCGACGCCCTGCGCGTCGGGAACGAGCCGCATCAGCGCCGCGTGCGCCTGCTCGCGCCGCCGCTCCACATCCCGCAGGCTCCACGGCGCATCGTACGTGATGACGACCGGCACGTCCGCCGCGCGGCCAGCGAGCTTCAGCGGCGGGACGGGCTCCGTTCCCGTCAGCGCGACGACGTGGCGGTATCGTCCCCCGCGCGCATCCAGGCCGGTGAACGCCAGCCGATCGCCGTATCGCTCGCGGACGTAGCGGTTGAGCCAGTGGCTGTCCGACTGGATCTCGCGGATGCGCGGCCGCTGGTCCGGCGTGACGGCGGGCCACGAATCGACCTTCGCCAGGCACGGCCGGCCGGGAACCTCGTAGGGCCGGGTGGCGGCGATGGCGGCCGCGAGCGCCGGCTCATAGGCCTTCGGTGCGCTGTCGGCGTGGGCCGCGGCGGGGGTGTCGGACGCGCGGGATGCGGATGCGGGACGATCCGTTCCGGGCTGCTGGCAGCCGGCAAGGACCGCGATCGCGGTAAGGGTGCTCGCCAGCCGGGCGGAACGGGAGATGGGCATCATCCCAGCCTAGCCGTGGATCTTCTCGTTCCGCTCCAGCATCTCCACCAGCGTGGCGATCCGCTTGGCGCGCGTCTCCGGCTTCTTGGCGGTCTGCACGCGGAAGAGGACGGCGTAGCGGTTGGCGCCGTTGAGCGTGGCGAAGAATTCCTTCGCCTTGGGATTGGCGTCGAGCGCGGCTTGCAGGTCGTCCGGCACGGTAGCGGTGCTCGCGGGGTCGTACGCGGCGTCCCAGCGGCCGTCCGCCTTGGCGCTTTCCACCGCCCGGGCGCCTGCCGGCTTCATCCGCCCCGCATCGATCAGCGCCTGGATCTTCTCGCGGTTCACCTTGCTCCAGATGCTCCTGGCGCCCCGCGGACCGAACTTCTGCAGGAAGGAGTGCTGGTCGAAGGTCTTCTTCTGGCTGTCGATCCACCCGTAGCACAGCGCCACGTCCAGCGCCTCGGCGTACGAGACGGAGGCGTAGGGCGCGCCCTTCTTGGCCAGCCGCAGCCACACGCCCGGCGAGTCGGCGTGGTGCTCATCCAGCCACTCGGCCCAGGCGGCCTGGTCGTCGAACAGGATGATCGGCAGTTCCGGGGCAGGTGCTTTCATGGATGCTGGAGAAAGTTCACGGTCGAGCCACGATGCCGACCACGCACGAGGGCATCCAGTCCACGAAGGTGGACTTCGCGTGGTCGTTGGAGCGAATTCATTCGCCCGCGGGTCCGAGGGCCTCGGCTGATGTGACCGCTGCCGCGCCCTGACTTCGTGCCGGCCGCGGCTGGATCCTTCGGCGCGCAAAGGACGGCGCATGGGCTGGTCCGGTGCGCTTGCGCCTCTGGATGACAGAGTGTCGCTCGTCTGGAGAACAGATGCCGCAACGCCGACCTACACCATGCGACGGGCCCAGATAAAGATGCGGCGCAGCTCGCGCTCGTAGCTGCGTCGGCCCGACATGTCGTTGCGCGCCACCCCTCCATTGCCGAGCGACGCGTGGATGATGTTCGGACCGCCCGTGGACATGGCCACGTGCGTACAGCGCCCGGGCTCCTCCGCAAAGAAGAGCAGGTCGCCGGCCCGCAGGTTGGCGAAGTCCTCCCCCGGCTCCACCTCAGCGCCCGTGCGCGACTGCTGGTCGGAGTCGCGGGGCAGCGCGTGGCCGTGCAGCTTGTAGAGCGCCTGCACGAAGCCCGAGCAGTCCACGCCTCCCATCGTCACCCCGCCCCACAGGTACGGCACGCCCATCCACCGGGCCGACGACTCCGCCACGGCGGCGCCGTTCGCCGGAAAGCCCAGCGCCCGTGCGCCCAGCGGCACCAGCTCGCCCCGCACGTGCCCCTTGCGGCCGTCCGGAAGCAGGGCGAGCCCCTCGGCGTCGCGGACCACGCGGGCGTTCCACGGCAGGCGCATCAGCACCTCTCCATCGTCGGCCAGCACGTCGGCGCCCAGCGAGATCCACACGTCCCCATCCGCCCCCAGCTCCCACCCGCGGGCCGCGGTCTCGTCCTTGAGCGCCACGTAGCCCGCGTGGATCCACCCGATGTAGCCGTCAGGCCCCTTGCACTGCAGCCAGCGCCCCTCGCGGCGAAACACGATCAACCGGCTGCCCAGCACGGCCTGCGAGACCTGCGTGCTGCGGACGGCCGGCCCACCCATCATCGGCGCCACGGCCGAGGTCACCAGCGCGTGCACCATCTCTTCCGGGTGCGCCTCGGGCAGCACCTGCACCGCATCCACCACCTCGCGCCAGGCCGTCAGCTCCGCCGCGCGGCGATGGAGCTCCAGCGCGGCGTCGGGCTCGGAGGTGAACCCCAGGAACTTCACCGCGTCGCCGCGCACCTCCACCTCTACCTCGAACACCGCGGTCCGCGGGTCGGGCGCATGCCGGTCGCGCACCTCCTGCACCAGCAGCTGCACGTCGTCCACCGCAGCCCTCATCGCGGCATCCACCCATCCAGCACGTTCATCACCGTGGCCACGTCCTCGGGCTGATTGTACAGGTGCGCGGAAAGCCGGACGGCCCCCTCGCGCAGCACGCATCCCACGCCGGCTTGCGTGAGCGCGTCGAAGGCGCCGGCCGCGTCCGCAGGGCGGAACGAGATGATCCCCGACCGGCGCTCCGGGCGCATGTCGCTGACGACTTCCACCCCCCGCTCTTCCAGGAACGCCGCCAGCGGGTCCAGCAGCGCCAGCACGTGCGCGCGGATCTGCGCGGGACCGGCTTCCCCGAGCAGCTCCAGGGACTCGGCCATTCCCGCGTAGTCCTGCCACGGCTGCGCCCCCACCTCGAAGCGGCGCGCGCCGGGCACCCACTCCTGGCGATACTCCAGCACGCGCTCCAGGTCTGCCGAGGCCGCCATCGCGGTCCATCCCACCACCCGCGGCTCCATCCGGCCGACCAGCTCGCGCCGCACGTACGTGAACCCCGTGCCGAACGGCGAGCAGAGCCACTTCTGCCCGCCCGTCGCCAGCACGTGGGCGTTCCACGCGGCCACGTCCAGGGGAAGCTGGCCCAGCGCCTGGATGCCATCCACCACGAACCAGGCCCCCTGCGCGCGGCAGGCGCGGCCGATCGTTTCGCCGTCCGCCAGCCAGCCGTTGGTGAACTGCACGGCCGAGAGCGCCACCAGCCCCACGTCGCCCCGCGCCAGCTCCTCCAAAATGCGCGCCTCGTCGGGGTTGCCGCGCGCCTCCGCCGGGATCACGTCCACCCGCACGCCGCGCAGCCGCCGCAGCGCCAGCCAGGGATACATGTTCGCCGGAAACTCGCGGTCGCTGACGATCACCCGCCGCCCGGCCTCCAGCGGCAGGCACAGCGCCGCCAGGTTCACGCCGAAGCTGGTGTTGGGGAGCAGCGCGATCTCGTCCTCCCCCGCGCCGATCAGCGCCGCCGCGGCCTGGCGGCAGCGGACTAGCGTGGGCTCGAAGTCGTCGCCGCGCAGGGCGTGCGGGTTGGAGCGCCGCAGGTTGTACGCGTCGATGGCGCGGCGGGCGCGCTCGGGAAGCGGCCCCACCGAGGCCGCGTTCAGGTACGGCGACCTGGCGACGTACTCGAACTCGGCGTCGCGAAGGGCGCAAAAGTCGGTCTGCGGCGGGGCCGTGGAGAGGGCCATGGGGCTCAACCGGGTTTCGGTTCGTGCATGGGGCTAGCATAATCCCCGCGTCCCAGCCCACACAAGCCCGCACGCAGCGAACGAGCCGGATGAAGATCACCGCCATCGAGCCGCAGAAGCACGATCCCGATCGCGTGAGCGTGTTCGTGGACGGCGAGTTCCGCATGGGCGTGTCCGTGGAGATCGCGCACGCCGCCCACCTGTGCGTGGGGGACGAGGTGACCGAGGCGCGCCTGGCCGAGGTGGAGCGGCGCGACCGCGGATGGCAGGCCCGCGAGGCCGCGCTGCACCTGCTGGCCGTGCGTCCGCGCGCGGCGGTGGAGCTAGCCCGGCGGCTGCGGATGAAGGGCTACGAGCCCGAGGTGACGGACGAGGTGATCGAACGCCTCCGTGAGCTGGGGATGATCGATGATGCGGCGTTCGCCGAAACGGTGGTGCGCGACCGCGTGCGCCTGCGCCCCTCCGGCGCGCGGCGGCTGGCGAGCGAACTGCGCGCCAAGGGCGTGGACGAAGAGGTGGCGCGCGAGGCCATCCGCGACACCTTCGAAGGCGAGGGCACCGACGAGCGGGAGCTGGCCCTGCGCGCGGCGGAAAAGTGGCGAACGCGCCCCGGCGAGGAGCGCGACCGGGCCCGGCGCAGGCTGCACGGCTTCCTGGCGCGCCGCGGCTTCGGCGGCGAAACCATCCGCGAGGTGATCGACGAAGTGCTGCCACGGGACGGCATCGAGTAGGGGGGCGCTCCGACCCGATCGCCGTCCAACATTCTACAAACGTTTACTGCAACGGATGTCCGCATCAGTGGAACGGGCGTTGCATTGGGAAACGGCCGTTCTACCGGCCGCACCCCAGGGGGTGGCCGCCTGTTCGGCAGGCCCTGAAGTGGAAGGACCAGCAGTGCGCAACCGGCGACAGAACGACCTCCCCGCCGCCCTCGAGGCGGGACTCACGGCGATCGAGGGATCGCTGGAAACCGCGGCACCGCGCACCCGCGGCATCCTGCTGAAGCGCGCCGGGGACCTGTGCGCCAGCATGGGCGAAGGCCGCCGCGCCCTGGTGTGGTACGGCCGCGCGGTAGACCAGTACCTGGAACTGCGCGACACCGCCGCCGCCGGGCTGATCTGCCGGATGATCCTGCACGTGCACCCCGAGGCCGTTCGCGCCCGCTGCACGCTCTGCTGGATCGACATCGCCGGCGGCCGCCACGAACAGGCCGCCGCGCGCGTCTGGGAGTACGCCGAGGCCGCGGGCAAGGCGGGGCAGCAGCAGATGGCCGCCCAGCAGCTGGGGTGGATGTTCGACGCGGCGGGCGAGGGTCCGCTGCGCGAGCGCATCGTGTTCGCGCTCCTTCGCCTGGGCGAGGGCGAGCACGCCGGCCGCCTGAGCCAGCGCCACGATCCCGCCGCCGACGCACAGCCCGGGGCCGACGCGCAGGTGTGGTTGCAGCTGATGGAAGGCACCGCGTCCAGCGCCGGAGTGCTCGCCGCCGCCTGAGCCGGACGGCGCACGGATGGAAAGAGCCCGCCGCGATCCTCGATCGCGGCGGGCTCTTTCGGTTTCGGGCCAAGGCGCGTGCTAGACGGAGATGGTGATTTCCGTCTCCGCCTCCACCGGCCGGTTGGTGTCAAGGCTGACGGCGGGGCGAAACTGCAGCTCCATCCCCCAGCGCCGGATGCGCTCGTCGTAGCCCCGGTTGCCGGTGCTGGTCAGCAGCCGCGCCTCGCGCACCCTGCCCCGCACGTCCACGCGAAAGCGGATGGTGACTTCCTGGCTGGCCACGCCACGCGGCTTGTCGGGGGGAATCAGCAGCAGGTCGGTGGCGGGCGGGCGGATGCGGCTGCCTCCACCGCCCGTTCCCGGCCCCACCCCCGCGCCGATTCCGCCACCGGTGCCCCCGCCCGATCCGCCGCCGGAGCCGGGTCCCACACCCGGTCCCTGCCCCGGCCCCTCGCCGGGGCCCTGCCCCGCGCCCGTTCCCCCGCCTGTGCCCGCGGACACGGGCGGCGTGGGCGCCGGCGGACGCGGCTGCGCCTCCGGCGGGGCGGGCGTGGGCGTGGGGGGCGGCGGCGTGGGCTCGGGCGGAACCAGCACGTCCTCCACCACCTCCGGAACGGGCTCCGGCTCCACCACCGGCGCGGGGGGGGCGATGTCGACGTACGTCACCAGCTCCGTTCCCGCGCTGCCGCCCCCACCGCCTCCGCCGCCCTCGGGGAACTCAAGCGCAGGCCCGGTGCCCGTGGGCTCCAGCGCCAGCAGCACGCCGGAGTGGCCCATCCACAGGATGAGGCCGACGAGCACGACGTGCAGCACGGCGGCGGACGCCGCCGCCGCCAGCGTGCCCCGTCGAGCCGGCTTCTTGATCCCGCTGGCGTACTCGAACACCGCTTCGTCTCCGCGTTGCGCCGCGCCCCGTGCGCCGGCTGTCCTACTGATACCTCCGTTGCCCCGCCGTTGATCCAGAACGGACGGAGCACGCCGGATGTTTCAAGCTCAGACGACGTACTTGAGCCCGCTTCCCGTGTTGAACAGCACCACGTGGTCGTCGGCGTGGATGGCGCCCAGCTGCCGCAGGCGCGCGGCGGCGACGGCGGTGGCGGCCCCTTCCGGCGCGCAGAACACGCCGGTGTCGGTGCCCACGATGCGCGTCCACTCGCGCATCTCGTCGTCGCTCACGGCCAGGGCGGCGCCGCCGGAGCTGCGCAGGGCGTCCAGGATCAGGAAGTCGCCCACGGCGCGGGGAACGCGCAGCCCCGACGCGTAGGTGTGCGCGTTCGCCCAGGGCTCGGCGTACTCGGTGCCCTGCTCGAAAGCGCGGACCATGGGCGCGCAGCCCTCCGCCTGCACGCACACCATCCGCGGGCGCTCCGGGCCGATCCACCCCAGCCGCTCCATCTCGTCGAACGCCTTCCACATCCCCACCAGCCCGGTGCCGCCGCCGGTGGGATAGACGATGACGTCGGGGAGCGTCCACCCGAGCTGCTCGGCCACCTCGTAGCCCATCGTCTTCTTGCCTTCCACGCGGTACGGCTCCTTGAGCGTGGACAGGTCGAACCAGCCGTGCTCGCGGGTGCCCTCGGCCACGCGGGCGGCGCAGTCGGTGATCAGCCCGGCCAGGAGCTCGACATCTGCACCCAGCGCCCGCATCTCCTCGATGATGGGGTGCGGCGTGTCGTTGGGGACCACGACGTGGGCCGTCATCCCCGCGGCGGCGGCGTAGGCGGCGGTGGCGCTCCCCGCGTTGCCGGCCGAGGGGATGCCCACCTCGGTGACGCCCAGCTCCTTGGCCCGCGAGATGGCCATGCACAGCCCGCGCGCCTTGAACGACGCGGTGGGGTTCTGCCCCTCGTCCTTCACCCAGCACTGCGCCACGCCCAGGCGGCCGGCCAGCCGCGGCGCGTCGATCATGGGGGTGAACCCCTCGCCCAGGCGAACGGCGTTGGCGGGATCGCGCACCGGCAGCAGCTCGGCGTAGCGCCACAGGTCTGCCGAGCGCCCGGCCAGGTCGCCGCGCCGCAGCCGCCCGCCGATGAGGTCCAGCGCGTAGCGGGGGTACAGCGGCTTTTCGCAGCAGGGCGAAAGGCGGTGCAGCACCTCGCTCTCGTGCATGGCGCCGCAGCGGGTGCACTCCAGGTGCGTGGCCCCGCCGAACGCGGCGTTCGCCCCGCCGATGGTTGTGTCGGTCATCGAAATCCTCTGTTGTAGACCCTGAGATGGAGTAGCCGCGGCTCTGCTGGGACCCTACCGTCGCCCCGGCCGGGCCGCCAGGACCGTGTCGGCCGGGGCCCCGCACTTCTCGCAGGTGGCCGCAGACCCCTCCCGCCAGTGCTGGCAGGCCGGGCAGAGGGTCACCAGCCTCCCCTCCTCCTCGCTGGCGGCCGGCAGGAGAAAGGCGGCGCCATCCTCGCCCACCACGCGAAGCGACGGACCGGTGTAGAAGTGGGCCAGCAGGTCGCGCAGGTCCACGTCGCCCGCCTTGGCGATCACGTCCTCGCGCGTGACCGCGGTCCGGTCGCGGAAGCGGGCCTTTTCCGCCGTCCACGTGCGCTCCACCCCCGGCTCCGGCGAGAGGGTCAGCGTCAGCCCGCGGGTCTCCAGGGCGAACCGCACGTCCAGCCGCGTCCGCAGCCGGGCGGCCGCGCGCTGCACCTCCAGCCCCGGCGCCAGCTGCTTGCGGTTGGCGGAATGGATGGACGGGTCGCAGAAGACGGTGGCTCGGGCGTGAGACCAGAGCGGCGTCTTCATGTCGCCCACGTCCGTCTCCACCACGCCGGTGTAGTCGTACGGCCGGTCGACGGTGCCCACCTCGATGCGCGTGTCCAGCACGCCGGGGGCATCCCCCAGCTCGGCGAGAAGCGCGGCGGCCAGCCGGTCGCGGCGCGCGCGGTCGGTGAGCGGACACCACAGGTCCGGTTCGAAAAGCTCGGGAAACTCCATCATCCATCCGGGCCGGGAAACGTCGTCACGAAGGCGCGACAAGGTAGCCCCGTGCCTCTGCCACCGAAACCGTGGATGGTCAGGAATTTGGAGCGATACGCGAGGCGAGGCGCTCGGCGGCGGCAAGCCCGGAGGTGACGGCGCCCTCCACGGTGGGCGCATGGAGATAGTCGCCCGCGAGCGCCACCCTGTCCGCCGCGTCGAACGCGGCACTACGCAGCGCGGGAAGGGCGCCCAGGTGCCCGGGATAGAACACCGTCCACCCGTGGCTCCAGGTGTAGAGCCGCGCCTCCTGCACGGTGCTCTCGATGCGCGGAAATACGCGGGCGACGTCGGGCATCAGCTCGCGCAGGGCCTCCGCCGCGTCGGCACCGGCCAGGCGCCCGGCGGTGCGCGGCTGGGCGAAGACCACCAGCAGCCCCTTGCCGGGGGGCACCAGCCCGGAGACCTTGTTCTCTTCGGCGCACAGCGCGGCCGCCACCCGCGACTCGCCCCGCGCGAACGACAGGCCGAACCAGCGCACCCCCAGGGGACGATCCAGCAGCAGCGCGAGAGACGCCGCCGGCCGCACGCGCACCCGCGCCAACCTTTCCGCGGCCTGCGGTGTCAGAAATTTAGCAACGCCCAGGGCGGCGGGCGCGGGCATCGCCAGGACGGCGGCATCGAAGGATTCCGTCCACCCGTCGCCGGAAAGATGGACGCGCGCGCCGTCCGTCTCCACCGCGTGCACGGGCGTGCCGAGGCGAAGAGACCCCGCCCCGGCGGCGATGCGCTCGGCGCAGACACGTCCGAACTCGCCGATGCCGCCGGCCAGGGCCATCACCTGCAGGTTCATTCCCTGGTGCGCCAGGGCGTGGTAGAACCCGGCGCTGGCCTCGTCGGGCCCCGTGCCGTACAGCGTGGCCAGCAGCGGAGCGACGAGCAGGTCCACGAAGTCGGACCCCAGCTCGCGCTGCCCCCACGCCGCGGCCGACTCGGCGTCCAGCCCCGCCCCGGCCGCGCGCTCCAGCGCCGCCAGGTCCAGCGCGGACCCGTGGCGCTGCAGGAAGGGAAGGTACTGCGCACCCATCCGCAGCTTCAGGGCGAGCGGAAGGGCGCCCGAGGCCAGCATGCTGGCGGGGGAGCCGTAGACCACCTCGTGCGCGCGCCCCTTGCGCCAGAGCGCGTCGCGCCCGGGCGAGCGCTGCAGCAGCCGGTCGGCGCCCACGGCCCGGGCCACGCGAAGGGTGGAGGCGTACCCCGAGCTCAGCAGCTGGACGGCGGGGTCCACGTGGAACCCGGCGACGGAGTCGGTGCAGGCGCGCCCCCCGGCGGCGGGGGCGGAATCGAAGACGGTGACCGCCGCGCCCAGTCCCTGCAGGCGCAGCGCGGCGGCCAGCCCGGCGGGGCCGGCGCCCACGACGGCGGCGGCGAATCGAGGTCCGTTCATGCGCTCCCGATCCGCAACCCCCGCGCCCGCGCGGCGTTGCGGCGTACGGACGCTCGTTCTAGTTTGCCGGTCATCCCAACCACCTCCATGACGGAGAACCCATGAAGCGGAGAGAGTTCCTCCTGCACGGCGCCGCCGCGACGGCTGCGCTCGGCGCGGGATCGGCCATTCTGCCCCGGCTGGCGGCCGCCGCGCCCATCGATCCCATGGATCCCGCCGTCAGCCGCGACCTGGCCATGCGCGCGCTCGAGGCCGCCCGCGCCGCCGGGGCCAGCTACGCCGACGTCCGCATCTCGGGCAACCGCTCGCAGGCGCTGGGCACGCGCGAGCGGCAGATCACCTTCTTCAACGACGCCGAAAGCACCGGCTTCGGGGTGCGCGTGATCGTGAACGGCGCCTGGGGCTTCGCCGCCAGCCGCGAGGTGAACGCCGACGAGGTGGTGCGCGTGGCCCGCCAGGCGGCCGCCCAGGCGCGCGCCAACTCCGCCGCCCGCCAGCGCCCGCTGGAGCTGGCCCCGGTAGAGGCGGTGCCCAACGGACGCTGGTCGTCGCCGCTGGAGATCGACCCCTTCAACGTGCCCATCGAGGAAAAGGTAGACCTGCTGCTGCGCGCCAACGCCGAGGCGCTCAAGGTGACCGGCGCGCGCTTCGTCACCTCGTCGATGAACTTCCTGCGCATCGACAAGACGTTCGCGTCCACCGACGGGTCGTACATCGAGCAGACGCTGTACCGCTCGTACCCGCAGATGAACATCACGGCGGTGGGCGCCGACGGCGACTTCCAGAGCCGGGCCAGCACCGACGTGGCCCCGCGCGCCATGGGGTACGAGCACGTGCGCGACGCCAACCTGCCGGGCAACGCCGGGCGCTGGGCCGAAGAAGCGGTCCGCAAGCTCACCGCCAAGCCGGTGGAGCCGGGACGGTACGACCTGGTGCTGCTCCCCACGCACCTGTGGCTGACCATCCACGAGTCCATCGCCCACCCCACCGAGCTGGACCGCATCATGGGGTTCGAGGCCAACTACGCCGGCACGTCGTTCATCTCCCCGGTGTCCGAGTTCCTGGGCAAGTTCCGCTACGGGCGCGACTTCATGAACATCCAGGGCGAGCGCAGCACCCCCGGGGGCCTGTCGTCCATCGGGTGGGACGACGAAGGGGTGAAGCCCGACGAGTACCTGATCGTCAAGAACGGCATTTTGAACGACCTGCAGACCACCCGCGAGCAGGCGCCCATGCTGGCCGACTGGTACCGGCAGACCGGCAAGCCGGTGCGCAGCCACGGCAACAGCTACGCGCAGAACTGGAACGTGGTGCAGTTCCAGCGCATGCCCAACGTGAACCTGCTTCCGCACCCCGAGCGCGACGTGCCGCTCGACGAGCTGATCGGCGGGGTGGAGAACGGCATTCTGATCGACGGCGACGGGTCGTTCTCCATCGACCAGCAGCGCTACAACGCGCAGTTCGGCGGGCAGGTGTTCAAGGAAATCCGCAACGGCCGCATCGTGGGCGACCTGAAGGACGTCGCCTACCAGATGCGCACCCCCGAGTTCTGGAACGGGATGGACCTGATCGGCGGTCAGGGCACGTACTTCATCGGCGGCTCCTTCTTCGACGGCAAGGGGCAGCCTTCCCAGGTCAACGCGGTGTCGCACGGCTGTCCGGCCGCGCGCTTCCGCGGGGTCAACGTCATCAACACCGGTCGGAGGGCTTGAGCATGGCCGAACCCCGCTACCTTTCGCGCGCCGACGCCGAGGCGCTGGCGCAGAAGGTCCTTTCGTTCACCACCGCCGACGAGGCGCGGGTGAACCTGAACAGCTCCACCAGCGGCAACACGCGCTGGGCCATGAACCAGGTGAGCACCTCGGGCGACTCGTACGACGCCACGGTCACCGTCACCACGGCGTTCGGAAAGAAGGTGGCCTCGGCCACCACGAACCGCTTCGACGACGAGGGGCTTCGCCAGGTGGTGCAGACGGCCGAGCGGCTGGCCCGGCTGGTTCCCGAAGATCCCGAGTACCTGGGCGAGCTGGGGCCGCAGCAGTACGTGCAGTCGGAGCCGTACTTCGACGCCACCGCCAACCTGACGCCCGAAGAGCGCGCCCGCGCGGTCATGCAGATCGCCGGGCCCGCGGGGCGGCAGAACCTGGTTTCCACCGGGTTCCTGGTGCACGCCACCGGCAGCAACGCCGTGGCCACCAAGCGCGGCCTCTTCGCCTACGCCCGCTCCACCGGTGTCAGCCTGACGTCCACGGTGCGCACCCCCGACGGAACCGGCTCCGGCTGGGCCGGCGGCGGCGAGAACGACTGGGCGCGGCTGAACGTGGCGGCCCTGGGCGAGCGCGCCATCCGCAAGGCCGAGCTGTCGCGCAACCCGCGCGCGGTGGAGCCGGGCGAGTGGACGGTGATCCTGGAGCCTACCGCCGTCGCCAACATGGTGAACCTGATGGCGTTCGCGCTGAACGCCCGTACAGCCGACGAGGGCCGCTCGTTCTTCAGCAAGCAGGGCGGCGGCAACAAGCTGGGCGAAAAGTTCCTGGACGAGCGGGTGACCATCGTCTCCGACCCGGCGGACCCGCGCATCGCGGCCAACCCGTTCAGCGGCGAGGGGCTGCCGAACCGGCGGCAGGTGTGGGTGGAGAACGGCACCCTTCGCAACCTGGCGTACAACCGCTTCTGGGCGCAGCGCAACAACCGCGAGCCCACGGGCAACCCGGGCACCTACCTGATGTCGGGGGGCGACACCTCGGTCGAGCAGATGATCCGCTCCACCGAGCGCGGGCTGCTGGTGACGCGCATGTGGTACATCCGCCCGGTGGACCCGCGTACCATCCTGTTCACGGGCCTTACCCGCGACGGCACCTTCCTGGTGGAGAACGGCCGCATCACCACGGCCGTCAAGAACCTGCGCTGGAACGAGTCGCCCATCTTTTTGCTGAACAACATCGAGGCGATGAGCGAGCCGGTGCGGGTCAGCGCCTCGGAAGACGGCGACGGCGGCGCGGTGATGGTGCCGGCGATCAAGGCGCGCGACTTCACCTTCACGTCGCTCTCGGACGCGGTCTGAGGACAACGAAACGGCGGGTGAGCCGCGTTCAGCTCACCCGCCGTAGTCGCCCCGGGGGGCGTTTTCAACGCGAAATTTCAGGGCCGGTCAGGCCGCGCGGGCGCCCGGCTTCCAGCGCCCGAACGGCAGCGACGGCGCAGGCGCCGCCTCGCCGCCCCACACGAACGCCACGCTGCGCGACAGCCGCGGCACGCCGGGCTGCTCGAGCGCCGCGCCGGCGTCGGTGGCGTATGCTTCGGCCGGCACCGCGCCGGCGACTTTCTGTAGATTTCGCATCGGAATACCTCAAGAGATTGCTGCCCTTCAGCAGCAACCCTGGATGCACGCGCCATACCCTGGCGCAAGCCGGACCTAAGATAGCACTGTGCAGCTACTTACGGAAGCGGCCGCCTCATCGGGCGGCCGCTTCCGTGTCAGAGGGACACACGGGGTGTGTTCAACCGACACACACCAGGGCCTCTTCCGGCTCGGCGTACTCCGCGGCCGCGCGGATGGGCGGGGCCACCGTCACCGGCGCCGAGGTGAAGCGCTCCGGAAGCGGAAAGGCGATCACCGTCGGCTCCGCGGGGGCGGCCGCCTCGGCCCGGTGCTGCGCGCACCACGCGCGGTAGCCCGGCAGCTTCAGCATCCGCAGGATGCGCCGGTCCATGGCGTTGCACAGCAGGATCTCGGTCAGCTGGTACTGCCCCGCGTCGTTCACGCGCAGCTCGGTCACCACCTCGTCGGCAAGCGACAGGAGCTGGGCACGGGGAATCCGGTCCTTGAACTCCTCGAGCTGCTCCTCTACCCACTCTACGTAGGCGCGGCGCAGCGAACGGGGCGAGCGGGAGCTCATCGGCTTCCTCCGACGCTGGAGAGCAGGTGCGGCGTGTGAGGCAAAGGAAGTTCGAAGGTGGCGCGATAGGGTCGAAACCGAATGTCGCGGCAAGTTAGGATCAATGACATGCGGGCGTCAAGGCTTTCGTAAGCCGCGCCATTTCAACGCCCGGCGGCAGTCGTCGCAGAACCCGGCCGCCTTGCGATCGGTGTCGGCAATGTGGCGGGAGGGATACATGACGCACGACTCGCGCCCGCAGTGGTCCGCTCCGTCCAGGTGCGCCAGCTCGTGGAGCGCCTCGGTGAGCAGCCGGCCGCGAAGAACGTCCGCGTCCGCGCCCGATCCATGCCTCAGCGGCAGCAGCCCGATGACGGCGCAGCACCCGTCCATGGCGGCCTCGCCGAACACGGGTCCCACGCCCTCGGCGCAAAGGCCCGCGTCGGCTATTGCCAGCTTCCAGGACCGCGCACCCGCGCCGTGGCTGGCGATCAGGGCCTGCATGATGTCGCCGGAGCGATACAGATGGCTTTCCGCGTCGCGCCACTCGCCGGCGAGCGGCATCGCCCCGCCGACGCTGCATTGCACTCCCGCCCGCGCGCGCAGGTCGTCGCCGAGATTTTGGAGCAGCCCCATGGGCACCTCGCCCACGGGGACGAGTTCGACGGGCGGTGGACCATTGCGGCGGATCACGACGGATCGATCATGCCGGGCGAAACGGGTGAAGGGCGATGGTGGTGCGTCAGGTCGAGCCCGGCGCTCGGGCCGGGGCCCCCCATCCCCAGCCCTTCCCCCGCAAACAGCCGCGGGGGAGGAGCCAGTGTGGAGCGTCCCCCAAGCTGTTGGAGCGTCACAAAGGCCTGTCATCCTGAGCCCCAAGCGTACCGCACTCGCCCGCAAACCGTCGCATGCGGGGCGAAGGATCTAGCCTGAGGCGCCTCCAAGCATAGGCGCGGCAGCGGCACGGAACCTGGGGCCTCGGCTGTCGACGCGCCTCGGCGGTGAGGTCGTGGCAACTGGCCCTGTACCAGCCTTGGAGCGCTTCGCGGACCGCCGTGCAGTCCCCGGCTGCCCTCTCCCCCGGCCCCTCTCCCGCAAGCGGGGGGGGGGAGAATTCGATCGCGCTTCGGCTGCGCCGTGCGGACGACTCCGGACGCAGATGCGACGCAAACCCCGTTGAAGGCACCCGAAGGTCTCCCCCTCCCCTGCGCAGCGGGGGACGGGGGCCGGGGGGAGGGGCCCACCCGCGGCATGCGAGGCAGCCCGTCGAACCCCGACCGAAGTTCCCCCCTCTCCCGCGCAGTTTGCGGGGGAGGGGCCGGGGGAGGGGGAACCTACTGGTCCATCCCGTACCGCTGCAGCTTTCGGTACAGCGTCGACGGGTCGATCCCCAGCACCTCCGCGGCCTTGGTCTTGTTGCCGCCCTCGGAGTGCAGCACCCAGTGGATGTACGCCCGCTCCACGATCT
The DNA here is from genome assembly GCF_036399935.1 of Longimicrobium sp. GTDB lineage: Bacteria > Gemmatimonadota > Gemmatimonadetes > Longimicrobiales > Longimicrobiaceae > Longimicrobium. Next base: position 138,028 of record NZ_DASWMD010000069.1, read on the forward strand.
CAAGCGTGGGGTTGGGCGGAAGCGTGGCCGACACCAGCGGCTGCGCCTGGCGCTGGGTGATGCGCGTCGGCAGCGTGCCCGCCCCGATCTCGCCGCCGTCGGCCGTGAGCACCGCGGCGCGTTCCAGCGCGTTCTCCAGCTCGCGCACGTTGCCGGGCCAGTCGTAGCTCTGCAGCAGCGCCAGCACCTCGGACGAGAGGCGCGGCACGGCGCGCCCGCGCTGGGCGGCAAAGCGGTCCAGAAAGAACTCGGCCAGGATGGGAATGTCTTCCGGCCGCTCCTGCAGCTCCGGCAGCTGCAGCGTGATGACGTTCAGGCGGTAGAACAGGTCGCTGCGAAAGCCGCCGCGGCGGATCTCCTCGTCCAGGTCGCGGTTGGTGGCCGCCATGATGCGCACGTCCACCGGCACCGGCTCCGTCGCGCCCACCGGAATCACCTCGCGCTCCTGCAGGGCGCGAAGCAGCTTCACCTGCAGGGCCGGCGACATTTCGCCTACCTCGTCCAAAAAGAAGCTGCCGCCCTTGGCCGCCACGAACAGCCCCTGCTTGTCGCGCACCGCACCCGTGAACGAGCCGCGCACGTGCCCGAACAGCTCGCTTTCCAGCAGGTTCTCGGGAAGCGCGCCGCAGTTGATGGAGACGAACGGGCCGTCGCCGCGGTCGGAGATGGTGTGGATGTACCGGGCCAGCACCTCCTTGCCCGTTCCCGAGGCGCCCGTGATGAGCACGGTGGAGTCGCTGGGGGCCACCGTTTCCGCCGTCTTCAGCACGTCCACGAAGCGCCGGCTGCGGCCGATGGGGCGCGTGGTGTCGGAGCGGTCGCGGCGGCGGATCTCGGTCTTCAGCGCCTGGTTTTCGCGCTTCAGCTGGCGCGACTCGGCGGCGCGGCGGCAGATGGCGACCAGCTCGTCGTTGCTGAAGGGCTTCTGGATGTAGTAGAACGCCCCCTCGTTCACCGCGCGCATCGCCGTCTGCAGCGACGCCTGCGCGGTCATCAGGATGACGGGGAGGGAGGGGTCTGATTCCTTGGCGGCCATCAGCACCTCCAGCCCGCCGACGCCGGGCATGCGCACGTCGGAAAGCACCACGTCGGGGCGCACGTCGGCGATGCGGTCGATGCCCGCCTGGCCGCCGACGGCCGTTTCCACCTGGAACCCCTCGCGCTTCAGCAGGATGCGCAGGGTGTCGAGGATGCCGACCTCGTCGTCGACGATGAGGATCTTGGGTTCGCTCACGGGATCGCGGTCAGAACGGGAACTACGGTCAGAAGCCACTACGGTCAGGGCAGACGCAAGATCGGGGCGCCGGTTCGGTCGATGGGGTGCGAGAGCGTCCGGCGCAACTTCGGTCGAGGTTCAACTGGCTGCCGCGCATGCCGCGGGAGCCTCCTCCCCCCGGCCCCGCCCCCCGCTGCGCAGGGGAGGGGGAGACCGGAATTGCGCTTCGGCTGACACTGGCGCATGCCCCTGGCAGCCCCCCTCTCCCGGCCTCTCCCCCATAAACCGCATGAGGGAGAGGAGAATTCGATTGCGCTCCGGCTGGCCCCGCGCGCCACACTGGCTCCCTTCCCCCGCGCTGTTTGCGGGGGAAGGGTTGGGGATGGGGGGCGCCGGCCCGAGCACCGAACTGACCCTGACGCGCCCAACTCCGAAGTGTACCCCCTCGCCCACGCTGTTTGTGGGAGAGGGTGGCACGCGTGTCAGCGCGGCCGGGTGAGGGCCCCACGGCAGCCGAGGCCTCGGCTGCCGTGACCGCTGCCGCGCCCAACCGTTTACGTGCCCCAGGCTAGATCCTTCGGCCCGCGACGTGGGTACTGCGGGCCAGTGCGGTGCGCTTGGGCCTCAGGATGACAGGGCTTCTGATGCGGCGTCCGCATCCGTTCGCGACGCCGTGTCCGCGCCCGTGCCGCTCGTGACTGCGCCGACCACGGGAAGGTACAGGGCGAAAGTGGCGCCCCAGCCGTCGCCGCGGGGCTGGTCTACGAAGACCGCGCCTCCGTGCGCCTCGGCCGCGCGCTGCACCAGGGCCAGCCCGAGCCCCGTGCCGCCCGGCCGCAGGGTGAAGAACGGATCGAACACGTGGTCGGCCTCGCCCTCGGGAACCCCCGGGCCCGTGTCCGACACGCGAATGCGGACGGTGCGGGCGCTTCCGCTGCTGGGCGTCAGCAGGTCCGTTTCCAACTGGTCCACCTCCACCTCCACCCGCCCCCCCTGCCCCGCCCACTGCACCGCGTTCAGCGCCAGGTTCAGCACGGCGCGGTGCAGCAGGTCGCCGTCGCCGGCTGTCGCGGCGGTGGCGGCTTCGGGCGACACGGCCAGGTCCACCGTGACCCCCGCCGCCTGGGGGTGGGCGCGCACCACGTCCAGCGCCTGCGTGACCAGGGGAGCAACCTCCACCCGGTCCGTCGCGCGCATCCGTACCCGGGCGAAGTCGATGAACTCCGTCAGCAGGCGGCTCAGCCGGTCCGACTCACGCACCACGAGGCCGCCCAGCACCACCCGGTCGTCGTTGTCGATGCGGTCGCCGGCGAGCTGCTCGGTGGCGCTGCGGATGGACGCCAGCGGGTTCTTGATCTCGTGCGCCAGCGACGCCGACAGCTCGGCGACCGCCTCCAGCCGCTCCGCCCGGCGGTTGAGCTGGTCGATGCGCTTGCGCTCGGTGATGTCCTGGAAGATGGCGGTCACCGACGGCAGCTCGCGCTCGCCGCGCTGGATGAGCGTGGTGCTGACGCCGAAGACCATTCCCGCCTCGGTCTCCTCCGTCTCGAAGCGGCGGATGGCGGCTCGCGTTTCCATCGAGCGGCGGATGACGCTGCCCAGCCCCGGCGCGGTGGCCTCGAGCTTGTCCAGGAAGGGCCGCCCCAGCCAGTCCGAGGCGCGCACCTTCAGCAGGTCGGCGGCAGCAGGGTTGATGAAACCCAGCCGGCCGCGCCCATCCACCGTGATCAGCCCGGTGGCGATGCTGGCCAGCACGTCGTCGGTATCCAGCCGCAGCAGCCGCAGCTCGGCCTCTACCTCGCCCAGCGTGGCGCCGGTCTGCCGCAGCCGGCCGCCCAGGTACCCGGTGGCGAGCGCCACCACGCTGAACAGCACCCCCTGCAGGACCACGGCGAGGTCGACGGTGTGCGCGCTCCACACCACGTCGGCGAAGTAGAGCAGGCTGGCCAGGATGCCGATGAGAATACCGCCGACGAAGGGCAGCAGGATGGCGCCGGCCACGATCACCAGCACGAACAGCGGGGCGAAGTCGCTGTCCTTTCCGCCCGTCAGGTGCACGACGGCGGTCACCAGCAGCACGTCGTACAGGACCTGGCAGTACAGGTAGTTGAGCCCCGGCTCGTGCCGATGGACGTGCGTCCACCAGAACGATCCGGCGGCGAACGTGGCCGAGAAGATCAGCAGGAGCGTGGCGGCCAGCGTGGTGCTGGATGGAGCCTGGTCCCACGCCAGCGCCGCCGCCAGGAAGATTCCCGTGGCCAGGCAGGTGCGCCCCAGGTACACCCACGTCAGCACGCGCCGCGGCTGCGGCAGGCGGCCGGAGGTCATCGTGAGGTCACTGCGGTAAGAACGGTAACTACGGTCACTACGGTACCCGTCGCAAAGGGAACGATGGGAGCGCCGCACGAGAATAGCGGGCCAGAACGGATCGGCGACAGCGTGCGTGCGCCAAAACACGAGAGCCGGCGCCGCCTTAGCGACCCCGGCTCCACCGTGGTTACCGTCGTTATCGTCAGTCCGACAGGTCCCAGTCGTCCGCGGCGGCCTTCATGCGCAGGTCGGCGGGGGTGGCGCGCGGCACTTCGGGAAGCGGCACGTACTTCTGCGCGATGTCCATCGTGTTCTCTACCGCGAGCTGGCGGAAGAGGAAGACGAACTGGTCGTACAGCGCCGCGCGGATCCGCTCGCGGTCCTCTTCGGGCAGGTGCCACAGGTCGCGCTTGAAGTGCCCCAGCGCCTTCTTGCGGGCCTTGTAGATGAACTGCTCTTCGGTGTCGCTGGGCTTGCGCTCGTCCTGGAAGTTCTGCCGGCAGTGCTCGTACATCAGCTCGCGCAGCTCGGACGGCAGGTGGTCGTACAGGATGTTCTGGAAGTTGGTGGCCAGGTGAATCTCGGCCGTTTCCACCGCCGGGAAGTTGCCGAACGCGCTCTGCGGCAGCGTCGACGCGCCGTGCTGCACCGCGCCGGCCAAGCCGTACTCGCGGCGGGAGATGTCCGACAGCGTGCGCAGCGTCTCGAAGTCGATCGCCACGTCGGCGATGGAGCCATCGGGGAGCACGGTGCCGCCGTGCGTGGTGCCCGACTGCACGCTGATCTTGCTCTGCCCCGCCACCGGCTTGCCGACCTTTGCCGACACCTCGGCCAGCGCGCGGACGTAGCCATCCATGTAGGCGCGCAGCTCTTCGGGCGTGCTGTTCTCGGTGCCCACCTCGCCGATCTCGCCGCCGATGCTCACCGTTACCCCCGCCGGCTCGTACTTGCGCACGTACGCCGTCAGCTCGGCGGAGAGGGTGTAGTTCAGGTGCTGCTGCTCGTCGAGCGAGCCCCTGTCCAGGTCGACGAGGGTGCTGGTGTCGATGTCGATGTTGTAGAACCCGGCGTGCAGCCCCTCGCGGATGATGTCCTTCACCGCGCGCAGCTCGGCGTCGGGATCGGCCTTGTACTTCTTGGCGTTCACCTGGAAGTGGTCGCCCTGCACGAACAGCGGCCCCGTCCAGCCTTCCTTGATGGCCGCCGCCATCAGCACCGCCACGTACTCCATCGGCCGCTGGTCGGTGTAGCCGATCTCCGACCGGGCGATCTCGCAGATCAGCGCGCCCACCTTCAGCTCGTTGGCCGCGCGGAAGAGTGAGCGGCCCGTATCGAACGAGGCCGCGCGCACGTTGATGGCGGGCACCGTGAAGCCGGTGATCTCGCCGCGGCCGCGGGCCATGTACAGCTCGTGGATGGACGCCGGGGCGATGCCCACCGCCCGCCCGGCCTGCAGAATCAGCCACCGGGCGGTGTCGCGGCGGTCCTCGTTGTCGGAGAGCGCGGCGTCGTGGGCCAGGCGGTCGATGCCGTCCGCGCGCAGGGCGTCGGCGCTCACCAGTTCGAACGCGCCTGCGTCGCTCACGCGGACGGACTCGCGGACTTCTTCCAGCAACGAGCGAACGGCCGGGCGGGAGAACAGCTCCAGCCCGTCCGCGGTGGTCGCGGCGGTGTTCACCATGATCTCCTCTGGATGGATCGCTTTTTCGGTCGTCAGGGCCGGGCCAGGCCGCGGCGGGCGCTAATGTGCGCGCGCCGCGGGGCAGCGGCAAGATGCGCGCTAGGCGGCGATCAGCCGGCCCTTCCGTCCAGCAGGCGGCGGAGCGCCGCGATGTCCGTCTTCGATGCGTGCCGGGGATCGCGGGGGATGCGGCGGAACGCGCGGATCTCGTCCAATAGCATCGGGCCCAAGGCGGCGCGGATCGCGTCCTGCTCCGCTGGGGTGAGCGTGCCGGACGCCGTCTCCACGCACAGCACCGCGCGGTGTCCCAGTTCCGCATCGGTGATGCCGAGGTAGGCGGCGTGGTGCACGCCGGGGACGTCCAGTGCCCGCGCCTCCGCTGCCCCGCCCCACCAGGTCTGCCCGTCGCGCCGCACCCGCTCTGCGACGCGTCCCATCAGCCAGAGCCTGCCCTGCGTGTCCATCCACGCGGCGTCGCCGGTGCGATGCCAGACCCGGCTGCCGTCGCGGATCTTGTTCAGGCGCTCGGCATCGGGATCGTTCAGGTAGCCGGCGAGCACGTGCGATCCCGCGACCGCCACCTCGCCCACCTCGCCCGGCCCGACTTCCCATCCCGCGGTTCCATCGGCGCCGAGGGTGATCGGCCCGTCGTGGGGGCGGAGCAGCTTCACATCGACCTCCGGCACCGGCGAGCCGACGCAGATGCCCTCCGGCCGCTCGGCCTCGATCCCCCGCTCCATCGCGGCGAGCATCTCGCGCGCATCGATGCCGGCGATCGGCTCGGCCTCGCTGCTGCCGTAAACCACGCCGACGTCGCCATCCGCCACCGCCGCCAGGAGCCGGGCGAGCGGCGGAAGGACGGGCGCGCCGCCGGTGAACATCGCGCGCAGGGGAATGCGGTTGCCCGTCTCGGCGCACCAGCGGCCGAGGCGGTCGTAGAACGCGGGCGAGCCGCTGCTGGTGGTGACGCCCTCGTCCCGCATCTGCCGATGGATGGGCGCGGGGTCGATCTCGGCCGGGCGGCGCGGGTCGAAGTCGGGAATCACGCTGGGAGTGCCGCTCGCCAGGTTGTTGAGGACGAAGACGGGCAGCGTGGGCATGTCGATGTCGCCCTCGTGGGGACGGAGGTGCGCCGCGAGCGCCCGGTGCTGCGCCCACAGGAACTCGTGCGAGCGCGCCGCCGCCTTGGGCGCGCCGGTGCTGCCCGTGGTAAAGGTGACGAGCGCCGGCGCGGAGCCCTCGACCACGATGGCGTCCCCCACCCCGCCCGCCTCGTACCGCTGCAACGAGAGGAGCCGCCCGCCCGCGACGAGGTGGATGGGAATGCGGCGCACGGCGGGGCTCACCAGCCGCAGCAGGTGCGCCTTGGGGGTACCGATGAATGCCTTTGGATTCGCGATGCGCACCGCGGCATCCAACCGCCGCCGGTCTGCCCACGCGTCGACGAACACCGCCGTGGCGCCGCGATGCAGGCAGGCGAGCAGCGCCACGTACAGGTCCGCCGACATGGGCACGAACAGCAGCACCGAGTCCCCTGGGCCGATGCCGCGCTGGGCCAAGCCGCCCGCCAGCGCGCGCACCCGGCGGTCCAGCTCGCCGAAGGTTGTGCGACGGGTACGGCGCCCGGTGCCTTCTACGATGGCGGGGCGCTCCGGGTGCCGGGCGGCACGCTCGCTCAGGCGCGCGGCGATGTTCACGGCGCCCCACCCCGCGGCCCCCTCCCCGCACAAACTACGTGCGGAGAGGGGGAGAAGGGCGGCGTTGGGCGGGGTGGCGTGACGCTACCGCGCCCAAGCTGAGAGGTGGCGCAAGCTAGATCCTTCGGCGCGCGTGGGGTGTGCCGCGGGAGAGTGTGGCGCGCCTGCGTCTCAGGATGACATCGGGTGCGCGCCCATCCTTCTTTGAGGCGTGAGCAACAATCAGCGGCACCCGGCGCTAAGGTCTCCCCCTCCCCTGCGAAGCGGGGGAGGGGGCCGGGGGGAGGGGGCTGCCGTAGCATGCAAGGCACTCCATCGAACCCCGACCGAAGTTCCCCTCTCTCCCGCGCAGTTTGCGGGGGAGAGGCCGGGGGAGGGGGCTGCCGTAGCATGCGAGGCACTCCATCGAACCCCGACCGAAGTTCCCCTCTCTCCCGCGCAGTTTGCGGGGGAGAGGCCGGGAGAGGGGGCTGCCGCAGCATGCGAGGCACCCGATCGAACCCCGACCGAAGTTCCCCTCTCTCCCGCGCAGTTTGCGGGGGAGAGGCCGGGAGAGGGGGCTGCCGTAGCATGCGACGCGCCCCATCGAACCCCCACCTGCCGCCGTCCATCAATCCACCAGCTCGTACAGCGCGTACCGCCGGAACACACGCGCGCTGTGGCGGCTGATGCGAACGGACTCGTTGTCCGCCTGCATTAGCGCGTGGATCACCGATCGATACCCCTTCTCGTGCGCCACCCGCCGCACTTCATCCGTAAGAAACGTCCCCAACCCGAGTCCTCGCGCCGCCGGTGCCGACGCCAGCGTCTTCAGCACCACGCGTGTGGGCGGCCCGCCCGGCGCGGCGGAGAGCAGGTCCGGGAACGCGAACACGAACCCGAGCAGCCGGCCGTCCGCATCCTCCGCCAGGCGCACCATCTCCGGATCCAGCAGCGGCCGCAGCGGCATGTAGCGCGCGCGGAACTCGTCGAACTCGATCGGCGAGTAGAACAGGTTTTCCGCGAACGCGGTGCGGCTCAGCTCAAAGATCGCGCGCAGCTCGTCGTCGAACCGGTCCGGGTCCAGCGCGCGGATGGTCGCCCCGCGCGCCCTCACCCGCTCCGCCAGTTCGTCCCGCCGTGGGTCGGCGGCGGCGAGATCCTCCACGATCGCGCTCTCATAGGTCGCGATCACCCGAAAGCCGGCTTCCTCGAAATCCGCCGGATAGTCAGGCGGGTTCCACGGCTCGGAAAGGAACGGCGGCTCGGCGTCGCCCTCCTCCTCCGTACTGGGCGGCAGCGCCAGACGGTAGCGCCCCCACGTGCTGCCATTGATCGGCCCCAACGCGTGGAACCTGTGCCCGACGCACACGCGGATCACGGCTTCGTCGAGCAACCACACGCCGGCCGAGCGATCGGTGCGCTCATAGTGGCCGATCAGCGCGCACGGGCCGGGAACATCCCCAGCATCCTGCGCGGTGCCGTACGACAGCCTTGCGACAGGAGCGCCACCGCGGAACGCCACCAGGCATTGCATGCCCGCGGGCACCGGCTCGTCGGGCGTAGGATAGGCCACATCTTCGCGCACCGCGTGAAAGGCCGCCATGCGCGGGTCGTCGGGCCCGAACTCTTGAACCGTCGGTTCCTCGGTTTTCATCCGTTCCTGGCGACGTCCGGATGGATCCCGCTGCTCGCCTTGCGGCCGAAGAGCAGGAGCACGGGAAGAAGAAAGAGGTCAGCGAGCATCGCTCCGACGATGGAAAGCGAGGCCACGATGCCGAAGTAGGCGATGGATTGCGAGCTGCTCGTCGCCAGCACCGCGAACCCGATGGCGAGTACCATCGACGCGAAGACGACGGCGCGCCCGGTCTCGCGGTACGTGCGCCCGACCGCCTCCTCGCGCGAAAGCCCGGCCTGCCGCTCGGACCGGTAGCGAAAGAGAAAGTGGATGGTGTCGTCCACGGCGATCCCCAGCACGATGGCGCCGATGGTGGCCGTTGCGATGTCCAGCGGAATGCCCGTCCATCCCATGATGCCGAAGACGAGCGCCACGGGAAACAGGTTCGTCGGCACGGCGGCCAGGGTCAGCGGCAGCGAGCGGAGGAGGAGGCCCACCATCGCGAAGACGATCACGGTGGAGATCGCCAGCCCCCAGATGGTCCCGCTGACCACGTAGTCCACGATGCGCAGGTACAGCGGCAGATAGCCCGACGCGCGCACGGTGACTCCGTCGGGGAGCACCCGGTCGCCCTCCATCTCCAGCGCGCGCACCGTCCCGGCGAACCCGCGCGTGCTGGTCATCGGCACGAACGCCGTGACGCGCGCCTCACGCCCGTCGGCCGACAGGAAGGGGCCCCCGGGTTTCGCCCGCAGATCCGCCACGCCGAACGTCCGGCCGACGTCGGGGCGCGCCTCGGCCCGGCGCTGCCACTCGGCGATGCCCTGGATCACCTGCGCGTTCAGCACGCCGCCCGGCGCGCGCACGACGAACTCCAGCGGCGTATAGTTGCCGGCGTTCTGCTCGATCCAGCGGCTGTCGGTCCGCGCCACGTGGTCCGGCGGCAGCAGTTCGATGGTGTACGTGTCCGCCCTCACCCGCGCCGCGCCCGCGAGCAGGACGGCGGTGATGATCGTCATCGACCCCAGCACGGCCCAGCGTCGGCGGGTGACGTGGGTGGAAAGCGCGGCGAGCGCGCGATCCAGGCGGTCGCCCTGTGGCCGCTCGGGTGGGGGCGGCACGTCCCAGATGGCCAGCGCCGCCGTGCCGACCAGCAGCGTCATCACCCACAGCACCAGCATGCTAATGGCCGCGAACACGCCCAGGTCGCGGATGGCTGGCATCCGCGAGCTGGCCAGCGCCAGGAATCCCGCCGCGGTGGTGAGCGCGGTGAACAGGTTGGGACGCGCCACCCAGGCCGCGCTGCGTGCCACCAGCTCGCGCCTCGCGTCCCTGTCCAGCGCGCCCGCCGCCCGCCGCTCCGCGTAATAGTGGGAGACCAGGTGGATGGCATCCGAGAGGCCGATCACCAGCACCAGCATGGGAAGGATGCTGGTCACCTGCGTGAACGGGCGGCCCGTGAGCACGAACAGCCCGGTGGTCACAGACGAGACCACGACTGGCGGGATGAGCGCGATGGCCACCGCCCGCCAGCGGCGCAGGGCCACCCACAGCAGCACGCCCATCACCAGGAAGGCGATGCCCAGGTAGAACCCGCTGTCCTTGATGGTCTGCCGGTTCAGCGCATCGTACAGCACGCCGATGCCGGCGAAGTGCGCCGGCCGGCCCGCGGCGCCCAGCGTGGCCGCGACCTCCGCGCGGATGCGGTCCAGGATGTCGCCGCGCACCGCGTCGATGTCGTCGCGCGCGGCCATCTGCACCAGCAGCGTCGCCGTCCGCCCATCCTCCGAGACGAGCCCGGCCTTCTGCAGGTACGCGCGCGCCTGCGCCCCGCGGCCCAGGCTGTCGGCCAGGAGGGCGGGCGCCGTCACCAGCTGCACGCCGTCGATGCGCCGCAGCCGGTCCGCCGTCCGCCGCTGAAGCTGCGCCTCGTCCGCGGCCAGCGCGTCGCCGGGCGCGCGGTAGGCGATGGCGACCACCTCGTCGTTCGCGAACTCGCGCACGAACTGGCGGTAGCGCACCAGCGCCGGATCGTCGTCCACGAACCACACCGACAGCGAGTTGTCGGGCTTCAGCGCCGCCCCGGCCATCACCAGCGGCGCCACGGCCACCAGCAGCGCCAGGAGCGTCGTCCGCGGGCGGGTGGCGACGAGCTTCAGGATGCGGTAGAGGCGAGAGTGCGGCGGCATGGCGGGCGGAAGAGGAGGCGCGCGGGGCGGAGTGGGAAACATAGTGTCCGCGGTGTTGCCGCGACACAATCCCGGGCACTGGACGTCTGGCCCGGCGCCTGGCGAATGGCTACCGTTCCGGCGTGTCGATGATCGCGGACGATCGAGTTGTCGATTTGGCCGATGCTCGTTCGTCGCATGGATAGAACGGGGACGAACCCCGGCCACCAACCTACCAATCAGGAGCGGAAGCAATGCGAGTCATGGTGATCGTAAAGGCCAGCGCGGACTCGGAAGCCGGCGTGATGCCGCACGAGGATCTGCTCGTGGCGATGGGCGCCTACAACGAGGAGCTGGTGAAGGCAGGGATCATGCTGGCCGGCGAGGGGCTGCACCCCAGCAGCCGCGGCAAGCGGGTGCGCTTCACCAGCGGGGGCCACACGGTGATCGATGGCCCGTTCTCGGAAACCAAGGAGCTGGTCGCCGGCTTCTGGCTCTGGCAGGTGAGCTCGATGGAGGAGGCGGTGGAGTGGGCACGGCGCTGCCCCAACCCCATGCCCGGCACCGAGGCCGAGCTCGAGATCCGTCCGGTGTTCGAGAACGAAGACTTCGGCGAGGCGTTCACGCCGGAGATGCAGGAGCTGGAAGACCGCCTTCGCGCCGAGGTCGCCGCGCGCCAGTAGCCGCTGCTCGCCGCCCATGATGAATCGATGCCGCGGGGTACGCCTAAGCTGCTCCGCGGTATTATCTTACAAGGAGTTCGGTCCAACTTGGGTGTCTTGTTACGCACCTGCTGCTTTGGGCAGCGGGCGCAAGGCTCGCGGCGACTCCGGCCAGGCGGTATGAACGTGGAATCCTCTTCGAAAGCACGCGGCGGCACGGTTCTGCTGGTGGCCGCTCTCCTGCTGGCCGCGTGCGAATCGATTTTCACACCCGAGGAGTGGGGCGACGTGCCTCGCCTGTGGCGGACGGCGTACACGCACGATTACTCGTTCTCCGGCGTCCCGGCCGTGGAGGGCGAGCGGGTATTCGGAGGCATCGCGGGTGACGCCGTCGCCTTCGATGCGGGGACGGGCAGGGTGCTGTGGCGCACGCGGGTGCGGGGGACGAACACGTCGGTGGCCTCGCGCAACATCGTGGCTCGCGACGGACAGGTGTTCCTTTCCGAGCCCGACGGCGTTTACTCGCTGGATGCCGCCACGGGCGCCATCCGCTGGCGCTTCCACCCGCCCCAGCAGGCCGACTTCGCCCGCAGCGCGCTGGATGAACGGGCGTTCTACGTGGGCACCTGGGGCCGCCACGTCTACGCGCTGGCCCGTGCGGACGGCGCGGTGCTCTGGAGCGTGGACCTGGGCCCCGACTGGCCCGCCACCGATCAGCAGCGGGTCAACGGCATCACCGCCGCGGGCGACACGCTGTACGTTTCGGCTCAGCGCATGGTGCAGGGGCTCAACACCTCGCACGTGACGGGGCTGGTAGTCGCCCTCGAGACGGGGACGGGGCGAGAGATCTGGCGCTACGAGAGTCCCGATCCCAAGAACGAGAACGTCATCCTCGCGGCTCCGGCGGTCACGGGCTCACGCGTTCTGGTGGTGGAGGGCGGACGCCTGGCCTTTGCCGTCGGGCTGGACCGGGCCACGGGCCGCGAGGTCTGGCGAACGCCGCTGTCGGGCAGCAGCGGCATCGACCACGAGCTGGTCGTCATCGGGGGCATTGCGTACGGCGGATCCAGCGACACCTACGTTTGGGCGTTCGACGTGGAGACGGGCCGGGTGATCTGGAAACGCCCGAGTCGCGGGTCCAGCATCCATTCCCTGTCGGCGTGTGGCGATTGGCTCCTGGCAAGCGGGCTTGGACTGGTGGTGATGGATCGGCAGACGGGAGAGGTGCTCGCCTCCCGAAGCAACCGGGAAGAAGAGTTCATCACCTCCGGCTTCGCCGTCCAGGGATACCGGTTCTTTGCGTTCAGTACCAAGGCGGCGTACGGCTTCCGCTGCCGGTAGTGCACCCTCTGCCCTGGACAGCCATGCATCGCAACGTCGCGCTCATCCACCGGTTCTACGACTCGTTCTCGGCGCTGGACGAGGATTTCGGCGAGGCGTTCACGCCGGAGATGCAGGAACTGGAAGACCGCCTTCGCGCCGAGGTGGCCGCGCGCCAGTAGAACCCCGGCGCCATGTACGTCGGGCGCTGACGAAGAATCCCGCGGGGCACCCGGAGTGCACCGCGGGATTCATCGCAAAATCTTCTTGCATAATTCACGACACTCCGTGAGATTGGAAGATCGTTGGACTCAGGCCCTCCCCTCCCCTATCACGGAGCTCCCGATGCGCAAGTTGAAGCTGGAATCGTTGCAGGTGGAGTCGTTCGAGACCGCGCCGGCCCCGCGTGAGCGCGGAACCATGTACGCCCACCAGCCCCCGCCCACGAAGCGAGACTGTGGTCCCGACACCAACGCGGACATGGATTGTACCTTCGGCTGCTCGACCCAGGTCTACTGCGAGACTGAGTACTGCGAGACTGTGTACTGCGAGACCCTCGGCTGCGAGACCAATGGGTGCGAGACTGTGTACTGCGACACCTCGTACTGCGGCTGACCCGCGGTACATGCGAGAAGAGGGGATGCTGCCAGCGGCATCCCCTCTTCTCGTTGAATCGCGTTGTCACCCGCCGCACCACCTTCACCGCGCCGCGCTTGTGGACGGTCAGGCCCGCGGGGCGCCTAGACCGATCCACGGGATCCAGCGCGGTGGCTTGAATAATTTCCGCCAATCCGTGAGATTGGGTGGCCTGCATCCGCAGGCACTCCCCTTTCCCGGTACGGAGCCCCCAATGCGCAAGCTGAAGCTGGAATCACTGCAGGTAGAGTCGTTCGAAACCGCGCCGGCCGCGCGTCAGCGCGGAACCATGCACGCCCACCAGCAGCACCACACCATCGAGACCTACGACATCGAAGAATGTGGCGACACCCGGTACTTCGACTGCACGTTCGGCTGCTCGGTCAACACCGACTGCGCCGCGGGCTGTGGCGAGACCGGCTTCGACTGCGCATAATTACGGATGGATCGGGGAGCGTGCGCAAAGCTTCACCTGCGCACGCTCCCGATCCTTGCAGTATCTCCCCACTGAAGCACAATTCTCTCCGCGACCCGTCGCTCGCCGCACCATCCTGTCGAACAGCAGGCCCACCTCTGCCGCGGGAACGCCATGCATCCCAACGTCGCGCTCATCCATCGGTTCTACGACTCGTTCTCGGCACTGGACGCGGCGGGGATGGCGGCGTGCTACCACCCGGAGGTCGTCTTCAGCGACCCCGCGTTCGGCGAGCTGCGCGGGCCGGAGGCGGGCGCCATGTGGGCCATGCTCTGCGCCCGCGCCACGGACCTGGAGGTCACCGCCAGCAACGTGCAGGCCGACGAGGAGCGCGGCCGCGCGCACTGGGATGCGCGCTACACCTTCGGGCAGACGGGGCGAAAGGTGCTCAACCAGATCGACGCGGAATTCGAGTTCCGCGACGGGCTGATCGTGCGCCACACCGACACGTTCTCGTTCTGGAAGTGGGCGCGCCAGGCGCTGGGCCCCGCCGGCCTGGCGCTCGGCTGGACGCCCCCGCTGCAGAACAAGGTGCGCTCGATGGCGCGGCAGGGACTGGACAAGTACATGCGCGAGAGCGGCACCGGCGCGAATGCGGAGCCGACCTGACCCGGCAACGTCCGTCGCCGGCCGCTACGGAGTGTGCCGACGACGACCACCACGTTAGATTGATCGGAGCGTCTGGCCGTTAACTCCTCGGAGCAGGAGCCATGAAGCAACGATCGTTCGTCCACAGTCATCCCGAAATCGTGAGCGGAGAACCTGTTTTCGTAGGGACGCGCGTCCCTGCTCGGAATCTGCTTGAGTGGATCGAGGGCGGATCCACGATTGATGAATTCCTCGACAACTTCCCGTCTGTCACACGTGAACAGGTGGTCGGCTTTCTAGGACAAGCGGCCGAAGACTTCCTGTCCAAGGTGCCTGAAGCCGCGTGAAGGAGGACCAGCAAACCCCAAAGCGCGTCCTCCTGGACGAAATGCTTCCGCGGCTGCTCGCGCGGGAGCTGCCTGGCCACGAGGTTACGACGGTCACTCAGGCAGGGTGGACGGGTACGGTGAACGGTCAGTTGCTCCTACGAATGGAGAACGCGGGGATCGACGTTTTCATTACCGCCGATCGGAAGATGCAGTACCAGCAGACGCTCACCGGCAGGCGCTTCGGTGTAGTGGTCCTCGCGCTGGGCGGGACGAAGCTGGAAACTCTGAAGCCCTTCGCGGACGCTATCCGGCTCGCGGTTGAGCGCGTCGCAGTCGGAGAGTTGATCCAAGTCGGCCCGCACTACCGATAATCTGCTTGATCAAGAACGGCAGCCGAGGCCAAGCGAGCCGCGGCTGCCGTCATTGTTATCCCTGGTCACGCCGTCAGCCGCCGCACCACCTCCGCCGCGCCGCGCTTGTAGACGGTCAGGCACACCAACTCGCCTTGGGGATCGATCACCATCCAGTCCCGGTATGCGTGGCGCTTCTTGATCGTGTAGGCGGTCTGCTGCTCTGGCGCGGGCGCTTCGGGCTTCTGCTTGGTAGGCATGCTGGTCTCCGTTGGGCTTGACCCTTGCCGCCCGGCAGGGCTACACTTGCGGTAGCGGGCGGCCTTCGGGTCTGTTCGCTGGTGAGGCTGGCCGGTACTTCTTCGCGGGAGAACGGTCAGCCTTTTCTTTGTCCCTGCTGGTCACTAAGATACTAAACCAGGGGCAGGAAGTCAAGTGTAACGATAACCCTAAACCACCATGGATGCAGCGAGCGAACGGGCACGATTCAGGGATGCCGTTGATCGGCTTCGGCAGTCCTGCGGCTACTCGATGGACGAAGTCGCGCAGGAGTTCGGTGTAAGCCTGAACCTCGCCCACCGTTGGCGAGCCGAAACGGGTCGTCACAAACCCCGCGCGGGCTGGGAATCAATATTGGCTGGGATGGCGGAGCGTGGCGCCGCCGCAAACCGGGAGCGGGCGGACGGGGCGGAGCGGCTGGCCGCCGAGTTACGGGACAAAGACCATTAACTGCGGGCACCGCGTGAGCGTGGTGTGCAGAGACTCGGATTGTTGGCTGAATGGTGGAGAAGGGGCATGAGCAAACGAAAACACCATTTTGTTCCGCGGTTCTATCTAAAGGCATTCGCTAGTGCCCCGAAACGGATACACCTCTACAACCTCCGCCGCGGTCGCGCGATCGACAACGCGAGCTTGGCGGATCAGTGCTACCAGCACCGGTTTTACGGCCCAACTGAGGACCTTGAAAACGCTCTGATGGCGATGGAGAACAAAATCGCTCCTGTGGTTCGATCAACTGCCGAAAATCGATCTCTGCCCTTAGACTCGGCAGATCGGGATTGGCTACTCACGTTTGTAGCGCTCCAATCGCTTCGAACAGCAGCGGCTGCCAACGAGGTGAAGACCAGTGCGGATCTATTTGCAGAGGCCGTCTGGCGGCCTGGCGTGGAAGGGCGGGATTCAGGGATCGAGGAAATGAGGATTGACGAGCATGAGGCAGTCCTGCTTTCGCTTAGCAGTTTCGGGGATATCTTGGCTGGGATAGTCGATCTTCAGGTGCACCTCGTATGCACCCCAGAAACGACCCCTTTCGTAACGAGCGACAATCCGACGTATCGGTATAACTTATATTGTGAGGGTATCAGGGATCGAGGCACGGTGGGATGGGCTCAGCGAGGCTTTCAAATCTTCGTTCCACTTTCTCCGACGACGTTGCTCCTTCTCTCCGATGCAAGCGTTTACAAGATCGGCAGTCGAAAATCACCGGACGTTGTGCACGCCTCAGCAGGCGACGTGCGAACTCTCAACCGGCTGCAGTTCCTGAGCGCCGACGAGAATGTGTACTTCCATGCGTGGACGCTGGCGCAGCACTGTCGAGACCTGAACCTAGAAACTCGGCGCCTTCGCGATAACGGTGGAGCGAGAGTCTTGGAATTCATCGACAAAGAGGATGCAAATCATGGATTACTTCACTCGTTCCAGCAGATGCCTGATCTGAAACTTCAGCTATCATTCATGAGCATCCGTCGGAGTGCTAGACGCGTTCCGCTGTTCAATCGACCGGAAGTGCTTAGGGGGCTGGGTGATGATGGTGTTCGGGCCAAAACCGTAATGCGACCAAATGATGCTGACCATCATGTCTTCGTCCGCGCTGATTCGCCATCAAATCAGAATTTTCCGAGCCGTCATAGCCCGCGCCAGCGGTGAGGAAGTGTGATTGTACCAAGCAAACCTACGTAGGGAAAGGCACGCACCCGCCTCGACCGTGAACGCAGACGCAGGTAGCGGTCAATCTGGGTCTCACGGTTTTTCCGGGCCGCTGAATCCGCCGTTGCGAGCTTGGCGGTTACGTTTGTCAGCCTCGCGGTCCGCCTCATCGCGCGTTGCGAATGGCCCCGCCACCGACCCGACCGGCTGGTCTGGGAAAGCCTGTGCGCGCGCGACTGAGTAGTGCGCGGGCTCGCCGTTCCGGCCCGGTGTTTCGTAGACCTGCCAAGCCGTCATGCGACCATCTTCCATCGGTTCCCCCCCGGTACGTGTTCACGCGCATTCCACCAGACGCAACTAGCCCTCCACCTTCCGCACCTAACCGCCAGACCGGCGGCGCCGTTACATTCGCATTGACCGCCCGGATGGCCCCGCTTGACACCCCCGCCCGCCCGGCCTTACGTTCCCGCTTCCCGAACGGCCGTTCGAACGATCGTTCGATAGAGTTGCGGCACGGAAACGGCGGAGGGCTCCGGCCCACCGCCGCTCGCCGTGAGCGCACCCTGAGAAACTGAGCCCTTCGCCCCCGCACGGAGACGAACGGATGGCCCGCTATACCGAAGAAGAGCTGAAGGAAAAGGTCCACAACGGCTTCATCGTCGAGTATCCCGACGAGATGACTGAGGGCTACCGGAAAGCGTTGATCGTGCAGCTGATGGTGCAGGCCGACACGGAGCTCGTCTCCGCGCCGGCGTACTTCGGCGCGGCCAAGGACGCCCCGTCGACGAACACGATGGTCAGCGCCACGGCCATCATCCAGGACGAGCTGGCGCACGCCAACATCGCCTACCGCCTGCTGGAAGACCTGGGGCTCGACAAGGAGCAGCTGGTGTACGGCCGGCAGCCGCACGAGTTCAAGCATCCGTACGGCTTCGACCATCCGCTGGAGAACTGGGCGGAGCTCGTGGTCGCCAACGGCCTGTACGACCGCGCGGGGATCACGCTGCTGGGCGACGTCTTCAAGAACACGTCGTACGGCCCGCTGAAGCGCGCGCTGGTGAAGGTGGACCAGGAAGAGACCTTCCACCTGCGCCACGGCGAGATGTGGATGAAGCGCCTGGCCAACGCGGGCGGCGAGGCCAAGGAGCAGATCCAGCGCGCGGTAGACTGGATGTTCCCCATGGCGGTGGAGTGGTTCGGCCTGCCCGACGACATGAAGCGCCACTCGGGCCAGCTGGACTACAAGCTCAAGGGGATGACCAACGACGAGCTCCGGCAGACGTGGATGAAGTCCACCGTCCCGCTGTGCGAGGGGCTGGGCATCGACGTGCCCGCGCACTGGAGCGAGGACGAGCAGAAGTTCGTGCTGGACTTCGCCTTCCCCTGCCAGTACGACGAAGACGAGAAGCGCTGGCTGTTCGGCGAGGGCCAGATCAGCTGGGAGGCCGTGTTCGAGCGCTGGAAGCGCCGCGGCCCGGCCAACAAGCAGTTCATCGAGGCCATCCAGGACGGCCGCGGCTTCCGCGCCCAGCTGGCCGCCGCCTGATGGCCTGCGCCACGAGCCCCGACCGGTTCAGGGAGGCGGACGGCGGCGTCGCCGTTCTCGACGAGCCACGCCCCTATCCCGTTCCCCCCGAGGCGCGCACCGGCCCGCTGTGGAACGCGCTGCGCGAGGTGATGGATCCCGAGATCCCCATCTCGCTGGTGGACCTGGGGCTGATCTACGACGTGCGCCAGGACGGCGGATCGGTGGAGGTGGACCTTACGTTCACCGCCACGGCCTGCCCCTGCATGGCATTCATCCACTACGACATCCAGGACCGCCTGCAGCGCGAGCCGGGCGTTGACGAGGTAAAGGTGATCGAGACCTGGACCCCGGCGTGGACCAAGTCGCGGATTTCGCCCGAAGGCAGGGCGGCGCTGAAGACCTTCGGCGTGTCGATGTAAACGAAGAAGTGCGGAAGTGCGTGAGTGCGTTAGTGCGGGAGTAAACTGCACGAGGCGCCAC
>NZ_DASWMD010000070.1:0-77999 GCF_036399935.1 Longimicrobium sp.
CTTGGCTGGGGCGCTGCCGCCGGTTGAGCAAGGACTATGAGGGCCTAATGGAGAGCAGCGAAGCATGGATCCATCTTGCGATGTCGGGTCTCATGCTCCGTCGGCTTCGGCCAAGTTGACGTTTCTCAACACCCTCTGAGGCCCAGGCGCACCGAACCTGCCCGCAATCCCAACCTCGCGGGCCGAAGGATCTAACCGCGGATACCTTTCAGCCGGGGCGCGGCAGCGGGAACGAATCCCTAGGCCTCGGCCAGGATTGTGGATGCGTGGAGTAAATCGCGGGGCGCACCGGACGCTCGCAATGACGGTCGAATCGTCGAGAGTGGGGCGCGACCCGGAGCCAGTACGTGGCCGTCGGATCGCCGAGGGTGGGGCGCGTCCCGGACCTCGCAATGGCGGTTGAAACCGCGGCTGGAACGTCACGAAGTCCGCCTGCGCGGACTGGGTTCTGCGTGTCGGACGCGGCGGTGCGTGGCGCGTGGTGTGTGGCGGATCCCTCGGTCGCTGCGGTCGTCGGTGTGGCGGCCGTTTTCGCCGTGGCCGCTCCTCGGGATGACAGTCTGAGGCCGATGTTCAGGTGACGCGCAGGCGTTCTTCGACCGCGGCGTCGGGCTCCACGAAAATCGTCTTCGCCTGGATCAGCGACACGCGGCCGGGCGGGGCGCCGCGCGGCTTGCGGACGTAGCGCCGGCGCGTCCAATCGACCGCCACCGTGCCCGACGAGCGCGCCTTGCTGTACCACGCCGCCAGCACCGCCGCCTCTTCCAGGTCGCGGGCCGGCGGCGCGCCGGGCTCGCTCCACCTAAGCACCACGTGCGAGCCCGGAACGGAGCGCGCGTGAAGCCACACGTCCCCCGGCGCCGCATGGCCGAACGTCAGCCGGTCGTTGTGCTTGGACGATCGGCCCACGCGCACCTCCAGACCCCCCGACGTGCGGTACATCTTGTAGGGAAGCCGCGCCCCCTCCGGCTCGTTCGCCTTGACGGAGCGCGACTCGGGCCGGCGCAGGGCGGATTCCACCCAGTCCGGCGTTTCGCCGCGTTCGATGGCCGCCGCCGCCGCCCGCCAGCGGTCGCGCTCCACCTCGGCCTCGGCCATCAGCTCGGGAAAGCGCGCCTCGGCCCGGCCCCGGCGGCGGGCCTGCTCGTACAGCCGCTCGGCGTTCTCGTGCGGGCGCAGGGCGGGGTCCAGCGGCACCTCTACCTCGTCGCCCTCGAACCCCGGCAGGATCACGGACGGCTCCCCCGGCTCCGGCCAGTCCAGGTGGGCCAGCAGCAGGTCGCCCAGCCCGCGCAGCCGGTCGGCCTCTCCCATCGTCGCGGCCTCGGCGCGCAGCCGCTCGATCCGTCGCTCCGCCCCCGCCAGCTTCCGCTTCACCCGGTCCAGCAGGTCAGGCTCGGCCGATACGTCCGCCACCGCGTCCGGCTCCGCCGCGGCGGAGGCCGCCACCTCGTCCATCGCGGCCAGCAGCGACCGCGCCCGGACGGACTCCATCCCCTCCAATGCCAGAGGATACGGCTGCGGCCCCGCCGGCGTCTTCACCAGGAACGCACTCTCCTCGTCACCATCCGCCACCGCCCACCAGCGCTCGAATGCCTCGCCCAGGACCTCGCGGTCGTCCCCTCGCGCGGCGTCGCCCAGCAGCGCCGCGGCGTTCAGGGGGCTGGTGTAGGCGAAGCGGGCGACGAGCGCGCGCGGACGTTCGGCAGGGGGGACGGCGCCCAGCGCGTCCAGCCACTCGGCCACCAGCGACTCGCGGGGACGGTTCGGGAGCACGCGACCGGCGGGTTCCGGGGGGCGGTACTCCGCGCCGGGCTTCAGTGAGCGGCCGCCGGCCTCGCGCGCGCGGAGGGCGGATACGATGCGCCGGGCGTCTGCGTCCACCACCAGCGCGTTCCACTGGTTGGTGTGAAGCTCGATCACCAAAGCGCGCCGGCCGCCGCGGAAGCGGTTGGCTTCGTGGATGTCCAGCCGGATCAGCCGTTCGTCGGGGGGAGAGGAGACGCGGACGATGCGCGCGGAAAGCTCGCCCTTCGCCGCGTCCTCATCCGCCACCAGCTGCACCCAGCCGCGGCGCGGGTGAAGGTCCCACCGCAGGGCCTGCCCGCCGTCCAGCGGCAGGGTGCACGAAAGGTCGCGGTCGAAGCGGGGAAAGGCGAGCGCCTGGCGGCCCTGGAGCGCGGCGCGAAGCTCGGCCGCAAGGGCGCGGACCAGCAGGGGGCAGTACCGGATCGGGTTTGACACCCCCCCAACATCGGGTTAGCTTCTCGCCCCGTCAACCCGCCGCCCGCGGCCCCAAACCCCACGGCGGCGGCCGGTTTTTGTGCCAGGGCAGACCACAGGGATGTCAACACAGCGCGGGAACGGCCCGCGACGGGTAACCGTCGCCGACCTCCGCGAAATGAAGCGCCGCGGAGAAAAGATCGCCGCGCTCACCGCGTACGACTACCTGTTCGCTCGTCTCGTGGACGCCGCCGGCGTGGACGTGGTCCTCGTCGGCGACTCGCTGGGCCAGGTGGTCCTGGGGCTCGACACCACGATCCCCGTGACGCTCGACGACATGATCCACCACGCCCGGGCCGTGCGCCGCGGCGTGGAGCGAGGGCTGCTCGTCGTCGACCTTCCCTTCCTTACCTACCAGGTCTCGCGCCAGGACGCGCTCCGCAACGCCGGGCGCGTGCTGCAGGAAACCGGCGCCAGCGCGGTGAAGCTCGAGGGCGGCTCGCCCGAGATCGCCGAGACCGTCGCCACGCTCGTGGGCGCGGGCATTCCCGTGATGGGCCACCTGGGCTTTACCCCCCAGTCGGTTCACGTCACGGGCGTTCGCGTGCAGGGCAAGGGCGAGGAGGCCGCCGAGCGGATGCTGGCCGATGCCCGCCGCCTGGAAGCCGCCGGCGCTTTCTCCATCGTCCTGGAGCTTGTGCCCGGCGCGCTGGCGCGGCGGGCGTCGGAAACCGTCGACATCCCCACCATCGGCATCGGGGCGGGGGCCGGGTGCGACGGGCAGGTGCTGGTGCTCCACGACATGCTGGGGCTGAACCCCGGCTTCGCGCCGCGCTTCCTGCGGCGCTTCGCCGAGGTGGGGCAGGCGGCGTCGGCGGGGGTGGGCGACTTCGTGAAGTCGGTGAAGGACGGCGGCTACCCCGGCGCGGAGCACACCTTCGAATGAGCACGGCCCTGGACGCCGGGCCGCGCCTGGTGCACACCCGCGCCGAGGTGCGCGAGCAGGTGGCCGCCTGGCGCGCCGCGGGCGAGCGCGTGGCACTGGTGCCCACCATGGGCTACCTGCACGAGGGTCACATGTCGCTGGTGGACCGCGCGCGGGAGATGGCGGACCGCGTGGCGATGTCGGTGTTCGTGAACCCGCTGCAGTTCGCTCCCAGCGACGACCTGGACCGCTACCCGCGCGACCTGGATCGCGACCTGGCGATGGCCGGCGCCCGCGGCGTGGACCTGGTGTTCGCCCCCGACCCGCGCGAGATGTACCCGCGCGGCACGCCGCAGGTGCTGGTGGAGCCGGGGCCGCTGGCGGCGCGCATGGAGGGCGCCATCCGCCCCGGCCACTTTCGCGGGGTGCTCACGGTGGTGGCCAAGCTGTTCGGCCTGTTCCGGCCCGACGTGGCCGTGTTCGGGCAGAAGGACTACCAGCAGGCGGCGCTGATCCGGCGGATGTCAGTGGACCTGGACATGGGCGTGTGGGTGGAGGTGGCGCCCATCGTCCGCGACCCCGACGGCTTGGCGATGAGCTCGCGGAACGTGTATCTTTCGCCCGACGAGCGCGCGCTGGCGCTGGCGCTTTCGCGCGGATTGCGGCGGGGCCGCGACCTGTTCGCCGCCGGCGAGCGCGACGCCGGGGCCCTTCGCGCGGCGCTCCGCGGCGCCCTGGGAACGGCGGGGGTGCAGGCCGAGTACGCCGAGGCGGTAGACCCCGACACGCTGGAGCCGGTGGCCGCCGCCGCGCCCGGAACGGTGCTGCTGGTGGCGGCACGGGTGGGCAGCACCCGCCTGATCGACAACGAGGTCCTTGCAGGATAGCCGCAGCTTTCTCCGGACACGAGCGATACCGCCATGCTTCGCACGATGTGCAAGAGCAAGATCCACCGGGCCACGGTCACCGGTGCCGATCTCAACTACATCGGCTCCATCACCATCGACCCTGAGCTGATCGAAGCGGCCGACCTGCTGGAGTACGAGCAGGTGCACGTGGTGAACGTCAACAACGGCGCGCGCTTCGAAACGTACGTCATCCCCGGCGAGCGCGGCCGGGGCGAGATGTGCCTGAACGGCGCCGCCGCCCGGCTGGTGCACCCGGGCGACAAGGTGATCGTCATCAGCTACGGCCAGTACGACGAAGCCGCCATGGAAAGCTACCGCCCGCGCTTCATCTTCGTCGACGAGCACAACCGGATCACGCCGGGCACCCTCCGGGCCGTTTCCTCCTGATCTCCATGGGCGCCTGGACCGGCGTGGTCCTGGCGCTGGCGGAGGCGGAGTCCGGCGGCCTGCGCTCGCGCCTTTCCACCTACCTGCACCCGCTGGCGGGCCGTCCGCTGGCGTGGCACGTGGTGCGCTGCCTGGCCGACCTGGAGCCGGGCCCTTCGCGCATCGTGGTGGCCTCGGGCCCCGACCTGTCGCCCGACCTCTTCGCCGACATCCCCGCCACCATCGAGGTGGTGCTTCCCCACGAGCAGTCGCTGGGAACCATCCTGGCGCAGGCCGCCCACGCCGGGCGGGTGGTTGCCGTCGACGCGGCCGCGCCCACGGCCGGGCTGCGGCTGCAGCAGCTGCTGGGCAACGAAGGCGATGCGCTGCTGGTGGGGGAGGATGGCGGGGTGGCCGCGGCCTCGCTGGGCGAAGACGCCGCGCTTCTGCTGCTGCGGAAAGGCGGCGACCTGTCGGCCCTCGCAGCCGCGCTTCCCGATGCCCACCGCGTGGAGGACCCCGCCGCTTTCGTCGTGCGCAGCCGTGCCGGCCTGTCGCGCGCCGCGTCGGCCGTGCGCGACGGCGTGGTCCGCAAGCTGATGGAGGGGGGCGTCACCTTCCTCCTCCCAGAAACGGTGCTGGTGGACGTGGACGTGCAGATCGGCCGCGACACGGTGATCTACCCCGGGTGCGTGCTGGAGGCGGGAACCACCATCGGCGACGAGACCGTCGTGGGCCCGTGCTGCCGGCTGGTGGCCGCCCGCGTGGGCAGCGGCGTGGAACTGAAGGGCTTCAACTACGTTTCGCACACCTCCATCCGCAACCGCGCCATCCTTGAGCCCCATGTCAAACGCGGCTTCGACGACTGAGCTGGGCCCGCTGGCGCGCGCCGCGGCGCGCGGCGAGCTTCCCGAGTGGGCGCGCGCGTCGGAAAAGCGCCGCGCCCACATCGGCCGCGTCGCCGACCTCATGGGCGAGTGGGCCGACGCCCTGGGCCTGTCCGCGGACGAGCGCACCCGCTGGCTGGCCACGGGCTGGCTTCACGACGTGCTGCGCGAGTCCCCGCCCGACGAGCTGCGTCCGCTGGTGCCCGAGGCGTTCCGATCGCTCCCCGGCAAGCTGCTGCACGGCCCCGCCGCCGCCGAGCGCCTGGCGGGCGACGCCGACCCCGAGATGCTCGACGCCATCCGCTACCACACGCTGGGCTCGCCGCGCTTCGGCACACTGGGGCGAGCGCTGTACCTGGCCGACTTCCTGGAGCCGGGGCGCCGGTACGAGCCGGAGTGGACGGCGTCGCTGCGGGCGCGCATGCCGGGCGAGATGGACGAGGTGCTGCGCGAGGTGGTGCGGGCGCGCGTGGGCCACGTGACGGAGAGCGGAAGCACGCTGCACCCCGAGACGCAGGCGTTCCATGAGCAAGTCGAAGGGGCGTAGCGCGGGGCAGGGCGGGGCAGGGCGCCGGCTTCAGACCATCGGCCTGTTCGTTACCCTGCTGGCCGTGGCCGTCCTGGTCGGCTCGCTCGCCGCCGGCCTGGCGGGGGGCGGGTCCACCGTGGCCGATGAGCCTTGGTCCGCCGCTCCCTCCACGCCGCCCCGAGCCCCCCCGTCCACCACCGCAGCCTCTGCCGCGCCGGTCCGCGTCGCGGTGCTGAACGCGTCGGGCATTCCCCGGCTGGCGGACCGGGGTCGGGCGCGGCTGCGCGACGACGGCCGGTTCGACGTCAAGGAGATCGGCAACGCGCCCGGGTTCTCTCCCGACAGCTCCGTGGTACTCGATCGGGTCCGCCAGGTGGGGCAGGCGCGCGCAGTCGCGGATGCGCTGGGCATTTCGCGCGTGGAGTCGCGGCCGGACGCCAACCTGTACCTGGACGTGACCGTCGTCCTCGGCAAGGACTGGGCGGCGAGGAACCCTGAGCGCCCCGCCTCCACGGCGCAATAGACGGACTTCCAGAAGACGAGGAGCGGCCCGGGGCGGATCAGCCCCGGGCCGCTCCGCCGTTCAGCCCCTGGATCGCCCCGCGGATGTCGTCCGGCAGTTCCGCCACCACTTCTACCGGTTCGCCCGTGGACGGGTGCGCGAACGCCAGCCGCGACGCGTGCAGCGCCTGCCGCGGCATCAGCGCCAGCCCCTTCCGCCCGTACTGCCGGTCGCCCAGCACGGCGTGGCCGGCGTGCAGCATGTGCACGCGAATCTGGTGCGTGCGCCCCGTCTCCAGTTCCACCCGGAGCAGCGTCGCCGCCGGATATCGCTCCACCACCTCGTAGCGGGTGACGGCATGCTCGCCGCCGGGGCGCACCGCGCGCAGGGCCGGGTTGCGCGGATCTCGCGCGATGGGCTGGTCGACCACGCCACGATCGTCCCCGATGACGCCGTCCACCAGCGCCAGGTACTCGCGCTTCAGCCCGCCTTCGCGAAGCTGCAGGTCCAACCGGTGATGCGCGTGCGCCGACTTGGCGAACAGCACCAGCCCCGAGGTGTCGCGGTCGATGCGGTGCGCCGGCCGCACCTTGGCGCGCACCCCCTGCCGCGCCAGGTGCCAGGCCACGCCGTGCGAAAGCGTCTCGCGATGCTCCGGCGACGTGGGATGCACGAGCAGGTGCGGCGGCTTGTTCAGCACCAGCAGCTCCGCGTCCTCGAACACCACGTCCAGCGGCATCTGAACCGGGTTCAGCCCGCTCTCCTCGTCGTCCGCGAGCCTCGCCGTCACCACGTCGCCCGCGCGAACCTTGGCGTTCAGCCAGGCGGGACGCCGGTTCAGCTGCACGCCCTTGCTGCGCGTCAGCCGCTGGATCATGCGGCGCGATACGCCCATGGATTTCGTCAGGATGTCCTGCACCGTGCCCCCGGCCTCTTCGGCGGAAACGGTGTGCTTCACCCAGTGCTGGGGCTGGCTGCGCGGCTGCTCGGGCATGAACGGAGAGCTGGAGATTTGGCGTCGTGCTGAACGCGGACAATCTACCGGGCGTCTGGCCGTGCGCGAGGGGGCACGCCCGCGTGAGGCAAAAAGAGGACAGGTTGGGACGGGAGCTTGGCCCGAGGGACGAAATGCCCCTGAACAGGAGTTTCGAGCGTGTGCAGGCGGAGGCGGAAAGAGACGCGGTGCGGGACGGGATCGACGTGGAACCGAGCAGGCGCGCGGAGCGGGATGTTGCTGCTGTGGCGGGGTTTGTATGGTCCTGCGAGGCCCTTGACGCGGAGGTGATTTGCACGCAGCGTACAGGCGTCGGGAGCGTCCATCCGGCGCGTTCCCCAAAGGTGAAGATCGAGCGAAATCACCCTTAAGCCACGAGGCCGCAGATGCGTCCAGAGCACAACGAAGTATCGGGGCCGGCTCCTGAGCCCGACGACCAGGGCGAGGCGCCGAACCCGCGCAGGGGCAAGCCGTACTACACGCCACCCGGGTACGGCGTGATGAGCGCGCGCGAGCCGGTCGCCGTTCCCTACGGCACGTACTTCTCCGACGCGCCGAGCGCCACCCGCGCCGATCCCGACTACCGCGAGATGGCTGCCGCGCTGTTCGACCGCGTGAAGGGAATCAGGCGCCAGATCGCCGAAGACCGGCGCGAGATCGACCGCCTGCGCCGCGAAACGCGCGCCATTCTCGACAGCCTGCCAGCCTTCGCGTGACGCGATGTGGAAAGCTGTCTACGACTGGGCCAAGGCGTGCGTCGGCCTTGCCGAGGACGTGCGCCAGGTGCAGGACGAAATCCAGGACGTACGGCGCGAGCTGCGCGACGTGACGTTCACCCTGCAGCGGTGCATGATGGAGGTTGCGCGGCTGGGTGAGCGCGAAGAGCGGGAGCGCGAGGTGCTTCTCCTGAAGATGGAGAACCTGCTGCTCAAGGATGCAGGCAGCGCCACCTGAGCGCGGCGCCGGGAACGTGGCCCGGCGCCGCGCTGGAGATCAGAGCGAGCCCATCTGCACGGGCGTGCGCCCCTGCGTAACCTCGGCGCGAAGCTGGCCGCAGGCGGCGGCGATGTCGCTGCCGCGCGATTCGCGAACGTGCGCCGAGATCCCCTGCCGCTCCAGCCGCTCCACGAAGTAGTCCAGGCGCGCGCGCCGGCTGGGCTTCCATTCGGTTCCGGGAATGGGATTGAACGGGATGAGGTTGACGAAGGCGTTGAACTCGCGGATCACCCCCGCAAGCTCGTCCGCCAGCTCGGGCGCGTCGGTCACGCCGTCGATCATCACGTACTCGAAGGTGATCCGCTTGCCGCCCGCCTGGTCGAAGCGGCGCAGCGCCTCCAGCAGCTCGGGGAGCGGAAACTTCTTTTCCAGCGGGATCAGCTTCTGCCGCAGCTCGTGGTTGGGCGCGTGCAGCGAAACGGCCAGGCGGAACTGTTCGGGCATCTCGGCCATGCGCAGGATGCCGGGCACCACCCCCACGGTGGAGATGGTGACGCGGCGCGCCCCGAACTTGTAGCCGCGGTTCAGGATGGCCAGCGTGGGGAACACCGCCTTGGGGTTCATCAGCGGCTCGCCCATGCCCATGAAGACGATGTTGGTGATGTCGTCGTAGCCGTTTTCCTGCGCCCATTTGCGCGCCCCGCGGAACTGCGCCACGATCTCGCCCGCGCTGAGCTGGCGGCGGTAGCCCGCCCACCCGGTGGCGCAGAAGGTGCACGCCATGGCGCACCCCGCCTGCGACGAGATGCACAGCGTCAGGCGGGTGGGAGTGGGGATCAGCACCGATTCGATCAGCTCGCCGTCCGCCAAGCGCCACAGGTGCTTGGCCGTGCCATCCACCGAGCGCGACACCTTGGCCGGCTCCGGCGCGGTAAAGGCGAACGCTTCGGCCAGGGCGGCGCGCTCGGCCTGCGGCAGGTCGGTCATGTCGCCGAAGCCGAAGGCGCCACGCTCGAATATCCAGCGCAGCACCTGGCCCACGCGGTAGCCCGGCTGGCCGCGCGCGGCAACGTGCTCCCGGAGCGCGGCCTCGGCCTCTTCGGGAAGCATGCCCACCAGGTCGGGGGCGGTGGCGGTCTGCTGCGCGGTGGCGATCATTCCGTGGGCTCTAGTCCTGGGCTGCAAAGGGCTTGAACCATGCTGATTCACCGCACCGGCGCCCGTGTTCCCCGCGCGCTTGCTGGGGTGTGGGGCGTGCGTTAGGTTTTGCAAAGTCCGCACCCCCGGCCACGCCACGCGCGTGGCCTGAACGTTTATCGGTGTCAGAGGTTCCCTGTGCTGCTGAGCGAGCTGCTCACCCCCGACCGGGTTCGCGTGCCGCTGCGGGGCGCTTCGAAGGAAGACCTGCTGCGCGAGTTGGTGGGCGTGCTGCACCAGGCCGGCGCCGTGGCCGACGAGGACGGCGTGCTGCAGGGGGTGCGCAAGCGCGAGGAAGTGCTGAGCACGGGCGTGGGCAGCGGCGTCGCCATCCCTCACTGCCGGTGCGACGGCGTGCCCGCCCTGGTGATGGCCGCCGGGGTGACGCGCCAGCCCGTGGACTACGACGCGCTCGACGGTGCGCCGGTCCGCCTGTTCTTTCTGCTGGTGGGGCCCGAGGCCGCCGGCGGGCAGCACGTGAAGGCGCTCAGCCGCATCTCTCGCATGGTGCGCCGCGACGACTTCCGCGCCCGCCTGGCCGCCGCGGCCACCCCCGACGAGTTCGTGGCGGTGCTGGCCGAGGCGGAAGCGTCCTGATGGGCCGCGTGCCGGCCTGGTTGCCCGCGCTGGCCTGGGCCGCCGTGATCTTCAGCCTGTCGGCCCAGCCGACGCTGCCCGCGCCCGAGGTGCCGTACCTCGACAAGGTGCTGCACTTCGGTGCCTATGCCGTGCTGGGCGCATGCCTGGCCTTTGCGGTGCACCGGTCGTCGCTGCCGATGGCGCTGGCGGTGCTGCTGGGCGCGGCGTACGGCGCCAGCGACGAGATCCACCAGATGTTCGTTCCCGGCCGCTCGCCCGACGTGTTCGACTGGGTGGCCGACGCGGCCGGGGTGGCCGCAGCCGTGTACCTGTATTCCCGCTGGCGCGTGCGCCGTGGCACGCCGGCCGGCGCGCCCCTGGCCCGCGCACCGTACCCTGGCGCATGACCGACCAACTCGCCACCGCGTACCGCACCCGCGCAGCCGGCTCGCTGCGCGCCGCCGATGCAGGCAACCCCGTCACGGTGGCCGGGTGGGTGCACCGCCGCCGCGACCTGGGCGGCATCGTTTTCCTGGACCTGCGCGACCGCGAGGGCCTCGTGCAGGTGTCGTTCGACCCGGCGTGGACGCCGGCCGACGCGCTGGCCGAGGCGCGGCGGCTGGGGCCCGAGGACGTGGTGCAGGTGGAAGGCACCATCTTTCCCCGCATCCACGGCCAGCACAACGACGCCCTGGCCACCGGCGAGGTGGAGGTGCGGGGCACGGCGTTGCGCGTGCTGACGCGCTCCGAGCCGCTTCCCATCCAGGTGGACTACGCGGCAGACGAGGAACTGCCGGCCGAGGAGCTGCGGCTGCGCTACCGCTACCTGGACCTGCGCCGGCCGACCCTTCAGCGCAACCTGGTCATCCGGCACGAGGCGGCGCTGGCCACGCGGGCGTACCTTTCCGGGCAGGGCTTCCTGGAGATCGAAACGCCGCTGCTCACCAAGCCCACGCCCGAGGGCGCGCGCGACTTCCTGGTGCCCAGCCGCATGCACCCGGGCGAGTTCTACGCGCTCCCCCAGTCGCCGCAGATCTACAAGCAGCTGCTGATGGTGAGCGGGTACGACCGCTACTTCCAGATCGCCAAGTGCCTGCGCGACGAGGACCTGCGCGCCGACCGCCAGCCGGAGTTCACGCAGATCGACGCCGAGATGGCGTTCGTGGACGAGGAGGACGTGTTCCGGGTGGGCGAGGGGCTGATGGCCGCCGTCTTCGCCGCCGTGGCCGGGGTGGAGCTGGAGACGCCCTTCCCGCGGATGACGTACGCCGAGGCCATGCGCCGGTACGGTACCGACAAGCCCGACCTGCGCATTCCGCTGGAAATCGTGGACGTCACCGACGTGCTGCGCGGCGCCGACTTCCGCATCTTCCAGGCGACGGAGGGCACGCCCCAGCGCATCCGCGGGCTGCGCATTCCCGGCGGGGCGCGCCTGTCGCGCAAGGAGCTCGACGAGCTGCAGGACGTCGCCCGGCGCGGCGGCGCGGCGGGCGCGCTGTGGGTGAAGCGCGGGGACGACGGGCTGTCGGGCCAGTTCGCCAAGGCGCTGGACGAGGGGCGGGCGAACGCCTTTTACGAAGCCTCCGGAGTGGAGGCGGGCGACCTGTTCGTGGCCGTCGTCGGCCACTTCCGTGGCGAGGGCGAGGCGGCGGGGCCGGAGCTGGACGGGGCACTCGACGAGCTGCGCCGGCACCTGGGGCGCAAGCTGGGGCTGCTGGACGAGAGCCGCCACGCCTGGCTCTGGGTGACGGAGTTCCCCGTCTTCGACTGGGACGCCGAGCACGGCCGGCTGGTGTACGCGCACAACCCCTTCAGCATGCCGGCGGACGACGCGGTGAAGGCCATCGTCGCCGCCACGGCGGACGGCACGCCCTCGGGCGAGGCGGCGCGCGAGCTGTACCGGATGGGCTTGCGCTCGCGGGCGTACGACGCGGTGTACAACGGCAACGAGCTGGCGAGTGGCTCCGTGCGCATCCATGTGCCCGAGGTGCAGCAGGCGGTGTTCACCGCCATGGGAATCGGGCCGGAGGAGGCGCAGGCCAAGTTCGGGTTCCTGCTGGAGGCGTACCGCTTCGGCGCGCCGCCGCACGCGGGGTTCGCGTTCGGCTTCGACCGGCTGGTGATGCTGCTGGCGGGGGCGCAGAGCCTGCGCGACGTGGTGGCGTTCCCCAAGACCACCAGCGCCCGGGCCGCGTTCGAAAACGCCCCCACGGCCATCGCCGACGAGCAGCTGGCCGAGGTGCACGTGCGCGTGCGCGAACCCGCGGCCGGATAGGCGCACACGGCGGCACGGTCGGTGTATCAGGGCAGGGAGGGGCGGGGAAATCCTCGCCCCTCCGCCGTTGAGGGCGAGTGTACGCGGCAGGCACAAGGCGAAGGACGGCAAGAGGATAGATGGCTGATCAGAACAACACCGTACAGCACCGGATTCCGGCGGACGGGGCCGACCCGCTGGCGCTGAGCGGCGTGAACGACGCGACGCTGCTGGAACTGGGCAAGGCGGCCAACCTGCGGGTGGTGCTGCGCGACGACCACCTGCTGCTCTCGGGCGACCTGCAGGACGTGGAGCGCGCGGTTCCCGTGGCGCAGCACATGGTGGAGATGGCGCGCAACGGGGTGCCTTTCGGCGTGGACGACGTGTCGCGCTACCTGGACGCGTCGCGCTCGGAGAACGGCGTGCGGCGCCTGGCCGACGCGGCGGGCCGGGTGACGGTGCCCGGGCCCAAGAAGACGGTGAGCCCCAAGAGCGAGGGCCAGGCCAAGTACCTGGAAGCCATCGAGAACAACGACGTGGTCATCGGCATTGGGCCCGCGGGCACGGGCAAGACGTACCTGGCCGTGGCCATGGCCGTCGACGCGCTCTACAAGAAGCGGGTGAAGCGCATCATCCTGGCGCGGCCGGCGGTGGAGGCGGGCGAAAACCTGGGCTTTCTCCCGGGTGACCTGCAGGAAAAGATCGACCCCTACCTGCGCCCGCTGTACGACGCGCTGGAAGACATGATCCCGCCCGACCGGCTGCGGCGGGCCATGGAAAGCCGGTCCATCGAGATCGCGCCGCTGGCGTACATGCGCGGCCGCACGCTGCAGGACGCCTTCGTCATCCTGGATGAGGCGCAGAACGCCACGCGGGCGCAGATGAAGATGTTCCTCACCCGCCTGGGAATGAACAGCAAGGCGGTGATCACCGGCGACAAGACGCAGGTGGACCTGCCCCGCCGCGAAGATTCCGGGCTGGTGGAGGTGGAGTCGGTGCTCAAGGGGATCGAGGGGATCGCCTTCTCGTACCTGAGCGGCTCCGACGTGATCCGCCACCGCCTGGTGAAGGACATCATCCGCGCGTACGACGCGGCGCGCGGCGAAGTCTCGGACGCGGACGAGAAGCGGGGATGAAGCCCTCCGGGGAGCGCCCCTTCCCCGAACGCCGCGCCGCGCCGCGCGAGCCCGTGGCGCCCGTGCCCCCGGCCGGGATGGCCGCGGTGCTTCACCACGGGTTGCGCGCGGGGGTGCTGCTGGCGGTGGCTGTAGCCGTGCACGCGCTCTTTCCCGGCGCGCAGACGGCGGACGTTCCCGTGCTGGAGCGCGGGGTGGTGGCGCGCGACGAGGTGGTGGCGCAGGTGCCGTTCTCCGTCCCCAAGTCGCCCGACGAGCTGCTGCGCGAGCGCGACGAGGCGGCGCGCGGGGTACCGCCCGTGTTCGACTACCGGCCGGGCGCGGCGGACAGCGTGGTGGCGGGGGTCCGCGGGTTCTTCGGCGCGGTGGAGCAGTCGCTGGCCGCGGCGCCCGCCGGGGGCGCCCCCCAGGCCGTCCGCGGCGTGCTGGACCGGGCCCGCATTCCCACCACGCTCGGCGCGCTGGAGGTGCTGGCGGACCCGGTTCGGCGTGGCCAGCTGCAGGCCGCGACGGAGCAGGCAGCACGCGAACTGCTGGCCCGCGGCGTGGCCTCGTCGTCGCCCGGGGCCGAGGGAATCTCGGCGGTGCGAGTGCGGGGGCTGGCCGGGGGCGAGCGCCTGGTGCCGTCCGACTCGGTGTACACGGCCGACCAGTTCTACCGCGCGGCCCAGGCCCGCCTGCCGGCGGAGGCGGGGGTGGACGCGGCCGAGCTGCAGCGGCTGCTCCTGGTGCGCTGGTTCCGCCCCAGCCTGGCCGAGAACACCTCGCTGACCGGCGCGGCGCGCGCCCGCGCCTCGGCGGCGGTAGACTCGGTGCGCGAGCGCATCCTGGCCGGGCAGCGCATCGTGGGCGCGCGCGAGCAGATCGGGGAGCGCGAGGTGGAGCGGCTGCGCGCCTACCAGGAGGCGCTGCAGGCCCATCCCGGCGAGGCGGCCGGCAGCCACGCCCTGCCGCGGGTGATCGGCGCGGTGCTCTTCAACGTGCTGCTGCTGCTGATTGTGGGCGCGCTGCTCCGCATCGTCCGGCCGACGATCTACGCCGACGACCGCGCGGTGATCTTCCTGGGGCTGCTGGTGCTGGCGGTGGCGGGAATCGCCTCCCCCATCGGCCGGTATGACCTGCCCCCGGAGCTGATCCCCATCCCCTTCGCCACGCTGGTCGCGGCCGTGCTGTGGGGCGGGCGGCTGGCGCTGGTGCTGGCCCTGGTGCTGGCGCTGCTGCTGGGCGGGCAGCAGCCGTTCGTGGGGATGGTGGTGCCCTTCGAGGCGGCGGTGGCGGGCGCGGCGGCGGCCTTCGGGCTGCGGATGGCGCAGCGGCGCTTTCAGGCCTGGGGGCTGATCGCCGTCATCGCGCTGGCGTACGCGGCCGCGGTGCTGGCGGTGGGGCTGCTGCGGGCGCGCGGGGCCGAGGAGATCGGCTGGGGGGTGCTGTGGGGCGCGGTGAACGGCATCGGCAGCACGCTGCTGGCCATGGGCTTTCTCCCCATCGCCGAGTGGTTCACCCGGGTGACCACCAACCAGACGCTGATGGAGCTGGCCGATCCCAAGCACCCGCTGCTGCAGCGGCTGTCGCTGGAGGCGCCGGGGACGTACGCGCACACCATCTCCGTCGCCAACCTGGCGGAGGCGGTGTGCAACGCCATCGGCGCCAACGCCCTGCTGGCGCGGGTGGGCGTGTACTACCACGACGTGGGCAAGATCACCAAGCCGCTGTACTTCATCGAGAACCAGCCGCGCGGCCGCAACCCGCACGACCGGCTGAAGCCCGCGATGAGCGCCGCCGTCGTCCGCAGCCACGTGGTCGAGGGGCTGCGGCTGGCCGCGGAGTACCGGCTGCCGCAGGCCGTGCGCGACTTCATCGCCCAGCACCACGGCACGCAGCCGATCTCGTTCTTCATGGAGCAGGCGCGCAGCGCGGACCCCGAGGCGCGGCTGAACCCCGCCGAGTTCTCGTACGGCGGCCCCAAGCCGCAGACGCGCGAAACGGCCGTGGTGATGATGGCGGATTCGGTGGAGTCGGCGGCGCGGGTGCTTCACGATCCCACGCCCGAGCGCATCCGCGAGCTGGTGAACCGCATCGTCGACGGCAAGATCGCCGCGGGGCAGCTGGACGAGTGCCCGCTTACGCTGCGCGAGATCACCATCGCGCGCGAAGTGCTCGCCAAGGTGCTGAGCGGAATGTATCATCAGCGCCTCGACTACCCCACGGCCCTGGCCGGCGGCGGGGCCGCGCCGGAGCCGAACGGCGCCCGCGAGCGCGCCGGGCAGCCCAACGCGGTGGCGCATGGATGAGATCGACGTGGAGGTGAGCGTGGGGGAGGGGCTCGTGCCCGCGGCGGATGCGGAGCGCATCGATGCCGCCGTGCGCCACGTGCTGCGGGCCGAGGGGGTGGCCGAGGCCGAAATCTCCGTCGCCCTCGTGGGCGACGGCGAGATCACCGCGCTCAACCGGCAGTGGCTGGACCACGACTGGCCTACCGACGTGATCTCGTTCAACCTGAACGGCCCGGGCGAGCCGCCGCTGGGCGACGTGTACCTGGGCGTGGAGCAGGCGGCGCGGCAGGCGGCCGAGGTGGGGGCCGACCCCGGCGAGGAGCTGCTGCGCCTGGCGGTGCACGGCACCCTCCACGTCCTGGGGTACGAGCACCCGGAGGGCGAGGGCCGGGCCGATTCGGAGATGTTCCGGCGCCAGGAGGCACTGCTTCGGGAGTTCCTGTCCGGCGGCGCGGGCGCGTGACGCCTTCCGCCGGCCCCATCCACCACTTCGATACACACGTGATGACCTGATGACGGCGATGTCCGCCGCCAGCGACCTGGACCCCATCGACCACCTCCACGAACTGCTGGAGGCGGGCGACGACTCTGCGCTGCACGCGTTTCTCGACACCTTTTCGCACGGCTCCGACATCGCCGACCTGCTGGAGCAGCTCGACGAGGACGACCGCGTGCGGGTGCTGTCGGCACTGGCGCCGGAAGACCCCGGGCTGGCCGCCGACGCGCTGTCGGAGATGGAGCCCGACGAGCACCCCGAGGAGTCGCTGGCCGCGCTGGACCCGCACGACATCGCCGCCGTCGTAGCCGAGCTTTCGGACGACGACGCGGCCGACATGATCGGCGAGATGGGCCCGGAAGACCGCGACCGCGTGCTGGCCGCGCTGTCGCACGAGGACGCGGGCGACATCCGCGACCTGATGGCCTACGACGAAGAGTCGGCCGGCGGCATCATGACGGGCGAGCTCGTCATCGTGGGGACGGGGCTTACGGCGGTGCAGGCCATCGACGAGGTGCGGCGCCAGGCGCAGAACATGGCCGAGTTCTACGGCCTGGTGTTCGTGGTGGACGACCACGAGGTGCTGCAGGGCACCGTGTCGCTGAACTCGCTGGTGACGGCGGATCCGGACACGCCGGTGCGCGGGATGGTGAACGAGCCCATCGCGGTGGTGCTCCCCGACACCGACCAGGAAGAGGTGGGGCGCATCGTGTCGCGCTACAACCTGACCATCGTTCCCGTCGTCGACACGGCGGGGCGGCTGCTGGGGGGCGTGACCTTCGACGACGTGATCGACGTCATCGAGGCCGAGACCACCGAGGACATCCTGAAGTTCGTCGGCGTGTCCGGCGAAGAGGAGATCCGCGGCGGATGGTGGGACGCGGTGCGCTCTCGCCTTCCGTGGCTGATGCTGAACGTGTGCACCGCCGCCGCGGGCGCCACGGTGGTGCTGGTGTTCGAGGAGACCATCCAGGCGCTGACCTTTCTGGCCGTGCTGATGCCGATGGTGGCGGGGCTGGGCGGCAACAGCGGCACGCAGGCGCTGGCGGTCACCATCCGCCGCCTGGCGCTTTCGACGGAAACGGCGGAGCAGCGCTGGTCCATCGTCCGCAAGGAGCTGCTGGTGGGGCTGGGGAACGGCCTGGTGATCGGCTTGATCGTTTCGGGGCTGGCGTGGACGCTGGAGGGGAATCCCCTGGTGGGGATGGTGGTGATGCTGGCCATGTGGATGAACCTGACCGTAGGCAGCTTCGCGGGGGCGTTCGTGCCCATCATGCTGGAGCGGTTCAAGGTAGACCCGGCCGTGGCCTCGTCCATCTTCGTGACCGCGTTCACGGACATGTGCGGGTTCTTTCTGCTGCTGGGGCTGGCGACGAAGTTTTTGATGTGAGGTGGCCTCGGCTGCCGTGGGGCCCTCACCCGGCCGCGCTGACACGCGTGCCACCCTCTCCCACAAACAACGTGGGAGAGGGGGTACACACCAGAACTGGGCGTGGTGCCTCCCGTGCTGACGAGGCGACGCAGCCTGTCATCCTGAGGCCCAGGCGCGCCGGATTTGCCCGTACGCCGAACCTCGCGGGCCGAAGGATCTAGCCGCGGATGGGTAATCGGCCGGGCGCGGCAGCGGTCACGGATGCAGGGGCCTCGGCCTCTGTCCGGGCGGTTGAAACCGCGGCTGGAACTTCACGAAGTCCGCCTTCGCGGACTGCACGGTCTGGTAGGGCGCGCGAGGCGAGCGGTGGATGCGTCGTACCGTCTGTAAGCGCACCCACGTACTCACGCACTGTCGTTCGTCACTCTTGAACACCGTCCATCTTCGGTGTATCTTCGCTCATGCTTTCCGAGCTGCGGATCCGCAACTTCGCGCTGATCGACCGGCTTTCGGTCCGGCTGGGTCCGGGGCTCAACGTGCTCACCGGCGAAACAGGCGCGGGCAAATCCATCATCGTGGGCGCGCTTTCGCTCCTGCTGGGCGAGCGTGCGTCCGCCGACGTAGTGCGCGCGGGCGAGGACCGGGCGTCGGTCGAAGGCGTGTTCGACGTCGCCGGACGCGAGGACGTGGACCGCATCCTGGACGAGCGCGGCATCGATCCCGACGAGGACGGCGTACTGGTGCTGAAGCGCGAGGTCGCCGCCGCCGGCCGCAACCGCGCGTGGGTGAATGGTTCGCCCACGACCGCCGCCGTGCTGGGGGAGCTGGGCCGCGCACTGGTGGACCTGCACGGCCAGCACGAGCACCAGACGCTGCTGAAACGCGATGAGCAGCGCGTCATCCTGGATGCGTACGGCGGCCACGGGGAAATGCTGGCCACCGTCCGCGAGGCGCATCGCGAGGCCGTACGCCTGCGCCGCGACATTTCCGAACTCGACACACGCCGGCGCGACGCGGCGCAGCGAGCGGACTTCCTGCGCTTTCAGGCCGACGAGATCGAGGCGGCGTCGCTGAAGCCCGGCGAAGAGGAGGAGATGGAGGACGAGGCCCGCCGGCTAAGCCACTCCGAAGAGCTGCAGGCGCTCTCGGGCGGACTGGCGGACGCGGTCACCGGCTCCGAGCGCGCGCTGCTTCACGAGGTGGGTAGCCTGCGGCGGCAGATCGACAGCCTCGTGCGCATCGACCCGGCCCAGGAGGACGTCCGCGAGTTGTACGACACTGTCTACTACTCGCTGCAGGAGCTGGGCGAGCGGATGGAGCGGTACAACTCCACGATAGAGCACGACCCGCGGCGCCTGGAAGAGATCCGCCGCCGTCAGGACCTGGTCTTTCGCCTGAAGTCCAAGTACGGGCAGACGCTGGACGAGGTCATCGAGGTGGGCCGGCGCGCGCGGGCGGAGCTGGACCTGGTGGAGGGCGCCGAGTGGGAGCTCGGGGGATTGAAGAAGAAGCTCGCCGCCGCCGAAGAAGCCCTCGCCGCGGCCGCCGCCAGCCTGACCGCCGCGCGTGAGGCCGCCATGGAGCGCCTGTCCGCTGAGGTGAGCGCGGTGCTCCCCGAGCTGGGGATGAGCAATGGCGCGGTGTTTCGCGCGGAGCGCGTTCCGCTGGCCCAGGCGGGCGCGTTCGGGGCCGAGGAGGTGGAGTTCCGCGTGTCGCTGAACCGCGGGTTCGAGCCCAAGGCCCTGTCGCACGTGGCGTCGGGCGGTGAGATGTCGCGCATCATGCTGGCGCTGAAGACCATCCTCGCCCGGCTGGACTCGGTGCCCACGCTGGTGTTCGACGAGGTGGACGCGGGGATCGGCGGGCGGGTGGGGCTGCAGGTGGGCGACAAGATGAGGGAGGTGGCGGGCACTCACCAGGTGTTCGCGATCACGCACCTTCCGCAGATCGCCAGCCGCGCCCACGTGCACCTGCTGGTGCGCAAGGGCGAGCGCGAGGGCCGCACGACCACCGAGGTGACGCCGCTGGAGTCGGCCGACCGCGTGCAGGAGATCGCCCGGATGCTGGGCGGCGACCCCGAGAGCGTCGTGTCGCTGGAGCACGCGCGGGAGCTGCTGGAGCGCGGCGTGGGGGTGTGAGTGTCGGCGAGCCCAGCGCGGGAGCGGGTGAACCCGCCGCTCGGAAAGCGGTAAGCCCTGACACGGGCCGCTGGCGCGTCCCGTTCAGGGCTTCAACAGCACTCGCTCGATACCTGTCCCTCCTATTCACGACCCCGGTGTCTACGAGGCCGGGGCGTGCCACCAGCCATCCGATACACGGAAGCAGGTCAGTCCACGCAGGTGGACATCGTGTGGTTGTTGCAGCGAATTCATTCGCCCGGGGGAGCCGCGCCTCAAGGTCTCGTGTCGCTGCCGCGCCTTGGTTTCTTGGCATCCCAGGCTAGATCCTTCGGCCCGCATGGGATGGAGTACGGGCGAGGTTCGGTGCGCCTGGGCCTCTGGATGACAGAGTGTCGAGGCCGCTCGGTTAACTGAGGTCGCCCATGCAGAAACACCCCCGTGGTCTCTCGGCCGCGGGGGTGTTTTGCCTGTGATCCGCCGGTCGCCTGGTTCAGCGCCGCTCCTGAGCGGGCGTGCGCGCGGCGCTGGCTGTTGGGGTGCCCGGAGGCGCCGGCGGGGTGCCCGGTGGCGCCGGGGGCGGTGTCGTGGGTTCGGGCGCAGGCACGGTGGCCGTCGGAGCCGGGGCGGTGGTGTCTGCCGGGACCGGTGGGGGCGGGGGAATGCTGTCCGGGCCCGGGAGCAGGCCCCGGTGCGGATGGAAGCGTCCCGTGATGCGCACCTGGCTGTACGCGGGGGCCTCGCCGCTTCCCGCGAACGCGGAGAGCACCGAGATGTCCACCTCCACCGGTACGGCCGCCTGCCCCAGGGAGTACGCGCGGAGCGTGCTGTACCGCGCGCCGATGCCCGCCGCGTGCGCCATCCACGCATCGAGGGTCTCCACCGGCGACGGCAGCACGTCGCCCGTGTACGGGGTGGCCCCCGTTCGGGTGAACGCGTACTGGCCGGCGAACGAGAGCTCGCGCGTCAGCCGCCAGCGGGGAACCACGTTGAAGGCCAGCTGCGACCCCGGCTCGCGGCGCACCGTGCGCACCGCCGTGTCGGGCGGAAAGGGGCGGTCGGCGGCGAACGCTAGGCGCTGGACGTCTGCCGGCAGCAGCACGTCGAAGCTGGCGGAGGCGCTGACCAGCCACCGGCGGGAGAGGAAGAGGTCGTTGAACGCGTCCACGCCTACGCCGAAGTGCCCGCCGCCCGGCACCAGCTCGGTGCGGAACATCGTGCCGCGCGCGCCCGTGGGCAGCCGCCCGCGTACGCCCACGGACGTGCGCACGGCGCGACGCTGGACGGTGTCGGGGATGGGCCACCCCGGGGGGCCCGGCGTCAGCAGGAAGCGCGCGCCCACCTGCACGTCGCCGAAGCGGTAGCCCCGGCTGTTGGAGAGCGAATCGAACGCGGCCAGCTGCGGGTTCGCCTGCAGGTTGGCGAAGTCCACCGTGCGGGTGGGAAGGTTCAGCGTGTCGGTGCCCCGCTTGCGGAGCAGCGCCTGGAGCGAGTCGCCCAGTTGCGAGCCACGCGTCGGCAGCAGCAGCCCGCCGCCGTAGCCCGCCAGCGCCGGGTCGATGTTGGCCAGCGCGGCGCGGTTCCTCACCGCGTCGGGATTCAGCCCCACGTTGCCGCCCAGCAGGAACGGCCCCAGCGACGAAACGGCGCGCCGCTCGATGGGCAGCGTGGCGAAGACCGTGATGCGGTCGCGCCAGCCGTAGCGCACGGTGAGCGGCAGCTGCCGTACGTCGGCGCGCAGCCGGAGCGAGGTGGTGCCCGGAACGAGCGAGTCGGGCAGGGGACCGCCGCCGGTGAGCCTGCTCCACAATTGGCGCGTGCCCACGTTGGCCCGGGCCAGCGAGTCGCTCAGCGCCTGCAGGGCAAGGTCCTGGAACGGCTGCTCGAACTCCGAGCCGAGCCCGGCACCGCCCAGCCGGCGCTGGTAATGGGTGAAAACGCCGGTTCCGGTCAGTTCGAGCCTGCCGCGGGGCAGCACCCACGCGTCGGCGTCCTGCGCCGGCGCGGGTACGGCGGCCAGCAGCAGGAGCGTCAGCGCGAGCGTGGTGCGAAAAGGCAGATTCATCCGCCGGAAACGTAGTCGGGGTGTGCAGGGAAATCCGCGAAAATCGGCGCGGCTCCGGCGGGGACGCTAGCGCACGCACAGGGCGCTGTCAAACGCGCGCGGCCTGGAATCACGCGGGCCCGCGGGGTTGACGGTCCGATGTGGGGTACATACATTTGCCGGGCGCTGAAGGGTCCCTGGCGGGCCTCTCGCGCGTGCTGGCGCCGTAGCCAAGTGGTAAGGCAGAGGACTGCAAATCCTCCATCCCCGGTTCGAATCCGGGCGGCGCCTCTGGCGGGAACGCCCGGCCGGGCGGTTGACGATCTTCGGCCAGGCTGTTAGGTTGCAAGGCTCCAACCAGTCACGCCCCGTTCGTCTAGTGGCCTAGGACATGGCCCTCTCAAGGCCAAAACACGGGTTCGATTCCCGTACGGGGTACTGCAGGTTTCTGGAGGGCAAAGGGTCAGGTCCCCGCAGGAAGCAGCCCACCTTCCGGCGCGGGCGCGGATAACCTCCGGCCCGCGATACGGTCGTTTAGCTCAGCTGGTCCAGAGCGCTCGCTTCACACGCGAGAGGTCGTAGGTTCGAATCCTACAACGACCACTTTCTCAGCCCCGCCGCATCAGCAGATGCGGCGGGGCTGTCGTATTCTCCCAGGTTTCTGATTCATCATGGATACCCAGGCCTACGCCGACCGGATCGGCCGCGAGGGGTTCGCCATCATCGAGTCGGTCGTGGTTTCCGCCGTCATCGACGAGGTTCTCGGGGATCTCGCCAGCGTAGAGGGGCCGGCGGCCGTGGAGCGGCGCGGCAGCGTGCACGCCGTGCGCGACCTGCTGCACGCCGTACCCGCCGTCCGTGCGCTGGCGGGTTCCGCCGCGGTGCGCGCGCTCGTGGAGCCGGTGCTGGGCGCCGGCTGCTTCGTCGCGCGCGGCATCCTCTTCGACAAGACGCCCGAAGCCAATTGGAAGGTGGCCTGGCACCAGGACCTGACGATCGCCGTGCGGGAGCGCCGCGACGTCCAGGGGTTCGGGCCTTGGTCGGAAAAGGCGGGGATCGTTCACGTGCAGCCGCCCGCGGCGGTGCTGGAGCGCATGCTCACGGTTCGCGTGCACCTGGACGATTGCGGCCCGGAAAACGGACCCGTGCAGGTGATTCCAGCGTCGCACGCCCACGGCCGGCTCGCGCCGGATGCTATCGACCGGTGGCGGGACGAGAGTGAGGCGGTCGCTTGCACCTGCGCCCGTGGCGGTGTGATGGTGATGCGGCCGTTGATCCTTCACGCGTCGTCCCCGGCACGCACGCCGGCGCATCGGCGGGTAGTGCACCTGGAGTTTGCCGCCGACGACCTGCCGCACGGCCTGGAGTGGCACGGCCGCTGGTAGTATTCACGCCGCCGGCGGCGCCTCCTTCTCGTCTCCCTTGACTTCTGCGACCAAGTGCTGAATATTCTGCATGTGCTGATTCTTCCGCACGTGATGCGCCCCCGCCCCTGAGTCCCGCCGGCATGGAAGCCCAGACCCGATCCGAGCTGAGCCGCAGAGAGCGGCAGATCATGGACATCGTCTACCGGCGCGGCAAGGCGACGGCTGCCGACGTGCTCGACGATCTTCCCGATCCGCCGACCTACTCCGCCGTGCGAGCCGCGCTGCGCCTGCTGGAGGAAAAGGGGCTGCTGAACCACGACATGGATGGGAAGCGCTACGTCTATCTTCCCACCACGCCCCGGACGCAGGCGCGCACCACGGCCCTGCGCCACCTGCTGCGGACGTTCTTCAACGGCAGCCCGGAGCAGGTGGTGAACGCGCTGATCGAGGATTCGCAGCCCTCGCCCGCGGAGCTGGACCGCCTGGCGAAGCTGATCGAGCAGGCCCGCAACGGCGAGGAGGGGCAATGACGGATTCGGCACTGTTCCTGGCCGTCGCCGACGCGGCGGTGCGCGGCACCCTGGTGCTGCTGGCCGCGCTGACCGTTACGGGGCTGATGCGCCGCTCGTCCGCCTCCGCCCGGCACCTGGTGTGGCTGGCGGCGCTGGCGGCGCTCCTTCTTCTGCCCCTGGCGCGCAGCCTCGTCCCGGAGTGGCGGGTGCTTCCCCTTCCCACCGTCCCCGCCGCCTCGGCACCCGCGGTTGCTTCCGCGCCTGCTTCGATCGATCACTCGTCCGAGATCACCTCATCCGCATCCGCACCGGCTTCCACGTCTCCGGCCGTGGCTGCCGTGCCGGCGCAGCCGTGGTGGGTGTCGATGGATTGGATTCGCCTGGCGCTGATGGTGTGGGCGGCGGGCGTCCTGCTGTTAGGGCTGCGGCTTGCGTACGGCGTCGCACGCATCCGGTGGATCGAGCGGCGCGCGACCGAGCTGACGGACCAGGAGTGGGTGACGCTGACGGACGGCCTGGCGCGGCGCCTTCGCCTGGGGCGCATCGTCCGGCT
The DNA here is from genome assembly GCF_036399935.1 of Longimicrobium sp. Taxonomy (GTDB): domain Bacteria; phylum Gemmatimonadota; class Gemmatimonadetes; order Longimicrobiales; family Longimicrobiaceae; genus Longimicrobium. The sequence continues at coordinate 24,171 of NZ_DASWMD010000070.1, forward strand.
GCTGCGCGAGCCCGCGGCCACGGTGCCCATGACGTGGGGCGTGTTCCATCCCGTCGTCCTCCTTCCCGCCGAGTCCGACCAGTGGGAGGCGGAGCGGCGGCGCGTAGTGCTGGCCCACGAGCTGGCGCACGTGGGCCGATGGGACGCGGCTACGCAGTGGATTGCCCACCTGGCGCTGGTGGTGTTCTGGTTCAATCCGCTGGTGTGGGTGGCCGCTCGCAAGCTGCGCGAAGAGCGCGAGCACGCCTGCGACGACGCGGTGCTGGCCATCGGCACGCGGGCGGCGGACTACGCCGACCACCTGCTCGACATCGTGCGCAAGCTGGGTTCGTCCAACGGTCCCTCCCCCGCGCTGGCGATGGCGCGCCGCAGCCAGTTCGAGGGGCGGCTGCTGGCCATCCTGGACAACGCCGTGCGCCGCAACGGCGTCAGCCGCACCGCCGGGCTGGCGACTGCCGCCGCGGCGCTGGTGTGCATGCTGCCGCTCGCCGCGCTCCGCCCGGCGCCAGCCGCTGAGGCGCCGGTCGCGGCCGCGGCTCGGCCGATCGACTCGCCTCTCATCTCCAAGCCGAGCATCGAGACCCCCGGCGTCGGCACGGCGCTGCGCCCGGAGAAGACGAGCGAGCCGTCCACGGTCGCGCCTCGCGTGATCGAGAACGTCGAGCGGCTTTCCGCGCCGGCGGCTGAACCCAAGGCACCGGCGGGCGCGCCCGTGGTGAAGCCCGGCAGCAGCGATGGGGACGCGGCGGCCGTGCTGCGCGAGGCCATCGGGCGGAGCGATCCCGGGCTCTACGCCGAGATCATCCGCGCGGCCGAAGACATCAAGTCGGCCTCGGCGCGGCGGCTGGTGCTGACGGGGCTGCTGGAGAAGAGCGACCTGAGTGCCGCGAACATCGCCGCCATCGTAGCCGCGACGCGCACGATGGACTCGGACCTGGAGAGGCGCATCGTCCTCACCGCCGCCACCGAGCACCGCGCGTTCCGCGCGAGCGTCTCGCTGCCCCCCGCGATGGCCTCGGCGCTGGAGTCGTTCTCGTCGTCGCTGGAGCAGCGCATCGTCATCACCGGGCTGTGGGAGGCGCGGCGCTGGGACACGCCCTCGCTGGCCGCCATCCTCCGGGTGGTCGCGGGTGTGGATTCGGACCTGGAGCGCCGCATCATCCTTACCGGCGCGGCGGAGCGGCAGACGGTGCAGGGGAGCGCGCGGGAGGCGTACCTGGCCGCCGCGCGCTCCATCGACAGCGAGTTGGAGCGCGGCCTCGCGCTGAACGCGCTGACGTCGAGCTCGTCGACGCGCGCCACTCCCACATCGAGCCGGCCGCGCTCGGGCTCGGTCGCGAGCGCGCACCGCAACGCTCCGGGCGAGGGGCAGTGGGACAGCGACATCGAATTGGACGGGCTGCGCAACGGAAAGCCGTGCCACGTGGAGCTTCACGCGAGCAAGGTGATCTTCGGCACCGCGCGGTCCGACATCCGCCGCATTCTCCCCGGTGGGCGGCTGCACCTGGAGCGCCGCTACGACGGCCACGTGCACATCGTCCGCGGCGTTTCGGGCGAGGGCGGCCGGCCGGTGTTCACGTACACTGTCGACGGACGGCAGCGTCCGTTCGAAACCGAGGGCCGCGCCTGGATGAACGCGTTCATCCAGGAGTACACGGGAGCCTGAGCCACACGGCGCCGGGCCGCGCGCCCGGCGTTTCGTTGCCATCAAGTGCTGATTTTTCACCCTTTGCACCGGAGAACGACCATGATCCGTACACTTTCCCTTGCCGCCGCGCTGCTGCTGGCCGTTCCCGCCTGCGCGCAGCGCCACGAAACAACAAGCGAGCGGACGCACATCGTCCAGGAGCACAACGGCCACCGGCTGGAGGTGCGCCTGCGCGGCGACGTGGATTTCAACGATGACGGCAACTGGGTGCAGCGGGTGAGCCCCGGCGGCAGCCTGATGGTGGAGGAGCGCAGCCGGGGGACCACGCGCCGCGTGGACTTCAGCCCCGGCCAGGGTGGACGCGTCGACGTTCGCTACCAGGTGGACGGACGCGCACGGCAGATGGATGCGCGCGGGCGCGAGTGGGCCAGCGCGGCGATCCTGCAGGCGGTGCGCGGCAGCGGCCTGGGCGCGCGCGAGCGGGTGGCGCACCTTCGCCAGCGTGGCGGCGTGCCCGCCGTGCTGAACGAGGTGGGCCAGATGCGCGGGGACGGGGCGCGCCGCGCCTACTACCAGGCGCTGTTTGCGGGCCAGCCGCTTTCCCCGGCGGAGATGTCGCGGGTGATGGCCGACGTGGATCGGCGGATGGACTCGGACTCGGAGCGGCGGATCGTCCTTGCCCACGCGATGGAGCACGCGCGCGGTGAGGGTGCCATGCGCGCCATCCTGGATGCGGCGGGCGGGATGGATTCCGACATGGAGACGCGCATCGTCCTGCACCACGCGCTCGACCGGGGCCGGCTGCCGGCGGGCGCCCAGCAGGCGTTCTTCAGCGCCGTGGATGGGATGGGCAGCGACATGGAGCGGCGGATCGTTCTCACCCGCTGGCTTGAGCGGGGCGGAACGGCGGAGGCGGCGTTCTTCCGTGCGCTGGACTCGATGGACAGCGACATGGAGCGCCGGATCGTGCTGACGCAGGCTCTCCGGGGCTCGCCCAGCGAGGCATCCACCGTCGCCGCCCTGCACTCCGCCGCGCGGATGGACTCGGACATGGAGAAGCGGATCGTGCTGTCGCAGGTGCCGGCGGCGCAGCTCCGCAACGGCCGCGTGACCGCCGCCTACCGCGCGGTGGTGGACCGCATGGACTCCGACCACGAGCGCGCGATCGCCCTGCAGCGGCTGGCGCGCGGCAACTGACAGATGCGCAATGCCTTGTCATCCTGAGCCCCAGGCGCGCCGGACCGGCCCGCAGTACGAGCTTCGCGGGCGAAGGATCTAACGGCGGACCCGTACAAGCCTGGGGCGCGGCAGCGGTCACCGGAACCGAGGCCGCGGCTGCCGTAGGGCCCTCACCCCGCCGCGCTGACACGCGTGCGACCCTCTCCCACAAACAGCGTGGGAGAGGGGGTACACTTCAGTTGTGTGGCGTTTCGACGTAGGCCGGCGCATGCCTCGGCCGCCCCCCATCCCCAGCCCTTCCCCCGCAAACCCCGCGGGGGAAGGGAGCCAGTGTGGGGCTGCTCCCAAACCTTTGATGCGCAAAGGCTTGTCATCCTGAGCCACAGGCGCGCCAAGCCGGCCCGCAGTACGAACTACGCGGGGCGAAGGATCTAGCCTGGGGCACCTTCAAACGTGGGCGCGGTAGCGGTCACTGGAACCGAGGCCTCGGCCCCCCCGGCGGTGACCGGCGCGCGGACGGGCTGGCGCTCGTCTTCGAGTACGGCGAAGCGCTGCTCCCACTGCCTCATCATCTGGACGAACGAGGCCGCCACCCCGGGATCGAACTCCGTTCCCGCGCGCTCCTCGATGTACGCCAGCACCTTTTCCGCCGGCCACGCCTCGCGATACGGGCGGTGGGTGCGAAGCGCGTCGTACACGTCGCACACGTGGGCCAGGCGGCTGGCGGAGTGGCAGCTCCGGCAGTAGTGGAGCGCGGGGTAGCCCCCGCCATCGTGCATGATGTGGTGCTCGTACGCCACCACCGCCGCCATGTCCAGGTTGCGCTCGGTGTCCAGCAGCACCCGCGCGCCGTCGATGGGATGGCGGTTGATGATCGCCCGCTCTTCCGGCGTCAGCTTCCCCGGCTTGTTCAGGATGTCGCGGGGAATGCGCACCTTGCCGATGTCGTGCAGCAGCCCCGCCACGCCGAACGCGCGGATGTCCGACTGCGGATAGCCCAGGAACTCGGCCATCGCCATCGTGAGCACCGCCACGTTCATCGAATGCGTGGTGGTGTACTCGTCGTGGGTGCGCAGCCGCAGCAGGGGCAGGATCATCTGCTGCTCGCCGTGCATGGCCACGGAAAGCGACCGCACCACCGCCTCGGCCTCGGCCAGCGGCACCGGGCGCATCTGCTCCACCTCGTCGTGCATCCAGCGGATGGCCTGTACCTCGTCGGCCAGCGAGTAGTCCAGCGTGGCCGTCAGCGTTTCGACGGGGCTCGTTTCGCCCCGCACCCCCACCGCACCCATCCGGATGCGCGACGGCCGCATCTGCCGCGCTTCGGGCGAGTCCATCACCTGCAGCGTGAGCCGCGCCAGGATCTCCTCCAGCAGCGCCTCCAACTCGTCGCGCGACACCCGCTCGTCGAACTCCAGCCGCTGCATTCCGGCCGCCACCAAACGGCCGCTCCATTCCCAGTTGCGCAGCTCGCCCAGCGGGGTGGAGCCGTGCACCACCTCGTCGCCCAGAAAGGTGAACGACTGCCGCGGCTGGATCGACTGCAGGTCGGCCAGCGGCTGGTAGGCGGCGTCCAGCGCCCGCTCGCGCGCGGGGTGTCCGTCGCCGTACAGCGCCAGCGTGGCAATGGCCTGCGCCATCCCGGTGAGAAAACGTACGGCGTCGCTCATGCGGTGGCGGGCGATGTGGTGAGCAGGCGAAGCACCTCGGGATGGCCGGAGCGCCGGGCGGCGTCCAGCACCGGCTGGGCGGCAGGGTGTTGAGCCCAGCCGCGGCCCAGGGCGGCGATGGCGGCGAGCACCTCGGGGGTGGGATGCGCCAGGCGCACGCGGCCCAGCAGGGTGCGCCCGGCGCTGGCCACGCGCACCAGCGTGGCGACGGCGATGGGCTCGCGCGAGCCGCCCAGGACGCGAGCCGCCAGCGCGCGCACCTCCGGCTCGGTCGCGGGATCGTCGATGCGCCGGCAGACCAGCGGAAGCACCGGCGCCGGGCACGCGTCGGCGCAGTCGGCCAGCGCCAGCCGCAGCACCTGCGTGTCGGGATCGGTCAGCGCCAGCCCCAGCACGCGCTCGCGCTCGCCGCCCAGCCGCAGCGCCGCCTTGAACGCCTCGCGCCGCACCCGCTCATCCTCGTGGCGCAGGAACGGCGCGGCGGAGAACCCGTCCGGCGCCGCGCCGAGGCCGGCGACGATGGATAGCAGGTTGCGGATCAGGTACCATCGCTCGTCCGCCATCCGCCGGCCGATCTCCGGGAGCGCCGCCGGCCCCAGCGCCACCAGGCGGTCCACGGTGGCGCGGCGGACGGTGCGGCTTTCCGACTCCGCCAGCTCGTCCAGCAGGGCGGGGACGGCCTCCGCACCCGTCCTCGCCAGCACGGCGTGCAGCGCGGAAGACGCGTCCGCCCCCTCGCGCAGCAGCCTGCGCACGCCGTCCGGGCGGCACGCGTACGCCCATCCCGCCTCCACCAGCCCGCCATGGCCCGGCGCGTCAGACAGCAGCTGCACCACGCGGTGCAGCTGGCCGGCCGCCTCCATCCGCTGGACGGCGGCCCAGACGGTGGGGCCGTTGCCGCCCACCTCCAGCGCCGTTTCCAGGATGCGCTCGGGCTCGGGCGAGTTGGGGCCGGGGAGCAGGTCGATGATCCCGGCCAGGGAGGTCGAGAGGCCGTCCAGCACGCGGGTGTAGGCCTGGGGATTGGGATCGGCGAGCCCCCAGCCGCCCACCAGCGCCTCCACCTGCTCGCGCAGCGCCGCGTCGGCCGCGGCGCGCGTGGTGCCGGCGGGTTCGCCGGCGTGGGTGGCCAGCTTGTTCAGCAGGCGCACGAGCGAGTTGGAGATGGTCTGCCCCTCGCTCTCGGCCGCGATCTCCACCAGGCGCACGACGGCGTCGCTGGCGAACCCGTGGCTGGCGTCCAGGAGAAAGCGGCGGCGCTGCACCCCGTCGCCGCCCATCTCCAGCAGCCGCTTGATCGTGGCCGGGTTCAGCCGCTCCAGCATGTCCGACATGCGGCGCCGCACCTCGGCCGAGCCGCGCCCGCCCTCCGTCCGCAGCTCCTGCGCAAGCTGAAGCAGGTAGCCCACGATCACCTGGTCGTACGCCACGGCGTGGGCGTTCTGCTCGATGGCTTTCGCCACCACGGCGGGCTCGGGCGTCTCGTCCGTGTCCGTTCCGGACGCCAGGGCGGCCCGCGCCAGCCCCACCCACAGCTGCGCCGCGCGCACGCCGGCCGTGGCGTGCCCGTCGTCTGCCGCGCCGTCGCCGGTCAGCTCCAGCTGCGCGTAGGAAAGCGAGTGAAGGCTGGCGTGGGGCCACCCCTCGTTTCCCCATTCGCGCGGGGGGCGGCCGGGCTCCGTTTCGCGCGCCAGGAAGCAGAGGAACGCCGACACCTCGTCCACGTCCAGCCCGCGCCGCAGCGTCACCGCGCCCACGCGGTGGCGGTGAAGGCGGTCCGCCAGCCCGCTCAGCACCGGGTTGCTCTCGTCCGTCGCTACCCCCTCGATCACCAGCTGCCGCCGCGCCACGCCGAACGACAGCGAGGCGCGGTCCAGCAGCACCGTGTCCAGCCGGCGCACCACGCCCTCGGCGGAGCGCGCCAGGAACGGATGCCCCGCCGGATAGACGCCGTGGTGCTGCAGCGCAATGGCCAGCTCGACGAGAAAGTTGGCGAGTCCGCGCGAAAGTGCGAGGCGCTCGCCGGACGGCGATGCCGCCACGGGATGGTTCATCGGGGAAAGAAACGAGGGTGTCCGCTGTGGAAAGATGACGATGGAATCGCGAACTGACAACCCCGGTTTTGCAAGGCGAGGCCTGGTGAGTCACTTCGTTTCCGCAATCCGTTCCTTTGCTGCCGACACGCGATGTTTTCCGTATTTCCTCCGCTCCGCCCGGCATGCCGTAGAGTGGCTGTTCAGCTGTGAGAAACATGCGGATTCCACCCCGCGCCTTCTCCGCGGTGCCACGTTCATGATCCGCCACATCTCACCCAAGTCGCTCCGGCCCGTGCGGAGGTCGGGGCGCGGGTGCTCCGCCCCCGCCTGCGTGCGCGAGCAGGGTCCGCCGCCTACATTGCAGAGCCGGTCACCTCCACCCGCCCGCCCATGCCCCTCGACTTCTCCGATCCGCCGATCGTCTCGCAGGCGCGCGCCCACGCCGAGCGCACGGCCGTCGTGGCGCCCGAGGGCCGGTTCACGTACGCGGACCTGCTCGACGCGTCCGCGCGCGTGGCTTCGGCGCTGCTGGCCGGCGCGGACGACCTGCGCGAGGCGCGCGTCGCGTTCCTGGCGGCTCCGGGATGGCACTACGTCGCCACGCAGTGGGGGATCTGGCGCGCGGGCGGCATCGCCGTTCCCCTCGCCGTCTCGCATCCCCCCGCCGAGCTGGAGTACGTGGTGCAGGATGCCGACGCGTCCATCGCGATCGCGGACGGCGGATTCGCGGAGGTGCTGCGCCCCATCGCGGAGCGCAACGGGCGGCGTTTCCTATCGACCAACGATGCACTCGCCGCCGACCCGGTGGTGCTGCCCGCGGTGGACGAGGCGCGCCGGGCGATGATCGTCTACACCAGCGGCACGACGGGAAAGCCCAAGGGCGTGGTGACCACGCACGCCAGCCTGCGCGCGCAGGTGACCACGCTGGTGCAGGCGTGGGAGTGGTCGGCCGGCGACCGCACGCTGCTGGTGCTGCCGCTTCACCACGTGCACGGCGTCGTCAACGTGCTCTCGTGCGCCCTGTGGTCAGGTGCCGCGTGCGAGATCCTGCCGCGCTTCGATGCGGACGAGACGTGGCGGGCCATCGAGAGCGGGCGTTTGACCCTGTTCATGGCCGTTCCCACCGTCTACAACCGCCTGATCGCCGCGTACGACCAGGCCCCGCCCGAGCGCCAGGCGAGCATGGCCGAAGGCTGCCGGCGGATGCGGCTGATGGTGTCGGGCTCCGCCGCCCTGCCGGTGCAGACGCTGGAGCGGTGGCGGCAGATCAGCGGGCACGTGCTGCTGGAGCGCTACGGGATGACGGAGATCGGCATGGCGCTCGGCAACCCGCTGCGGGGCGAGCGCCGGCCGGGGTTCGTGGGGCTGCCGCTGCCAGGCGTGGCCGTGCGGCTGGTGGATGACGAGGGCGGGGAAGCGCCGCCTGGGACGCCGGGGGAGGTGGAGATCGGGGGCCCCAGCGTGTTTCGGGAGTACTGGCGGCGCCCCGAGGCCACGGCCGAGGCGTTCCGCGACGGCTGGTTCCGCACGGGCGACGTGGCCGTGGTGGATGACGGCTACTACCGCCTGCTGGGCCGCCGCAGCGTCGACATCATTAAGACCGGTGGATACAAGGTCTCGGCGCTGGAGATCGAGGAAGTGCTGCGCACCCATCCCGCCATCGCCGAGTGCGCCGTCGTCGGCGTGGACGATCCCGACTGGGGCGAGCGCATCTGCGTGGCGGTGGAGGCGTCGGACGGATCGGCGGTGGAATTGGATGAGCTGCAGGGGTGGGCGCGCGACCACCTGGCGCCGTACAAGCTGCCCCGCGACCTGCGCCGGGTGGATGCTCTTCCGCGGAACGCGATGGGCAAGGTGATGAAGCCCGAGGTGGCGAAGCTGTTCGCGGCCGGTGGCGGATGAAGATGCCGCGCGTCACCCTGCGCGGTGCGGTCATCGGCGTGGCGCTGGTGGAGGTGGCGCTGATCGTGGGCCTGGCGATCTACCTGGCCACCGCGGACCGGGTGCTCACGATCGGCTTTCCCACGCGGGCCAGCCTGGTGGTGCCCGCGGCGGAGGCTGCGGGGCTGACGGTTCCGGTCGCGGGGGTGCTGCGGAGCGAGTTGAAGGACACGTACGGCGCCGCGCGCTCCGGTGGGCGGTCGCACAAGGGCGTGGACATCTTCGCGAAGCAGGGCACGCCGGTCGTGGCGGCCGCGGAGGGCGTGATCGTGAAGCGTGATTCCAACGCGGTGGGCGGGATCTCGGTGTACCAGCGGGGCAGCGACGCGCGGACCATCTACTACTACGCCCATCTTCACGGATACCGGCCGGGGCTCAAGGAGGGCGACCTCGTGCGCCCGGGCGACGTGATCGGGTACGTGGGGAGCACGGGCAACGTCTCGGGCTCGCCGCACCTCCACTTCTCCATCCACACGGTCACGGACCCGAACCGCTGGTGGAAGGGCCGCGACCTGAACCCGTACCACCTCCTGCGGGCCGAGGCGGCACGCCCGCCCTGAGCGGGGAGCCATATGTTTGCTCCCCGCCTGAAAAACTGTTATATTTTGCTACCCTGCCCAGACATATCTCCAAGCAATACCCCGAGGCCGCATGCGTCTTCCCGCACTCGTATTCCTGGTTTTCAGCGCGATTCTCTCCGCCGCGTGCGGGGGAGAGTCGGGGGGCGTCACGCCCCCTGAAACGGACAACGTGGTCGCGACCGTGGAAGTAGCCGCGCCCGGCGGGCCGGTGGTCGCCGGCCAGACGATGCAGCTTTCAGCGCTGGCCAGGAATGCGGCGGGGGGCGCCGTCGCGGGGAAGACCTTCACCTGGACGAGCAGCAGCGACGCGGTGGCGACCGTGGCCGCGGGGGGAATGCTTACGGGCGTGAGTGCCGGCACGGCGAACGTTACCGCGAGCGCCGACGGGAAGAGCGGAACGGTCACCATCACCATTCTTCCGGTACCCATTGCGTCGCTGACGGTGGAGCCCGGTTCGCCCCAGGTGGAGGTGGGGAAGGAGGTGCAACTGACGGTGACCGCCCGCGACGCCGCCGGAAACGCGCTCGCCGGCCGCCAGGTCACGCTCGTCAGCTCGAATGCGGCAGTGGCCACGGTGAACGCCGCGATGCAGGTGCAGGGCTTGTCTCCCGGGACCTCCACCATCACGGCGACGGCCGAAGGCAAGACGGCGACCGCCACCGTCACCGTCGTTCCGGTACCCATCGCATCGCTGACGCTGGAGCCCGGTTCGGTCCAGGTGGAGGTGGGGAAGTCGGCGCAGCTGACGGTGACCGCCCGCGACATGGCCGGCAACCCGCTCGCCGGCCGGCAGGTCACGCTGATCAGCTCGAATGCGGCGGTCGCCACGGTGAACGCCGCGCTGCAGGTGCAGGGCACGGGGGAAGGGACCGCCACCATCACCGCGACGGCCGAAGGCAAGACGGCGATCGCCACCGTCACCGTTCTCCCGGTACCCATCGCGTCGCTGACGCTGGAGCCCGGTTCGGTCCAGGTGGAGGTGGGGAAGTCGGCGCAACTGACGGTGACCGCCCGTGACGCGGCCGGCAACGCGCTCGCCGGCCGGCAGGTCACGCTGATCACCTCGAATGCGGCGGTCGCCACGGTGAACGCGGCGCAGCAGGTGCAGGGCGTTTCTCCGGGGAACGCGATGATCACCGCGACGGCCGAAGGCAAGGCGGCGATGTCCGTCGTGACGGTGGTCCCCGCGCCGGTGGCCTCGGTAACGGTGACACCGACCCCCATCACCCTCGAACCTGGCGCCATGCAGCAGCTTGCGGCCGCGCTTCGGGACGCGGACGGGAACGCGCTGACGGATCGGACGGTCGCCTGGTCGAGCGCGAACACGGCCCTAGTACAGGTGAGCGCCGGGGGCGTGGTCACCGGCGTCGCCTCCGGCGGGCCGGTTGCGATCACGGCGACGGCGGAGGGAAAGACGGGAACGGCGCAGGTAACCGTCGCGCCGGAGCAGCCGGGATCGCTCCTGGTGACCAGGGACGAGGTTCCGCACTCGTCGCAGTCGAACGCGGTGGTCCGGCTCGTGGGGCCCGACGGCCTGCCGCGTGAACGGGAGATGGGCACCGCCCTTTCGCTGCTCGTGGACCCACTGCCCCACGGCGTGTACACGGTCACCATACTGGACATGTACGTCAAGCCGGAGCCGCTCGGGCCGTTCTTCACCTATCGCGCCGTGAACAACAACCGGATGGTTACGGTTCCGAATGGCGGCCAGGGGACCACGCACTTTGCCTTTACACTGGTTTCCGGCGCCGTCGCGCTGAAGCTGACAGGGGTGCCCGCGGGATATGACGGGTCGGCGCAGTGCGGAGTGCATTGGGCGCGGGGATCTTCCAGCTTCGCGTCGACCACGTCGGCCGGGCCCACGGCCGGGGCCGAGGCAGGGCCGGCCGAAGTACGCTGCTCCACCTTCGGCTTCGAAGGGAACCTGTACGATCCCAGCCCGCAGGCACAGGCGGTCACGGTTCCCGCCTCGACCACCCCGGTCACGGTTTCGGTGACGTACACGCGCCGCCCGTAGCACCAGGGATCCGCGAGGGACGGTGCGCCTGGGCCTCAGGATGACACGCCTCTTCGCTACACCGGAACTGGGAGCACGCCCGCGTCTGGTGTGTACACCCTCGCCCGCTTGCGGGAGAGGGTGGCACGCGTGTCAGCGCGGCCGGGTGAGGGCCCCACGGCAGCCGAGGCTTCGGCTACGGTGACCGCTACCGCGCCCAGGCTCGTTTCGTGGTTCAGGCTAGATCCTTCGGCCCGCGAGGGACGATGCGCGTAAAGGTTCGGTGCGCCTGGGCCTCAGGATGACAAGGTGTTGCGCGTCAATCGGTTGAAGGCGCGCGATGGGGGAGGCGGCAGGTGTGGTGGAAACGGGATCGAATTCTCCCTTTCCCCTGCGAAGCGGGGGAGAGGGCCGGGGAGAGGGGGCTCCCGCGGCATGCATCGGCAGCCAGTCGAACCCCGATCGACGTTCTCCCCCTCTCCGCACAGCAGTTCCGTGCGGGAGAGGCCGGGAGAGGGGGAACCCGCTTACGCCCCCGGCAAAAACCGCGAGCGCGCGATCAGCAGCGCATCCTGGGTCTCGTCAGCGGAGCCTGAGGCGATCGCCCCGGCCGCGCGGGCCAGGGCCTCCGCGAACTGCTCCTGGATGGGCGCGGGAATGCCCGACAGGTCCCACCCCGTCCTCCACTCCTCGTTCCGCAGCGCCGTCCGCACCTCGTCCGTCCGCCCCTCGTTCAGCGCCACGAGCAGCCCGTCCACCCACTCCACCAGGCTCGCCGAGCCCCCGGAGCCGGGAAACACCGGCTCGTCGTTCTCCAATCCGTCCGTCACGATGCTCTCCGAGGCTCGGGCGTAGGTCGTTCGGCGTTCAGGCCAGCTTCGCCAGGCGCTCCACCGCGCCCAGCAGCGTCTCGTCCTTCTTGCAGAAGCAGAAGCGCACCTGCTTCGCCCCGTCTTCCGGGCGGTGGTAGAAGCTGCTGCCGGGCACGCACGCCACCCCGATGTCGCGCACCAGGTGCATGGCGAATTCCACGTCGTTCCCGAACCCGAAACCGCTGATGTCGGTCATCACGTAGTACGCGCCCTCGGGCCGCGTTACGCCGAAGCCGGCATTTTCCAGCGCGGGAAGGAACAGGTCCAGCCGCGCCTGGTAGTCGGCGCGCAGCTTGTGGTAGTACTCCGGCGGCAGCGACAGCGCGAACGCGCCCGCGGCCTGCAGCGGGGCCGCCGCGCCCACGGTGAGAAAGTCGTGCACCTTGCGGATGGCGCTGGTGATCTGGGGCGGGGCGATGCAGTAGCCCACGCGCCACCCGGTGACGGAATAGGTCTTCGACATGGAGTTGACCACCACCGTCCGCTCGCGCATTCCCTCCAGCTGCGCCATGCAGATGTGCCGCGCCGGCGTGCCGTCGGCGTGCGAGTAGAGGATGTGCTCGTAGATCTCGTCGGTGATGCACAGCACATCGTGCTCGCGGCACAGCCCGGCGATGAACTCCATCTCCTCGCGGGTGAACACCTTGCCCACGGGGTTGTTGGGGTTGCACAGGATGATGGCCCGCGTGCGGCCGGAAAAGGCGGCGCGCAGCTCGTCGCGGTCGAAGCTCCAGGTGGGCGCGTACAGCTTCACGTACACCGGGCTGGCGCCGGACAGGATGGCGTCCGGCCCGTAGTTCTCGTAGAACGGCTCGAAGACGATCACCTCCTCGCCGGGGTTCACCGTGGCCATCAGCGTGGCGATCATGGCCTCGGTGCTGCCGCAGGTGACGGTGATCTCGCGCTCGGGATCGATCTCCATCCCCAGGTGCCACGCCGTCTTCTGCGCGAGCGCCTGCCGGAAGTCGCGCGCGCCCCAGGTGATGGCGTACTGGTTGACGTCCGCCGCGATGGCGTCCATCGCCGCCTGCTTGATGGCGTCGGGCGCGCCGAAGTCGGGAAAGCCCTGCGCCAGGTTGATGGCCCCGTACTTCATGGCCTCGCGCGTCATCTCGCGGATGACGGACTCGGTGAAGCGGCTGGCCTTGTCGGATACGTGCGACGCGGAGCGGCTGGAGATGGTCATCGGGAACAATCGAAGTCGGTGAAGGAGCAGCTGTTCTCCGCGGGAGACCTACCGCGCGTTCAGCCCCTCGCGATACGTACGCAACTCCGCCACGCGGGCGGCGCTCATGGCGTCCAGGGCCGCGCGCCAGGTGGGAACGTGCTGGCGCAGGGTGCCGGCCAGCACCTCGGCGATGGCCAGGTTGCGGAACCACTTCTTGTCGGCCGGCACCACGTACCAGGGCGCGTGCGGCGTGCTGCAGTTGCTGATGGCGTCCTCGTACGCGCGCTGGTAGTCGTCCCAGTACTGCCGCTCGCGCCAGTCGCTGGCGCTGAGCTTCCACGCCTTGGTGGGGTCCTGCTCGCGTTCCATCAGCCGCTTTTCCTGCTCGTCCTTGCTGATGTGCAGAAAGAACTTGAGGATCACGGTGCCGCTGGCCGCCAGCATCTGCTCGAACTGGTTGATTTGCTCGTAGCGCGCGCGCCACACCTCTTCCGGGATGAAGCGGTGCACGCGGGCGATCAGCACGTCCTCGTAGTGCGAGCGGTTGAAGACGCCCAGCATCCCCTTGCCCGGCGTGACCTTGTGGACGCGCCACAGGAAGTCGTGCGCCAGATCCTCTTCCGTGGGCACCTTGAACGACTCCACGCGGCATCCCTGCGGGTTGACGTTCATCAGCACGCCGCGGACGGCGCCGTCCTTTCCGCTGGTGTCCATCCCCTGCAGGATCATCAGCACGCCGTGGGTGCCGGCGGCGTACAGCAGCTCCTGCAGGCCGGCAAGCTCCGCGTTGAGCGCCACGAAGCGCTCCTGGCCCTGGGCCTTGCCGACGCCACTGGTGTCGCGGGGATCGATGCCGCCCAGCGACACCCGGGTGCCCGGCTCGATGCGTTGCGCGTAGCTCAAGTCGCTGGTCTCGCGGAAGGGGTGCGTCAGGCGCCCGCCACCAGCGGCGGGCGCGGAATCGGACGCACCCGCTGCACGATGCCGGCCATCGCCAGCGCGCGCTCCTCGCCCCGCGGCGGCGCCACGACCTGCAGCCCGACGGGCAGCCCGTCCGCGTCCAGCCCGGCGGGAACGGAGGCCACGGGAAGTCCCGTCAGGCTGAGCACGAAGGTGGGGGCGATCCAGTCCACGTACGTCTCCATCTCCCGCCCGCCGACCGTCTGCGGATAGTTCTCGATCACGGGGAACGGGGGGACGGCCATCGTGGGCGTCAGTAGCACGTCGTAGTCGCGGAACAGCTGGCGGAAGCGCTCCCAGATGCGCCGCCGCGCCTGCTCGGCCGCGCCGATCTCCTCCATGGTCACCGCCAGCCCCGCGCGGATGTTGTTGGCCACGTTGGGTCCGAAGTGCTCCAGCTTGTCCAGGTGCGGGTGAAGCTGCGAGACGAACCAGAGCCCGCGCAGCGCCAGGAACGCCTTGCGCCCGTAGGCCAGGTCCAGCTCGATCTCCTCCACCGTCGCGCCCGCGTCGCGCAGCGCGAACGCGGCCTCGCGGCACACGCGCTCCACGCCGGCGTCGATGCCGATGCCCGCGATGTCGGGGCAGTAGGCGATCCGCATCCCTCTCGCATCGCCCTGGCGGACGGCGGAAACGAAGTCGCGCCCCTCCGTGGGCTGGGCGAGCGGCGCGCGGTCGCTGGCCCCGGCCACGGCACCCAGGGCGAGCGCCACGTCCTCCGCCGAACGGCCCATCACGCCGGTGACCTGCATGGGGTCCCACATGAAGTCCTGCGGCACGGTGGGGACCAGGCCCACGGACGGCCGCAGCCCCACGATGCCACAGAACGACGCGGGAATGCGCAGGCTTCCGCCCAGGTCCGTGCCCTGCGCCAGCGCGAACATCCCCGTCGCCAGCCCCGCCGCGCCGCCACCGGTAGATCCGCCCGCGCTGCGCTCCGGGTTCCACGGGTTGCGCGTGCGCCCGAAGACGGGGTTGAAGGTGTTTCCCCCCGCCGCGAACTCCGGCGTGTTCGTCTTGCCCAGGATCACCGCGCCCGCCGCGCGCAGCCTCTCCACGACCAGCGCGTCCTCGTTCGGCACGAAGTCGCTAAAGAGCGGCGAGCCGTAGGTGGTGCGCACGCCGGCCACCTCGGTGACGTCCTTGATCCCCACCGGCACCCCCGCCAGCGGGCCCACGTCCTCGCCGGCCGCAATCCGCCGCTCCAGCGCCGCCGCGTCGTCACGCGCGCCGGGATTGAGCGTCACCACGGCGTTGATCTCGCCATTGTGCCGCTCCACCTGGGCCATGCACGCGTCCAGCACCTCCACGGGCGACACCTCCCGCGCGCGGACGCGGCGCGCCAGCTCGTGCGCGGGGAGAAAAGCGAGGGAATCAGCAGGCATCTTGTCGGGCGGCTGTAAGAGACAGGGTGCGTACGAGCTTACTTGCGCTCGTACTTCCAGTTGCGCGACTTGCCCTCTGCGATCCACTCGAGGGCCTGGTCGATCCGGCGCTGGCGGGTGGCGTCGCTCTTGGCGTCGGCGATCCAGTCGGCGTATTCGCGCTTGTTGCTGGGGCTGAGCTTCTCGAACTCCGCCAGCGCCGCCGGATCGGCGCGGAGCGCGTCCATCAGCGCGTCGGGCACCGCCAGCTCGGGCTTGCTCCCGGTCTTGCGGGCCTTGGGCGGCTGCACGCCCTCCTGGTTCAGCTTCATCGCCGTGTGGATGTAGCTGGTCAGGATCTCGTCGGACGGCAGGTCGTCGACGGAGGTGATGCGCCCGAAGTGGCCCATGGCGTCGCGCGCGCGGTCGCCGCCCTGCTCCAGGATCAGCGAGCCCTTCCACAGTCCGAACGCGCAGTGCTGCTTGAACGAGGCCATGCTGCACAGCATTCCCTGGTACATGAAGTGGGGAAAGCTCCACTTCATCGTTTCTTCCACCGTGGGGCAGGCGGTGTGCACCACCTCGCGCAGGTGCCGCAGAATGGCCTGCGCGAACGGGGCGGACCTGTCGATGTACTGGTCGATGCGCGGGTCTCGGGTGCCCATGGCCGCTCGGTCGGTGGATGGATCGCTCAGCTGAACAGCTGCGACAGCATGCGCTCGCGGTTCTGCAGGAACTCACGGGTGATGAAGTAGTGCTCCGTCTCTTCGTAGTCCACCCGGCGGATGCCGTCCTCGTCCAGCAGCAGGATGTCGGCACCCGGATAGCCCATGAGGATGGGCGAGTGGGTGGCGATCAGAAACTGGCTCTGCTCGCTGACCAGGTCATTGATGCGGGTGAGCACCGAAAGCTGGCGCGAGGGCGATAGCGCCGCCTCGGGCTCGTCGAGGATGTAGAAGCCGGACCCGAACAGGCGGTCCATGAACACGGCCAGGAACGACTCCCCGTGCGACTGCTCGTGCAGCGACTTTCCACCATACCAGCCGGTCATGTCCAGCTTGTCGACCTCCGTGGCCACGTTGTAGAAGCTTTCGGCGCGCAGGAAGAATCCGTCGCGCGCCCGCTTGGTCCCGCGCGTCAGCCGCAGGTGCTCGTGCAGCCCGCTTTCCGACGGGCGCGTGGCGAACATCATGTTGCGGCTGCCGCCCTCGGGGTTGAAGCCCCAGGAGGATGCGATGGCCTCCAGCAGCGTCGACTTTCCCGAGCCGTTCTCGCCCACCAGGAAGGTGACCGGGGACCGGAACTCCAGTTCGTTGAGCCCGCGGACGGCGGGTAGGGAGAACGGGTACTCGTCGAACGAGGGCACCGTCTCGCGCCGGAGCGAAACCTCGCGCAGGTAGAGGGTCGTCTGCACGGCTACTCCTGAACCTGGCTGGCGAGCGGCGTCCTGGCGAGAGAGGGCGAAGGTGACGTGGGAGCGGACACGTCGTCTTGAGAGTGCGGGTGGCGCGGCGTAGGTAAACGATGTGCCCGCAAGATGGCTCTGGCCCCCGCGCGCGGCAACATCCTTGCGCAGCACCACGCTGGCTGGCGCGCGCAAACCGCGGCCGGCAGCAGACACACGTTCCAAGGGCACCGATGAACAGGATCGCACTCACGCTCGCGGCGGCCGTTGCGCTTTCCGCGAGCTCCTTCGCGGGCGAAGCGCTCGCGGCGCCATCCGCATTGGGCGTCCAGCAGCAGGGTGGCGGCAAGGGCAAGCAGGGCGGGGAGGCAGAGGCCGGTCGCGGCGGGCAGACTGAATCCCGTGCCCGCGGCGGCGCGCAACGGCAGGAGGGTCGGTCCGAGACGCCTGCGCGGGGCCAGGAGGGACGTGGCCGCGCGGACGCGGATCGCCCAGCCCGCGAGCGCGGCAACCAGGCCGACCGCACGGAACGGAGCCGCGCATCCACCCGGCGCGATGGCGAGGCGCGGGGCAACAGCTCCGCGCGGACGGAGCGCCGCGGTTCGGGGAACGGAAACGCGGCGGGACGCGGTTCGTCGACCAGCGAGTCAGCAGCGCGGGGCCGCGGGTCCAATCGCTCGGGAACGAACGCGCTGCAGAACGCGCTTTCCCGTGGCCGGACGCGTGGCTTGGCGGCGGACGCGGTGAACGTGCTCACCACCAACGGCCGCGTCCGCCTGCAGAACCGCCGCGGCGACGTGCTGATGGACATGGACGAGAACCGCGCGCGCGAGCTGGGCAACTGGCAGCTCCGCCGCATGGGCGACCGCCAGCCGAGCGCCAACGCTCCCGCGTTCTGCCGCAGCGGGGCGGGTCACCCGGTGCAGGGCCGCGAGTGGTGCCTGGACAAGGGATTCGGGCTGGGCAGCCGCTCGGGAACTCTGTGGAGCCGCGGCAGCGTGGAAGATGTCATCTTCCGCCGCCGCACGGACGCGGACCGGCTGGACCGCGGCGGGCTGGCGGGCGTGCTGGGTGACATCGTGTTCGGCCGGCTGGCGCTGCAGTCGGTGGCGCTGGGCTACGACCAGCCGCTGATGGGCGTGTGGGTGGCACAGCCGGACGGCCCGCGCATCCTGCGCGTGCGTTCGGGCGAGTACGAGGTGGCCGAGTTCGTGGACCGCGATCGCGACGACCGCGTGGAAGTGCTGTACGTGGTGCAGCCGTTCTGATCCACGGCCGCACCTCCATCGACGAACGCCCCGGCCAGTGGTCGGGGCGTTCGTCATTTCCCGGGAGCCCGCGAGTTCGGTGGAGGGATCACGCGTCGGATCGGCGGACCAAGCGGCGGTACGCCCAGGCGATGAGGGCCACGAGCGCCCCGCCCGCGGCCGCGGCGGCAAGGCTGGCGAGCAGGACCACGATCCCCACGACCACCCAGGCTCCGGGCGTGGCGCCGGTGCTGTCGGGATTGGAGCGGAGCGAAAGGACCGCGAAGGCGATCGCTCCGAAGAGGCAGAACGCGAGCAGGCCGGCGACGGCGGCTCCGATCCGGGTGGCGCGATCCAGCTGCATCCGCGGGGCAGGGTTGAGGATCGTCAGGAACCAGGTGGAACCTGACGATCCCGTCGTCGTTTCGAAAGGAGGCGAACGGACGCGCCCCGAGGGCTCAGGGCGCAGGCGTGCGCCGGATCACCAGCCCCGAACCGGAGACGCGCGCCCCGAGCAGCCGCCCCGCGGCATCGGTGCGGGCGTGGATCTCGGTGGTGGAACCCTCGCCCTGGAAGACGACGCGTGCCGAGTCCGCTCCCGTGAACGTGACGGTCGCCCTGCCTGTCTTTACGCCCTTTTCGAGGGTGAGGACGGGGATTTCGGCGGTGGGGCCGCCCATGGCGCGGGCGCGGTGAAGATACTGCTCCAGCACGGCCACCGCTTCGCTGACCGGGATGGGAATGGTGCCCGGGGCAACCCCCATCCGCTCCCGCCGGGTGCTGTCGCCCTCCGCGAGTTCCAGGAACGCGCTGTCGCCGCGCAGAACGACGGAGAGGCGGGCATTCGCGGCGGGCTGTGCCGCCGCACCGGCCTCGGCAAGGCGGCCGTCGAGCCGCGAAACCGTACCGTCGGGGTTCAGCTCCGCGGTGTACGTCAGGCGCCCTTCGGAGGGCCCGGCGGTCATCTCGCTCTCCATCCGCTCCGCCGTCCGGGTGACGCGCTCGGACAGGATCGTGGTTCCGCCACGCTCGATGGTGAGGGTGTACCGTTCCGGCGGCGCGGCGGTTTCGGCACGGAGCGGGGCCGCGGCGGCGGCCTCGGCTTCGGGTGCATGATCGCCCGGTGAGCAGGCGGTGGCGAGCGCGAAGGCGGCGAGTGGCATCAGGCGCATGAGATCTCCACGGTTCAGGGAAACGACGGTCCTGCGGAAAAATCCGAGAGTTCCTCGCGAATCGGCGCCGGGGCGGCGGCGCGCGGTACCAGCGACAGGAGCGCCACCATCGCGCCCGCCGTCACCGCGGCGAGCACCCCGGTGGCCACCCACGCCCGCAGCCGGCGCGGCGGACGTGGAACGCTGACCACCAGCGTCCCGGCAACGATGTCGAATGCGCGCTGGCGCATGGCCGTGAAGGCGGCGAAGAGCGCGTCGAGCAGCGCGAAGTTGAAGAGGGAGGGCAGCCGGCGGAGCAGCGCTCTCCCGAAATGCACGGCCGTTCCCGACGTCTTCACCACCGCGATTCCGAAGAGGCGCTTGCCCGGGGTCTGCCCCGTACGTGCCTCGAACAGCGGGAAGTACAGCACCGAGAAGGCGATCGTCCCGGCCACGAGCACACCCACCACCACCCGCAGCCTGGGTGTCTGGGGATGGCTCACCAGCAGGTCCGGGTTCAGCAGAGCGGCGAGCGCCATCGCCCCGATGACGGGCGCCGCGACCAGGACGTTGTCCAGCACGTACGCGCCCACGCGGTCCCAGGGGGGCGCCAGCGGAAGCGGCGCGTCCAGCAGAAAGCTCTCGGCCGCCTGCTCGGGCGGACCCATCCGCCGCACCGCGCCCTCCTCGGATTCCCCCGCGGCCACGCTGTCGGCCAGGTAGGCGCGCAGGTCGGCGCCGATGCGCGCGCGGCGTTCCGGAAAGGCGGCGGGCACGTGCCGCAGCACCTGGTGCACGTAGCGTTCTGTATCGCTCATCGGGGTACTTTTTCGCCGTCCAGCAGCCTGTCCATTCCTTGCGCGAACGCCCGCCACTCCGCCACCAGCCGCTCCAGCTCACGGGCGCCCTCGGCCGTCAGGCGGTAGTACTTGCGGGCGGCGCCCCGCTCGGGGGTTTCCCACCGCGGCTCCACGTGCCCCGCCTGCTCCAGCCGGTACAGCACCGGGTACATGGTGCCACCGCCCACCTCGATGGCGCCGCGCGTGCGCTCCTCTACCGCCGCCACCAGCTCGTACCCGTACATCTCCCGCTCCGAAAGCAGCCGGAGGAGCACCATGTCCAGCGTTCCGCGCTTCAGCTCACGATCCATCGGCTCGTCTATCGTTGTACGTGTCCACCTATCTTGTCACGCAAGATAGATGCACAACCGAAAGCACGCCAGGCGCGCACTCCCTCGTCAGCCTCTCCGGCCACGCGGAGGGTGACCGTGTTCCGGAGGTCAGGGCTTCAGGCGGAACTTGACGACCTGGTGGCGGTTGCGGTAGGCGGCGAACACCTCGTCGCGGTCGTTGACGGCCAGGCCGAACACCACTTCCTGACCGCCGAACTCGCCTACGTAGTGCCCCGCGGCATCGAACACGCGGATGCCGCGGCCCAGGTCACTCACGAGCACGCGTCCGCGTCCGTCGATGGCGATGCCCTCGGGCGAAGGGGTGCTCTCCGGCCCCTCGCCGGATCCGCCGAACCGGTCCACGAACCGGCCGTCCGGGGCCAGGTGGTAGACTTCGTCCGACCAGCGGTCCAGCACGTACACGTCGCCCGTGCCCGCGACGGCCACCCGCTCCGGAGACGCATCCTCCCCGACCGCCTGGCGCAGGTCGATGGTGCGGCGCACGGAGCCGTCCCGGCCCAGGTGCGCGATCCGGGACGTGCCCGCGACGGCCCACATCGTTCCGTCCAGCGCCAGCGCAACGTCGGAGTAGCTCGTCATCCGCTCGGGGCGGGGAAGCTCGCTCAGCAGGGTGCCTGTCGCTCCCTCGTAGCGCCGGATGCGGCCGTACTGCACCACGTACACGGTGCCGCCGCGGTCCGCCTCCAGGTCCACCAGCGGCATCTTCGGATCGGCCATCCACTGCGTGACGAACGTGCCCGCCGAATCGAACACCTGCACGCGGCCGCCCTGGTACTCCGCCACGTAGATCCGCCCCGCTCCGTCCACCGCCACCCCGCGCGCATCGGTGAACCGTCCGGCCCCCGTGCCCTCGCTCCCGAACCGCAGCACCTCGTCCCCGAGCGCGGGAGGCGCGGACGGCCCGGGAGCGACCGCGCCCACCGGATCGCGGGACTCCCGCGTCGCGGGTGGCGTGGTCGTCTCCTCCGCGGCGCGCGGCGAGCGCCAGATCATGAGCGCGCCGACGACCACCAGGAGGATCATCACCGCGCAGCCGATGCCGAGCCCCTTGCCGCCTGACCGGTGCGGCACCGTTCCCGCCGGCTGCCCGGCGGAGATCCGGTCCACGGCGTCCTTCGCGTCCTTCAGCCCCACGCCGAACCGCTCGCGGTAGAGCTTGACCGCCTGGATCATGTGGCCCGACTGGAGGATGCGGACGACTTCCGCGATGGTGTCCGCGTGCGGATCGTTCGTGGCGGCTTGCGTGCCCTGATTACGTTCGGAGAGCAGCACGCCGACGCCGCAGTACGGGCATCGGGAGGTAGCCGCGTGCTGGGAGGGAGCGTCCAGCGGCGCGGAGCAGGCGGGGCAGCGCAGGGTCGTCGGCATGCGGGCGGGGAGCGCGGGGGCGAACGGCGCGGCAGAGGATCTTTGGACGGGGCCGCACCCCGCGCAAGTGCGGCGGTTGGCCTCAGGCGGAGGGGAGCACGAGGGTGAACGTGGTGCCGCGGCCCAGTTCGCTCCTCACCTCCACCCGTCCTCCGTGCGCGTCGGCGATGCCCTTGACGATGGAAAGGCCCAGCCCCACCCCACGCCGGTCGGCGGTGTTGGCCTGCCAGTAGCGGTCGAACAGGCGGGCCACCTGCTCCGGCGCGATCCCCGTTCCCGTGTCGGCCACGGAGAACCGCACCTCGCCGCCCTCCGCCTCCACGGACAGGGTCACGCTGCCGCCCGCGGGCGTGAACTTCAGCGCGTTGCCGATCAAGTTGCCCAGCGCCTGCAGCACGCGGTCGCGGTCGGCGTTCACCCGCGCCTCCGCGTCCATCTCGCCGCGAACGAGCGAGATCTTCTGGTCCGCCGCCACGATGCCGGCCAACTCCACCGCCTCGCCCGCGATGGACGCCGCCTTGTGGGGCTCGCGGTGAAGCGAAAGGCGCCCGCTCTCGATGTGGGTGATGTCGAGCAGGTCCTGGATCAGCCGGTTGGCCCGCTCGGCGGCGCGGCGGATGATGGCCAGCTGCTTCCGCTCCATGTCGCGCCCATCCGCCGGGATCACGTCCAGCAGGAACGACGAACTCATGAACACGGAGTGGATGGGATTGCGCAGGTCGTGCGAAACCACGCCCAGCATGTCGTCGCGGGCGCGGGTGGCGCGCCGGGCCGCGTCGTACAGGCGGGCGTTCTCCAGCGCCATCGCGCCGCGGCGGGCCAGCTCGTCCGCCACGGCAACGTCGGCCTGCTCGAACGGCGGACGCGAGGCGCAGCGGACGAACGTCACCGTGCCCAGCATGGCCTCGCGCGAGCGGAGCGGCGCCACGATCAGCGAGCGCAGCACCAGCTCGCGCATGATCTCGGCGTGCTCCGGCGCGCGGCTGGCGCGCACGATCCACTCGTCGTCCACCTCGCGCACCAGCAGGGGCTCGCCCGAGGCGACCACCTGTGCCTGCGGGCCGCCATCGTCCAGCGCCGGCGGAAACTGGCTCGCGCGCTCCAGCAGCGGCGACGCCCCCTGGCTGGCGTGCGACCAGGCCGCGCGGCGCATGGCCGGGCCCTCGATCAGGTCCACCACCACCATCTCGGCCAGCTGCGGCACCGCCATCCGGCCGATGGCCTGCAGCGTCTCGTCCTCGTCCAGCGAAGTGGAAAGCAGGCGCCCGGATTCGGCCAGCAGCTGAAGCCCCTCCGTCGCGCGCTTCTGCTCGGCGATGTCGGTAAAGCGCACCACGGCGCCCACCGTCTGCCCGTCGCGGTGCACCGGCGACGAGGCGTACGCCACGGGCAGCGGCGTCCCGTCCTTGCGCCACAGCACCTCGCTGGATATCTGGACGGGCGTTCCCGAGCGCGCAGCGCGCGAGATGGGGCACTCGTCGGGGGAGTACGGGCTGCCGTCGGGATAGGAGTGATGGAAGAGGTCGTGCGCGTTGCGGCCCAGCATCTCCTCCGGCGCAAAGCCCAGCAGCTCGGCCGCGGCGCGGTTGGCGAACAGGATGACCCCGTCGCGGTCTACCGTGTAGACGCCGTCGGTGGTGGCGTCCAGCAGCTCCTGGTGCTCGCGATGGACGCGTTCCAGCTCCCGGGCCGCGCGGCGCGAGGTTTCCAGCGCCAGCCGCAGCTCGATCTCGCGCTGCGCCGATGCGCCCAGCTGCGTGAGCACCTCCACGTCGTCCTTGCTCCACGCGCGGGGGTGGTGGTCGATGGCGCACAGCGAGCCGATGGGCTGGCCCTGGAAGAAGATGGGAACGCCCAGGTAGGCTCGGACGCCCAGCACGTCCACGGTAGGCACCTGCCGGTACGCCGGGTGCTCGTGGGTGTCGGGGATCACCAGCGGCCCGGGCGCGTCGGCCACCGTGTAGTGGCAGAAGGTGCGGCCGTGCAGCTCGCGCTCCGACTCCAGCGGCGCGCCGAACCCGCACGCGGCCTTGTAGAAGTCGCGGTCCTCGTCCACCAGCGCCATGAAAGCCGCAGGCACGCGCAGCAGGCGGGCGGCCAGTTGGGTCAGGGCGTCGAACGCGGGCTCCGGGGGCGAATCCAGCAGCCCGGTGGCGTCGACGGCCGCCAGGCGCTCCGGGGCCTGGACGACGGCGTCCACTTCCAAGCGGGGCGGCGGGTCGGGCAGGTGCTGGGGGGAGCCGGCGGGCGGCGCGTCCGTCATGTCCAAACGATCATCCAGCGAGTGTGATGCAGGTCTGGCCGCCGCGGGGCGTGCGCAAGAACCGCGCGCGGTAGAGTATGGATTTTGCCCCTCCCCGCCCGCAACCATCCAAAGAGAACGGCCATGACCGACGGCGGCAACATCGATCCACAGGAACGGCTGGACCTGGAGAGCCGCGGGTCCGTGGAGCCGGAGCAGGGCGCCATCCGCGGCGACGACCGCGACAAGCCGCAGCCGGACGCCTGGGAAGCCGCCAAGATCGATCTGGCCAGCGAGGAGGGCGTGCGCCAGGAGCTGGTGGACGAGGGGAAGCACCCCGCCACCTCCGCCGACGAGGCGTCCCATGGCGACGTGCACGCCCACACCCCGGAGGAGTTCACCGGGCTCAAGCTGGGCAAGGTCAAGCGCACCGCGGGCGGCCTCAGGGCCGTGCAGGTGGCCATGCAGTACGCGGTGGGCGAGATGGGCGCGGTGGACGGCACGCGGATGCTGCTGAACCTCAACCAGCCGGGTGGGCTCGACTGCCAGAGCTGCGCCTGGCCCGATCCCGCGCCCGGCGAGCGCTCGGGCTTCGCGGAGTACTGCGAGAACGGCGCGAAGGTCACGGCCGAGGAGAACACCCGTACGCTGATTCCGCCGGAGTTCTTCGCGCAGAACAGCGTGGCGGAGCTGTCGCGGAGGTCGGACTTCTGGCTGGCCAAGCAGGGGCGCATCGCCCAGCCGATGGTGCTGCGCGAGGGGGCCACGCACTACCAGCCGATCGCCTGGGACGAGGCGTTCCAGCTGCTGGCGAGGGAGCTGAACGGGCTGGATTCGCCCGACGAGGCCGCGTTCTACACCTCCGGCCGCACCAGCAACGAAGCGGCGTTCCTGTACCAGCTGTTCGTGCGGCAGTTCGGCACCAACAACCTGCCGGACTGCAGCAACATGTGCCATGAGTCCAGCGGGGCGGCGCTCACCGACGCCATAGGCATCGGCAAGGGCACGGTGACGCTGGACGACGTGATGCACACCAGCCTGCTGATCGACATCGGCCACAACCCCGGCAGCTGCCACCCGCGGATGCTGTCGGCCATGCAGGAGCTGAAGCGCAACGGCGGCCGCATCATCGCCATCAACCCCCTGCCGGAAACCGGGCTCAACCACTTCAACAATCCGCAGGAGCTGAAGAACCCGCTGCGGGCCCTGAGCGTGCTGACGGGCGCGGGCACCCCGCTGGCCGACCTGTTCGTTCCCGTGCGCATCGCCGGCGACGTGGCGCTGCTCAAGGGCGTGGTCAAGGAGATGCTCGAGGAGGAGCGCCGGTCGCCCGGCACCGTGTTCGACCACGCCTTCATCCGCCAGCACACGCACGGCTACGACGCCTTCATCGAAGACCTGGGGCGCGAAAGCTGGCGGGTTATCATCGAGCAGAGCGGCGTCACGCGCGAGGAGATCAACCGCGTGGCCACGATGGTGATGCAAAGCCGCACGGTGATCGTCGCCTGGGCCATGGGGCTCACCCAGCAGCCGCAGGCGGTGGCGGCCATCCAGGAGATCGTGAACCTGCTGCTGCTGAAGGGGAGCATCGGCAAGCCGGGGGCGGGGGCGCTGCCGGTGCGCGGCCACAGCAACGTGCAGGGCGACCGCACGGTGGGCATCTGGGAGCGGATGCCGGAAAAGTTCCTGGAGCGCATCGGCCAGGAGTTCGGCTTCGATCCCCCGCGCCACCACGGCTACGACACGGTGGAAACGCTCAAGGCCATGCACGCCGGCAAGGTGAAGGTGTTCCTGGGGATGGGGGGCAACTTCCTTTCCGCCGGCCCGGACACGGGATACGCGGCGGAGGCGATGCGCCGCTGCCGGCTGACGGCGCAGGTTTCCATCAAGCTCAACCGCGGGCACCTCGTAACCGGGCGCACCGCGCTCATCCTGCCGACGCTGGGCCGGGCCGAGCGCGACGTGCAGGCGTCGGGGGTGCAGATCGTGTCGATGGAGAACTCGATGGGGATCGTACACTCGTCGCGGGGCATGCTGGCGCCCGCGTCGGAGCACCTGGTCAGCGAGGTGGCGATCGTCGCTCGGCTGGCGAAGGCGACGCTGGGGGCGCGCAGCACGGTGGACTGGGACGCCATGGCGGCGGACTACGACCTGATCCGCGAGCGCATCCAGCGGGTGATTCCCGGCTTCGACGACTACAACCGCCGCGTGCGCGAGCCGGGCGGCTTCTACCTGCCCAACCTGGCGCGCGACAAGCGCCAGTTCACCACCACGACCGGCAAGGCCAACTTCACCGTGCACCCCATCCACCGGGTGCAGCTGGAGCCGCGGCAGCTGATCATGATGTCCATGCGCAGCCACGACCAGTTCAACACCACGGTGTTCGGGCTGAACGACCGCTACCGGGGCATCCACAACGAGCGGCGCGTGGTGATGATGAACGCGCAGGACATCGCCGAGCAGGGGCTGCAGCCGGGGCAGGTGGTGGACCTGACGAGCCACTACGAGGGCGAGACGCGGATCGCCCGGCGCTTCATCGTGTTGTCGTATCCCATCCCGCGCCGCTGCGCCGCCACGTACTATCCCGAGGCGAACGTGCTCGTGCCCATCAACTCCGTGGCTGAGCGCAGCAACACGCCCACCTCCAAGTTCGTCATCATCACCGTCGCCCCGTCCGCCACGCAGGAGCGGTTCGACTACGACCACGTGGAGCAGGAACAGCCTATGGCACGGGCGTAGGAGCCGAAAAAGCAGTTTCACGCAGAGGACGCAGAGAAGACAGAGAGGACGCAGAGGGCTCGGTAAGTTCCTCTGCGTCCTCTCTTTTCCCTCTGCGGCCTCTGCGTGAAACGCCTTTTCATCTACGTATCGAGCGGCGCGGAGCCTTTCCTAACCGCTGCTTCAACGGCCGAACTGATGAATGCGTTGAGGCTCTGCTTCTCGCTTCTCGCGGTCCGCGAAGCCGCACGGTGCAAATCGGGGTTCATGCGAAGCACGAGTTTGCCCGAGAACGGCCGGTTCGGTTCGCGACCTTCCTCCTTGCAGAAGTCCAGGTAGTCGTCAACCGCCGCATGGAACTCGGCTTCCAGTTCGGCGACGGAATCGGCCTGAAACGTCACCACATCGGAGATGTCTTCCAGTTCTCCGTGCAAAAGCCCTGCTTCGGCGTCGTACTCGACTTTAGCCGTGTAGCCCTTGTACTTCATCGTGGTTCTACTCCCGCGTTCCTCAAGAAACGGCGCACGGACCGAAGCGCGCCCTTGTCGGTTTCCCGCTCTGGATGAGGTCGGTGGAAGCTGGCCATGACATCATTGAGCACGACGTTCACGCGTGAGCCACCGCGGTACTTGATCCGTGCTCCACAGGCGAGAAACAGTCCCTCGATATCGCGCCAGTCGACATCTGCCCTCACCGGCTCTTCGAAGACCGCTTCCAGTATCCTCCGGTTCTTGGAGTTCATCTTTTGATACTGTTGTATAGTACTATGCGTGAGGGCACTTGTCCAGTGTGCTCCGTTGAGCGCGAAACCGTACACTGGGACGATCCTGAGGTCAACCAAACATTCGTTGGGCTGATCAGGCGGGACGGGGTCGAGTGGCATGTATGCAAAAAGGCCGCGCCCTGGGTGGACGCGGCCTTATGGTTCTTGATGATGCCTGCGCCTACTCGGCGTGGACCATCTCCTCGGCGATGGCGATGGACGATTCGCCGGTTTCCAGCATGGGGACGGCGCCGATGTGCTCGTGGTGCGCCAGCCAGCGCTCCGCCTCCAGCGCCGCCATGCATCCCGTACCCGCCGCCGTGATCGCCTGGCGATAGTAGTCGTCCATCACGTCGCCGGCGGCGAACACGCCTTCCACGGTGGTAGAGGTGCGCCACGGCACCGGGCACTTCACGTAGCCGTGCTCCGTGAGGTCGATCTGCCCCTTGAGGAACGCGGTGTTCGGCGTGTGGCCGATGGCGACGAAGAGCCCGCCCACCTCCAGCTCGCGCTGCTCGCCGGTCACCGAGTCCTCCAGCCGCAGCGCGGTGACGAAGCCGTCGCCCACCACCGCGGCCACGCGGCTGTTCCATTCCACGCGGATCTTGGGATTGGCGAGCACCCGCTCGGCCATGATCTTGGAGGCGCGGAAGGCGTCGCGGCGGTGCACGATCACCACCTCGCCGGCGTACTTGGTGAGGTAGGTGGCCTCTTCCATCGCCGTGTCGCCACCGCCAACGACGGCCAGCCGCTTGCCCCGGAAGGCGGGGAGGGCCCCGTCGCACACCGCGCAGGCCGACACGCCGCCGCCGGCCTGCGCCAGGCGGATCTCGTTGTCGAGGCCCAGCCAGTTGGCGCGCGCGCCGGTGGCCACGATCACGGCGCGAGCGCGGATCTCGTCGCTGTAGGTGGGGCGCAGCACGAAGGGATAGGTGGAGAAATCGACGGAGTCGATGTTCTCCATCAGCGAGCGCGTGCCGAAGCGCTCGGCCTGCTCCTTCATTCGCGTGGGGAGCTCCTGCCCGCTGACGCCCTCCGGAAAACCGGGAAAGTTCTCTACGTCGCCGGTGAACATCAGCTGTCCGCCGGGGATCATGTCGCGCGAGATCTCGCCCTCCACCACCAGGGGGGCAAGGTTGGCGCGGGCGGCGTAGATGGCGGCGGTCCAAGCCGCGGGCCCCGACCCGATGATCACCAGCGTCTCGACGTTGCCTTCCACGCGCAGCTCCTGTGTGTTTCCCATGGCGGTTGCTGACGAGGAATATAACGGAAACGCATCGCAGGCTGCCAGCGGGAGAGCACCTGATCGGTAACGGGCTGGGCGGAGGGAGCGAAGGCAATCGTGCCGGGCCCGCACGGCGGATGAATTCGCTGCAACGATCACACGAGATCTGCCTTCGCAGACTGGCTTGTCGTGGTGTGAGTCGGGCCATGCGGCGCGCCCGGAGCCTGGTGCAGTTCTCCCACTCTCCCGCTTGCGGGAGAGTGGGCCGGGGGGAGAGGGCAGCCGGGGACTGCGCCGGACCTTCCCGAAGCGCACCGAGCCATGCAAGCGTTCCTTGCCCAGCATCGGCAACGACGGCCGCGCACCACACTGGCTCCCTTCCCCCGCGGCTGTTTGCGGGGGAAGGGCTGGGGATGGGGGGCGCCGCGGAATGGGCCGGGGCCAGCCTTCCCGTGCGCGAGTCCTCAGATGACCGCCGGGGTGAGCGCCCGCCGTTGCCCCCGCCGCACCTCATTGCGTAACCTTCCCGCATGAAAACAGCTCTCGTCACCGGCGGCGCCGTCCGCATCGGCCGCGAAATCTCTTCGGCGCTCGCCACGCGCGGATACCGGCTCGTCATCCATTACAACTCGTCCGCGCGGCCCGCCGAGGAACTGCGCGCCGAGATCGTCGCGCGGGGCGGCGAGGTGGCCATCATCGGCGCGGACCTGTCGAACGACGCGGAGGTGCGGCGGCTGGCGAGCGAGGCGGTAAACGCGTTCGGCGGCATCGACCTGCTCGTCAACAACGCGTCCGTGTTCCCGTCCGAACGGCTGGAGCAGACCAGCGAAGAACTCTGGGACCACACGCTCGCCGTCAACCTGAAGGCGCCCTTCTTCCTCATCCGCCACCTCGCGCCCACCCTGCGCGAACGGAAGGGCACCGTCATCAACCTCGCGGACCTCGCGGGGATGCAGGCGTGGGCCGCCTACGCCGCCCACGCGGTGTCCAAGGCGGGGCTCATTCACCTCACGAAGGTGGCCGCGCGAAACCTTGCGCCCGACGTTCGCGTAAATGCCATTGCGCCCGGCACCGTGCTGCCGCCGGAAAATCTCACCGAGGCGGAGGTCGCGGAACTCGCGCGGCGCTCGCCGCTGCAGCGCAATGGATCGCCGCAAGACGTGGTGCGCGCGTTGTTGTATCTTGTGGAGGCGGACTTCGTTACCGGCGAAACGCTGGTGGTGGACGGCGGGCGGCTGCTGCGCGGCTGAGTCGCGGCCCGTCAACGGAAACCGGAGCAGGCGCGGACTCGGAACACCACCTGTCCGCCGCCGGTACACAGCTGGACCTCCTGGCAGACTCTCCATCCCGTTTTCCCCGAGCCAGATGGCACGCAAGACCACCCGGCCCCGTGCCGCCAAAAGCGGCGGACGCTCGCGGCTGCGCACCACCGTTCGCGTCCTGCTGATCGTGCTGGCCGTCGGCGCCGCGGCGGGCGTGGGCGCGCTGGCGTGGCTGTGGCCGCGCTGCTCGGGCGCGGACTGCCCGTCGGTGGTGGCGCTGCGCGACTACGCGCCCCCGCAGGCCACCCGCGTGTACGACGGCCGCGGCCAGCTGGTGGCCCATCTTGCGCCAGAGCGCCGCATCGTGGTGCCGCTGGAGCGCATTCCCGCCCACGTGTCGGGCGCGTTCCTGGCCGTGGAAGACAAGCGCTTCTACCGCCACAAGGGCGTGGACTGGCGGCGCGCGTTCGGCGCCATGGCCCGCAACGTCCGCTCGCTCAGCTGGGGCCAGGGCTTCAGCACCGTGACCATGCAGCTGGCGCGGAACGTCTTTCCGCAGCACCTGAAGCGCGAAAAGACGCTGCGGCGCAAGCTGTGGGAGATCACGCTGGCGCGGAAGATCGAGGGCGAGTTCTCCAAGGACGAGATCCTGGAGATGTACCTGAGCCAGATCTACCTGAGCGCCGGCCTCTACGGTGTGGAAGCCGCGTCGCAGGGGTACTTCGGCAAGTCGGCGACGAAGCTGACCAACGCGCAGGCCGCCATGCTGGCCGCCATCCCGCGCAACCCCTCGTTCTACGATCCCCGCCGCAACCCCGACGCGGTGCGCACCCGCCGCAACCTGGTGCTGGGGATGATGGCCTCGTCCGGCGTGATCTCGCGCGACGAGGCGCAGTCCGCCATGGCCGAGCCGCTGGGCCTGGCCCCGCCGCCGGAGGCCCGGGGCCGCGCCCCGTACTTCATCGCCGCCGTGCGCCGCGAGCTTCGCGAGCGCTTCGGCACCGACGCCGACCAGGCGGGCTACCGCGTGTACACCTCGCTGGACCCGGCGCTGCAGTCCGCCGCCGAGCAGGCGCTCGTCGCGCAGATCCGCGCGGTGGAGCGCGGCACGCACGGCCGCTTCCGAGGCGCATCCTGCGGGGGCAAGCCGGCCAACCCGGGCGCGTGCCTGCAGGGGATGTTCGTGGCGATGGACCCCGACAACGGCAACGTGCTGGCCCTGGTGGGCGGCCGCGACTACGCGCTCAGCCAGTTCGACCGCGCCACGCAGGCGCGCCGGCAGGCGGGCTCGGCCTTCAAGCCCATCGTGTACTCCGCGGCGCTGGCCAAGGGCATTCCCATCACCGAGCCGCTGGTGGGCCCGGGCGCCACGGATTCCACGGGCGGCTACTATCCCGCCGACCACGTTTCCGACTCGCTGACCATGGACATGCGCGGCGCGCTGCGCACCTCGTCCAACCGCGCGGCGGTGGTCCTGGGGCAGAAGGTGGGCGCCACCCGCGTGGTGCAGGCCGCCCACGACATGGGCATCACCACGGAGATCAAGCCGTATCCGTCCACCTTCCTGGGCGCGGCCTCGGTGATCCCCATCGAGCTCGTGGCCGCCTACGCCCCCTTCGCCAACGGCGGCGCCGCGGTGAAGCCCCGGCTGATCCAGCGGGTGGTGGATTCCAACGGGCGCGTGGTGTGGGAGGCCAAGTCCGCCAAGCGCTACGTGATGTCGCCGGGCGTGGCCTACCTGACCACCTCGCTGATGCGCGACGTGGTGGACCGCGGCACGGGATCGGGCGTGCGGACGGCGGGGCTGCCGTACACCATCGCCGCCGCGGGCAAGACGGGGACGACGAACGACGCGGCGGACGTGTGGTTCGTGGGCGCCACCCCCGACGTGGTGGCGGGGGTGTGGCTGGGCTTCGACCGCCCCGCGCGCATCCTGGCCAACGCGTCGGGCGGGGGATTGGCGGCGCCGGTGTGGGGCAAGGTGATGGCGTCGTACTACGAGCGGCACGGCGCGCCCACCGCGTGGACGCCGCCCTCGGACCTGACGAGCGTGCAGATCGACCGCTCCACGGGTCGTCTGGCCACTGGCGGATGCCCGGGCGAGCAGGTGGCGACGGAGTACTTCCTTCCCGGCACCGAGCCGACGGAGCACTGCCCGCTGCACCCCGACGACTTCGGCGGCTGGTTCGGCCGCACGATGCGCGGCGTGGGCGACTGGCTGGGCATCGGGGGCGATCCCAAGCAGGCGCTCCCGCCCAAGCCGCGAGCCCGCGATCCGCTGTCGGGCACCCACTAGCCGGAGCGGTAGATCCAGGCCGGCGAGTCGGGACGGTGGATGAACGCGGGACTTCGGATTATGTTGAAGTACGCGAGTCGTCCCGATCGGGCCGCGCTCGCTGCGCCTGGGTGGTGAAATCGGCAAACACAGCAGACTTAAAATCTGCCGGGCTACGCCCTTACGGGTTCGAGTCCCGTCCCAGGCACTCACGGACGTATGCAAACCCCGGAGCCACGCTCCGGGGTTTGCGTGTTCATGCCGAGGCTTGCCCTCGCACTCGTGACGGGTTCAGGCCCGAGCCGGTCAGAACGGCTCGCGCCCGCCGCCGTTCCATTCGCGGAAGTAGTACTCGGAGCAGACCGTCTCGCTGTAGTCCCCAGACGTGGTGCTGGTGCACTCGCGAGGGCGCTGCGACGTCGTGTCCAGCCATGCCGCGATGGGCACCACCTTGTCGATCGACGCGCGGCGGGTGGCCGTTTCGAGCAGCACGTGGAAGCGCACCTCGCCGCCCAGCGGCGGCGTGACGACATCCGTCCAGGCGCCGCCGTTGTGGCCCGTGTTGCGGGTATAGTATCCCTGCCACGAGTTCCACCCCTGAGCCGTCTCGCGCGAGTAGTACCGGTTCAGGTACCCGGAGTAGCGCATCCAGAAGTGGCTGTAGCCGGGGTCCGCCGGGCCGTAGCGCGACGGGGCCGAGCACACCTGGAAGGACTTCCACAGGGTGCCCCAGCGCTCGCAGGTGTTCCTGGTCGCGGCGTCGTAGGTGACGTGGTGGTACGTCATCCCGGCCTTGTCGAAGAGCGAGCCGCCGTCGGTGGTGATGGAGAACTCGGCGTTCTGCACCGGCAGCGCCAGGTCGCCCCGTGCGGCCCCGAAGATCTCGGCCTCCTGCACACGCAGGGTGTCGGCGTCTACGTCGCGCCACTTCTCCCACTCCGTTCCCCGCCGCCACTCGCCCTCGCGGATGTCGCGCTTGTCGTGCCCCTCGTACCCCGCCTGCGCGAACCCGGTGAACACCAGGTCCTGGCGCGGGTTCTCCACCACCACGCGCGTCGTGGCGGCGTTGTTGGAAAGGTCCCAGTCGCCGGGAACCACGTTTTCCACCCGCACCTCCAGCGTGTGCTGGCCCGCGGTGCTGAGCACCGGGGCGAACAGGCACTCCACGCCGTCGCCCTCGGCCACCCAGATGCCGAGCGCCTGGTCGGCTCGCACACCGTCCACGTACAGCACGCAGTCGCCCACCGCCCCAAGGTCGCCGTTCAGCTCGCGGATCACGGCGACCAGGTTCGCGCGCGCGCCCACCGGGATGGACGTGGGGCCGTTCAGCTCCCCCACGGCAAGGTCCGGCCGGCGGTTGACGCGTTCGGTGATGGTCACCACGTCCGTGCGCGTCCAGTCGATGCCGCGCACGTTCGCCTGGACACGCACCTGCGACCCGGCCGCGCGCCCGTTCAGCGTGGTGCGAAAGATGCCCCCCGCCTTCAGGCCGGTGAAGTTGGCCGTGGTCTGCTCCACGCCATCCAAATCCAGGAGCTTCAGCTGCACCTTGGCGATGGTGCCCGGGGCCGACGCGGCGCCCAGCTCTCCCGTGGTCACCTCCAGCTCGGTGCGTCCGTCGCGGCCCAGCAGGGCGCGCGCGGAGAGCGTGGCGCTGCCGGAGCGGCCCGTGGCGTGCTGGTACGCAGGCTGGCGGTACAGCACCGAGTTGGGCACGCCCTCCAGCGCGGGGCCGTCGGACGACGAAAGGCGCGGCAGGGCGGCCGTCGGTGTCTGCGCGGCGTCGGTGCACGCGGCCAGCAGCACCAGCGCGGTGGCGCTGGTCCAACGAGTTCGGTTGGTCATGGAACGGGATGGTGTGTGGGGTGGAGCGGGCGATGGCGACGAGAGGAGTGCGCGCCCAGGGACCGGGGCGGCGGATCAGCCGTAGTGACGCCGTCGTGGGTGTGAAGAGACAACCTACCCTCCGACGGCGTAAACTGCAACGTCATCCGTAGCACTCTCGCGTCTACACGCCTTCGCCGGGGTTTGATCCCTTGCGGTGCAGGGCAGGCTGGGGCAGGATTCCAGGGAGCGGCCTGGGACAGGGCCTTGAACCACGAACGGACGGCGGATGAGCGAGAACGGGTTCGGAGCGGCGGGGCACGACACGGCCGAGGCGCTGGTGGCCGAGGCGGAGGCGCTGGGCGAGCAGGACCGCTGGCACGAGGCTCACCAGCTGCTGGCCGATGAGCTGGAGTCGCACGCCGGGGATCCGCGCGTGCTGTGCTGGATGGGGATCGCCGCGCAGCGCCTGGGCGAGGAGGGCGAGGCGTACGACATGTTCCGCCGCGCGCTGGAACTGCAGCCGGAAGACCCGTTCGTCCTTGCGGTGGCCGGGACCGCCGTCGCCGCGCTGGACGACCCCGCGGGCGAGGGCGCGCTGCGCATGGCCGCGCTCACCGCGCCCGACTTTCCCTTCGCGCGGCAGGCGTACGGCGCGTACCTGGCCCGCGAGGGGCTGTTCGACGAGGCGCTGGTGGAGCTGGAGGCCGCGCGCAGGCTGGCTCCCGACGACGCTGCCATCCACATGGAGCTCGGCATCGCCCTGCTCCTGGCCCGGAAGACCGGCGAGGGGCTGGACGCGCTGGAAGAGGCGCTGTCGTTCGCGCCCGACGACAGCTGGCTCCGCGCACTGTTCGGCCTGGCGCTGGCGGACGCGGGGCGTGGCGAGGAAAGCGCCGAGCAGCTTCACCAGGCGGCCGGGGAGCGCCACGAAGACGTGGAGGTGCAGCTGCTGGCCGCGCTGGCCATGGGCGCGCAGGGGTGGGAAGACTCGGCTTGGGAAGCCTTCGCCCGGGCCGAGGGCGCCGCCGACAGCGCCGACCGCGAGTTGCTGGCCGAGGTGGAAGACCGGCTGACCGCCGGCGCCGACGAAGCGGAGCAGTTCCTGCGGGCCGACCTGGGACCCACGCTCCTTCGCGAGCGCCTTCTGCAGCGGACCTGACCTCGTGACCCACTCCGATCCCCACGCCCCTCCGCCTGTCGCGCCGGCGGAACGCGAGCCGGCGCCCCCGCGCCGGCGCGACCCGTGGCCCGTGCGCATCGTGCGCGGGCTGGTGAAGCTGGCGATCTTCATGGTCGCCTGCTGGGCGCTCACCGTGGCCGCCATCCACCTGTACGGCCGCCGCAACGAGGCGCAAAAGGCGGACGCCATCGTGGTGCTGGGCGCGGCCCAGTACGACGGCCGTCCCTCACCCGTGCTGCAGGCGCGGCTGGACCACGCCATCTCGCTGTACGAAAAGGGGATCGCGCCGCGGATGATCATGACGGGGGGCCAGGCCCCGGGCGACACCGTCAGCGAGGGCGAGGTGGGCCGGCGCTACGCCATGCGGCGCGGGGTTCCGGGCGACGCCATCCTGGTGGAGAAGTCGGGGATGACGACGCTGGAATCCATGCAGTCCGTCTCCGAGCTGATGGACAACCGCAAGATGGACACGGCCGTGCTGGTGAGCGATCCGTTCCACATGCTGCGCCTGAAGCTGCTGGCGCGGCTGGTGGGCTTCCGCGGATACACCTCGCCCACGCTCACCAGCCCCATCTCCGAGAGCCGCAGCGTGGAGCGCAAGCACCTGATCCGCGAAAGCTTCAGCCTGCCGTTCGCGCTGCTGCAGGCGCTGTGAACTCCGGCAGCCACGGTAACTACGGCCGGGACGGCAATCACGGGCGCCGCGAGGCGCTGTCCGTGCTCCCGCCTTCGACCCTGGTTGCCGTTTTTGCCTTCGTTCCCGCCGTTCCCGTCCTTCCCGTGGTTGCCTGATGCACATCCCCATCGAACGATACACGCTCGACAACGGCCTGCGCGTGGTGCTTTCCGCGGACCACTCGCTTCCCGTGGTGACGGTGAACTTCTGGTACAACGTCGGCAGCCGGAACGAGCGCCCGGGGCGCACCGGGCTGGCGCACCTGTTCGAGCACATGATGTTCCAGGGCTCGCAGAACGTGCCCGACACGCAGCACATGCAGATGGTGGAGCGCGTGGGCGGGTCCATCAACGCCACCACCTGGCTGGACCGCACCAACTACTACACCACCGTCCCCGCCAGCCACCTGGAGCTGGCGCTGTGGCTGGACAGCGACCGGATGGGCTTCTTCCTCCCCGCGCTCACGCAGGAAAAGTTCGACAACCAGCGCGAGGTGGTGAAGAACGAGCGCCGCCAGCGCGTGGACAACGCGCCGTACGGCGACTGGGACGAGCGGATGCAGCGGCTGCTGTTTCCCCCCGACCACCCGTACCACCACTCGGTCATCGGCAGCATGGACGACCTCGACGCCACCAGCCTGGACGACGTCGCCGACTTCTTCCGCACCTTCTACGCGCCCGACAACGCCGTGCTCACCCTGTGCGGCGACTTCGACCGCGACACGGCCAGGTCGCTGGTCGAGCGC
Organism: Longimicrobium sp.; assembly: GCF_036399935.1. GTDB lineage: Bacteria > Gemmatimonadota > Gemmatimonadetes > Longimicrobiales > Longimicrobiaceae > Longimicrobium. The sequence continues at coordinate 60,862 of NZ_DASWMD010000070.1, forward strand.
TACTTCGGGCCCATCCCCCGGGGCCCCGGGCGTCCGCCGCTCCCCGGCACGCCCGATGTCGTCCCGCTGCAGCTGGGCCGCGAGATCCGGGAGACGGTGGAGCAGCCCGTGGCCGCGGCGCGCGTGTTCCTGGGATACCGCATTCCCCCCTACGGCACGCCGGACTACTACGTCGCCGACGTGCTTTCCGAGCTGCTGGCGGGCGGCAAGTCGGCCCGGCTGTACCGCTCCGTCGTGCGCGAGCGGCGGCTGGCCAGCGCCATCACCGCCATGGTGTTTCCCGTGGTGACCGGCGCGTCGTTGTTCGTCATGCGCGGCAGCGTGCTGCCGGGCCAGCCGCCCGAGCCCGTGGAGCAGGCGCTGCTGGAGGAACTGGGCACGCTGGGACGGGAAGGGCCCACCGACCGCGAGATGGAACGGGCGGTCACCGGGCTGGAGGCGCGGCACCTGCTGGGGCTGCAGAAGACCAGCGAGCGCGCCGACACCCTGTCCATGCTGGAAACGTACTTCGGCGACCCGGGGCTGATCGAAACCGAGCTGGACCGCTACCGCGCCGTCACCGCCGCCGACGTGCGCCGCTTCATCGACGAGTACCTTTCCGGGGAGAACCGCGTGGTGCTGACGTACGTTCCCCAGGCCGCGCCGGAGGCCGCGTGACCGCACCCGCCGCCGTCCTGGATCGCTCGCGGCCCCCCGCGCCGGGGCCGCTGCGCCCCTTTCACTTTCCCGCCGTGCAGCGCGCCACGCTGGCGAACGGGCTGCAGGTGCTGGTCGCCGAACGGCACGCCCTTCCCCTGGTCACCATCGACCTGGTGATCCCGGCCGGCGGGCTTTCCGAACCGGAGGAGCGCGCGGGGCTTAGCTCCTTCACCTCCGGCCTGCTGGAGTCCGGCGCGGGCGAACGCGACGCCGCCGCCATGGCCGAGCGGGTGGACGAACTGGGACTGGTGCTGGACAGCACCAACTCGTGGGACAACACCCTCGTCGGATTCACGGCCCTGCGCGCCCGGGCCGACGAGGCGATGCAGGTGATGGCCGACCTGGCGATGCGCCCCACGTTCCCCGAGCACGAGGCGCAGCGCATCCGCGACGAGCGGCTGGCCCTGCTGGCGCAGCGCCGCGCGGACCCGGGCGGGCTGGCCGACGAGCTGGTGACGAAGTTCATCTACCCCGAAGGCCACCCGTTCTCTCGGAGGCTGACCGGCCCGGCCGAGACGCTGGCGATGTTGGAGCGGGCAGACGCGGCGGCGTTCCACCAATCGCACTTCCGCCCCGGCGGCGCCTGGTTGTGCGCGGGCGGCGACCTGACGCTCGACGAGGTGGTGACCCTGGCGGAGAAGCACTTCGGCGGCTGGAGCGGCACCGTGCCGCCTTCGCGCGCGCCCGAGACGCACAACCGGTTGGGCGAAACCACCATCATCCTGGCCGACCGCCCGGGCGCGGTGCAGAGCGAGGTACGGGTGGGGCACGTGGGCGTGGCGCGCGACACGCACGACTTCTTCGCCATCATGGTGCTGAACGCCATGCTGGGAGGCAGCTTTTCGTCGCGGCTGAACCTGAACCTGCGCGAGCGGCTGGGCTACAGCTACGGCGTCAGCTCCAGCTTCGGGATGCGCAAGCTGCCGGGCACCTTCCACGTCGGCGGGGCCATCCAGGTCGAGGGCACCGCGCACTCCGTCAGCGAGATCCTGCGCGACATGCGCGAGATCCAGGAGGAGCTGGTGCCCGAGGACGAGATCGACAACGCGCGCAGCTACCTGGCGGGCATCTTTCCCTTGGGGATGGAGACGACGGACGGGATCGCCGGAAAGCTGAGCACCATCGCCACCTTCGGCCTTTCCGACGACTACTACCAGACGTACCGCGACCGGCTGGTGGCCGTCACCCGCGAAGAGGTGCGCGAAGCCGCCCAACGGCGCCTGATGCCCGACCGCGCCGCCGTCATCGTCGTCGGCGACGCCACGCAGCTGCGGGAGCCGCTGGAAGCGCTGGGCGTGGGACCCGTGCAGGTCGTCGATCCCGCGCAGCTGCTGCGCTGAGACAGCGGCGCGGGCGAGCTGTCATCCTGAGGCCCAGGCGCGCCGAACCGGCCCGCAGCACACTCGTCGCGGGCCGAAGGATCTAGCCGGAGGCACGTAATACCTTGGGCGCGGCAGCGGTCTTCGAATCCGAGGCCTCGGCTGCCGTGGGGCCCTCACCCGGCCGCGCTGACACGCGTGTCACCCTCTCCCGCAAGCGGGAGAGGGTGTACACCCTACAGGAGAGTGCGCGAGTCCGGCCGGAGCGCAATTGAATTCTCCCCTCTCCCGCTTGCGGGAGAGGGGCCGGGGGAGAGGGCAGCCGGGGATTGCGCCGGTCTTTCCGAACCGCGCCACACCGCGCCAGGGATCCCCGCCTGAACGCCGGGCTTTGGGGACGAGCCGAGGCCTCGGATTCGATGACCGCTGCCGCGCCCGGGCTGTTACGTGCCCGCGGCTAGATCCTTCGGCCCGCGCGGGATGTGCTACAGGCAGGTAGGGTGCGCCTGGGCCTCAGGATGACAAGCTGCGGCGCTGCAGAAAGTTACGGCAGCGCGCCGGGCTGGCTCCCTTCCCCCGCGCAGTTTGCGGGGGAAGGGTTGGGGATGGGGGCGCCGCGGCATGCGCCACCGCCAGCCGAAGCGCACTCGAATTCTCCCCTCTCCCCACAGCAGTACCGTGCGGGGAGGGGCCGGGGGAGGGGCACCAACACCCGATTAGGATCCAGTTAACGCCGTTCAGCGCCCATACCGCTGGCGGCGTTCCTCCATCATCTTCAGCGTAGAGAGAAACGGGATGGCAGACGGAGAACGCGGAGCCGAACCGGGGCTCATCAACCGCCGGCCCGTGCACAGCGGGCGCATCGTGGACCTGGGGGTAGACACCGTCCGCTTCCCCGACGGGTCCACCGGCGAGATGGAGATGATCCGCCACTCCGGCGCCTCGGCGGTGCTGCCGGTGCTGAGCGACCCCGGTGGCCCCGACCCGCAGATCGTCCTCGTCAGGCAGTACCGCTACGCATCCGGCGGCTACCTGTACGAAGTGCCCGCGGGCCGCCCCGACCGCCCCGGTGAGCCCTGGGAAGAATGCGCGCGCCGGGAACTGCGCGAGGAGACCGGGCTGGAGGCGGGCACGCTGCGCCCCCTGACCTCCATCTGGACGACGCCCGGCTTCACCGACGAGCGCATTCACCTGTTCCTGGCCACGGACCTGACCGCCGGCGAAACGGAGTACGACGCCGACGAGTTCATGGAAACCATCAAGCTGCCCATGTCCGAGGCGCTGCGGATGGTGCGCGACGGCGAGATCACCGACGCCAAGACCATCTGCACGCTGCTGTACGCCGCCGGGTTCGTGTTCGGCCACTGACCGTCAGAGTGGGGCGGGGACGGACGTTGTACCGGCACGCGGATGTCACGCCGACACGCGGCGGGTGTCACTCCCTCGCACCGACTGTCCCCCCGGGGGGACGGACGCAGGCGAGGCGGCAGCGGCGGGAAAGCGCGGAAGCCTTGCAACCATGCGGGGTTCCGGCGCATCCAACCTCACAACGGCCCGGGGTACGGCACGTGCCCTATGGTGAGCGGCGCAGCCGCCCGTCCGGTTAAACCCCTGGAGACCCAACGTATGCTGAAACTCCTCGTCAACGATCGCGACCGCGAGGCCCGGCAGCCCACGCCGCGAGAGCGGCTCAAGCAGCTGGACGACAGCGGGGTGGTCGCCGCGCACCTCGAGGGCGACCGGCTGGCCTTCGGCGAGCTGGTGGAGCGCTACCAGAACCGCCTGCTGAACTTCGTCTACCGCACCACGGGCGACCGTGAGCGCGGCGAAGACCTGGTGCAGGAAACCTTCATCCGCGTGTACCGGCACCTTCACCGCTTCGACCAGAGCAAGAAGTTCTCGACCTGGATCTACACGATCGCGTCGAACCTGGCCAAGAACGAGCTGCGCAACCGCTCGCGCAACCCGCTGGTGCTCTTCCAGACGCTGATGAAGAACCGCGACGCCGACACGCGTCCGCTGGAGTGGGAAGACAACACTTACCGCCCGGACGACCTGTTCCGGAAGCGCCACCTGAAGAGCCAGGTGGACTCGGCGGTCGACCAGCTTCCCGAGCACCACCGTACCGTCTTCGTCCTTCGCGAGATGGAGGGCAAGACGTACGAGGAGATCGCCGAGATCACCAGCACCAACCTGGGCACCGTGAAGAGCCGCCTGAACCGGGCGCGCAACAACTTCGCCCAGCTGATCGCGCCGCTGCTGGACTGATCGCCGCGAGGCGTTTGAGAGGGGGGGCGGGCCCGGAAGAACGGGCCCGCCCCCTTTCCTTTTGGCGCGCGGCGATGCATCGTGTGGGGCGTTCGCGCGCGCCGCTGTCCACCCGCGTGGACGCGGGCGTGTCCGAGCGACGCGCGCGGTGGAACTCCCGCGGGGCTGCCGCGTACAACCGCGCGTCACCGGCCCCCGCGGCCGGGACCCCGATGGACCCAGGCAGGCGACGACACCGATGGACTGCGACGTTTTTCTCGACGGCTACTCCGACTTCCGCGACGGCCTGCTCGCCCAGGACGCGCGCGCCGAGTTCGTGGCGCACCTCGCGACGTGCGCGTCGTGCGCGCGCTACGACCGCGTGCTGGGGCAGGGCGTGTGCATGCTGCGCGACGAGGCCCCGCTGGAAGTGTCGGAAGACTTCATGGCGCGGCTTCAGCACCGCATCTACCACGAGGACGAGGCCCGCGCGTCGCGCGGCCGCGGCTCGCGGGCGCGCGTGGTGGCCGGAACGCTGGCCGCCGCGGCGGCGGTGGGCGCCGTGACGCTGGTGCAGACCGACGGCGCCCGTCCGCCCGCCGACGCGCCGCTGGCCGTTCAGTCCGCCGGGGCCAGCGAGATGGCGGCCGAGGCGCACGACGCGCAGACCGGGCTGGGCGCGCGCCTGGAGCAGGTGGGCGTGCAGGTGTATCCCATGCCCTACCGCGACGTGCTGTACCGCACCGCCTCCGTCGCCACGTCGGCCGGGCACGCAGCGGACGCGGACGCCGCGCGGGAGTAGGCTTGCCGCCCATCCGTGCCGGCCAGCTGGACCGCACTCTCCGCGACCGTGTCGCGGGGGGTGCGTTCTTCTTTCACGGCGACGAAGAGTTCCTGCGCGAAGAGGCCGTGGGCCGCGTCGTGGCGGCGTACGTGGACCCCGCGACGCGCGACTTCAACTTCGACCAGCTGCGCGGCACCGACGTCGCCGCCGAGAGCCTGGCCTCGATGATCGGCACGCCGCCCATGATGGCCGAGCACCGCGTGGTCATCGTCCGCGACGCGCAGGGGCTCTCGGTCACGGCGCGCGACGTGGTGCTGGCCGCGTGCAAGGCGCCCCCGGCCGGGCTGGTGCTGGTGCTCACCGCCGCCATCCCCTCCGGCTCCAAGGCCAAGTTCTACGACGAGTTGAAGAAGCACGCCGTTTCCATCGAGTTCTCGCCCCTTTCCCACGACGACGCGCCGGGGTGGGTGATGGAGAGCGCCCGCGAGGAGACGGGGGTCGAGTGGGAGCCCGAGGCGGCGCGGGCGCTGGTCGGCGGGGTGGGGGTGGACCTGGGGACGCTGTCGTCCGAGATCCGAAAGCTGGCGGCCTACGTCCAGGGCCGGAAGCGCGTGACTCTGGACGACGTTCGGGCCGTCGGCGGCGCCGTCCCAAGGCAGGACCGCTGGGCGTGGTTCGACCTGGTGGCCGAGCGCCGCTTCCGCGAAGCCATCGCCACCCTTCCCGTCCTCCTCGAGCAGGGGGAGAACGGCGTGGGGCTCGTGATCGGCATGGGGGGAACGCTGCTGCGGATCGGGCTGGTGTGCGCGGGGGGGCAGGGGGCGCTGGAGCGCGAGCTGAAGCCCTATCAGAAGTGGATGGCCCGCCGCATCGGCCCGCAGGCGCGGAAGTGGTCGCTGCCGGAGGTGGACCGGGCGATGACCGAGCTGCTGCGGACGGACCGTCTGCTGAAGTCGGCGTCGCTGAACGACCGTCAGGCCATCGAAGAGCTGCTGCTGCGCCTGTGGGCCGTCGGCAGCCGGCGCGAGGCGGCGTAGGGTGGCGGTGACGCGGCGGAAGCTGGGCGTGGGCGTCGCCCTGGCCGCGCTCGCCGGCGCGGCGTCGGCGGGCGCGGTGCGCCGGCGCGCGGCGCCTGTCCCAGGGGACCGGCGCGAGCTGGTGTTCCTGGTGCACGGGCTGGGGCGCACCCCGGTTTCCATGCTGCTGCTGGCCCGGCGGCTGGAGCGCCAGGGCTTTCGCGCCGCCAGCTTCGGCTACTGGAGCACGACCGGCACCATCCGCGGGCTCAGCGGAACCCTGGCCCGCCACGTCCGGGCGGCCGTGGGCGACGCCCCCGCGGTCCACTTCGTGGGCCACAGCATGGGCAACATCATCATCCGGGGGATGCTGGCGGAGCACCGGCCGGAGCGCGTGGGCCGCGTGGTGATGCTGGCGCCGCCCAACCAGGGGAGTTCGACGGCTGACCGCTACGCCCGCTGGATCGGCTGGCTGATGCCGCACATCCACGACCTGGTGACGCACCCGGAAAGTACCGCCCGTACGCTGCGCCTTCCCGGCGACGTGGACGTGGGCATCATCGCCGGCCTGCGCGACGGCAAGGTGCAGGTGGCCGAAACCCACCTGGAAGGTGCCCGCGAGCACGCCGTGGTCCCCTGCCGCCACACCTTCATCATGAACCGCCGCGACGTGCAGGGCCTGATTACGGGCTTCCTGCGCGAGGGCAGCTTCGGCCTAGCTGCCGCCCAATCCGGGATCGCCGCGGGATAGCCCGAACGCGACGGCGACGTTCTGGCGGTGATGCAGGACGCGGAGGACCTCCAGGTGCGTGTCGCCCAGGCGGTAGAAGATGGTGTGATTGCCGTGAACCAGGCTGCGAAAACCCGGACCGATCTCCGGACGCTCCCGGCCAATCCGGCGCCGCTCCGCGAGCAGCTTGAACGTGTCCCTCATGTCATTCAACCAGCGCTTCCCGACCGCGGCGTTCCCGGAACTATCGATCAGGTAATTGGTGATATCGAGGACGTCCAGCCGAGCGTCGAGCGAGAGCTTATATCGGTTCAGGGGAGGCCCCCTCTCGCAAACGAGCCCTAATCCACGCGAACGCCTCGTCCCCTTCCATCCCTTCGCCTCGATCGAGAGAGTCGACGCCTTTCTGGATCTCTGCACGCAACGCGGCCAGCTTCACCTGATATTCTTCGTCGCGCTGCGCGAGCAGGCGCAGTCCCTCGCGCACGACTTCGCTCGCGGTGCGATACTGGCCTGACCGTACCTTTTCTTCCACCATGCGCTCCAGCTCGGGCGTAAGCGACACGTTCATCAGCAACCTCAACGTGGACGGAGTATGCAGGTGTGAAGGGGTGAATGTCAATCTTTGCCATTCGACATCAAAAAACTGGCCGACGGCTCTTGTGAGCCGCCGGCCTGTTTTCGATCACGAACCGCTCGGGCTGATCAGGGCATGGTGGTGTCGCTGCGGCCGCTGAGGGCGAACGTGTACACCCAGCCGTGCCGGTCGCCGGCGCCGCTCAGGCGCGCGACGCCCAGCTGGATGGGGCCCAGCGTCAGCCCGCCGGTGAGCATGCTGCCGTCCGCCATGTCGCTGGCCAGGCCGGCGCGCAGGGTGATGATGGGCAGCTTCTGCTGCACGCCCACGCTCACCTGGTTCTCCCACAAGCCGCTCACCGGGCTGTCCTCCAGCTGCGACTGGTACTGCACGCCCACCGTGGTGGAGGTGGGCAGGGCGAAGGCGCCGCCCACGCGCAGGGTCATGGGCAGCCCCTGGTCGCGCTCGCCCAGGATCTGCTGGGCCAGCGCGCGGGTCTGCGGGTCGGCGCCGGCGTCCACGTAGTCAGCGTCGCTCTCCTCGTAGCGGGTCAGCAGCGCCTCGGCGTCGCCCGTCTCGTAGTCGTTGCGGTCGAGCGTCAGCGTGCGCACGCGCAGGTCCTCGTTCCACTGGAGCGAGTTGAAAGCGTTGTCCAGCGCCACGCCCAGGGTGAGCCCCGGAATGGGCTGCAGGGCCGCGCCCACGTCGACGCCGAACCCGCTGCCGCCCTCGGCGCGCACGCCCTGGTACATCACCCGGATGTCGGTGGGAATCGGGCCCGTGAAGACGGTGTCCTGCTCCACGAATGCCGACCGCACCATCTCCTGCGGGATGTAGTAGTGGCCGGTGACGCCCAGCGCGAGGGGCCCGATGCGCCGGCCGTACGCGGCGTGGATGTCGAAGAACGACGCGCGGAACCCGCCGGTGTTCTGGATGTTGTACTGGCCGAGCTTGCTCTGCTCGAACCCGTTGAGCACCAGGTCAACGATGCTGCGGTTGACGGTGTGCTCCCCCACCACCGCGTAGCCCGCACCCACCGCGAAGCGCCCCACCTGCAGCGAGAACAGCGGCGCGCGCACGTCGATCTCGCCGCCCGTGCCCGTCGCGGGAACCTTCGCCAGGAAGGCCTCGCGCTCGGCCGGCTCCATCCCGCCGTACTCGCGCAGGTCCCACAGGTCGCCCGGCTCCACCCCGATGGTCTGCACGCCGAACGCCAGCTGCGGGATGGCCGCCGACCAGTGCGGGCTGTTGGCCAGCCCCAGGTTGGCGGGGTTCAGGTGCAGCGATTCCTGGCCCCGGGCCACGCCGATGTAGGCGCCGCCCATGCCCAGCGCGCGCGAGTTCAGCGACACCTGCGCCGTGGCGGGAACGGTGGCGAGCACCGCGGCGGCTGCGATCACAACGTGCTTCATCATGTCTGAATGCAGGTTCTGGGAAAGGTCGGACCGCACGGCTCACCGCGGGGAAAGGCCACGGGCGGAACAATAGGGGCCACCCGGTTGCGCGGCAACGGGTTGAATGACCCATGCGGGGGCGGGGGCTTTCTCGCGCCCCGGCCGGGGGGTTACCTTACAGAGCTTTGCACCAGACCTGACCGACGAATTTCTGCGAGCGGGAAACGCACGTTGCGACTTGAAAATATCCGGAACTTCTGCATCGTCGCCCACATCGACCACGGCAAGAGCACACTGGCCGACCGCCTCCTGGAGCAGACTGGAACGCTCCAGCTGCGCGAGATGAAGGACCAGGTGCTCGATTCCATGGACATCGAGCGCGAGCGCGGGATCACCATCAAGCTCAACGCCGTGCGCATGCGCTACCGCGCGAACGACGGCCTCGAGTACCAGCTGAACCTGATCGACACCCCCGGGCACGTCGACTTCACCTACGAGGTGTCGCGCTCGCTGGCCGCGTGCGAGGGCGCCATCCTGGTGGTGGACGCCTCGCAGGGGGTGCAGGCGCAGACGCTTTCCAACCTGTTCCTGGCGATGGAGGCGGGGCTGGAGATCATCCCCGTCCTCAACAAGATCGACCTTCCGGGCGCCGAGCCGGAGCGCCGCCGCGGCGAGCTGGTGGACCTGCTGGGGGTGGACCCCGGCGACGTGCTGCTGGCCTCGGCCAAGTCGGGGATCGGGGTCGACGGGATCCTGGAGGCCGTCGTCGCCAGGGTGCCGCCGCCGCGGGGCGACCGCGACGCTCCGCCGCGCGCGCTGATCTTCGACTCGTACTACGACAAGTACGTGGGCGCGGTGCCCAGCATCCGCGTGGTGGACGGGGTGTTCCGCCCGGGAACGCGCATCGCCTTCGGCAGCAACGACTCGGTGTACCCCATCGACGAGGTGGGCTACATGCAGCTGGGCCGGCAGCCGGTGCCCGAGCTGGGTCCGGGCGAGGTGGGCTACGTCATCGCCGGCATCAAGCGCGTGGCCGACACCCGCTCGGGCGACACCATCCTCGACGCCGACAACCAGGCGACGGAGCTGCTGCCCGGCTACCAGGAAGTGAAGCCCATGGTGTTCGCGGGGATCTATCCCACCGACACCGAGCAGTACGAGGAGCTGCGCGACGCCCTGGCCAAGCTGAAGCTGAACGACGCCTCGCTGGTGTACGAGCCCGAGACGTCGCTGGCGCTGGGCTTCGGCTTCCGCTGCGGCTTCCTGGGGCTGCTGCACATGGAGATCGTCCAGGAGCGGCTGGAGCGCGAGCACGACCTGGACCTGATCACCACCGTGCCCAACGTGAAGTACACGGTGAAGATGACGGACGGGCGGGAGCTGTGGGTGGAAAGCCCCAGCACCCTTCCCGACCCCACCAAGATCGACGAGATCGAGGAGCCGTACGTCCGCACCCGGGTGATGTGCCCGGCGGAGTACATCGGCGCCGTCCAGAAGCTGTGTCACGAGCGGCGCGGCAACTTCATGGGGATGACGTACCCCGATCCGCAGCGGGTGGAGCTGCAGTACGAGCTGCCGCTGGCCGAGATCGTCCTTGACTTCTACGACCGGCTGAAGTCGGTGACCCGCGGCTACGCGTCGCTGGACTACGACCTGGCGGGCTACCGGCCCAACCCGCTGGTGAAGCTCGACATGCTGATCAACGGCGACCCGGTGGACGCGTTCAGCGTGATCATCCACCGCGAGAAGGCGTACGAGTACGGCCGCAACATCGCCGAAAAGCTCAAGGAGCTGATCCCCAAGCAGCAGTTCGAGGTGGTGATCCAGGCGGCCATCGGGCAGAAGATCATCGCCCGCGAAAGCATCAGCGCCCTGCGGAAGAACGTGACCGCCAAGTGCTACGGCGGCGACATCTCGCGCAAGCGCAAGCTCCTGGAAAAGCAGAAGGAGGGCAAGAAGCGGATGAAGCAGGTGGGCAGCGTCGAAATCCCGCAGGAGGCCTTCCTGGCCGTGCTTCAGCTGGGGTCGTGAGGCTTCCGATCGTCGCCGGGCGCCTGCGGGGGCGCTGGTGGCTGCCGGCCAGCCGCGGCAAGATCCTCCGCATCCTCAACGGCAGCTACGAGCGCGAGCAGACGCGGCTGTTCGAGCGGCACCTTCGCCCCGGCGCCACCGTGCTCGACGTGGGCGCGCACGTGGGCTACTACACCCTTCTCTCCTCCGTCCTGGTGGGCGGCGCGGGGCGGGTGCACGCGTTCGAGCCCAACCCCGCGAACGCCGACTTCCTGCGCCGCCACGTGCGCATCAACCGGCTGTCGAACGTCCGCGTGGAGCAGGCGGCTGCCGCGGACCGGGCGGGGACGGCGCGCTTCGACTTCGGCACGGGGAGCGGCACGGGCCGCCTGGCCGACGCCGGCGCGCTGGAGGTGAGGACGGTGCGACTGGACGACTACTGCGCGGAGCACGGGCTGGCGCCTTCGGCGATGAAGATCGACGTCGAGGGCGCGGAGCTTTCCGTGCTGGAGGGCGGACGCGAGACGCTGGCCCGCCATCGCCCCATCGTCTTCCTTTCCACCCACGGGGCCGAGGTGCACCGCGCGTCGCTGCAGGTGCTGCGCGGCCTGGGATACGATCTGTCCCCCATCCTGGGAAGCGACCTGGACGCCACCAGTGAAGTGCTGGCGCTTCCCGCCGGCTGACCCGTGGCCCTGTCGGTCATCGTTTCCACGTACAACAAGCCGCGCGACCTGGAGCGGGTGCTCTGGGGGTACGCCGGCCAGTCCCGGAAGGATTTCGAGCTGCTGGTGGCCGACGACGGCTCCGGGCCCGAGACGGCCGAGGTCATCCGCCGCGTCTGCGCCGCGTCCGGGTTGGAGGCCGTCCACGTGTGGCACGAGGACCGTGGCTTCCGCAAGAGCGAGATCGTCAACCGCGCCATCGAGGCAGCGGGGGGCGACACGCTGATGTTCACGGACGGCGACACCATCCCGCGGAGCGACCTCGTCGCGGCCCATCTCCGGCTCGCGCGTCCGGGACGCTACCTGGGCGGCGGCTACGTGAAGCTGCCCGCGGCCGTCAGCGACGCCATCACCGTGGACGACGTGCGCGAGGGGCGCTTCGCGGACCTGGGGTGGCTGCGCGCCCGCGGCTGGCGCCCGGGCCGGCGCGCGCTGCGGCTCGTCCGCTCTCCGCGTGCCGCGGCGCTGCTGGACCGGCTGACGCCCACGGCGCCGCTGTTCGCCGGCAACAACTCGTCCGTAGCGCGCGAGGCGATCCAGGCCGTCAACGGCTTCGACATGGCGATGGGGTACGGCGGGCTGGACCGGGCCGTGGGCTACCGGCTGGTGAACCTGGGGGTGCGGGGAATCCAGGTGCGGCACCGGGCCGTCTGCATGCACCTTCACCACGATCGCCCGTACAAGGATCCGCAGGTCGTTCGACGCAACCGGGAGATCCTGGAAACCATCCGGCGCACGGGCCAGACACGCGCCCTCGCGGGCCTCGCCGAGCTGCGGCCGGACCCCTCGCTGCGCGTGACCCGCATCAGCTGACGGCCCGCCCCGCGTGCCTGCGACCGCACGCACTTTCAACCGTCCAGACCGCATGTTACCTTGGCGCCCGATCGCCGCACGGGCGCGGCGAGGCGCCCAACAGGAGAGCACATGACGCCCGGAACGGCCGAGAAGAAGTGGATCGTGGGGGTGGACCTCGGGGGCACCAACATCGTCGTGGGGCTGGTGCCCATCGAAGGTGGCGAGGTGCTGGGCTTCCGCACGGTTCCCACCGAGTCGGTGCGCGGCGCCAAGTTCGTCGTCGACCGGATCGTGTCGCTGGTGGAGGCGGCCATCACCGAGGTCACGGCGGCGCAGGGCACGTCGCGGGCGGCGGTGGCGGGCGTGGGCATCGGCTCGCCGGGGCCGCTGGACCGCAAGACGGGCACCGTGATCAACACCCCCAACCTGGGGTGGCGCAACTTTCCCCTGCGCGACCTGGTGGCCAACCAGGTGAAGCTGCCCTGCGCCCTGGACAACGACGCCAACTGCGCCACCTACGGCGAGTGGTGGCTGGGCGCGGGGCGCGGCGTGAGCAGCCTGGTGGGGTTGACGCTGGGCACCGGCATCGGCGGCGGGATCGTGCTGGACGGCCAGATCTACCACGGCTGCAGCGACGTGGCCGGCGAGATCGGGCACATGACCATCGACAGCAACGGCCGCAAGTGCAAGTGCGGCAACTACGGCTGCCTAGAGCAGTACGCCAGCGGCCCGGCCATCGCGCTGCGCGCGGCCGAGGGGATCGAGGCGGGCGCCGAGACCTCGCTGGTGGAGATGGTGGACGGCAAGCTCGAGGACATCACCGCCGCCACGGTGTACGAGGCCACGGTGCAGGGCGACCCCTACGCGGCCGAGGTGATGAAGGACACGGCGCGGTTCCTGGGGGCCGGGGTGGCGAGCATCATCAACATCCTGAACCCCGAGATGGTGGTGATCGCGGGGGGCGTGACGCGCGCGGGCGACACCCTGTTCGAGCCGCTGCGCGCCGAGGTGCGCCGCCGCGCGTTCCGCAGCGCGCAGGAGTGCTGCAAGATCGTTCCGGCCGAGCTTCCCGGCACCGCCGGCGTGGTGGGTGCCGCGGCGGTGTTCAAGCTGGAGAACTACGGGGCGGTGTAGCCGGAATGAGGGGCGGGTAGGAAGGCCCGGTGCTCGGGCCGGCGCCCCCCAGCCCCAACCCTCCCCCGCAAACTGCGCGGGGGGAAGGGAGCCAGTTCGTTGCGTTGGGCCAGCCGAGGCGCAATCGATTTCTCCTCTCCCCCATGGGGTTTATGGGGGAGAGGCCGGGAGAGGGGGGCGGCCGAGGCATGCGAGGCAGCCCGTCGAACCACAAGCGAAGTTCCCCCCTCTCCGCACGTAGTTTGTGCGGGGAGGGGCCGGGGGAGGGGCCTCCAGGCCCACAGACGACGGACGAATGTTCATTCTCTGCACCAACGACGACGGATACCTGGCCCCGGGGCTGGGCGTGCTCTCCGAGGCGGCCAAGGCGCTGGGCGACGTGCACGTCGTGGCGCCCGACCGCGAGCAGAGCGCGCAGAGCCACGCGCTGACCATGCACTTTCCCCTGCGCGCCAAGCAGGTGCGCGAGGGGGTCCATCACGTGGACGGCACGCCCACCGATTGCGTGGCCGTCGCGCTCGGCGCGCTGCTGGAGCGCAAGCCCGACCTGGTGCTCAGCGGCATCAACCACGGCCCCAACATGGGCGAGGACGTGCTGTACTCGGGCACCGTCGCCGCGGCCATGGAGGCGACGATCCTGGGCATTCCCGCGGTCGCCGTTTCGTACGCCGGGCGCGACGCCGCGCACATGCAGAGCTACGGGCCGCTGCTGGAGGCCCTGCTTCCGCAGCTCGCCACCCGCGGCGAGTTTCCGGCGGAAACGCTGCTGAACGTGAACCTGCCGCCCATCGATGCGTTGGCCGTCCGGGGCGTGCAGGTCACCCGGCTGGCACGCCGCGTCTATGCAGACTCGCTCACCCGCGCGCACGACCCCAACGGCCGCGAGTACTTCTGGATCGGCGGGGGCAACGTGGAGTGGTCTGCGCCGGAGGGAACGGACTTCCACGCGGTGAACGAGGGATACGTCTCGGTGACGCCGCTGCACCTGGACCTTACCAACCACGCCCTGATCCAGGACGTCGCCGCGTGGAACCTCGCGGTATGAGCGACCGCTACACCGGGCAGCGGCGCGCGCTCATCGGCACCATGCAGGAGCGCGGGATCCGCGACCTGAACGTGCTGCGCGCCTTCGACGAGGTGCGCCGCCACGAGTTCCTGCCCGACGCGGTCCGCCACCGCGCGTACGAAGACGCGCCGGTGCCCATCGGCCACGGGCAGACGGCGTCTCAGCCCTCGCTGCAGGCGCTCTACATGCAGGTGCTCGACCTGCGGCGCGACGACAAGGTGCTGGAGATCGGCACGGGGTGCGGGTTTCAGACGGCGGTGCTCGCCAAGCTGGTGGACCGCGTGTACTCGGTGGAGCGTATCCGCGAGCTTTCCATCCGCTCCCGCGAAAAGCTCGACGAGCTCCGCATCAGCAACGTCGCCCTCATGGTGGGCGACGGAACCATCGGGTGGAGCCGCTACGCGCCGTTCGACGCGATCCTCGTGGCCGCGGCGGCGCCGGACGTGCCCCAGCCCCTGCTGGACCAGCTGGCGCCGGGCGGGCGGATGCTGATTCCCGTCGGCGGGCGCGACACGCAGCAGCTGATGCTGATCACCCGCGAGGCCGACGGCTTCAGCGAGCGCGAGGTGACGGCGTGCACCTTCGTGCCGCTGCTGGGCCGCTTCGGCTGGATGGACGCGCCCCGCGCCTGAGTCCGCGGGGCAGGGGGGCGGGTTCGCAAATCGTTGACACCGTTCGCCGCCCGGCGTACGTTCCGCCCAGCATCCCGCTGCTCCAGGCACCACCGCGGACACCCGCGCGCCCCCTTCTCCCAAGACCCAATGACCGGTCCCAACGGCGATTCCTTCGACGGCTTCGTCTTTCCGCCGTTCATCCCCACCGCTTCCCGCGCCACTCCGGCGCCGCCGCCGGCACCCGTCGCCGCGCCGCCGTCCGCCCCGGTGGAGGAGCCGCGGCCCGTCGTGAATGACGCGGTGGAAGTGCAGCCCGCGCGGGTGACCATGCCGTGGGATGCGGAAACGCCCATCGTCCGCGACGCGGGTCACGCGGACGCCGCGGCGGACGAGGATGAGCACGAGGACCTTCCGTGGCTGGAGGTGCCGGCACCCCGCGAGCGGGCCGTGCCCGGGGCGGCGGACGACGTCGCTCCCGCGGGCGAGGAAACCGACGAGCCGCGGGCCGCGCCCGCCGCGAACGATGCGTTCCCCGACTGGATGGCGTGGGGCGCTACGGACGAGGCCGACGCCGCGCGCGAGATGGGCAACGTCGATCCCATCGCCGGGCTGGAGAACCTGGTGCCCATGAACGACGCGCCGCCTGCGCACGACGTCGCGGACGAGGACGCCACGGCCGCCGCATTCCCTGTGGACGACGAGCCCACGGTCGATGCGGCCGACCTCCACGCGCCCCGGCCGGAGAATCGCGCCGAGGACGTGCCCGCCTTCGATCTGGCCGACCTCCACGCGCCGCGGCCGGAGCCCCGCGACCAGCCCGGCGCGGACGCCGATTTCCTGGCCGCGGGATTCGGCGGGGGCGACTTCCTGCTGCGCGCCCTGCAGGCCAGCCAGCTCGCGCCCGCCGAGGAGCCGGTCCGCGCCCCGGTGGAGGACGCGCAGGAAGCCGCTGCTCCGGCCATGGCCGACGCGCAGGAGATCGCCCCGGAGCCGGACCCGTTCACCGCGGCCGCTGTTGCCGAAGCGGAGGCGTTCGCCCCGGCGGAGCCTGACGCGGACGTCGCGGCCTCCCCGGTCGCCGCCAACTCCGCCGAGCAGCCCGCCGCCGTGGCCCACGCGCTGGCCGACACGTTCGGCGAGGTGGCCGGACGGCTGGAGGGCATCGCGCGCACCCTGCGCGAGCGCCCCGACTCGCTCCTCTCCGGCGGCTCCGACGATCCGCTCGCCCTGCTGGTGACGGGATACGTGCTCGGCTACACGCAGGGACGCCGGTCGTAGCCCGCAGGACCCAAGCAGACCGGCCCTCCCGCGATCGAATCGCGGGAGGGCCGGTCTGCGTTGATGCTCGAAGGCTCAGCGCGCGTGCGCCGCGTCCTTGCCCTGTTCCGACAGCACGTCCGCCAGCGCCATGATGGCACCCGTGGCGATGGCCCAGCCCAGCATCATCCCCAGCCCGCTCTGGCGGCGCGCCTTCCGCGGCAGCCGCGGCGCGCCGTTCTCGCGGTGCAGCATCCCCCGCGTATAGCTGCGCGCCATCTTCGACGCCGCCGTTCCCGCCACCGCCCACATCAGCTTGCCACCCAGACTGGCCATGTATGCCTCCTGTTCTCTGCGTTTCCCCTGCCAGAAGGCGCCGCTGCAGTGCAGGAGGCGGGCCATTCGGGATGGCGTGGATGGGCCAAGAAAGATCAGCGGGAGCAAGCTTCTCGCCACCCTGATGGCGGTACGGCTCTTGCCCCTGTCCGCTGCCATTGAGGGACGGAAAACCCCGACTGGAAGGAAGATACCATGGACGATCGCAACCTCACCGAGCGCGGTGTCGACAACAACGTCACCGGCGCGCTGAAGAACCTGGGCGGCAAGGTGAAGGACGCCGTGGGCGGCCTTACCGGCGACAGCAGCCTGCAGGCCGAGGGCAAGCTGGACCAGGGGGAGGGCAAGCTGCAGGACAAGCTGGGCGACCTGCAGCGCGGCATCGACCGCAAGCTGTAAGCACCGGCAGACCTGCGGAGCGCGGCGGCCACCACG
>NZ_DASWMD010000071.1:0-8752 GCF_036399935.1 Longimicrobium sp.
GCGGCCGCCGGCTCTTTCTGTCCTCGTAGACGAGCGTCCGCCCGCGCTACTCCATGCTGGCCAGGTACTTCAGCGCGTTCATGCCGGGCATGAAGAAGTAGGCACCGCCGCGCGTGGTGACGAAGCGCGGAAGCTCCTTCACCCGGTGGCGCACCGGGCAGCGCTGCTCCACGAAGTTGCTCACCTGCGCCGGGTCCACGTGGTCGCCCACCGGGTGCGGCCCGATCAGCGGGTCCGGGTCGGCGTACAGCCCGTCGAACTTCATGCTGTTCACCCAGGTGCTCTGCACGAACTCGAACTGGCGCCCGATGTCCGTGTTGAAGCAGATGAAGTGTAGCCCGCGGCCCCTGTCGTCCGTGTTCGCGGCGACGATGTCCGCCGGGTCGAACGACGGGACCAGCGGCTCGCCGTAGGCACGCCCGCGGCGCAGCAGGCGGTGCCGGTCGGCCACCAGCAGGCTGCCCTCGGGGCCGGGCTCCATACCGTCGCGCGGATTGGTGCGGCGGATGTGCGCGCCCAGCGGGCACTTGTCGCCGCGCTCGTCGGCCCACTTGCCCGAGTACATGAAGTCGTTGGCCGTCTTCAGGTCGAACTCGGCCGGCTCGGCGTCCGGATGGCGCGCCAGCGGCGCGCCGTTGGGCCAGCGGCCCACGATCTTGGCGCCCAGGCGCTTGCGCTCCTCGGCGTCGTGGCGCGCCTTGTCGTCCAGGAACTTCCAGAAACGCTGTACGTGCTGTTCCATCTGGCGGAACGTCACGTAGCTGCCGTTGCGGCCCAGGTCGCGCCGGGCGGGGGTGCCCGGAGGATCGTCCGGGTCGGCGGCGGCGAGAGGAAGCACCGCGCGGGAGGCCGGCGTCTCGGGCACCGTCGGCGTGTCGGGAATCTGCCCGTAGGCGTTGGTGTAGCCCAGCAGCACCTCGCCGGCGGGGACCACCGCCTCGGTGGGCGACGGCGCCTCGTCGTCATCGGGAGCGCCGAACCCGGCGATGCGCGGCTGCGCGATGCCGTCGTGGAAGCCGAAGTGCTCCTTGTCGGCCTCCAGCATGATGCTGCCCAGCGGCGCGCCCAGCCGGGCGCCGTGGCGCTCGGCGCGCGCCGCCTCGGCATCCACCATCTCCTTCAGCCGCTCGGGGGTGCCGGCGTACAGGTACACCATGGCGTGCACGGTGTCGTTGGGCCCGCCCCACGCCCACGTCTCCGGCGCCGAGGGGCCGTTGTCGCCCAGCACGCGCTGCTTGTGCTCGGTGATCATCCCCTCGGTGAACTCCTGGGCGAAGGTGTCCATCTCCTCGTCCTTCAGCCCCAGCGCCTTCAGCCCCTCGGCCGTGAAGCCCACGTTCAGCGCGTGGCCTTCCGTTTCCACCACCGAGCTGCGCTTGCCCCCCGAGGTGACGGCGCCCGCGACGTCGCCCACCCAGCGCCGTGCGGCGGCCGCGTCGGCGGGCAGGTACACGGGCACGTAGTCGGCGTGCTTCAGCGCGTAGAAGCTGCGCGCCACCAGCCCCTGCACGTCGTGCATCTCCACCCTGGGCGCCGGCGTGGGCTTCGGCTTCGCGGTGGAGAGCGCCGGACCGGTGTTGTCGACGTTGGTGGTGCCGCCGAAGCGGCGCACCCACAGCCCGGCCTCGTCGGCGGTCATCCCGCCGTACAGGCCCAGGCGCATCTTGCTGTTGTTGTTGATGTTGTCGACCGAAAGCCAGCGGTACGCGCTGTACCACACCTGCGTGGGGATCTGGCTGTCGCGCGAGTACGTCTTGAACTTCTGCTCGTCGGTGGCGCCTTCCTGGATCAGGTTCCTGGTCCGCGGAAAGCCCACGCAGTTGCTCCACACGCCGGTCAGGCCACTGTGCGACTTGTCGATGAAGTCGCCCAGGTAGTTTTCCCAGCTGCCGTCGAAGTTGCTGAAGAACTCCAGGCGGCGCCCCTCGTCCACGATCACCCAGCGGGCGAAGTGGATGGACGGAATGCCGGCCAGCGTCCCCTGGTTGCTCAGGTACTTCGCCGAGAAGTTGATGAACGCCAGCACCGCGCGCAGGATCGTCCCGCGGAACCAGAGCGGCTCCTTGATGTAGATGACGCTGCTCATCTGGTTCTGGACGATCCGGTCTTCCACGGAGAGCAGGTCGTCGATGCTCTTGTTCTGCAGGATCACCGGGTCGGTCTTTTCCAGCTTGCGCAGGTACAGGTACGCCGCCCCCAGCACCACGACGGCCACGGCAACCAGCCCGCCCACCACCGTCAGGGCCGTGCTCCACGAGCCCGCCACCAGCCGCACCACCACCGTCAGCGCCGCCAGCACGGCCAGCAGCGCGCCGATGGCCACCTGCTTCAGGTAGTCGGGGTTGAAGAGCAGCTTGGGGAAGGGGCCCGGCTGCTGGCGCGCCCACGCGAACTCGGGGTTCTGGAACACCCAGTCGCGCACCCGGTTGCGGATGGCCAGCGGCTCGCGGGGGAAGTCCGCCTTCCCCGCGTTCTCGTCCAGGTACCGCTCGATGGCCTGGTGAAGCTCTTCTTCCCGGTGGATCTGGTCCACCGAGCGGTGCATGGTGCCGGTGTAGAAGGTGTTCGAGGCCAGGTGGTGCCGCAGCATGAAGCCGTGCACGGCCGCGCGGTCGTGGCTGCCGGGCCATCCCTCGCAGTGGCTGAACACCCGGTCCAGCCCCGGGCCCGCCACGGCCAGCAGTTCGTCGATGTGCTCGTCGAGCGGGCCGTCGAAGTCGGTGGCGAAGAGCAGCTTGGGCGGGATGGGCGGCCCCTTCACCTGCACCTTGCCGTCGTACTCCGGAAGCTTGTTGGTGGGCCAGGGCGAGGGCTCGTGCACCAGGATGCGCGCGAAGTGAAGCGTGGTGATCTTCGCGAACGGGATGATGCAGTTGACCTCGAAGTCGTAGCCGTCGTTGGGATTGGCCACCTCGTCCAGCAGCTTCTTGAGCTCGTCGTAGTGGCCGGCCTTCACCGGCACCATCACCAGGAGCGACGCCTGGCTGGTGTTCCCGTCGGTCTTCGCCGACTCCAGCTGCTGCAGCGGCGTCCGCGTGCGCGCGGCTGCCACCTGCCGGCGGCGGTGCAGCTTGTCGGACACCACGGTGGTGTCGGCACCGACGTGCACCCTGGTTTCGCCCTCGGGGGGAGAAGCGATCGCGGGGATCTGGATGACGTTGGGATCGGTGGCGGCGGACTTCGGCTGGTCCGGGCCGGGAGGGGCGAGCGGGTTGTCGCTCATCAGCGGGGGCTCCTGCTTACGCGAGGGTTTTGCCGGCGGAGGGTGGATCAGGGAGAGGCCGGCGGGGACCGGGCCGTTCGGAGCGGAGAGCGTGGGGAGGGTGCTTCCGTAGAGAAACGGGCCGGATCGGGGATGCGCATGTTTATGCAAATCAGGGTCCGTCCGCCTCTCGTCCGGCCCCATTTCCCAAGTCGTTCAGGGATCGTCGGTTACGCGCATCCCCTGCGTTCCGCCTGGGATTGGCGGTGGGGCATTGGGACGGACGCGCCCCAGGAGACCGGGACACGCGCACCCCTGGCCGCCGCAGACGTTGCAGCACGGCCAAGAGAAAGATTGTCGGCTCGCAGCAGGGTGCTTATCATGGTGCGGCCCCGGCTCCCTACCCCGCCGGCAACCCCTCGCCAGACCATCCCTCCCGCGAAAGGCATCCCCCGTGAGTACCCTGGCTCCGCCCCCGCCCGCCGCCACCGGCACCGCCCCCGCGCGCCAGCCGCGGTCGCCCAACTCGCAGGGCGGCCTGAAGATCCGCATCAAGCGCAGGATCTTTTACGCGCTCACCGGGCGCCGCGTGCTGCGCGCCGTGTTCGCCGTCCTGCGCCGGCACGCGCCGCTGGCCAAGGTGGGCACGCGCGTGGTGGTCAGCCGCCACGCCGACGTGCTGGAAACGCTGGACCGCGACGAGGTGTTCACCATCAGCCAGGTGAACGGGCCCTCCATCGACCGCATCAACGGGCCCTTCATCCTGGCGATGGACCGCGGGCCGGAGTACGACCGCGACCACGCCGCCCTGCGCTCGTGCGCGCGCCGCGAGGACGCCGGCCGCATCCGCGAGCTGGCGCGCGCCGCGTCGGCCCGGGCCATCCAGGAGGCGCGCCCGCGGCGGCGCATCGAGGCGGTGCAGTCGCTCACGCGCGCCGTGCCCTCGGAGCTGGTGGGGCAGTACTTCGGCTTTCCCGGGCCGGACCGCGCCACGCTGCAGCGCTGGCTGCGCAACCTGTTCCAGGACGCCTTCGCCAACCCCATCGACGATCCGTACGTACGCGAGGCGGCGCACCAGTCGTTCCTGGAGGTGAAGGCGTGGGTGCTTCCCGAGATCTCCCGGCGGCGCGCGGCGGGAACCGGGCTGGACGACGACGTGATGGGGCGGATGATCGCCCTGGGCGCCACCAACGCGTGGGCCGACGACGACTGGGTCCGCCGCAACATCGCCGGGCAGATCGTGGGCGCGGTGGATACCATCTCGCGCTTCAGCATCCTGGCCATCGACGAGCTCCTTCGCCGTCCGCGCGAGCTGGAGGGCGCGCA
This sequence comes from Longimicrobium sp., assembly GCF_036399935.1. Taxonomy (GTDB): domain Bacteria; phylum Gemmatimonadota; class Gemmatimonadetes; order Longimicrobiales; family Longimicrobiaceae; genus Longimicrobium. Next base: position 4,529 of record NZ_DASWMD010000071.1, read on the forward strand.
GGCCGCCGCGCGGGCGGGCGACCTGGACCGGGTGCGCCAGTACGCGTGGGAGGCGGTGCGCTTCAACCCGCACACGCCGCTGATGGCGCGCACGTGCTCGTCCGCCTACACGCTGGGGGCCGGCACGCCGCGCGCGAAGCAGGTCCAGCCGGGGAGCGGGATGGCGATCGGCACCCTTTCGGCCATGTTCGACCCCGACGGCTTCCCCGATCCCAAGCGGTTCCGCATCGACCGCGACATCCGGTCGTACCTGCACTTCGGCTGGGGGATGCACCAGTGCTTCGGGATGGGCATCAACCTGGTGATGATCCCCGAGATCATGGCCGCCATGCTGCGCCTGGACGGGCTGCGCCGTGCGCCGGGCCGCGCCGGTCGCGTGGTGCTGGATGGCCCGTTCCCCGATCGGCTGGTGCTGGAGTTCGACTGAGCCCTGTAGACGGCGGCGCGGAGCATGCGGCGGGGGGCGCAGGGCAGCGCTTCGTTCCTCAACCCGGCGTACCGATGCAACTGACGGGGATTCACCACCTGACCGCCGTTTCGGCCGACATCCGCGGCAACCACCGCTTCTACACCGGCGTCCTGGGGATGCGGCTGGTCAAGCGCAGCGTCAACCAGGACGACGTGAGCGCCTATCACCTGTTCTACGCCGACGCCGTCGGGTCGCCCGGCACGGACCTGACCTTCTTCGACTGGCCGATGCCGCGTGAAACGCGCGGGACGCACGCCATCACCCGCACGTACCTTCGCGTCACGGGCGCGGCGTCGCTGGAGTGGTGGGCTCGCCACCTGGCCGGGCAGGGCGTGCAGGCCGGCGCGGTGGAGGAGCGCGACGGGCGGCTGACGCTGGACTTCGAAGATCCCGAAGGGCAGCGCCTGTCGCTGGTGGACGACGGCGGCGCGGGCGACGCCCCCACGCCGTGGGACCGCTCTCCCGTTCCCGCCGAGCACCAGGTCCGCGGGCTGGGACCCATCATGATGAGCGTGCCCAGCCTGCGTACCACCGACATGGTGCTGACGCAGGCGATGGATTTTCGGCCCGTCCGCCAGTACGCGCACCCCGACAATCGCCGCCACACGGTGCACGTGTACGAGATGGGCGCGGGCGGCTCCCACGCCGAGCTGCACGTCGCGGTGCAGCCGGACCTGCGCCCTGGCAAGCTGGGCGCGGGCGGCGTGCACCACGTCGCCTTCCGCACGCCCAACGACGAGGAGTACCACGGCTGGGCGCAACGGCTGACCGAGATGGGCATCCGCAACAGCGGCGAAGTCGACCGCTACTACTTCCGCAGCCTGTACTTCCGCGAACCCAACGGCATCCTCTTCGAGATCGCCACCGACGGCCCCGGCTTCGCGGTCGACGAGAACCCCGCCACGCTGGGCGAATCCGTGGTGCTGCCGCCGTTCCTGGAGCCGCGCCGTGAGGCGATCGTCGCCGGCCTCAAGCCCATCGGCTAGGCGCCCTCACCCGGCCGCGCCGAAACGCGTGCCACCCTCTCCCACAAACCGCGTGGGAGACGGGATGCACACCAGGTCCGGGCGCATCGGCAGCCCGCTGGCACATGAGAGCCTGTCATCCTGAGCCCCAGGCGCACCGAATCGTCCCGTACGCCGAGCCGTGCGGGGCGAAGGCTCCAGCCGCGGACACGTACAAGCCCGGGCGCGGCAGCGAGCACCGAAGTACAGGCCTCGGTTTTCCGCGCCGGGCCCGGCGTCAGTGGACGCGGATTCCGCGCGCCACCAGGCCCAGCCCGCCGGCCAGCAGGCCCAGCATCACCAGCGTGTTGAACAGGGTGGTGGGCCGGAAGTAGATGTGCAGATTGGAGAGGATGCCCACCAGGATGATGGCCGCACCCACCAGCACCAGCAGCCAGCCGACAGCCGAGCGCCCGTTGAAGAACAGCATCCCGATGCCCACCAGCAGTGGGATCAGCGTCAGGCCGAAGGCGTTGTAGCCCCCCACCCGCCAGAAGCCGCTGCTGACCTCCACCTGCGACGTCAGCAGGTACGCGCCCGCGAACGCCATCGTCAGCCCGATGATGAATTCCAGCACGCCGCCCGGGGTGCCGCCCGCGCCGCGGGTCCGCTCGAGTTCAGTCACGGGAGTTCCTTGGGGCTCGGGTGGGGAGTTCGGCAGGAGCCATAGTATCGGCGTTCCCACGCTCGAAGCGCAAGTTGTCTCGCCACAGGCACAAGCGAAGAGGGCGGCCACTATCCCGGGGCCGCCCTCTTCGTCATCACGGTCGTGGCCGCCTTACTCCGCGGTAACGCGCACCGCGCTGCGGAACGCGGCCTCGCTCACGGTGCGCGTCTGCGCGTTGGCGCTGTTCAGCCACGCATCGGCGTTCAGGTTGATGAGGATGCGTGACGTGGCGTCGGCCGACACCGTTACGTTCGCGTCGCGCTCCACCACCACCTGCCCGTCGGACTCCAGGTTCACCGCCACGCTCCCCGACAGCAGGCCCGTGCTCACCGCCAGCGAGCCGGAAAGGTTGGCATCTACGTCCTCAAAGATCACGCGGACGCGCGAGTAGCTGCCCGCCTCTACCCGGCCGCGCGCCACCGTCTGCGCTTCGCCGTGCCCCGACGCCGCCACCGAGCCCGCCGCACGGCTGGCTTCCGTCACTTCCAGCCACCCGCTGGTGCTGCTGTAGACGTACACACGCGCCTGGAAGTCGATGGTGCCCTGCGCCGTGCTGTGCGAGTAGCGGGGGCCGTCCGCCTCCGCGACCGACTGCGAGCCGGCCGTCGCATCGTCACCGCGCGCCAGCACCTGCACGTTGCTGTCGCTGCCGGCGGGGTTGTCGCACGCGGCCAGGAACAAGGCCAGCGCCGCTGCGGTAAGTGACAGGGTCGTCTTCTTCATGATGTTGCTCCGTGTGCATCCGTGGTTCGTCCGCCGGCACCGCGCCGGCTGCTTGGCTTCTCATAAGGCAGAGGGCGGACCGCGGCGGAATTCCGCGTAGTTGCTGGATTTCCGCCGAAACCCTTCGTCTGAAGCTTCGTCGTTGCCAAGTTTTGTGACAAGCTCCGGACGCCCACCTGTCACATTTTGCACCCCGCGATTGGATAGCGCGCGTGAGCCGGGCCTGTCATCCTGAGGCCCAAGCAGGGGGGGTACACTTCGGGTTCGGACGAAATTGCCGCTTCTTGCGGCGTGCTATCACAAAAACCAGCAGCCCGATAGCCCAGGCCGACCGACCGCGCTGAGCGGAAGGTGAGCATACACAACACTTTCCCTCATGACGCCGACACGGAACGGAGCGTGCCCTCGACATCGTTGGGTATTTCGCCGCGGGAAGGTGTCGCTGTGACGACCAACAGAAGCGGACGGACGGTATGAGGACGATCGCGAGCGCGTCGGCGCTCCTCTTGGGATTGCTCGGCGTAGGATGCAACGGCGAGCTCGTGGGCGGAGGCGCCCGCGACGTGAACGCCGTCGCCACGGGTGACGGTACCGCGAGCAGTTCACCGTCCCTGGCTCCCGCGCCAGGGCTGGCGCTCGCGCCCGGCGGAACGGCGTCGTTCCAGTCCGCGGGGCTCAGCGGCACGGTGAGCTTCACCGCCCGGGTGGAACTCGTGCGCGGAAGCTCGTCCGTATCGCTGCAGCCCGATCCGGCATCCGCCACGGTGCGTACGGACGGCCGCGACACCATGCACGTCGCCGAGCAGCTGGTGCCGCGCGAACGGTATGGCGTGGCCCGCGTCACCTTCCTCTCCGTCACCGCCAACGTGGCCAGCGGACTCGCCATCGGCGGGGCCACGCTCACCGGGCGCGTGGACGTGGGGATTCCGGTGGGCCAGGGCGTCGTGGTGGAGATGCCCGTGGACCTGGGCGGCGCGAACGAGGACGCGACGCTCCTCATCGACCTCGACGCCTCCGCCTGGCTCGGCGCTGCCGACCCGGTCACGCGCATCGTGCCGGCGAGCGCGTTCCGCGGCGCCGTGAAGCTTCGCGGGCTGTAGCTGCCGCCGGGCAGGAGCGCCCGTTTTGACGAAAGCCCCGCCGAGACGACCTCGACGGGGCTCCCGGCGTCTTGTGTGAGGTACAAACGCCAAACGCCCGCTCCGAGCGAGATGCTCGAAGCGGGCGTTCGGAATAAAAGGCCGGCGGCGCCGTACTCTCCCACCGGGTGGCCCCGGCAGTACCATCCGCGCAGCGGGTTTTCACTTCCGAGTTCGGGATGGGATCGGGTGGATCCCCCGCGCCATAGCCACCGGCCATAA
>NZ_DASWMD010000072.1:0-27518 GCF_036399935.1 Longimicrobium sp.
CGGAGCGGGGTGCCCGTTCAGGGCTCCCCGCTCCGCTTCGTCGCGGATCGGCGACAGCGATCCCGGCCGCGCACGGGCGGAGGGCCGTTCCCTCGTAGGCCTTGGACGCATGCCATGGCCCGCCTATCTTATGTTCTCCCAATCGATGCCCGCGCACTCCCTCCCGTCTTCGTTTCCATGACACTTCCCAGGTTCACGCACCTTCCGTGGCTCGGCATCCTTGCGGCGGTCGCGCTCGCCGCCGCATCGCCCGTACGCGCGCAGACGGGCGAACCCACCAGCCTGATCACGGTGGTGTCCGGGCGAGCCGTGGTGCTGGGCCGCGTGGTGGACGCCGCGACCCTGGCGCCGCTGCCCGGGGCGCAGATTCGCATTTCGACCGTGCCCGGGGTGGCGGAGAGCGATGCGAACGGCGTGTTCACCGTGCCCGACGTTCCGGTGGGCGACCACGAGACGATGGTCTCGCGCATCGGCTACCGCACCCGGACGGGGGTGTGGCGCGTGGGAGAACGGGGATTGGAGCTCGAGGTGAAGATGGAAGTGGAACCGCTGGTGATGGAGGCCATCCAGGTGCAGTCGCGGCGGTTCGAGCGGCGCATGAATTCTTCCGGGGCCGCGGCACGCGGCTTCAATGCGGACGAGCTGAGATCGAGCAGCTATCGCAACGCCAAGGATTTCGTGCGGGCGCGCATGGGCTTCGCGGGCGTCTCGTGCGGCGCGCTGGCGAAACCCGGCGACGGCCCGCAGGATTGCGTGCTGATTCGCGGGGCGCCGACGCTCGTCTGCATCATCGTCGACGAGCGGCCGGCGTTCGGTGGCTGGTTCGAGCTGGAGCTCCTGAACCCGCAGGAGCTCTACCGCGTGGACGTGATCGGCGGGGGAAGAGTCGTGCAGCTGTACACGACGGGTTTTGTGGCGTACTTGACGGCTCGTGGCCAGTCGCCCACCCCCGCCGACCTCCTGTCCATGATCGCCTGCCCGTCGCGCTGACAGGGCCGATCCGGGCGGGGTGAACCGCGGGCGTTCAGGCCAGCGGAAGCGTAAAGTGGAAGGTCGTCCCGCGCCCCGGCTCGCTCTCCACGCCGATCGCGCCGCCGTGCGCCTCCACGATGCCACGCGCGATCGCCAGGCCCAGCCCCGCGCCCGCGCGCCGGGTGCTGCGCGCCTGCCAGAAGCGGTCGAAGACGTGGGGAAGGTGCTCGGGGGGAATTCCCGGCCCCGTGTCGGCGACGGAGACGCGCGCCCCGCCGTCTTCCGCCACGGCTGAGACGATCACGCGCCCGCCCTGCGGCGTGAACTTGACCGCGTTGCCGACGAGGTTCGAGAGCACCTGGTGGATTCGCTCGCGGTCGGCCCATGCGGCGGGGAGATCCGCGCCGATGCTCGCGCTCACCTCCATCGCCTTCTCCGCCGCCATCCCCGCCACGCCGGCGAGCACGTCGTCCACCACCTCCCCCACGTCCAGTTCCGCGGGCTCGAACGACAGGCGGCCCGCCTCGATCGCGGCGACGTCCAGCAGGTCCTGCCGCAGCCGGTCCATCTGCTCGGTGAGGTGGCGGATGGACTCGATGCGGCTCCGAGCGTCAACCTGGTCCGCGGGCAGGGTGCGCTCCAGCACCCTGGCGTGGATCTTCACGGCGCTCAGCGAGTTGCCGATGTCGTGGGCCACGATGCGCAGCACCTCGTCGCGCGCCATCACCGCGGCCTCGGCGGCGGCGCGGGCCTCTTGCTCGTTGCGCAGCAGCCGCGCGCGCTCGCCCTCCAGCCGCTTCCGCTCGATGGCGTAGCGGATGGCGCGGGCCAGGGTGCCGCCCTCCACCGTGCCCTTCACCAGGTAGTCCTGCGCGCCCGACTGCACCGCCTGCACCGCCACCGTCTCGTCCGCCAGCCCCGTCAGCACGATGATGGGCACCTCCGGCGCGGCGTCCAGCATCCGCCCCACCGTCTCCATCCCGTGCGCGTCGGGGAGCGAAAGGTCCAGCAGCACCACCTCCGGCGCCTCGCTCGCCACGAGTTCCAGCGCCTCCGACAGTCGCGACGCGTGGAGGAGGTCGAAGGAGAGCGAGGGGGCTTCGCGCAGCGTTTCGCGCAGCAGCCGCGCATCCCCCGGGTTGTCCTCCACCAGGAGGATGCGGACGGGTTCGGTCACGGCCGCGGCTCGGGAGGCAGCTTTACGATGGTGAACCAGAAGTCCTCGATGGACTTCACCACCGTGATGAACTGGTCCAGGTCCACCGGCTTGGTGATGTAGCAGTTGGCGTGCAGGTCGTACGCGCGGGCGATGTCGCGTTCCGCTTCGGAGGTGGTGAGGATCACCACGGGGATGGTGCGCAGCGCCGGATCGGCCTTGATCTCTTCCAGAACCTCGCGCCCGTCCTTCTTGGGAAGGTTCAGGTCCAGCAGGATCAGGTCGGGCCGGGGCGCGCCGGCGTACCTGCCCTGGCGGCGAAGGAAGGCCAGCGCCTCCACCCCGTCGGGCGCCACCGACAGGTTGTTGTGCACCTTGCCCTCCTTGAGCGCCTCGCGCGTCAGCCGCACGTCGCCCGGGTTGTCTTCCACCAGCAGCACCTCGATGGGCTGCGACGCCGTGCGCGCGGTCATTCCGCCTCGTCTCCCGCGGGAAGGGTGAAGTAGAAGGTGGAGCCCTGCCCCTCGGCCGACTCCACCCAGATCCGGCCGCCGTGCCGCTCCACGATCTTCTTGCAGATGGCCAGGCCGATGCCCGTTCCCGCGTACTCGGCGCGGGTGTGCAGGCGCTGGAAGATCACGAAGATGCGCTGCGCGTACTCCGGCGCGATGCCGATGCCATTGTCGCGCACCGAGATCACCCACTCGCCGTCCGCGCGCTCCGCCGACACGTGCACGCGCGGAGGCTCGGCCCCACGGAACTTCAGCCCGTTGCCCACCAGGTTCTGCAGCACCTGGCCCATCTGCACGGGGTCGGCCTCCACGGTGGGGAGCGGGCCGGCGCTCACCGTGGCCCCACTCTCCTCAATGGCCGTCCGCAGCACGTCGAGCGTGCGTTGGAACACCGCCTCCAGGTCTGCCCGCTCCACCGCGCCGCAGCCCTTGCCCACGCGCGAGTACGCCAGCAGGTCGCCGATCAGCGCCTGCATTCGCGTGACGCCGTCCACCGCGTAGCCGATGAACTCGTGGGCGTCGTCGTCCAGCTTGTCGCGGTAGCGGCGCGCCAGCAGCTGCGTGTAGCTGGCCACCATCCGCAGCGGCTCCTGCAGGTCGTGCGAGGCCACGTAGGCGAACTGCTCCAGGTCGGCGTTGGAGCGGGCCAGCTCCTGCGCCTGCCGGGCCAGCGCGTCCTCCGCCTTGACGCGGTCCGTCACGTCGCGCAGCACGGCGGTGTACAGGCGCTTTCCATCCACCTCCAGCTTGGAGATGGACGCATCCGCCGGGAACACGTCGCCGCTCCACCGGCAGCCGGAGATCTGCCCCCGCTCCCCCATCCGCCGCGCAACGATGGGCGAGTCGCCGAACTCGTGGACGCGGGCCTCGTGGTCGGCGCGGTGCTGCTCCGGGATCAGCATCTCCACGCGCTCGCCCATCACCTGCTCGGCCGTGTAGCCGAAGGTCTGCTCGGCGCCCTGGTTGTAGAAGACGATGCGCTGGTCCTCGTCGATAGAGACGATGGCATCGGAGGAGATGGAGATGATCCCCGCGAACTTGGCCTCGGAGAGCCGGAGCGCCTCTTCGGCCCGGGCCCGCTCGATCACCCGGCCCACCTGCGTTCCCACGTTGGCCATCACGCCCATCAGGGCCCGGTCCGGCGCCAGCGGCCGGTCGGCGAAGAACTCCAGCACCCCCGCCACCTCGCGCCCCACCAGCACGGGAAAGGCGACCGCGGAGTGGATTCCCTCCTCCGCCGCCACCGTGCGGACGAACTCCGGGTCGCGCCGCACGTCCTCGATCCACCCCGGCTCCCCGGTGCTCAGGACGCGGCCCGCCAGCCCCTGGCCGCCGGCGAAACGCGTCTGCCGCGTCACCTCGCGAAACCGGGGGAAGCGCGACGGGTCGGCCAGGTGCCAGATGCCCGTGGACGCCAGCTCGCCCTCGGCCTCCACCAGGTACGCATGTCCCGCAGGCCAGCCCGTGTGGCGGCAGACGGCGTCCAGGCACGTCTGCAGGGCGCCTTCGACGCTGGTGGACTCGTTCGCCGCGACGGCCACCACCTGCAGCAGGCGGACGAGGCCGGGCTCCTCGGTCGAGGCGTCGCGAATGGGAGACGGATCGGTCATGCAAGCTCTTGATTGCGTGTGCGCGGTCGGCCAGAACTTAGGCTGCCGTCCGCGGCGCGAACAGGATTCGTCCGCTCTCCGGCCGACGCGTGATGTGCGGATGCGGAAACTTCCCCACACGGCGTTCCTGCGCCTCCCGGCCACGCGCGGCGTTCGGCGCGGCTAGCTTCAGGGCAGATCGCGCGAACTCCGGCTCGCGCCCATGCACGGTCAACGGAGTGGGGAAAAGCAGGCGATGAAAACGGCTGCCGCGCGGGCGCTGCGGGCGACCACGGTGCGCGACGTCATGAGGATGCAGATGGTGACCGTCGTCCCCGAGATGACGCTGCCGGAGCTTGCGCAGACGCTGCTGGAGTCGGGCGTGCGCTCGGCCCCCGTGCTCGCGCCGACGGGAAAGATCCTGGGCGTGGCGTCGCAGACGGAGCTGGTGCGCCTGTCCGTGTGCCCCGGAAACGCGCCGGAGCGCCTGCGCGTTCGCGACGTCATGGGCCCGGCGGGCCCCACTGTCGGCCCCGACGAGCCCCTGCCCCGCCTGGTCCGCCGCTTCGTCCGCGACCGGGTGCAGCGCGCGCTGGTGGTGGAAAACGGCATCCTGCTGGGCATCGTCACCCCCATCGACGTGCTGACGGCCATCGACGAAGCGCACTGAGGCCCGCTCGGTCGAGTGGGCTCAGTGCGTGTCGCGAGAAGGCGTACGAGGTCTACGGCTGCGACGAGACACAGCGTCCGTCACGCAGATCCGCCGAGTTCTTTTTCTTTAGGCGCGAGTTGCGGAGCCGTTTCGATCCCGGTTTCGCGTCCGGTGGGTGTTCGCCGCACAATGTAACCCGCCCCCTGCTCACCCCTTTTGATCGCGACCGCCTGTTCGGCGCTACGCCGCAGCCTCGCCGCAAGATCCTCGCTGGTGACCCGCACTACGGCGCTCCTATCGTTGTGATCCTCACGCCGGCTTGAGCATCCCCGTCTCCAGCGCCAGCTTCACCAGCTCGGCGCGGTGGGTCAGCCCCAGCTTCTGCATCATCCGGGCGCGGTACGTGTCGACGGTCTTGGGCGAAAGGAACAGCTTCTTGCCGATCTCGGCGCTGCTGTAGCCCTCCGCGGTGAGTGTGAGAACCTCACGCTCCCGCTCGCTGAGCTTGTCGAGCGGCCCTTCTGCCTGCGGCTCGCGCGCCTGCTGGTACTTGCGCAGCAGCACGCGGGTGGCGCTGGGATACAGGAACACCTCGCCGCCCGCGACGGTGCGGATGGCCGTCAGCAGGTCCACGTCCGCGCTGGTCTTGCGCACGAACCCGCTCGCTCCCGCTTCCAGCACCGGCAGCAGGAACTCGTCCTCGGTCTGAGAGGTCAGCACCAGCACCCAGGCGCCGATCTCCAAGGCGGCGATCTGGCGCGTGGCCTCCAGCCCGTCCATCCCGGGCATCGCCAGGTCCATCACCACCACGTCGGGCCGCAGCAGTCGCGTCTTTTCGACGGCCTCCTCGCCGCCCCCCGCCTGCCCGACGACCTGGAAGTCGTCCTCCAAGCCAAGCAGGGCATCCAGCCCGCTGCGCAGCACGGCATGGTCGTCGGCAAGGAGGATGCGGATTTTCGGTGACATCTTCGGATCCGGATTCAAGACGGGTAGCTCTGTCAGGGGGACGCGATGAAGATAGCGCGCCACGTCGCCATCGCGGGTCCGGGTATCCGAATCATCTCTGAGGGGGGTTTCCCCACATGCGCGCGGCGGCGCAGGGAGGTGAGATGCGGCGCCGACGGTTCCCAGAGCGATGGTGAGAGACCCCGGCCTTGATCCCACCACGGGAACACACTACTCTTGTGAGATGCGTATCATCGCACGAAGCACGCTGCGGCAGTTCTGGGAAAACCACTCTCGAGGTGCAGAGGCCGAGACGGCGCTCCAGGTGTGGTTCAGCACGGTGCAGCGGGCGGACTGGGCGGCTCCGCCCGACGTGAAGTCAACATATGGTGACGCGAGCATCTTGAAGGACAGTCGCGTCGTATTCAACATTGCCGGAAATCGCTTCAGGCTGGTCGCCCGCATCAACTATCCTTACCGGGTTGTGTACATCCGGTTCGTGGGCACGCATACAGAGTACGACGACATCGACGCGGAGACGATCTAATGAACCTTGCCATTCACCCGATCCGCACCGAAGCTGACTACAAGGCGGCCCTTGCCCGAGTCGACACCCTGATGAACGCCGAGCCCGGAACCCCGGATGGTGACCATCTGGACGTGCTGGTGACGCTGATCGAGGCATACGAGGCTCGCCACTGGCCCATTCCGTCGCCTGATCCCATCGAAGCCATCCGCGTCCGCATGGAGCAACGGGGCTTGCATCCGCGGGACCTGGAGCCGATGATTGGCTCCCGTGGCCGCGTTTCAGAGGTGCTCTCTCGCAAGCGCCAGCTGACACTCCCCATGATCCGTCGGCTGGCGAAAGAACTGGATCTTCCGGCGGACGTGCTCATTCAGGAATCGCAGGAAATCCCGGCACGCGGACGCGACGCGGCGTAGCAGGGTGTGTGTGACAAAAAAGGAGAACCCGCCGGCCACGTAGCCGAGCGGGTTCTTCTGCTTCCGTGAACAATGGAGGTCGACTTCACCCCGGGTCGCCGCGGTCCCGCATGCGGGCGGCGATCTTGGCTTCGTAGCCGCGGTCCGTGGGCTCGTAGAAGCGCTGGTCGGCGATGTCGTCGGGCAGCGTTTGCAGGGGCGTGTAGCCGCCCGAATAGTCGTGGGCGTACTTGTAGCCCTCGCCGAAGCCCCACTCCTTCATCAGCGACGTGGTGGGGTTGCGCAGGTGCAGCGGGATGGGCGCGTCGGGGTGCTCGCGCGCGGCCTGCGCGGCGGCGCCCCCCGCCAGGTACGCGCGGTTCGACTTCGGCGCGTTCGCCACGTACAGGATGGCGTTGTACAGCGGCAGCAGCCCCTCGGGCACGCCCAGGCGCTCGTACGCCAGCATGGCGTTCACACAGACGATGCCCGCCTGCGGGTCCGCCAGTCCCACGTCCTCGTACGCGGCGGCCACCAGGCGGCGGAAGACCGTCTTGGGGTCCTCTCCCACCTGGATCATCCGCATGGCCCAGTACAGCGCGCCGCTTCCCGTACTCGCCCGCAGCGACTTGTGGAAGGCGGACAGCATCTCGTACATCAGCGAGGTGTCGTAGCGCGCCGTGGGGCGCTGCAGCGCCTCGCGCACGTCCTCGGGCGTGATCGTCCCCGTTTCCGCCAGCCGCGCGGCGATCTCCAGCCCCGTCAGCGCCTGCCGCGCGTCGCCGCCCGTGTGGCGCACCAGCACGTCCTCGGCCTGGGGGTCGATGGACACGCCCGCGCCGCCCAGCCCCCGCTCCTCGTCCGCCAGCGCGCGGCGGACCACGCTGCGCACGTCGTCCTCGCTCAGCGGCTCCAGCACCAGCACGCGCGAGCGAGAGAGGACGGCGGGGTTGATCTCGAAGGCCGGGTGCTCCGTCGTGGCGCCCACCAGCGTCATCAGCCCCGACTCGATCCACGGAAGAAGGAAGTCCTGCTGCCCCTTGTTCAGCCGATGGATCTCGTCGACGAACAGCAGCGTGCGCTGGCCCGCCTTCTTCCGCATCTCGGCCTCCTTCACCACCTCGCGCAGCCGCGGCACCCCCTCGCTGACGGCGTTGAAGGGAAGGAACGAAAAGCCGCTCTCCCCCGCGATCACCCGGGCGAGCGTGGTCTTGCCGCTTCCCGGCGGGCCGTGGAGGATGAGGTTGGGCAGGTGCCCCGTCGCCAGCAGCTTCCGCAGCGTGCCGTCCGGCCCCGCCAGGTGCTGCTGGCCCACGATCTCGTCCAGCGTGCGCGGCCGCATCCGCTCCGCCAGCGGCGCGGACGATTCGGCCGCGGGCGGCGCGTCGGCGGCCTTCTTCGCGGGGGGCTGGGCCTCGCCGAACAGGGACAGGTCGCTCACGGGTGCACGTAGCGGCGAAGGACGAGGTACGTGGCATAGAACAGCCCCGCGCCCAGGAACACGGCCAGCGCCGACCCTCGGCTGGGCTTCTTCTGCACCTCGGGCACCAGGTTGGATGCGCCCACGTACAGCGTGACCCCCGCGCTCAGCGCCAGCCCCGTGGTGGAAAGCATCTTCACCTGCGAGGTCAGCAGCACGCCCAGCACGGTGGAAAGTCCCAGCAGCAGCACGGCCACGATGGCACGGCGGCGCGAGTTGCCACTGGCCAGCATGATGGAGGCGACGGTCACGCCCTCGGGCATCTTGTGGATGAGGATGGCCAGGAACACGAGCAGACCCAGCCATTCGCCCACCGCGAAGCCGCTGGCGATGGCCACGCCGTCGAAGAAGGTGTGCAGCAGCAGCCCCAGCAGCGCGGCCGTCCCCACCCAGGGGTTCACCATCGCGTGCTGGTGCGTTTCCTCGCCGAAGTGGAAGTGCGGGGTAAGGACGTGCTGCGTCAGGTGCACCAGCAGGTAGCCCACCAGCACGGCGACCGCGGCGTTGGGCCCCGCCTCCACGGCGTGCGGAATCATCCCCACCAGCGCCGTGGCGATCATGAAGCCGGCGCCGAAGGCAATCATCAGGCGCTGCGTGGCCCGCCCGGTGTTCGACGGGGCGGTGATGATCAGCCCGCCGAGCAGGTTGGCTCCGGCCGCGGCCAGGGCGTACAGCAGCGCCGTGTTCAAGTTTCCAGCGGTCCCGGTACGGTCGGAGAAGAACGGTGCGAACGGCGGCAAAGTGGCCGCGCGACGCGAGCGCTGTCAACCAGCCTCGGACGCGCCGCCGCTCTCCCGATCAGTTCCGCACGACCGTCACCGGCTCGAACACCGTCGCCCGGCCGGGCAGAATGGCCACCCGCGCCGTCCCATGGCCGCTCTCCTCGCCGTCGGGCCCAATACGAAGGGCCCCCACATCCTGGAACGACGGCTGCTCCGCCGCGGGAATCAGCAGTTCCCGGCCCTGTGCGCGGCCCAGGTACAGCGTTTCGGCATCGACGGTTCGCGATCCGCCCATCGTCCTCACCCGCACGGGCTTTTCCAGCGTCAGCTTCCACACGGGGTACAGCGGACCATGCGGGTGCTCGATCAGCATCAGTTCCGGAACCATGCTGACGCGCGCGCCCGTCAGGCGCGAGACGAGCACGACGGCATGCTCCGGCGTCAGGGGAGATGCGCGGCCCGCGCGAGTGCTGTCCAGTGGAATGCCGGCGGTGACGAAGTGCATTCCGCTCAGCACGGGCAGGTGCAGCCTCCCGTCTTCCGCGATGCCCACGTCGGTGTTGTAGGCGGAGACGGCACTGATCAGTTCGGCCCCACGGTTGGTCCCCATTCGCACCAGGTAGTAGGGCCCCACCACCCGCCGAAACGCTGGATGAAATCCGTCCGGGAACACGGCGTACGGGGTGGATGCGAAGAACACCCTTGGTTCGGCCCGCAGCCGCGTGATGTCTATGGAGCGGCCGCGATCCTCTTCCCAGTGCTTTTCGAGGGCGGGCCCAAAGGACAACACCTCCGAGGCAGCCAGCTCGCGCGCCCGCTCGGGAGTGATGATGGGGAGCCCGGAGGGTGAAACGGGGGCCGGGAAAACGAACAGCCCGTCGGCCCCGAGGTTTTCCGCCGCGGCCCCGGTCACGTACGGCCGGACGTCAGGCACCGGCCCGGGACCGCTGATCCCGGGTCCGTCGCACGATGCCAGCAGCAGCGTGAGGGAGCCGCACAGAACGGCGGCGGCAGGTCTGATCAAGATACGGTGCATGTCGCTGCTTTCAATCGAAAGTGAGCCTCCGGGCTGGCTGCATAGACCTCCCGGTCCGCTGACCTGCGGCCTGGTCAGTCTGCTTCCAGCACCACGAAGGCGGCGGCGGTCTCGTCGGTGTGGGTCAGCGACAGGTGGATGCGGACGATCCCCCGCTCCCCCGCGATCTCCGCGGCCCGCCCCGCCAGCCGCAGCGACGGCGCGCCCGACTCGGCCGACACCACCTCCACTTCCGTCCATCGCCCCCCGAGCCCCCACCCGGTGCCCAGCGCCTTGAAGAACGCCTCCTTGGCCGCGAACCGCGCCGCGAACGATTCCGCCGGCGACTTGGCCGCGGCGCAGCGCTCCGCCTCGCTCGCGGTGTAGAAGCGCGCGACGGCTGCCTGGCCCCGCCGCTCCATCAGCTCGCGGAAGCGGGGGATGTTCACCATGTCGATGCCGATGCCGGCAATCACGGGCGTGCCCTTGCGCGGGGGGACGGCGGGCGGCGACCTTGCCGGCCGGCGCGCGCTGGGAGGGATGCGGCACGGGTTTGGCGAAACGGCTCCGCACCGGCGGGGCGGCTGGCCGGAACTGGATTCGGAATCGAAGAGCGAGGAGACGTGGCCCGGAATCCCTGGAAGAACCGGTTTCGCCTGCTGACGCCGGTACTCATCGGTATCGTCGCGGGTATTTTCATGGGCTGGGTGCTGGTGCAGCTGCTGATCCTGCGGTGACCGCCGGCCGCGCCGGCCTGCCATGGTGCGAGCAAAAGAGACGCCCCCCCGGGCGTCTCTTTCCGTTCCACCCGGCTTTCGCCCCTAGCGCACCAGCACCCGGTAGCCGTGCGCGGGAATGTTCAGCCGCCCGGCGGCGCCCAGCTGCACCCAGTCCTTGCTGAACCAGTCGGTGTACGCGCCGGGGTGCGCCAGCCCCTGGTACCCCACGGCCGCCGTCCTGTCGCCGAAGTTCACGGCCACCAGCACCGTGTTGTTTCCCTGCGTGCGGGTGAAGGCGTACACCCGGTCGCCGCCGTCCGTCTGCAGCTTCAGCTGCGGCGCGCCCCACGGGCCGTTGCCCAGCGCCGGCTGCGTGTGCTTCAGCCCGAACATGGCCGAGTAGAACGGGGCCAGCGACGGGCCGCTCCAGTCCACCGTGTCTTTTTCGAAGAAGCGCAGCCGCTTGTTCAGGCTGGCCTCTTGGCCGGTGTACAGCAGCGGGATGGAGTTCTGCGCCGTGGCGCTCAGCACGAAGGCAGCCAGGTGGTTGCGGCCCATGCGCTCGAACTCCGTGCCCTGCCAGCTGTTCTCGTCGTGGTTGCTGGTGAACGTCATGCGGTACGCGCCGCGGCCGTACAGGCTGTCCTGCCGGGCGAAGTAGGGGTCCAGCTCGGCCGTGCCCTTCTTGCCCTGCGCGATCTCGTTCAGCAGGTGGTGCATCTCCCACGCGTAGGAGGCGTGGAACCACTGGTGAAGGCGCGGGTCCTCGGCTTCGGCGAGCAGGAACAGGTCGGGCCTGGCGGACACGAGGGCGGGACGGGCCTCCGCCCAGAACTCGTACGGAACGCCCCACGCCACGTCGGCGCGAAAGCCGTCGATGCCCATTTCGTCCAGCCACCACCGCATCTCGCCGATCATCGCGCGGCGCATGTCGGCGTTGCCGAAGTTCAGGTCGGCCACGTCGGTCCAGTCCGTTTCCTTGCCCTGCTGGTCCAGCGGAAAGGAGATGGAGCCGTCGGGGCGCAGCGTGTACCAGTTGCGGTGCTCGCGCGTCCACGCGTGGTCGTGCGCCGTGTGGTTGGCCACCCAGTCGAGGATCACCCGCAGCCCCTGCCGGTGCGCCGCATCCACGAAACGCTTGAAGTCCGCCTCGGTCCCGTGCTCGGGGTTGATGGCGGTGTAGTCGCGGATGGAGTAGTAGCTGCCCAGCCCGCCCTTGCGGTTCTGCACACCGATGGGCTGAATGGGCATCAGCCACAGGATGTCGACGCCCAGCCCCTTCAGCCGGGGCAGGTGCGGCTCCAGCGCGGCGAAGGTGCCCTCGGCGGTGAACTGGCGTACGTTCACCTCGTAGATCACCGCGTTGCGCGACCAGGCGGGATAGAACGAGGTGTCGGCAGCGGGGGGGGAAAGCGCGATGGTGGCCGGCGGGATGCCGGCCCCGGGTACCATGCCGGGTGCCGGCGGCGCCGCGCAGGCGGCCAGCGCGAGGACGGCGGATAGGCGAAGCAGGGCTGTGTTCATCGGGAGACGGCGGGTGTCGGGGAGAACGAGCCGGGCGGGGATGAGTTAACGATTCTCGCGCCGATTGTCCACCGCGGGAGATCGCGGGGGAGGGGTGCGTGGAACCCTCGCGCCCGTTCTCGCGTACGTCACGCGGCGCACCGCACTTGCCAACGCTCCCCGACGTGCTAGAATTGCAGCATGTAGGAAAGCCCGGCCCATTCCGCACCCGCAGGAGCCACCCGGAATGCCGTTCTCGCCCGCTCGATCCTGTTTGGCCCTCGCAGCCGCCGCCGCGCTCTCCGCGTGCGGCGGTACCACGCCGGAGCCCGTCGCGGCCCCGGCGCCCGTATCGGCCGCGCCCCAGCCCGTCCCCACGCCCCACCCGGCTCCGCAGGGCGGCATGACGGCGCTGGACGTGGCGCGACACGCGTGGGTGCCGGCGGACGCCGAGTTCATGACGGGGATGATCGGGCACCATGCGCAGGCGGTGGAAATCTCGCGCCTGGTGCCCACCCGCGCCCAGAGCCCCGCGGTCAAGCGGCTGGCGGAGCGGATCATCAACGCGCAGGAAGACGAGATCGCCTCCATGCAGCAGTGGCTGCGCGACCGCGGCCAGCCGATTCCGGACGCGGCGCACGCGCACCACGCGGCCGGGCACGCGATGATGCCGGGCATGCTGACGCCGGAGCAGGTGAGCCAGCTGCAGCGGGCCACCGGCGCCGAGTTCGACCGGCTGTTCCTGAACCTGATGATCCAGCACCACCGCGGGGCCGTGTCCATGGTCCAGCGGCTGTTCGGAACGCAGGGCGCCGGCCAGGACGAAACCGTGTTCAAGTTCGCGTCGGACGTCGGCGTCGACCAGACCACCGAGATCGCCCGGATGCAGCGGATGCTCGCGGACGTGACGTTCGGTACCCCATCGCCCTGACCGCTCCCAGCCGAGCGGCCGCGGCGCGCCCCACCTCACCCAGCTGAAGGAACACCCATGTCCGTCTCTCCGCCCCGCCCCGCGCGGGTACCATTCACCGCCCCGTGGGCCCGGCTGTCGCTGGCCCTGGCACTTTCGGCGGCCGCCGTGCCCGCGGCGGCCCAGGGAACGTCGCAGACCGACCCGCGCGTGGGGCTGCGCGCCGGCATGTACGACGCGGCCGAGGCCGCGTGGAACCTGCGTGTGGTCAGCAAGTCGCGCCCGGCGCCCGGCTTCGAGCGCAGCACCAACTCCGACCTGGCGTTCAGCCGCAACTACGCCATCCAGGGCAACTACAACGGCTGGCAGATCTGGGACATTTCCAACCCGGCCCAGCCCTCGCTGGCGACGGCGTTCGTGTGCCCGGCCTCGCAGAGCGACGTGTCGGTGCACGGCAATTTGCTCTTCATCTCCGGCGAAGGCCTTTCCGGGCGCCTGGACTGCGGCACCCAGGGCGTGCGCGACACGGTGAGCACCGAGCGGCTTCGCGGCCTGCGCATCTTCGACATCAGCGACATCCGCAACCCGCGGAACGTGGGCAACGTGCAGACCTGCCGCGGCTCGCACACGCACACCGTGCTGGCCGACCCGCGCGACCGTGAGAACGTGTACGTCTACATCTCGGGCTCGTCGCAGCTGCGCTCGCCCAACGAGCTTCCGGGGTGCGTGGGCGGCGCGCCGGGCGAAAACCCCAACTCGGCGCTCTTCCGCATCGAGGTGATCAAGGTGCCGCTGGCGCACCCCGAGCGCGCGGCCATCGTCAGCTCGCCGCGCATCTTCAACGACCTGACGGCCCCGGCGCGCCACGGCGAGGCGCCCGAAGACGTGGCCCGCGCCGCCGCGACCGCGGCCGCCGCCCGCGCCCGCGGTGAGTACACCGTGACCATCCAGGGCATGGAGCGCGTGGCGCCTGGCCAGTTCATCCAGCCGCTCCTGGACAGCATCGTCAAGCAGCGCGGCGGCACCGGCCCCGCCACCGCGGCCGACAGCGCCGCCCTGCGCCGCGACCTGCAGGGCATCGTCAACCGGATGTTCGCCGAGGAAGAGGGCGAGGGCCCGCGCCCCGGCCCCACGCAGTGCCACGACATTACCGTGTACCCGGGCATCGGGCTGGCGGGCGGCGCGTGCGAGGGCTACGGCATGCTGCTGGACATCCGCGACCCGGCCAACCCGGTGCGCATCGCCGCCGTGGCCGACAGCAACTTCTCGTACTGGCACTCGGCCACCTTCAACAACGACGGCACCAAGGTGCTGTTCAGCGACGAGTGGGGCGGCGGCGGCCAGGCCAAGTGCCGCGCCACCGACCGGCCGGAGTGGGGCGCCAACGCCATCTTCACCATCGAGAACGGCCGCGACATGCGGTTCCGGAGCTACTACAAGCTCCCCGCGCCCCAGACGGCGCTGGAAAACTGCGTGGCGCACAACGGCTCGCTGATCCCCATCCCGGGGCGCGACGTGATGGTGCAGGCGTGGTACCAGGGCGGCATCTCGGTGTTCGACTGGACGGACGCGGCGCGCCCGTTCGAAATCGCCTACCATGACCGCGGGCCGTCGGATTCCACGCGCATGGGCCCCGGCGGGTCGTGGTCCGTGTACTGGTACAACGGCGCCATCGTCAGCTCCGAGATCTCGCGCGGGCTCGACATCTTCGAGCTGCAGCCCAGCCAGTTCCTGTCGCGCAACGAGATCGACGCGGCGAACACGGTCAAGCTGGAGCAGCTGAACCCGCAGGGGCAGCCCAAGTTCGTGTGGCCGCCCAGCTTTGCGCTGGCGCGCGCCTACGTGGACCAGCTGGAGCGCTCCAGCGGGCTGGCCGCCGGGCGCATCACCGCGGTCCGGCAGGCGCTGACCACCGCGGAGCGCGCCTCGGGCGCGGGCCGCCGCACGGCGCTGAACACCCTGGCCACGAGCCTGGACGGCGACGCAGGCCGCTCGTCCGACGGCGCCAAGGTGCGCATGCTGGCGGGCGCCGTTCGCGACCTGGCCCGCGCGCGGTAAGCCGGGCAGCACGGTCGACGGACAACGAGAACCGCCCCGGGCCAGGTGCCCGGGGCGGTTCGCGTTTCGTACGATCACGGCCGTGCTAGCCTCGAACGGCGCCGCCGTCGGCGTGGCTATGGAACGCGCGCCTGACGTAGCGCCACCCCGCCGGATCGCGGACGAAGAAGAAGTTGTTCTGGTCGACGAAAAACGTGAGCGCATACGGGTCGTCGACCGGCGCGGGCCAGCCGGTGCCCTGTTCCACCAGGACGACCGCCGTGTCGCCGCGAAAGTCCAGGTGGCGTGTGACGATCCAGTTGCGATAGCCGCGCCTCGGGGGCAGGGCGGCTTCGGGCGCGGCCTGCAGGAAGACGGCGACGGCGGAATCGAACGCCGTGCTGGGCGCACTTACCTCGAGCCGGTTCCTCCGCCCGACCTGCGGCACGACGGTCTCCACGAGGAACGCTCCCACGGCCTGCGCCAGGCCGGCGGTGTCGGGCACCTGCGCGGCGGCGGGCGTGGGCCCCAGCACGAGTGCGGCGCTCACGAGCGCCATCCGCATCATCCGTCGCTGCATTCCCTTCCCCCTGTCGTGTGGGCGCCGGCCGGACGGACGGCTAGCGCCGGACCTCCACCGCGATGTTCCTCCACTTCCCCTGCCGGAAGCGCAGGACGCTGAGGGCGCAGCGCGTGGTGTGGCCGGCCAGGATGGCGAGCCAGATGTCCAGCGGGTCCAGCGTGGCCACGCGCTCCACCACGGCGCAGATGCCCAGCGGCACCATCACCTGCGAGACGATGGAGATGTAGAGCGGCCCCTTGGTGTCGCCCGTGCCCTGCAGGCCGCCGGTGTAGGTGAGCGCCACGGCGATCATCAGCCCCGATACGCTCAGGATGCGCAGCAGCTGCACGCCGATGTCCACCACCCCGGGCTCGTCCATGCCGAACACGCCCAGCAGCGTGCGGGGGAGAAAGAAGAAGAACAGCCCCAGGAACCCCGCGCCGGCCATGGCGATGCGCGCCGCCACGTGCACCGCCTCGTTGGCGCGGTCCGGCTGGCCCGCGCCCAGGTTCTGCCCGGCGACGGCGGCGGCGGCGCCCATCAGCCCCACGGACGTCCAGGTGACCAGCGAAAACAGCTGCCCGTACGACACCGCGTACGCCGCCTGCGCCGCCGCGCTCTGCGCCAGCGAGCCGATGAACGCCAGCAGCAGCAGCCCTCCGACGTTCATGGCGATCCCCTGGATCCCCGCCGGCAGGCCGAAGCGGAAGAGCGACTTGATGATCCCCCAGTCCGGCGCGTACCCCCGCCCCTTGGGGAACGACACCACCCATCCGCCGTGCCACAGCTTGAAGAGCGAGTACGCGCCCAGCAGCCCGGCCGCGATCACCGTTCCCATCGCCGCCCCGGCCGTGCCGTAGGCGGGAATGGGGCCCACGCCGGTGATGAACACCACGTTCAGCGCGATGTTCATCAGCGTCATGGCGATGCCCAGCACCATGGGCGTGCGCGCGTCGCCCGCGGAGCGCAGGGCGCCGCTGGTGAGGAAGAAGAGCAGCATTCCGCTGCTGAACACCATGGAAATGCGCAGGTAGGGCAGCGCCTCGGCCTGCACGGCGGCGGTGGCGTTCACCAGGGTCAGCAGCGCCGGCGCGGCGAACCATCCCACCGGCGCCAGCACCAGGACGGAGATGCCGAGCGCGGTGAGGAACGCCTGGTAGACGGTGCGGTCGGCCATCTCCTCGTCGCCCGCGCCCACGAAGCGCGCCACCAGCACGCTCATTCCCGTGAACACCGACATGATGAAGACCACGATGACGATCCAGATCTGCGTGGCCACCCCGATGCCGGCGTTGGCGGTGAAGCCCACGTAGTGGCCCACCATCACGTGGTCGACGATGCCCTGCAGCCCGCCGAAGATGTTCGTGAGCATGGTGGGCCAGGCCAGCTTCCACACGGCGGGCGCCAGCGGCCCCTCGATGAGCGAGCGGTCGTAGCGCCGCCCCGGCGCGGCGATGGCGGCGGGCGCGGCGGTGCTGGCGGGCGGCGCGGCGGCCGTCTGCGGCGGATCGGTGGGTGCGGCGGCGGGCGGATTCAACGAAAGCTCTCCAGGTTCAGGACGTACCACAACGGATACTGCCCATCGCCGCGTGCCGCATGGGTCAGGTGGCCCATCAGCGTAAGCCCGCGAGCCAGCCGCGCGTCGTGTCGGCCACTTCGTCCACCACCTGCTCGTCGGTGCGGCCGGACGACTTGAGCACGTGGAACGAGTGGTCGGCGCCTTCCAGCCAGTGCATCGTCCAGTTGGGCCCCACGCGCGTCAGCGTCGCCTCCATCAGGTCGCGCCTGCACAGTGCGTCCCGGGTGCCGTTGAAGCAGAGCACGGGTGCCTGGATGGACGGCAGGTGCGCGTCGCGAAGCTTTTCGGGCTGCTTGTCGGGGTGCAGCGGATAGGCGAGAAGGAGAAGCCCGTCGCACGCGAACCCCTCCGCCGCCAGCATTGACGCGGCCCGCCCCCCCATCGACCGCCCGCCGATGACCAGCAGCGGCGGCCGAAGCTCCTCCCGCACCCGCGCCACGACGGCCGACACGCACTCCATCAGCCGCGGCATGGGGTCCGGCCTGCCCGATCCCTTCTCGCGATACACGAAGTTGAACCGCACGGTCGACAGGCCGCGCGCGCGGAACGCCGCACCCAGCTTCAGCATCCCCGCATCGTCCATCCGGCCACCCGCGCCGTGCGCGAACACGAACACGCCACCCGCATCCCCCGCGGCTTCGTACACGGCCGTGACGGCGTCTGCACCAACCTCCACCCGCCACGGAGCGCTCGCTGGTGATGCTGTCATATCACGCGGAGGGACGAGGGAGATCGCGCGGAAAACGTGCGCGGCTGGCCCCAAGCTCAGGCCGCCCACCCCCGCGCGCAAGACCCGGAAAGCCCGCGCACCTGTGGCCGAACGCAAATCCTTGTAGAATACACCTCGCGACGGGCGAACCATGGGCGCGCCACACCCCTGCCCTTGCACCAAAGCAGGCCAGTCCGCGCAGGCGGACTTCGCGTAGTTGTTGCAGCAAATTCATTCGCCCGCGGTAACCGCGGTTGCTCCCCAAAGGCAGGTCGGAGCGCTTCGGAGAGGGCCGTGCGGGCCTCGGCTGCCCTCTCCCCCGGCCCCCTCTCCCGCAAGCGGGAGAGGGGGAGAACTGCACCACCATCCGGGCGCGCGCCACACCCCTGCCCTTTCACCAAAGCAGGCCAGTCTGCGAAGGCAGACTTCGTATGGTCGTTGCAGCGAATTCATTCGCCCGTGCGGCCCCTGCCCCTCCCCCACCGCCTCCCGAATGGCCGTTCACATCCTGGGCATCTCCGCGTTCTACCACGATTCCGCCGCCTGCCTGGTGCGGGACGGCGAGATCGTCGCGGCCGCGCAGGAAGAGCGGTTCACGCGCCGGAAGCACGATGCGGCCTTTCCCAGCGGCGCGGTGGAGTACTGCCTGAGAGAGGCGGGGATCACGGCGGCGCAGCTGGACCACGTGGCGTTCTACGACAAGCCCTGGCTCAAGTTCGAGCGGCTGCTGGAAACGTACCTGGCCTACGCGCCATCCGGGTTTTCGTCGTGGCTCAAGGCGATGCCGCTGTGGCTGAAGGAAAAACTGTGGATGGGCGACGTGGTGCAGGACGAGCTGGGCATCGACCGCGACCTGCTGTATCCCGAGCACCACCAGTCGCACGCGGCTTCCGCGTTCTTCCCGTCACCGTTCGAACGCGCGGCCGTCATCACCTTCGACGGCGTGGGCGAGTGGGCCACCGCCTCGTGGGGCGTGGGCGCCGGCAACCGCGTGGACCTGCGCTACGAGATGAAGTTTCCCCACAGCCTGGGGCTGCTGTACTCGGCCATGACGCACTACCTGGGCTTCCGGGTGAACTCCGGCGAGTACAAGGTGATGGGGCTGGCCCCGTACGGCGAGCCGAAGTACGCCCGGCTGATCATGGACGAGCTGATGGACGTTCGCGAGGACGGCTCGTTCCGGCTGAACATGAAGCACTTCAACTACACGCGCGGCCTTACGATGACGTCGGAGAGCTTTCACCAGCTCTTCGGCGGGCCGCCGCGCACGCCCGAGTCGCCGCTGACGCAGCGCGAGATGGACCTGGCGCGCTCCATCCAGGACGTCACCGAAGAGCTGATGCTGCGCACCGCGCGCCACGTTCGGCGGGAGACGGGGGAGCGCAACCTGTGCCTGGCCGGCGGCGTGGCGCTGAACTGCGTGGGGAACGGCCGCATCCTGCGCGAGGGGATCTTCGACGACATCTGGATCCAGCCGGCGGCGGGCGACGCGGGCGGGGCGCTGGGGGCCGCGCTCTTCGCCTGGCACCAGGTGCTGGGCCAGCCGCGGACGGTCCACGCGGGGCGCGACGCACAGCGGGGCTCGTTCCTGGGGCCCGCGTTCCAGGCGGACGAAATCGAGGCGTGGCTGCGCGAGAAGAGCGTCCCGTACCGCCGCTACACCGGGGACGAGGTGGCAGGGGTGGCGGCTGGATTGATCGCGGATGGAAGCGTCGTCGGCTGGTTCGCGGGGCGGATGGAGTTCGGGCCGCGGGCGCTGGGCGCGCGCAGCATTTTGGGCGATGCGCGCAGCACCCGCATGCAGTCGGTGATGAACCTGAAGATCAAGTACCGCGAGTCGTTCCGTCCCTTCGCCCCGTCGTGCCTGCGCGAGGACGCCGCCGAGTTGTTCGAGCTGGACCGCGAGTCGCCGTACATGATGCTCGTGGCTCCCGTGCGCGAGAAGTACCGGACGGCGGCGACGGACGAAGAGGATGGGCTGTTCGGGATCGACAAGCTCAACGTGCCCCGCAGCGTGGTGCCGGCGGTCACGCACGTAGACTACTCGGCGCGCATCCAGACGGTGGACCCGCGCGACCATCCGCGCTACCATCGCCTGATCGAGGAGGTGAAGAAGCGCACGGGCTACGGCGTGGTGATCAACACCTCGTTCAACGTGCGCGGCGAGCCCATCGTCTGCACGCCCGAGGATGCGTACCGCTGCTTCATGCGCACCGGGATGGACGCGCTGGTGATGGAAGACATGGTGCTGCTGAAGTCCGAGCAGCCGCCGCTGGCCGATGACGCAGACTGGCGCGCACAGCTAGAGCTGGATTGAGGGGCGATGAAGAACCGGGAAAAGACGACCGCCGACCTGCGCAGGTTCGGCCTGGTGATGGCGGCACCGCTGGCGCTGATCGGCGGATTCCTGCTCTGGCGCGGACGCCCGGCGGCGCCGTGGATGCTGGGGACCGGCGCGGCGTTCCTGCTGCTGGGGCTGGTGGCGCCGGGGGTGCTGCGGCCGGTGGAGCGGGGGTGGATGGCGTTCGCGATGAAGATCTCCATCGTGAGCACCTTCGTTTTGCTGGCGCTGAGCTACTTTCTCATCGTTACGCCGATCGCCATCGTGCTGCGGGTGCTGGGCAAGGACCGCCTGTCGCTGAAGCCCGATCCGTCGCGCGCCTCGTACTGGGAGCCGGTGGAGGCCGGCGGCCCCGCCACCCGGCCCGACAAGCCGTACTGACCCCGCCTCACACCCGGAAGGGAGTCTCCATGGCGTCGCAGTCCAGGCTGAGGTTGCTCTTCGGCTTCGTCCGCGCCCGCAAGCGGTGGGTGCTGATGCCCATCATCATCTTCATGCTGCTCCTGGGCATGCTGATGGTGCTTACGCAGGGTTCCGCGCTGGCGCCGTTCATCTACACGCTGTTCTGACCGAAGCCGGTGGTCGGCTCCGCGTTGGGCGCGTACTGGTGAAGGATGCGCGCGACGGCCTCGCGCTGGTCCGCGGGCACGGGCACCACCCCCGAAGCGCGGAACCACCACTTCCAGTACAGGCGCAGGTGCAGCGTTCCGCGATCCTTGCCCACCCACTCATAATACTCCACCTCGCGCCACGGCCACGCGTTCTCGATCCCGGCGATCCCCCGCTCCCGCAGCTCGAAGCGGCGAAGCGCAACGACAACGAAGAAAGCACCCAGGCAGGCGGGCACGAGCGCGATCGTCGGCACGCGCGGCCTGAACGTGATCACTGCCACGAGCAGTTGCACGGACCCCGTGATCAGGAACACCCACTGCGTGTGTACCCGCGGCATTCGAACGAGCACCGAACCCAGCTTTCGGCGCCGGTGTTCGGTGACCAGGATGGTGGCCACCATCAGGACGGCGCCCAGCCACATCATGGCGTCGAGGAAGCGATCGGCCGGAAGCATCAGCAGAAACCAGCCGCAGAGGCGACCGTCAGCATGGACAGCAGCGGCGCGGCATTCGGCTTATGTCTCATCGGGCAACCTCCCCGGCCAGGCGCCGCTGGGCCGCGGCGACGTGGTGCTGGTTGTGGTAGAGGGTAAAGAACAGCATCTCGCGCGTCGTCAGGTGGCCCAGCAGCGGGTGCGGCATGCGGATTCCATCCAGCTGCGGCTCGGTCCAGCGTTCCAGCGCGCCGCGCAGGCGAACGTTGGCCCGTTCCCAGCGCGCCAGGATCTCGGCCCTGCGCCGGCCGGCGTCGTCGGCCGACACGACCTCCGGCGGGGGCACGAACGCGCCCGACGCCTTGCCGCCGGCAGCGAGCGCCGCGCGGTACGCGTCCCGGACCTGCGCGTACGAGCGCGACGTCGTGCGCGCCCGGCCGAAGCGCAGGCGCAGCAGCAGCTTGGGCGCCGCGAGCCCCCGCGCCACGGCGTTCACGGAGGTGACGAGGTGCTTCAGGTGCTCGGCGGGGGTCCAGGCATCCCCCGTCCGCTGGTTGAACTCGGCGCCAAGCGAACCGAAGTACGACGCGACCTCGGCCTGCACGTGGCCGAGCGCCTCCAGGATCTCGGTACGGGTGCGTGGATCGTCTACGGGCACGGGCGGTTCTCGCGGGAAGGTGGCGGGAGCAGAACGTGCTTGTCGCGCGGGATGTGACGGGGCGGGACCGCGCACCGGCGATCGGCCCGAATGGACGAACCCCGGCACGGACGCTGGGCGCTCCGGGCCGGGGTTTTGGACGTCGGGGCCCCAGCGTCAGGCCAGGCCGGGCGTTCGTTCCGCGGGAGGCGCCTGTGCCGGCGGATCGGTCGGCGCCTCCACGACGGTGCGGACGGATGCCGCGGACCCGGCAGCCACGTCGTAGCGGTCCCACCGCTTGCGGGCCGGGCGCCGGACCCAGCGCACCGTCATGTCGATGGCGATCAGCGGAAGGGCCAGCACCGCCGCGAACAGCAGCAGCACCCAGGAATTGTCGATGCGCTCCACCGCGAAGAACACGATGAACTCGGCGGCCACCACGGCCAGCCACAGGCCCGCCAGGAAAGTGCGGGTGCGGGTCCAGAATTGGGCCATGGAACCTCCGGGCGCTCGGGGACGTGCCGCGGGGCAGGCGAACACGGGTGGGACGGGAAACGGAAGATGTTGAACCCTAACGCAATAGGTGGCATAGGCGCAATGCTCAGGGCGTGATGGAGGGGACGCCGCGGGCCGCCTCCGCCCGCGCGGCTTCCAGCTTTTCCACCCACTCCCCGCTGCCCTCCACCTGCAGCGTCTCCACCGTTCCGTCGCCCAGTTCAAGGCGCAGGTCGGTCGCGAAGATGCCGGCGTAGCGGGTGGCGCGCACCTCGGCCAGCTGCGCCAGCGGAATCGACAGGTCTTCCTTCCCGCCCACCCGGTACAGCACCAGCCTGCGGTCGGTCAGGAACAGCCACCCGAAGTACCCCGCCTGGTACCGGTCTGCCGGGCCGTCGTGCAGCACCTGCTCGCCCTCGGCCAGGGCCGGGCTCCAGCTGCCCCGCAGGTGCCGGCGGTTGAGCGCGCTCACCGCCGCCGGGGTGAGCAGCGTCAGCACGAGCACCGCCCCCAGTACCGCGAGGGTGCGCCCGTCCACCACGCCGTTGGTGGCCAGGACGATCGCCACCGCGTACAGGGCAAAGAGCGGCAGGGAGATCCCCAGGTGGCGCCGGATGGACCAGAGGAGTGATGGCATGGCGAGGAGGGGAAAACGGGGGATGAGGATCAGAGGGCCGCGGCCAGGAGCGCCAGGAACGCCGCCGTCGCGGCCCAGCACGCGGCGGTGATGCCCGCGCAGCGCAGCATGCGCCCACGCGGCGGAATGCGGGTGTCGCGGGAGACGCGGTAGCAGCTGGTGGCGCCCGCCACCCCGACCACGATGGGCACCAGTCCCCCTACGGTCAACACGGGGATGATGGCGCACGCCAGCACGAAGCCCCACCCCCACCGCGGCAGCTCGGGGGGTGCCTCGCTGACCGCCTCCCTGGAGCGGCCTGCCCGGCGGAATGCGGGCATCGTTCAGCTTCCGGGAAAGACGACGTCCACGCGAACGCGCGCCGGGTTGTCGTCTTCGTCGCGCAACTGGATGATCGCGCCTTCGCTGAGGGCACTGTCGGCGGACGCACCCGCTCCGCGGGTGGCGCTCACCCGCAGGCACACCGGCTTGGGTCCGCCCATGGAGATGAAGCGGCCATCGTACGCACCCGCGGCATTGGTCTGGGCGGGGTACGCGTCCTGGTCCGCGGGTTCGCCGAAGCCCTCACCGCACTGCTCGCGGTAGAACGTTGCGCGCATCACCGCTCCCTGCACCGGCGTGCCGGCGGCGGTGCGCACCACGCCATGGATGTCGACGTGGCTGCGGCTGGGCGGGCACCCGCACAGGCCCGTCGGGGTGCACGAAAGCACCAAGGCGATCGCCAAGGCGGGCGCCAGGCGCAGCAGGATCGGCTGTTTCATCGCTCAGCCGGTGTAGATTCCTGGTAGCGCGCCGGGGCGAACCGGCTGGCGATCAGGCCGGTCGCTTCTTCCGGGTCGATGGACTGCACCAGCACGCCCTCCTGGCCGTACGGCAGGTACGCCTGGCACTCGCCCGCAGGGTCGATGAGGGCCGTGGCGGATTCCGGGAAGCGCAGCGCGTAGTTGACGCTGGCGAAGTAGATGGTGTTTTCGATGGACCGCATCACCATCGCCTTTTCGTAGTACGGCCGGCCGGCCCCGCCCCATTCCTTCAGGCGGATGCCTTCCTGGTTGCTTCCCGAGTGCTGGGGATGGAAGACGATCCGGGCGCCGCGCGCCGCCGCCCACCGCACCGTCTCGGGATAGCGCCAGCCCTCGTGGCAGATCGCCACGCCGAACCGGGTGCCGTTGACCTCGAAGATCCGCCGCGTGTCGCCGGGCACGTAGAAGGGGTCTTCGCTGGGGGCCAGCTGGTTCTTGGTCTGGTACCCCAGCTCCCGTCCATCCGCATCGAACACCACGGCGACGATCTGCCGCCCCGCATCCGTCAGCCGCTCCATGCCCATGATGGTGGCGATGCCGTGCGTCCGCGCCAGCTCCGCCACGGCGCGCGTGGCCCGCTCCTGGTCCGCCCGATCGAACGGGGGGACGTCGATGTCCACCCCGCGCAGCCCCGGCAGGTAGGCCTCCGGAAAGCAGACGATCTCCGCCCCCTGCGCCGACGCCTCGGCCATGAGCCGCCCTGCGTTCTCCAACCCGTCATCGAGCGACGTGGCGACCCGGGGCGATGCCAGGGCAACGATCATGGATGGTTCCGGTGGGGCGGGTCAGAATCGATTGGGCAGTTCCCAAGTAGATCGAATCTCCGCGCCCGACGCAAGCGCCCTGCGAGGGTCCACGCGTGACCTGAGTCACAGCGGTTCAGTGACAGCCTGGTAGCGACCATCCGCAAGCGTACGTACCTCGCCCACCATCGCGAGCGTGTCCAGGTAGCGGGCAACCAGGGTTGCGGGTGCGCCGGCGAAGGCCACGCGCACCTCGGTCGGCGTGGCGGGCGCGGTGGACACGTACGCCTTGATCGCGCCCAACTGGCCGATCGCATCCGACGGCCAGGGCTTCGCATCGACCACTTTGACCACTTCCTCCGCCGCGGGTTCATCGGGCAGATCCAGCGCCGGCTCTTCCGGCGCAGGCACGCCGCCGCCGAAGCGCGGAACCTGGTACTCCGGCCGCAACCACCGCACGAAGCCGCGCTTTTCCTCTTCCACGCGCTCGTCGTGCAGGGCCACCAGGCGCTCCAGCACCTCTTCGCGCTCCATGGGCCAGGGCCAGCCGTACGCCTGCGCCACCAGCCGGTCCAACTCGTCGTGCAGGTCGCGCAGCACGCCACACGCGGCGATCTCGTGAACGGCGCGCTCCTTATCGGTGAGCTTTTCGTTGGCGCACAG
The DNA here is from genome assembly GCF_036399935.1 of Longimicrobium sp. Lineage (GTDB taxonomy): Bacteria > Gemmatimonadota > Gemmatimonadetes > Longimicrobiales > Longimicrobiaceae > Longimicrobium. The sequence continues at coordinate 25,348 of NZ_DASWMD010000072.1, forward strand.
CTTTTCGACCACGGTTGTACATCCCCGTCATCGTCACGCGCTCGTCGCGGGCGATGGCGTCCTTGCGGTGCTGGTCCAGCCGCTCTGCCACCCGCCCGATCTCCTCCCGCAGCTCCTGCGGCGGATCGGGGAACGGGAAAGGGTCGAAGCACTTGCTCTTGTTATATCGCGGATCATTCCCGATCCCAAGGCGTCCACCCGCCGCGAGTGACCAAATCACGTGGTGCGAAGATGATAGATAGCCCAAGAGAGTGGGACTATCTGATCCGATACAGACCAGTGTCTGGTCAGGCGCGATTTCACTGCTCAAAAAGGTGAAGAAGCGGTGCTTTGACGTAAAGACCGTTACGATCATTCGCATCAGCCCCGCCGTCATTCCTCTCAGTTTCGGATTCGGCTGGCCAAGTAGCCACCATTTATCGCGCCGGGACTGCATTGCGTTAGCATCGCGCTCCGGCTTCACCCGGGTGCGAATCAGGTCATACAGCACCGGATACTGCAGTGCATCATCTTCATTGCGCAGGGCGAAATCCACGATGGAGACTTCTCTAGGACGGCTGGTGAGATCCTTCCCGTTCCGATATGGACGGACAATCTCCCGATGCCGGGAATCAAGTTGGATGAGGCGTTCAGCATCCTCTTTAGTGAGAACTAGACCTGCCCCATGCAATTTGAACCCAGGGGTGCAAATACCCGTATTTGCCCGCAATTGAATCGCAGCGACTCCCGCCACGTCAGCGTCTATAGACAAATCGTGGTTAAGCTGCCCGGAAACAAATTCATCCAGTTGACCCGTACGTTTGTTGATCCGGAGCAGTGTTGCTTGTGCAGGACGGAGAGCAATGACCGACATTGCAACTCGCACGTCGGCTGCTCCGGCATCATCTACCCATGGGTGGTCAGGAATTGCCCAGACAATCTGTGCGCCAAGTGAAGCAGCACTCTCAATTACTGCGCGATTCTGCTCTTGCGCCAGTGTATTGGTCGTGATCAATCCAGCTCTCGTCGAACGTTCGACCGCGACCTCAACGGCCGCTCTAAACCACCAGTACATCACGAAGTCAGCACTGTCAGGAAGGTCTGGATAGGCAGATCTAAGAGCGTCCACATAACCGTGTCCGAAACTCTCCCGTTGTTTCCTTTGGCCTAGATACGGCGGATTGCCGATAATGAAATCCGCCTGTGGCCACCGAGCTGGACGCGCATTTGTGTATAGATTGTACACCAGCCGCGCCTCTGGATCGGGCACCAACTTTCCCGTGACGGGGTGTACGATGCGCGGCGTGGGATCGGGGCGCGACCGGGCGGGAGCTTCAACGATCTCGTCCCAGTCGAGCACGGCATCACGCAACTCCAGCGTGCCGGTGTCCTTGAGCACCGGCTCGGGCGGGTTGACGCCCTTGTGGTGCTCCATCCAGAACTGATGGTAGCCGATCCACAGCGTAAGTTCAGCGATTTCTCGAGCCCACAGCTTGATTTCTATGCCGTAGAACTGCCACGGCCCCACTTCCTCAATCCCCAGCTCCGGGTTGCCGGTGATCTCTTCTATGGCCCGCAGCACCTCCAACTCCAGGCGCTTGACCATGTGCAGCGTGACGTACAAAAAGTTGCCGCTGCCGCATGCGGGATCCAGGAAGCGCAGCCCGCGCATCCACGCGTGAAAGTCGCGAAGCTCACCGAGTGCGGTGTCGCGGTCCTTCTTCTTGCGCGAGCCCGCCAGTTCCGCCGCATGCGCTTGTACGGGCGCCCACCGCTCGCGCAGCGGCACGTCCACAGTCTGCCGGACCACGCGCTCCACGTACTCGCGCGGCGTGTACTCCGCACCGAGTCGATGGCGTTCCTTCGGATTGAGCGCCCGTGTGAGGAGAGTGCCGAAGATCGTCGGCTCGACGTATTGCCAGTTGGCCTGAGCGGCTTGATACAGCACCGCGACATCGGCGCGGGTGAGCGGCAGGACTTCGGCGTCGCGGAAGAAGTGGCCGTTGAAGCGCAGCAGCTTCCAATGCCCAAAGCGCTGCCCCTGGTCCATGGCGACCCACAACGCATGGATCGCCTCTGCAAGGTCGGTGAAGTCATCCGGGACTACGCCGGACGCATCCTCCTCACCCCCGGGGATATCATGCTGGGAACGTTTGGCAAATGGGGGGGGGGGGGGGGGGGGGGTATAAAAA
>NZ_DASWMD010000073.1:0-46800 GCF_036399935.1 Longimicrobium sp.
TGTGTGGCGGATCCCTCGGTCGCTGCGGTGTCTGGGGCACGCTGCGGGTACTCCGTGGCCGCTCCGTCGGGATGACTGGTGGCGCATCGGCAGGCGGGGCGCGCGTGCAGGTGAAGCCCCGGGCGGGTCGCGACAGCGGCCCGAGCCGGGGCTTTCCGCTTTCCGAGCGGCGGGTTCACCCGCTCTCGGGCGTCGGGGCATTCTGATACTCCGGTGCGCTTCGAGTGGTGTGTGGCGGATCCCTCGGTCGCTGCGGTGTCTGGGGCACGCTGCGGGTACTCCGTGGCCGCTCCGTCGGGATGACTGGTGGCGCATCGGCAGGCGGGGCGCGCGTGCAGGTGAAGCCCCGGGCGGGACGCGACAGCGGCCCGAGCCGGGGCTTTCCGCTTTCCGAGCGGCGGGTTCACCCGCTCTCGGGCGTCGGGGCTCCTGATACTCCGGTGCGCTTCGAGTGGTGTGTGGCGGATCCCTCGGTCGCTGCGGTGTCTGGGGCACGCTGAGGGTACTCCGTGGCCGCTCCGTCGGGATGACATCGTACTTCGGCAGGTGCGGCGTGCGTGCAGGTGAAGCCTTCCCGCAGTTTGGTAGGCTTTCCGCCCTTGTGTGGCGGGTTCACCCGCTCCTGACCCCTCAGTCGCTGATCGCGCGCCAGACGGCTTCCGTGTCCGACAGGTCGGCGAACAGGTGGTCGGGGCCGCAGGCGGCCAGTTCCTCCATCGTGTGCCCGCCCGTGGCCACCGCCACGGTGCGCACGCCCAGGTGCGCGCCGCAGGAGATGTCGAACGGCGTGTCGCCCACGATCACCACCTCCTTGCCCTGGTAGCCGATGCCCGTCAACTCGCGGGCGCGCTGGATGGCGATGGCGGGGAGCTCCGGCCGCTGCCAGTGGTCCGAGCCGTACGCCCCCACCCGAAAGCGGCCGAAGGGAAGCCCCGCCGCCTCTACCTTTAGCCGCGCGCCCTCCACCACGTTCCCCGTCAGCAGCCCCAGCACGGTTTCCGGGTGGTACGCGTGGATGCGGTCCAGCAGCGCGGGAACGCCGGGCAGCGCCTTCACCCGGCCGGTGATGTCGTGGCGCAGGCCCTCGACGTACATGGGCCACAGCGCCTCCAACCCGGCCTCGATCTCCGCCTCGCCCACCCCCACGCCGCCCAGCAGCTCGCGGACGATCTGCGGATCGGTGCGCCCGCCCATCCGGTATCCGTCCAGCCGCCCCGTCTGGCCGTACACCTTCACCATGGCGGTGGCGATGGCACGGCGGCCCGCGCCGCCCGCGTCGAGCAGGGTCCCGTCGATGTCGAAAAGAATCAGCCGCCGCATCCGTATCCCGTGAAAAAGGTTGCGGCGCCCGCCACGCACGCCCCGCGCCGCGCCCGCGGCACGTATCTTTCCACACTTCTGTCGCTTGTGCCGGACCCCATCGATGCATGGACGACAATGGACCAGGACCGCCGCCAGAAGCAGCACGGCCTTGCCCTCGCCACCAGCGGCCTGGCGCTGGCGCTGGCGGTGATCGCCATGCTCGATGTCATGGAGTACGCCCACATCGCGACGACCGAATGGGCGCTGCTGGTGGCCGTGGCGGGGGTGGTGCTGGGGTCCGTGTGGGTGCTCCTGGAGCGCGGCGGGCGGCTGTGGCGCGGGTGGGATCCCCACTTCGTGCTGGTTCCCTCGCTGGCCACCGCCCTGCTGCTGAGCGCCATGGTCCGCACGGCGCCCGAGGTGCGGATGCTGGTGCTGGTGGTGTGGCCGGTGGTGCTGATCTTTTGCGCCGGGTACATCGGCTTTCGCGCGGCCGCGCTGCTGAGCGCGCTGATGACGGCCGGCTACCTGGGCGCCGTGGTGTGGGCCGGGCTCCCCGGCACGCGGCTGGGGGTGGAGGCGCTGGTGGGCGGCGTGTTCCTGGTGACGTCGCTGTACGCCTGCGTGGTGCTGTCGCGCATCCGCAAGCAGCGGCTGGAGCTGGCGGCCGCCCGCGCCGAGCTGTCGCGGCTGGCGCTGACCGACTCGCTGACGGGGCTGGCCAACCGGCGCCACTTCGACCACGTGGTGGCCGCCGAAACGTCGCGGCGCGAGCGGCACGGCGGCGCGCTGAGCCTGGCCATCCTGGACGTGGACCACTTCAAGCACTTCAACGACCGCTTCGGCCACCCCGCGGGCGACACGGCGCTGCAGGAGTTCGCCCGCATGCTGCGCGAGCACGTGCGCGTGCACGACACCGTGGCGAGGGTGGGGGGCGAGGAGTTCGCCGTGGTGATGGTGGGCGCCGACGCCGACACGGCCTGCGCCGTGGCCGAGCGGCTGCGCCGGTTCATGGCGATGCACCGCTTCAGCGGCGGGGCGCACCTGACGGTGAGCATCGGCGTGGCCACCGCGCCCGACGACGGCTCCGACGCATCGGACCTGGTGCGCTCCGCCGACCGCGCGCTGTACATGGCCAAGGCCGCCGGCCGCGACACCGTGGTAGCCGCGGCCGAAGAAGAGGCGAACGCGCTGGCCTCGCGGCCGGGCTGACCGTCAGGCCGCCGGCGCCACGCCCACGGCCCCGGAGCCCACCCGCTGCATGGCCACGTAGGCCTGCCACAGGATGGTGCCCGGGTCGCCGTTCCCCGCGGGCACCGCCACGCCGATGCTGGCGCTCAGCGGCACGGCCCCGCCCTGCACCGCCGACGCCAGCTCCCGCTGAATGCGCTCGGCGACGGCCTGGGCGTCTTCCGCGGCGTGCAGCCCGTCGAGCAGCACGGTGAACTCGCCGCCTCCCGCGTACCCCACCGTGTCGATCTCCCGCAGGCTCACCCCCAGGCGCCGCGCCAGCTCGGGCACGTGCGCCTCCTTGTCGTCCGACGTCCGCACGTACAGCACCCCGAACAGCAGCTTGTGCCGGCGGTAGCGCGCGGCGGCGTGGCGCAGCCGGTCCCAGAACAGGATGCGGCTGGCCAGCCCGGTGCGCGGGTCCAGCAGCACGTCGGCCAGCTCCGACCACGTCCGCGAGAACGCTTCGCGGGCGGCCGCGGACTCGGGCTCCGTGGGGGCGGGGGGCGCCTGCGCGGCCAGCGCCCGCAGCACCTCGTCCACGTTCTGCTGCGCCTGGCTCACCAGGCGCTGGCGGATTTCGGCGGCCTGCGAGGCGATCGGGTCGTCGGGGCCGGTGGTTGGGTGGGGCTCGGTCACGAGTGCGGCTTGGGACGGGGGAGCAAAACCGGCGCATCCTGTTGCGTGTGCCGTCATACTGGGACGGCGGACCCATCTGCGCAAACTCGTGGGCGTCGGGAAACGATGAGGCCCGGCCGGGAGCATCCCCGGCCGGGCCGTCCGTCTTCCACGTTTACCGCTCAGGGCGTCAGGTACACGTACCCGATGACCCCCTGGTGCTGGTAGCCGTACCAGTTCGCGGCGTAGTTCGCCTCGTTCCAGTCCACCGTCTCCACGTACTTCACGCGGGGATTGCGGCGGATGGCCTCCACCGCGGCGGCCGGCAACGTGGCCGAGAAGCCCTTGAATGGCCGCGAGTGCGTAAGGACAACAACCCCCCCTGCTCTATTGTGAGGCACGATGCTGAACAATGTTTCACCAAAACAGGGCAACAACCTGTCCCCGGCGCAAAGGGCAAATTCGTAAGTCTATGCAAAAGGGTTGTTTGCGCCTGTGCCCCCATTCGGTACACGCCATGCCTTACTGGATGCCAGCCGCGGCGCACGGCGCGCCGCCGATGGTCCCCCAACCCCTCCAGGAGTACGCATGCGCAGGACTTTCGCTTTCGCCGCCTTTGCCGCCACTCTCGCGGCCTGCGGTGACCAGACCAGCCCGGTGGCCCCCGCCGGCCCCGTGAACCTGTTGCAGGACAACAGCATCATCCCCGGACGCTACATCGTCACCGTCAGCGACGACGTCGATCCGCTTCCCATCGCGCAGCAGTACGGCATTCGCCCCGACTACGTGTACGAGAGCGTGCTCACGGGCTTCGCGGGCAACATCAGCAGCGTGGCGCTTCAGGCGCTGAAGCTGGACGGCCGCGTGCGCATGATCGAGCCCGACGGCCGGACCACCGCGTACAGCACCACGCAGACGGGCGCCACCTGGGGGCTGGACCGCATCGACCAGCGGGCGCTTCCCCTGAGCACCACGTACAGCTACACCAGCACCGGCGCGGGCGTCACGGCGTACATCGTGGACACCGGCATCCGCTACGACCACGCCGAGTTCGGCGGCCGCGCCACCTTCGGCGTGGACGTGATGGCGGACAGTGCCACCATGCGCGGCGGCGACTGCAACGGGCACGGAACCCACGTGGCCGGCACGGTGGGCGGCTCCACCTACGGCGTCGCCAAGAACGTGTCGCTGGTGGCGGTTCGGGTGCTCGACTGCGCCGGCAGCGGCTCGTTCTCGGGCATCATCGCCGGCATGGACTGGATTGCGCAGAACGGGCGGCTTCCGGCGGTGGCCAACATGTCCATCGGCGGGCTGGTTCCGCAGCGCAGCGCCTCGGTCGACCAGGCCACCAGCAACCTGATCGCCGCCGGCGTCACGCTGGCGCTGGCCGCGGGCAACGGCGTTCCCAACGGCGGCGTGGGCATCGACGCCTGCAACGGCTCGCCGGGCGGGCACCCGCTGGCCATCACCGTGGGCGCCAGCGACAAGACCGACACCCGCACCGTGTGGAGCAACTTCGGCAGCTGCGTGACCCTCTTCGCCCCGGGCAGCGGCATCATGTCGGCCGACTTCGCCAGCGCGACGGGCGCCAAGTCGCTGAGCGGCACCTCGATGGCGTCGCCGCACGTGGCGGGCGTGGCGGCCCTGTACCTTCAGGGTGCGCCGGGTGCCTCGCCGGCGACCGTCAAGCAGGCGCTGTTCGACGCCAGCACCAAGACGGTCGTGCAGCTTTCGCTGAGCACCAACAACCACGTGGCGTACAGCCTGGTGCCCACCCCGGTGATTCCGCCCACCGAAACGGGCTCCACCCCCTGCACGCCCAAGAACAAGAACAAGGGCACCTGCAAGTAGGCCTCTGGCCGGTTGCGGGATGAGCGAAAGGGGCCGGCGCGATGCGCCGGCCCCTCGTTCGTGCGCGAGTGCGTGAGTGCGTCAGTGCGTCAGTGCGTCAGTGCGGAACGGCTACAGCGCGTTCAGCTCGGTGAAGAGCTTGCGGGCCACGCTGCGCCAGTCGTAGTGGTCGCGGGCCACGCGGTACAGCACGTCCTTGTGGCGCTCGCCCATCTCCAGCGCCAAGGGCACGTGGCGGACGATGTCGGCCACCGTGCGCTCCGGGGCCGCGTCCAGCTTCATCGCCTCGGCGTCCTCCGCCGGAAGCGCCTGGGCCACCGAGTCGATGCTGGCCTTCATCCCCGCGAAGTAGGTGCCAAGGGGAAACGCGCCCGACGCCAGCGCTTCCAGGAACACCAGCGGCCCGGCCTCCTTGACCACGGAGGGGAAGACGGCCGCGTCGCAGCAGGGAAAGAGGTGGTGCAGCTCGCGGTGCGTCAGGTAGCCCGTGAACAGCACCGTATCCGGCCGCAGGTGCTTTTTTGCGGCGGCGTAGTACGCGTCCAGCTCCCCGCGCTCGCGCAGCTGCTCCAGGTACAGCGCCACCTGCGTCAGCTCTTCGCCCTCCGACTCCCCCTCCGGCGACCCCTCCAGCAAGCGGCCGTGCGCCACGATCAGGTCCACCAGGGCGCGCTCTCCCTCGCGCAGGGCCCAGAGCAACGCCTCCAGCACCTCGCGCAGAGGGCCGTGGCCCACGACGATCACCCGCAGGTCCGGGCGCTTTTCCAGGATCAGCGGCAGGGCGGCGACCACGCTTTGGATCCCCTTGCTGCTGATCAGCCGGCCGACGAAGAGCAGCGTGGGGTCGCGCGCCCAGTCCACCGCGTTCAGCCTGGCCTCCAGCCCCTCGTCCGGCGTCTTGCCCTCGTACCGCTGCGCATCCGCCATCACGGCGCGCAGCTCGTCCACCGTCATGTCGCCGCGCAGCCGGCCCAGCATTTCCGTTTCCTGCGCGGGAACGCGGCCGTGCTTCATCCCGGCCAGCGCCTCCGCCAGCCGGGCGACGTTGCCGGGGCGCTCCGACCGCCCGATGGGCTCGAACTGGCTGGTGTCCACGCCCAGGTGAAGCTCGGAGAACTTCGCTTCGAGGTCCGGTACCGCGCCCAGGATGCCGCGCACCCGGTCGCGCATCTCGCCGCCGATGGCGAACACGCGCCGCGCGGAGGTGAACGCGCCCAGCGCCAGCCGGTGGAACCGCTCGTCGCGCTTCACGGCGAACTCCAGCGCGCTTCCGTGCGGCATCACCGCGAAGGGAACGCCCGTCTCCTCGCTCACCCTTTGCGCCACCACCGACATCAGCACCGCGTGGTTGGCGTGGATGGCCGTGATGCCGTTCTCGGCGACGATGCGGCGCAGCGCGCGGACGTTGCGGTCCACGTACGCCTCCACCGCCTCGTCGTCCAGGTCCACCATGGGCACCACGTTGGGGAACTCCTCGTACTTGTCCCACACGTACACCGGCAGGGTGTCGCCCAGCACCGGCTTGTGAAGCACGCAGCACCCCGGGTGCTCCGCGTCCGCCCGGTAGAACGTCTCACCGGGCTCGTCGCCCCGGTAGCGGCGCGCCTCGGTGATGAACGGGTAGCGCTCGGGGTGGTTCTCCTGCGCCATCAGGTGAACGTTGTGCCCCTCCCGGCACAGCGACTCCACGATGGAGCGCGTCCACAGGTTGCTTCCCGAGCCTTCCAGCAGGTATCCGTGAAGGATGCAGATCATCGTAAGCCTCGTGCAGGGTGGGATGGAACGCGGCGCACGGTCGCAAGGACGCGGCCAGAGCCCGAACCCCGGGACCGCTGGCGGCGCACGCCTTGCTTGTGGGGCGGTGCAAACCCTGGAAAGGAGCGATGATGCTGCAACGGTGGATCGGAACGACGCTGGCCGTAGCGCTGCTGGCGACGGCGGGATGCACGGTCAAGGACGGCTCGGACGACAATGCCTCGGGCGACGCGGCGGCGTCCGCGCCCGCGCAGCCACAGGCGCAGGCACCGGCCCAGCCGGCGCCCCCGCCCATGCCGCCGCCAGACCTGCGGCTGGAGGTGAACGTCGGCGAGCGCAAGCTGTACGTGTACCGCAGCGACCAGGTGGTCGGCACCTACTCCATCGCCGTGGGCACCGAGGAGTGGCCCACGCGCACGGGTGAGTGGACCGTCGGCCAGGTGGTGTTCAACCCGCGCTGGACGCCGCCCACGGACGAGGAGTGGGCCAAGGACGAAGAGGTGGCGGAGCCGGGCGACGCCGACAACCCTCTCGGCCGCATTCAGATGGTGTACGATCCGCCGCGCTCCATCCACGGCACCAACGAGCCGGAATCGCTGGGGACGGCGGCGTCGCACGGCTCCATCCGCATCTCCAACGCCGACGGGCTGCGGGTGGCGCGCATGGTCATGCAGTCCGGCGGCGCGGCCAAGGACGACGCCTGGATCGAGCGCGTCCAGGCCAATCGCACGGAGCGGGTGGAGGTGGCCATCCCCAACCCCATCCCCATCCGCGTGATCTCCGGCGGCGACACGGAGAGCTCGTACCGGCCGGGGGAGAGCAGCAAGGGAAAGAGCGGGTCGGGCGAGCGGGAGAAGGACGACAGCGGCTCGCGTGAGAAGGAGAAGGAAAAGAGCGGCTCCGGCGAAAAGTCGGACGCGGCCTGACGCACGACTGGGGGGCGTGGGTGGAGGGCGCTTCCGCGACGGCGGAGGCGCCCTTCTTCGTTTCCCCCTTCTGGTATGCGTCGTGCCCCGGCCGGCGGGCGTGGCGCTGGGCGGATGGCAACCGGGAGGGGTGGATGGCTGGTCCGGACGCGGTGGTGGTGGGATCGGGCCCCAACGGGCTGGCGGCGGCCATCGCACTGGCGCAGGCGGGGCGGCGCGTGGTGGTGCGCGAGGCGGCGGATACCATCGGCGGGGGGATGCGCACCGAGGAGCTGACGCTTCCCGGCTTTCACCACGACGTGTGCTCCACCGTGCACCCGCTGGGCGTGTCGTCGCCCTTCTTCCGCGCGCTGCCGCTGGCCGAGCACGGGCTGGAGTGGGTGCACTCGCCAGCCTGCCTGGCGCACCCGCAGGACGACGGCACGGTGGCCATGCTCGAGCGGTCGATGGAGGAGACCGGCGCCACGCTGGGACCCGACGCGCGCGCGTGGAAGAAGCTGATGAACCCGTGGGTGCGCCGCTGGCTGGTGCTGGCGGAAGACGTGCTGGGGCCGCTGGAGTTTCCGGACCACCCGCTGCTGCTGGCGCGCTTTGGCGTGTACGGCATCCGGCCGGCGTACGGGCTGGCGAAGCGCCGGTTCCAGGGCGAGCTGGCGCGCGCGCTGTTCGCGGGAAACGCCGCGCACAGCATGGTGCCGCTCACCCGCTCGCCCACGGCCGCCTTCGGGCTGACCCTCGTTGCCGCGGGGCATGCGGTGGGGTGGCCCATCGCGCGCGGCGGCTCGCGGAGCATCGCGAACGCACTGGCCTCGTACCTCCGCTCGCTCGGCGGAGAAATCGTCACGGGCGCGCCGGTGGACAACGTCGACGAGTTCCAAGGGGTGCCGCTGGTGCTGCTGGACCTGACGCCCCGGCAGGTGCTGCGGGTGGCGGGGCACCGCCTGTCGGGGCGCTACCGGCGGGCGCTGGAGCGGTTTCGCTACGGCGCGGGTTCGTTCAAGATCGACTGGGCGCTCAGCGCGCCCATCCCCTGGCGCAACCCGGAGTGCGCGCGCGCGGCCACGGTGCACCTGGGGGGCACGCTCGACGAGATCGCAGCCTCGGAGCACGCGCCGCTGGAGGGAAAGGTTCCCGAAAAGCCGTTCGTGCTGCTGGTGCAGCCGACGCTGTTCGACCCGTCGCGCGCGCCGGAGGGAAAGCAGATCGCCTGGGCGTACTGCCACGTGCCGTTCGGCTGCGACGTCGACATGACCGAGGCCATCGAAGACCAGGTGGAGCGCTACGCACCCGGGTTCCGCGACGTGGTGCTGCGCCGGAACGTGATGCCGCCCTCCGCGCTGGAGCGGCACAACCCCAACCTGGTGGGCGGCGACATCAGCGCGGGCGCCATGACGCTGCGCCAGGTGTTCTTCCGCCCGGCGCCGCGAAAGATCCCGTATTCCACGCCGGTGCCCGGGCTGTACCTGTGCTCGGCCTCCACGCCGCCGGGCGGAGCGGTCCACGGGATGTGCGGCTACTACGCCGCCGAGGCCGCGCTGAAGCACCCCATCACCGCGCCCGACCACCCGTAGAGGCCCCTCCCCCGCCCCTCCCCGCACAAACTGCGTGCGGAGAGGGGATAACTTCGATCGGGGTTCGATTGGATCGGCGCAGACCTGGCCGCAACGCCGGGGCGTCTCGAACGAGGCCGGCGCATGCCCCGGCTGCCCTCTCCCCCGGCCCCTCTCCCGCAAGCGGGAGAGGGGAGAATCCGATCGCGCTTCGGCAGGCGCGGCGCGCGCCGCGGCGCCGTTTGCGGGCACTCCGCTTCTCGTCTACCTTCCGCACCCGACACACGCTCTCCTCGGCGCCCCCCTCGGTGTCCTCGGTGCCCTCCGTGTGCGGCCATCGTCTCCATCTCCCGATGAGCAAGAAGAAGCGAGCCCCCGCGCCGCCGAAAGCACCGCCCGCAGCCGAACCGCCGCCTCTCTCGCCGGGGATGCGGCGGCTGTTCACCGCCATCACCCTCGCGCTGCCGATTCTCCTGCTCCTGCTGCTGGAGTTGGGGCTGCGCGTGGCGGGATATGGGGAAAGCCATCCCCTCTTCGTACCGGCGGAGGGGCGCCCGGAGTTCATGCACCCCAACCCCGACGTCGCCAGGCGCTACTTTCCCAAGGGCACCATCGTCCCACTGCCGCACCTGGACTTCTTTCGCGCGGAGCGCCGGCCGGAAACGTTCCGCATCATCTTCCAGGGCGAGTCGTCCGCGGCCGGGTTTCCGTACCGGCACGGCGGGGCGCCCTCGCGGATGCTTCAGCAGCGGCTGCAAGCCACCTTTCCCGACCGCGACATCGAGGTGGTGAACACCGCGCTCACCGCCGTCAACTCGTACACGCTGCTGGACCTGGCCGGGGAGGTCATCGCCCAGCGCCCCGACGCGGTGATGATCTACACCGGGCACAACGAGTACTACGGCGTGTTCGGCGTGGGATCGTCGCAGTCCGCCGGGCGCGCGCGGTGGCTGACGAAGGCGTACCTGCGGCTGCGGCACCTGCGCATCGCCCAATGGATGGGGAGCCTGTTCGGCCGGGGCGCCGCGCCCGCGGGGGAGGGCGGCGAGCCGCGCACGGTCATGGAGCTGATGGCCGGCGACCAGCGCATTCCCCTGGGCTCCGCGCGCTATCGGGAGGGCGTCGAGCAGTTCCGCGCCAACCTGCGCGAACTGCTGGGCCGCTACCGGGCCGCGGACATCCCCGTGTTCATCGGCACCGTGGCGAGCAACGAGCGCGACCAGCCGCCCTTCGTCAGCGGCCTGGCGCCGGGCACGGACTCGGCCGCATGGGGACGCGCGTACCGGGCCGGGCTACAGGCGATGCGGCGGGGCGACCCTGCGGGGGCGGAGCGGGCGCTCCGCGAGGCGGTTCGGATGGACAGCACCGCCGCGGACGCGTTGTACGCGCTGGGGCGGGTCTACGACGGCCGGGGCGATGCCGCCCGGGCGCGCGCTCACTACCGCGCCGCCAAGGAAGCCGACCAGCTCCGCTTCCGCGCGCCGGAAGCGCTGAACCAGGTGATTCGCGAGGAGGCCGCCCGCCACGGGGCGACGGTGGTGGAAACGCAGCGCGCGCTGGAGCGGGCCGCGCCCGGGGGATCCATCGGAGGCACGCTGATGCTGGAGCACCTTCACCCTAACGTGGACGGCTACTTCCTGATCGCCGATGCGTTCTACGAGGCGTTGAGGGCGCGGCGGATGATCGGGCCGTGGACCCGCCCCGTTCCGGCGGCGGAAGCGCGGCGCGCCGTTCCGGTGACGGCGGCGGACTCGCTGGTGGGGGTGTTCCGGGCAGACCGCGTGCGCTCGGGATGGCCGTTCCGTCCACGGGGCACCCGGGCGACGCCGATTGTCGACACGCTGCACCCGCGCACGCCCGAAGAGCAGCTGGCGCAGGCGATGGTGCGCGGTACGCTTCCCTGGCCGGAAGCGATGGACCGCCTGCGGGGCCACTACGAGCAGACCGGCCAGTGGGAGCAGGCCCTGCACGTGGCCCGCGCGCTGGCGCAGGAGTACCGCACCGAGCCGCGTCCGCTGCTGGACGGCGGGCGCATCGCCTACACGCTGGGCCGCTACGACGAGGCGCTGGGCTGGTTCCAGGACGCCAACGCCCGCGAGGAGAGCCCGGAAAGCCTGCGGCTGATCGGCATCATCCTGCTGCGGAAGAACGACCACGCGGCCGCGCTGGCTCACCTTCGCCGCGCGGCCATGCTGGATCCCGGCGACCCGCGCCTTGCGCAGGCGCTCCGCGCCGCCGAAGCCCTGCGCCGCCTGGAGCAGCAGCGCACCCGCACCCCCGGCGACGCCGGTCTACTGTACAACCTCGCCACCGCCTACGCGCTCACTTACCAGTACGAAAAGGCGAAGTCCACCCTCGCCGACCTCCGCCGCGTCAGCCCGGCGCATCCAGGCGCGGACCGGCTCCAGGCTCAGCTCCCGCCCTGACTATCCCCCTGGAGCGTGGCGCGGTATGCCTGCCGAGGTGCCGTGGGCCGGCCAGGGATCGTGTACGCCAGCTCTCCATCCCTCACCATTGGCGCGAGGTACTGTTCCACGATGTACGCCTGCTCGCGCTGCAGCAGCTTCGCGAGTGCTTCGGAGGTCAGCGGACGCCACACGCAAAGCCGGTAGATCAGCGACCGCATCTCCGGTTGCGCAGTCCGCCGCTTCAAGGTGCTGATTTCCGCCGCCAGTTCCCGGGGAAGCTCTCCGGATTCCGCTCCAGCTCTCCGGACTCCGCTCCCAGCCCCCCGGATTCCGCTCTCGCCCAGGTGGTAGACCGGCTCTGCTTCCTCCAGAGTTCCGGCCCTCGCGACCTGGACCCAGTGCGTTCACCCAGGCGCCTTGGACAGCCAGTCGTGGGCCCAGGTGCCCAGCGCGTCCACGGCCGCCGCCAGCGCGCGGCCCTTGTCGGTCAGCGCATACTCCACCCGCACCGGCGTGTCGGGGATCACGCTGCGCTCCACGATTCCCTCTGCCTCCAGCTCGCGCAGCCGCTCCGAGAGCATCCGGTCGGTGATCTCGGGTATGGCCGCGCGCAGCCCCGCGAACCGGCAGCGCTGGTTCAGCAGGACGTAGACGATGGCGCCCGTCCAGCGCCGGCCGACCAGCTCGACGGCGCGGTGAAAGTGCGGGCATAGACGAGTGGCGTCGCTCATGGCTGCCAGGATAGACGAAGGGCGCAGTTGACGCAATCAACTTCTTTTTGTATAGTTACTACGGGAAAGATATCACACGAGTTCCACCGGGAGCAAGCCATGAGCACCACCACCGACCTGTTGAACGTGCGAGACGCGGCCGTGCAGCGCCGCTCCATCCGCGCGTTCGAACCGCTGCCCATTCCGCGCGAGGACCTCGACGGCATCCTGGACGTGGTTCGCCTGGCGCCCTCGGCGTTCAACGTGCAGCCCTGGCGCTTCGTCATCGTCGAAGCACCCGAGCTCAAGGCGCAGCTCGCGGCGGCGGCCTTCAACCAGCGGCAGGTGCATTCCGCCCCCGCGGTGATCGTGCTGTACAGCGACATGCAGGACGCGCTGGCCACGCTCGACGAGACGATCCACCCCGGGATGAACGCCGTGCAGCGGGCCACCACGCGGCAGACCATCCTGCGCTCGTTCCAGGCACAGAGCCCGGACGAGCGCGAGGCGTGGGGAGCAGCGCAGGCGCACATCGCCCTGGGCTACCTGCTGCTGGCGGCCGAGGCGCACGGCTACCAGACCTCGCCCATGGCCGGGTTCGACGCCGAAGCGGTCAAGCGCCTGCTGAACCTGCCGGAAAACGCGCGCGTCCCGGCGCTGGTCGCCATCGGCCGCGGCACCGAGGAAGGCTTCCCTCACCACCGGCACGCGCTGGAGCGCATCGCCCGCGCCGCCTGACGCGCGGAACGAGCACCGACGAACAAGGAACCGTGATGAAGGTCGAGATCTATTCGGACGTGGCGTGCCCCTGGTGCTACATCGGCAAGCGGCGCTTCGAGCGCGCGCTGGCGGCGTTTCACGGGGCCGACGAGGTGGAGGTCGTCTACCGGCCCTACCAGCTGAACCCCGATGCCCCCGCCACCGCCTTTCCGCTGCAGCAGTACCTGGCGCAGCGGTTCGGGCCGCAGGGCGCGCAGATGGCGCGGCAGGTGACGGAGACGGCGCGCGGCGAAGGCATCGTCATGGACTTCGATGCCGCGATGGCCGCAAACACGCTGGATGCGCACCGGCTGCTTCGCTTGGCGGAGCGCGAATACGGCGGCGGCGTGCAGCAGGCGCTCAAGGAAGCGCTCCTGGAGGCGCACTTCGGCCAGGGCGCCGACATCGGCGACGCCGGCGTGCTGGAGACGCTGGCCACGGGCGCGGGGATGGACGGCGGGCGGGTGCGGGGCTACCTGGCGAGCGGCGAGGGCCGGCGCGAGGTGAAGGACGAGATCGCGCAGGCCCAGCGCCTGGGGATCACCGCCGTCCCCACCTTCGTCATCGACGGCCGCTACGCCGTGCAGGGCGCGCAGCCGGCGTCGGCGTTCCTGCAGGTGCTGGAGCAGGTGGCCGGCGAGGCGAAGGAGGCCGGCGCGGGTGCCGGGGGCGAGCGCTGCGCCGAGGGGAGCTGCGCGCCCTAGAAACGACGCGAACCTTCCCTTCTCGGGTCCCGGGGCTGGCCGCAGCCCCGGGACACGCGCGTGCAGGCGCTCCCCAAGGGCCCTGGCGGTTGCGAAATTGGGCTGCACCCGATTATGTTGGACGGTCCACCTCCTTAACGAGCGTTCGAACCAGCCTTCTACACCACCACCCCCGTCCACGAAAGGAGCTTCCGTCGTGCCTCACCCCCGCGCGGCGCTTCGCCGCGCAAAACGTTTTTCACGTTGTCCAGGAGAATCCCTGAGATGAGAACCATTCGTTGGCTGCTGGCATTGGTGGCGCTGTGCGCCTCACCGATGCTCGCGCTTGCGCAGGACGCAACGACCGTGTCGGGGCGCGTCACCGACACCGACGGCGACCCGCAGGCCGGAGTCCTCGTGCGTATCGCCGAACTGAACGTCGGCAACACCTCGGGCCCCGACGGCTCGTACCGCATCACCATTCCGGGCTCCGCCGTGCGCGCGGGGCAGAGCGTGACCATCACCGCCACCCGCCAGGGCCTTTCCACGGTTTCGCGCAGCCTTACGCTGGCGCCCGGGGGCAACCTGACGCAGAACTTCCAGATGGCCTCGTCGGTCCTGGAGCTCGACGCCCTGGTGGTTACCGCGCTCGGCATCACCCGCGAGGAGCGGGCGGTCACGACCTCCACCGCCACGCTCGACGCCTCGCAGATCACCGACGCGCCCGAGACGAACATCGTCAACGCGCTGGCGGGCGAAGTGGCGGGCGTGCAGACCACCAACGCCGGCCCCGCCGGCGGCTCGGCCCGCATCGTCATCCGCGGCGCCACCTCGCTTTCGGGCGACAACCAGCCGCTGTTCGTCATCGACGGCGTGCCCATCGACAACTCGGCGCCCTCGCTCGGCGGGTACGGCGGGTTCGACTACGGCAACGCCGCGCAGGACATCAACCCGAACGACATCGCCAACGTCACGGTGCTGAAGGGTCCCAACGCCGCGGCCCTCTACGGGTCGCGCGCCGCCAACGGCGTGATCCTGATCACCACCAAGTCGGGCCGCGGCATCGACGGCACCCAGCTCAGCTACACCAGCAACGTCACCTGGGAAGACCCGCTTCGCCTGCCCTCGTACCAGAACCAGTACGGCCAGGGCTCGCAGGGCGCGTTCGAGTTCGTAGACGGCGCGGGCGCCGGCACGGCCGACGGCGTCGACGAGAGCTGGGGCCCGGCCTGCGACGGCCGCCAGATCACCCAGTTCTTCAGCAACGGACAGCCGGCTCCCTTCGTCTGCCATCCCGACAACGTGGCGAACTTCTTCCGCACCGGCATGACGGTGCAGAACAACCTGGCCCTGTCGGCCGCCAGCGAGCGCGCGAACGTGCGCCTGTCGATCGGCCACATGAACCAGCAGGCCATGTACCCCGGCCAGGAGCTGAGCCGCTACACCATCGGCCTGAACGGCGGCACCCAGATCAACAACCGCCTGCGCGCCGAGGCCTCGGCCAACTACATCCGGGGCGAGGGCGCCAACCGCCCGGGCACCGGCTACGCGGCCACCAACCCCATGCAGCAGTTCGTGTGGTTCGGCCGTACGGTGGACACCCGCCTCCTTCGCGACTACATGACGGAGGACGGCGAGATGTACAACTGGAACTACAACTACCACACCAATCCGTACTGGCTGGCGCTGCACAACCGCAACGAGGACGACCGCAACCGCCTCATCGGCAACGTGTCGCTCAGCTACGGCCTCACCGACTGGCTGACGGCCACGGCCCGCACCGGCACCGACTGGTACCAGGACCACCGCAAGCGGATGTTCCACGCGGACAACATCAACTTCCCGGACGACACGTACGGCGAAGACGTGATCACCCGCAATGAAACGAACACCGACGCCTTCCTGACCGCCGACCGCGACCTGAGCAGCACCTTCTCGCTGGCGGCCACCCTGGGCGGCAACTACCGGTCGTCCGCCGACGAGTTCAACCTCGTCACCGTGGAGCGGCTGACCATTCCGGGGCTGTTCAAGGCCACCAACGCGGCGTCGCCCGTCGACGCGCAGAACCTGGTGTACCGCGTGGGCACCCGCTCGGTGTACGGCTCGGCCCAGCTGGGCTTCCGCGACCTGGCCTTCCTGGAAGTCACCGGGCGCAACGACTGGTCGTCGACCCTTCCCGACGGGAACAACTCGTACTTCTACCCGTCGGTTTCGGCCAGCCTGATCGTGTCGGACGCGGTGGACCTTTCCCGGACCCCGGTGAACCTCTTCAAGGTGCGCGCGGGATGGGCGCAGGTGGGCGACGACGCCGAACCCTATCAGCTGCAGGGAACCTACTCGGCTGAAACCCCGTTCAGCGGCACGCCGGCGTACTCGATGGGCAACTTCATCCCCAACGCCGGCCTGATGCCCGAGCTCACCGAGGCGTGGGAAGTGGGCGCGGACCTGAAGTTCTTCGACAACCGCCTGGGCTTCGAGGCCACGTACTACGACCAGGTCACCCGCAACCAGATCCTGCGGGCCGACATCTCGGGCGCCAGCGGCTTCCTGCAGCAGGCGGTGAACGCCGGCGCCATCTCCAACAAGGGCTTCGAGCTCCGCGCGACGGCCACCCCCATCAACGGGTCGAACGGCTTCCGCTGGTCGATGGCCGCCAACTACTCGCGCAACCGCAGCAAGGTCGAGACCCTGTTCGGCGACCTGGCCACGTACCAGCTGGGTTCGTACTGGGGCGTGACCACCGAGGCGCGCGTGGGCGACCCGTACGGCTCGATGTACGGCGAGGGCTACAAGCGCAACGCCGAAGGCAAGATCGTCGTCGGCGAAGACGGCATTCCCCTGGAAGCCGACGAGCGCGTGTACCTGGGCAACTACTCGCCCGACTGGCTGGGCTCGCTCACCAACACGTTCAGCTTCCGCGGCATGGAGCTGAGCTTCATGTTCGACACCCGCGTCGGCGGCGAGATCTTCTCGGTGACGAACATGTTCGGCAACTTCGCCGGCGTGCTCGACACCTCGCTCCCGGGCCGCGAGCAGGGGCCCTGCGAGCCGGGCCTCGTCTTCGACGGCGTGACCGAATCCGACGCGCCGAACACCACCCCGGTGTGCCCGGAGGATTTCTGGCTCATGGCGTACTTCATGGACGAGCCGCACATCTTCGACGCCAGCTACACCAAGCTGCGCGAGGCTCGGTTCAGCTTCAACGTTCCGCAGTCGCTGGTGTCGCGCACGCCGCTGGGCAAGGTGAACGTGGGCATCGTGGGCCGCAACCTGTGGCTGTGGACCAAGACGCCGCACATCGACCCGGAGACCGCGTTCGACGCCGGCAACTCGCAGGGCTTCGAGTTCGGCCAGCTGCCGACCGGCCGGAGCATCGGTCTGAACATCACCATCACTCCGTGACCGGCCCCCGACCTGAAAGAGCGAAGACCATGAAGAATTCCATCCTGGTCCGCCTCGCCCCCATGCTCGCCCTGACCCTGGGCGCCGCGGCGTGCGACGGCCTGACCGACCTGAACCAAGATCCGAACGCCCCGACCGAGGTTCCCGCCAGGTTCCTGCTGACCGACGGCCAGCAGGACGCGGCGGACCGGCTGCTCGGGTCCAGCTTCAACTTCGGCTACGGCGAGGTGCTGGTGCAGCACCTGGCCCAGATCCAGTACGCCGAGGAAGACCTGTACCTGTATCGCTCCTCGGACACCGACTTCCTGTTCCGCGAGGCGTATTCCGGCTACCTGATGGACTTCCACAGGGCCGCCGAGCTGGGCGCGGAAGAAGGCGAGCCCAACGTGCAGGCCGCCGGCCTGATCATGAAGTCGTGGGCGATGCAGAACCTGACGGACATGTGGGGCGACCTGCCGTACTCCGAGGCCTTCCAGGGGATCGCGGGCGGGGTGATCACGCCCAAGTACGACACGCAGGCGCAGATCTACGACAAGATGCTCGCCGACGTGACCACGGCGGCCGGGCTGATCAAGACGGGTGAGAACCCGCTGGGGGCCCAGGACCTGATCTACGGCGGGAACGGGGCCAAGTGGCAGAAGTTCGCCAACTCCCTGCGGCTGCGCATGGCCATGCGCATCGCGGACGCGAACCCCACCAAGGCCCGCGCCGAGTTCGTGGCGGCGCTGGCCGGACCGGGCGGGGTGTTCACCGACGCGGCCGACAACGCGCAGATCTGCTACACCTCGACCACCCGCAACCCGTGGTTCACCTACTGGCAGACCCGGCCCGGTGACTACCGGGCGGGCCGCGTGCTGGTCGACACCATGAAGTCGCTTTCCGACCCGCGGCTTTCCGCGTACGCGCAGCCGATCACCGCCGAAAAGACGTACGGCGGCCGGACGCTCGCCGCGGGCGAAAAGCACTTCGAGGGGCTGCCGGCCGGGCTGGCCGCGAACGACTACGGCTTCACCCAGGTTTCGCAGCCGGGCGCGGCGCTGCTTGCCCAGACCGCCTGCCTGCCGGTGATGACGTACGAGGAGGTGCTCTTCCTGCGGGCCGAAGCGGCGGCTCGCGGCTTCACCGCCGACAACGCCAAGACGATGTACGACGCCGCGGTCACCGCGTCGATGGTCCGCTGGGGTGCCACCACCGCCGAGGCCCAGGCCTACCTGGCTCAGCCCCGGGTGATGTGGAACGCCACCAACTCGCGCGCGCTGATCGGCCTGCAGAAGTGGCTCGCGCTCTACGGGCAGGGCCTCGAGGCCTACGCCGAAGTGCGGCGCCTGGACAACCCGGTGCTCCGTCCGGGACCCAACGCCGTGCTTACGACCAGCATTCCCGCACGGTACCCGTATCCGTACTCGGAGGAGACGTTCAACGCCACGAACCTGCAGGAGGCGATGACGCGCCAGGGCATCACGGGCGCGGCCAACGAGCAGACCGCCAAGCTGTGGTGGGACAAGAACTGATGTGACCGGCCGGCCGGGGACTTCCGCCAGGAAGGCCCCGCGCCGAGTCTTTCTCCAGGGGCGCGCGCGGTTTCGCGCGCGCCCTTCTACCTTCCCCCCGAAGGGAGTCATCCATGCGCATTCTCGCGTTCTCCGCGCTGCTCCTGGCCGCCTGCGGCCCGGCGTCGTCCAATGGACGGACCGTCACCGTGGAGTCGAGCGTTCCCGTAACGACGCGCGTTTCCACCGCGGGCGGCGACTTCAGCATCTCGACCAACACCGAAATCCGCGTTTCGTCGCAAGTGGTCGCGCTGCCCCTGGAGGCGGCCTGGGGGGCGCTGCCGGCCGTGTACCGCGAGCTGGGAATTCGCGGCGAGGTCATGGACACCGGCGGCCGCCTGTTCGGGGTTCGGTCGCAAACCGAGAGCGGCCGGCTGGCCGGCGTGCGGATGTCGACGTACTTCGACTGCGGCAGCGGGGCCGGCGGGCTGCCGATCGCGAACACCTACCGGGTGGAGTTCGCCGCCGTCAGCCACGTTCGGGCGGTGGGCGACCGCAGCGAGGTTTCGACCACCGTGTCGGCCGAGGCGACGTCGCAGACGGTGAGCGGGCCTTCGACCCGGTGCAGGACCACCGGCGAGCTGGAAAAGCGCATCGCCGGGCTCGTGGCCCAGCGCGCCGCGGGCGGCTCCGGCGGGCGGTAGCTCGCCGCCGCACGCCCCGCACGTACGTAGAACCGCCGCCCGGCCTCGATGGCCGGGCGGCGGTTTCCGTTCAGGTGGCGGCGGTTGCCCGCAGGGGTCAGCGCTGGGCGATTTCGGAGGACCCCACCAGGAACACCAGGATCAGGCCGTCGGCCGAGTTCACGTACCCCGGACGGCTGGTGACGCCCGAGGGATAGATCTCTACCCGGCTCACGTCGACCGCGAGGAAATCGTTGAGGACGCAGGTGTTGGTGGCGTGCATCCCGTTGACGTAGATGCTGGGTGTGGCCGCGCCGTGGAACCGCTTCTTCCCCCGCATGGTGATTTCGGGGCAGCCCGGCGTTTCCCGGATTTCCATGGGGCCGGCGGCGGACTGCATGACGCTGAGCAGCGTTCCGGCGCGGCGGGTGAGCTGCGCCTCCTCGATGACCAGCATGCGGCGGGAGTGGGACGCCGGCCGGCCGGCGTCCCTCCCGGACGCGTTGTGGGCACAACCGTAGAGCAGCGGGAATGCGACGAGGCAGCCGAACAACGTTCTGAACCTCATGGTACCACCTCCTCATCCGGGGGACAGGGGCGACGCCCCGGCTTGAACGGCACTTCGCGGGCCAGGGCGGGCGGTTTTGCAATGTGCGTTCGGCGCGGCGCCCGGGGCAAGCTTCGTGTTCGGCGGGGAGCCGGGCGCCGAAACAGGACCGGGGCGGCTTTCGTACGGATTGCGGGGGATGGGCGCGGGATGGGTCAAATGACCGGCGCGCGTCCGCCCCTGGTGCCGCAGCTTTGGAGCACGACACGCGGCACCACGTACCCTGATCCGGAAGCCGAACCATGTTCTCGATTCGCCGGGCCGTCCCCGGGCTGCTGATTTCGCTGCTGGCCACCGTCCCTGCCCGCGCGCAGGGAGCCATGGACATCGTGGTCAACATCCCCGCCGGCCGGCTGGAGGTGTTCCAGGGCGGGGAGCGCATCCGCTCGTACCCCGTGTCGGTGGGCACGCCGCGGCACGCCACGCCCACGGGCGAGGCGGCGATCCGGCGGATGGTGTGGAACCCGTCGTGGACCCCGCCCGACGCGGCGTGGGCGCGCGACGAGCGGCCCGCGGCACCCGGATGGAGCAACCCGATGGGCCGGGTGAAGATCCACCTGTTCCGCGACTACTACGTGCACGGCACGCCGGCGCGCAACGAGCACGCGCTGGGCCGGCCGGCCTCGCACGGCTGCATCCGCATGCGCAACGCCGACGTGATGGAGCTGGCGCGCCTGGTGCTGCGGGCCGACGGGGCGCCGGTGAGCGACCAGGCCGTGCAGCGCCTGGCCGACAACCCGCGCCAGACGCGCGAGATCGCCCTGTCCGGCCGCGTTCGGGTGCGCATCGAGTACCGGCTGAACGAAGTGCGGGGTGGCGCGCTGACCCTGCACCCCGACGTGTACCGCCGCGGCGGCGCGCTGCCGCCCCTGCTTCCCGTGCCGCCCCTTGCCGGTGTGCGCGCCGAGGAGCGGGTCGCGCTGATGCGCTGACGGAACGGCATCACGCAGAGGGGGCGGAGGTGAAAAGAGAGGACGCAGAGGAATGATCCCTCTGCGTCCTCTCCGTTTTCTCTGCGCCCTCTGCGTGATGCTTTTCTATCGCAGGCCCAGGACGTCGGTGCCCTGTTCGAAGACCACGTCCACCGGGATTCCCGCGGTGGCCAGGCGGTCCAGGTCGGACTGCAGCTCGGGGCCGATCTGCCCGTACCGCGCCATGAAGGCCTGCACGCCCGCGTAGTCGCCGTCGCCCTGGAAGCGCAGGATCTGCTCGGAGAGCGCGTTCATCGCCTGGCGCATGCGGACGGGGTCTACGCGGTAGGTGCCCGTGGCCGCGTCGCGCGCAAAGGCGCCGCGCTCCTTGAAGTAGTTGAAGCGCGCCACGTTGGCCCGCCCGTGCGCGCTGGCCGCGCCGAAGCGCACCGAACGGAAGATGCTGGCCAGGAAGGTGGTGTAGCTGTCCATGGCGTCGCCCTGCAGCTCGCCCATCTCCTGCAGCTGCACCTGCATGTACAGCCCCAGCACGTCGGCCTTGCCCTCCTCGAGCGCGCTGGCCTGCTCCTTCAGCGCCTCGCGCACGGTGCCGCGGCCATCGATGGTGTTCTTGATCCCCAGGCCGTGCGCCACCTCGTGGAACATGGTGTTCCCGAAGAAGGCGTCGAAGGTGATGTGCCGCCGCTGGTCCGGCGCGATCAGCATGGTGGCGATGGGCACCAGGATGCGGTCGAACTTGGCGCGCATGGCGTTCTTCAGCTGAAGCCGCCGCGTGCCCTTCTGCAGCTGCACCTGCTCGTCGTTGGGCAGGTTGATGGCGATGGTCTTGGAGCCCGCGTTGGCCTCGCCCGCGTAGTACAGCACGTCGTACGCGTTCAGGTCGCTGTCCGTCCCCGGGGTTTCGCGCTTGTACGCATCGGGTACGGGAAGGCCGCGCTGCAGGGCCGGCAGCAGCGCCGCATAGCGCGACAGCCGCTGGCTCCACTCCAGGTCCTTCACCAGCACGTACGCCTCGTACGAGGCCTTGTATCCATACAGCGCGTCCTCGTACGTCTCGATGGGCCCGATCACCACGTCGAGCGTGTTGTTCTTCATGTCCAGCCAGGCCAGGTCGCTGGGCTGGTAGTCGTCCGTCAGCAGCGCGGCGGCGCGAAGCTCCAGGTAGCGCCGGAAGCCCGGGTCCTCGGCCAGGGCGGCGGCCTGCCGCAGCCGGGCCGCCGCGCGCTCCATGTTCGCCCGGAAGGCCCGACTGTAGGGCACCGCCGTCAGCCGCCCGCCCGCGTCGCGCCGCACCAGCGTGTACAGCCCGCGCAGCGAGTCGGCCCGGGCGCCGCCCCCCGCCACGGCCGCTTCGAACTGCTCCTTGGTCATGTCCGCCGGATACACGTTGGCGCCCTCGGGCTTGGGGCCCACGCCGGGGAGGAACGGCGCGTTCCCCGCCAGCCGGTCCCACGGCCCGTAGTTGATCTCCGCGTAGCGCCGCACCCGCGGGTCCCGGATGCTCGCCACCAGCGAGTCCAGGTTGCCGTACGTCTGCTGGCGCCACACGGCGTCCATCTCGCGGGCCGCGTCGATCAGCAGCGGAATGATCTGCCTGTCGCGGGCGCTCAGCGGCAGGTCGGTCGTCAGGCGCACCGACGTGTACTGCGCCAGCTTGCGGTCGATGGAATCGCCGGCGGGGGCGCTGGGTCCCGCCATGTCCCCCGGGGCCGGCGCCGGCGGGGTCTGCACCGCCGCGGGAGCGCAGGCCGCTGCGGCCATCAGCGCCAGCGCGGCGGTTGGATTGCGGATCTGCATGATGATGCCTCGATCGGTGGATGTTCGGAGCGGTCCGGATTTTCCGCCGTACGACCAACTCCGGGCAAAATCGTCTGGTGGAACGGGATCGGCAACGGCCGGCTACGCCACACCGTCACGGAGAGGCTGGCCGTCGCGGCCGAAGTTGTCGGCGTTTTCCTCGATCTTGTCCAGCACCGCCTCGGGGTGCACGTCCTGGGCAAGCTCGTGGAGCTCGGGGTCGGCCGCCTCTTCGATCCCCAGCTTTTCCGCCATCCGATGGACCAGCGCCAGCATCCGCGAGATCTCGTGCTCGGCCAGCAGGCTCACCTGCAGGTCCAGGTCGGCGCGCTGGTCGGCCAGCTCGGCCATGCGGTTCTGGCTGATCAGCACGAAGGTGGAAAGGAAGATGGCTTCCACCGAGGCCACCATCGCCAGGATGACGAACGACGGGTCGAACCGCGGCAGCCCCGGCACCAGCCCCACGTTCACGACGATCCACGTGCCGAACAGCAGCAGGTGGATGTACACGAACCGCATGCTGCCCGTGAAGCCCGTGATGCGGTCGGCCACGCGTTCCGAGGTGCTCTTGCGGCGGTCTTCGGCGGCGCGGCGGGCCACCAGCGCCCGCACGTTGCGGTCTACCACCCGCGCCAGGCCGCGCTGCCGTTCCAGACGCGCGGCCGCGTCGTCCTGCTCTGCCTGATCCACCATCCGATTGCCTCTCGTTCGCGGGTTTTCCGGGCCGCGGGGGGAGGGCAAATCGCGAACCAACTCTGGATTCAGGGCTTCACCGCGCCCGTCCCGCCGCCGCACCCACGGCCGCGCCGAGGAGGGCACCCGCGACCATCGACCAGTGCACGGCGACGGCGCGCCATCCCTGCGTCCACAGCACCGGGGGATAGTGGACGGCGGCGAGCGTGGCGAGGATCCCGAGGGAATGCCCGATGGTGGCGCCCCAGAAGACGGCCCGCGCGCCGGGCGTCCGCCGGCGCAGGCGGTGGCCCAGCCACAGCAGGGCGACGGGAACGAGGAACAGGCCCGCCAGCAGTCCCGCGATCATCCGCGGCTCCGGGGATAGAGCCAGAGCCAGTAGCCGCTGATCACCAGGATGGCCAGCCCCACGGCGGCCAGGTCGCTCAGCAATATCCCCTGGTCGCCGAATATCTCTCCCGAGTGCAGCTTCTCCAGGAACACGTCGTTGCGCTCGCCCGCGTGCAGCACCCGCCCGGTCGCCAGGTCCACCGTCACCTCGTGCACGGCGCGGTCGTCGAAGCGCACCTTCACGAAGCCGTCGCCCGGCCGCACGTCCATGCGGTCGATCCCCGCCGCCGCCACCTCCGCGGGAACGGCGCCCTCCGCGCGCCGCGCCAGCTCGGCGATGGGGAGCGAGGCGCCCAGCTCGCCCGCCTGCGGGTTCTGCACCTCGGGCATCAGCCCCAGCGGGCGCTTGTGGTTCAGCAGCACGCCGGTGATGCAGATGATCAGCACGATGCCCGTGGTGGCGACGCCCAGCCACAGGTGCGAGTAGAACATCCACCGGGCCCACCCCCGCCTTCCGCCCTTGGGCCGGGGCTCGGCGGGCCCCGTCCTCGCCGTCTTCGTCGTTTGCATCCGCGATGTTCCACTGAACGAGTATACGGAATACGCGCCGTGCGCGATGGCAAGAAAGCTGCGGCGGCGCGGGCACCCCCCGGCGCCGCGCCGGGGGGCCTTCTCCGCAGTCCGGCACCGAACCCCCTGGATCCATGCACCGACTTCGCAGTGCAGTCGTCGCGCTCGCCCTGCTGGCCGCTCCCGAGCTCGCGGCGCAGGTGGAGCGCAACACGCCCCCCCCCACCGACACCGTGCGCTACCGCGGGGTGGCGTGGCGCAACCTGGGCCCCAACCGCGGCGGCCGCTCCATCGCCGTGGCCGGCAGCACCGCCCGGCCGCTGGAATACTACTTCGGCGCCACGGGCGGCGGCCTGTGGAAGACCACCGACGCCGGCACCACCTGGAGCCCCGTCACCGACGGAAAGCTGGGCAGCAGCAGCATCGGCGCGGTAGAAGTGTGCCAGCAGAACCCCGACGTGGTGTACCTGGGTACGGGCGAGACGCAGCTGCGCGGCAACATCCAGGCGGGCGACGGCGTGTACAGGAGCACCGACGCCGGCAAGACGTGGACGCACGTGGGGCTGCGCGAGTCGCGGAACATCGGCCGCATCCGCATCCATCCCACCAACTGCGACATCGCGTACGCGGCGGCGTTCGGCCACTACAGCGGGCCCAACGCCGAGCGCGGCATCTACCGCACCACGGACGGCGGACAGACCTGGACGCGCGTGCTGCACCGCGACGAGCGCACGGGCGGCGTCGACATCTCCATCGACGTCCAGAACCCCGACGTCGTGTACGCCGCCCTCTGGGAAGCGTGGCGAAACCAGTGGGGAATGTCCAGCGGCGGTCCCGGCAGCGGCCTCTTCCGCAGCGACGACGGCGGCGCCAACTGGACGGAGCTCACCCGCACGCCCGGCATGCCCCGGGAGGGCCTCGTCGGCAAGATCGGCGTCTCCGTGTCCCCGGCGGACCCCACCCGCGTGTACGCCATCGTGGAGCACGACTCGGGCGGCGTGTTCCGCTCCGACGACCGGGGTGCCACCTGGGAGCGGGTGAACACCGAGCGCAAGCTGCGGCAGCGCGCCTTCTACTACACCCGCCTGCTGGCCGACCCCAAGGACAAGGACCGCGTGTACGTGATGAACGTGGGCTTCTTCCGCTCGGACGACGGCGGCAAGACGTTCCCCACCACCATCCGCACTCCGCACAGCGACAACCACGACCTGTGGATCGCCGCCGACGACAACCAGCGGATGGTGCAGGGCAACGACGGCGGCGGCAACGTCAGCGTCAACGGCGGCAAGACGTGGACGGAGCAGGACTACCCCACGGCGCAGATCTATCGCATCGCCCTTACGTCGCACCAGCCCGCGATGGCGTGCGGCGGCCAGCAGGACAACAGCACCGTCTGCGTGCCCATCCGCGGGTGGAACCACCTGAACGCGGGCGGGCGCAACTTCTTCGCGGCGGGCGGGTGCGAGTCAGGCTACGTGGCCCCGCATCCCACCAACACCAACGTCTACTACGCCGGGTGCTACGGCGGCTCGCTGGACCGCTTCGACCAATCCACCGGCGCCAGCCGCCCCGTGAACGTGTGGCCCGAGAACCCCATGGGCCAGTCGGCGTCGGACCTGCGCGAGCGGGTGCAGTGGACCTTTCCCATCGTCTTCGACCCGCACGATCCCAGCACGCTGTACACCGGCACGCAGCACGTGTGGCGGACGACCAACGAGGGGCAGAGCTGGCAGCGCATTTCGCCGGACCTCACCCGGGCGGACCCGGCCACGCTGGGGCCCTCGGGCGGGCCCATCACCCGCGACCAGACGGGGGTGGAAACGTACGCCACCGTGTTCACCATCGGCCCGAGCCCGCGGGAGCGCGGGGTGATCTGGACGGGCTCGGACGACGGCAAGGCGTACGTGACCCGCGACGGGGGCGCCAACTGGGCCGACGTGACGCCGGCCGCGCTGCCGGAGCAGACCAAGATCCACACGATGGAACCGTCGCCGCACCGGGCGGGAACGGCGTACCTGGCGGGCAACCGCTTTCTGCTGGGCGACTTCCGGCCGTACCTGTTCCGCACCGACGACTACGGGCGGACGTGGACGTCCATCGCCTCGAATCTGCCGGAGGGCGACTTCCTGCGCTCGGTGCGCGAAGACCCGTCGCGCCCCGGGCTGCTGTACGCGGCGACGGAGCGGGGGATCTGGGTGTCGTGGAACGACGGCCGTGAGTGGGAGTCGCTGCGGCTGAACCTGCCAGTCGTGCAGGTGTCGGACATCGCGGTGCGCGGCCCCGACGTCGTGATCAGCACGCACGGCCGCTCGTTCTACGCGCTGGATGGCGGCGCGCACCTGCTGCGCCAGATGAACGACGTGCCGGCGCAGGCGTCCACTCCGCCGGCCCGGCGCACGGCGGCGGCGGGGCAGGCGGGAACGCGGCTCTTCCGGCCGGCGGAAGCCATCCTGGGCGTGGACCGCGGCGTCACCGTCTACTACTCGCTGGCACAGCCGGCGCGCCGGGTGGCGCTGGACTTCCTGGATGCGCAGGGGCGGGTGATCCGCTCGTACACCCACGACACGCGGCCCGACTCGGCGCCGCGGGCGGGCGCGGCGGGCGGCGCGGGCGAGGACGACGAGGGTCCGCGCGCGCAGCGGTTCGCGCCCAACCAGGTGGGGATGAACCGCTTCACGTGGAACCTTCGCCATCCGGGGCCCACCTCGTTCCCGGGGATGATCCTGTGGGCGGCCGACACGGCGACGGGGCCGCGGGTGGTGCCGGGCAACTACACCGTGCGGCTGACGGCGGATGGCCGCGAGCTGCGCCAGGACTTCGCCGTGCGCACGGACCCGCGCCTCCCCGGCGTGTCGCTGGCGGACCTGCAGCGCCGCTTCGACTTCGCCATGCAGATCCGCAACCGGGTGAGCGAGGCCAACGACGCCGTGCTGCTGATCCGCGGCGTGCGCCAGCAGGTGCAGGACCGGCTGGGCCGCACGCAGGACGCGGGGATCAAGACGGCGGGCGAGGCCCTGCTGGCGCGCACGGCCGAGATCGAGGAGCGGCTGTACCAGGTGCGCAACCAGAGCAACCAGGACCCGCTGAACTACCCGATCCGGCTGAACAACAAGCTGGCGGCGCTGATGAGCCACGTGGAAGAGGCCGACGCCGCGCCCACGGCGCAGTCGTACGAGGTGTTCACGGCGCTCTCGGCGCAGCTGGACCGCGAGCTGTCGGCGCTGAACCAGGTGTGGGCGCAGGACCTGGAGGCCTTCAACCGCCTGCTGCGCGCCCGTCGGCTGCCGCCGGTGACCCGCACGCCGCTTCGGGTGGAAGAGGGTGCCGCCGGGACCTCGCGGTCCGGCGGCGACGAGGAGGAGGAGGAAGGAGAAGCCCGGCGCTGGTGACGGGCGGGAGCTACGGTTGAGAGAGGGGCGCGCAGACAGGAATCTGCGCGCCCCTCTCTCATCGTATCATGTGATGGCCGAACGGCCCGACCTCTGCATTTACGAGAAACGTCCGTTCCGCTCCGTCCTGAACCGGCCGACCATGAACGTCATCGCCTCGCGCTACCTGTCCGTCGCCCGCAATGCCCTGGGGATGGACCTGGCGTGGCTCTCGGAGCACAACGGGCCCGAGCAGGTGCTGCAGGCGGTGGATGGAAACGCCGCGCCCTTCAACGTGGCCGCGGGCGACGCGCTTTCGTGGGAGGGATCGTTCTGCACCCGGGTGCTGGACCATCGCCTTCCCCCCGCCATCCCCGACACCCGCGCCAACCCGGTGACGGCCGGGCTGGCGGTGACGGAGCAGGTGGGGATCGGCTCGTACATCGGCAGCCCCGTGCGCCTGCCCGACGGCACGCTGTACGGAATGCTCTGCTGCATCAGCCGGGGGCCTCACGCCGAGCTGCAGGACCACCACGTCCGCCTGCTGGAGGCGCTGGCCGGCTCGCTGGGCGCCGAGATGGCCGACGAGGCGCATCGCCGCGGCACCCCCGAGTCGCCGCACTTCCGGATCCCGCGCGCCATCGGGGGCGAAGGGCTGCGCGTGGTCGTTCAGCCCATCGTGGAGCTGGCGACCATGTGCCCGGTGGGGGTGGAGGCGCTGACGCGCTTCGACGTGGCGCCCGCGCGGCCCGACGTGTGGTTCGCCGAGGCCGCGGAGCTGGGGCTGGGGCTGCTGCTGGAGATGGCGTCCGTGCGCGCGGCCCTGGCGCTGCTGCCGGAGCTGCCGGAGCCCCTGTACGTGTCGGTGAACGTGTCGCCTGCCACGCTTTCCAGCCGCGAGCTGCTGCAGGCGCTCTCGGGGGTGGACGCGAGCCGCGTGCTGGTGGAGGTGACGGAGCACAGCTCCGTCGCGGACTACGACACGCTGCTGGCCGGCGCCGACGTGCTGCGGCGGATGGGCGCGCGCATCGCCGTGGACGACGCCGGCGCGGGATACGCCAGCTTCCGCCACATCCTGGCGCTGCGACCCGACGTCATCAAGTTCGACCGCGAGATGGTGACCCAGCTGGACGTGGACCCCGCGCGGCGGGCGCTGGTGGGCGCGCTGGTGTCGTTCGCGGCGCAGATGGGCGCCACGCTGGTGGCCGAGGGCGTGGAGACGCCGGGCGAGCTGGACGTGCTTGCGCAGCTGGGCGTTTCGTGCGGGCAGGGCTACTACCTGGCGCGCCCCGGGCCGCTGCCGCTTCCCGAAATTTCGGCGCGCCCCGCCTCGCTGCGGCGGGCGTTGGCCGCGGAACGTGCGGGTGACGAGCCGCCGCTGGACGAATCCGTGCAGGCCGTCCTGCGTGAGGTGGTTGCGCGAACCGGGCTGGAGGTGAGCTACCTGGCCGTGTGGGATCCGGACCGCGAAACGCTGGAGCACCGGATCGTCTACGACCCGCAGGAGCTCGGCGTACGGGTGGGGGTGAGCCTGCCGTTCAGCGACACCCCGTGCTTCCGCTGCCAGCAGGCGGGAATCCTGTGGACGGCCGACGTGCAGAACGACCTCGCGGGAACGCTGCTGGACGGCACGGACCTGCGCACCTTCGTTTCGGTTCCCGTGCTGGGCCCCGCCGGCACCATGGTGGGAACCCTGTGCGCCGTCGGGCGCCGGCGCCGGTACCTGAGCGACCCCGTTCTGCGGCACGTGGAGCAGCTCGGCGGCCGGATTGCCGAGCTGCTGGCGCGGGCGGAGGCGGCGCGGCTGCGATAGCGGTGCGTCATCCAGTCAAGATCTCGTCTCGTTGCGCCACCTGACCCTGAAGCCAAGTCCAGTGGCCGTTCAACTGGTTCAGCTTCTCGAACGAAAGAAACTCCCGACGTGAGGGATGCATTACGATATTTCGCATACTACTCACTTCGTGGATCCACTCGGTGCGCTTATCCTTTCCTCCCTTGCCCCTGCCGAGGAGATCACCCAGTAGCTGGTACTGGTGATGAATGATCGCGCGGTAATGGATTAGGTCGAAGTTTTGCTCGCGCGTCCCTGCACGCCCGTCTGTCTCGTTAATTCGCTGGTCTATTTTCGCCCGGACCTGCTGGGGGACGCCCTCAAACCACCACTGATTAGAGTCCTGCTGAAACTCGGACTTGAGTGTCTCAAGAATGACTTCTTGGAGCGTCTTCTCAATTTTGTCTATGATACTCCGCGCCTGCTCGTTTGTATTCGCTTTCCGGCGCTCCATCCAATCCGACAGACCGGCGGGCACAAATTCCGGGAAGTCTCCGTGCAGCGCGGCTTGGCACATCCGAGTACCGGTAGTCTGTCCGTCAACGCCTTGCAACTGTCGGAATGCGAGGCGATCATCAGCGGACATGCTGGCAAAGTAGCCTCCAAGAGCAGCGGCGTACGGGCTGATCAACTTAGAGATCTCGGGATCGGAGAGCTCGAGTAAGGCGTGCTGCTGACTCAGATGCTCGAACACGCTGCGAAGCACGTTCAGAGATACCGTCACTCCGTTGTTCATGGCGAGACCACCGCCCTCTCCAGCACCCAAATCCCACCAAGCACTCGCTCTTGACGCAATCGGCGTTAGCCACGCGTTGACCACACGTGCAGTCCGCCGAAGCGCCTCGCTTGGATCCTCCCGCCAGAGCGGGCCATGTTCCAAGACACCCTTGCGCTTGGCAGAGAGGAAGAATCCCGACTTGTCCAAAGCATTCGCGAATGCAGTTAGCGAGATACACCGGATATCTGTTCTCGCTACGTCAGCCGGCAGCAATCTGCCGTGCAGCGGAGACTCTCGATCCTCATCCAGTACCATACCAGCTTTAGAGATCACAGCACTGATGCGCTTTTCATCATCTTCCGAATCCCACTTCAGCACGGCATCTAGTTCGACAAGCAGGCTGCGCTTCATCCGTCTTTGCTCGCTATTGATGTCTACGAACATCTGAGCTTGTCGGCTCGCGCTCAGCCCCGCGAATGCGAGCACATTAAGATAGCTGCTGGTTGCCCGAGGGTGCCCCGAATATGCGAATAAGCGGTGCTGACCGTCGATAATCCAAGCCGCGCCGTACGAGGGATGAAGAGTAAGCCATCCAAAGAGCGCCCCATCGGTGTCTCCCTCTTGCTTTCCTCTCTCAAACTGAACAACGCGATCCTTTTCGAGGTTCACAACTATGTTGGTAGGGAATACTCCTTCTTCTGAGATATACTGGCCGATCGCACGCAGGCGGCTCTTTGAGATCATCCTCTGATATGCATCGAGGTCGATCGCTTTACCTTTGGCACGATGGGCTACGTAGGCGATCTTGAGCAAGTAGTCCGGGCGGATCGCGAAAGTGTAACAGGTGAGTGTTCCTACGCGTGCACGTAGAGCGGGCACGCGAACCTCAAGGCCAGCAATTTCTCTCCCGCGAAAAACTTCCGCGAGAAACTGGTACCGAGCCGCAGGTCCCAATAGTTTGACGAGTTGTTCAAAGTAGTCTAGGTCCGCTTCATCGAACACACTAATATCCGCCTCGGCCGCCCGATCCCGCTCATGGTCCGTGATGATGACGTTCTGCACGAATACTACACTGCCTACGTGCCGCTTGTGCTCGACTGGATAGATATGGGATGTGGCCACGGTGAACGGCTTCCTCACGCTTACCAACGCTTCCAAGCGAGCAACGAAGCCAGAATCCTTCTGAGCTGAATCAAACGACACACACGTTATATCAACAGCCACTTCCTTATCTATCGCAACGACATCACTCTCGTGCTGCGCTCCCTCGGTCTTCGGAAGGTCCAACTGCGTCCCCCCTTTGCCCGACAGAAAGTCGAAGCCCATGCGGTACATCAGGCTCCAGACGCGCGACCTGAGTTGGGCGTCGTGGCGCTTAGCCCGCTTGACACTTACAGAATTCTTGTTTCGCTTCCGGACGGTCCATCCGTCGGCTTCCGCCTCGGTCAGATGCTCGGCCCTAATGGTTTGGCGGTCCTCGTCTAACGCTTGCTGGCGGGCGAAGCCGATTAACTCCGGACGTTTGTGGACATTGTGGATCATGTGGTGACTCGCGCGTTTGTAGGATAGTTCGTAATCACTACTTCATCGACCCGGTGCTTGTGCGCCTTACACGTGATGAAACGCGTGACGGAGATTCCCGTGATGGAGTAGTCCGAATACAGTTCCCGAATCAGTGGAGTATCGGCGTTTGTCATTAGGAACATGGCGCTCCTCCGATCTACTTCTTTGACCGATTCCGCGAGACGCCTTTGGTCCTGTTCGCCAAAACGATCAGCCGTGTAGTGTGTGAAGTACGCGGTACCGTTCAGCGGCGGATACGGCGGGTCGAGGTAGAAGAAGTCATTAGGTTCAGCAATCGCGACAGAATCCTCAAAGGTCGCGGTCTTGATCTCGGCTTTTCTCATCACCGAGGATGCCAGTTTCAGCTGCTCAAGGGTGGGGAAGACCGGAGAGGCCTTCCACCCGTATGGCACGTTGAACTGACCTCGCGTGTTTACTCGGAAAATTCCATTGAAGCAGGTGTTGTTGAGATAAATGAAGCGCGCTGCCCGTTCTGCTGATGGTCCATCATTGTTGTAGGCTTGACGTGTCGAGTAGTAATGATGGTCGGAGTTGCGCTCGACGTGCTCCATGAGACAGGCATACACGTGTTCAGGAGCTGCGCGCACGTGCTCGTAGCAACTCATCAAATGTCCATTCGCATCCGATATGACGGCTGTCTCAGGTTGGAGCGCAAAGTAGACCGAGCCCGCGCCAATAAACGGTTCGATATATCGTCGCCTGAGGTAGTCTTCCGGAAGGTGCGAGAGGAGC
The DNA here is from genome assembly GCF_036399935.1 of Longimicrobium sp. Classification (GTDB taxonomy): domain Bacteria; phylum Gemmatimonadota; class Gemmatimonadetes; order Longimicrobiales; family Longimicrobiaceae; genus Longimicrobium. The sequence continues at coordinate 32,530 of NZ_DASWMD010000073.1, forward strand.
CTGTTTACGAGACGCCGCTTACCACCAGCCCAACGCAAAAACGGTTGAAGTCGAGTGCTAACGCGCTGTGAGGCCAAGCGAATTTTATATGAGAGGTTGCCGGAGGATACAAGGGCTCTCGGAATTGAATGTTTCGAGCAACGAATGTCAAGTTGCAACCGCACCGCAACGTGCGCTCAGGTGCTTGATTCGATGCAAGTTGGCCGAGTCGTCTTCGAACACTTCGATTCAACCGCCTCCGCATGGGGGTCCGGCTCACTGGTTTATCTTACCCTCTGCACTTCGTCCGCGGGTAAGAGCGGCGAGGTGGACGTATTGGGCATCGCAGCGAAGAACGCGCGCCGGGAGGGGATCGAGGTGGGATCGTGCGCCATGTGCGTGGAACTGCACTCAGGCTGGCCCGACGCACTCGACTGGCTCCCTTCCCCGCGCAGTTGCGGGAGAAGGGCTGGGGATGGGGGGCGCCCGCCCGAGCACCCCACCTGCCGAAGCGCGCCCAACCACGCGTGCAGTCCGCGAAGGCGGACTTCGTGCAGTCGGAGCCGCGACTTCAGTCGCCCCAGCAGGGCCGAGGCCTCGGGATGGGTGACCGCTGCCGCGCCCGGGTTGTTACGTGTCCGCGGCTGGATCCTTCGGCCCGCGCGAATTTGTGTGCGGGCAGCCGCGGTGCGCCTGGGCCTCAGGATGACAGGGTGTGGCGCGGTAACGACTTACATTCTCTCTCGAGGACGTGGATGACGGTACGGACCTACGGATTCGGGGCCTTGGCGCTTATGGTCGGCGCGGGATGCTCCGTGGCGCCTGCTACGCGGGGAGGCGGGGGGGACATCGCATCACCCGCCGCCGAAAGGGCCGCGGCGGCGATCAGCGGCGAGGTGCTGCTGCGCGACATCCGCGAGCTGGCGTCGGACCGGTTCCTGGGGCGCGCGGTTGCGACCGCGGGCGAAGACTCCACCATCGAGTACATCGCCCGGCGCTTCCGCGAGGTGGGGCTGGAGCCGGGAATGCCCGGCGGAAGCTACCTGCAGCGCGTTCCCCTGGTGGCCACCACGTCGCGCGTGGAGGCGCGGGTGCAGGCGGGCGGACGCACCCTCCCGTGGCGGCAGCTGGACGACATGGTCACCTGGTCGCTCCGCCCCGACACGCTGGTAAGGGTGGACGATGCCGAGGTGGTGTTCGTGGGCTACGGCGTGGTGGCGCCCGAGCTGGGCTGGGACGACTTCAAGGGCGTGGACGTGCGCGGCAAGACGGTGGTGATGCTGGTCGGCGATCCGCCCGTTCCCGACCCGCGCGACACCACCCGCCTGGACCCCCAGGTGTTCCGCGGCCCCGCGATGACGTACTACGGCCGCTGGACCTACAAGTACGACATCGCCGCCGAACGCGGCGCCGCCGCCGTGCTGCTGGTGCACCAGACCGAGCCCGCCGGCTACCCGTGGAGCGTGGTGCAGGGCAACGTGCGCGAGCGCTTCGAGGTGGAGGGCGCCTCGCCGCACGTGCCGGTGGAGGGATGGATCCAGCTGGAGGCCGCGCGCGCCCTGTTCGGCGCGGGGGGCCACGACTTCGCCGCGCTGGAGCGGGCGGCGCGGACGCGCGAGTTCCGTCCCGTGTCCCTCGGCGCGCGGGCCAGCTTCCACGTCCGCAACACGGTCCGCCGCGTGGCCTCGCACAACGTGGTGGCGCGCATCCCCGGCTCCGATCCGCAGGTGCGCGGGCAGGGCGTGCTGTTCACCTCGCACTGGGACAGCTTCGGCATCGGCCGGGCGATCGGCGGCGACTCCATCTACAACGGCGCGCTGGACGATGCGACGGGCGTGGCGTGGATGCTGTCGCTGGCGAACGCCTACAAGTCCATGAATCCCGCGCCGCGCCGGTCGCTGGTGTTCGTGGCCTTCACCGCCGAGGAGGCGGGGCTGCTGGGCGCCCGCTACTACGCATCGCATCCCGTGATTCCGCTGGACAGCACGCTGGCCAACATCAACATGGACGCGATGAACCCGTGGGGGCGCACGCGGTCGCTCGTGAGCCTGGGCTACGGGCAGACCTCGCTGGAAGACCTGCTTGCCCGCTACGCCGCGCGGCAGGGGCGCACCGTGGTGCCCGATCCGGAGCCGGAGAAAGGCTACTTCTATCGCGCCGACCACCTGGAGCTGGCGCGCGGCGGCGTTCCCGCGCTCTCGTTCCTCTTTCCGGGCACGAACTACGTGCACCCGGACCCGGCCTACGGCGCGCGCGTACGCGGCGCGTACATCCGCGACGACTACCACAAGCCCAGCGACGAGGTGAAGGCCGACTGGGACATGGCGGGAATCGTCGACGACACGCAGCTTACCTTCTGGGTGGGGCTGCACGTGGCGAACGGGCGCGAGTGGCCCACGTGGATGCCGGGCTCCGAGTTCCGCGCGGTGCGCGAATCGCGGTAGGGTGAATCCGCGCGGAAGCGTGAGACCGTACACGGAGTGTGGATGCCGCCCATGACCAGTTTCCCGGGTTCCCCAACGATGCTCGCGCCCGACCGTCCGCCGCCCCTGGCGGGGTACAAGCTTCAGCAGCCCACCGAGTCCGACGCGGTGGCGGCGCTTCACCGCGTGTTCGGCGCCGAGCGCGCCGCGGAGCGGTGGGGCACGGCCTGCCGCGCCGCGGGTCTGGTTCCCGGGATGGTGTTCGGCGCGCCGCAGCTGGAGCAGGTGGTGAAAGCCCTTTCGGCGCAGGGCGGCGCCACCGCCACCGTGGCCCGTTCCATCGAGATCCGCATGCGCACCTACGCGCGGCTCGCCAGCCAGGCCACGCTCATGGCCGGAGGACAGCGATGATCCCCGATCCGCTCTTCGACGAGCAGCGCCTCCAGGAGATCCACGACCTGGACCTGCTCTCGTCCGACGTAGACCCCATCCTGCAGGACGTCGCCGCCGAGGCCGCGTCGCGCCTGGGGCTCCCCGTGTCGCTGATCAGCGTGGTGCTCGACGAGGCGCTGCACGTGGCGGGAATGCACGGGCCGGAGGGGCTGTGGCTGGCCGAAACACGCGGACACCCGGTGGAGTGGTCGTTCTGCGCCACCTCGGTGCGCACCCGCGACGCCTTCGTGGTGGAGAACGCCGAGACGCACCCCGACCATCACGACAACCCGCTGGTCACGCAGGACGGCGTGCGGTGCTACGCGGGCGTTCCGCTGATCTCGTCGCGCGGGTTCGTGCTGGGCAACCTGTGCGTGGTGGGGCTCGAGCAGCGCTCCTTCAGCGAGGCTGACGTGGCCGTACTCCGCGAGCTGGCGGACGAGGCCGTCCGCCGTATCGAGGCCCGCCGCGTCGCCTGACGCACCCCATTGGAAAAACGAGCACGCCCGCCCGGCGACCTGCCGGGCGGGCGTGTTGCGCGTTCAGTCGCGTTCCTCAGCCCAGGAGCGCGGTACCCGCGAGGTGGCCCAGGAGGGCCAGCGCCCAGCCGGCCACCACGTCGCCGGGATAGTGCACGCCCAGGTAGCACCGGGAGATCCCCACCACCAGCGCGAGCGCGATCACCGCCACGCCCACCGGAACGGAGACGATGGAGAGCAGCCCCAGCGCCACGGAAAGCGAGGCCGCCGCATGGCCCGAGGGAAAGCTGAAGCGGTCGGGCGCGTGCACCAGCGCGCTGCACCCCACGGGCATGGAGGGCCGCGCCCGCGAGACGGTGCGCTTGAGCACGTGCACGCCCAGATGCGAAAGCACGAGCGCCCACGCGGCCAGGGCGCCCGCCGCGCGCACCCTGCCATCCGGGGCCAGCAGCAGCACCACGGTCAGCGCGATGGTGGCCCACGCGTCGCCGGCATGCGTCACAGCACGCATGGCAGTATCGAGCGGCCGGCGCCGGCGGAGCACCAGGGCGTGAAGCGCCCGTTCGTCGTGCGAGTGAAGCCTGATGATCCACGCGGTCATCGATTCCTCTCCGGTTGTGGTACGGAGGTGAATCTGGGCGCTTGGGGCAACGGGCAGGGCACCCCCGCGTAACGGCCGCGCACCGGGTCGCCCGCGGTTTGGCGTCTAGCGGTGGCTCCACAGGTACAGGGCGGCCGCGATGGGGGTGAACACCCAGTAGTCGCGCGGCATGATCCACACCCAGGTGGGCGCGTGCCACCAGATGTGCTCCCGCCGGAACTTCCGCAGGCCGAAGGCGGGGTTCATGACGAACCACAGGAAGTCTTCCGCCACCCAGAACAGGATCAGCCAGGCCACGATGCGCGCCTCGCCCTTCCACGTGGGCGCGGCGAAGCCCAGCGCGAACGGCAGGTGAACCACCAGGGTGACGAAGACGTGCACGTAGAAGTGGTACCCCGTCAGCGGCCGCGAGCTGAAGAACAGGCGCGTCCAGCGGTTCTCCACGCGCCAGGTGGGGAGGGCGGCGGCCCACCCCGCGGTTCCCTCGATCTGGATTTCCAGCTGCGCGAACGCGGCCCCCGCGGCCAGGACCATCGCGAAAAAGGACAGGTGCTCCAACGGCGCGTCTCCGGTGGGTTGCAGGGCGGGGTGGGCGTCAGGGCATCGTCAGCCCGCCGTCCAGCGCCACGTACTGGCCCGTGGCGAAGCCCATCAGCTCCGACGCCAGCGCCACGACCGCCCGGCCGATGTCGTGCGGCTCGCCCAGGCGTCGCAGGGGCGTGGCGCCGCGCACGATCTCCTGCACCTCGGGGGTGGTGGGCTCCGACGCCGCCGTGGTCATGATCAGCCCGCCCGCGATCATGTTCACCGTGACGTTCTCCGGCCCCAGCTCTGCCGCCAGGTTGCGGCTGAAGCCCAGCAGGGCGCTCTTGGCTGTGGTGTAGGCGTGGTACTGCACCACCGGATGCGTGATCAGGTTGGTGAGGATGTTCACGATGCGCCCGCCGCCGCGCGTCCGGAAGTGGGGAAGCACCGCCTGGCAGGTGTTCACGGCGGCGCGCACGGTTCCATCGATCTGCTCCTGGAAGCCGCCCCACTCCATCGTCTCGAAGCGGGGATTGGCGACGGGATCGAAGCGGTAGTTGAACAACGCGTTGTTGACGAGCACGTCCACGCCCCCGAACTCCTCCGCCAGCCGGTCCGCCATCGCCCGCACGGCCGCCGGATCGCGCACGTCGGCCGCCAGCGCCACGGCCCGGCCGCCCGCGCCCTGGATGGACGACACCACCTCGGCCGCCGCGCCGGGGCTCTGGAAGTAGTTGACGCCCACGGCCGCCCCGTGCGCCGCCAATTCCCGCGCGATCGCCGCGCCGATCCCCCGCGAGGCGCCGGTCACCAGCGCCACCTTTCCGTTCAGCAGCATCCCGTCGTTCTCCCTGTCGTCATGGCGGATGAGCGCCCGCGGCGTGGCAATCACCGGGCCGGGCGCGGCCGGAGTCGGCGTTCCGGGGTCAGACCGGCTCCTCGGCGTTCAGCCGGATCCACCCGTGCACCACGCGGTACAGCAGCCAGACGACCGAGGGCAGGTAGATCAGCACGAACATGAAGGCGGACCCCGCGACGATGCCCAGGATGACGGCGCCGATCCACCAGAGCAGCAGCCCCCAGAAGGTGGCGATCTGCCAATCGAAGTGCGTGTTCACGTAGGTGCCGCGCACGCTGTCGCGCCCCGCGTAGTTCACCACCAGGGCGATGAACAGCGTGACGCCTGTGATGAAGCTGGCGGCCTGCAGGGCATAGACGACGTGCCCCAGCGTTCGCGCGGACCGCTGGGCCTGCTGGTCCGCGGGTGATGGCTGCGCGTACGCCGGCCGATGGCGCGGCGGCGGCATGGTACGCCGCAGCCGGGCCTGGTACTCGGCGCCATCCGGCACATGGGGCGGATGGTCGGCGCCCAGCCCGGGGACGCCGCTGATGGGCAGCCAGTAGAGCCCGCCATCACTCTTTACGGGCGTATCCAGCGGGATTTCGCCCCGATGGAGCATCGCGCGCAGCTCGGCCTGGCTGACCGGGCCGTGGCGCACGCCGTTCCTGATGTAGTGCCACGCCTGCGCGTCGGCCGCGTCGGGCTCGGGCGGGGCCGGCTGGGCCGGGGCGTGGGGCGGGGGAGAGCCGGGCGCTTCCGCGGGGGCGGGCTGGCCTGCGCGCGTAGGCTGCGGAACACCGCAGCGCGGGCAGAACACCGCCTCGGTGCTGACGCTCGTCCCGCATTCGCGGCAGGGTTGCAGTGCCATTGAGGAGGGGGAACGATGAATGGGCGGGTGACGCTCAGAGGCTGGCCGTCACCTTCATCTCGTATGCCTGCTGGTCCAGAGGGCAGTCGACGAGATCCAGAAACTCATTCCGGGAAACTCCGCACTGCTTCGCCATCTGCGCAAGAAGCGACGCGTCGAGATCCCGCCCACCGTGGCTCGTCTTGGTCCGGATCCTGGACTTGAGCCCTGATCGGGTGTGATATACGAAGTAGCGGTGGTGCGTGTCTACCTGGCGAAATCCCTTCCGCCGGAGAGCCGCCTCCACGTCGATCTGCTTACGCATCGTCACCCTGCACGGCCAGCCGTTCGCGAAGCAGTCTGGCGAGCGACGCGGCGCCCGCGGTAAGCTGCGCCTCGTCTGCTTCCGCGTATTCCATCCACATCATCTCGATCTGCTCAACGAGGTCGGTGAGCACGTCCGCGCAGGTCTGGCCATAGGCGTGGATATCCAGCTCGGCGTCGTGAACCACCAGCAGCTGACCGTCTGACTGGGCGACGGGAAACGCCCGGGCTCCGTCCCGGAAGCGCAGACGCCGCTTCGTCCCCGAAATCTCATTCAGAATGATCGGTGACACGGTCCTCCCCCCGGTTTGAACGATACCGCCGCAGTCCGGCTCCCGACCGTGCTCTACAGCATAGCCGGTGTCCGGCACCGGCGGAAGTCCTTTGTGGAGCTACACTTGACGCCAACGCGCGGATCGTGGCTCCGGCCATGCCGGCGTGACCCGTTCTCCAGCGGAATCTCTCGTCTATGGCCGTATTCACCCGCTCTTGAGTGCCCATGCGCCGTCCGCGGCGGCCGGACGGAACCCCGGGATCGCACCCGCACGCGTTCTCCCTACGTGGCGGTATTGTGTCGGGAGCATCGGGGCGTCTTGCCATTCAGGTTGATTGAGGTACAGTCTCCTGTGTTCCGGGAATTACAGATCTCGACTTGCGGGAACCTGGGGCCGGACCAGAGCGCAGGCCTACGGATGGTTTTGTCCAGACGTGCACACCTCCGTGAGAGGGGAGGTATCTGGACAAGACATCTTCGCGCCGGACCACTACAGACCGGTTTGGAGATGAACGAACACGGTGAGAACCAGATGAGACTCGTCCGGAGAAGCACGCATGTCCGCAGCCTCTGAGCCGCCGTTCCCGCCCGACATTGTCGACGCGGACGCTGACGCGCCCCGCGGCGAGGTGGTGCTGTACGTCGCAGACGATGGCCGGGCACGCGTGGAATGCCGGTTTCACGACGAGACGCTGTGGCTGAGCCAGGCGCTGATGGCAGAGCTGTTTCAGGTGACCGTTCCCACGATCAACGAGCACCTGAAAGCGCTGTACTCCGAGAGCGAGTTGGCGGAAAACGCAACTGTTCGGAAATTCCGAATAGTTCGAACGGAAGGGCGACGCCGCGTTACGCGGTCCATCGAGCACTGGAGGCCGCCGCCCGCCGCCTGCCGCCCCGAACGCGGTGAAGGTCTACGCCAACCTCCTTCGCTGGCCGACGGAAAGGCGCGGGAACGCAAACCGCCCTCCCGGCACGTGGCCGGGGAGGGCGGTTTCATGATCCGGCGAGCTCCGCCGCCGCGAAGGCCTAGCCCAGCCGCTCCACGGCCGCGTCGCGCACGGACAGCAGCTCGTCGGCGTTGGTCGCGGTCGTGTTCAGGTCGCGGATGACGCCGTCCTGCAGGCGGTAGATCCAGCCGTGCACCGCCAGCTCCTGCCCGCGCGCCCACGCGTCCTGCACGATGGTCGTCTGGCCGACGTTGGAGGCCTGCTCGATCACGTTCAGCTCGCAGAGGCGGTCCAGGCGCGCGTCGTCGGGCAGGGGCATCAGGCGCTCCCAGTGCTTGTCGCGCACGTCCTGCACGTGCCGAAGCCAGTTGTTGATCAGGCCCAGCTTCATGTTCTCCAGCGCGGCCCGCACGCCGCCGCACCCGTAGTGGCCGGTGACGATCACGTGCTTCACCTGGAGCACGTCGACGGCGAACTGCAGCACCGACAGGCAGTTGAGGTCGGTGTGCACCACCACGTTGGCCACGTTCCGGTGAACGAACAGCTCGCCCGGAAGCAGGTTGACGATCTGGTTGGCCGGCACGCGGCTGTCGGCGCACCCGATCCACAGGTACTCGGGCGACTGCGTGTTCGACAGCCGCGAAAAGAACTCCGGGTCGCGGTCCGTCATCGACTGCGCCCATTCGCGGTTCTGCGTAAGAAGGCGATTCAGCACGCGCACCCCTGTCTGCTGTCTGTCGGTGATTCCCTCGCGGTCGGAAGACAACATAGCGCGTGCTCCATCCCGCATCCACTCCGGCCCCGCCGCCCGCGAGGGTGGTACGCTCCCTGCCTGCCCACACGCCCGCACCCGCGACCCGGACCACGTTGATCATCGACTGCCACACGCACCTCAACCGCTACGTCGAAAGCCAGCCCGTTTCGCTGGCCGAACGGTACGCGCAGCTCCACGCCGACATGGACGCCAACGGCGTGCGGCACGCGGTGGTGCTCTCGTCGTACACCGTGAACGCCGACCGGCCCAGCACCGACGAGCTGCTGGCGGTGATGGAGGGCGACCCGCGCGTCAGCGTGGTGGCCGGCGTGAGCGTGCCGCACCTGGGGAGCGACCAGGTGATGCACCTGCGCCGGCTGCTGGAGTCGCGGCGCATCGCGGGGCTCAAGCTGTATCCCGGCTACCAGCCCTTTCACCTGTACGACCGCGCGGTGCACCCCGTGTACGAGCTGGCGGGCGACTTCGACGTTCCGGTGATGGTGCACACGGGCGACACCTTCAACCCCAAGGCCAAGGTCCGCTACACGCACCCGATGGAGGTGGACGACGTGGCCGTGGACTTTCGCGAGGTGACCTTCGTCCTCTGCCACATGGGCAATCCCTGGTTCGTCGACGCCATGGAAGTGGTGTACAAGAACGAGAACGTGCTGGGCGACATCTCGGGGCTCACCCTGGGCACCTTCGAGCCGCGGTACGAGCGGATGGTGACGGGAAAGATCGACGAGGCCCTGGCCTTCATCAACAATCCATCGAAGCTGATGTTCGGCACCGACTGGCCCATCTCCGACATGGGCAGCTACCTGGCGTTCGCCGCCAAGCTCGAAACCACGGACGACGAGCGCGAGGGGATGATGTGGCGCAACGCCGCCCGGGTCTTCCGCATCCCGGTGCAGGAGCGGGCCGATGGATGACCTGGACGGGCGCCTGGTGGTGCTGGACGACGAGCGGAAGCCGCTGGCGCGCCAGGCGCTGGAGCTGATCGCCCACGCCATCGGCGACGTGCAGCCCGTGGGCGAGCTGCTGGCGGAGCTGGAGGAAGCGCGCCTGGGGATGCCGTCCGGCGGCGACTACCACCTGCTGACGTATCTGGACGACGACGGCAAGCCGATGGCCGCCGCCGCGGGCGTGTACCTGAAGGGCGTCAACGCGGGGTTCATCACCTACCTGGCCGTGCGCAAGGACCAGCGCGGCGCGCACCTGGGCCGCCGCCTGCGCGCGCACGTGGTGCAGGCCATGCGCGACGAGGCGCTGCGCACCACCGGGCAGGACCTGGCGTGGATCGTGGGCGAGGTGCGGCAGGAGAGCCCGTGGCTGAAGACGCTGGTGCGCGACGGCGAGGCGATTCCCTTCGACATGCCGTACTTCCATCCCTGGCAGTCGCGCCGCGGCCACGCGCGCTACGTGCTGTACCGCGAGCCCGTTACCGATCCGCGCACGGAGCTGGGGGCGGACGAGGTGCTGCGGCTGCTGTACAACATCTACCGCCGCGCCTACCGCCTGCGCTTTCCGCTGCACAGCGACAACTTCTGCTTCATGCTTGGAGACCTGGAGGGGCGGGAGACCGTGGGGGTGCACGCCAACTTCGAGGAGGTCCTGGGCGAGGGCGACTAGCCCCGGGCGGACGGGTAAGGTCACACGGAGGGCACGGGGGACACGGGGGGAGGATCGAGGCGGTTCGACTGGCGGCCGTGCATGCCGCGGGAGGCCCCTCCCCCGGCCCCTCCCCGCACGCTGCGCGTGCGGAGAGGGGAGAACTTCGATTGCGGTTCGACGGGCTGCCGATGCATGCTGCGGGAGCCCCCTCCCCCCGGCCCCCTTCCCCCGCTGCGCAGGGGAGGGGGAGACCTGAACCGCGCTGCGGCTGGGCTCGTGCACTCGACTACGCGTGCAGTCCGCGAAGGCGGACTTCGGGCCGTCGTTGCCGCGACTTCAGTCGCCCCAGCAGGGCCGAGGCCTCGGGATGGGTGACCGCTGCCGCGCCCGGGGTGGTACGTGTCCGCGGCTGGATCCTTCGGCCCGCGTGGTTATGTGTGCGGGCAGCTGCGGTGCGCTTGGGCCTCAGGATGACAAGGTGTGGCGCTACAACGGCTTGCAAGCGCTCCCAGGTCTGAAGTGTACCCCCTCTCCCACGCTGTTTGTGGGAGAGGGTGGACGAGCCTAAGCGAGGACGGGTGAGGGCCCCGCGGAGCCGAGGACTCGCCTCGAACTCCGGACCCCCACCCGTCCATCCACCTGCGCTCACCCGAGCGGCGCCAGCGCCGCGCCGATCTCGTCGCGGTTGGGCTCCAGCCAGGCCGGCAGCTTCAGCTCCGTCCCCAGCGCCTCCTCGTCCACCCCGAAGCCGGGGCCGTCGGTAGCGATCTCCAACAGCAGCCCGTCCGGTGCGCGGAAGTAGATGCTGTTGAAGTAGGTGCGGTCCATCACCGGCGACGGCTGCACGCCCAGTGACCGCAGGTGGTCCACCCAGGCCCCCTGCTCCTGATCGTCGCGCGCCCGGAAGGCCACGTGGTGCGTCTGCCCCACGCCGCCCCGCGCGCGGTTGTAGCTCGCCGGCCAGCCGAAGAGCGTCCACGAGCTGTGAGGCGCCACCGTCTGCCCGTCGTAGCTGCCCCAGAAGTAATGCAGCATGTCCGGCGCGTCGCGGTTGGTGGTCTTCTTGATCATCTTCAGCCCCAGTGCGGCCTCGTAGAACTCGCCCGCGCGCTCCAGGCTGTCGGTGATGCCGCTGATGTGGTGAATCCCCTGCAGCGCCATGTCGGGAGTGATCGCCGGCACCGGCTCCGGGTGCGTCAGCGCGGCGATGGACGCCTCGTCGCGGTAGCCGCGGACGATGCGCTGCGGGGGAAGCAACAGCGTTTGGCCCAGCGCGTCGGCTGGCTCGTCGATGTCGTAGCCCGGCCCCTTGCTGGCGATCTCCAGGATCTGCCCGTCGGGATCGCGAAAGTACAGGCTGGTGAAGTAGCCGCGGTCGTACGGCCCGCTGACGTGCACCCCGTGGTCCGTCAGCCGGCGCTTCCACTTCAGCAGCGCCTCGTCGCTCTCCGCCCCCAGCGCCAGGTGGTGCACCCCGCCAATGCCCGGGCGGCCCGCGGGCGCGTCGCCCCACTCGAAGAAGGTGAGGATGGTGCCCGGCCGCCCGCCCTCGTCGCCGAAGTACAGGTGGTAGGCGCCCGGATCGTCGAAGTTCACCGTCTTCTTCACCAGCCCCAGCCCCAGAACGCCGCGGTAGAACTCCAGCGTCCGCCGCGCGTTGGAGGAGACCATGGTGATGTGGTGAAAGCCCTGCGTCTCCAGCTTCATCGTCGCCTCCTCCCCGGTCCGGCGCCCCTCCCCGGGCTGGGGAGGGGCGAAAGCTCCGCGCTCGCTCCTGGTCAGTCCGCCTGCTTCACGGCCTGCACCTCGAGCGTGATCTTGATGTCGTTGCTCACCAGCACCCCACCCGTCTCCAGCGCCTGGTTCCAGGTGAGGCCGAAGTCGCGCCGGTCGATCCTGGTCGTCGCGCTGAACGCCGCGCGCTCGCCGCCCCACGGGTCGCCGCCGCGGCCCTCGTCCGTCACGTGAAGCACCACGCGCCGGGTGCAGTCGCGGATGGTCAGGTCGCCCGCCACGTCGAAGCCGTCGCCCGCCGGCGTCACGCTCACGCTGCGGAAGCTGAGCGTGGGATGGTTCTCGACGTCGAAGAAGTCGGCCGAGCGCAGGTGCGCGTCGCGCTGCTCCTGGCGCGTATCGATGCTGGTGGTGTCGATCTCGGCCGTGACGGTCGACGCGGCCGGGTTGGCTTCGTCGAGCACGATGGTCCCGGTGACGGCGCCGAACCGCCCGCGCACGGTGCTGATCATCAGGTGCTTCAGCGAGAACTCGACGTTCGTGTGCGCCGGGTCGATCTGCCACGTGGTGGTGGTGCTGGTGCTCTCGGTCGTGATGCTCATGGTGGCGTCCTCGTGCGTTGGTTGTTCGCTTGGGCCCTCTCTCTTCGTCGCGGCGGCCGGGCCGTCGACCCGCCGCGATACTTCACTACTTTGAATCTTAGAACTAAGATAATCGTTCGAACGAATTTTGTCTAGGCCGGCTTCTCGGCCTCCGCCGCGTGGCGCCCCAGCTTGCGGAGCAGCTCCGTGGCGGTCTCCTTTTCCTCCGGCGTCAGCCCGCCGAGCGCCGCCTCGAGCGCGGCCGCGTGGGCGGGAAAGATCTCGGTGATCAGCGCCTCGCCCTCGGAGGTCAGCGCGGCGTAGTAGGCGCGCCGGTCGTGCTCGCACCGCCGCCGCTCCGCCAGCCCCTTGGCCGCCAGGCGGTCCAGCAGGTAGGTGACGCCGCCGCTGGTCACCAGGATCTTCTTCTGCAGCTCTCCCAGCAGCAGCGGACCCCTGTGGTGCAGCGCTTCCATGATGCCGAACTCCATCAGCGTCAGGCCATGCCGCGCGATGTCGGCCTGGGCGTGCGCCGCCACGGCGTTGTGGGCGCGTGAAAGCACCACGAACAGTTTCAGCGCCTGCTCCGTCGTCTCCTTCGATCCCGAGTTGCTCATCGTCGTCGCCTCTTCCAATTATCTTAGCACTAAGATAACGTCGGGACGTCCCAAGATCAAGGGTCGCGGGGGGCCCCGGCGCGTGGTACAATGACGCCCGTCCGCCCGACGCACAACCGTCCTGGGGTCCGAAAATCGATGACCGATCCGCAGATACCAATTCTCGCGCACACCCGCGTTGTGGGGAAGGATGCCACGCCCACGCGGTGGCTGCTGGTGCTGCACGGCATCTACGGCAGCGGCCGCAACTGGGGCACCATCGCGCGGCGGCTGGTGGAGGCGCGGCCGGAGTGGGGCGTGCTGCTGGTGGACCTGCGCAACCACGGCGGCTCCCGGGGCTTTCCCGGGCCCCACACCCTGGCCGCCACCGCCGAGGACGTCGACCGCCTGGTGGAGCACCTGGGGATCGACGCCACCGCGGTGATGGGGCACTCGTTCGGCGGCAAGGTGGCGCTGGTCTACGCGGCGCACCACGGGGGCGCGGGCCAGCTGCGGCAGGTGTGGGTGATGGACAGCACCCTCTCCGTCCGCGAGCCCGAGGGGAGCGCCTGGCGGATGATCGAGGTGATCCGCGCCCTTCCCTCCGAGTTCGCTTCGCGCGCGGAGGCGGTGGAGGGGATCGCGCGGGCCGGGTACGACGAGGCGCTGGGGCAGTGGATGGCCATCAACCTGGAGCTGGTGGAGGGAGTGTACCGCTGGCGCCTGGATTGGGAGGTGATCGAGGAGATGCTGCGCGACTACTTCCGCACCGACCTGTGGGAGACCGTCGTGCGCCCGCCGGGGGAGGTGGAGATCCACATCGTGAAGGCGACGGACAGCAACTCGCTGGACGACGAGGCGATCCGCCGCGTGGAGGCGGCGTCCACCGCCAACCCGCGCGTGCACTTTCACCAGTTGCAGGGTGGGCACTGGATCAACACCGACAATCCCCAGGGCGTGCTGGACCTGCTGGCGGGCAGCCTGCCGTAGGCCGAGCCCCGCCCCCGGCCCTTCCCCCGCGCGATACTGCTGTGCGGAGAGGAGGGAACTTCGGGTGAGATCCGACGGGACCCGGCGCATGCTGCGGGCGCCCCCCCCATCCCCAGCCCTTCCCCCGCAAACCCCGCGGGGGAAGGGAGCCAGTATGGCGCGCCACCCAAGCCTTCGCCGCGCATCGAGGCCTGTCATCCTGAGAGGGTGTTGAGATAACCGAACAAAGTACGAACATGCACAAGTAGACGGTGTATGCGGCTGGCATGACTAGCCACAGATATCCGACAGACTTGACCGATTCGCAGTGGGAGCTGCTGCGCCCGCTCA
>NZ_DASWMD010000074.1:0-101640 GCF_036399935.1 Longimicrobium sp.
AGGAGTTTCCGCGAGGATCGAGCGTCATCCGCACTGTGTGGCGGATCCCTCAGTCGCTGCCGTCATCGGTGTACGGGCAGGTTCGCCGGGGCCGCTCCATCGGGATGACATTGTGCGCCCCATCGGCCGGAGCGCGATCGAATTCTCCCTTTCCCCTGCGAAACTGGGGAGAGGGCCGGGGAGAGGGGGCTGCCGAGGCGTGCACGGGCAGCCAGTCGAAGAGCACCCCCGCTCGTGGCCAAGGAGTTTCCGCGAGGATCGAGCGTCATCCGCGCTGTGTGGTGGATCCCTCAGTCGCTGCCGTCATCGGTGTACGGGCAGGTTCGCCGGGGCCGCTCCATCGGGATGACATCGTGGCCCGTCGGCTGTCGTGCGCGTCCATGGTTTCGGACGGCTCGGGGTTGTCTCAGGCGTGTGGTTGAAGCCCCGAGCGGGACGCGACAGCGGCCCGAGTCGGGGCTTACCGCCGTTCCAGCCGCGGGTTCACCCGCCCCTGGATCGGGGCTGGCGCTTGGCCGGTTCCGCCTGGTTCACCCGCCCCTGGATCGCCGTGGCTTCCGTCGATCGACGCCCGGCCCTCCCGCAAACGAAAAAAGGCTCCCGTGCACCTGCGCGCGGGAGCCCTTCGTCATCGATCGGACGTGCTACTCTTCTTCGCCCTCGTCGTCGCCGTCCGCGTCACCCTCTGGCTCGGCGTCGGGGTCGGGCGCGTCGGCGGCCTCTCCCCTCAGCACCAGCACCCATCGCGGCGGCGTGTGGCGGTGCGACTGGTAGAAGTCGCGGAACAGGTCCACGGCTTCGCGCGTGGCGCCGGCCCGCTCGTCTTCGGGAAAACCCCAGAGCAGAAGCTCCATCACGGCCCTGGCGTCGCGCCCCGGAAGCGCGTCGTCCGGCTGCCCGGCCACGCCCGCCCGCAGCTCCCGCGCGTAGTACTTCTTCCACAGGCGCAGGTTGCGTTCGTACGGAACGGAGCCGTCGATGAACTTCTTGGTGGCGCCCACCTTCACGCCCGCACGTTTGGCAACCTTGCGCAGCGACGTGCGCGCAACCTGGCCGCGCACGTGCTCACGGATCCGGTCGATGGACGGATCGGCGACACGCTCGGTCATAGGACCCTCCCCGGGCGGGAGGGCCTTGTGCCTCGTGCACTTTGTTTGCTTCGTCTTGGATTACACTCTACAGATTAGTGCCGGTTTTTGGTCCCGGCAAGAACCTGAAAGCGCGATCCCGCAACTTATACAAAGTAGACGCGGCGCGATAAACTCTTGTTCACGCCAGAAGTGCAGGCGTAGCGCGCCCATTCGGACCGCGCGCAATGCGCCACAGGTGTTACGGGGGTGTAACGCCTGTGGCGGAAATTGATTCAGAAAAGCACGGCGCGCACCTTCACAGCAGTGCCGCGAGAAGCGCCAGCGCCGATCCCACGGCTGCCGCTACGGACACCACGAGGGCGGTCCTCGCCTGCCGCTCGGCCGCCTGCGCCCCGGCGCGCGCGGCGGTTTCGGCGATGCGCTGCACATCCTCGCGGAGCCGCTCGGCGTCTTCGCGGGAGCGGGCCTGCGCCTTTTCCATCCGCCGCAGCGTCTCGGACAGGGGCGTGACGGTGTCCTCCACCTCCACCAGCCGTGTCGACAGCGCGGAGACCTCGTCATCCATCCCGCCGCTCCCCGCCAGCCCGGCCATTCCCGCCAGCGCCGACTCGCCGAACAGCGACTGGTCCATCACCCGCCTGGAGGCCAGCACGTCGTCCACGGCGCCCTCGAAGTGGCGCTGCGCGATCCGCTTCTCCGCGTCGGGGCCAGGCTCCGCGATGGCCATCTGCGCGGCCTTGAGCACGGCGTTCTTGATGTCGCCGCCCGTCAGCGGGTAGCGCTGGGCCAGGGCGGCGAAGTCCACGTCGGCGGCCAGGGGCGTCTTGCGCGCATGGATCTGCACCTTCCAGATCTTTTCGCGCTCCTCCGGCCCGGGCTGCTCGAAGAGGATGTGGGTGCGGATGCGCCGCTCGAACGCGGGGTCGAAGTTGGCGGCCAGGTTGGTGGCGAAGATCACCACGCCGGGAAATTCCTCGAGCTCGCGCAGCAGCACGTTCACCACCGCGTTGGCCTCGCGCTGGTAGCCCTGGTCCATCGACGTGAAGCGGCGCCCGGCGATGGCGTCGGCCTCGTCGAAGAAGAGCACGGCATTTTCCTCCTGGGCGCTGGCGAACACGGCGGCCACGTTCTTGGCCGTCGCACCGGCCCACTGGCTTTCCAGCTCGTTGTAGCGAACCACCAGCAGACGCTTGCCCAGCGCATGCGCGATCGCCTCGGCGCAGATCGTCTTTCCCGTTCCCGGCGGCCCGGCGAAGTTGAAGGCCAGCCCCAGCCCGCTTTCGTGCCTCTCGCCGAGCCCCCACTCGCCGAAGATCAGGTCGTGCTTCTGGATCTGCACCAGCGCGTTGTCCAGCGCCCGCCGCGTGGACGGGGGCAGCACCACGTCGGCGAAGGAGCGCCGCGGCGTGCTGGCGCTGGCCAGGGCCGCCCGGTCGGGGCCGAAGATCAGGTCGCGCAGGGGGTTGTTGGACATGCTTGGGGGAAGTGCGTGAGTGCGTGAGTGCGTGAGTGCGTTAGTGCGTCAGTGGCGGGTGCAAGGAGTTCGCCTGGGATGGATACCGTGCCGCTCGTGGCGGGAACGGCGCCTTGTGATTACCTTTCGATGCCGGCTTTTCGTCCCCCCGCCGGCACCCTCTCCGATCCGTCCTTCCGCTGGAGTGCTCCCATGAGATTCGACCGCACGAAGTTCTTCGACGCGTACACCAGCGCGTTCGGCGCGCTGAAGCAGAGCCAGAAGGACGGCCTGAATGCGCTGCTCGCCGCCGCCGAGCGAGACGGCGACATCACCGACATCCGCTGGCTGGCGTACATGTTCGCCACCGTAAAGCACGAGTGCGCCGGCACCTGGCGGCCCATCGAGGAGTACGGCAGGGGCAAGGGCCGCAAGTACGGCCAGCCCGTCACCGTCACCGACGCGGCCGGCAAGGAGTACAACAACGTGTACTACGGCCGCGGCTACGTGCAGCTGACCTGGGACTACAACTACCGCGCGATGGGCGCCGCGCTGAAGAACCGGCTGCTGTACGAGCCTCATCTGGCGCTGGACGCCGAGGTGGCGTACGAAATCATGTCGCTGGGCATGCGGAAGGGCTCGTTCACGGGCAGAAAGCTGGCGGACTACATCCACGACGGCGCCTGCGACTACGTGCAGGCCCGCAAGATCATCAACGGGCTGGACCAGGCGGAGCGCATCGCGGGGTACGCGCAGAAGCTGGAAGCCATCCTGCGTGGCTCGGCCGTCGCCGCCGTGCCCGGCATCCCGGCCCCGCCCCAGCCCGTCGCGCCCATGATGCCGTCGCCCGGCATCGCCCCGGCCACCCGCCTGCCGAACCTGTAACCTCCGGCGGCGCGACGATTCTCGTCGGCTCCGCAACACGTCGTCGGCCCGGCTCCCCGTGCGCGGAGCCGGGCCGCCGTGCATCTTGCAGGGATTGGAGCCGACGCCGAACAGGAGATCGCGATGAGCCGCCGACCCATCCAGGCCAGCATCCGCACGCACGCAGGCGATGACGAGGTCGCCGACGGCGTCCGGACCGAGGACTTTCGCGAAGCGATGTCGCTGTGGGCCAGCGGCGTCGCCGTCCTGGCTGCTTCGGACGGCGACGACGTCGAGGCGATCACCGCCAGCGCGGTGACGTCGCTTTCGGTGGACCCTCCGCTGGTGCTGGTGTGCATCGGGAACCACGCGGCCATCCTGCCGACGATCCACGAGCAGCGCCGCTTCGTCCTCAACCTGCTGGCGGAAGGAGACCGGCGGCTGGCCTCGGACGTGGCGCTGCGGGTGCCGCCGGACCCGTCGCGCCTGCCCGCGTCGGGCGACCCCGTGCTGGAGGGCGCGCTGGTGTCGCTGGTCTGCAGGCTGTGGGAGACGTATCCCGGGGGCGACCACCAGATCGTCATCGGGCAGGTGGAGCGGGTGGAGATCGGTGCCGAGGCCGCGCCGCTGGTCCACTTCGCGCGGGAGTACCGCGCGCTGCGCTGACGCGGGTTCATCGAGCGGACGGGACAGGGAGGCGGACGTGAGACAGGTGTGGATCACCCGGCGCGGCGGGCCGGAGGTGCTGCAGGTGCGCGAGGCGCCGGACCCGGAGCCCGCGGCTGGCGAGGTGCGCATTCGCGTTCAGGCGTCGGGCGTGAACTTCGCCGACGTGCTGGCGCGCATGGGATTGTACCCCGACGCGCCGCCGCTCCCCACCGTCGTCGGCTACGAGGTGGCGGGGGTGATCGACCGTGTGGGCAAGGACGTCGAGGGATTCCGCGAGGGCGACCGCGTGGGCGCGCTCACCCGGTTCGGCGGGTACGCGGACGTGGTGTGCGTGCCGCCGATGCAGGTGTCGCCCCTGCCCGGCACGCTCTCGTTCCAGAAGGCGGCGGCCATCCCCGTGAACTACCTGACCGCGTGGATCATGCTGGTGCACCTGGGCTGCGTGCGCGAGGGCGACCGCGTGCTGGTGCAGGCCGTGGCGGGTGGAGTTGGCCAGGCCGCCGTGCAGATCTGCCGCTGGCGGGGCGCGGAGGTGATCGGCACGGCGAGCGCGGGCAAGCACGAGCGCCTGCGGGAGATGGGCGTGGCGCACTGCATCGACTACCGCACGCAGGACTTCGAGGCCGAGGTCAAGCGCATCACGGGCGGCAGCGGCGTCGACATCGCGCTGGACGCCGTGGGAGGCGAGTCGTTCGCCAAGAGCTATCGCTCCCTCGCGCACCTGGGGCGGCTGTACGTCTTCGGCGTGTCGAGCTTTGCCCCGGGCAAGCGCCGCAGCATCCCCGCCGCCGTGCGCGGGCTGTGGAAGATGCCGCGCTTCAGCCCCATCCCCATGATGAACAAGAACCGCGGCGTTCACGGGGTGAACCTGGGGCACCTGTGGAAGCGTGTGGACCTGCTGAAACGCATGCAGTCCGAGATCATGGAACTGGTGCAGGACGGCACCTTCGATCCCGTCGTGGACCGCGTGTTTCCCCTGGAGCAGGCGGCGGATGCGCACGCATGGATCCAGGACCGGAAGAACTTCGGGAAGGTGCTCCTGGGGAGTGCGTGAGTGCGGAAGTGCGGAAGTGCGGAAGTGCGGAAGTGCGAAATGAAAGGAGCCGGGTCCCCTGGGATGGCCCCCGGCTCGTGGTGCGTTCGCCGTTCACTCCCGCACTAACGCACTCACGCACTCACGCACTTCCTCGAGGGTTGAGCGAGGTTGCTGCGCGCCGTAGATTTGCGGGATTCCGTCCCGTTGGTTCGTTTCGTCGTTTCCGGCCCGTGTGGAGCCCATGAGCACAACCTGCCCGTCCTGCGGCACCGCGTCCGCAGGACGTTTTTGCCCCGATTGCGGAGTGGCGCTGAACGCCACCTGCCGCGAGTGCCAGAACCCGCTGCCCCTGGGCGCCCGCTTCTGCAACGACTGCGGCGTCGCGATCGCCGCGCCCACCGCCGCCCGGTCGCGCAAGGCGATGGTTCCCTGGGCGCTCGCGGGCGTGTCCGTGGCCGCGCTGGCCCTCGTGCTGGTGTTCCGCCCCGGCGCCGAGCCTGCCGCACAGCCGGCCGCCGCGGTGCCGGCGGGCCCGTTCGCGCAGAGCGGCGCCCCCGCGGGCGATCCGTCGTCCGTGGACCTTTCCAGCATGACGCCGCGCGAGGCCGCGGACCGGCTGTTCAACCGGGTGCTGAGCGCCGAAGCCAGCGGCGACACGACCCAGGCGCGCCAGTTCGCGCCGATGGCGGTGCAGGCGTACGGGCAGGTGCCGCAGGACAACGACGTGCGCTATCACCTGTCGGAGCTGTATCGCGTGCAGGGCGACGCGGCGGCGGTCAAGGCGCAGGCCGATGCCATCCTTGCGGTGGACCCCAAGCACCTGTTCGGCCTGTTCGCGGCCGGGCGCGCGGAGGCGATGGGCGGGAACGCCGCGGCGTCGCGCGCGTTCTACAAGCGGTTCCTGGATGCGTACGGCGGCGAGGTGTCGCGCGACCTTCCCGAGTACCGCGACCATCAGCAGGCGCTCCCCAGCATGCGCGCCGAGGCGGAACGGCTCAGCGCGCAGTAGGCCGGCGCCCCTCCCCGCTCAAACAGCGTGCGGAGAGGGGGAGACCCGGCGCGGTCACTGCCCCGGGCGGTACACGCGCTCCGTGTGCCCGCGCAGCTGCCCGGGGTAGAAGTACACGTCGCGCAGGCGGCCGGCCGCGTAGCGCTCCGCCTGGTCGTTGAAGTGGCGGGAGCGGGGGTCACCGCTCTCGCCGCCGGCCGTTACGGCCCGCGCCCGCACCGAGTCGCGCCCGAACTCCACCGCGGCGACGAAGCTGTTGCCGCTGGTGCCGTACCACCGCCGGCTGCCGTTGCGCGGTGCCGCGGCGAAGGAGGCGAGCGAGCCCCAGTGCCCGTGGGTGAACCCCACCGGGATGCTGGGGCCCGCGTCGCTGAAGGGGTGCACCACGTCCCCCGTGATCCGCTGGAAGCGGTTGATCTCCCCCCACGGCGTGCGCCAGCTGCCGAACTCCCGCTCCAGCCGCTCCACCGCGAAGACGAGCGCCTCCAGGTGCTGCTCCGGGGTCAGGGTCGCCGCGGCCCAGTGCAGCGTCGTCGCCGTGGGGCCGCGCTCCGCCACGCCGGGCGCCCGGCCGCCGTGCTCCCCCCACAGCCTTGTCCCGTAGAAGATGGCGAGCGAAGTGGGGACGGAAGCCGCGTCCCAGCGGCGGTCCCACCCGCGCAGCGCGGCCACCGGCTCGGCGAGCCGCGCCCGGCGGGGGTCCCCCGCCGGGAGGGCATCGTACGCGCGCAGGAGCGGCGGCAGCACCAGGTCGAAACCGGGCATGTGCGGGTCGTACGCCGCGTCGATCAGCCCCTGCAGCGTCCACCCCCGCCGGCCGCGCAGCAGCTGCAGGGCGTGCAGGCCGCGTGCGTTCTCGCCGTAGGTGTCCATGTAGCGGGCGAAGCGCTCGGGGCGGGGTGAGCTCTCCCCGGAAACGGAGTACGGCGTGTTGTTGGTGTTCTGGATCCACCCGGTGGCGGGGTTCACCACGCCGGGCGCCTCGTCCAGGGCATGCAGTCCGCGCCAGTCGGTGGCCGGGTCGCTTCCGTCCACCGGCCGCGTGTAGTCGAAGCGGTCGTCGCGGCGAGGGATGAACTGCGGGTGGAAGTAGGCGATGTTCCCGTCCGCGTCCGCGTACACGGTGGCGTTCGACGAGTTGGCGCGCAGCTCCAGCGCGCGGCGGAACTCCGCCAGTGTGCGGGCCCTGGTGCGCAGGTAGCTCTGGCTGAGCGCCTCCACCGGGGTGTTCATCATCGCCACCGCCACCCAGCGGCCGTCCTGCTCGCGCACCACCGGCCCATGGTGCGTTCGGAACACCGCCAAGCTCCGCCGCCCCATCGCCCCGTCCGCGCCGCGGACGGACACGGTGACTGTGTCCGTGGTCACCGGCCGCTCCTCGGCGCCGTAGCGGTAGA
Source organism: Longimicrobium sp. (assembly GCF_036399935.1). Classification (GTDB taxonomy): domain Bacteria; phylum Gemmatimonadota; class Gemmatimonadetes; order Longimicrobiales; family Longimicrobiaceae; genus Longimicrobium. The sequence continues at coordinate 7,520 of NZ_DASWMD010000074.1, forward strand.
CGTGGCGGCCACCGCGCTCCGCCACCGTTTCCAGGAACTCGTCGACGGCGTCCACCCCGCTGGTGGTGTGCATCCACCCCAGCCGGTCGTTGAAGCCCTGGTAGATGAAGAACTGCCCCCAGGTGGCGGCCCCGTACGCGTTCAGCCCCTCGTCGCTGGTGGCGTGCAGCTCGGCGCGAAAGAAGAACGAGGTGTGCGGGTTGATCAGGAGGAGCGCGCGCCCGTTCGCCGTGTTCGGCGGGGCGATGGCGATGCCGTTGGAGCCGCCCTGCTCCTTGAAGGCGCCGGTGTCCGGCACGGGCTGCCGGGCGGCCACCTGCCGGGTGCCGTAGAAGGCGGCCAGGTCGCGCAGCGACACCCGCTCGATGTCGGCTCCGATGCTCCCCTCGCTGAACGACAGCGCCATCCACGGCTCGAACCGGCGGATGGCGCGCGGCGTCACCTGGGGGTGCGTGTGCAGGTAGAAGTTGAGCCCGTCCGCCCACGCGTCCATCAGCGACCGCAGCCACGCCGGGCTCGCGGCGTACTGGGCCCGCAGCGTGTCGTGGTCGATGAAGAGACGCTGCCGCACGTCCTGCCACACCGCGGCCTCCCCTTCCGCCTCGGCCAGCCGCCCCAGCGACACCAGGTAGTTGCGCTCCACCCGGTTGAAGTCGTCCTCCGCCTGGGCGTACATCATCCCGAACACCGCGTCGGCGTCGGTGCGCCCGCGCACGTGCGCGATCCCCCAGTCGTCGCGCGTGATGGTGACGGCCTGCGCGCGCGCCTGCCACCGCGCCAGGTCGCCGCCGGCGTGCGCGGCGGATGCGGGCGCCGGCGCGCGCGGGGCAGGGGCGGCGCACGCGCTCAGCACGAGGAGCGCGAGCACGTGCCGGGCGGGGGACGTCAGGAGGCGGTTCATGGGCGCATTCGTTCGGGGAGGGGCGGCCGTCCGGGTGCACGGTCTGCCGCCCGCCGGTCCCCGGAACCTGCGACGGCGCGGAGCCGCGCCGCAAGACGCGGCGGGCAATCCGCCCGGGTCGGGTTCTGAACCGGCCGGCGCCCGCAAATTCCCAACCGCCGCGGCCCCTGTTCCTCGTTGGTACGCGATGTCGCATTCCTTGCGCGCCATGCTTCGTTTCGCTATCATTTGAGGCTCCTATCCCCACAGACATGCCGCTGTACCGAGCCGCCCGGCTTCACGGGCGAGTTCGCCGTTTTCACCATTCCCGTGAGGACGCCCCATGCGCAACCGCTTCACCCCCGCGGTGCTCGCCACCGCCCTCGCCGCCCTGGCGGCCTGCTCCGATGCCGGTCAGCCCGTTGCGCCCGACGTGCAGCCCGACCTGGCCCGCGACGGCCAGCCGGTGCCCACGCGCCAGGAGCAGCGCGGCGGCACGTTCATCGAGCTGAGCGACGCCCAGCTGTGGACGGCGGTGCAGGAGGGCGGCGGGCGCGTGATGGTGGGGCTCAAGGCTCCCGGCGGCGCGCGCGGCGTGTGGCAGGGCAAGGTGCTGGTAGACCGTGCCACGTGGACGCAGGGCAGCGCCGCCGTGCTGGCGCAGCGCGGCGTGCAGCTGATCCAGGCCGACGACCTCCTCCCGCGCGTGCAGGTGCGGGTGAGCGACGCGGGCGCGCTGGCCGCCATCCGCAAGCTTCCGATGGTGGACTACGTGGAGCCGGTGCTGGTGGCGGGCGATCTGCACGCCTTCGCGGGGACGGGCGGCTGCGGGTACGGCAGCGCATGGACGGGCGACCGGCAGTACACGTCGACCAGCGACATCTACTCGCAGAAGTTCACGGGGATGAACATCCCTTCCGCCTGGAGCCTGAGCGCCGGGGCGGGGATGACCATCGGCCTGATCGACACGGGCCTCTCGTCGGGGCAGGGGCAGTTCACCAGCACCTTCGCCTCGGGCTCCAGCACCGGGCGCACCATCCGATTCATGAAGGTGGCCTCGCAGTCCAGCGTGTACGACGGGTGCGGCCACGGCACGCGCATGGCCGGCATCATCGCCGCGCCGTGGGACGGGCGCAGCGTGGGCGGCATCGCCTACAAGGCCAACCTGATCAGCGTTCGCCAGGCCAGCGGCGTGGCGGCCGTCAGCAGCGCCGACGCGGCCGAGGCCGTGCGCATCGCCGCCTCCAACGGCTCGCGCGTGATCGTGATGGCGTGGGAGAGCCTGAACTGGTGGTGGCAGGTGTCGGACGAGATCGAGTACTGGCACTACAACCGCCCCATCCTGTTCCTGGGCGCGGCGGGCACTTCCGGGTGCGGCGACGGGATCCTGGACAGCAACGTCGTCTTCCCCGCCGACATGCCCGAGGTGATGGCGGTCACGGGGATCACCTACCCCGGCGGCGGGGTGCCCTGCGGCATCCACCGCGGCGCCGACGTGGAGATCACGGCCTACCTGGACGTGCCCAGCACCGGCCAGTACACGGGCGACGTCGTGGGGATGGGCGGCAGTTCCAACGCCACGGCCGTCGTGGGCTCCATCGCCGCGCTGGTCTGGTCGCGCACCCCCACGCTGACGCGCGACCAGGTGCGCGCGCGCATCCAGCAGAGCGGTGCCTTCTACCCCAGCCGCCACTCCGAGCAGGGGTACGGCCTGGTCAACGCGCTCAAGGCGGTTCGCGGGTACTGATGAATGGAGGCTCCGGGGCATTGGTGCTCCAGGGCCGCCCCATGACGTCGGATTCCGCGCTACCATCAGGTTCCTTGAGCGGGTAAACCCGCCGCTGGAAAGGCGGAAAGCCCCGACACAGGCCGCTTGCGCATCCTGTTCGGGGCTTCACCTTCACGCGTACCGCACCTGCCGGCGCGCGATCGATGCGAAGCGGGGGAGAGGGCAGGGGAGCGGGGGCTGCCGCGGCGTGCAGCGATAGCGCGTGGAAGCGCACCCCAGCCTCGTCGGCTTTGTGTTTCCGCGGGCGTGGCGCGTTTCTGCAGAGTGTGTGGCGGATCCCTCAGTCGCTGCCGTCTGCCGTGAGGCGGAGGGTTCTCCGGGGCCGCTCCATCGGGATGACAGACGCGCGTCCGGAGCTTCGGCGTGCATGCAGGTGAAGCCCCGGGCGGGACGCGGCAGCGGCCCGAGCCGGGGCTTTCCGCGGTCCCAGCCGCGGGTTCACCCGCCGCGGGGGGCACCCCGCTGTCGCGATCCCGGAGGAGGAATGCGCCGCGGCCTTGGGTACGGTGCCCGCTGCCGCGCCCCGGCTACAAGGTGTCCTCGGCTAGATCCTTCGGCCCGCGCAGGATGTGCTCGGGGCTGGTTGAGTGCGCCTGGGCCTCTGGATGACAGACTCCCTTCCCCCGCGCCGTTCGCGGGGAAAGGGCTGGGGATGGGGGCCCCGTCGGCATGCGCCGGAACCACCCCCTCCGGCCCGTGGCTTGCGACGGTCGGCGGCCCCAGGCGGATGACGGAAATCCTGACGGGAGGCGCAGATGCAGGATCGTGAAGCCCAGAGCGACGTGAACCCCGGCCGCGTGGAGCGCGGCCTGGACGCGGCGCCCACGCAGGGAGCGGAGAACAGCGAGAACGAGGGGCTGCGCGGCGGGCCGGTGATGGAGCGCGAGCGGGAAGACGGCGGGCAGATCACCACGCGCGAGGCGTTCGACGGGCCGGGGCAAGCAGGCCGCGAGAACATCCTGAACGGCAGCCGCTCCGGCGGAATGGAAAACCGGCCGGGCGACCGCAGCGATCCCATGCCGGAAACCTCGGGCAGCGCGCGCCCGGCTCCGCGCGAAGACCCGGCGTCAGGCGGCGGCCTCAGCTGATCGCAACTGCTGGTCTCACACGGAGGAACGGCGGAGGACTCCGTCGTTCCTCCTCCGTGCGAAGCTTTCTTTTCGGCTCAGGTAATCACGTTCCAGACCGCCCGCGCGGCCAGGTACGCCAGGATGCCGATGCCGCCCAGGATCACGACCAGGGCGACGATCACCGCGCTGACCACGCCCTTGCTGGAGCGGCGCGTGCTGCCCGGAAGGTCCATCTCGCGGCGCAGCAGCGCCACGTTGCGCGCGTTGGCCTTGAACGCCGCGTCGAACAGGTCTCCCAGCACGGGCACCGCGCCCGCCACCGCCTCTACCCCCATGTTCAGCAGCATGCGGATCAGCGTGGGGACCGATGCGCCCAGCCGCGCCGCCTGCACCACCACGTAGGCCGAAACCACGGCGCCCGCCGCGTCGCCGAAGCCGGGGATCAGCCCGATCACCGCGTCGAGCCCGAAGCGCGCCTGCGTTCCGGGCACCCGGATGGAGTTGTCGAGCAGGTGGCTCAGCGCGTCCAGGCGGCGCAGGGCGGTCTGGCGGGCGGGGTTCGGTGCGTCCATGGCGGGCCGTGGAAAGGGGGTGAGATGGGGGTCAGGAGGAGAGCGGATGCATTTCTCCGTCCCACACCAGCTGGAAGGGGCTGGTGCCGGCGGCGACCTCGGCGCGGCGGAAGTAGTTCTGCACGTAGCGCACGCCCTCGATCACCTCGTCACGGGCAATGTGCGAGTGCCCGAAGACGTGCACCGCCGCGCCGGCGCGCCGCACCTGCTCGTCGATGCCCAGCGACCCGGCCACCAGCGGCAGGCCCTTGAAGCTCAGCGAGTGGACGCCGGGCAGCAGCTCCGGCCGGGGAACAAAGTGCGAAAAGGTGATCGCCGGGGCGTCGTACTCGCGCACGTGCGGCTCGTTCATGGCCAGGAAGAACTGGTCCACCCGCTCCACGTCGTCCGGCCAGCGGCAGAAGTACAGGTCCGACCACGCCTCCAGCTCGGCCTGCACGCCCTCGCCGCGCACGTCGAACGAGGCGTCGTACCACGAGAACAGCGGCACCACCCAGGCGCCGCCCACCCGCGCCGGCCGCGTGCGCACCCCCACCTGGCTGCACACCCGCAGCACCGCCTGGAACTTGTCTACCGAGGTGCGCTCCTCGCCCCGCACCCACAGTTCGTGGTTGCCCGGAACGAAGAACACCTCGGCGAAGCGCGAAACCAGCAGCTCCAGCGTGTCGCGCAGCACCGCCTCGGAATCCGCCACGTCGCCGGCAACGATCAGCGCGTCGCCCCGGTGGCCGTGCCCCACCGCGCGCTCGAGCGCCTCGCGGTTTTCTCGGAAGTCGGTGTGAAGGTCGGAAATCGCGTAGATGCGCATCGGCAGAATCCAAAGGAACGGACGGCCCTGATCGCCCCCTCCTCAAAAAGAACGCCCGCCGTCGCGAACGAGGGCGGGCGGACTCACTTCTTGGGGGCGGCTTCGTCAGGCGGTGCCTTTTCGCGGCGCCTGCGGCTGGCCGTGGGGTAGGGCACTTCCCGGGCGTACTCGGCCTGCAGGCGCCGCAGAAGCCAGCGTTCCAGGTCTGCCGCCAGCGCGGGCGGGCGCGACATCCCCCGGAAGACCTCGAAGACGGCGCTGATCTCGGCGCTGGCCTTTTCCAGCCCGCGCGGCAGGAGCAGCTTCAGCTGCCCCGCGCTGGGCGCAGCCTCGCCCTCGGCCACCGAAAGCCGCTTCCGCTCCAGGTACAGCTGGCCCATGGCCCGGCGGCTGCGCTCATGCGGGCGGTCGGTTTCGCCGATGATGAACTTGCGCAGCGCCTCGTGCCCCAGGCCCACGCGCTTGGCCGCGGGACGCAGGGACGACTCGAGTACGAGCTCGCGCATGAAGCTGCGCAGCTCTTCGAGTCGCACCGAGCGCCACTCTTCGTCATAGCTGACGGGGGCGCCGGTCTTGCGACCATTTTGTCCACTAAGCGTTTTCGGACACTGGGGATTGTAGAAGCGCGGTCCCCCCAGCGCAAGGCGAGACCCTGCCCCGTGACGCCATCGCGATCAACTCCGTACCACACGTGGCGGATAACGCCGTGGCAGGCGATCCCGATTGCGTCCGAAGGAGCGGAGAATGTGCGGCTGGAGCGGGGCCGGGCGAGCCCCGCCCACCGCGCGGCGTGCTCAGTCGTCGTCTTCTTCGTCGTCGGACTCGAAGCCCGAGGCTTCTTCCTCGATGCGCTCGGTCAGCCCGCTCCCCCAGGCGCTTTCCAGCAGGCGGCGCACGCGCGGGAAGCGGCGCATGACCTCGGCCATCTCGGGCGTCACGAAGATTTCCAGGACCTCGCTCCGCTTGTAGTCGACGGATTCCTCGTCGTCCAGGAACGCCTTCAGCTCGTCGAGAAGGTCCTTGAAGTCGCTGACCAGCTCCGTGGGAAAGTGGCCTTCGTCCAGCGCCACCGCCGACTCCACCCAGTCGTGCACCTCGGCCACCAGCGAATCGAACCGCTCTTCCACCTTCGAATTGCTCATCCCGGTTACGTCTCTCTTCACGGTTGGGTTGGCGCTCTCGCGCGGCGTCCGCGCCTGGGCCGCCAGGTTTGGTGCCGGGCCGTGTTCGGCGCGGCGGAACACAGCGTAAAGTCCTGTCCCGGCCGGGTCAAGTGCCGTGAAGCAGGCGGCACACGGTTGCCGCCAACGGCGCCCCACCCCCGGCCCCTCCCCGCACGGTACTGCTGTGCGGAGAGGGGGGAACTTCGGTCCGGGTTCGACAGGGTGTCGGTGAATGCCTTGGGAGCCCCTCCCCCCGGCCCCCGTCCCCCGCTCCGCAGGGGAGGGGGAGAACTGCATGCGCCTTCCGGTTCACGATCGTGGCTCGGTGCAGAGTGGCGGCCGCCGCTCCGTTGGAGCGGGTGAACCCGCCGCTGGAAGAGCGGAAAGCCCCGACACAGGCCGCTGGCGCGTCCTGTTCGGGGCTTCACCAGCACGCACACCGCACCTGCGGAGCGCAATCGAATTCTCCCCTCTCCGCATGCGCAGCATGCGGGGAGGGGCCGGGGGAGGGGCCTCCCGCGGCATGCGCCGGCAGCCGGTCGAGACGGACCCAAACCCCACTGGCCAGGGTGTTTCCGCAGCGTCGGAGCGTCATCCGCGCTGTGTGGCGGATCCCTCAGTCGCTGCTGTCTTCGGTGTACGGGCAGGTTCGCCGGGGCCGCTCCATCGGGATGACACGGGCGCTTCGACGGGCTCGGCAGTTCCCGGCGGAGGGCTGGATCACACCTTTCGCTTTTCCAGATCCCGCAGCACCACGCGCGCGGCGTTGCGGCCCGAGGCGCCCATGATCCCGCCGCCCGGGTGCGTGCTGGCCCCGGTCAGGTACATCCCGCGCAGTGGCCCCCGGTACTGCGCCATCCCGCCGAACGGGCGCAGCGCGAACATCTGCGTGACGCTCATCTCCAGGTGCATCACGTTTCCCCGCACCAGCCCCAGCTCCCGCTCCAGCCAGAGCGGATGCTGAAACAGGCTGCCCACCACCTTGGCGCGCGTGCCCGGCGCGTACTTCTCGAAGGTGTCCAGGATGCCGCCCGCCACGCGCTCGCCGATGTCGTCCCAGCTGACGCCGCCGGCCAGCTCGTACGGGTAGTACTGCGCCCACAGCCACAGCACCTCGCCCCCGGGCGGCGCGAGCGAATCGTCGACCGCGCTGAAGGTCATCGCCACGATGGGCGGGTCGCGCGTGGGCTCGCGGCGCAGGTAGTCGCCGTACGCCGAAAGGATCTGCTGGCGGTCGCGGCACAGCAGTTGGAGCCCCACCCTGGCCTCGCGCCCCGGGTGCGCCGCGTACTCCACCGGCGAGTCCAGCGCCAGCCGCAGCACCGCGCCGAATCCGTTCCCCACCTGCATCCCGCGCGCGGCGGGCGGCCGGTGCTCCGGCGGCAGCAGCCGGCCGAACGTTTCTACCGCGTGCGTTCCCGACACCACGGCACGCGCGGTGTACGGCTGGCCGCGCACCCGGATCCCCACGGCCCGTCCGTCATCGACGAGGATCTCGTCCACGCCCGCGCCCGTGTGAACGTGGCCGCCGTGCGCCTCCACGTGCCGGGCCAGCGCCTGCGTGAGCACCCCCGATCCCCCGCGCGGCCGGGCGATGCCGCCCTCGTGGTAGAGCGGCTGCCACAGGAGAAAGGGCGCCGTCAGCGGCTCCGTGGGCGGCGGGCCGGACTGCGCGGCCATCCACACCAGCGGCGCCTTCACCTTTTCCTCGCGAAAGTACTCGTCTACCACCTCGCCGTACGGGCGAAGGATGGTGCGCAGCGCGCGCTGCCAGTCACGGCCGAAGGCGCGGTTGAACAGGAAGCGCTTCCCCAGCTGGAAGGGGCTGGGCACCTCCAGGAAGGCGTCCTTCACCAGCCGCGCGAAGGGGCGCCAGTCGTCCATCAGGCGGCGGTACGCATCGCCCTCGCCCGGGTACTTTTGCTCCAGCTCCTGGGCCGTGCGGTCGGCGTCGCGGTGGATGAACAGCGAGTCGCCGTCTTCGAACGGGGCGAAGAAGAGCGGGTCCAGCTCCAGGTACTCCAGCCCGAAGCGCTCCAGCCCCAGCTCCTCCACGACGGGCGTCAGGCGGATGAGGATGTGCGCGCTGCCGCCCAGGTCGAAGCGGTAGCCGGGAACGATCTCCTCCGTGGCCACCGCCCCGCCGACGATCGAACGCTTCTCGAACACGCCCACGCGGTAGCCGGTCTGCGCCAGGTACGCGGCCGTGATCAGCCCGTTGTGCCCGGCGCCGACCACGATGACGTCGTAGTCGTGCCCGCCCCTCACGCGGCCCTCGCGGGTGGGTGGAGAAAGAGGATCATCCCCTGCACCACCAGCAGGTTGGTCACCAGGAAGAAGACCGCTTCTTCCAGCGGCAGCACGCCCAGCGAGGGCCCCAGCGTGTGCGCCGGGCTGATGCGCCAGATTTCGAGATGGATGGCCACGGCGTCCGCCATCCACAGGTACAGCGTGGGGATGCCGACGGCGAATGCGAAGACGCGGCGCCGCGCCCAGATCTCGCGCCCGGCGTACGCCCACTGCAGGGCCAGCACCGGCGCCGCCCAGGCCAGGATCAACCCCAGGTAGGTGCCCTTCTCGAGCGTCAACAGCAGCCCGCCCGCGAGCGCCGCGGCGGCGTACACCAGCGCGCCCGTCCACCGGCTGACGTTGCCCGCCATCGACGGAACCGTGGGGAGCAGGGAGCACAGCCAGAGCCCCGTCAGCAGCGGCTGCAGGAGAAAGAACAGGTACTCCTCCACCGGCACGTAGCCGATGGTGCCCACCACGCGGTCGCTTCCGTAGTTCCACACGCCGCGCCAGATCAGGTAGTTGTCCCACGGCGTGGTGTAGACGAGCGCGATCAGCGCCATCAGCACCAGGAACCGCCCCGCCTGCGGATGGATGCCGCGCAGGCGCCGCCGCTGCGTCCACGCGAGGACGAGCAGGGGCGGGACGATGAACACCAGCAGAAAGGCGAGGTAGCTCACGCGGCGCGCCGGGGAGCGGGGACCACGCGGTCCAGCACCCGCGCCGAGCAGAGCACGCCGGGAACGCCGCCGCCCGGGTGCGTTCCCGCGCCCACGAAGTACAGCCCACCCACGTCCTCGGACCGGTTGTGGTAGCGGAAGTACGCCGACTGGGTGAGGATGGGCTCCAGCCCGAACGCCGCGCCGTCCTCGGACCGCAGCGTGTGCTCGAAGTCGTGCGGGGTCAGAAAGAACGGCTTTACCGGGCTCTCACCCAGGCCGGGGAGGAGGCGCTTTTCCAGCGACGCGCGGATGCGCTCCCAGTACGGCTGCGCTTCGCGGCTCCAGTCGATCCCCGCGCGGGTGTTGGGCACGGGGGACAGGACGTAGAAGCCCTCCTTCCCCTCCGGCGCCAGCGACGGGTCCGTCCGCGTCGGCGCGTGCAGATAGAGGGAGAAGTCGTCGGCCAGCACGCGCCGGGTGAAGATGTCGTCCAGCAGCGGCTTGTAGCGGTCGCCCAGGACGATGGTGTGGTGCGCCAGCTCCGGAAACTGCTTGCGGCTGCCGAAGTAGGCCACGAACAGGCTCATCGACTGCCTGCGGCGGCGCAGCGACCGGTCCGTGTGCCGCCGCCGGTGCGCCTTGCCGATCATCTGGCCGTAGACGCGCGACGGATCGGCGTTGGCGACGACGACGTCGGCGGCGAAGCGCTCTCCATCCGCCGTCCTCACGGCTACGGCACGCCCGCCGGACACCTCGATCTCCTCCACCGGCGAGCTCATCCGCACGTCCACGTCCATCTCCCCCAGCAGCTTCACCAGCCCGGCCACGATGCTGGTGGTGCCGCCCATGGCGAAGTGCACACCCCACTTTCGCTCCAGCCAGTGGATCAGCAGGTAGATGGAGGTGGTGCTGAACGGGTTGCCGCCCACCAGCAGGGGCTCGAAGGTGAGCGCCTGCCGCAGCCGCTCGTCGTGGATGTAGCGCGAGACCATCCCGTAGACGCTGCGATGGCTGCCCAGGCGGATCATCTGCGGGATCACCCGCGCCATGTCCGACACGCGGTCGAACGGCTGGTCGGCCAACTGTGTGTAGCCCACGTCGAAGATGCGCTCGGCGTGGGCAGCCAGCTTTCGATACCCGTCCACGTCGCGCGGGCTCATGGCGCGGATCTGCGCGATCAGCCGCTCCTCGTCGCCCACGTAGTCGAAGGTGCTGCCGTCGGGATACAGGATGCGGTAGAAGGGGTCCACGGGCACCAGCTTCACGTAATCCGCCATGTCGCGGCCGGCAAGCGCGAACAGCTCTTCCAGCAGATAGGGCGCGGTGATCACCGTGGGTCCGGCGTCCCAGGTGAAGCCGTCCTGCCGAAAGACGCGCGCCCGGCCGCCGGGCTGGTCCAGCGCCTCCAGGAGGGTGACCCCGTAGCCCCGGGCGCGCAGCCGCACCGCCGCCGCCAATCCCCCGAACCCGCTGCCGATGACCACCGCGCGGCTGCCGCTCATGCCTCTGCCCCACCAGGATGAAGGTCGTTCAACGCCGTGCGCAGCTCGTCCAGGTCGCGCAGCGGCACGGCGCCGGCGCGCCGCAGGGGCACGGCTGCCGCCTGGGCGCCGGGCCCGCCCACGAAAAGAGTGACGCCCTCTGCCACGGCGGCGCGTATTTCGCGTACTTCCGTATGGAGCGCATCCGCATCATCTTCCAGCACCGCGCTCAGCAGCACCACGCGGGCGCCGCGCACCTGGACGGCGGTGGCGATGTCGGCCGCGGGGAGGTCGGCGCCCAGGTAGGTGACGCGCCACCCCTCCTGCGCCGCCGCCACGGCGGCCAGCAGCGCGCCGAACTCGTGCCGGTGGCCGCGGGGCGCCACGGCTACGGCGTCCGGGGCGCCGCGCGGCACGGGAAGCGACTCCGCCAGCCAGCCCAGCACGCGGCCCACCTGCGCGGAAAGCACGTGCTCGTGCGCCGGGGTGATGCGGCCCTGCGCCCACCGGTCGCCCACGCGGTGCAGCAGGGGAACCACCACCTCGTCCGTGAACTCGTGCGAGGGCAGTGCGACGGCGGCACCCATCAGCGTGGCGTACAGGCGCGGCGCGTCCATCGCCTCCACCGCGTCGAGCGCCGAAGAGACGAAGACGCCGGCCCCGGCGCGCGGCCGGCCCTGCGCCGCGCGGGGCACGTCGTCGTCCCCCACCAGCGCCGCCAGCTCGCCGACGGACAGCGCGGCCGCCTGGCTGATGCCGTGCCCCGCCTCGGTGGCCAGGCGCAATTGGCGGAGCCGCGCGATGTCGGCCTCGGAGTACAGGCGGCCTCCCGCGGCGTCGCGCCCGGGCTGCACCACGTCGTATCGGCGCTCCCAGGCGCGCAGCACGTGGGGCGAAAGCCGGGTCATACGGGCCGCGACGCGGATGGGGTACCGCGGCAGCGTTTCGGACGCCTGCATCTGCACTCCCTGTCGAAGTACGGTCAAGCTATGCTATGAACAGAAGCTTGACAAGCCTTATACAAACCTTGTATCGTCCCTGCGACGCTCACGGCCGTCCCAGGCCGGACGAGCACGGCGTGACATCAGCCGCAGGGAAATCCCGAATGCGCAGCTCATCCGCCCCATCCTTATCGGCCCGCCTGCCCGGCGCGGGGCTGATGCTGCTGTACGCGTTCACGGCGTTCGCCCTGTTCGGCTACGCCACCTTCGGGCTGCACCCCGGGCTCCTTGCCCGCTATCCCCAGTTCGCCCGCTTCTACGGCATCTCCTTCCAGTTCTTTGCGCAGGCGCAGATCTACCTTGCCTGGGCCGTCCTGGCCGCGGTGCTGTCGCTGTACGCCGGGAGGCGCTGGGTGCCGGCTTTCTGTGCGCTCTACCTGCTGAGCCTGTGCAGCGAGCTGCTGGGCACCGGCGCGGGCATTCCCTTCGGCGAGTACCACTACACCGAGGCGCTGGGGGCGCGGTGGTTCGGCGCGGTGCCCATCGTCATTCCGCTCAGCTGGTTTTTCATGGCGCTGCCCTCGTACGCGGCGGCGCGCGCGGCGCTGCCGGAGCGTCCGGTCGCCCGGGTCCTGGTGGCGTCGCTGATCCTGCTGAGCTGGGACCTGGCGCTGGACCCGGCCATGAGCCACGCGACCGCGTACTGGGTGTGGGGCCAGCCGGGCGCGTACTACGGAATGCCCTGGCTGAACCTGTTCGGCTGGTACGTCACCGGATTGGGATTGATGGCCGCGCTGGCGGCGCTGCGGTCGGACGCGTGGGTGGCCCGGGTGCCCACGCGGTGGATGCTGGCGTTCTACGGCGCCAACCTCCTGCTCCCCGTGGGGATGAGCGCCGCGGCGGGGATGTGGGGCGCCGTGGCCGCCACCGCCGCCGCGCTGGCCGGTGCGGCCCTGGTCGCGCGGGCGCTGGGCCGCAGCGGGCAGGCGCACGCGAGCATGGTGAGGGCGACCGCATGAGCGCGCCGACCGTGATCGCCGAGCCCGTGCGGGAGCTGCTGCCGCGGGTGCGCGAAGGACTCCTGGCCGCGTCCGCCGCCGCGGGTGCGCAGGGGCTGCCCGGGACGGACGCCGCAGGGCAGCTGCTGAGGCCCGTGGTGGCCTTCGCCGGCGTGCGCGGCGAGCCGCCGGCCGGGTTCTGGGACGCCGTGCTCGCCGTGCAGCTGGCGCACGAAGCGTCGCTGCTGCACGACGACGTCATCGACCAGGCGGCGGTCCGCCGCGGCCAGCCGACGCTGGCGACGTCGCGGGGCGTGGCCTGCGCGCTGGTGCAGGGCGACCACCTGCTGACCGCCGCCTACCGGGCCGCGGCGCGCACCGGCAGCCTGGAATTCGTGACGCTCTTCGCCCGAGCGGTGGAGCGCACCGTGGCCGCCGAAGCCGCGCAGGGGCGCGGGGCAGGGCAGGTGCTCACCCGCGCCGCCTACGACGAGATCGCCCTGGGCAAGGCGGGCGAGCTGCTGGGGTGCGCCCTGGCGTCGGCGGCGGTGCTGGAGGGGCGCGCGGATGCGGGAGAGGTGTTCGAGCTGGGCCGCCGGCTGGGGCTGCTGTACCAGATGCTGGACGACCTGCTGGACTACTGTCCGCAGACCGACACGGGAAAGCCGCCCCTGGGCGACTACGCGCAGGGGCGGTGGACCTGGATTCTCGGCCAGGCGCCGGACCTTCGCTTCGGCGGCGAGCCGGGCCACGCGGCGCGGGCGCTTCACCGCTCCACCGCGCGCGGCCGTCCCATGGCCCGCGCGCTGACGCAGCTGGAGGCGGAGGGCCGGCAGCTTCGCGCAGCGCTTTCCCGCCACCTGCCGGGCGACGCGACGACGGTCGGGCTGGTGGATGATTGGATCGCCCGCGCCCGCGAGGCGGTGGCGCGCGAGGCTGTCGTCATCGAGACCCCGATCGCCGTCCCCTCCGCCGTTCCCGCGGTGGACCTGGCGGTCGCGCTGCGTGCACGCGTGCCGGCGCTGGATGCGGTGGACGCCTACCTGGCGACGGGAAGCCGCTCGTTCCGCTTCGCCTCTCGTCTCTTCTCCCCCGACGACGCCGGGCGGGTGGCGCGGGTGTACGCCTGGTGCCGGGTGACGGACGACCTGGTGGACGATCCGCCAGCCGGGGTCGACCCCGCGGAACTGCTCGACGCCTGGCTCGGGCTCTCCCGCCGCGCCTACGATGGGCATCCCACGGGGCTGCCGCTGCTGGACCGCGTGATGGGAGAGATGGCCGCGGGCGGCGTCCCCTTTCGCCACGCCGCGTCGCTGGTGGAGGGGATGCGGATGGACCTGCGCGGCGAGCGCTACGCCACCCTCGCCGAGCTGCGCCGCTACACGTTTTGCGTGGCGTCCACCGTCGGCCTGTGGCTCACGCAGTTGATGGGGGTGGACGACGCCGTGGTGCTGGAGCGCGCGGAGCGGATGGGGCACGCCATGCAGCTGACCAACATTCTGCGCGACGTGGGCGAGGACCGGGCGAACGGCCGGATGTACCTGCCCGCGGACCTGCTGGCGAAGCACGGCATCACCGAGCCGGCGCTGGCGCGGATGTGCGCGGGTGGGACCATCTCCCCCGCCTGGCGCGCGCTGGTGGAGGAGCTGATGTCGGTAGCGGAGGACGACTACCGGGCCGCGCTGGAGGCGGTGCCCTCCCTTCCGCCGTCGTTCGCCCGCCCCGTGGCGGTGGCGGCGCACGTGTACCGCGGCATCCATCGCGAAATCCGCCGCAACGGCCACGACAACCTGCGCCGCCGCGCGCACACCCGGGCGAGCGCCAAGGTGAGCCTGGCGCTCGCTGCACTCTGGGAGCTCTTCCGCGCCTCCCGCGGCTCGGCGAGCCTCGGCCGAAGCCGAACCCTTCAGGCCGGCACGTGGAACTGATCCAGCGTTTCGCCCTCCCGCTGCTGCTCGCGGCCGTGCTCTCCGCCGTTCCCGCGCCGGCGCACGGGCAGGACCCGCTGCAGCGCATCCGCCAGCTGTACCTCTCCGCCGTGGAGGACGAGTCGGCCATCGCGCGGGGGATGCGGGCGCTCCGCGAGGTGCGCGCGGCGGGCGCGGTACGGGCGGGAAGCGGATTGGATGCGGCGCTGACGGCGTACGATGGCGCGCTGGCGACGCTCAGGGCCAAGCACGGCAGCTGGCCCCCCGCCCGCCTGCGGCACCTTCGCCAGGGGCTGGCCGTAATGGACGCCGTCGTCGAAGCGCACCCGGACCACCCCGAGGTGCGCTACCTGCGGCTGATGAGCTGCTACTATCTGCCGAGCATCCTGGGCCGGACCGCATCGGTGCGCGAAGACTTCGCGGCCCTGGCGCGGCTGCTCCCGGACGCGCGCGGGGAGTATCCGCCGGAGCTGTACGCCGCCATCACGCGATTCGTCCTGCGGCACGGGGAGCCGACGCCGGGGCAGCGGCGGGCGCTGGAGGCGGCGTTAGGGGAATCCGGCGGATGAACAGCCGCTTTTCGCGCCCGGCGGTTGCCGCGTTCGAGCTGTTCTTTCGTCCGTGGATGCGGCGGCGGGTGCACGCCGTGCGCGTCTCCTTCGCCGCGCCTCCCCCGTCTACGGACCGGCCGCTGCTGCTGGCCGCCAACCACGTGAGCTGGTGGGACGGCTTCGTGCTGCGCGAGGTGCAGCGCGCGCTCCGTCCCGGCGCGCCGATGTACACGGTGATGTCGAGCGCGGAGCTGGCGCGCTTTCCGTACTTCCGGCTGATGGGCGTCGTGGGCGTGGACCCCGCGTCGGCGGGCTCCGTCTCCCGCGCCCTGGGATTCCTGCGGGCGCGGCTCCGCGAACGGCCGGAATCCACGGTCGTCTTCTTTCCCCAGGGGCGCATCTGGCCCTCGCACCGCCGTCCGCTGGGCTTCCGGCGCGGGGTGGAGGTCTTCGCGCGGCGCCTCTCCGCCCACGTCCTCCCCGTCGGCATCCACGCCGAGCCACTGAACACCGTCGCGCCGACGTTCTTCGTCTCCGTGGGTGAGGGTGTCGACGGACGTGTGCCGGCGGAGGAACTGGAGCGGCGGGTGGAGAGGGAGATCGATGCCGTGCTCGGGTTCCTGGCGGAGCACGGCGAGGACGCGGGAGACGCGTGGCCGGAGGGGACGCGATGATGGTGGTGTCGCTGGCCTCCACCGTCCTGCTCGCGGCCATGCTGGTGGTGGCCCTGTGGAATCTTGCGGCCGCGCGGCGGCTGGAGGCGGCGGGCGATCCGTCTTCGCGCCCCGTGGTGAGCATCCTGGTGCCTGCGCGGAACGAGGAAGCCAACCTGCGCACCCTGCTCCCCGCGCTGCTCCGGCTGGACTATTCCAAGCTGGAGATCCTGGTGCTGGACGATGGGTCGGAGGATGGCACGGCGGCCGTCGTCCAGGAACACGCGTCGATGCGGGGTGCGCGGCTTCGCCTGCTGGAGGGGCGACCGCCGCCGCCGGGGTGGATGGGTAAGTCGTGGGCCTGCCACCAGCTGGCCGCGGGCGCCGGCGGCGAGGTGCTGGTGTTCTGCGACGCGGACGTGGTTCCCCTGCCCGCCGCGCTGGACCGGACGATCGCGGCCATGCAGTCCGCGGGCGCCGGGGCCGCGACGGTCATCCCCCGGCACCGGCTGGACGGGTGGATGGAAAGCGCCGTGGTGCCGCTGGTAGCGCAGCTGCCCGTGCTGGCACTCCTGCCGCTGGCCCTCGTCCACCGGGTGCGCGCGCCGTCGCTGTCGATGGCGAACGGGCAGTGGCTGGCCTTCACCCGCGCCGCGTACGCCGAATGCGGCGGGCACGCGGGCGTGAGGGAGACGGTCCTGGAGGATGTCGCGCTGGGCCGGCGGGTGAAGGAGGCGGGGCATCGCCTGCTGCCCCTCGTCTCCCACTCGCTGGTGAACGTGAGGATGTATCGGGATTCGGCCGCCCTGTTCCACGGCTTCGGCAAGAACGTCTACGCGCTGGCGGGGGGACGGCCGGCCACCTTCGCGGCGGCCCTGGCGGTGTTCGGCCTCGTGGCCATCTACCCGTGGCTGGG
Organism: Longimicrobium sp.; assembly: GCF_036399935.1. GTDB lineage: Bacteria > Gemmatimonadota > Gemmatimonadetes > Longimicrobiales > Longimicrobiaceae > Longimicrobium. Next base: position 24,221 of record NZ_DASWMD010000074.1, read on the forward strand.
CGCCATCCTGGGCGTGCGCGGCGCCCTGGTGCCGCTGGCGCTGCTGGCGGCGGTGCGGGCGTGCGGGGTGCTGCTCTTTCGCCACGGCCTCCGCTCCGCGCTGCTCCATCCGGCGGGAAGCATGCTGCTGACGGCGATCGCGCTCAGGTCGTACGTGGGAACGCGAAGGGGTACCATGGAGTGGAAGGGAAGGCGGATTGGCGAGCCGGGTGCCCGGATGAGGAGCGCGGCGTGAGCGAAGAACGGGTGATCCTGGTGGACGAAGGCGACGTGGAGCGCGGGACGGCCGAAAAGCTGGCCGCCCACGCCGAGGGCGCGCTTCACCGTGCCTTTTCCGTGGTCGTCTTCAACCGCAAGGGCGAGATGCTGCTGCAGCGCCGCGCGGCCGGCAAGTACCACTCGGCGGGGCTGTGGTCCAACGCCTGCTGCGGGCATCCCCGCCCGGGCGAGGACGTGCGCAGGGCGGCGAGACGCCGCCTGGCCGAGGAAATGGGGATCGACTGCGCGCTGGAGCCCCTGTTCCACCTTCGCTATCACGCGGACCTCGACGGCGGCCTGGTGGAGAACGAGTACGACCACGTGTTCACGGCCCTGTACGACGGCGACGAGCCGCGGCCCAACCCGGCGGAGGTGCAGGCATTCTGCTGGGTGCGGTTGGACGAAATCCGCCGCGACATGGACGAGGAGCCGGAACGCTACACGGCGTGGTTTCCTCTGCTGGTCGACGAGCTTGCCGCGGAAGGCGTCCGGCACTGATCGCCTCCGGGAAAAAGGGAGAGGGCCGGCCCCGCGTCGCGGGGCCGGCCCTCCGCTCATCCATACGCAGGTGGCTGCCCGTCGGCTGCCCTAGTTGACGGCGACGTGGCCGGGGTGCACGGCGGGAAGGCGCAGGCGGAAGAGGCTGCCGGCGCCGGGGGTCGACTCGGCCTGCAGCTCGCCCCCCAGCAGCTGGGCCAGGCGCTGCGAGATGGGAAGCCCCAGCCCGGTGCCCCCCTCGGCGGAGTTCGGAAGCTGCACGAACTCGTCGAAGATGCGGGGCAGGTCCTCGGCGGGAATGCCCAGCCCCATGTCCACCACCTCCAGCTCCATCCAGCCGCCCTCCCGCCGCTTGCAGCGGATGACCACCGGCTTGCCTTCGCCGAACTTGATGGCGTTGGACACCAGGTTCAGCAGGATCTGCCGGACGCGGCGCGGGTCGGTGATGATGGGGTCGGGGCAGTCGCCCTCGGCCAGGTCCAGCGGCGTGTTGCGGCTTTCGGCTACCGGGCGCACGGTGGAAAGCAGCTCCTCGATCAGTTGCGGCACGTGCACCGGCTCCGAGGCGATCTCCATCTTCCCCGCCTCGAGCTTGGACAGGTCCAGCACGTCGTTCACCAGCTCCAGCAGGTGCCGCGTGGCCCGCTGCGACCGCTCGATGCTCTCCTGGACCCCGGCGGCCAGCGGGCCGTACACCTCGGCCAGCACCAGGTCGTTGTAGCCCAGGATGGCGTTGATGGGGGTGCGCAGCTCGTGGCTCATCACCGTGTAGAAGCGGCTGCGCGCATGCACCGCGTGCTCGCGCTCCTGCTCGGCCAGCTTGCGGCGCGAGATGTCGGCCGCGCCCACGGCGATGCCGTCGCCCAGCTTCACCGCGGCCACGCGAAGCCACAGGTCCAGCCCGTCGTGCGCGTAGTGAACCTCGCTTTCGCGCGGCTCGCCCGTTTCCACCACGTCGGCGTACAGGCGGAACAGCCCCGCGTCGAGGTTGCCCGGATACTCGGCGATGATGGCGCGGCCCCGCAGCTCCTCGGGCGTGCGCCCCAGCATGCGGCAGGCGGCGGGGTTCAGGTATTCGAAGCGGAAGTCCTGGATGGCGCCATCCACGCCCCGCACGCTGCGCAGCACCACGAAGGCGTCGGGCGAGGTTTCCTGCACGGTGCGAAAGCGGATCTCCGCCTCGCGCGCCTGCGTCTCGGCGCGGTACAGGCGCACGGCGTGGCGAAGGCTCTGCGCCAGCCGCTCGGGGGTCAGCCCGTCCTTCTGCAGGTAGTCGGAGGCCCCCTCCTTCATCAGCCCCACGGCCGTCTGCGTGTCCTGCTGGCCCGTGAGCATGATGACGGGCGCGTCCACCCCCGACTCGCGCATGCCGCGCAGCACCCGCAGGCCGTCGCCCCCCGGAAGGTTGTAGTCCAGGAACACGCAGTCGAACGGCTCGCCCTTCACGGCGTCGAGCGCGCTGGCCACGTCCACGGCGTCGGTCACCTCGGCCGTCACCCCGCCGGCGCGAAGGGCGCGGCGCACGGCCATGCGGTCTACCTGGTCGTCGTCGACGATCAGGATGCGAAGCGTTTCTTCCGGCTCCATGGCTACGGCAGCTCGACGAGCGACCAGTACTTGTTCAGCGTGGCCATCGCCTCCACGAAGTTCATCAGCGTCACCGGCTTCAGGATGTAGCCGGCCACGTTCAGGTTGTATGCCTCCACCCGGTCGCGCTCGTCGTCGCTGGTGGTGAGCACCACCACCGGCACGGGCCGCAGCTCGGGGTCCGCGCGCAGCTCCCGCAGGAACTCGATGCCGTTCATCCGCGGCATGTTCAGGTCCAGCAGCACCAGCCGGCGCTCGCGGGGCATGTCGCCCGTCCGCAGCATCTCCAGGGCATCCAGCCCGTTGCCGGCCACCCACAGCGGGTTGCAGATGTTGTTCTTCTTGAAGGCGCGGCGAACGTTCATCACGTCCACCTCGTCGTCTTCCACCAGCAGAATGTTCAGCATTTTCTCATCGGCCTGTGACATCGTCGGCTCTCCTGGGCCACGTAAACCGGAAGGTGGCGCCCCCCTGCGGGGGAGACTCCACCCAGATGCGTCCGCCCCTGCTTTCCACCAGCTTCTTGACGAGGGACAGGCCGATGCCCGTTCCCTCCACCTTGTCGCGCGCCTGCAGCGTCTGGAAGATGCCGAAGATGCGCTCGTGGTACTCCGGTGCAATCCCGGGTCCGTTGTCGGCCACGCTGAACTCGAAGGCGCTTCCCAGGTCGCCCGCGGTCACCTGCACCCAGGGCGCGGGGCTGGTGTTGTACTTGGCCGCGTTGCCCACCAGGTTCATGAACACCTGCTGCAGGGGCAGCCGCTCGGTGACCATCCGCGGCAGCGGCTCCGGCACCCGCACCTCGAACCCCTCGGGAAGCGCCAGCAGGTCCTCGACCTCTTCCAGCAGCGCCTGCACGTCCACCTCCTCCGGCTCTTCGCGCACCCGCCCGGCGCGCGAGTACTGCAAAATGCCGTCGATCAGCCCCTCCATGCGGTGCACCCGGCCGCGCAGCAGCTCCAGGTGCTCGCGCGCCTCGTCGGTCACGCGGTCGCCCAGGTCTTCCTCGATCCAGCTGGACAGGTTGGCGATGCCGCGCAGGGGCGCCTTCAGGTCGTGGCTGGCCACGTAGGCGAACTGGTCGAGCTCCTTGTTGCTGGCCTCCAGCTGCCGCGCCAGCCGGCCCAGCTCGTCGGCCTTGGCTTCCACCTCACGGCGCGCGCGCACCTGGGCCGTAACCTCCACCGCGTGCACCAGGATGTCGCGCCCGTGCGCGCCGGCGCCCGCCAGCGGCCGCCACACCAGGTTCCACCAGGTGTCTTCGACCACGCCGCTGCCGAACCGCTCCAGCGGCACGTTCACCTCGGGATCGTGAAAGGGCTCGCCGGTCTCGTACACGCGCCGCAGCATCTCGAACAGCCCCGTTCCCGCGAACTCCGGGAACACGTCGCGGAAGGGCCGGCCCACGGCGTTGGGCTTGCCCACCGTCTGCTCCCAGGTGGGGTTCACCAGGCTGATCACGTGCTCGGGCCCGGAGTACAGGGCCATGACGGCGGGCGCCTCGGCGAAGATCTGCTGCAGGCGGGCCTGCCCCGTTTCCAGCTCGGCGATCAGCCGCTCGCGCTCGGCCTCGGCCGCGCGCCGCTCGGTGATGTCCTGCACCGTGCCCAGGAAGCGCGCCGGCTTGCGGGCCCCGCCCTGGCCCTCGAACGACACGCGGCCCACGGCGCGCACCCAGCGGTGCTCGCCGTCGGGGCACACGATGCGGTAGTCGGTGGCGAACTCGCCCCGGCCGGCCGGGTCCATGGCCGCGGCCACGGCGGTGTTCGCCCGGTCCTTGTCGTCGGGATGGACGATCTCCAGGAAGGTGTCGTAGGTCACCTCACCCTCCTGCGGAACCCCGAAAATCCGCCGCGCCCGCGGGTCCCACGCCAGCGAGCCCCCCGACACGTCCCAGTCGTAGGTGCCCACGTCGGCGGCGTCCAGCGCCAGGCGCAGCCGCTCTTCCAGCCGCTCCACCGCCACGCGCGCCCGCACCTGCTCCGTCACCTCCACCGCGTGGATCAGGATGCCGCTCACGGCGTCCGCGTCGCGCAGCGGCTGGAAGACGAAGTTGTAGAAGCCCTCCTCCAGGGTGCCGGTGCCCCGCCGGTCGATCAGCACCGGCGACTCGTTGCCCACCACGGCCTGGCCGCTGGCGTACACGCCGTCCAGCATCTCGAAGTAGCCCTGTCCCTCCACCTCGGGAACGGCCTGGCGGATGGTCTTGCCCAGCACCTCGCGCCCGCCCACCGTGGCCAGGTACGGGGGGTTGGCTAGCTCGAACACGTGCTCCGGGCCGCGCAGGACGGCGATCATGGCGGGGGCCTGCATGAACAGCTCGCGAAGGCGCGAGCGCTCCGCGGCCAGCTGCCCGATCAGCAGCTCGCTTTCCTCGGCCGCGCGCCTTTCGGCGTCGACGTCGTCCAGCACCACCAGCGCATGGGTCATCTCGCCGCGCGCGTTGCGGATGGGCACGCCGGTGATCTGCACCCAGCGGCGCACGCCGTCGCCCCGCTCGTACAGGTACGGGTCCGGCCCGGCGGGCTGGCCGGTGGCGAGCACCCGGGCCAGCGGGTACTCGTGCCCCTCCACCCGCCGGCCGTCGGGGTGGTAGCCCGTCCACTCGCGGTACGCCTCCACGCTTTCGGAACGCAGGAGCGGGTGCCCCAAAATCTCCTCCAGCCGGGGGTTTCCCATGACGATGGCCCCCGACGGGGCCTCGGCGATGATGATGCCCACGGGCGCGTTCTCGATGACGGCGGCCAGTTGCGCGCGCTCGCGGCCGGAATCCTCGATGGCGTGCTGCAGCTGCTCGTTGGAGGTTTCCAGCTCCACCTGCACGTCTTCCATCTGCTGCGCCTGCACCGTCATTTCTTCGGTCTGGGCCTCGAGCTCGGTGGCCTGCTCCTCCAGGCGCCGGCGCTGCTCCACCATCTCGGTGACGTCCACGCCGTGCGCCAGGATCCCCGCGACGGTGCCGCCGGGCCCGGGAAGCGGCTGGTAGACGAAGTTCACGAAGCGCGCCTCCATCCGCGCGCCCGCCTCGCGCTGCAGCGCCACCGGCACCTCGGTGCCGATGAAGGGCTGGCCGGTGGTGTACACGTTGTCCAGCAGCGCCAGGAAGCCCTGCTCCACCACCTCGGGAAGCGCCTCGGCCACCGGCTTTCCCAGGAGGTCGCGGTGCCCCACCAGCTGGTAGTACGGCGGGTTGGCCAGCTCGAATACGTGCGTGGGCCCGGTGAGCATGGCGATGAAGGCGGGCGACTCCTGGAACACCGTCCGCAGGCGCGCGCGCTCCATCTCCAGGTCGTTCAGCAGCCGCCGGCGCTCCGCCTCGGCCCGCCGGTCCTCGCTGATGTCGCGCGCCTCGATGATGGTGCCCACCGTGCGCTCGCCGTCGCGGATGGGGCTGGCGGTAAAGGCCACGGGGTAGAAGTGCCCGTCCTTGTGGACGAACGTTTCCTCGCCCTGCTCGCGCATGTTCCGGGGAAAGGCCCGGTCGATGGGGCACTCCTCCAGGGGATACGGAGTGCCGTCGGGGCGCGTGTGGTGCACGTAGTCGTGGAGCGCCTTCCCCTGCACCTCGGCCAGGGTGTAGCCGGTGAGCTGCTCGGCGGCGGGGTTCATGAACGTGCAGCGCTGGTGCTCGTCCATGATGAACAGCGCCAGCGTGGCGTTCCGGGCAAGCGCATCCAGCTGCCGCCGGTAGTGCTCGGCGGGCTGGTCGGCCTTACCCGCGGGCGCGCCCGCCGCGGGGCTGGTTTCGATGGAGGTCACCGCTGCATCGTTTTTCCGAGGACGCGAACGACCGCGTGCCCGGGAGCACGCGGCCGAGCCGCGCGGGTCTTTTCCCCGCGCGGGCGCGTCGGTCTTTGCGAGAATGGTGCCGCGCGCCGCCCGCCGAAACCGCTACGGGAGCGGGGGCGGGGCGTCGTCGTGGGTGGGAAGGCGGATGAAGAGCGTGGTGCCGGCGCCCGGGGCGGACTCCACCTCCAGCGTGCCCCCCAGCAGCTCCACGCGCTCGCGCATTCCCACCAGCCCGATGCGCCGCGTGCGCGCCCCCGTGGCGGCCACGGCGGCCGCGTCAAACCCCGAGCCGTCGTCCTCCACGATCACGCCCACGCTCCCCGGCCGCCGCTCCAGGATCACGCTCACGTTCTGCGCGGCCGAGTGCTTGGCCACGTTGGTGAGCGCTTCCTGCACGGTGCGGAAGAGCGTCGTTTCCACCTCCAGCGCGAACCGCTCGGGCCCCACGCCCAGCGGCTGGAACCCGGTGGCGATGCCGTAGCGGGCCGCCCAGTCTTCCACGTACGCCTGCAGCGCCTGCTGAAGCCCCAGCCGGTCCAGCGCGGGGGGGCGCAGCTCCGAGGCGATGTGGCTGAGCTCGCCCGCAAGCTGCACCGTCAGCTGCTCCAGGTCGTCCAGCGCGGCCCCCGCCGATCCGTTCCCGCTGCGCAGCCCCCGCAGTCCCAGGCGCAAGGCCGTCACCAGCTGCCCCAGCTGGTCGTGAAGCTCGCGCGACAGGCGGATGCGCTCCTGCTCCTCGGCGGCGATCAGCTGGCGCAGCAGCACGTAGCGCGTGGCCTCCAGCCGCGACCGCTCGGCGCGCTCCTCCCGCAGCCGCGCCGCGGCCCCCTCCATCTCGCCGGTCCGCCGCTCGTCCCCCTCGTCGTGGGCGCGCTCCTGCAGCAGCTCGGACTTCAGCCGGATGGCCACCTCGGCCTGGTGCTGGGCGATCAGGAGGGCGGCCTCTTCCGCGCGCTTGGCAGTCAGGTCGCGGGTCACCTTGGCGAAGCCCAGCAGCGTTCCCTCGGTGTCGCGCAGCGCGGTCAGCGAGACGCGGGCCCAGAAGGTGGAGGTGTCGGCCCGCACGCGGTGGCCCTGGCCGATGTATTCGCCCGACTCCGCCGCCTGGCGGATGTGCTCCTCGGCCGTTCCGTCTTCCGAGCCGCCGTCCGGGTACAGCATGCGAAGGTGGGCGCCCTCGGCCTCTTCCCTGGACCACCACTTGATCAGCCGCGCGCCCTCGCCCCAGAAGGTGATCACGCCTTCCGGGTCCATCAGGAAGATGGCGTAGTCGCGGACGTTCTCGGCCAGCGCGGCAAAGGCCCGGTCGGCGACCTCGGCCGGCGCCTGGCCGCGGTACGGGTCGCGCGGCGGCGCGGCGGCCGGGTCGCGGACGAGTTCCTCGCCCCGCTTCCACGCGGCCATCCGCTCGGCCGATTCGCGGCCGGGGGGCGAGGCGGTGGGGAACGCGGGTGAACGGTCGTTTCGATCCTGGTCCATGGCAGGCGCAACAAGCAGGACTGGCGCCAGCGCCGTCGCATGGCGTCGTCCTGAACGTGGACGTGCGACCCGCCCGCGCGCTACTCGGCCGCGGGAAGGGTCAGCGTGAAGGTGCTCCCGGCGCCCGGCGTGCTTTCGGCCGTCAGGTCGCCCCCCATGCCGCGCGCCAGGTCGCGGCTGATGGCCAGCCCCAGCCCCGTGCCCTCGGCCGTGCGCGCCAGGTCTGCCCGCACCTGCACGAACGGCTCGAAGATGCGCTCCATCTGGTCCGGCGCAATGCCGATGCCCGTGTCGCGCACCAGGACGTGCACGTCGCTTCCGGCAGACTCGCACGACAGGGCCACGCGGCCCCCGCTCTCCGTGAACTTCACCGCGTTGGAGAGCAGGTTCACCAGGATCTGCCGCACCTTCTCGGCGTCGGCGCGGGCGGCCAGCCCGGGCGGGCACCGGGTGACGGAAAGCGACAGGTCCTTGGCCCCGGCCTGCGGCGTCACCAGGGCCTCGGCGGCGGCGAGCGCGTCGCCAAGGTTCACGTCGGCCATGTCGTAGCGCACGGTGCCCGTTTCCAGCCGTGCGTAGTTGAGCACCTCGTTGATCAGCCCCAGCAGGTGCCGCTGGCTCACCTGGATGCGCCGCAGGTCCTCGAGCTGCTGCTCGGTGACGGGCCCGCGGATCCCCAGCTCCATCAATTCCGCGTACCCGCCGATGGCGTTCAGCGGGGTGCGCAGCTCGTGGCTCATCACGGCCAGGAACTCGCTCTTGGCGCGGTTGGCGCGCTCGGCCTCGGCACGGGCGGCGTGCTCGGCCTCGAACAGCCGGGCGCGCTCCACCGCCAGCGCGGCCTGCTGCCCCACGGCCAGGAGAAAGGCGCGCTCCCCGGCGGTGAACGCGCGCGGCGCACGGAAGGCGAAGGAGATGACGCCCACCGTTTCGCCCGCGGCGACCAGGGGAACGAAGGCCGCGGCCGCCACGCCCAGCGCGTCCCAGATGGGGGCGATGAGGGGATAGCGGGCGTCGAGCCCCTCGGCTCCCTCGCGCGTCTCGATCCACACCGGCGACTGGCTGCGGTAGCACTCCGTGAGGGGGCTGCGGAAGTCCAGCCGCTGCCGCTTCACGTGCGCCGGCACCGGCTCGGGAAAGCCGACCGTCCGCAGCAGCACCAGCGCGTCGCCCTCGGCCGTGCGGACGGCCAGCGCCCCGGTATGCGCACCCTGCGCCGCCACCATGTCGGCCACCACGACGGTCGCCACGTCGTCCACCGTGCGGGCGCGCGCCAGCGCCGCCGTCAGCGCCTGCAGCCGCTCGGCGCGGTCGCGGGCGGCCTCGGCCTGTGCCAGGGCGGTGCGCAGGCGGTGTTCGCTGTCCTGCAGGCTGCGCAGCGCGCGCGCCCGCTCGATGGACTCCCAGCAGCGCTGCGTTACCGTCCGCAGCAGCTCCACGTCCTCGCTCAGCCAGTGCCGCGGCGTGCGCTGGTGCACCGCCATCCCCGCCACGAAGCGCCCGGCCTTGTGCAGCGGCATGGAGATCACGGCGCGGATCTGCGTCTGCTCGTACGCGGCGCGGTCCGCCGCCGACACGCGCGGGTCCGCGGCCATGTCGTCCACCACATAGGGCTCGTCCCGCCGCATCAGCCGCAGCGCCTCGGCGCCGAACGCCGACATCGCGTAGCGCCCCACGATGCTGGCCGTGTCGCCCCGCGTGTAGTCGCCCGTGAGGACGAAGTGGTCCTCGTCGGCCTCCACCTCGGCGTAGGCGCAGCGGTCCACCTGCAGGTGCTCGCCGAGGAGCCGGGCCGCGGTGGCCACCACCTGGTCCGGGTCGGTCAGCGGCTGCAGCGCCTGGCCCAGCGCCGCCAGGAAGGCCAGCCGCCGCTCCACCCGCACCTCGTCGGTGATGTCGCGCACCTCGATGATGGTGCCCACCGTGCGGCCCCCCTGGCGGATGGGGCTGGCGGTGAACGCCACGGGGTAGAAGTGCCCGTCCTTGTGGACGAACGTCTCCTCGCCCTGCTCGCGCATGTTCTGGGGAAACGCCTGGTCGATGGGGCACTCCTCCAGGGGATAGGGAGTGCCGTCGGGGCGGGTGTGGTGAACGTAGTAGTGAAGCGCCTTGCCCTGCAGCTCCTGCAGCCGGAAGCCCGTGAGCTCCTCGGCCGCGCGGTTCATGTACGTGCAGCGCTGCTGCTCGTCCATGATGAACAGCGCCAGCGTGGCGTTCTCCGCCACGGTCTCCAGCTGGCGGCGGTAATGATCAGGACCGTTCACGAGCCGTCACCGGGCGGCGGTGGAGATCCCGGCGGCGGCTTCGGCCCGCGCGGGTGCGAGCGGCGCACCCCATGCAACATCCTCACCGGACACCCCGCGCACCCGGCCGCGGCTCTTGCCCCTGTCTCGGCGAACACACACGTTCATCGTGCCACGCGGCCCACTCTCCCCGGCTCCCGACCCGCGAACACCGGCGGGTCGCAGCCTGTTCCAGGCCCGCGTGGATTCCCGCCGGGGACGACATCCCCGGCCCCGAAGCCACACCTTCCGTACCGGTTTCTCCCGGCCTTTCCGATGAAATCTCTGTTTGCCGCGGTGCTCTGCCTCGTGCTGTCCGCCTCCGCCGCCGGCGCGCAGCAAACCGCCCGCCTGCAGGGCCGCGCCACCGACCCGTCCGGCCGTCCCGTGACAGGCGTGTCGGTGCGGGCGGGCGGCGCGGGCACCGTCACCGACGCGCAGGGGAGCTACGCGCTGCGCGTCGCGCCGGGCAGGGTGGCGGTGGTCGCCGCGCGCATCGGCTACGCGGTGGAATCGCGAACGCTCGACGTCCGGGAAGGCGAGGTGGCGCAGGTGGACTTCGCGCTGAGGCCACAGGCGGTGCAGATCGACGACCTCATGGTGCCGCCCCCCGACACCGCGGAGTGGCGTGCCGGCGTGCGCCGCGACACGGTGGTGCCGGGCGCCGGGCAGCTGGCCGCCGCGCGGACGCTCCCCCAGCTGCTGGCCGGGCGCGTCCCCGGGCTGCAGGTGCGCCCCGGCAGCGGGGCGGTGGCCTCGGGATCGCGGCTGCGGCTTCGCGGCGCGTCGGGGATCGAGCTCGCGGGCGAGCCGCTGGTGGTGGTGGACGGCGTGCGCGTGGTGAGCGAGCCCAACGACCTCGTTCTCTACCTGACGACGGGGCAACGGCCGTCCCGCCTCGACGACTTCGTTCCCGACGCCTTCGAGCGGGTGGAAGTGCTCTCCGCACCCGCCGCCATCGCCCGGTATGGACCGCAGGGGGCGAACGGGGCGATCGAATTCCACACGCGGCGCGGAGTCGCGGGACGTCTCCGGGTTCACGGGTTCGCCGAGGCGGGGGTCCGGAGCGACGTCGCCGACTATCCCACCATCTACGGGCGCCTCGGCCGGTTGCCCAATGGGTCGATGACCCCCGTGTGTACCTTGGCCGACGAAGCAGCCGGAAGGTGCACACCGGTGGGCGACTCGCTCCTTGCCTACAACGCGGTCGAACGGGCGAGCCCCTTTCGCACCGGGGGCACGCGCCGGGTGGGCGCATCGTTCTCGGGCGGGGCCGGGCCGCTGCTGTACCACGCCGGCGGCACCGCCGAGCGCGACCTGGGGGTGCTGCGCCGCGACTCCCGCGCCCGCGAGGAGGCACGTGGCTCGTTCACCCTCACCCCAGGCTTCGGCGTGCAGGTGTCGGGCTCGGCGCTCCACCTGCGCAACCTGCTGGAACTGCCCAACGAGGACGCCAGCCTTCACGGGACGATCATCAACGCCCTGGCGGGCTTCCCCTTCGACGGCGACTCCCTCCGCCGGGGCTTCGACCCGCTCACCCAGGCGGAGCGCGACACGCTGGGCATAACGCAGGACGCTCGCCGTACCGTTGCCACCGCCTCCGTTCGCTGGTCGCCGCTCCCCTGGCTGACCGTGGGAGGCCAATACGGCATCGACGACGTGCTGACCGATGAGGTGCCCCACGAGCATTACGACGGGCGGCTCCCCGGAGAGGAAATCACCCACGTCGCGGAATCGGACAGGACACGGCGCAACGCCGACGTGTTCGCCCGCGCCGAGTACGTCGCCCCGTTCGACCTCCTGCTTTCTACGGTGCTGGGCGCGGAGCGGTGGTCCACCCGACTGTACGCACACCAGGAATACAGGCGTGGCGGCGCATTCAACTCGAGCACGGAGCGCAGGCGCGACGAAACGAAGGCCCTCTACGTGCGCCAGGGCCTGTCGTGGCGCAACGGCGTGCTCGCGTCGCTCACCCTGCGTGGCGACGAATCGCTGGCGTGGGGGCACCGGCTTCTCTCGGGTGCGCTAGGCGCCGCGTGGGAGGTGCCGCTCTTCCCGCGCGCGGCGTGGATGGACGGGTTGCGGGTGCGCGCCGCGTACGGGCAGGCGGAGCGACACCCGACGGAGCTGGTGACGGCGTTCCCGCAGCCGTGCCCCCAGGGCGGCTGCCTGCACGACGAGAAGCCCTCGACGCCACAGCGCCACACCGAAGTGGAAGGCGGGGTCGATGCGGAGCTTTGGGGGGGATGGCTGGAGCTGTCGCTGACGGCGTACGCCCGGCGCACGGAGGGGGTCCTCGCCCTGGTGAGCGGCGCGAGCTTCTCACAGATCCCGAGACCGGGGCGGGTGGGCAACCGCGGCGGCGAGGCGCGTGTGAGAGTGGGGGCGCCGCCCGCGGCGGGGCTGCAGTGGGAACTGGTGGCCACCGGGGCGGTGAACCGGAACTGGGTGGAGGAGCTCGAAGGGGCGCCCATCATCCTTGGCTTCACGGGCCAGTCCGCCCGCGAGGGGTTTCCCGTGGGCGGGTTTTACGTCCGGCGCATCACGGGGTTCGCGGACCGCAACGGCGACGGCGTGATCGGCTATGCAGGGTGCACCACCTCCGGCACGTCCGCGTGCGAGGTGCAGGTGAGCGACGAGCCGGAGTTCGCCGGTTCGCCCGATCCCACCCGCATGCTCGGGCTCCGCGGACGGATCCGGCTGGGCTGGGTGGAACTCTCGGCGCTGCTGGACCACCAGGGCGGGGTGCACCGGACCAACGCCACGGACCGCTTCCGTTGCCACTCCCCCGTACAGGCGTGCCGCGCCAGCTACGATCCGTCTGCGTCGCTCCAGGAGCAGGCGCGGCTGGTGGCCTTTGCCGTGCCGGGCTACTTCCAGGTGGAAGACGCGAGCTTCACCCGTGTGCGGGAGGCGGCGGTAACGCTCTCGGTGCCCGGGCGCTGGGCCCGCCTGCTTGGGGGCCGCGGCGCGGAGCTGACGATCGCGGGCCGCAACCTGGCGACCTGGACACCGTACACCGGCCTGGACCCGGAAACGAACTACCAGGGTGCCGATCCCCTGGTCTTCGGCGAGTTCTTCACGCAGCCCCTTCCGCGCACCGTGACCACCCGGCTCGACGTGCGGTTCTAGGCGAAGGAGCCGCCGTCCCAGGCGACCGCCTTGCCTCGCAATGCACCTTGTCGTTATGGGACCCCGGGGAATGCACAATCGAGCACCCCGGGGATACGGGGTGTCACGGCAGCGCATCGCAAAGCCGGGCACCAGCCACGAAGCCAACGGCCGTCAGCCGATCGACGGCCGACCCCACCCCTCCGTGGGAGCGGAGTGATGCCAGGTAGTCTCCGGTGTCCGGCAGGGACTTCGTCATCGAGCAGCGATGTTCCTCGGCCGCCCGGAACACGGCTTCCATGTCCCTGTCGCAAAGGATCTCGGCAAACCGGTCGGGCTTGACTGCTTCTATCGCGTAAGGGGTGAGGACACACGCGGGGAAATCTCCGATATTGCTCGTGACGATGTAGTCGGCTTCGTAGTGGACCGCCAGGTCGATCACGTGCCGATCCCCCTCGTCGGGGAGTGTGCCCGCGATTGGGTTCCCGGCGAAACCATGGCCCCACGCTTCTGGGAAGTACCTGCGCAGGTTCTCGGTCAGCCGGTTGGCTCGCGCGGGTGTCATCACCGCGTTCTTCACGAGGTGATGGGTCGCTTCTTCCACGATCTCCTGGGACCATAACGGATCGTACAGACCCTCCGTCGCACAGAACAAAAAGAATCCACGCTGGACGAACGTGTAGAGGACGTTCGCGTCCAGCACGGCGAGCGGCTTCGGCGACATCAGTGCGGCTCTCCAGCCTCGATCCCGAGGTCTACCATCTGGCGGAGGCCACGGAGCCGATCCTGCTTGCTCTGGCGCGACGGGGCGGGCTCCCCCGCGTCCATTCGACGCTTGTACTCCAGCAAACTGGCGCGCGAAACCCGCCGGTGGGTGCCCACCAGGTGGTACCTGATCTCGCCAGACTCAAGAAGGTTGATCAGCGTCGGGCGCGAAACGTTGAGGATGCCCGCGGCCTCGGTCGTCGAGAGCGGTTCCTCGGGCATCGGCTGGATCGCAACGCGGTGCCCCTCGGCAACCTCGGCCAACACGCGCATCAGGAGCGGGACGACCGCCGTAGGAACCGCGAAGCCGTTGAAGCGCACAAGCCCATTCACGGCGCTGAGCGTGGCCGCTTCGACAACCGTGTCGGTCAGAGAGCGCAGGCTCTCGCGGGCGGCTTCGACATCCGTTGGGGTGGGCTCGATGACGTTGAGCGTTTCTGCGGTAGCCATGGTTTCTCCGGTGCGGGTACAAACACAATATGTGCAGCATATGCAATAAGTGCAAACCACGCGCCAGGTGGCGGATAGCGAAAGGGGCCAGGGATCCCTCCCCAGCCCCTACTCGTCTCGCCCCGCCCTGAGACTTATGGCAGCAGCCGAACTCCGGTAAACGCGTCTTACGAATTCATGTGCCGTCACACGTCCAGGAAGCGGACGTAGCGCGCGTTCTCTTCGATGAACTGGCGGCGGGGCTCCACCTCTTCGCCCATCAGCTTGGTGAACACGCTGTCGGCTTCCACCGCGTCCTCCATGGTCACCTGCAGCAGGGTGCGGGTATCGGGGTCCATGGTGGTCTTCCACAGCTGCTCGGGGTTCATCTCGCCCAGGCCCTTGTAGCGCTGCACGTGAATGCCGCGCTCGCTCTTGCCCTCGCCGTCGCCGTTGCCCTTGAAGCGCGCAAGGATGGTGTCGCGCTCGGCGTCGCTGTAGGCGTAGTGCTCCTGCTTGCCCTTCTTCACCAGGTACAGCGGCGGCTGGGCGATGTAGATGTAGCCCTCGTCCAGCAGCTGCCGCATCTGCCGGAAGAAGAAGGTCAGCAGCAGGGTGCGGATGTGGCTGCCGTCGACGTCGGCGTCGGTCATGATGATGACCTTGTGGTACCGCGCGTTCGTCAGGCTGAACTCGTCGTCGCCGATGCCCGTGCCGATGGCGGTGATGATGGCGCGGATCTCGTCGTTGCTCAGCACCTTGTCGAAGCGCGCCTTTTCGACGTTGAGGATCTTGCCCTTCAGCGGCAGGATGGCCTGGAACTCCCGCTTGCGCCCCTGCTTGGCGCTGCCCCCGGCGCTGTCGCCCTCCACGATGTACAGCTCGGTGAGCTCGGGGTTGCTCGACGAGCAGTCCGCCAGCTTGCCGGGCAGCACGCCCGTTTCCAGCGCGCTCTTCTTGCGGGTGAGGTCGCGCGCCTTGCGGGCGGCCTCGCGGGCACGGGCGGCCGAGATGGCCTTTTCGATGATCGCCCGGCCGATCCCCGGCGTTTCGTCCAGGAACTCGCTGAGCTTCTGGTTGACTACCGCCTCGACGGCGCCCTTCACCTCGCTGTTGCCCAGCTTGGTCTTGGTCTGCCCCTCGAACTGCGGCTCGCGCACCTTCACGCTGATGACGGCCGTAAGGCCTTCGCGCACGTCGTCGCCGGAGAGCGCGTCCAGCCCGCCCTTCTTGAACAGCCCCGACTTGCGCGCGTACTCGTTGATGGAGCGGGTGAGCGCCGCCTTGAACCCCGTGAGGTGCGTGCCGCCCTCGTGGGTGTTGATGTTGTTGACGAAGGTGAACGTGTTCTCGTTGTACCCGTCGTCGTACTGCAGGGCGATCTCGATCTCGGCCTCGGGGCGGCTGGCCTCGATGTAGATGACTTCGGCGTGCAGGGGCTTGCGGGTGCCGCGCAGGTGCTCCACGAACTCGCGCAGGCCGCCCTCGTAGTGGTAGTCGTCGCGCTTCGGCTCCTGCCCCTCTTCCGTCCGCTCGTCGGCCAGCGAGATGAAGACGCCCTTGTTCAGGAACGCCAGCTCGCGAAGGCGGTTGCTGAGCGTATCGAACGAGTAGGTGGTTTCTTCGAAGATCTGCGGGTCGGGCTTGAAGGTGACGGTGGTTCCCGATTCCGTCGTGTCGCCCGTAACCGTCAGCTCCTGCGTCTTGTCGCCGCGCGCGAACGCCATCTCGTGCACGTGCCCTTCGCGCTTCACCACCAGGCGAAGCCACTCGGACAGCGCGTTCACCACCGACACGCCCACGCCGTGAAGGCCGCCCGACACCTTGTACGAGCCGCCCTCCTGGTTCTCGAACTTGCCGCCCGCGTGCAGCACCGTCAGCGCCAGCTCCACCGCCGGCACGCCCTCGGTGGGGTGCATGCCCACGGGAATGCCGCGGCCGTTGTCGACCACGGTGATGCTGTTGTCGGCGTGGATGGTGACGTCTACCCGGTCGGCGAAGCCGGCCAGCGCCTCGTCGATGGAGTTGTCGACCACCTCGTACACAAGGTGGTGAAGGCCCCGCGCGCTGGTGGAGCCGATGTACATGCCCGGGCGCTTGCGAACCGCCTCCAGGCCCTTGAGCACCTGGATTTGCCCAGCGTTGTAATCGCTCTCTGCGCCGTTGATAGACATGGCTTCGGGGTATCGTGTTCCGGTTACGTAATCAGTGCATCCAGTACACCGTATGGACGCCGAAGTTCAGGGATGGGTACTCCGCTCTACCCGTTCCTCATCACGAAGACGATCTGCTCGATGCGGCCGTCCTTCTTGCCGGCGTTCACGTGCCGCATCAGGTCGTGCTTCATCATGTTCAGCTCCATCATCCACGCGCTGGTGTTGACGGCCACGAACAGGGTGCCCTCGGAAACGCGCAGCGGCTCGGTGACGGCGGCGATGCCCGGGCCCACGCGCTGCTCCCACTCGGGGATCACGGCCGCGGCCTCTACCTTGGGCCCCAGCCCGCTGCGGACAAGGTAGCGCGCAAGGACGTCGCCCACGGCCTGGGGCTGTCCGGTGCTGGGCTCTCGCTTGCGGCTCACGGCGTGGGGGGTCTGGGGCGTGCAGGACGGAGGTACAATGTAGCATCGCGCGCGCGCGTACGAAACCACCGGCGCGGCCGTGTAAACACTTTCCGCGCGTCCTCCGTCACACACCCGTAACCCCGTCGGGCGCCCGGCACCTTCCGCGGGCGGGGCTGGCCTCCCCGCCCGCAATTGCTCCAGCGAAAGACCGCCTCCATGTCATCCGCTTTCCTTCCCATCGCTCTTCGTCTGGCCCTGGCCGGGCTGCTTTCGGCCGTCGCCGCGCCGGCCGCGGCGCAGCAGGGCGACGACCTTTCCGTGGACCCGGCCACCCGCGACCGCCTGGTGGCCTTCGTGGCCCAGCGCGTCGGCGACGGCTACGTGAACCCCACCGCCGGCCGGCGGGTGAGCGATGAGGTGATGGCGCTGCACCGCGCCGGGCGCTACGGTGCGCTCGGCACCGCTTCGGCGCTCACCGACACGCTGACGGCCGACGTGCGGCGCATCGGCGGCGACAGCCACCTGCAGGTGGTGTTCAGCGTCCGCCCGCGGCCCATGTCCGCCGGGGGCGCGCCTTCGCCGGACGAGGCGCGCAGGCAGCGCGAGGCCGCGGCTGCGCGCAACTTCGGCTGGCACCGCGTGGAAAGGCTCGACGGCAACGTGGGATACATCGAGGTGGGCCGGTTCGAGCCCCTGGACGACGCCGGCCCCGTGATGGCGGCGGCCATGCGGTTCCTGTCCAACACCGACGCGATCATCGTGGACCTGCAGACCAACGGCGGCGGGCATGCGCAGACGGTGAACGCCTTCGTCTCGTACTTCCTTCCGCCCGGGGTGCACGTGTCCACGCTCCACCGCCGCGACCCCGCCGACTCCGTGCGCGCGGTGACGGACTCGGTGCTCCCCGCGCCGCGCTACCTGGACCGCCCCGTCTTCGTGCTGACGGCCGCGCGCACCTACTCGGGGGCGGAGGGCTTCACCTACGGGCTGCGAATGCGGGGCCGTGCGACCGTGGTGGGCGAGCGCACGCGCGGCGGCGCCAACCCGGGCGAATGGCAGCAGATGAACGAGCACTTCGCCGTCTTCGTGCCGACCGCACGCGTGGCCGACGGCGTGACGGGCGGAAACTGGGAGGGCACCGGCATCCACCCCGACATCGCCGCCGCGCCGCGCGACGGGCTGGCCGTGGCGCACGCGGCGGCGCTGGAGAAGCTGCTGGCGGAGCGGCCGGACTCCCCGCGCGCGCCCATGTGGCGCGAGGCCCTGGAGCGGCTGCGCGCCAGGGCGTCCGCACCGTGAAGGGGATCGGCCGTGGGCGATGAGCTGCCGCGCGACCTGGAGGCGCTGGCCGACGCCGCGCGGTCATCGCCGTCGGCCGCCGGGCCCGCCATGGCCGCCCTGCTGGCGGCCTCGCGGGAGCGGGTGTACCGCTGGGCCCTCGTGCGCACGGGAGACCCCGACGACGCCGACGACGTGGCGCAGGAGGTGTCGATGACCCTTCACCGGCGGCTGGACCAGTTCGGTGGGCGCTCGCGCTTCAGCACCTGGCTGTACCGGCTGGCGGCGAACGCCGCAGCCGAGCTCCACCGCCGCGGCCGCCGTCGCAGCGAGGTGCATGGCCTGGCTTCGGACGAAACGGTCACCGCCGCGCTGGACGAGCGCATCGCGGGGCTGGCCGACCGCCGCATCGCGGACGCGGTCCGCGGGTTCTTCGCCACGCTCCCCGACCGGCAGCGGGACCTGGTGGACCTCGTGGATCTGCAAGGCTACACCGCGGCCCAGGCGGCGGAGATGCTGGAGATCGAACCCGCCACGGCGCGCACCCACCTGTTCCGCGGCCGGCGCGCGCTGCGCGAGCGGCTCCTGGAAACGTACCCCACGCTGAGGGAAGACCGGTGACGATGACCTGCGCCCAGGCGCTGGACCGAATGCTGGAAGCCGAGCCCGCGGAGCTGCACGCCGATGCCGCGGGGGACGTCGCCGGCCACCTGCGCGGCTGCGATGCCTGCCGGAGCGCAGCCGAGCGGATACTGGCGGCACAGGCGGAGCTCGCGTCAGGGCTCGCCGCGCTGACCGCCGCGGGTGTGCGGGAGGAGGTGCGCGTGCGGCCGATCGCAAGCGCCCCGTCCGCCGCGCGACGCTGGGCACTGCGCGCCGCCCTGCCGCTGGCGGCGGCCGCCTCGCTCCTGCTGGTGCTGCGCCGGCCGTCATCATCAGCCCCGGACTCCGCCCGGGTGGCCGCGGCCGCCATCCAGCGCGACATGATGCACGAGGAAGCCCTGGTGGAGCCCGGCCCCGGACAGAGCGTCGCGGTGATGGCCACCCGCGATCCCGAGGTCACCGTCGTCTGGCTCTACCCATCCAACTGACCCGAACGGAGCTGATCCGATGAACCGATTGATTCGAGCCGCTGCCACCGTGCTGGTGCTGCTGCTGGCAGCATGCGACAGCGGACGCGACCTGCAGGTGCGCACGTACGAGCTGCACCGGCTGTCCAAGGACGAGGCGCTCACGCTGGTGACCCCGTACGTGGACGATGGCGGCTATCTCAGCGGCAGCAACGAGCTGATCACGGTGCGCACGAGCCCCGCGCGCCAGGCCGAGATCGCGAAGGTGCTTGCCAAATTCGACGCGGCGCCAGTGGAGGTGGTGCTCCACTTTCGCGTGGTCGAGGCCAACGGCTTCGCCACGCGCGACAGCGCCCTGGCCGACGTGGAGCCGCTGCTGCGCGGCCTCTTCCGCTACGATGGGTACCGGCTGGCGCGCGAAGCCACCGTGCAGGTGACGGAGGGAGGAAAGTTTTCGCAGGGCGTGGGCGGCCCCACGGCCCTGGAGGGCGAGGTCGAGCGGGTTACCCGGGTGGGGAACGAGTACCGGGTGAAGGTTTCCATCTCGCTCACGGCACCCGGCGGCGCCATGCAGAGCTCGGTCACCGCCGTGGCCGGCAAGACGGTGGTCGTGGGGTCGCAGAAGGAGGGTTCGGCCGCCGGCGCGTGGATCGTGGTGATGCGGCCGGAAGTCCGCTGAATCAGCGTAAGAAGACGACGCCCACGCGGAAGGTGTCCGCGATCTCCGCCTCCCGCTTGGCCTCGCCCATCGCGGGGGAGGGGAAAAAATTCTCGCGAATGAACGCCGTTGCCACGCACTTCCTGCCACGCCGGCTCACCGCACAGATGCGGCCCGCCCATGTCCACTACGCACTCATTTGCTGGCCGATCTTGAACTGCCATCCTCTTTCCACGATCTTTGTTCCTGCCTCGGGAAGCGTCCCGAGGCGCCCCCACACCCACTGGAGTATCCGCAGTGAAACCAAACCTCCTCTCCCCTGCGATCCTTGCGATCGCCCTCGCCCTGACAGCCTGCCAGGACGCGCCTCTGGCTCCGGATGCGGCGGAGAAGCCGGCCGCGCCAATCCCGATGGGACCACCCAGCGGCGAGGTGCGCACGGGATGGATCTACGGACCCGATGGCAAGCCGGCAGAAGTGACGTTCACGGTGTTCGAGGGCTGGGCGCTCTTCGAAGGCGACATCAACCTGGGCCGCGCGGACAAGATCGCAAAGACGCGCGAGGAGCTTGCCCCCACCGCAGGCCCCCGCTATGGCGTGTTCATCAACGGCTCCACCTACCGCTGGCCCAGCGGTGTCATGCCGTACGTGATCGACCCCAGCTTCGACCCGTTGCAGCAGCAGACCATCCTGGATGCGATGAGCCACATCGTCAACACTGTTGGCGGCGTAAAGTTCAAGCCGCGCACCACCGAGTCGAACTACGTGGTGTTCCTTGTGCACCCCAGCGTCTGCAACTCGCCCCCGGGACGGCAGGGAGGTGGGCAGGTCATCAACCTGACGTCCGGGTGCGCGTACAACATGGGGAAGGTGGCGCACGAGATCCTGCATTCGGCGGGCATGTGGCACGAGCAGAGCCGCTGCGACCGTGACAGCTACGTGTCGATCAACCTGAACAACGTACTTTCGAAAGACCACCACAACTTCGACAAGAAGTGCCCCTGGGCCCACTCGAGCGTGTTCGAGTACAGCGAGGGCTCGATCATGCATTACGGCGCGTACGACGGCAGCTACAACGGGCAGCCGGTCATTACGTCCAAGCGCGGGCTGGGCCACCTGATGGGCCAGCGCACCGGACTGGCGCAGAGCGACGTCAACACCCTCAACTACATCTACAGGCCGTGGGTGCCGCAGAACCTCGACATCGTCAACTCCAACGGCGATGCGGTGGTGACCTGGAACCCGTCCAGCGGGGCCACCCACTACACGATGACGTACATCCAGCGGTACGAGTACCGCGACAACTACGCTGGCACCTCGTACACCACGGAGCAGCGGCTCGGGCCCGGCACCATCTACGGAACCACCACGAGCCTCGGCCCGTACACCGGCAAGACCAGCTGCGTGGCGTACGACGACGGATACGTCCAGGAGATCTACACGTACGAGTTCGAACTGCAGGCGCACTTCCCCGAAGGGATCACGAGCTACGCGGGGGCCTGGGCGTCACCGACCGGTGACTGCTGAGCGCGGGCCCGGGAAACAGGACTACCCGGGCAGCACCACGCCGTCGCGGATGCTCCAGCGGGGCAGGGTTTCGCCCCGGAGCTGAAAGTCGGTGGGCTTGGGGGAGGTCAGGATCACCTGGCCTCCCTCTTCCGTTTCGATCCCGTCCACGCTGCGAGCGGCGACCGATTTGACTGACACTCTCTTTCCGTAATCTTTGTTCCTGCCTCGAGAAGCCGTCCCGAGGCGCCTCCACACCCACCGGGAGTATCCGTCTTGAAGCCAAACCTCCTCTCCCCCGCGATACTTGCGATCGCCCTTTCCCTGACAGCCTGCCAGGACGCCATCGTCAACCCGCCGTCCGACGTGTCCCCGCCCAGCCCTGCTTCCGCCCAGCTGCAGAAAGGATTCATCTTCCGCGAAGGCGAGCCGTTCGAGGTAGCGTTCGAAGTGCACGATGGACGCGCGGTCTTCGAGGGCGACATCGATCTCGGCCCCGTCTCCGAAATCGCCCGCACGCGCGACGAGCTGTTGGGCAGCGCGCCCGGGCAAGGCGGCACGGGCCCGCGGCTGGGGGTCGTGACCAGCAACACCGACAAGCGGTGGGTCAACGGCGTCGTAGGATACGTGATCGAATCGAACGTCCCCGACCAGAGCCGCATCACCGGCGCGATCGCGCACATCGAAGCGAACGTCGGCGGGGTGGATCTCCAGCCCCGCACCACGCATTCGTCGTACATCATCTTTCGCCGGACTACCGATCCCGAAATCTGCGGCTCGTCACCGGTGGGCCGCGTCGGAGGCGGGCAGGTAGTCCTGATCCGCGACGACTGCGACATCCGCACCGCGATCCACGAGATCGGGCATGCGCTCGGCTTCTGGCACGAGCAGTCCAGGTGCGACCGTGACGACTACGTGCAGATCCTCTGGAGCAACATCAAATCCGCATACAAGTACGCGTTTGACAAGTTCTGCAGCAACATCAAGCCCGTGACCGATATCGGCACGTACGACGAGTATTCGGTCATGCACTACGACAGCACCAGGTTCGGCTTGCCGGACGGGTCGGGAGGCAAGCTCCAGACGATCAACTCCCTGCGCGGCCTGAACGGCGTCATGGGCGTGTACTCCTCGCTCAGTTCGATGGATGCGTACACGATCGACGTCATGTACCGGCCGTACCCGGTTGCCAACTACCAGGCGACGTACCCCGGCAACGTTCCGACCCTGTCGTGGAGTGCCTCGGCACGCGCGACGTCGTACGAGGTATACCTGGTCGAAGACACCGAGGAGTACATCATGGATCGGGGGACGTTCTACTACCATAACGCCACCCACCTGACCAGCACGTCGAACACGAGTTGGAGCGACCCGAACAACACGTACACGGGCTCAGACCACTGCACGCTGTACAATGACTCCGGGTGGTACAACACCGATTACTGGTACGATGTGTACGCGGTGTACGCAACGGGGGTATCCAGCCAGGTTGCGCGCGTGGACGCAAAGATCGGCTGCTGAGCGCCCTGTTCCGCGGCAGGGTGTGGGGCACGGTTTCCTCCGTTATCCGGCTGGACCCGCCCCGCCCCTCCGCGGTTCAGGCAGGGTGCACCACGCCCTGGCGGATGCTCCAGCGGGGCAGCGTTTCGCCCCGGAGCTGAAAGTCGGTGGGCTTGGGGGAGGTCAGGATCACCTGCCCTCCCTCTTCCGCCTCGATCCAGTCCACGATGCGCTGCGAGCGGCCGGGGTCCAGCTCGGCGAACACGTCGTCCAGCAGGATGATGGGCTCGCGGCCGCGCGCCTGGTGGATGGTCTCGGCCTCCACCATCCGCAGGGCGATGGCGCCCGTCCTCTGCTGCCCGCCGGAGCCGTAGGTGCGCAGTTCCAGCGTGCCGCCCTCACCCTCCGTGGTGAAGCGCAGGTCGTCGCGGTGCGGGCCCACGAGCGTCATTCCGCGCCGCTGCTCGCGGTCCGCCGCCCGGGCCAGCGCCTCGCGGAAGGCAGACGCGATCTCCGCCTCGCCCTTGGCCTCGCCCATCTCGGGCGCGGAGGGCGCGTACGACATCCGCCCCGGCTGCCCGCCCGCCACGCGCTCGTAGTGCGTGCCGAAGCTGTTCGACCGCTCCGCCACCCAGCGGTCCCTCGCCGCCACGACCCGGCTTCCCGCAATCACGAGCCCCTCGTCCCACACCTCCACCAGCGCGCGCGGGCTGCCCTTGCGCAGCAGCGTGTTGCGCTGGAAGAGCGTCTGCCGGAAGCGCTGCAGCGCGCCCAGGTAGCCGGGCTCCGCCAGGGAAAGCACGATGTCCAGGAACCGCCGTCTGCCGCCCGGCCCGCCCGCCACGATCTCCACGTCCGACGGCGAAAAGATCACCGCGCCCACCTGCCCCAGCGCGCCGCCCAGCCGCTCGGGCTCGGCGCCGTTCACCGTGACCTTCTTCTTGCGCGCCCGCCGGTCGAACGCGGCCGACACCGAGCGGTCCGCGCCCGACGCGTCGGCCAGGCGCGCCTCGGCGCGAAAGACCTCCTCGCCGAACCTCACCAGCTGCTCGTCGGGCGCGCCGCGGAAGGAGCGGAAGATTTCCAGGTAGTAGATGGCCTCGAGCAGGTTGGTCTTCCCCTGCCCGTTGTCGCCGACGATGGCGGCGCCCTGCGGCGGAAACTCCAGCACCTGCTCGGCGAAGTTCCGGTAGTTGCGCAGGTGCAGGCGGTGGAGGAACAACGATGTGTGTGAGTGCGTGAGTGGCGGACTCAGCGAAGCCGGCGAACGCTGCGCTCGCCCACCTGGAACTGGAACGGGCGGCGCTCGCGGGACAGCCGCTTGATCTCGGGCCAGTGCTTGATCACCGTCTGCACGATCTGGCAGAGCCGCGGCGAGTTCTTGCCGGGGAGCAGAAAGAACGCGCCCACCTGGTGGTCGCGAAGCGCCGCCGCCTCGTGCACCTTGCGGGTGATGTTCACGTCACGCCTGACGATGCACCACCCCCGCTCGCCGGCGTAGCGGATCCAGGTTTCGTCGGGCGTCGCGGGGGCAAAGAGCTCATTGACGTGCTCCACCTGCTCGCCGAGGACGGTCAGTGCTTCGACCAGCCCCGGCGGCAGGTGGGCATCGAAGAGCAGGGTTACGCCGCCGCCCGCCATTCCTCGAACTGCACGGCGCGTTCAACCTGCGCGGGGGTGATGCGGTACATCGACGCCACGCGGTTCAGGGCGCGGCCCGCGTCGTACTCCTGCTCGCCCGCGTACACGTCGGCCAGGGTGCGCGTGGGGATGCCCGCGTCGGCCAGCACGGGCGCCCCGAACGACACCTGGGGATCCACGACCACGCCGTTCTCGCGCCCCAGCGGCCACCAGCGCGTGGGCACGTCGGCCGGGTCGAAGTCCAGCTGTCCCAGGTACGGCTGCACGATGGGCTGAAAAGCGTGCTGGCCGTGGCCCACCAGCGCCACCAGCGACTCGTCGCCCGGCGCCTCGTCGAGCAGCGCGTAGATGCCGTGCGGATCGGCGAAGAACTTTCGCGTGGCGAACGGGTGCCCGGTGTCCAGCATGCGGGCTGCGACGCCCGCGGCTTCGTCGATCAGGTGCCACGGCGCGCCCGCCTTGCGGAACGCCTTGATGTACATCAGCTCCACGAGCTCGATGAACGTAAGCGCGCGCTGGCCCTCGATTTCGGGAAGCTCGGTGCGGATCAGCGCGGGGTAGCGCACGCGCTCGCCGTCGCGAACGCGCGAGTACCCGAACGCCCAGCGGCGCACCTCATCGGCGGGCGCCTTGAGGAGCGAGGCGGCTTCCGCGGGCGTGTAGATGCCAGTTCCAAGCATGTGCCCTCCCGGTCACGAGAAAAACCCCGACAGCCAAAGATAACCCGAAAGACTCAGCGGCAAAAGGAAACATCGTGCGCGCTGCCGCGTCAGATTTCTACGCCCTCGTGGCGCAGCAGCCAGCGCTTGAGCGCTACGCCATCCCCTTCTTCACTGGAGCCCATGTAGCCCCCAATGCCGCCCCCAGCGGAGAGCACGCGATGGCAGGGCACGATGATGGGAATGGGGTTCCGCGCGTTTGCCTGGCCGATCGCCCGCGCCGCCTTGCTGCGGATGGCCCGGGCGATGTCGACGTACGAGCGCGTCTGCCCGAACGGAATGTCGCACAGCGCGGCCCACACTCGCTGCTGGAACTCGGTGCCCTCGGCGCTCAGCGGCAGGTCGAACTCGCGTCGCGCGCCGGCGAAGTACTCGCGCAGCTGCCCGGCGATCCGCCACCCCATCGGGTCGTCGCGCGTAGGCTCTACGCGGGTGCCCGCCGGCGGGTGGTCACCCTGCTGCCAGAAGCGCACGGCGTTCAGCCCCTCGTCGGTGTACTCCACGAACAGCGGCCCAACGGGCGAGGCCAGCAGCAGGCGGTTCACCCGCGAGGTCGGCTCGATTCGCATTTTCATTGGCTCCCTTTCCCCTCTTACCGGCCCTTGAACTCCGCCTTCCGCTTCTCGAGGAAGGCGTTCATCCCCTCGCGCATGTCGTCGGTGGCGGCGAGCAGGCCGAACAAGTTGCTTTCCATCGCCAATCCGTCGTCCAGCGACATCTCCATCCCGCGGGTGGTGCACTCGATGGCCAGCCCCAGGGCGATGGGGCCGTTGGCGATGATGGTAGCCATCATGAGGCGCGCCTCGGCCATCAGCGCGTCCTTCTGGCTGGGCGCCTCCTGGCCCTCCGCCGCCTCGGGGCGCCTCACCAGCTTGTTCACCAGGCCGATGCGGTACGCCTCTTCGGCCTTGATGAACTGCGCGGTCAGCATCAGCTCCAGCGCGCGGCCCTTGCCCACGATGCGGGGCAGGCGCAGGGTGCCCCCGTAGCCGGGGATGATGCCCAGCTTCACCTCGGGCAGCCCGAACTGCGCGTTTTCGCTGGCGATGCGAAGGTGGCAGGCCAGCGCCAGCTCGCATCCGCCGCCCAGCGCGAAGCCGTTGACGGCCGCGATGACCGGCTTGCGCGAAAGCTCGATCTGTCGGAACACGCGCTGCCCCAGGCGGCTGACGTCGATGCCGTCCACCGGCCCCATCCTGGCCAGCTCGGCGATGTCGGCGCCTGCGACGAAGCCTTTTTCGCCCACGCCGGTCAGGATCACGCCGCGCACGTCGTCGCGCGCCGTGATCTCGTCCATCGCCTGGCCCAGCTCGCGGATGGTCTGCTCGTTGAGCGCGTTGAGCTTGTCGGGCCGGTTGATGGACAGCGTGGCGACGCGGTCCCGGACGTCGAGCTGAAGGTTGCTGTATTCGGCCATGATGAAGGCAGTCCGTGAGTGCGAGGTGCGTGAGTGCGGAAGCGGCTTCCACAGGGCAACAAGCTACAGGGCGGACACCCCGAAAGCAACGCGCGTCGGAGGCGCCACAGGTGGGTTAGGTAGCCCGTCCGTGGCGGAAATTACGGGACGGGATCGACGAGAACGAGGACGACGTCGTTGACGTTGGTGCCCGTGGGGCCGGTGACGATCAGGTCGCCCGCGGCGTGCAGAAAGGTGTGGGAATCGTTGCGGCGCAGCGACTCGCGCGCGTCCAGCCCGCGGGCGCGTCCGCGCGCCACGGTACCCCCGTCCGCGAACCCGCCCGCGGCGTCGGTGGGGCCGTCTGTGCCATCCGTGCCCATCGACGCGACCAGCACGCCGTCGTCGCCTTCCAGGTCGATGGCGGCCGAAAGCGCGAGCTCCTGGTTGCGCCCGCCCCGTCCGCGGCCCTGGACCGTGACCGTCGTTTCGCCACCGAGCAGGAACGCGACGGGGCGGTCCGGCCGCTCCGCGCGCGTGTTCCGGGCAAGGAGGCCCAGCTGCTCGCCCACGGAGCGCGCCTCACCCTCCAGGTCGTCGGCCACGATCCGCGCGCGGTACCCCAGCCGCTCCGCTTCGGCCACGGCTGCGTGCAGGGCATCGGCGTTGCCGGCGATCACGTGCGCGGAGGCGTGATGGAAGGCCGCGTCGAACTCCTTGGGCGTTTCAGGCACCTCGCCCGCGTCGCCGGCCTGCAGGTGGGCGCGCACGGCGGGCGGAACCTGCACCTCGTAGCGCAGGAGGACGTCCAGCGCGTCCTCGTACGTCGTCGCGTCGGGCACCGTGGGGCCGGAGCCGATGGCGCTCAGGCTGCCGCCCACCACGTCGGAGATCGCCAGGGTGACGACGCGGGCCGGCACCGCCGCGTGCGCCAGCCATCCCCCGCCGATGCGCGACAGGTGCTTGCGAACGGCGTTCACCTCGCCGATGCGCGCGCCGCTGCGCAGCAGCCTCTCCGTTGCCTCCCGCAGTTCCGACAGCGCCACGCCCGCCACCGGCGCCGGCCACAGCGCCGACGCGCCGCCGGAGAGCAGGCAGAGCACCAGGTCGCGCCGCCCCGCCGAGCGCGCCAGCCGCAGGGCAGCCGCCGCCCCGGCCAGCCCACGCGTGTCGGGAACGGGGTGCGCCGCCTCCCAGACCTCCATCGTCGGCAGCTCGGCGGCGTACCCGTCCTTCGTCGTGACCGTCCCCTCGGCGACGACATCGCCCAGCACCTCCAGCGCGCCACGCGCCATGCCGATGACCGCCTTCCCGGCGCCGATCACCAGCACGCGGTCGATGTCGGCCAGGTCGATCTCCCGCTCCCCGCCAATCCGCAGGACGCCCCCATCGCGCTGGAGCGCGCGGACCACGGCAAGGCGTGGGTCGGCCGCGGCGACGGCGGCGTCCAGGATCACCCGGGCGTGCTCGCGAAGCGCCGCCGTCATCGGACGGGGGTCAGCGGGGGGTGGCCGGAGAGCACCGCGTGGGCGTTGCGCGCGGCCAGCATCGCCATGCGCGTCCGCGTCTCGCGCGTCGCGGAGCCCACGTGGGGGAGCAGGACCACGTTCGGCAGCTCCAGGAGCCCGGGGTGAATGCTCGGCTCGTGCTCGTACACGTCGAGCCCGGCGCCGGCCAGCGTCCCGTCGCGAAGCGCATCCACCAGCGCCGCCTCGTCCACCAGCGCGCCGCGGGCCGTGTTGACCAGGAACGAGCCCGGGCGCATCCGCCGCAGCACCCCGGCGTCGATGGCGTGCCGCGTGTCGGGCGTCAGCGGCGCGTGGAGGCTCAGCACGTCGCTGCGGGCGATCAGCGCATCTAAGTCCACCCACTCAGCCCCCAGGGCCGCCTCCGCGTCCGCCGGCAGGCGCGTCCGCGAGTGGTAGATGGCCCGCATGCCGAACGGCGCCGCCCGTCGCGCCACCGCCTGCCCGATGCGTCCCATCCCGAAGATCCCCAGCGTCTTGCCCGGCAGGTCGCCGCCGAGGTAGTCCCAGAAGCCCCAGCCGTGGAACTCGCCCGCGCGCAGGCTGCGCTCCGCCTGGGGGAGCCCCCGGACGGCGGACAGGATGAGCGCGAACGCCAGGTCGGCCGTGGCGTCGGTCAGCACGTCGGGGGTGTTGGTGACCACGATGCCGCGCGCCCGGCACGCCGCCACGTCCACGTGCTCGTATCCCACGACCGCGTTCGCGACCACCTTCAGCCGCGGCGCGAGATCCAGCAGGGCGGCGTCCACGCGGACGGTCAGCAGACACAGCAGCGCCTCGGCGTCGGCCAGGGCGTCGCGCCAGCCGTCGGGCCCCGCGACCGGGCCGAGGGGGCGCAGCAGCTCCGACGCTTCGCCGGGGAGCGGAAAGGTGGTGACGATTCGCGCCATCAGGCGATCGGTTTTTCCCAGAGGCTGATCCCGGCGCCGCTCAGCCCCAGGAGCGCGTGGTCGCGGATGCTCATCTCCCGAAATCCCAGGGCGCGGACGATGGGGTGCACGGAAAGCCGGCGCCGCTGGAACGCGGTGCGCATCGCCTTGATGCCGCGCCCCGCCAGCCACACCTCCAACGCATCCAGCGCCTCGCGCGCCAGCCCCTGCCCGCGGTGCGCGGGGTCCACCATCAACAGCCCCAGCAGGGCGCGGTCCGGCTCGGGGTTGCCCTCCCACCATCCCACGGCGCCGACTTCCTCGCCCGAGTCCAGCCGCGTCAGCAGTGCCACCTGGCGTCCGGGGCTGCCGGTGGAGGCGCGCAGCTCCGCGGCACCGGCGCCAGGCTCCGGGGCGGGGCGGCCGGTGAGCGCGGAAAAGTGGTCGGCGCAGCGCTCGAACACGCGCTGCAGCCGGTCTTCCTCCCCCGGCTCCAAGGTGCGCAGGACCAGGCGGTCGGTTTCTATTTCCAGCGGCGCGGCGGGCGCGTTGTCCACGTAGGTTCCCGTCGTTCAGGCAGAAGTGCGGTGCCCCGGAGTGGCGGTTCCGGCGCGGAAAGTTGCCCCGCGGCGGGCGGGGGCGTCAAGTTGAGGGGAGCGAGCGCGGCCGGGTGGCCGGCGTGGAACCGAAAACGGCGGAGAGCGCGAGCGATGCAACTGGAGAGCGCCCACTTCCTTCGGCGCGGCGACCTCGTTCGGCACGCGGCGGGGCGCGAGGGAAGCGTGGTGGACGCGATGGCGCTGTATGCCGTCGTGCGCTGGGACGACGGCACGCAGGACGAGGTGGAACAGCTGGATCCCCAGATCCTGGTGACGGAGCGCGCCTCCCGCGAGTAGAAGATCCCAACCGACCGACTGATGAGCCACTTCGACCCCAGCTGGTGCGCGCGCCTCCACGCCCGCCCGGAGCCGGTACCTGAGCCGGAGCCCGCCCCGCGTCCGCTGTTCCAGAAGCGCGAAATCCCCTCGGTGCACGAGTGCGAGCTGTGCGGGACGGTGATGTTCGACCACAACTGCAAGATCATCTGCCCCAACTGCGGCTATAAACGCGACTGCAGCGATCCCTGACATCGCTCCGCGAGCACGAGTTCGTCACCGCCGGTAATCTCCGTGTTGGCAGAGTCCGACAAACGGCGGGGGTACAGAGATACAGAGAAAAGCCAGAGATACAGAGGAAGATCGTTTACTCTGTATTTCTGGCTTTTCTCTGCTCCTCTGTACCCCTCGCCGTTGTATTTTCTACAAGCTTCATCGACAGCGCGGACGAGCTGGCCACCTGACGAGTCGGGCGACCCCGATTTGTGCAACGGCCTGTTGCACAATTTTTCACGGGAGAGTTCCGCGCGTGACTCGCGCGGAAATGTCCAACAGGCTGTTGGACGATTGGCCCTGTGAACGAAGCGGGCTTGTTGGATGGGGGCCGAACCGCTCAATTCCCCGCGTCGTCTCGCGCCCACGCAACTCACGGATCATCCATGAAACTCCGCAGCTTTCTTCCCGCCGCGCTCGCAGCGCTGCTTGCCCTTCCAGCCGCCGCGCAGCGGGAGAGCGGCAGCTTCGTCGTACGGCTGGGGAACGACACCGTGGCGTTCGAGCAGTTCGTGCGCACGCCGCGCCACCTGAGCAGCCACCTGGTGTCGCGGTCGCCGCGTACCGTGCTGCGCCGCATCGACGCCGACCTGCGCGCCGACGGCACCGTGCAGCGGCTGGTGATGCACTCGCAGGTGCTGAACGATCCCACCCTGCTGCCGCAGGTGATCACCGTTCGCCTGGGCGGCGACAGCGCCGACGTGCGCATCGCCCGGGGCGACACCGTCCGCAATCTGCGCGTCGCCACGCCCAACGGGGCCTGGCCGTGGATCGGCGATTCGTACGCGTTCGCGGAACTCGCGCTGCGCGCCGTCCGCCCCATGCGCCGCGATTCGGTCGTCCTTCCGCTGATCCCGCCCGGCGCCCCGGCCACGACCACGGGCACTCTCCGCCGCCTGGGTCGCGACTCCGTGACCCTCGTCGCCGGCGCCGGCGAGTCGCGCATCGCCACGGATGCGGCCGGACGGGTCCTGGGTGTGGCCAGCCCGAACAGCACGCGGAAGGTGACGGTGGAGCGAATCGCCGCCGCCGCCGCGTACGACGTGGCGGCGCGGTTCGCCGCGGCCGAGCGCACCGGCCGGGCGATGGGCGCCCTCTCGCCGCGCGACTCCGTCGTGGCCTCCGTGGGCGGCGCGAACGTCTCGGTGGCGTACGGCCGCCCGGCGCGGCGCGGGCGCCAGATCGCGGGCGGGGTGGGGCCGTGGAACCTGGTGTGGCGCACGGGCGCCAACAACGCCACGGCCTTCCGCACGGACCGCGACCTGGTGTTCGGAGGCACGCGCGTGCCCGCGGGCAGCTACACCCTGTTCTCGCTCCCCAGCCGCGACAGCTGGCTGCTGATCATCAACAAGCAGACGGGGCAGTGGGGAACGGAGTACCACCCGGAGCAGGACCTGGCGCGCATTCCCGCGCAGGTGCGCACGGTGACGGGCGAGCCCGTGGAGCTGTTCACCATCCGGGTGGAGCCCGACGGGCAGGGTGGCGCGCTGGTGCTGTCGTGGGGCGACATGGAGGTGCGGGCGCCGTTCACCGTGGCGCCGTGAGCGACGACACCACCCCCGTGGACGTGGGGCCTACGGAAGACGGGTCGCAACTCCGCATCCGCTGGAAGGACGGCGCGGTGTCGGACTACCAGCCGCGCTACCTGCGGCTGAGCTGCCCCTGCGCGGGGTGCGTGGACGAGATGACGGGGCGCCCGCTCGTCGACCCCGGGCGCATCCCGATGGACGTGCACCCGCTCTCGGTAGAATACGTGGGCGAGTACGCGCTGCGATTCGACTGGAGCGACGGGCACCGGACGGGCATCTACCCGTGGGACTACCTGCGCGAGATCTCGCTCACCACCGTGAGACGCGTGCCGTCCGAATGACAGAAGCCCACCCTGGCCGTGCCGGGGTGGGCTTCGCTTTCTTCTCGACGGATCGCGATCAACCAGCAGTTTCATCCGGCGGGCCGATCATCGTCCGCACCTCCTGCAGCAGGTGCGGGGGCATGCAGGGCTTGATCAGCAGGCCGTCGAAGCCCTCGGCGATCATGCGATCGCGATCCACCGAAAGCGCCATGGCGGTGAGCACCACGATGGGCACGCTCGCGGTGCGGGGGTCGTCGCGCAGCACGCGCATGGCCTGCCGCCCATCCATCACCGGCATCGCCAGGTCCATCAGCACCAGGTCGGGCATGTGCTGGCGCACCAGCTCTACCGCGTCCCGGCCATTCGCGGCGTCCAGGGTGCCATAGCCCTCGCGCTCCAGCACGGCCAGCAGGGCCACCCGGTTGTCTTCGTGATCGTCGACGAGAAGGATGGTCTTGGGCATCCGCGGGGCACCAGCGTGCGCAAATGGCCGCCGGTGTCCGAGCCTCGGCGGAACAGCCTGGGTGGAGGGGCTGAACCCTGCGGAATCCGCAAGAACGGCGCCGGGGCGAGCCCCGCGTCAGCCGAAAAGGTCCTGCTGCGGCGTCGCGGGATAGGTGACGAGTCCGTCCGCGTGCACCACGGCGTGGGGAGACAGGCGGGCCTCCGCCGCCGGCCCCGGCCCGAGGATGTCGGCCACGGGAACGCCGCGGGCCAGCAGCGCGTCGGTGATCAGGCGGCGGTGGCAGCGCCAGGGCACCGCTTCGGCGCACATGATGGCCGGCGTGCGCTCGCGTGCGTCGTCCATCAGCCGCCGCAGGGCGGCCTGGAAGGGCGGGGTGGCCGTGTAGTCGGCGTAGGCGCGAAAGGCCGCGTGCCGCCACGCCGTGTTGGGCGACGCGGCGCCGCGTTCCGTCGTCCGCCGCCCGCCCAGCGCTTCCTCGTGCCGGTAGCCGATCCCGGCCTCGGCGAGCGCCGCCACCAGCGCGTCGCTCCCGAACTGCGGATGGCGGCGGGACCCGGGAAAGCGCCGCACGTCCACCAGCAGCTGCACGCGGTTGCCCCGCAGCAGCTCCAGGAACTCGGCCGTGCCGCGGGTGGAGTGGCCGATGGTGAAGATGGTCACAACGGAAGGCGCCGTTTACGGCTGTTCCACCGCGGAGATGGCGATGCTGATGCGCACCTCGTCGCCCAGCACGGCGCCGCCGGCCTCGGCCGCGCGGTTCCAGGAGACGCCGTAGTCCATGCGGTCGATGGTGGTCTGCGCCTCGAAGCCGATGCGCCGCTTGCCCGCCGCGCCGCTGACCTCCGTCATCTCGCCCTCCAGCACCACGGGCCGGGTGACGCCGCGGATGGTGAGGTTGCCGTGCACGCGCAGCTCGCGCCCAGCCACCGCCACGCGGGTGCTGCGGAAGGTGATCACGGGGTGGTTGGGAGCATCGAAGAAGTCGTCGGAGCGGAGGTGCGTGTCGCGCCGTTCGTTGTTGGTGTCGATGCTGGCGGTCTGGATGTCGACCTCCACCGATCCGCCCGCCAGGCTGGCCGGGTCGGCCACGAGGGTGCCGCTCCACTGGTTGAACTGGCCGCTCACACGGCTGACCAGGTGCCGGATGCGGAACGTGAGCTCCGAGTGCGACGTGTCGATCCGCCACCTCACCGGCGCCGCCGCCACCGCCACGGGGGGCGCCTCGGCCGCCCGCGCGCCGCCCACACCCGCCGACAGCATCAGCGCCGGCACCATCACCACGGCCATCATCCCACGAACCCGCATGTGCATCATCTCTTGGAGAAGGTAAAAACGTCGGCACGGCAAGAACGGTAACAGAAACGGCAACCAGGGCCAACCCCGGCATCCGCCGTGTCGACCGTGGTCACCGTCGTGACGATCGTTGCCGCAGTTACCGCCGTGACCTGAGCAGCCGGCGCAGCTCCGCCTCGGACGCGATGTAGCCGAAGGGGGTCCAGTTCTCGGCCGAGGTCACGCGCCAGAAGATTTCCTCGGCCTGCTCGGGGCGGCCGTTGTACAGGTGCCAGTTGCCCACGGCGTAGCCCTGCGTGGCCAGCGTCGTCGCGTCGCCGCCCGCCGCCAGCAGCGAGTCGGGAGCCACGCGCCCCTGGTACATCATCAGGCGGCGGTGGTAGGCCTGGTTTTCGATCACGTCCATCTCCGGCCGCACCGCGGCCAGCACCTGGGCGGCCTCGTCGTCGCGGCGCCCCCGGCGGAGCGACATGTACAGCCAGTCGATGGCCGCCACGCGCTCGTCGTCGTTGCGCGACAGGGCCAGCGCGTTGCGGAAGGAGTACTGCGCGT
The DNA here is from genome assembly GCF_036399935.1 of Longimicrobium sp. Classification (GTDB taxonomy): domain Bacteria; phylum Gemmatimonadota; class Gemmatimonadetes; order Longimicrobiales; family Longimicrobiaceae; genus Longimicrobium. The sequence goes on from NZ_DASWMD010000074.1 coordinate 58,456, forward strand.
GGGGAAACTCGCCGCGAAGGTAGTACGCCAGCCCCAGGTGGTACCACACGTTGAACTGCAGCGTGGTGCGCGGCTCGTTGCGCGCGTTGGGAATGCCGTCGGGCTCGATTTCGAGGGGACGGCGGCCGATGAGCCGCGCCGCATGGTCCAGGTCGGCCACGGCGCGGTCGAAGTCGCGCGTGGTGATGTAGCGGTGGCCCCGGTGGCGGTAGAAGCGGGGATCGCCGGGGTGCTTGCGGATGCCCTCGCCGAAGATGGCGATGGCGTCGCGGTAGCGGCCCAGGTACGCCACGCGCCGGCCCAGCCACAGGATGGCGTCGGCGTTGTCGGGGTCGCGCTCGTACGCGTCGTACGCCTCGGAAAGCTGCGCCTCCAGCCGCTGCCGCGTTTCCAGCGGAAGCTCGGGCGCGTACAGGGGGGCGCCCAGCAGCGACACGGCTTCGGGCGTGCCGGAGGCCGTGGGCGGCGCACGGCGCACGCCCGCACAGGCGGTCAGCAGCAGGGCCGAAAGCAGCGCGAGCGCGGCGGCGAGCCTCATGAAAGAGTGGCGGTTCCCAGGTGCGGTGCGCGGAACGCGGCCGAACCGCCGCGCCGCGCGGGCCCGTTCGGCGGGGCTGGAAGCAAGGGCCGATGATGACGGACAAGTTGCAGGATACCCCCGGAGCGCCGCGTTGAAAAGGGGGAAGCGCCCGGGCCGTTCCCTTGGGGCCTCCGCGTTCAGCGCACGTGGTACGGGATGGTGATTTCGCCCGGGACGGGCTGCCCGTCCTCGGTGGCGGGCGCAAAGTCCAGGGTACGGGCGGCGGCGAGCAGGTGGGCGTCGCTGCCCCGGAGCACGCCCGCCCGCTCCACCCGCACGCCGGTCACGTTTCCGGCTGCGTCCAGCGACACGCGCAGCCACACCGTCCCGGCACTGCCCGCGGAAGGCACGGGCGAGGAGTCGCGGACGTCGCCCCAGCCGCGGTTGGCCGCGGCCGAGAACGGCCCCCCCGCTGGGTCGCGGAGCGCGGGCGGGCACAGCACGCTGCGCTCCACCGTCAGCGCCGGCTGCTCGCCCAACTCCATCCGCAGCCGTACGCCCCACTCGCGGTCCGCGGGGGGCGTGGTGCGGCGGTGGGCATAGGCGAGGGCCTGGAGGGAGTCGGCCAGGACCGGGGGCACGCGGTGCTCGATCACCTGGCGCCTGACGTTCAGCCCGTGGGGATCGTACCGCAGCGAGAACACCACGTGCCCCGTGGGCCGCCCGGCGTGGCGCCACGCGTCGGCCGCGCCCTTCACCAGCCCGGCCGAGTCCAGCAGCGCCGCCGCGGCGGGAAGCTCGCGCGGCTCCCGGGCGGCCTGGCACACGCGCTGGGGCCGCCCCGGGCCGCCACCGGGCACCTGGGTCCCTCCCGGCGCACCGGCGCAGGCGGAAACGGCCGCGAGCGCGGCGGCGAACAGCGGAAGGAGCAGGCGACGAGGGCTCATCGTCTTGGCCGGGGATCGTGGGAAGAGGCGCCGGCGGGGCGGCGCAGGTCCGCGGAGCAGGGCGCTGCATCGGCGGTGCCAGGTTCGCGGGGTTTGACCTCAATCCCGCCCCTGCATACGTTTGGAAGGGCGGGGCGGGCGTGAAGGCGCCTGGCCCCGCACACAGAGTACACCTCTACCCGGGTGCCCGCCATGCGCTACTCCATTTCCTGCCTCCTGGCCCTCGCGGCCTGCGCTCCCAGCGTCCAGCCGTCCGCCAGCACCGGGGGCAACAACACCCAGGTGGTTTCCAGCGCCCAGTCGCTGAGCGTGACCACCGAGTCGGAGTTCCGGGTCGTCTCGGCGAACGTGGGTGCTCCCGTGGCCCGGGTGCTGGAGGTGCTGCCCGCCGTGTACCAGGAGCTGGGGCTGACGCCCGCCGCGGAGCCGGCCGTGCGCACCGTCCGCGCGCAGGGCGCCATGGCGCGCCGGTTCCAGGGCCAGGCCACGTCCAGCTACTTCGACTGCGGGCGCGGCCAGTTCGGGGTGGAGATCGCCACCCAGTACGAGGTGCGCTTCAACCTGCAGACGACGGTGCAGCCGGGGACCAGCGCCGAGTCGTCGCGGCTGGATTCGGGGGTGGAGGCGTATGCGCGCAACAACGACGGCTCCGCCAACGCCCTGCTGGCCGTCTGCCACACGCGCGGCAGGCTGGAGGAGCTGATCGCCGCCCGCATCCGCGAAAAGCTGGGGGCGTGACCACGCGCCTCGACCCATCCCGCACCCCCGTGGCTTCCATGCGCCTGTGGCCGTTCTCCGTCCTGCTCCTGGCGCTGGCCGCCGCGCGGTGCGCCCCCGCGCAGCCCGCGCCGCGTGCGGCCACGGAGGCGAGCACGCAGATGGTGGTGGTGACCACGGCGGGGTGGGACACGGTGAACGCGGTGCTCCAGCGCTACGAGCGGGCGGGCGCGGGGCAGCCGTGGCGCGCCGTGGGCGGCGCCATCCCCGCCGCCGTGGGGCGCACGGGCGTGGCGTGGGGCGACGGGCTGCACCCCGAGCCCGGCGCGGGGCCGCGCAAGCGCGAGGGAGACGGAAAGGCGCCCGCCGGCATCTTCGCCCTGAGCTCCGCGTTCGGCTACGCGGGGGCAAACGAGGCCGCGTGGGTGCGCATGCCGTACGTGCAGGCGGACGCGAGCATCGAGTGCGTGGACGATTCCCGCTCGCGCCACTACAACCGCCGGGTGGACCGCGACACCATCGCGCAGCCGGACTGGACGAGCCACGAAGAAATGCGCCGCCCCGACCATCTCTACCGCTGGGGGGTGTGGGTGGACCACAACTCCAACCCGCCGCGGCCCATGGGCGGGTCGTGCATCTTCCTTCACGTCTGGGGCGGTCCGGGGGTGGCCACCAGCGGGTGCACGGCCATGGCCGAAGAGGACCTGCGCGCCCTGCTGGCCTGGCTGGACCCCCGCGCCCGCCCCGTGCTGGTGCAGCTTCCCCGCGCCGAGTACGCCTCCCTGCGCGCCGCGTGGGACCTGCCGTGACGCCGCCTTGACGCGCGTGCCAGCGTTTTTGCGGCCGCGCGTGTCTTTCCCTGCAGGATGAGCGACGACGACGCCCGCCTGGTGCAACGGGCGCTGGCCGGGCACGCCGGGGCGGCAGACGCCCTGCTGCGCGCCCACGCCGGCACCGCCTACGCCGTGGCCCTGGCCGTCACGCGCAACCCCCACGATGCCGAGGACGTGGTGCAGGACGCCATGGTCCTGGCGCTGGAGCGGCTGGCCGAGTGCCGCGACCCGCGCAAGTTCGGGGGATGGCTGGTGCGCATCGTCCGCAACCGCGCCCTGAACCACCGCCGCTACCTGGGCATTCGCGCCGCCGAGCCGCTGGACGACGCCGGCCACGCCGCCTCCCCCGATTCGCCCGCCGACGACGCCGAGCGCGCCGACCTGCGCGACCAGTTGACGGAGGCCATGTCGGGGCTCACGCCGGGGCAGCGCGAGGTGCTGCTGATGCACGACCTGGAAGGCTGGAAGCACCGCGAGATCGGCGACGTGCTGGGGATGCCCGAAGGCACCGTTCGCTACCACCTGTTCAACGCCCGCCGCGCGGTTCGCGCCCGCTTGCAGGCCCTGGTTCGCGAGGAGGAATGATGGAGCCGGAGCCGATCGACCTTTCACCGCTGGCCCTGCCGGCGCACCGCCGCGAGCGCCTGATCGGCGCCGTGCTGGCGCGCGCCCGGGTGGGCGTGGTGCAGCGCACACCGCTGTCGGAGCTGGCCGGCTGGGCGCGTCCCACGCTGGCCGCCGCCGCGGTGGTCGCCGCGCTGTCGCTGGGGCTGCTGACCCGCACCGGGCCCGCCGCCGCGGCCGAGCCGCTGCCCCTTACCGTGGCCGACGCCCTGAGCATTCCGGGGCCCGCGAGCGATTGGGTGGCCGAAGACCGGCCGCCCACCGAAGAAGACCTGCTCGCCCAGTGGGACGAGGAAATGACCGATGCACGCTGACCTGACACACCCGGGGGTACGCCCGTGAACCGCCCCAGCCGCACGCGCCTGATGGGAATGGGGATGCTGGTGGTGACCTTCGCCGCCGGCCTGCTGGCCGGCGCCGCGTCCAGCCGCGCCCTCTCCGCCCGCGAAACCGAGCCCCAGGCCGCCACTGCGGCCGAATGCTCGGACCGGCGCGGGCCCCACTCCATCTTCGAGAAGCTTTCGCTGTCGCCCGAGCAGCGCCAGCGCATCGACGGCATCATGGCTCGCCGCCGGGCCCGGATGGACACCGTCTGGCAGGAGCACGGGGCGCCCATCCGCGCGGCGCACGACAGCGCGCGGGCAGAGGTCCGCCAGGTGCTCACTCCCGCGCAGCAGGCGGAGTACGATCGCCTTCGCGCCGCCCACCGCGCCGAGCGCGAACGGCGCGAGGCCAAGGAGAAGCAGGGGATGTCGGACGGCGGATCGCGGTGAGCATCCGGGCGGACGACGGCAGCCGGGGGGAGCGGGAGGGGCGGATGGGGGAAAGGCGGTTCTTCATGCACCGCTTCGAAGAGGCCGCCCTCGCGCTGCTGCGCGTGGTCTCGGGGCTGATGCTGATGCAGCACGGCGCGCAGAAGCTGTTCGGCGAGCTGGGCGGGTGGCGCGGCACGTCCGGCGCCACGGCTCCTCTCCTGTCGCAGAGCGGGCTGGCGGGGATGCTGGAGATGTTCGTGGCGCCGCTGCTGGTGGTGGGGCTGTTCACGCGGCCGGTGGCGTTCCTCCTTTCCGGGATGCTGGCCGTGGCCTACTTCCAGTCGCACGCGCCGGACGGGTTCTGGCCCATCGTCAACCGGGGCGAGCTGGCCGCGCTGTACTGCTTCGTCTGCTTCTACGTCTCCGCCCGGGGTGGGGGAAAGTACAGCGTCGACGCCTGGCGCGAGCGCCGGCACAACGTGCGGAACCTGCGCCGGATCTGATGCGGGAGCCGCGGAGAACGAACGAGAGAGGCCGGACGCCCCAGCGCCCGGCCTCGTTCTTTTCGCCGCGTCCCCGCCCGTTACTTCGCGGGTGTGCCGGGTGTCGTGGAACCCGGGGAGGTGGCCGCCGGCGCCGGGTCGCCGGAGAACGCGTTGTGATAGCGCGTGTGGATGAGCATCAGGCGCTGGCTGCTCTCGGGCGCCGCGCGGGCCAGGAGCGTGACGATCTCGTCGCGCTGGGCCAGGATGGCGTCTACCTCCTTCTGCTGCGCGGGCGAAACCTGCTCGCGCACGGCCTGCAGGTCGCTGAACACCGTGGTCATCACCTGCCGCGAGCGCTCGTAGTTGCTGCGCAGCGACTCGGCCAGCGCGGCGCCGATGCGGTTTTCGATCTGCGCCGTCCGCAGCTGCAGGCGCATGTCGTCCAGGCTGTCTCGCATTCCGTTTGCGCGCGACCACTGGGGCAAAAAGCCGAGCAGAAACCCGAGGAGCGCGGCGCCCGCGGCAATGGTGATGATTCGGTTGCGGTCCATGGATGGGAAGCGGTGGGGATGGAACTGCGCCGGAGGGATGATGGCGTGCGGGTGAGGCGCGTGGCAAGGGCGGCGCATGGGTGCGATCGCGTGGTCGGGTGCAAAGGCGGCCACATCCGCCCGGGCGTTTGAAACCGCGTCTGAAAAGGCACGAAGTCCGCCTGCGCGGACTGGGCGGGACGGTGCCGTGTGCGTCCGCGGGAAGGGCGCCGGTCCGGCGCGCCTGAGTAGCCGAGGGGTACCCCGCACGTGAAGTGTACCCCCTCTCCCACGCTGTTTGTGGGAGAGGGTGGCACGCGTGTCAGCGCGGCCGGGTGAGGGCCCCACGGCAGCCGAGGCCTCGGCGACGGCGACCGCTGCCGCGCCCATGTTTGTACGTGCCAGCCGGTTAGATCCTTCGGCCCGCGTGGTCTCAATTGCGGGCGAGTGTGGTGCGCCTGGGCCTCAGGATGACAGGTCGGGTGTGGGCTCCTCCGCCTCTGCGGCCTCCGCGGTCTCGGGGAGCACGTCTGCCTCGTCGGATTCGCCTTCCCAGCGGCTGGCGATGGCCTGCGCCTGCCAGCCGCGCTCCCGAAGCCAGCGCACCACCGGCTCGCGGTACCCGTGCGTCACCCACACGCACTCCGCGCCGGTCTCCTTGATGGCGCCCAGCAGCGAGGGCCAGTCCACGTGGTCCGACAGCACGAATCCCCGGTCCACCGACCGCCGCCGCCGCTGCCCCCGCATCCGCATCCATCCGCTCGCGAACGCGGTGGACGTCGCGCCGAAGCGCCTCATCCACGGCGTTCCCATGGCGGAGGGCGGCGCCACGACCATCGCCCCGCCCCAGACGGTGCCGCGCGGCTCGGCGCCGGCGTACCGCGTTTCGGGGAGCGGAATGCCCGTCCGCCGGTAGTCCTCGTTCAGCCGCTCCACCGCGCCGTGGGTGAAGATGGGGCCGATGGAGGGATCCAGCCCCGCCAGGAGCCGCTGCGCCTTGCCCAGCGCGTAGCCCATCAGCAGCGACGCGCGCCCCGCCTGCGCGTTGGCGCGCCACCACGCGTTGATCTCGCCGAACACCTCGGCATCGGGCTGCCAGCGGTAGATGGGCAGGCCGAAGGTGCTCTCGGTGACGAAGGTGTGGCAGCGGACGGGCTCGAACGGGGTGCAGGTGGGGTCTGCCTCCGTCTTGTAGTCGCCCGAGACCACCCACACCTCGCCCCCGTGCTCCACCCGCACCTGCGCGCTGCCCAGGATGTGCCCGGCCGGATGCAGGCTGATGCGCACGCCGTTCACGTCGATCGGCAGGCCGTACTCCACCGAGCGGATGCGCGCGCCCGGGCCCAGCCGCGTGCGCAGCACCGCCTCGCCCTCGCGCGAGCCCAGGTACACCCGCGAGCCCCAGCGCGCGTGGTCGCCGTGCGCGTGGGTGATCACCGCCCGGTCCACCGGCTGCCACGGGTCGATGAAGAAGTCGCCCGCCTCGCAGTACAGCCCCCGCTCCGTGATCCGCAGCAGCATGAAAACCCTGGAACGCCCGTGAGGATGCCACGCGCAAGTTGCTCATCGCCGGCACGGCTCGCAACGCCTTGCGGAAGATGGCCTCACGCGGGCCATCCCGATTGACAGTACATTTCCATTCTCCCGAGATTGCGTGCGGGAACCCATCTCACCCGGGGGAGGAGGCGCATGGCTGCGAAGAACGTGGAGCTTGGCGTGCTCGCCGCGTACGTCGATGGAGAGACCGAACGCTGGCGGGAGTGGTTCGAAACGGCGGCCGCAGAGGTGCTGGACCTGCCGCTCGGAACGGGGGCGGACGGGACGGTGCGCACCCTCCTCAAGCACATCTTCGCCGTCGAGCTCCGCTACGCCCAGCGGCTGGCCGGCGAGGCCGTGACGGGCTACGAGCAGCTGTCCGATCGAACCGTCCAGGAGCTTTGGGACATCCACGGTACGGCCGCCTCCATGCGCGACCAGTTCCTGCGCGACGCCACCCCCGAAGCCCTCGATCGCGTGCTGGTCTCGGACACGCGCAAGCTGGGCCGGATCGAGTCGCGCGCACACGTCGTGGTCGTCCACACATTCATCCACGGCATCCGCCACTGGGCGCAGATCGCCGCGGTGCTGCGGCAGCATGGGCATGGCGGGTTGTGGGAGCACGACTGGCTCCTGAGCCCGGAAGTGCAGTCGCCGGGTACCGCATCATCCTGACGAGAGGAGAAATGATGGCCGCCGCCGACCTGAGCCTGCACACCGCCGTGCTGGAGCGCACTCCCGGCGTGCTGCGGGCGCTCCTGCTGGACCTTCCCTCGGAATGGGCCGATGGCACCGAAGGCCCGGGGTCGTGGAGCCCGGCCATGGTGGTGGAGCACATGGCGGGGGAGGAGCGCGCGAACTGGATTCCCCGCGCGCGAAGCATCCTGAAGCCCGGAGGGCCGCGGGCGCTTCCCGCCATCGATCGCGTAGCGCCCTCCACCCGGGGCGACCCGCGGGCGCTCGCAATGCTCCTGGAGGAGTTTGCCGTGCTGCGCCGGGAGAGCCTTTCCACCGTCGCCTCGTGGACGCTGGCGCGGGAGGACCTGGAGCGCGAGGGCGAGCACCCCGAGTTCGGCCGGGTGACGCTGGGCCAGCTGCTGGCCACCTGGGTGGCGCACGACCTCGGCCACCTCGCGCAGATCGCGCGGGCGATGGCTAAGCAGCAGCGCGAGGCGGTGGGCCCCTGGCGCGCCTACCTGCCCATCATGGACCGCTGACTGGGGCGCGCCCAGGAGAGGCACGACGAAATCGTCGTGGCCGCCGCCTACGCGCCGGTGGTCACCTCTTCGTAGGCCACGCTTACGGCGTCGCGCGGGCCCACCTGTCCGAACGGGCCCCACGCCTCGAAGCCGGCGAGCGGCGCACGCATCGCCAGGATCTCGTCGCGCGAGCGGCCCGCCGCCACGTGCTGCTCCACGAACGCCAGCACGGCGGCCAGGTAGTCCCGGAACTGCAGCAGCTCGGCCGAGCTCCCGGTGACCGGAAGTCCCTGCCCCGCATGCCCGAAGATGTAGATGGTGTCGGGCGCGTGCGCGTTCACCACCTGCTCCAGCACGCGCGCCCAGTTGCGCATCGACGCGCCGGCCGCGCGGTCCACCACCGGGTGGCGGCGGTGGAAGGCCAGGTCGCCCATGTGCACCACGTTGGCGCGCTCGAAGGTGATGACGGCGTCGCCGCTGGTGTGCGCACGCCCGTGGTGCCGCGCGACGATGCGCTCGTCGCCCACCTCGGTGGACCAGCTGTGCGTAAAGGTGGTGTCCGGGTACAGCGGCTCCGGCGGAGCCGGCTGGGGCTGCTGCGGCTGCGGGGACGGCTGCTGCGCCGGAGGCTGCTGCGCGGGCTGCGCCTGCTGGGGCGGCTGCGGAGCGCGACGCATGTGCTGGTCGGCCATGCCGTGCGCCACGACGCGCCGGGCGACGCCGCGAAACACGCCGTTGCCGCCCGTGTGGTCCCCGTGATGGTGCGTGTTGATCAGCACGTCCACGCCCCGGTTGCGCGACCGCTCCTGAAGACCCGCGAGCAGCGCCCGCGCCTCGGCGGGGAACTGCGTGTCGACCACGGCCACGCCGCGGGCGTTCACGAGCCAGCCCACGGTGCCGCCGCGCATGGTGAACGTGCCCACGTTGCGGCGGACGGGCGTGAACGCCGCCTGGGCGGGCTGCGCCGTCTGCGAGGCGAGCGCGTGGAGCGGCCGCCCGAGGAGGGCGCCCAGCGTCATTGCGGCGGAGGTAGCGAGAAAGTCGCGGCGGGTGTGAGCCATCGGCCAGTCCAGGGTTCGTGGGATCGGGAAAGGCGCGATCACGTGCGCGCCAGCACTGCGATCCTGCTGCAACAAGAATCGCTCCTCGTCACCCTGGCTCCGTAAAAGAGCATCACGCAGAGGGCGCAGAGAAAACGGAGAGGACGCAGAGAACTCACCGGAGCCCTCTGCGTCCTCGGAGAGAAAAGCAGCGAGCGCTCGCCGCCCCTCCCGCGTTTCCACCGCCCGATCGATCAGTTTCGATGGACGCGGACGCCGCCGGAGCCGGTGTCGATCTCCACCCGGCCGTTGCCGTCGCCGATGCGCCCCTCCAGGCGCGAGCGCGACGAGCGGCGGTTGGTCACCGGCACGTCTACGTCGATGCCGCCGCTGCCGGTGTCCACGAGCAGCTCGGCGCCGAAGCTGGCGGGAAGCCCCAGCGTCACCGAGCCCGAGCCGGTGTCGACGCTCACCCGCTGCGCGTCGGACGCCATCGCCAATTGCACGCTGCCGCTTCCCGTTTCCACCGACACGTCGCGGGCCTGGATCCCCGACATGGTCACCGAGCCCGAGCCCACCTCCACCGCCACGGTCTCGGCGCGCAGGTTGGCGGCGGTCACCCGGCCGCTGCCCGTTTCCAGCTGCACGCGGCTGCCGCGGACGCCGTCCACGCTCACCGAGCCGGACCCTGCGTCGGCCGTGACGTCGCCCTGGGCGCCGCGCACCTGGATGGAGCCGGACCCGGTGTTCAGCTGCAGGCCGCCGCGTGTGCCGGAGGTGGCCACCGACGCGGACGAGCCGTGCACCTGCACGCGGCCGTCCACGTTGGTCACGGACACGCGGCCCACCCCCTGGTGCACCGACACCGAGCGCCCCGCCGGAACCAGGACCCGCACGTCGGCCCAGGCGCGGGTGCCGCGGCCGGAGCCGGCGATGGTCACCTGGCGCGAGCGGAGGCCGCCCCCGAACGAGCCGTCGGACGCCACGCGCAGCTGCGTGCGGCTGTTGCGGCCCATCCGCGCATACACCACGCGCTCGCCGGGAAAGACCACGCGCAGCGTGCCCCCGGTGTGGTTCACCCGCAACTGCGACGCGTCGTCGCCGGCCCGCGTGACCTCGACCACCACCTGGCTCCCCGAACCGGGCGCCACGGTCACCTCGCCCGCCAGGTTGTACACGGTGGCGCTGCCCCCCAGCACGAAGCGCTGGGCCCCGGCCGGGAGCGCCGCCCCGGCCACCAGGGCCAGGGCGAGCACCAGCGGGCGAACACGTCCGATCATCGCGAAGGCTCCGGTCACAGGTTCAGCCAGTAGTTCAGCTTGATCATCAGCACGTTGGTGGCGGGCACGGGCATGGCCTCGTCCGTGCCGAACAGCCGGCCGAAGTCGCGCGTAAGGCCGAAGCTGCCGTCGTTCACGAAGTTCTCGCGGCCCTGGCTCCACACCACGAACAGCGTGCTTCCCGGCCGGTACTCCCAGCGCAGCACCGCGTTGCTGCGGAACGCCTGCACGTTGAACTCGGGGTTGAAGCCCGGCGCGGCGCCGGGCTCGAACCGCTCGCCGAAGTCCGCCGCACCGGGGTCGGCCACCTGCAGGAACTCGCCGTAGTCGCCCGCGCTCACGAACGGCTGCGCGTACAACTGCAGCGTCAGGTCGGGGCTGAAGGTGTAGTTCAGCCGCGTGGTGATGGCGACGGTCTTCTGGTCCAGCCGCCCGAAGACGTAGCGGCCGGACTCCTCACGCGTCACGTACTGCACCTGGTCGTTCGTCCACGACACCGACGGCGACAGCGAAAGGCTCACCCGGCTGGAGGGGCGCGCGCTCACCGATGTCTCCACCCAGCGGTTGCCCATCCCGCTGTCGTCCTCGTTGTAGAAGCCGGCCGCGGCGCTGTACGAGATGCGGCGGCGGCTGTCGGTGCGCAGGCTGGCCGAGGCCATCCACGCGCCCTCGTCGACCAGCGCGGGGCCGCCGCGCAGCCCGCGTACGTCCAGCCCGCCGTGGTTGCGGCCCACGCTGCCGTGCCCGCCCCACAGGTTCTTGAGCGTGTAGCTGCCGTTGATGTTCGCGCCCGTGAACATCCGCTCGTTCCCCGTGGTCCACCCCGAGAACAGGTTCCACCCCAGGTTCCAGTTGCGGAACGCGCCCTGGGGCGTGTTCTGGAACCAGCGCCCGTAGCCGGCACCCACCAGCTGGTCGGCCTCGCGCAAAAAGCCCAGGTCGTTCACCTCCATCCCGGGCGAGCGGTACAGCCCCAGGAAGCCGCCGCGGTACCGCCCGGCGATCTTGCCCACGTGAAAGCTGGCGCCGTTGCCCGAGAGCGACGTAAGGTCGCGCTGCACGTCCAGGTGGCTCGCGTCCGGGCGCTGGTAGTAGCGCGCGGGTGCGTGCTGCAGGCGCTGGATGGCCAGCGTGTCGCCGTTCACCTGGGTGAGGATCGCCCAGCCGTTCGTTTCCCAGTCGCCGCCGCCGAAGCGGTGGCGGAAGTCCAGCCCGCCGGAGACGGCCGACGAGGGAAGGAAGCGCAGCGCGTCGTCGCTCAGGTCGCGATACGTGCCCGTGAGCACGCCGCCGAAGGCGCTGCGCCCCTGGTTGAAGTCGCGCCGCAGCCGCACCATGCCGTAGCCGCTCATGGGCTCGCTGGTGGCGCGCTGCACCTCGCCCGGCTCGGCCGTGGTGATGAAGCGGGCCTGCTCCTCGGCGGTCAGCGCGCCCAGCACGCCCACCGACAGGTTGTCGCCGATCTTTCCCGTCAGCTTGGCGGCGCCCAGGATGGTCGTCTGCTGGGGCGCGTCCACGTACGGACGGGCGTCGGTGGTCGACACCCCGCGCTGCGGATGGCGCCCGATGCGCCGCGAGTAGAACAGCGTCTCGCTCTCGTCGTCGCCCAGCCCCAGGCCGAAGCGGAAGATGTCGATGCCTTCCACGAAGAAGGGGCGCTTTTCCGAGAAGAAGCTTTCGAAGGCCGAAAGGTTCACCTCCGAAGGGTCAGCCTCCACCTGCCCGAAGTCGGGGTTGATGGTGGCCGTGAGCGTAAGGTTGCTCGAAAGCCCGTACTTGATGTCGGCGCCGGCCGAGGCGAACGGGTCGTTCTCGCGGAAGAAGGGGTCGCCGCCGCGGCCGTGGCTGGACGCGCTGGTGACGCTGGCCACGGTGTAGGGAAGCACCTCCAGCCGCCGCGGCGGGCGCAGCCCCGAAATGCCCGTCAGCGTGCCGATGCGCGACACGAAGCCCGGCTGGTCGGGAAGCATGGGCGACCACCACGAGCGCTCCTCCTTGCGGGCCAGGTCGCGCGACACGTTCAATCCCCAGCTCTGCCCCGCCTCCGACGCGCGGAAGCGAAGCTGCGAGAGGGGGATGCGGAACTCCGCGCTCCACCCGGCCGAATCCACCGACACCTCCACGTCCCACACCGCGTCCCACCCCAGGTCTTCGCTGCCGTCGTCGAAGTGGAAGACGTCCTTCTTGACGCCCCGCGGGTTCACGGCGAAGCGGTAGGCCGACCGGCGGTCGTGATAGCTGTCGAACATCACGTGCACCCAGTCGCTGTAGATGCCGCTGGCGTCGCGCCGGGCCAGCTGGGCCGCGATGCTGTCGGGTGCCGTGTCCCAGGCGCGGATGGCCACGTACACCGCCTGGTCGTCGTAGGCCACGCGGGCCTCGGTGCGCTGCGACGAGGGCTGCGACGGGTTGGGGTACTGCTGCACGAAGTCCGTCGCTACGGGCACGGTGGCCCACACCGCGTCGTCGAGGTTCCCGTTGACCACGGGCGCCTGGCCGGCGGCCAGCCGGTGGGCGCCCACGGTCTTGGCGGGGGTGGTGTCGGCGGGCGCGGCGGCGGGCCCGAGCAGGGCGCCGGCCAGGAGCAGGGTAATGATCATCCCAGGACCTTCGGGAGAAAGGGAGTCAGGAGCAGTGGACCGGCGTACGCGCCTACCGCCGGGTGAGTTTCACGTTGCCGCTGAACGTGGTGATGCTGAGCTCCATGCCGCCGCGGCCCAGCCGCAGGTGCCGCTCGTTGCCGTCGCGCCGCCCCGCGCCGAAGTCCGAGCGGAATCCGCCGCTGTAGGTGGTGACGTCGACGTCGGCGGCGGTGCCGGCGGGAAGCCGAAGCTCCACGTCGCCGCTGTGGCTTTCCACGCTCAACCCGCCGCCCAGCGTGCCCTCCACCACCACGCCCCCCGACACGTTCTCGATGCTTCCCGACAGGCGGCGTCCGGCCACGTACACCGGCCCGCTGACCGACGCCACCTCCACCGGCCCGCCGGCGTTGGTGATGCGCACGGGGCCGCTGAGGGCGTTGATCTCCACCCGCTCGGCGGCGGCCGTCACCGTCACCGGCCCCGACATGGCGTTCACCTCGGCCAGGCCGCGCACGGTGCCGCCGATGGTCACCGGGCCGCCGGTGGAGTTCACCGACACGCTGCGGGCGCTGGCGTTCACCGTCACCGGGCCGCCGGTGGAGGTCAGCTCCACGTCGCGGGGGCTTCCTTCCACCGTCATGGGCCCGCCGCGGTTCACCGCCTCCACGTCGCCGGTGACGCCGGACACGTGCACGGGGCCGGCGCTGGTCTGCACTTCCACCGACTTGCCGGCGGGAACGTGCACGGTGAGCGTGGCGTTCCCCGGGCGGCCGCTTCCGCTGACCACCTCCACCTCCATGGACCCGCGCCCGCCGCTGATCTGCACGCGGTCGGTGGAGCGGCTGAGGTGCCCCGTCACCTGCACCTCGTTGCGGCTCCATCCGGTGACGCGCACCGCCCCGGCCGGAACGGTGATCTCCACCGTTCCCGTGGCGCCCGTGGCCTGCCGCTCGTTCACCTGGCGCTGGGCCACCGCGGGCTGCGCCACCGCCAGCGCGGCGGCCGCCGCCGCGCCCATCATCATCCTCATCCCGGTCGTCATCGGTCTATTCGTCTCCCGGACGGGCTCAGAGCGATACCGCGCGCTGAAGCACGTCCAGCTTGGCGTCGTAGGATTGCGAGAGCATCGTGGCGAGCTCCCGGCTGTTGGGGTCGGCGGCCAGGGCCGCGCGCGACTCCTGGATGGCCTTGTCGATCACCTTCAGGTTGGCCTCGAGCGTGGCCACCGTCTGGGGCGCCAGCTTGTCCCTGTGCTGCCCGAGCATCTGCTCCAGGTCGCCGATGGCGCGCTGGTACTCCTGCTCCGCCGGATGGAAGGCGGCCAGCGCGGTGCGGGCGGCGGGCGCCGCGGCCTGCTGCGCCGCGGGCTGCTGCTGTACGGCCGCCACCTGCGCGGGCCCGGCCCGGTCGATCTGCAGCGTCACCACCGAGGTGGTGACCACCAGGGCGATGGCGGCGGCGGCCTGCATCCACCAGGGAATCCGCCGCACCGGCCGCGGGCCGATCACGGGGATCTCCGGCGCCAGGGCCACCGTGGCCGAGCGGGGCTCCAGGCGGGCGGCGATGCCCTCCCACAGCTCCACCGGCGGCTGGATCCCGGGCGGCAGCGCGGCGGCCTCGTCCAGCAGGGTGCGCAGCTCGCGCTCTTCGGCGCGGCAGTCGTCGCACTGCATCAGGTGGCGGCGGACGCCGCGCTCGTCGTGGGGGGGCAGCGTGCCCTCGACGTAGTCGTCCAGCAGTTCCAGCGTACGTTCGTGTGTCATCGTCCCAGTGCCTCCCTCAGGAGCCGGCGGGCGCGGTGAAGCTGCGCCTTGCACGTTCCTACGGCGGTTCCCTGCATGGTTGCGATCTCCTCGTGCCGGTAGCCCTCCACGTCGTGGAGAACGAACACGGCCCTGGCCCCGGGGGGGAGCTGCCCGATGGCGCGCTCCAGGTCCATCACGGTGCCCGGGTCGGACTCCCGGGCGGGCCTGTCGAACTTCTCGGGCTCGTCGGTGCAGTAGATGCGGTGCACCCGCACCCCTTCGCTCCGCCGGTCGCCCAGCACCACGTTCACGGCCAGGCGGTGGAGCCAGGTGCTGAACGCGCTGCCGCCCTGGAACGTTCCCAGCTTTTCCCAGGCGCGGACGAACACGTCCTGGGTGAGCTCCTGCGCCTTGATGCTGTCGCCGCTCATGCGCAGGCACAGGGCGTAGATGCGGCCGGCGTTGTCGCGGTACAGCTGCTCGAAGGCGGTGGCGTCGCCCTCCTGGGCGCGGCGGACCGTAAGGTCCGCTACGGCGGTCCCCTGAACCGCGGGAGGGTTTTCAGCCAGCATGGTCGCCATCGAGACGAGCGGGATAGGGGTGTTCCGTTTTCCTGACACCCGTATGATGCGGGGGCCACCCCAAAGGTTTGAACGAGGGGGAAAGGGATTTCATCGGGCGGGCTATGGTGCGGGAACCGCGGATTTGCGGGAAGAGACTTCGATCGGGAGAAATACGGTCGGGGTTCGACGGGTGCCGGTGCATGCGGCGGCAGCCCCCTCTCCCGGCCCCCTTCCCCCGCTGCGCAGGGGAGGGGGAGACCTGAACTGCGCTTCGGCTGGCCTGGTGCACTCGACTGCGCGTGCAGTCCGCGAAGGCGGACTTCGGGCCGTCGTTGCCGCGACTTCAGTCGCCCCAGCGCGGCCGGGTGAGGGCCCCACGGCAGCCGAGGCCTCGGCTACGGTGACCGCTGCCGCGCCCAGGCTTGTACGTGCCCCAGGCTGGATCCTTCGGCCCGCGACGCCTGTGCTGCGTGCCAGTAGCGTTCGCCTGGGCCTCAGGATGACAGGCTGCCGGAGCCGCCCGGCACCGGCCCCCACATCACGCGGCGGACGCGGAACGCCAGCATCACCGCCACCACCCCCAGCGACACCACCAGCCCCGCCCAGATCCCCCGCGGCCCCATGCTCGTGTGGAACCCCAGCAGGTACGCCACCGGCGCGCCGATCACCCAGTAGCCCAGGATGGTGATCCACAGGGGCACCCGCGTGTCGGACGCGCCGCGCAGGGCGCAGAGGCCGGCCACCTGCGCGCCGTCGAACACCTGGAAGAGCGCCGCCATCGTCAGCAGCCCCACGCCGATGCTCACGATCTCCGGATCGTTCGTGAACAATCCCAGCAGCCAGCGCGGCGCACCCAGGAACAGCAGCACGCACACCAGCATGAAGGCCGTGACCACGGCGTAGGTGGTCAGCGTGCTTCGCTGCACCCCCCGGCGGCTGCCCGCGCCCACGTGCTGGCCCACGCGGATGGAGCCCGCCAGGCTGGTGCCCATGGCCACCATGAACGTGGCCGACGCGATGTTGATGGTCACCTGGTGCGCCGCCTGGGCCGTGGGGCTCAGCCATCCCATCATCACCACCGCGAAGGCGAACACCCCCACCTCGGCCGTCAGCTGCCCGCCGATGGGCAGGCCGATGCCCGTCATCCGCCGCAGCTGGGCGGCCACGGGCGCCAGCCGCACGCCGGAGAACGGGGCCAGGTCGCGGCGGCGCATCACGTACCACGCCATCGCCACGAACATCGCCCAGCGGACCAGCGTCGTCGCCCACCCCGAGCCCACCAGCCCGTACGCCGGGACACGGACGACGCCGACGAGGGGGACGGACAGTTGGACGCCGTACACCAGCACCAGGTTGCCCCCCACGTTCAGCGCCACGCCCAGAAAGGTCATGGTCATCGCCGGCCGCGTGAAGCCCATGCCGTCCAGGTACTGGCGAAAGGCCATGAACAGCAGCATGGGCGGCACTCCCCAGGCCAGCGCCGCCAGGTAGCCGCCCGCCATCCGCGACACCTCCGGCGGCTGGTCCAGCGCCCGCGCGATCGGCTGGCCGAACAGGCAGAAGAGCGTCATGGGCAGCGACAGCAGCGCGGCCAGCCACAGCCCCTGCACCAGCACGCGGCGGCACTCGGCCCGGTCGCCCGCCCCGAAGGCCTGGCTGACCAGGGGCGACATGCCCATCAGCGTGCCCGTGCACATGATCATGACGGCCATGAACAGCGCGTTGCCCAGCCCCGCCGCGGCAAGGGGGCCCGCACCCAGCGGCCCCACCATGATGGTGTCGGTGGTGTTCATGGCGATGGCGCCCAGCTGGCTCACGATGATCGGCCCCGCGATGCGCAGCAGGGCCCGGAGCTCGTGAAGGTACAGCAGCGTGCGGCGGCGTCCGCCCGGGCGCGGAGCCCTGCGCGGCGTGACGGGGGCGGGCGCAACCCCCACGGGCATCGTCATCTACGGACGCAAACGGAAGGAAACATAAGATAGTGGACGGGGCGGCCGGGGGGAACCTCCCGGCCGCAAAAAAAGGGCGGGGCCCCGCGCCGGGGCCCCGCCGCCGTGCCGCCGGCCGTGGCCGCCCTCAGTTGCGCTCCTGCGCGCGGATGGGCGCCGGGGCCGACAGCAGCTTGCCGTCCGCCGCCGAAAGCAGCGCCTCGGCAAAGTCCTGGCGCTCCTCGATCTGGTCAAGCCGCCCGTCGATGCTGGAAAGCACCTCGCGGATGCGGGTGAGCTCGGCCTCGGGGGTGCCCTTGAGCGTGGCCGCCGTCTTGGCGTCCAGGAACGTGCCCAGCCGCAGGGCGATGGGCCGAAGGATGAGCACGGCGCCGGTGGTGAGCGCCACCGTGCACATCACGATCACCTGCGCGAGTTCTGACGACATGGGTGGTACTCCGGGAACGAGGCTTTTCCGGGCCTACGGATGAACGGGGCCGCGTGTTTCGACAGGCGCCGGGCGGCGGCGGGCCGCCACGAGCCGGGGCGCCAGCCGCGCCAGCATCAGCGCGGCGAACACGGCGGCGAAGATCAGCGGGTCGCGCAGGTCCTTCTTTACCAGCCACAGGAAGTGCAGCACGCCGAGCCCCGTAGCAAGATACACCAGACGGTGGAGTTTCTGCCACCTCTTTCCCAGCCGGCGGATGGACGCCTTGGTCGACGTGAGCGCCAGGGGTACCAGCAGCAGGAACGCCGCGAAGCCCACGGTAACATACGGGTGCTCCACCACGTCCTCGACGATGAAGCCCACCGAGAAGCCCTGGTCCACCAGGTAGATGACGAGGTGGAGGCACACGTACAGAAACGCGCACAATCCCAGCGTCCGCCGGGCGGGGGCCAGCCAGTTCCACCCCGTCCAGCGCCGGATGGGGGAGATGGCCAGCGTCAGCATCAGCATCAGCAGGGTGGCGAATCCCGTGCGGTGGGTAACCTCTTCGATGGGCTCGGCGCCCAGGCCGCCGGTGAACCCCGCCGCGACGATCAGCGCCAGCGGCACCAGGCCGCCCACCCACGCGGCCGGGCGAATCCAGCGCGCGGCGCGCAGCTGCCAGGGCGCGGGGGCGGCCACGGCTAGAAGTTGCGCCGCAGGTCCATCCCGCGGTACAGGCTGGCGACCTCGGGGTAGCCGTTGAAGGGGAGCGTGGCCCGCTTGCGCCACTCGCCAATGCGCCGCTCGCGTGCCTGCGTCCACCGGGGGTGGTCCACCGCCGGGTTCACGTTGGCGTAGAACCCGTACTCGGTGGGCGCCGAGCGGGCCCAGCTGGTGGCCGGCATCCGCTCGGTGAAGCGGATGCGCACGATGGACTTGATGGACTTGAAGCCGTACTTCCACGGCACCACCAGCCGCAGGGGCGCGCCATTCTGCGCCGGCAGGTCGCGGCCGTACAGCCCGGTCGCCAGCAGCGTCAGGGGATGCATGGCCTCGTCCATCCGCAGCCCCTCCACGTAGGGCCAGTCCAGCACGCTCCTCCGCTGTCCAGGCATCTGCGCCGGGTCCAGCAGCGTGGTGAACTCCACGAAGCGCGCGCCGGGGCGGGGCCGCGCGCGGGCCAGCACGTCGCGCAGGGGAATGCCGCGCCAGGGGATGACCATGGACCACGCCTCCACGCAGCGCAGCCGGTAGGTGCGGTCCACCTTCTGGTGCGGGCGAACCAGGTCGTCGAAGGCGTAGCGCCCCGGCCGGTCGCACAATCCGCCGATCTCCACCGTCCACGGGCGGGTGCGCAGCGTGCGCGAGGCCAGGCGCGCCGGGTCGCTCTTGTCGGTGCCGAACTCGTAGAAGTTGTTGTACGAGGTGATGTCCTCATACGAGTTGGGCTCGTCGCGCTGCGCCGCCTCCGCCTCGTCCATCGTGCACGCGGCCAGCGACGTGGGGAGCGCGCTTGCGGCCAGCGCTCCCGCCGCCGCGCCGAAGAACTGGCGGCGGTTCAGGTACGTCGCTTCCGGGGTGATCTCGGACGACGGGATCTCTGGCTTTCGGATGAGCATCTGCTGCACCTTCTTCTCTTCGACGGAGGGGCCGGGTGCGTCCGGCCCACGCACCTGTAACTCCAAGGTACGTGCAAGGTTCCCCCGTGCAAGACGGCGGCCGGGGTTCCCCGTTCACAGAGAGAGATACGTCGCCGGGGCCCCGGCCGGATTCGTTTCAGGGATGCGAGTGCACCTCGCCGCCCGCCCGGTGGTCGCCTCGCTGGAACGCCAGGAACGCGTGAACGGCCCGCAGCGCCTCCGCGTCCGCCGTGGTGATGCGCACCTCGCCCCCGCGCGGCAGGTCGCGGTAGGTGTAGCGGATGGATGCGCGGCGCGCGGCCATCACCTCCGTGCCCGGCACGGTACCGGCGTGCACGAACCCTGGCGTGCGGAAGTCGCCTTCGTTGAACGCCTGCGCAATGGACGCGAGGTGGGCGCGGATGGCCGCCACGCCCTCGGGGTCGTCCGCGCCGCGCTGGAGCTCGATGCGGCCGCCGTCCACGAGCGAGTCGAAGCGGTGCGTAGACGTGTACTGGTCTACGTCCATGGCCTGCCCGCCTCGGTCCTGCAGCGCGGCGAACGCGCTGTCCGCCGTCTGGGCCGGGGGATGGTGGGCCGCGTGGCTCTGCGGGGTGTGCTGGGCACAGGCGGCCGCGGGGAGCGCGAGGGCGGCGGCGAGAGCAAGGGGGATGATGCGCATCGTGATATCTCCTGTGCGGATGATGTCGGTTCGGGGCGGCGCGTCGGCCACTCTTTCACGCTAACGGCGGCGCCGCCCGCGCGAAGGAATCTGGGTCACACCCGATGATCGATCCCGACGCCCTGCTCGCCATCCCGCTCCTCGCCGGGCTGAACGACGCCGCCCGCCGTGAGTTGGCGGCGCGCTCCACCCCGCGCACCTTCGCGCCGGGCGAGGTGCTGTGGAGCGCGGGCGCGGAGCCCCGCGGCTTCTTCGTGGTGCTGGAGGGCGAGGTGCGCGTGGTCCGCTCCGTGGGCGGGCGGCAGCACGTGATCCACGTGGAGGGGCCCGGCGGCACCTTGGGCGACGTCGCGCTGTTCGCGGGCGAGCGCTATCCCGCCACGGCCATCGCGTCCCGGCGCACCACCTGCGTGGCGGTAACGCGCGACGGGCTGCTCGCCGCCATTCGCCAGGACCCGGAGCTTGCCCTGGCGCTGCTGGGTCGGCTGGCCGGCCGCGTGCGGCAGCTGATCGGCCGGCTGCACGGCGCCACGTCGCGAAGCGTGACGGCGCGCTTGGCGGGCTACCTGCTCGCGCGGCGGGAGTGCGCGGGCCGCGACACCTTTCCGCTCGGCAGAACGCAGGCGCAGGTGGCCGAGGAGCTGGGCACGGTGCGAGAGGTGGTGGTCCGCACCCTGCGCTCCCTGCGCGAGCAGGGCGTGATCCGAGCCGCGCCGCGCGGCGCGCTCACCGTGCTGGACGCGGCGCGGCTGGCGGAGTTGGCGGACACCTGAACGGGCGGACGATGGCGGGTGATGCAAACGCGCGGCTGTTCGTCGCCGTGCCGATGACGGACGAGGCCCGCCGCGCGGTGCAGTTCCACCTGCGGGCGGCGGCACCCGAGGGGCTGCCCGGGCGCCCGGTGGCCGCGGACAACTGGCACCTGACGCTGCGCTTCCTGGGATCGAGCACTGCGCAGCAGCGCCGTGGGATGGCGGACGCGCTCGCCGCGGCGGAGCTAGGGCCGTCCTTCCGCATCCGCTTCGGCGGACTGGGCGCGTTTCCGCGGCCCCGGAGCGCGCGGGTGGTGTGGATGGGCATCACGGAGGGCGTGGAGCGGCTGCAGGAGCTGGCGCGCATCGCGGAGCAGGCGGCGCGCGAGAACGGATACGGAGCGGAGGAGAAGCCGTACCGCCCGCACCTGACGCTCAGCCGCATCCAACCCAACCGCGACGTGGGCCGGCTGGTGGAGTCCGTCCCCGCGCTCGAGCTGGAGATGCCGGTGCGCGAGGTCGTCATCTACCAGAGCCACCTGGGCGGCGGCCCCGCGCGCTACGAAGCGGTGGAACGCTTCCCGCTGAGCTGAGCGGACGACATCGAATCCTGTTCCCTCTTTCTGGGGTTGGTCATGCAGTTGGAGAACAAGGTCGCGCTGATCACCGGCGGCGGCGAAGGTATCGGAAAGGCGACCGCGCTGCTGTTCGCCAAAGAGGGTGCGAAGGTGGCCGTCCTGGGCCGCCACCGCGAGAACCTGGACCCCGTCGTGGCCGAGATCACCCGCGCCGGCGGCGAGGCCATCCCCGTCTGCGCCGACATCTCCAAGCCCGACGAGATGCAGGCCGCCATCGCCGAGATCGTCGAGCGCTGGGGCCAGTTGGACATCGTCTTTGCCAACGCGGGCGTCAACGGCGTGTGGGCGCCGATCGAGGAGCTGGAGCCGGAGGAGTGGGACAACACGCTGTCCATCAACCTCAAGGGCACCTTTTTGACCGTGAAGTACGCCGCGCCGCACTTGAAGAAGAAGGGTGGTTCGGTGATCGTGAACGCGTCAATCAACGGCACGCGCATCTTCAGCAACACGGGCGCGACGGCGTACTCGTCGTCCAAGGCGGGGCAGGTGGCGTTCACCAAGATGGTGGCCCTGGAGCTGGCCCCGTTCAAGGTGCGCGTGAACGTGATCTGCCCCGGCGCCATCGAAAGCAGCATCGACGACAACACCGAGCAGCGCCACCTGGACAAGGTGCAGATTCCGGTGGAGTTCCCGGAGGGCAACCAGCCGCTGGAGCGCGCGCCCGGCAAGGCCGGGCAGGTGGCGCAGCTGGTGCTGTTCCTGGCGTCGGACCTGTCGGACCACATTACGGGTACGGAAATCTGGATCGATGGCGCCGAGTCGCTGATCAAGGGATGATGAACGAATGCGCACTCACAAACGTCAGGGGGAGCCGTGAAGATCATCCTCCTCTCCGATGAGCGGATTCGCCTGGAGGGCGGCGGGGGGCCCATGTCCATCGAGGCGGAAAGCGCGGCGATGCAGTACTCGCCCTTCCACATGCTGGCCAGCAGCCTGGCGACGTGCACCTACTCGGTGGTGGCGTCGTGGGGAACCAACGCCAAGCTGAACGTGGACGACTTGGCGATTGAGGTCGGCTGGAGCTTCGCCGAGGAGCCGCACCGCGTAGGCGAGATGAGCGTGGTGCTGGACTGGCCCTCGCTGCCGCCGGAGCGCCGGAACGTGGCGACGCGAGCCGCCGGGCTATGCACGGTGAAGAAGACGCTGGAGATGCCGCCGAAGCTGTCGACGGAGGTGAAGGCATGAACACCATTCCCGTGGTGCACTTTCGCTTCGGCGACGTGCAGGCGATGGCGGCGGCCGCGGGCCGTCCCTACACGGTGGTCTACGACGGCCAGTGCAAGGTGTGCAGCCGCCTGGTGAAGGTGCTGACCCGGTGGGACACGAGCGAGGATCTGGAGCTGATCCCCTTCCAGAACACCACCGTGCTCAGCCGCTTTCCCTGGATTCCCGCCGCGTCCTACGCCGAGGCGCTGCAGCTGATCGGGCCCGGCGGAAAGACGTGGCAGGGCGGCGAGGCCATCGAGCAGCTGCTGAAGATCCTTCCCTACGGATTGACGTTCGGCTGGGCCTTCAAGGTGCCGGGCTTCGGCAACCTCTTCGGCCGGTTCTACCGCTGGTTCGCGCGCAACCGCTACAAGTTCGGCTGCGGCGAGCACTGCCAGATGCGCCCGCAGAAGCTGGACTTCGGCGAGGTGGAGTAGCGTGTGGTGGGGACGAAAGCCGGCCTGCGATGGGCCGGCTTTCGTGCGTTTGGGACGGACAGAGGCGCGTTCGAATGGGCTCGGCGCATGCCGCGGGGAGCCCTCTCTCCGCGGCCTCACGTCCCGCTGGGGCGGCTGAAGTCGCGGCAACAACGGCCCGAAGTCCGCCTTCGCGGACTGCACGCGTGTTCGACTGCGTCAGGCCATCCGAAGCGCGGTTCAGGTCTCCCCCTACCCCTGCGAAGCGGGGGCGGGGGCGGGGGCGGGGGAGGGGGCGCCGAAGGCATGCGCCGATGCGGGTCGAACCTCGCTTCAGCCGCTCCCACGAACTCCCCTCGAAACAAACCCCTTGCACCTCACGCTACGTGAGGGTTTACCATTCTGCCGTGGCCACGAAACGCAGGACGAAAGGACGACTGATGCGGACCTGGAAGGTGGGCGAGCTGGCGAAGGCGACCGGGCTGACGGTGCGCACGCTTCACCATTACGACGAGATCGGGCTGCTTTCGCCGTCGCACCGGACGGCGGCGGGGCACCGGATGTACTCGGAGGGCGACGTGCAGCGGCTTCAGCAGATCGTTTCGCTGCGCAGCCTGGGGTTCGCGCTGGACGACATCCGCGGCGTGCTGGGCGGGCGCGAGCTCACGCCCCTGCAGATCGTGCGGATGCACGCCGATCGCCTGCGGCAGCAGATCCGGACGCAGCAGCGGCTGGTCGAACGGCTGGACGCGGTGGCGGCCGGACTCAGAACGGCGGAGCACGTTTCCGCCGACGAACTGATACACCTGATCGAGGAGACTACGATGTTCGACAAGTACTACACGCCCGAGCAGCTGGACCAGCTTGCCGCACGGCGTGAGCAGGTGGGCGAGGCGCGCATTGCGGAGGTCGAGGCCGAGTGGCCGCGCCTGATGGCCGAGGTGCGCGCCGAGATGGATCGCGGCACCGACCCGTCGGATCCACGCGTGCAGGAGCTGGCGCGCCGGTGGAGTGGGCTGGTGCAGGAGTTCACCGGCGGCGATCCCGGGATCGCGCGCAGCCTGAACAACCTGTACCAGAACGAGCAGTCGGTGATGGGGATGGACGTGGGCCCTATGCGCGAGATGGGCGCCTACATCGCCCAGGCGAGCGCCGCGGCAAACCCGCAGGCGTGATCACCGGAACGAGCCGAACAGCGGCCCGCGCGAGCAATCGCGCGGGCCGTCAACGGTGCTTCGTACCCCTACCAGGTGGGTGGTTTCCTGATGGCGTGCCCGGACGGAAGCACGACAGGATCCGGAAGCTGGTATTTTGCGTACTGCTCCTTCGAGATCTTGAACGATCTCGCTACAGCCCTCTTCAGTTCTGCGTTGTGCCGGTTATAAGGGAACATCAACGCGATCTCGGCGCCGGGAAACAACGCCCGGCCTGTCCGAATCGCCGGAAGCAGATCGGTATCTCCGCTGATCAAGACAACCGCATCGGCCGTCTGCCGATGAAGGAGTTCGAACATCTTCGACGCGATTGCGACATCCGTTTCCTTCTCTTCCGCTTTGATGTAACTCAGGCTGCATCGGGGTATCGGCACGCGTAGCCGCCTCTTCCAACGCCCTATGCGGAACCTACAGTACTTGAGCGGAATGAACTTCTCGCGTGCTTTGAAGTTCGCGAGTGTCACGTGCACCCCCGTGCTCTTGAGTGCGTCGATATACGCCTGGTGACGCAACTCGATGTCCGGCTTGGATGCCGCGAGGTGCTTGGCAATGGCAGAGAAGTAGTAGATGCCTTCCAGCGTAGCAGTGCGCCCAAACACCTGAAGGTAGGATGAGCAGAGCGCATTCAGGTCCAGCCAGCGCTGGGGACGCGCTGCCACAAGTTTTTCCGCGTCCCTGATGGAGTGATACAGATTGAAGCCGTCCACGACGAACGCCACCCGCATGTCAGCACTCCTGTACTGGTGCGGCCGAACAAAAAAAACCCCCGGGACCGTAGCCCCGGGGGGCCCGAGAAGCCGTAGCTCCTCGGGGATGATGTGCGAGAACGATATGCATTCATTATGCCTCTGTCAATAATTTTGACTAGGCCGCGTGACTAGCTGACGAGTGCAGTTCTCGTGCGGGCGATGATGCGGGAAATATGCTCCGTCGGCCGGACCGCCATTGAGCGCGCTCAGTTCCGGCGAGTGTAAGATCATGGGCGCGACGCCATCAGCCGCCGCATCGCCACGATCCCCAGCGCAGGGCCGACCGCCAGCAGTCCGAAGGCCAGCGGCCATCCACCGGCGTCGCGCAGGTGCGGGACGGCGGCGATGGAGAACGACGTCAGCAGGAACCCGATCGCCGTCTGCAGCGTGAGCGCCGTCCCCACGGCGTGCGCGGGCGCCAGCTCGGTGACCAGCGCGCTGAACTGCGCCGAATCCGCCACGACGGCGAATCCCCAGACCACCGCGACGGCGACGGCCAGCCACACCGGCGCGCGCAGCAGCCACCCCATCGCCAGCGCGCAGCATCCGCTGACCGCCATGGCCCAGATGGTGATCCGCTCGCGTCCCAGCCGGTCCGCCCACCGCCCCGCCAGTACGGAGCCCGCGCCTCCCGCTCCGATCATCGCGAACGCGACCACGCCCGCGCGCGCCTGCCCCGCAGCGTCCGAGTAGCCGCGCGAAACAAAGAAGTCCTCGAAGAACACGCTTACGAACGTCCACGCGGCGTACAGCTCGAACATGTGGCCCAGGTAGCCGTAGATGGCCAGGCGCACGGGCCGATCCCGCGCCACCTGCCCGATCAGGCCCCACGCGAACGGCCGCCGCGCGAACGGAAACGGCCCCTCGCGATAGCCCACGCCCACGAGCACGGCCGCCGCGAGCGCCCCGGCGGATGCCACCAGCACTACCTCCTGCCATCCCAGCGACGGAAAGGCGCGCAGCAGGTACGGCGTGGCCTTGCCCACGGTGAGCGCCCCCACGACGGTTCCGATCGCCAGGCCGCGGGCGGAGCGGAACCACGTGGCGACCATCTTCATCGCCGGCGGATACACGCCCGCCAGGAAAACGCCCGCCAGGAATCGAAGCACCAGCGCGGTGCCATATCCATCCGCCACCACGAGCGCCGCGTTCGCCGCCGCGGCAAAGACGGCGCTCGCGGCGAAGTACCAGCGGCTGGGCAGCAGGTCCGCCAGGTTCAGCACCGCCGCGAGGGCCGTCCCCACCACGAACCCCAGCTGCACGATCCCCGTCAGCCATCCGGTCTCCGACGCCGAAAGCCCCCACAACTCCTGCAATCGGGGCGACGCCGCGCTGGCACTGAACCACACACCCATCCCCAGCAACTCCGCTAGGGCGATCAGCAGCAGCGCGCGCCAGCGGTGCGGGTGCGCGTCGGAATCAAGGGGTGACGGGGTCACGTTGCGCTGTGCTGGAGAATCGGGTATCGAATCGATGCCGGAGGGTACGCCTGACCACGAGAGTGTGCAATGCCTCACGTCTGCACACCTGATTGTCATTCCGAGGAGCGGCCACACCAAACCTCCCCTGACCTCCCGGCCGGCAGCGACCGAGGAATCCGCCACACACTCCGCGATGCGCACGACAGTTCGTTTCCCACGGCACTGGTTCGACCGCGGCACGGAGGAACGAGCCGTCGTAGCGTCGACGGCATCGACCCGTGATGCATGGTGTGTAGCGGATCCCTCAGTCGCTGCAAGGCGTGGTGCTGCCGCAACTTGTGCGTGGCCGCTCCATCGGGATGACATTGTGCGGCGTCGGAGGGTGCGGTGTGCGTGCAGGTGAAGCCCCGGGCGGGACGCGACAGCGGCCCGAGCCGGGGCTTACCGCAGTTCCAGCGGCGGGTCCACCCGCTCTTGGGGATGGGGGGCGCCTGCCCGTGCGCGGAGCCCTGTCGATTCGCGAGCGACGTCTCGAAAGCCGGTTACGACCCGTTCGACTGCTTGACGAGCAGGTCGAACGCGGCGCGCTGGTGGGGGGTGAGCTTGGGGGGAATGGCGACGACCAGCGCCGGGCTGCCGGCGTTGGACGGCAGGTGAAGCACCAGCGCGTCCAGCGGCACCGGCCGGGCGTACTCGCGCGAGCGGCCGGTGGCGTCGATCTGCACCGTGCGGCCGGGGATGGAGAGCGAAGCCAGCATGCGGCCGTACTCCAGCCACTCGGCGATGGGGTCCGACGCGTCGTCGGCCACGGCCGGGATCAGCCGCTGGTTGAAGTAGGTGAGCGCCTGCTGGAACGCCTCTCCGTCGCGCGCGCGGAGGTCGCGCAGCTGGTCTCGGAAGAAGTTGCGCGGGTCACGCGCGCCCGTCTCGCGGAGCGCGCGCTCGAACCGCTGGTCGGCGCGGGCGCGAAGGTTGTCTGCCATGTGCCGGATTCTATCCGCCGGGCCCGCGCCCCGCTACCAAGCGCGAAATGTTTGCTTTCATGAGGGGAACGGATCTTGTAACGTGCACGGCCCCCTTCTGAACCCGGCTCCCGGAGCTTTCCATGGCCGTCCCGACCGTGCTTCATCCCGCGCATTCGCTCGCGGGTGGCCTATCCGGCCGGTTCGATCTGTCGTGGGAGCTGTTCGGTGAGCTGTGCCGCGCCCTGGCGGTGCGGGTGGCGCAGGACTTCCAGCCGGAGCTCGTGATCGGCATCGCCACGGCGGGGGTGGTGCCAGCGGCCACGGTGGCGACCATGCTGCAGTGCGACTTCGAGGCGATGAAGGTTACCCGCCGCGAGCACGGGCGCGTGGCGCACGCCTATCCGCGCGTGCTGTCGCCCACCCCCGTGAGCGCCCGCGGCCGCCGCGTGCTGATCGTGGACGAGATCAGCACCAGCGGCGACACCCTGCGCCTGGCGCTGGCGGCGGTGCGCGAGGTGGGTCCGACGGCGGTGAGGACGGCGACTAGCTTCGTGCGCCCCGGCGGCTACCGGCCGGACTTCCACGCGCTGGAAACCGGCTCGCTGATCGTGTTTCCCTGGGACCAGCAGGTGATCGAGGGCGGCGGCCTGGTGCCCGGCGCCATGTACACGCCCCAGGCCTGACTCGCTGACCGGTGCCGACTGCCGCCCCGCCACCTGTCATCCTTAGGCCCAGGCGCACAGAACCGGCCCGTAGCACAAGCATCGCGGGCCGAAGGATCTAGCGGCGGACACGTACAAACCAGGGCGCGGCAGCGGTCACTGAAGCGGGGTCGGCTTTGGTCGGGCGAATGAAATTCGCGGCAACAACCACACGAAGTCCGCCTGCGCGCCGCCTGCGCGGACTGGCTTACGCTGCTGTGGAGGAGGTCCCGGGTGGCGCGTCCGGACTTTCGCACGGCGGGTCCGGCGTGCGGGACGGGCCCGTGCACGACCGAGGGTGTGTGGCGGATCCCTCGGTCGCTGCAGACTTTCGTGCGGGGGCTGGTTCGCCGGGGCCGCTCCGTCGGGATGACATTGGCAGCTCTCGCCCGCGTGCAGGTGAAGCCCCGAGCGGGACGCGACCGCGGCCCGAGTCGGGGCTTTCCGCTGTTCCAGACGCGGGTTCACCCGCCGCTGGTTCCGCGGCCGTGGTTCGCCGCTCTTGGCGCACGCCCCTTGATCATCCGACCCCTGACTCACTGCTCCTTGGTTCACCCGCCCCTCGCTCCTACGCGCCGGCGGCCATCCGTTCACGGCCGAGCGCCTCCAGGTTGCGCAGCTCGCGCAGAAAGACAGGGCGGGCGAGCGGGGGCAGGAGCACCCGCTCCAACCATCCGCGCACCCCACGGCGGGTCCACCTCGTCGCGATCGTCACACGGCACCCCTTCCCCCCATCCACCGGGTCCACCGTAAACGTGGTCACCAGGTCGGAATCCAGGTCGCTCTCCACCAGCACTCGGCCGGGCTGCGGCTCGCTCGCCCGCATGCGAAGCGTGCGCATGCCCGTGGACTGCCGCGTCTGCACGCGGAAGACGGTGCCGGCCCCGGTGCCGCCGCTCTCCACGGTCAACTCACCGAAGTGTGGGCGGGGAAGGATGCTCGGGTGCCCCTCGCGGTAGTCGATCAGGATGCCGTACGCCACCTGCGGAGGCACTGACAGAGGGGCGGAGGCGGAGATGACGACGGTGTGCATGATGGTCAGCGGCGCATCTCGGAGGTGACGCGCCGGTCGGTGATCCCCAGCTTCTGCTCTACCTGGCTCTCGATGAACAGCGCCTGGTCGCGGTCGTTCAGGCCCGACACCAGCGTGATCTTGCGGCGGCTCTCCTTGCCCACCGCCTGAACGGAGTAGCGGATGGTGGTGCCGCCGTTACGGCTGTGCGTCACGTGCTCCTGGCAGTACAGCTGCTCCAGGGCGTCGGCTGGCAACTCGCGATTCCCCGTCCACGGGATGGGCCCGTGGCGCACGCTCAGGTGCCCGCGCTCCACGCTGATGGTGGTGCTGTTCAGGAACCCGGCGATGGTCGCGTACGCCAACCCGATGCCGACCGCGACGTGAAGCAGGGGAAAGAGCTGAATGATCACGGGCCCGCCGATGGTCAGCGCATACCAGAGAACCAGGAATCCGATCCAGAAGACGGAAAAGACCGCCAGGAAGATGTACACCGGGCTGAACCAGCGCAGAACCAGCCGCAGCTCGCGCGCGTTGCTGTGCACCTGGATGCCGTGCGGCAGGGGCATCTCGATGGGCCCGGGCCGGGCCGGCGTGCCGGCGGAAGCCAGCGAGGGGGCCTGGTCGCGCAGGTCCAGCAGGGCGTCGCAGGTGGGGCATCGGGCCGCCATCTGGGCGAGGTTCATGTCCTCGCCCCGGATGTGGGTGCCGCACGAGGGACAGCGCACGTGGGCTTGAATCGGCATGGGCGGTCGGGCGCGGGGAGCGGACGTGGAACCCCCAAAGTCTGCCCGGCGCGCCCGCCGCACAAGAGAAACGTTCAGGCCGCCACCCGAAACACCTCCGGCTGGGTGCCATCGACGTCGGTGAAGCCGTACTCGCGCGCCAACGCTCCGACTGCCAGCGTCTGCCCCGACCAGCGCATCACCTGCTCGTCTTCGGCCAGCGCGGCGACGGCGCGCCCCAGGTACGCGGGCGTCTCGGTGGCGGACAGGTCGAACCCGCCACGCTCGTGCGCCGCCATCACGGGCTCGGTGCGCATCCACCCGGCGCCAGGGCCACCGCGGCCACGCCGTGCGCCCGCAGCTCCGTCGCCATCCCGCTGGCACCCATGACGACGGCGGACCTTGTCCTGCAGCGTCTTCATGTGCAAACTCCTGAATCGTCGTTCTCTTTCAGGCGGAGCCCGGGCCGCACTGAATACATGAATAACTATTCACAATCTGTCAGCCATGCCGCGACCGAGAACGACATCCAACCCCGAGATCCTGGATGCGGTGATCCGCGTGGTGTCGCGCGTGGGGCCGGCCCGGCTCACGCTGGCCGACGTGGCGGCCGAGGCAGGGCTCGCCGCGCCCACGCTTCTGCAGCGATTCGGCAGCAAGCGGGGGCTGCTGCTGGAGGTGGCGCGGCAGGGGGCGGAGCAGCTTCCGGAGCAGTTCGACCGGGCGCGGCAGGCGCAGGCGTCGCCGCTGGAGGCGCTGCTTCACGCGCTGGCGGCGGTCGGCGCCATGCTCCAGACGCCGGAGGAAGTGTCGAACCACCTGGCGTTCCTGCAGATGGACCTGAACGACCCGGAGTTTCACGCCTTTGCGCTCGAGCACGCCGTGGCCATGCGCGAAGAGATCGCCGCGCTGCTTCACGAGGCGATCGCCGCGGGTGAGCTGTCCGGCTGCGACGCCGAAAACCTAGCCCGCACGGTGCAGACTGCCTACAACGGCGCGCTGGTCACCTGGGCGATCTTCCGCGAGGGCCGGCTAGACGTGTGGATTCGCGGCGAGGTGGACGAGGTTCTCGCGCCGTACGCCAGGGTGGGATGAGCTGAGGGGTTGAGGCTGCGCACCAAACGGATGGACGCGTGTCAGCGCGGACGGGTGAGGCCCCCACGGCAGCCGAGGCCACGGCGCCCAAGGAGCGGGTGAACCCGCGGCTGGAAAGCGGAAAGCCCCGACTCGGGCCGCTGTCGCGTCCTGCTCGGGGCTTCACCTGCACGCGCGCCACACCTTCCGAAGCGCGCCGGGATGGCTCCCTTCCCCCGCGGCAGTTTGCGGGGGAAGGGCTGGGGATGGGGGGCGGCCTGGGCGTGCGCCAACGTAGGCCGAAGCGCACCCGATCCAGAAGTGTACCCCCTCTCCCACGCTGTTTGTGGGAGAGGGTGGCACGCGTGTCAGCGCGGCCGGGTGAGGGCCCCACGGCAGCCGAGGCCTCGGCCTCCGTAGCCGCTGCCGCGCCCTGGCTGGTACGTGTCCCGGGCTGGATCCTTCGGCCCGCGACGGATGTGCTGCGGGCCAGTACGGTGCGCCTGGGCCTCGGGATGGCACGCCTCGGTGCACCCGCGTGCACCCTCGGGACTACCGGTCGGCCGGGTCGGTGGAGCCGTGCAGGCCCACGGGCGGGCCCAGGATCTCGGCCATCAGCACGGCGCGGCGCAGCATGGCGGGATCGCGCATGTCGTCCATCAATCCGCGCTGCGCATGGTGCGCCGGCGCCTTGCGGTCCACGTACCGCTGGTGGAAGCGCTCGTGCTCCACCGTCCAGTCCACCTCGTGCTCCAGCGATTCCGCCCGCACCGGCAGCGGGCGCGCCTCGGTCGTCGTGAGCACCACCTCGCGCGAGTCCAGCGGCTCCATCGAGTGCACCTCGGCCTGCGCCTCGCGGTACAGCTGCAGCTCCGTGTCGTCTGCCAGCTCGTCGGTATCGAGCTCCGACGTGCTTTCCTCGAACACGGCGAACCGCCCGGCCGGCGGCGCAATCACCGCCGGGGCGGCGATGTGCCGCACGTGCTCCGGCGGCACGACGATCGTCTGGAACACGGCGGGCGGGGGCACCTGCTTGCCCGCCCGCTTGGCCGCCCCCGCGATGCCGCTGACGATCCACCCGATCACCAGCAGCGTGATGATGAGCTCCATCGGTCAGCTGTCCTTGGGGCCTTCGGGGGCCGCGGCGCCCGGGCCGGCCAGCGCGCGCCGCATGGACGTGTCGCTCTGCACGTTCTGGTACCGCGCGTAGTCCATCACCCCCAGGTGGCCCCGGCGGAACGCCTCGGCAATGGCCAGCGGCACCTGCGCCTCGGCCTCGACCACGCGGGCGCGGGCTTCCTCCACCCGGGCGCGGTTCTCCTGCTCCAGCGCCACCGCCATCGCGCGCCGCTCCTCGGCGCGGGCCTGGGCCACGCGCTTGTCGGCCTCGGCCTGGTCGGTCTGCAGCTCGGCGCCGATGTTCTTGCCCACGTCCACGTCGGCGATGTCGATGGACAGGATCTCGAACGCCGTTCCCGCGTCCAGCCCCTTGCTCAGCACCGTCTTGCTGATGTTGTCGGGGTTCTCCAGCACGGCCGCGTGGCTGGCCGCCGAGCCGATGGTGCTGACGATGCCCTCGCCCACGCGCGCCAGGATGGTTTCCTCGCCCGCGCCGCCCACCAGCCGGTTGATGTTGGCGCGCACCGTCACCCGGGCGATGGCGATCAGCTGGATCCCGTCCTTGGCCATGGCCGCCACGCGCGGCGTGCTGATGACCTTGGGGTTCACCGAGGTCTGCACGGCGTCCAGCACGTCGCGCCCGGCCAGGTCGATGGCGGCCGCCTGGTTGAAGGCCAGGGCGATGTTGGCCTTGTCGGCCGCGATCAGCGCCTGCACCACCCGCTCGACGTTGCCGCCGGCCAGGTAGTGCCCCTCCAGCTCGTCGGCGTCCAGCGGCAGCCCCGCCTTGCGCGCGGTGATCAGCGGGTTGACGATGCGGCTGGGGCTCACGCGGCGGAACCGCATTCCCACCAGCTTGCTGAAGGGCACGTACACCCCCGACGTCCACGCCTGCACCCACAGGCCGACGGGGATCAGCTGGAAGAGCACCACCAGCAGGATGAAGCCGAAGAAGAGCAGAACGAGCAGACTGCCGGCCGCGAATTCCATTGCAGCGTATCCTGTGGAGCGGTGAGCCCCGCCCGGCGGGCGGGAAGCGAGCGCGGCCGCGAGATCGGCCGGCGGAGTTGATGTACGAGGTTGGGGCGAAAGAAGTTGCGAGCTGCTGCCGGATGGGCCCCGCTCAGCCCTCCGCTTCGGGCGCCGGGGGAAGGGCCAGCGGCTGCACGACGTGGCGGTAGCCCTCGGCGCGCAGCACGCGGACGGGGGTGCCGGCGTCGATCCATCCGCCGTCGCTCACCACGTCCAGCCGCTCGCCCGCCACCTCCGCCGTCCCCGCGGGGCGAAGGTCGGTGAGCGCCACGCCCTGCAGCCCCTCCAGCTCCGGCCGCGGCACGGCGGCCAGGTAGCCGCCCTCGCGGTCCAGCGTTCCCCCGAACAGCGCCTTGTATCCGCCGCGCCGGCTGGCGACGATGGCCCAGGCGGCTACCCCCAGCAGCGTGAGGGCCGAGACCACGGCGAAACCGGCGAGCGCCGCGTCGCCCGCCCCCGGCGTGGGACCGCCCAGCACGATCGCGACCCCCGCGATCATCGCCAGCACCCCCAGGATCCCCGCCACCCCGAACCCGGGGAGCACGAACAACTCCACGAGCAGCAGGACGATGCCGGCCATGAGGATCAGCAGCGGCTCCCAGCCGGCGATGCCCAGCGGCATCGTGGACGGGGGGAGCAGCGGCGCGGCGTGGGCCGTGGCGGGAAGCACCAGCGAGAGCAGCAGGGCGCGAAGGGCGGTGTGGCGCATGGGTCGGCGGTGGCGGGGGATGCGGGTGGACGCGTTCAGTCTACACTCTCCGCGCGCGCAATCCAACCCTGGCGCGCGCTACCGCTGGCCGGGGGAGATCCACTTTTCCGTGGGGGGCGGCGCGAAGGCCGCCATCCGCTCCAGCAGCGAGGCGGGGTCGTCCGCCTCCAGGACGATGCCGCGGTGCTGCGTGCGGACGAACCCCTCGGCGACCGCGTGGTCGAACATGGCGAGCAGCGGCGCATAGTAGCCGGCCACGTTCAGCAGGCCGCAGGGCTTGGGATGGATGCCCAGCTGCGACCAGGTGAGCACCTCGCAGAACTCCTCGAAGGTGCCGTAGCCGCCGGGCATGGCGATGAAGCCGTCGGAAAGGTCGGCCATCAGCGCCTTGCGTTCGTGCATGGAGCCCACGACGTGAAGCTCGGTCAGCGCCGCGTGCCCCACTTCGCGGCGCATCAGCGCCTCGGGGATCACGCCGACGGCCTCGCCGCCGGCGGCCAGCACCGCGTCGGCCACCACGCCCATCAATCCCACGCGCCCGCCGCCGTAGACCAAGCCGATGCGGCGCTCGGCCAGCAGGGTGCCCATCGCGCGCGCCGCCTGGGCGTACTCCGGCCGCATGCCCGCGCTGGAGCCGCAAAAGACACAGATTCGCTTCACGGGTGATCTCGTGTGGGGGCGATGCGAACGGGGCCTACTCGGCCGCGGAGGCGCCGGAGCGCATGCCCTGGATGCTGATTTCTTCCGCGCGCTCCACCAGGCTCCGCAGGACCTCGCGAACCGCGCCTACCTCGTGGTCGCCCGCGCGGGTGGCGGCGTGCAGCGCTTCGTCCAGCGACTCGCGCAGGATCGCGAACTCGCGCCGCAGCCCCTCCTCCGTCCACCCCTGCTGCGCGCGGCGAAGACCGTGGCGGGCGGCGATCAGCCGCTGGATGTCGGAGCCGTCGCGCATCAGCGCGGGGTCGGCGCCCGTCTGGCCGATCAGCACCAGCGCCTGGGCGATGTCGGCCAGGAAGGTGGCCTGGTGGTCCTCCAGCTCCGCCTCGGTGAGCCCCGCCGCCCCGGGGATGGCCGCATCGGCGCGCAGCCGCTCGTTCACCGTGTTCAGGACGTCGGCGATGCGGGCCTGCAGCGCCTCGCCCATCTCGGCCACCCCGCGCGGACGCTGCTCCACCGCGAGGGTGGGCTCCGGCGCGTGCGCGGGTGCGGGGCCGGGCGCGGCGGCGGGGAGCCACAGGGTGAAGCACGAGCCCTCGCCCGGCGCCGTCCTCACCGTCAGGTCTCCTTCCATCAGCCGTGCCAGCTGCCGGCTGATGGTAAGCCCCAGCCCGGTTCCGCCGTGCGCGCGCGTGCGTCCCATGTCGGCCTGCACGAACGGCTGGAAGATCGCCTCCACCTGGTCGGGCGCAATCCCCATCCCCGTGTCTTCCACCTGCAGGCGCACCCACGGCCCGGCCCCCGCCAGCTGCGCATCGTCGGCCGGCGCATGGGAAACGTTGCAGTGGATGCTCGCCCGGCCGCCCCCCGCCGTGAACTTCACCGCGTTGGAGAGCAGGTTCACCAGGATCTGCCGAACGCGGTCGGGATCGCCCATGAACCACGTGTCGGCCCCGGGATCGCAGTCCAGCGCCAGGTGCAGCCCCTTTTCCGCCGCCTGCGGGGTGACGAGCGCCAGGGCCGCATCCACCGTCTCCACCACGGGCGCGGCCACGCGTTCCACCCGAAAGCGGCCCGCCTCGATCTTGGAGAGGTCCAGGATCTCCTCGATCAGCCCCAGCAGGTGCTGGCTGCTGGCGCGCACGCGGCCCAGCTGCGCGCGCTGCGCCGGGGTGATGGGCCCGGTGATCCCCATCTCCAGCAGCTCGGAGTAGCCGATGATGGCGTTGATGGGGGTGCGCAGCTCGTGGCTCATGTTGGCCAGGAACTCGGTCTTGGCGCGGTTGGCGGACTCGGCTTCGGTGGTGCGGGAGGCCAGGCGCTGGTTGGCTTCGGCAAGCTCGTGGAGCGCCTGGTCGCGGGCTTCCTCGGCACGGACCCGCTTGATGGACTGGCCGATGTCGCGGCCGATGGCGTCCACCGCCTCCAGCAGCGCGGGATCGGGCGCCAGCACCGACTCGTGAAAGAACTCGATGACGCCCATCAGCTCGTCGGCGGCGCGGATGGGGAACGCGAACGCGCCGTGCAGCCCCGCCTCGGCCGCCCTCGCGGCGCGCGGAAAGTTCGCGTCGCGCGTGACGTCCGACACCCACGTCGGCTCGCCCCGTTCCCACACGCGGCCGGGAAGACCCCGGCCGCGGCCGAAGGTGAGGGCGGGGTCGGCGACGCCCTGGCCGGGATCGGCCGCATCCGGCGCCGTCCACCGTCCCGCGAAGCACAGCTGCTCGCCGTCCGTGTCCATCACCCAGAACACGCCGACGGGCCAGTGCAGCGACTCGCCGATCACCTGCAGCAGCCGGGGCGCGGCCTCGTGCAGCGTGTGCGACTCGGCGACGACGCGGGTGACGGCGTGCTCGGCCGTCAGGCGGCGCTCGGCCGCCTTCTGCTCGGTGAGGTCGCGGATGAAGGCGTTGAAGAGCACGCGGGTGCCGGAGCGCGCCGGGGCCACCGTGAGCTCCACGGGAAACTCCGTCCCGTCACGGCGGATGGCGGAGATCTCGATGCGCCGGTTGAGGATGGGTCCCTCGCCCGTCGCCAAGTAGTGGTCGATGCCCCTCTGGTGCCCCTCGCGAAAGCGCGGGGGGATGATGGTCTGCGCGAGCGTCTGGCCGATCGCCTCGTCGGCGCTCCACCCGAACAGGCGCTCGGCGTGGTGGTTCCACTCCATGATGACGCTCGCGTCGTCGGTCATGACGATGGCGTCGAGCGACGAGTCGATGGTGCTGCGCAGGCGGGCCTCGGAGGTGGCCATCTCTTCGTTGAGCGCCTCCAGCTCGGCCGTCTGCTCCTGCAGGTGCGACGCCTGGTCCTGCAGCTGCTCGGCCAGCTGCTCCAGGTCGCGGCGGGCAGACTCGGCCTGCTCGTACAGCCGCGCCTGCTCTGCCCCGGCCCGGCCGCGCTGCACCAGCCACCAGGTGACGGCGGCGCCCACCGCCGCGATCAGCAGGGCCAGGACGGCGGCCGCGGCATCGGGAAGCTCCAGCGCGAGCACCCCATGCACGGCCTCGCCGGGGTTCAGGAACGAACCCGGCTCGCTTGCGAACGCTCCCTTCCACCCTATCCGCATCACCGGCAGCACGAGAACGGAGTCAATCGACGGCGGGCCGACGGGCCGGGCGCGCCGCGAACCAGCCGAAACGGATTCAGGCCTGCAA
The DNA here is from genome assembly GCF_036399935.1 of Longimicrobium sp. Lineage (GTDB taxonomy): Bacteria > Gemmatimonadota > Gemmatimonadetes > Longimicrobiales > Longimicrobiaceae > Longimicrobium. The sequence goes on from NZ_DASWMD010000074.1 coordinate 95,515, forward strand.
TCTCGGGACCGGCGGGCCCCTCCCCCGGCCCCTCCCCGCACAAACTACGCGCGGCGAGGGGGGAACTTCAATCCGTGAAGGCTGGCTCCGGAGCTTCGGCGGGCGCCTCCCATCCCCAGCCCTTCCCCCGCAAACCCCGCGGGGGAAGGGAGCCAGCCTAGTAGTGCATCAGGGGAGTGCCGGCGAGTGGGCTGAGCCTGTAGCAGGCTTGGGAGCCATTTCGAGATCGGCCGTGCACTCCCCGGCTGCCCTCTCCCCCCGGCCCCCTCTCCCGCAAGCGGGCCGCAAGCGGGGGAGGGGGAGAACTGCACCACCTTCCGGGCGCGCGCCGGGCTTCGACCCCCACCTGGGCAAGCCAGTCTGCGAAGGCGGACTTCGTGTGGTTGTTGCAGCGAAATCATTCGCCCCCGGGGTTCGCACTTCCCTTGCATCACTCTGCGGCCAGCACTGCGACGCACCCGATCTCATGCCCCCCAGGAACGCCGATGCGAAAGCTCTTTCCCCTGATGCTCGGAGCCGCGCTGGTGGCCTCCACCGCCGCCTGCCCGGTCCAGATCCCCAAGTCCAATCCCATGCCCAAGTGGAACGAGGACCTGCGCGAAACCTCGGGGGAGCTGGCGCGGCGGCTGAACGATCCCCAGGTGGTGGTGCTGCACGTGGGCCGCGACCGCACCAGCTACGACGCGGGCCACATCCCCGGTGCCCGCTTCCTGCCGCTGTCGGCCATCGTCGCCGAGCGCAACGGTATTCCCAACGAGCTGCCCTCCGTGCAGCAGCTGGAGGAGGCGTTCGAGGCCGTCGGGGTGTCCGACAACTCGCGGGTGATCCTGTACGGCGACCTGCAGGGGCTGCTGGCCGCGCGCGCGTTCTTTACCCTGGACTACCTGGGACACGCGGACCACGCCATTCTCGACGGCGGGCTGGAGAAGTGGCGGGCCGACGAGCGGGCGGTGTCGACGGAGGTGCCCGCCGCACGGCCCGGATCGCTCACCCCGCGGCCCCGTGCCGACCTGGTGGTGACGGCCGAGTGGGTGCGCGACCGCCTGAACGACACCAGCGTGGTGTTCGTCGACGCCCGCCCCGCCGCGGAGTTCAGCGGCGCCACGCCGGGCGATGGCGTCACGCGACCCGGCCACATTCCCGGCGCCCACAACCTGTTCTGGCGCGACGCGCTGATCTCGGAAACGGACCCGCGCCTGCGCTCGCCCGAGGTGCTGGCCTCCGCGTACACCCTGGCCGAGGCGTCGCAGGCCGACACGGTGGTGGTGTACTGCCGCACGGGCGTGCAGGCCAGCCACGCCTACTACGTGGCGCGCTACCTGGAGCGGAACGTGAAGATGTACGACGGCTCGTTCATCGAGTGGAGCCGGCGGGGCGCCGACTTTCCCGTGGAGCGGTAGGAGGCAGGGCAATGGAAACGACGACGACGCAGCAGAAGGCGACGGTGCAGTGCCCCTCGTGCGGACGGCTGAACCGCGTAGACCTGGCCCGCGCGACCCACGGGCCAAAGTGCGGCCACTGCAAGCAGGCGATCGCGCTCGACCGGCCGCTGCACCTTTCCGACGCCGCGTTCGACCGCGTGGTGGCGGATTCGCCGGTGCCCGTGCTGGTGGACTTCTACGCCGATTGGTGCGCGCCCTGCAAGATGATGGCGCCCGTGCTGGACCGGGTGGCCGTCGAGCGGATGGGGAACGTGCTGGTGGCCAAGGTGGACACCGACGCCAATCCCATGGTGTCGCAGCGCTTCGGCATCCGCTCCATCCCCACGCTGATCGTGTTCCGCGGCGGCCGCGAGGTGGCGAGGGAGATGGGCGCCCTCCCCGCGCCGCGCCTCAACGCGCTCCTCGACTCGGCGATGCGCTAGACGACGGACCTCGCCCCGCGAACGGACTCCCTTCTCCCGCGCGGTTTGCGGGGGAGGGGCAACCGCAGCCTCAGGACTGCTCGCGCAGGTGCGTCTCCAGCACAGCATCACGATGCGGCGCGTCAGGGAGCGGCTCCGGTACGACGAAGTCCACACCTGCCGGTCCGTCCTTCCAGAACTCTTCCCAGAACCCGCGCGGCCAGGCCCGCTTCTCCACTGGTTTCGCCGTCCGTTCGTCTCTCATAGTCGCGGCTTTCCAAGGTGGACGCTCGACGGACCTTTACAGTGCACCATGCCGCGCGGAGCGGCAAGAATCTTAGTTATCCCGCCATCTGCTTTTGCCTCAACAACATCCACCACGCATACGCGAATCTGCCTCACAGCATTGTTGCTGAATCGTGCTCGTGGAACCACTGTTGCGAGTCGTACTTTCCGCGGGCGCGCACCGGCATCCCTCCCTGGCGATGCCCTGTCGCTCATGTGCAGAGGTCGAACGAATCATCCCGAGAGGAACGCAGATGACGGTCGCGGACGAAGCAGCGGGGCAGGTGCAGGGCATTCAGGTCCTGGGAGACGCGGACGGCGCGGCAGCGCGCGTGCTGACGCCCGAGGCGCTGGCCTTCGTCGCGGACCTTCACCGCCGGTTCAACCCCACCCGCCTGGAGCTGCTGCGCCGGCGCGACGAGCGGCAGGAGTGGATCGACCAGGGCAACGACCCCGGCTTCCTGGCCGAGACGGCCGAGGTGCGCGCCGGAGACTGGACGGTGGCGCCCTGCCCGGCGGACCTGGAGGACCGGCGCGTGGAGATCACCGGGCCCACCGACGCCAAGATGGTGATCAACGCGCTGAACTCCGGCGCCAGCTGCTTCATGGCCGACTTCGAGGACGCGCTTTCGCCCACGTGGAAGAACGTGCTGCACGGCCAGGCCAACCTGGCGGACGCCATCCGCCGCACCCTGTCACTGGATGCCGGGGGCAAGCAGTACCGGCTGAAGGACAAGACGGCCGTGCTGATCGTCCGCCCCCGCGGCTGGCACCTTTCCGAGCGCCACGTGCTGGTGGACGGCGCGCCCATCAGCGCGTCGCTGTTCGACTTCGGGCTGTACTTCTTCCACAACGCGCGCGAGCTGCTGGAGCGCGGCAGCGGCCCGTACTTCTACCTGCCCAAGCTGGAAAGCCACCTCGAGGCGCGCCTGTGGAACGAGGTGTTCACCCACGCGCAGCAGGCCTTAGGGCTTCCGCACGGAACCATCCGCGCCACGGTGCTCATCGAGACCATCCTGGCCGCGTTCGAGATGGATGAGATCCTGTACGAGCTGCGCGACCACGCCGCGGGCCTCAACGCCGGCCGCTGGGACTACATCTTCAGCATGATCAAGAAGTTCCGGAACCGCGGCGACTTCGTGCTCCCCGACCGGGTGCAGGTCACGATGGCGGTTCCCTTCATGAAGAGCTACGCGGAACTGCTGGTGAAGACCTGCCACCGCCGGGGCGCCCACGCCATGGGGGGGATGGCGGCCTTCATCCCCAGCCGCCGCGACGCCGAGGTGAACGAGCGTGCGATGGCCAAGGTGCGCGAGGACAAGGCGCGCGAGGCCGGACAGGGCTTCGACGGCACCTGGGTGGCGCACCCGGACCTGGTGCCCGTGGCGCGCGCCGAGTTCGACCCGGTGCTGGGCGACCGGCCCAACCAGAAGCACCGCCAGCGCGACGACGTGAACGTGCGGTCGGCGGCGCTGCTGGAAACGGGCATCGTGGGCGGGCAGGTGAGCGAGGGCGGCGCGCGGCTGAACGTGAACGTGGCGCTGCAGTACATCGAGGCGTGGCTGCAGGGCAACGGCGCCGTCGCCATCCACAACCTGATGGAAGACGCCGCCACCGCCGAGATCAGCCGGGCGCAGCTGTGGCAGTGGATCCGCAACCGCACCCCCATCGCCGACGACGGCGACAAGGACGGCTACTTCACGCCGGACGACTACACGCGCATCCGCGACGCCGAGATGGCGGCCCTGCGCGCCGAGCGCACCGACACGCGCTGCCTGGAGTCTGCCTGCGCGCTCCTGGACGAGCTGGTGCTGGGCACCGAGTTCGTTCCGTTCCTCACCCTTCCGGCGTACGAAATCCTGCACTGAGGGGTGCCCCACCCCCGGCCCCTCCCCGCACGGTACTGCTGTGCGGAGAGGGGAGAACTTCGGGCGGGGTTCGACTGGGTTGGGCGCATGCCTTGGGAGCCCCCTCCCCCCGGCCCCCGTCCCCCGCTTCGCAGGGGAGGGGGAGACCTGAAACGCGCTCCGGCGGGCCTGGTGCACGCGACTTCGCATGCAGTCCGCGTAGGCGGACTTTGGGCCTTCGTTGCCGCGAATTCATTCGCCCCAGCGGAGCCGAGGCACTGGCTGGATGACCGGCTGGTTTGTGCGGGGAGGGGCCGGGAGTGGGGCCCCTTCAATCGTCGTCCGTGACGATCCGCAGCTCGCTCCCGGCGAAGGGGTCCGCCGACAGGGCCGGCGGCGTGGCGCGCTCGTCTTGAGACTGCTTCGCGAGCGCGGCGGCGGCCATGATGCCGCTCGCCCCCATGCTGTCGACGATGGTGCTGGGCACCACCATCATCCCGCCCTTCTGCTTTAGCCCCTCGTACAGAATGTTCATCTGCCGAAGCTGCAGCGCCACCGGGTTTCCCTGGTAGCTCTCGGCGGCCTTCTCGAACAGCTTGGCGATCTCCACCTCGGCCTCGCCCAGGATGATGCGCGCCTGCTTTTCGCGCGTGGCCTGCGCCTGGCGGCTCATGGCATCCTGCAGCGACGCGGGGATCACCACGTCGCGCATCTCCACCGAGTGCACCGTCACTCCCCACGGGGTCGTACGGCTGTCGATGAGGCCTTGCAGCTCCTGCTCGATCTTTTCCCGCCCGGCCAGCAGCTCCGAGAGCGACGTTCGGCCGATGATGTCGCGCAGCGCGGTCTGCGATGCCCAGCTCACCGCCTGCCGGTAGTCCTGCACCTCCAGCGTGGCCTTTTCCGCGTCGTACACGGTCCAGAACAGCACCGCGTCCACGTTCACGGGCACGGCGTCGCTGGTCAGCGTCTGCTCGGCGGCGAAGGAGGTCGTGGTGGTGCGATGATCCACCCAGGCCGCCACCTTGTGCACGCCCGGGATCACCCAGAACACGCCCGGGCCCTGCAGCCCCACGTACTTGCCGAACTTCAGCACCACCGCGCGCTCCCACTGCTGCGCGATCTTGGGCGAGAACATGGCCACGCAGCCGATTCCGATCCCGGCGATCAGCGCCAGCGGCTCCCCCGCGGCCGCCGTGATCGCCCCGCCGATGACGGACGGAATGGTGAGCGCCAACGTTCCCAGGACGTTGCCGCGCGGCGCGCTTCCCGGGGTGAGCTGGGGCATGTTCGCCTTGTACTGCGTGAGGTCGGTGCCCGGCATGCGGTCCCCCTTAGCGGTTGCGGCGGCTGTCCAGGTGAATGATCACGTCGTCCAGCGAAAATCCCAGCGCGGCCGCCTCGCGCAGGAACCCGTCTTCCAGCGCGCACAGTTCCGCGAGCAGCTCTTCGCGGTCGATGGCGTCGGAAGATGCCCTCACTACGGTGCCCACCCCGGCCACGGTTTCGAGTACCCGCTGCTTTTCCAGCTCGGCGTAGGCGCGGGCGACGGCGTTGGCCCCCACGCGCAGGTCCACGGCAAGCTGGCGCACGGTGGGCAGCGTGTCGCCGGGGCCCAGCGCGCCGGCCCCGATCGCCGCGCGAACCGTGCGGACGATCTGCGCTTCCACCGGCGTGGGATCGGTTGAATCGATGTAGAACATGGGGAAGGGATGCGGCAGCCGGGTGCCGCGGTCAAGTGTTTCCGCCCAGCGTGAGAGAATCGGCGGGCTCAGCGAATGGCCGCCGAAGCCCACCTGTCATCCCGATGGAGCGGCCACGGCGAATCTGCCCCTGCACGTCAGACGGCAGCGACTGAGGGATCCGCCACACACTTCGCGCGACGCAAACAAATCGACGCCGCCACAGATCCTCCGGCCCGCGGACCAGCGGATCCGTGCGCCGATACCAAACCAGCAGTGAGGCGTCCGTAGTTGCTGCGCACAACGCGCGCTGTGTGGCGGATCCCTCAGTCGCTGCAATCCACGGTGTCAGGGCTGAGTAACCCGGGGCCGCTCCACAGAGTGTGTCGAAACTCCCGGAGCTGCTGTAAGTTTACGGCGAGCACAGTGACCGGGGAGAGTGCATGGGCTACAGGGAAGGAGTCAGCCG
>NZ_DASWMD010000075.1:0-183147 GCF_036399935.1 Longimicrobium sp.
GCGGGGTGGGGCGGGGGGTGGGGCCCCCCGCGGCATGCACCAGCGTCAGTCGAACCGCCCCACCCTTCTCAGGAACCCAGCCGAAACTCCGACCCCCCGCCACACCCTCCGCCGGTCGTCCGCCCTCAATCCCGCGGCTTCTCGCGTTCCGATTGCGTGGACGCCATCAGCCGGTACGTGCGCAGCCGCACCACCAGCGACGTGCCGATCACCCCCACCACCCCGGGCTCCGCCGCCAGACGCTCCGCCACCTTCAGCATCTCGTCCACGCTGAGCTCGCCCCCCGGCGAGCCCACTCCGGCGGCGGCAACGGCGCGCACCCACGTCGACGCGGCGCGGTCCGGCCCGATGGCGCGGGCCAGGAACGCCAGCGCATCGTCGCGCGTGGGTGCAATGAGAGCGCCATCCGTTCCGTCTACGCCGTTTCCCGTCATTGTGGTCTGCACGCCTGTGCGAATGCGAAAATCTCCCTAAAACGTGATGCTACCCCCGTGCCCGGCCCGGGTCAAGAGACCCGTTTCCGCCGTGCCCCGCAGGCGGTATCGTTCTCGCCGGAGCTGACGACGACAACGGTGCAAAGGTCAACGGAGATGACTTCGACGCGGGTGTTCAGGGTGCCGCACGTGGTGATCGTGGGCGGCGGGTTCGGCGGCCTTTCGGCGGCGCGCGCGCTGCGCAGCGTGCCCGTCAGCGCCACGCTCGTCGACCGGCGCAACCACCACCTCTTTCAGCCGCTGCTCTACCAGGTAGCCACGGCCACGCTGTCGCCCGCCGACATCGCGGCACCCATCCGCCTGATCCTGCGCCGCAGCCGCGCCACCGAGGTGCTGATGGCCGAGGTCACCGGCTTCGACCTCGACGGGCGCACGGTGTGCCTCGCGGACGGCCGCACCCTGGACTACGACTACCTGGTGGTGGCCACGGGCGCCACGCACGCCTACTTCGGCCACCCCGAGTGGGAGCCGCTGGCGCCGGGGCTGAAGACCGTGGAAGACGCCACGGAAATTCGCCGCCGCTTTCTGCTGGCCTTCGAAGCCGCCGAAGCCGCCACGGATCCCCAGGAGCGGCGCGACCTGCTCACCTTCGTCGTCATCGGCGCCGGGCCCACGGGGGTAGAGATGGCGGGGGCGATGGCCGAGACGGCGCGCCGGTCGCTGGTGCGCGACTTCCGCAACATCGACACGTCCACCGCCCGCGTGATCCTGCTGGAAGGCGGGCCGCGTGTGCTGGCGGCGTACGAGGAGGGCCTGAGCGACTACGCGCGCCGCGCCCTGGAGCACATCGGCGTCGAGGTGCGCACGGGGGCCATCGTCACGCGCATCGAGGCCGACGCGGTGTACATCGGCGATGAGTGCATCCGTACGCGCAACGTGGTCTGGGCCGCCGGGGTCACCGCGTCGCCGCTGGGAAAGATGCTGGGCGTGCCCACGGACCCCGTCGGCCGGGTGATGGTGCAGCCCGACCTGTCCGTCCCCGGCCACCCCGAGTTGTTCGTCATCGGCGACCTGGCGCACCTGCAGGACAAGCGCGGCAAGCTGCTTCCCGGCGTTGGGCCCGTAGCGCTTCAGCAGGGGCGGCACGTGGCGCGAAACATCGGCGCTACGCTTCGCGGCGAAGAGCGCCGGCCCTTCCGCTACGTCGACAAGGGGAGCATGGCCACCATCGGCCGACGCAAGGCGGTGCTGCAGGCGCACCAGGTGCAGGTGGAGGGGTGGTTAGCGTGGCTCGCCTGGCTCTTCGTCCACATCTTCTTCCTGATCGGCTTCCGCAACCGGCTGCTGGTGATGGTGCAGTGGGCGTGGAGCTACCTCACCTGGCAGCGCGGTGCCCGGCTGATCACCGGCGAGGTGGGGTCGGAGCTCGCCCCGCCCGGAAAGCCGCTGGGGACGGTGGATCGTGCACAGCGGCCACTGTCCGAGGGCCGCCCCGCCGCGCGCGATGCCGCCGTGGCTGCGGCGCAGGGGCAGGTGGCGCCGTCGGATGCGGAGGGCACCGGGTGGATGGGTGGCGACCGCGCCCAGGGCTCGTCCCCGCCCGCCGGATGAAGGGCTACGCGGAGCGGCTGGCGGACTGGGCGGCGCGGCTGGGCGCCACCGTCCACGGCATGCGATACGACCGCGCCGAGGCGCGGGGCGAGGCGTGCGCCGTTCGGCTGGTTCCGCCGGGCCCGCCCACCGCGCGCGTGCTCGTGGCCCACGGGGCGGGGAACGACGCCCTCTTTCCGCTGCTCGAGCTGTTCGGCGCGCTGCTGGCCAGCGGCGCCGAGGTGTTTTCGTTCGACGTGGACGGGCACGGCTGCGCCAGCACCACAGTGTTCGCGCCGGACTCCGTCCGCACCGCCATCGCCGCGGCGGCGGACCAGGCGGAGCGCGGACGGCCCGCGCTGCCGCTGCACGTGGTCGGTCACAGCCTGGGAGGATCGCTGGTGCTGGATGCGCTCGCCTCCGGGTCGCTGCAGCGCGCCGCCTCCGCCGCAATCCTTTCCTCGCCGGTGGATGTGCGGATCGGTGCGCGCACGGTGGCGGGAGAGCTGCGGGGGTTCTTTCGCCGCGACACGCTGGCGCAGCGCCGGCACTACGGATGGTGGGGGCTGGTGCCCGCCTTCGGCCCCGTGAAGCGCGCCGCATACCCCTTTCGCCGCGTGGACGACGACGGGCGCGCGTGGAGCTACGTGGCCGCCGTCCAGCGGCTGCTCGCGGAACTGGACCTGGAGGCTCGCGCGGCCTCCATCACCCACCCCACGCTGCTGGTGTACAGCGACGGCGACTGGATCGTCCCGCACGCGCAGGGGGCGCGGCTGGCCGCCCGCATCCCGGGCGCGGAATTGCTCTCGCTGCGTGGCGTGTCGCACTACGCGCTTCCCTTCCTTCGCCTCACCATCGAGCGCGTGGTCCGGTGGATCGGCCAGCACCAGCCTGCAGCCGCATGAGCGAATCGCCCAGGATCGACATCCACGTGCACCTGGCGGGGGTGGGGACCAACGGCTCCGGCTGCTGGGTCTCTCCCATGTTCATGCGGCGGATGAGCTTTCGCCTGCTGAAGCTGCGCCACGGAATCAACGCGCGGCAGATGCGCGAGTCGGCCGACGCGGACTGGGCCGCGGACGTGGCGGACCGCGTACGCCGCAGCGAGCTGACGCACGCCGTGGTGCTGGGGTTCGACGGGGTGTACGACCGGGCGGGCGCGCTGGACCGCGCCAGGTCGCAGATGTTCATCCCGCCCAGCTGGGTGTTCGAGGTCTGCCGCCGGTACCCGCAGCTGCTCCCCGGCCCTTCGATCAACCCGCACCGGGCGGACGCGATGGACCGCCTGGAGGAGTGCATCGAGGGCGGAGCCGTGCTCATCAAGTGGCTTCCCGCCACGCACGGCATCGACCCGGCAGACCCGTCGCTCGCCCCGTTCTACCGGCGGCTGGCGGAAACGGGCATCCCCATCCTCGTCCACTCGGGGGGATCGGAAAACACCTTCGCGGAGGTGAACCCGGCGCTCAAGGACCTGCGCCGCATCCTCCTGCCGCTGCGCCTGGGGGTACGGATGATCGTGGCGCACTGCGGCGCGCCCGTCACCTACGCGGGGGATCCCGACCAGGTGCCGCTGCTGCGGACGATGTTGGGGGAGTTTCCGCACCTGTGGGTCGACAACTCGGGAATGGCCAACCCGCCGCGCTTCGCGCACCTCCCCCGCTTTGCGCGCGACCCGGACTTCGCCCCGCGAATGCTGCACGGAAGCGACTTTCCCGTGCCCTCCAATGCCTTCTGGTACGCGCGCCAGCTGGGCGCCCGCCGCGCGGTGGCGCTGGACCGCATCGGCAACCGCATGCAGCGCGACATCGAGATGAAGCGCGCCCTCGGCTACGCGGACGACACCCTCACCCGTGCGGTGCACGTCCTAGCGAACTTGGACAGGTGGCTGTCCACATAGAGTCTAAGCTTTCCCAGTCAGCCCAGGTCACTCATATTCGCATCGTACCAACCTTTGCCTACGACCCATTCTGAAATGCCAGGACGGCCGCGTATTCGTGACCTCAGGTTCGACAACTTGTTGTCGTTCGGACCCAGGGGAGTCGTTGTAGAGGTTCAGCCGCTCAACGTCCTGATCGGTCCGAACGCGTCCGGTAAGTCAAATATATTGGAGGCGCTCGCGATCCTCCGTGCCAGCGCGTCTGATTTGGCTGCTGCTCTTCGTGAAGGGGGTGGTGTTGAGGAATATCTCTGGAAGGGCGCCAAGGTCAGGGAAGTCGCGCAACTGACAGCGGCCATCGAGGAAGAGCGAGGCAGTGCCGAATCGGTTTATTTCTACCTCGGACTTACCAGGGCCGGTAGTCGGCTGGTGTTGGATAACGAGAGGATTTATCGGGTTGCAGATACTGGGCAGGTCTCGAGCGTAGTCTATGGGATGAAAGACGGAGAGGCGAAACTTCGGACAACACCCGACAACAGCGAACCTGCGCTTAGGCGCGTGACCGTAAAGCCCGATCAATCCGTGCTTTCACAATTCCGAGAGCCGGAGATGTACCCGGAGCTCACTGTTCTTGCGGAACTCTTCGGCGGCATAAGGCTGTTCCAGGAGTGGAACTTCGGTCGAGGAGCGCCTTCACGGCGTCCGCAACCGACTGATCTGCCGAACGACTTCCTGTCCCCGGATGCGAGCAATCTCGGATTGATCCTCCATGACTTGGGGCAGACATCCGCTAGCCGCGACGAACTGATCGGTTACCTTCGCCGGTTCTACGATCGTGCGCGGCACATATCCACAAAAATCCAAGGTGGGACGCTCCAACTCTATATCGAAGAGGAAGGAGGGTGTCTCACCCCTGCCACGCGGCTGTCGGACGGGACACTTCGCTACCTCTGCCTTCTTGCGATCCTCCTGCATCCCAATCCTCCGCCGGTGATCGGGATCGAGGAGCCGGAGCTCGGGCTGCATCCGGACATCCTGCCGACGATCGCGGAATTGCTTCGGAAAGCGTCGGAGCGCACACAGCTGTTCGTCACGACCCATTCGGATGCGCTCGTCTCGGCGCTGTCGGACACGCCGGAGTGCATCTTGGTCTGCGAGATCACTCCAGACGGGACGACGATCGAGCGGCTGGGATCGGAGCACCTGCGCGAGTGGCTGGAGAAGTACTCGCTCGGTGAGATCTGGCGGATGGGGGAGATCGGGGGGAACCGCTGGTGAACGAGATCCGGATTTACGTGGAAGGGGGCGGGGGAAAGGACAGCAAGGCTTGGCTTCGCGGCGCCTTCACCCAGTTTCTGAACAAAGCCCGTCCGGATGGCACGCGATCAAAGGCCACGTTGCGCGTGGTGATGTGCGGGTCGCGCCAGGAAACCTACGAGTTGTTCCGCCTCGGAACTCGCGAGCACGAAGGGGCTGCCGTTCTCCTGCTCGTGGATGCTGAGGCACCTGTAACTGGCACGGAGCGCGAGCACTTGGCCGCGCAGGACCGCTGGGATCTCTCATTCGCCAAGGACGATTCCATCCACCTGATGACGCAGTTGATGGAATCGTGGTTCGTCGCCGATCCAGCCGCACTGGCGCGGTTCTACGGGCAGGGTTTCGCCGCCGCGTCTATTCCCAAGCGCAAGAACGTCGAGGAGATCCCGAAGGCAGACGTCGAAAAGGCGCTCAAGGACGCCACGCGCAACACGCAGCCGGGCCTGTACCACAAGACGCGGCACGCCCCGAAGATCCTCGATAGCCTGGATCCCGCGACCGTCCGGGCACGCGCACCCCGGTGCGAACGCCTGCTCCAGCACCTCGCGCAGACGGCCGATTGAGCCCCGCCGCTCGCTCCCGCCGCGGACAGCCGCTAGATTCTCCGCTGGATCAAGTGCCTCGTGTGGGAGAATCATGCTGCAGACCATTCTCGACAACGTAACCGACGGCGTGCTGGTGCTGGATGCGGACTGGCGCATCACCGAAGCCAACCGCCGCGCCGAAACGCTGTTCCGCCGCCGCCGCGCCGACCTCGTCAACCGCGTGGTGTGGGAGGCGCTTCCCGACGTCGCGGGCACGCGCTTCGAGAGCGAGGTGCGCGCGGCGCGCGAGCAGGGGCTGGTGCGTATCGTCGAGCACTTCTACCCCTCGCTCTACGTGTGGCACAAGGTGCGCGCGGCGCCCTCCGGCGACGGGCACATCCTCCTGCTCTTCAGCGACATCACCGAGATCGCCCGCCGGCAGCACGGTGAGGCGGTGCGCGAAGCGGTGCGGAACATCGTGCGGCAGGCGCCAATCGCCATCAGCATCGTGCGCGGGCCGGAGCACCGGTTCGAGGTGGTGAACGAGATGGGCCTTCGCCTGATCGGCGACCGCGAGGTGGAAGGCCGCACCGTGCGCGACGCCTTTCCCGAACTGGAAGGCCAGGGCTTCTTCGAGCTGCTGGACCAGGTGTACGCCACCGGAGAGGCCTTCGAAGGCCATGAAATGCCGGTGGAGTTCGATCCCACGGGCACCGGCGAACGGGTGAAGGGCTGCTTCAACGTCATCTATCAGCCCCTGTTCGAGGCCGACGGCCGGGTGTCGGGCATCCTGAGCGTGAGCGTGGACGTGACGGACATCGTCGCGGAGCGTGCGCAGATGCAGCGCGCGGCGGCCGAGCACCGTGCCATCCTGGCGCAGCTGCTGGAAGGCGTGATCGTAACCGACGCCGAGGGGCACATCCGGTTCGTCAACGACGCCGCGGAGCGGATGCACGGAACGCAGCGCCTGGGCGTGGCGCCCGACGCCTACACGCGCGAGTACCACCTGCTGCGCGAAGACGGGAGCGAGTACCCGGCGCGCGACCTTCCGCTGGCCCGCGCCGCCCTGAACGACGAAGTGGTCACCAACGAACGGTGGCTCGTCCGGCGCGGCGACGGCACCGAAGCGCGGCTGGAGGGCAGCGCGAGCCCCGTCTTCGCGGAAGGCAAGAAGCTGGGTGCCGTGCTCACCATGCGCGAGATCTGAAGCGGCGGCACGGCATCTCCGCATCCCCTTCTCTCCCGTCGAGCCACGGATGATGCGTCCAACCCCGCTCGCCGCGCGATGTGCATTCGCGCGGCGAATCTCGTTTCTGCTGGTTCTCTGCGTCCTTCCGGCGCGCGCATCGGCGCAGCTGCGGCCGCTGGATGCATTGGAGTGGCGGATGTTCGACGGCGGCCGCACCGCGTCGGCGCAGGTGGGGGGTGGATGGATGGCGGGGCAGCGCGCGTCGCTGGCGGGAACGGAGGGCAGGCTGGTGGAGGCGGGAAACTGGCGGGCGTTCTGGCGCACCGGGCGGGTGGTGCTGGAGGGCGGCGGCACCGTGCATCGGTTCTTCGATGAGCAATCGTCGTTCGCCGCGCCGGAGCCGTACGTCAGGCCGGCGGATGACGGAAAGCGCCACGACGCGGGCGACTACCGCATCCTCACCGCCATCCGCCTGACGGACGACGGTGGGCCCGTGGCGGCCGCCCTGCGCTTCGGCACGCGGCTGCCGACCACGGACAACGCGGTGGGGCTGGACCGGGACGCGACGGACTTCATGGCCACCCTCGGCGGGCGGACCGTCCGCGGGCCGGTTGCGCTGCAGGCTGAGGCGGGCGTGGGCATCTTCGGCACCCGCCGGCCGACCTTCGAGCAGGACGACCTGCTGGTATACGCCCTGCGCGCCGAGTACGCCGCGGGCGCCCTCCGCCCGATGGTCACCGTCCTCGGCCAGCAGGTGGGCAGGCCCCGGCGCCGGGAGATCCGCGGCAACGAGTCGCTGGGCGAGGTGCGGCTGGGCGTGCGTGCCGGTGGGCGCCGCTGGCTGCTGGCCGAGGCGGTGGCCGGCTATACCCCGTTCAGCCCGGAGTGGGGCCTCCTGGTTTCCGCCGGGATGGACTGGTAGTGCCGCATCGGCAGAAACGGAAAGCGGGCGGGCCGAGGATTCGGCCCGCCCGCGTTTCGTCGTGCCTCGGGCTCAGGCCGGCACCGGGGCGGTGGCGGCCATCAGCTCCACGTCCAGCCCCTCGGCGCGCACCCTGCGGTCGTAGTACAGGATGACCGTGGCCGCCACGGAAAACGGATAGGTCAGCGCGTTCACCAGGGCGCTCAGCGCGCCGACGATCCCGGTGAACAGCGGGTCCTTGGACTCCACCGCCGACGACATCAGGAACTCCACGGCGGCGGAAGGCAGGGTGGCGATCAGCCCCGCGACCACCACCACGGCGCAGATCCGCCACCAGTCCCCCTCCGCCAGCTCCGCCGAGCGCTGCAGCGCCGAGAGCGGGCCCCGGCGCTCGACGACCACCGCCGGGACCACGGCGAAGAGCAGCACGTACACGATCAGCGCCCCGATCAGCAGCCCGAACAGCCCCAGGAATACGGCGATTCCGGTAAGGATCAGCGCCACGGCCAGGGGAAAGAAGCGGGCGAAGCCGTGGCGCACGGCCTCGCCGACGGTGGCGGGGTGCCCCATGTACGCCCGGCTGGCCTGGTAGGTCAGCGCGGCGACGACCAGCACCATTCCCACCAGCATCATCGGGCCGACCAGCAGGGCCAGCGCGCCCCCCGCCAGGAGCGCCGCATCGGACCCGGACGCCGCGGCGACGCCGAAGATCACCGACAGCATGGCCAGGGGCAGGTACATTGTCAGCGCCGTGCCCAGCAGGGGCCTGAACTGGCTGCGATACAGCGAAAACGCGCGGTCCAGGATCTCGCCCACGTTCAGCGGGCGCAGCATGGTGGGGTGCATGGCGTTTCGGACTTCGGGGATGAACTGGCGGGCGGGGGATGAAGCTACTTCGAGGCCACGGCTTTCTCAAGCGTCAGAAGTGCCAGGCGACCCCCACCACCGGCACCACGGGCAGGGTGGACACCGGCTGCAGGCGCGCGCCGTTGTCGCCCTCGGCGAAGTAGCGGTAGAAGAGCGCGTCGCGGCTTTCCAGGGCGTTGAGAACCTTCAGGTAGGGCGTCAGCTGGGTGCGGCGGCCGGCGACCATGGGCGTCCAGGTGCGAGACACCTCGGCGTCCACGCGCAGGAAGTCCGCCGACGGCCCCCGCAGCGGCGCATCGCTGTCCAGGCGCACCGAGTTGCCGCTCTGGTACACGGGAAGGCTTCCCCCGTCCAGCGCCTCCGAGTTTCCTACGGTCACGGGGGTGTAGGCCAGGCCGTCGCCGTACGCCACCCGCAGCCCCAGCAGCGTGCGCCGCCACACCGGGCCGCGGACGCCCGCGCTCACCGTCTGCCGGCCCACGAACTCGGCCGAGGTGCCCATCCCCTCGTTCGAGTTCCACCCCCAGGAAAGCGAGTAGCCCAGCCAGCCGGTCACCTCGCCCGCCGTGCGGCGAACCCACACGTCCACCCCCGAGTTGTGGGCGATGCTGGCGTCCTTCAGCGGCAGGCCGTGGAAGCGCTTGTAGAACCCTTCCAGCCCCAGCCGCACCCCGGCCACCAGCTCCTGGTCCAGCGACATGGAGAGGTGGGTGGCGCTGGCGACGGCAATCTGCGTGGGAACGCGGATCGCGTCGGCGCTGTTGCGCGGAGGCGCGCCCGCCTGCAGCGAAGGCCGCGGAACGCGCACGTACTGGTGGTAGCGCCCGGCCGCCAGCGTCAGCGCCGCGCCGTCCGACAGCAGCCAGGTAGCGGAGGCGCGCGGCGCCACCTTGGCCACCTGGCCCACCGAGAAGTGGTCGCCGCGAAGGCCCCCGCGCAGCAGCACGCGCCTGGCGGGCTGCCACGAGGCGTCCACGTAGCCCCCGGCCGCCGAGCCGGCGCCGCGCGAGTACAGCAGCAGCCGGTACTCCTCGGGAACGGTGGCGATGTGCCGGAACCAGGTGCGGTCCAGCGACGCGCCGTAGCGCAGCCGCACCCCCCCCCGCAGGTCGCTGGCCAGGTCCAGCCCCAGCCGCAGCCGCTCCTGCTGCCACTCCAGCTCCAGCAGCCGGGCGGAATCGGGCTGGGGCAGGTTGGCGTCGAAGCGCCCGCCCGCCAGGGTGAGCTCCGCATCGGCGCCGCGCAGCCGTCCGCGCCAACGGATGGAGGTGGCCAGGTTGCCCCACCGCGCATGGCCGTCGCCGGGCCCGGCGGTGTCGATGCGCACCCCTTCGCGGTTCATGAACCCGGTGATGGACAGCGCCCCGTACTGTGTCGGCAGGTCCAGCCGCGCCAGCGCGTCGCCGAAGCGATAGGGAAACGGCTCGCGTTCCAGCTGCGTCATGCTGGCGCCGTGCACCGTGCGGGCGGACACCAGGTACCGCGCACCGTCGCCCAGCGGCCCCTCGGCGCGCCCGCGCGCCGACATCATGTCGACCGCGCCGGCGCCCGCGTGGCGGTCGCCGTTTCCGCCGCGGGTGGAAAGGTCCATCACGTACGAGAGCCCGCCGTCGTACCGGGCGGGCGCGCCGCCCAGGTACAGCCGGGCAGACCCCAGCACGCCGGGCTCGAAGGCTTCCAGCAGCCCGCCCGTGTGGAACGGGGCGTACACGGGGGCGCCGTCCAGCAGCACCAGCTGAAGCATTCCCGCCGATCCGCGGACGTACAGCGCGTCGCCGTCGTCGCCGGCGGGCTCGGTGTCCGGCTCGTACTCCTGTCCCAGCGCCCCGTCGAGCCCGCTCCCCTCGCCCAGCGAGCGATGGCCGATCAGGTAGCTCACGTCCGTCGAGGGCACCGCGATGCTGTCGGCGCGCGGGTCGCCCAGGGCGTGAACGCGCACGGGGGCCAGGGCGATGGGCCGCAGCTCCAGCGCCACGTCGAGCACCACCTCGCCCCCGGAGGGAACCAGCACCTGCATCTCCTGTGGTGCGTGCTCCAGGTGCCGCACGCGCACCACCTGCCAGCCGGCGCCCACCCGCACGGCGTACCGGCCCGCGCTGTCGGCCATTCCCACCATCGTGCGGGGGCCGGACCCGGCCTCCACGACGGCCAGCGCCACGGGCAGCCCCGACGGGTCGCTCTGCACGGTGCCGCGGATGACCCCCCGGGCCGTGTCCTGGACCGGGGCGGCGGCGATCAGCGCGGCGGCGAACAGCGCGGTGAGCATCAGCGAACGGCGGCGGGGAAGCGGATGGACATCACGGCCCGGCGCGGAAGACGGGCTCGGCGGCCGACCCGTCCACCCGCGGCTGGAGCGAGCGCAGCACGGCGCCCTCCTTGGCGGCGTACACGCGGCCGTTCACCTCCAGGAACGCCGCCCGGGCGCTCGCGGGAAGGTGAACCACCACCTCGCCCGGCCCGGCGCCCACCACTTCGATGCGCCCCGGCGCCGTGCGGAACCGGGCCGACGCGGCGGAGCCCGTGGCGTGCACCTCGGCGTTGGGCCCGTCCGTCAGCCGCGTCCGCACCCGCAGCTCGGGCGACGAGCCCGACACCACCACCCGCACGCGCCCGGCGTCGGGGAAGATGGAAACGGCCTTGGGCAGGGGCACCACCGCCGCCGGTGGCGCCTCGGGCGCCCGCTCCAGCCGCACCGGCTCGGCGGGCCGCTCCTCCACCGTTTCGCCGCCCAGCCAGCCGCGCACGGGGCTGCCGGGCACGGCCGCGGCCACGCCGGCCACGGCCAGCGTCAGCGCGATGGCGGCCGCGCGCGGAAGCGCCCGCCCGGCGCCGGCCAGCGGGCCGCCGGCGCGGCGCCGGCGGTGGAACCCGGCCTGCGCCCGCAGCACGGGGGCAGGCACGTCGGCCAGCCCCAGCAGCGCCGAGGCCCGCTCGCCGCCCGCGCGAAGCTCGGCCAGCTCGCCCGCGCACGCGGCGCACGCGGCCAGGTGCCGGTCGGCCGCGCCGCGCAGGTCGGGCGCCAGCTCGTCGTCGAGCAGTTCCTGCAGGGTGCCTTCACCCAGGTGTGTCATCCGTCCTCCCGTTCTCCGTCGTACACCGCCAGGAACCGCCGGGTTGCGCGGGCCAGCAGCGTGCCTACCGATCCCGGGGCCACACCGGCCACACGGGCGATCTCGTCGTACTTGAATCCCTCTTCGCGCATCAGCAGCATCTGCCGGTCGCGTTCGGGAATCTGCTCCAGCGCGCGGCGCACCTGCTGCACCGCGTGCTTGCGCTCCGCCTCCACGTCCGGCGCGGGGAGCGCCGACGGCTTCCACGGGGTGGCCGTCAGCAGCCGCTCGCGGCGCTTGCGGGTGCGTGCCCCGTCGCGGAACAGGTTGGTGGCCACCGTGAACAGCCACAGCCGCGCCTCGTCGCCCGGAAGCGACCGCCCCAGCAGGCGCACGAACGATTCCTGCGCGATGTCCTCGGCTTGGTCGTGGTCGCCCGTCAGCCGGTGCAGGTAGCGGAACAGCGACGGATACACGTCGCGGAACAGCGCGTCGTAGTCCGGGGCGCTCGGGGGAACGGCCTTCAAGACCGGCCTCGGCGCCGCGGGTGCGGCGGCGTCCGGCGCGGGGCGGGCGGCGTGGCTGCTCGGCACGTGGGCTCGATCATCGCTTCGGGAGCGGAATAACGCGGCGCGGCGCCCTGCGCCACGCGTCCGACGGGGGAAGAACGCCCGTCGCGCGCCGATCGTGACACGCCGTCGCCAACGCTGCGGGGCGCACACGTGTCACGACTTCCGAGCGCCGTTCGTTGTAGGCCCGAGGCGGCTTCCGCCATGTGCGACATTCCCCGTCAGCCGGAATTCGAAGAGAAGATGAAGAGGCCGATCCTGGCCGCCCTCGCGGCGGCCGTCGCCGCCAGCGCGTGCAACGACATGGCCGTCAACGCCGTCTGCCCCGACGCCGCCAGCCCGGCCGTCGTCGTACGGGTGGTGGACGGGCCCACCCAGCAGCGGGTGGACCTGCAGGTCACGGGCACCTGGTCCACCGGCACCCTGGCCGATTCGCTCCGCCACCTGGGCGCGGGCAGCGAGCGCTACCTGGCCGCCATCGGGCCGGCGGGCACCTACACGGTGCGCGTGCAGCGCCCCGGGTCGGCCGTGTGGACGCGCAGCGGCATCGTGGTTCCAGGGGCCACCTGCGGGCCCCAGACGCAGGAGCTCACCGCTACCCTGCAGGCGGGCTGAGGCGGAGTGCGGTCGGCGCGCGGGGCGGCCTCGTTCACGGCGGGGTCGCCCCGCGTTCCTTTTGATCCTCGCACGGTCACTGCCAGCGGAACGCCCGTACGCTCAGCAGGAACGAACCGATCATCCACGCCAGCAGGATTCCCACCTCGCCCGCGAACGCCCCCAGCGGCAGCGCGTCGTTGTAGACGGCCCGCAGCGCGTCGTTCAGCGCGGTCAGCGGCAGCGCCTGCACGAAGGGCTGCAGCGCGTCGGGGTAGCGGCTGGCGGGAAAGAACACGCCCGAGAGCACGAACATGGGCAGCATCACCAGGTTGAGCACCCCACTGACCCCCTCCATGGTCCGCGCGCGGGTGGACGCCAGCAGCCCCAGGCCGGCGAAGGTCATGGCGCCCAGGACCACCGCCAGCGCCAGCAGGGCCAGCGACCCGTTCACCTGCACGCCGAACGCCAGCCAGGCGAACAGCACGATGGGCGGCACCTCCAGCACCACGAAGGCCAGCCGCGCCAGGATCTGCGCCAGCAGGAAGTCGCTCCGGCGCATGGGCGTCGACGACATCCGCTTCAGCTGCTTCTTCTGCCGCATCTGCACCAGGCTGAAGCCCATCCCCCACATCCCCGTCGACATCAAATTCAAACCAATTAGCCCCGGGATCACCCAGTCGATGTAGCGCCCGCCGGGCCTCCGCGTGGGGTCGTCGATGGTCGGCACCCGCGGCACGGCCCCGGCCGCGCGCTGCACCACGCGGTCGGCGATCAGCTGCGCGCTACGGCTTTCCGCGCGGGCCGGGTCGAAGCGGTACGTCAGCCGGCCGCGCCCGGCAAGGAGGACGGCGACGTCGCCCCTGGCCACGGCGCGCTCGGCGGCGCCCGCATCCAGCACCGTCACCTTCACCTCGGCAGACTGGCGGAGCGCGGGCAGGTAGCGCTCGGCCACGGAGCTTCGTTCCACGCCCACCGCGGCGCGCTCCGCCGGGGCCTCGCGGAAGGCGAGGCCCAGCCCCACGGCCATGATGATGGGAAACCCGAAGGTCCAGAACAGCGCCTCGGGCTCGCGCACGAAGCCGCGGACGCGGGCGAGGGTCAGCTCGCGAAGGGGACTACTCATCGCGCAGCTCCCGTCCGGTAAGGGCCAGGAACACGTCTTCCAGCGTGGCGCGGTGGGTGGTCAGCACGGTGAGAACGCCGCCCGCCGCGGCGATGCCATCCAGTAGCGCGGGGAGGCTGCGGTGGGTTTCCTCGACAGTCAGCTGCGTCGCGCCGCCGTGGGTGGAAACGCGGGTGACCCCCGGGATGGCCCGCAACTCGTCGTCCGAGGGCTGCGCGGTGGCGGCGAACTCGATGACGTGCGCGCCGCCCAGAGACGCGATCAGCTCCGCCGGGGTGCCGTGGGCGATCACCCGCCCGTGGTCCATGACGGCGATGCGGTCCGACAGGCGCTCGGCCTCGTCCATGAAGTGCGTGGTCAGCAGGATGGTGCCGCCGCGGGCCTTGAACGCCTCGCACACGTCCCACAGCTGCCGGCGCGACTGCGGGTCCAGGCCGGTGGTGGGCTCGTCCAGGAACAGCAGGTCGGGGTCGCCCGCCAGCGCGCAGGCCACGGAAAGCCGCTGGCGCTGGCCCCCGGACAGGTGCCGCACCTGCGTAGCGCGCTTCTCGCCCAGCTGCACGAAGTCGATCAGCTCGTCGGGCGTGGGGCCCTGGCGGTAGAACGAGCGGAACATCCGAACGATCTCCTCCACCGTCAGCCGGTCGGAAAACTCGCTTTCCTGCAGCTGCACGCCCAGGCGCTGGCGGATGGCGGGGGCGTCGCTTTCCCAGCTCATCCCCAGCACCTGCACCTCGCCGCCATCACGGGGCTGCAGCCCCTCCAGGATTTCCACCGTCGTCGTCTTGCCCGCGCCGTTCGGCCCGAGAAGGCCGAAGCACTCGCCCCGGCGCACCTCCAGGTCGATGCCGTCCACCGCCACCGTGCCGCCGAACCGCTTGCGCAGACCGCGGCAGCGGATGGCGGGCTCCGTCCGTGTATCCGTCCGTTCCAACTCGCGTCTCCGTTCACCGGGGAGAGGGAAGCCGGCCCACGCTCGCACGCCCGGTGCCGCGGTCGCGGAGCACGAGGGCGGAGTGCGGCGATCTTCGGTGTATCTTTGGTATACTTCCTGCTGATGAGCACGCCCAACAGATTGACTGACAACTACTTGGATCACATGCGGGAGAACGGGCCATGACCGATCGCGCGACGCAGGAGCACGCCGAGGAAAGCAACATGATCAAGGACCCGGACAACTGGGTCACGGGCGACGAGCCGATGACGGGCGCCCAGCGCTCGTACCTTCACACGCTCGCCGAAGAGGCGCACGTGGAAGTGGAGGACGACCTCACCAAGGCCGAGGCCTCCAAGAAGATCGACGAGCTCAAGGATGAAACCGGCCGCGGCCGCTGAGCCCTCGTCCGCCCGATGCGCGCCCCCGGCTTGGACGAGCCGGGGGCGCTTTCGTTCTTCTTGGGCACGGGACCATTGACCTTCACCGAACGATGTACCAAACTTGGGTACACTTGATCAGGCGAGGCTTCATGCTACCGACCACCCTGCTCCCGTCCGGCACCGTCCGGCTGGTCACTCAGTTCCTGCTGGACCCGGAGGCGCGACTACACCTCCGCGCGATCCACAGGCGCACCGGCCTCGGGATGGGCGCCCTGCAGCGGGAGCTGGCGCGATTCGAAGCGCTGGGGCTGATTCGCCGAGCCGAAGACGGCGGGCGGGTTCACTTCGTTCCCCTGATCGACCATCCCAGCTGGACCGCGCTGCGAACCCTGATCCGCGAGCACGCCGACCCGGCAGAAGTGCTTGGTGTCGCGCTTCGCGACGTCGAAGGGATTCGCGCCGCGTTCATCTTCGGGTCCGTCGCGCGTGGCGACGCACGGCCGGACAGCGACATCGATCTGCTCGTCGTGGAAGAAGGGATTGCGGCTGGATCACTCAGCCGTGCAACGCTCCCCGCCGAGTCGCTGCTCGGGCGGCCGCTGGACATCAAGCGCTACACCCTCGCTACGCTCACTGCCAAGCTGAAGGCGGGCCGCGCGTTCATCCAGGACGTTGTCACCGGCCCCAAAGCGTGGATCGTGGGCTCGCAATCAGCACTGCCGACGATCTGAGGACGCGTGAACGCGACGATCCAGAACCACCTTGCCAGCCGATCATTGGAGGAGCGCGTCGCCAATGACAACGAAGTCGTGGCCTACTGGAGCAAGGCCATCCGTGCGTTCGAGGATGCCCGGCACGTGGGCACGAGCCCGGAGAGCCGGCTGTTGCGCGCGTACGATGCCGGCCGGCTCGCCGCGCTCGCGTTGATACGGGCAGCCGGGTATCGACCGCGCGGATCGGAGAGGCACCACTACGTGACGTTCGACGTAGCCCGGAGCATTGCCTCCACGCGTGAGCTGGCGGACGCTCTCCTCGGGATCGACGAATTGCGCTCCGTTCGGCACGCGGTCGAGTACGAACCGGAAGACGACGTGGATGCTGGAACGGTGAGCCGCGCGATCGAGGCAGCCAGGCGGGTCATCAACCTGGGCGCAAAGCATCTCCGTGCCGCACGCCCAGACGCCGCGAAGCGCATTCACATGGTGAAATCTTGAGCCGCCGCCACGGGCGCGAATAGCGAAGCGGGCCGGAGCCGATTCCTCGGCTCCGGCCCGCTTTCGTTGGCGGCTGACGCCGGAAAGCCTACTCGGCCGACGAGGGGCCGGCGTTGCGGACGGCCTCCGGGACGCGGTCGGCGAACTGCTCGAAGTTCTGGCAGAAGGCGTTCGCCAGATCGCGCGCCCGGGCGTCGTACGCCTCGGGATTCGCCCAGGTGCCGCGCGGGTTCAGCAGCTCGGCGGGGACGCCGGGCACGTTGGTGGGCACCTGCAGGCCAAAGAACGGCACCGTCTCGGTGGCCACGCCGTCGAGCTGCCCGGAGAGCGCCGCGCGCACCATGGCGCGCGTGTACGCCAGCTTCATTCGGCTCCCCTCGCCGTACGGCCCGCCCGTCCAGCCGGTGTTCACCAGCCACACCCGCGCGCCGTGCTGGGCGATCTTCTGCCCCAGCAGCTCGGCGTACACACCCGGATGCAGCGACAGGAACGCCGCGCCGAAGCAGGCCGAGAAGGTGGGCTGCGGCTCCTTTACGCCGCGCTCCGTGCCCGCCACCTTGGCCGTGTACCCCGACAGGAAGTAGAACATCGCCTGCTCGGGGGTCAGGCGGCTGATGGGGGGGAGCACGCCGTACGCATCGGCCGTCAGGAACACGATGTTCCGCGGATGGCCGCCGCGCGCCTCGGGGACGTAGTTGTGGATGTAGTGAAGCGGATACGAGATCCGCGTGTTCTCGGTGATGGAGATGTCGTCGAAGTCCACCCGCCGGGCTTCGTCCATCACCAGGTTCTCCAGCACCGTGCCGAACATGCGGGTGGTGGCGTAGATCTCCGGCTCACCCTCGGGCGACAGCTTGATGGCCTTGGCGTAGCAGCCGCCCTCGAAGTTGAAGATCCCGTCGTCCGTCCACCCGTGCTCGTCGTCGCCGATCAGCCCGCGCTCCGGGTCTGCCGAGAGGGTGGTCTTGCCGGTGCCCGACAGGCCGAAGAAGAGCGCCGTGTCGCCCTCCGGGCCCACGTTGGCCGAGCAGTGCATGGAAAGCACGCCCTGCATGGGCAGCACGTAGTTCATCACCCCGAACACCGACTTCTTGATCTCGCCGGCGTAGCGGGTGCCGCCGATCAGCACCTCCCTGGCGCCGAAGTTGATCAGGATGAAGGTGCTGGTGCGCGTGCCGTGGCGGGCGGGGTCTGCCTCGTACTCGGGGGCATGGAGAACGGTGAACCCCGGCACCATGTCGGCCAGGCCGCCTGCCTCGGGGCGGCGGAACATGTTGAACGCGAACAGGTTGTGCCACGCGTTGGGGGTGATCACCCGTACGTTCAGCGCGTACTTGGGATCGGCCCCGGCCACCATGTCGCGCACGTACAGGTCCTGCCCCTCCAGGTGCGCCATCACGTCTTCGCGCAGCGTCGCGTAGTGCTCGGGCGAGATGGGCACGTTCACCTTGCCCCACCACACGTGCTCCTCGGACGAGGGCTCGCGCACCACGAAGCGGTCGTTGGGCGAGCGGCCGGTGTGCGGCGCGGTGACGGCGTTGAAGGGGCCGCCCTCGACCAGGCTGCCTTCGCCGCGCCGCACCGCGTGCTCCACCAGCTCCACGGGGTTCAGGTTCCAGAACACGGTTCCGGGGTTGCGGATCCCGTGGTTTTCCAACCCGTAGCGGCTTTCGCGGCCGGTGCCAGCCGCTGCGGGAGCTTCGGGAACAAGGGTCGTCGACATCGTCGCTCTCGTGCAACAGGGTCGTGCAGGCCCGATCAGACCGCAGCCGGGCGGGCAGAAACGGCAACTCTAGCACCCCCGGCGCGGGGATGCAAGGTGAATGCGGCTCACTGATTCGTTGCTCGTGCAACCTGCTCCGACGAGAGCGCCAAGTCGTGGTGCGACGTTCCTCAGGCCACTATGGCTGCGCGAGAAGGGCCGGGAATCGGCGGAACGTGCCCGCTTTCCAGCCAGGCTTCGATGTGCTCCCGCAGCACGATCGGGAACAACTCCTCCGCCGCTGCGCGCGACGAAGCGACCACCGAAAAACCATCCATCTCATCGATGGTGATCAGGTAATAGGGACGCTCACCGGGTGCTTCGCGCACCATGCGCCCGTGCACGGTCCAAGGCAGCGCCACGTATTCGTCGACGGTCATCATGTACCCTCCTGCAGTTCGTCGATCCTCCTCACGACCAGTTCCACCTGATAGGTCGCCAGTACTCCCCCGCCCGGGACAAGGGTAAGTGGTCTGGCCACCGGGTGAGTCCATTGTCGATGGCTGGTCGCACGTCTTTTCTCGGAAAAGTCGAAGGCGCGCAGCACCGCCGCGACTTCTTCGTACCGCCAGCCTCGTGGGTTGGCCCGCATTCTTGCAAGGGTCTTCTCCGCCCGCGTCATCGCCTCCCCCCGGTTCACGAGATCCCGAGGCGGCGAAGATAAGCGAGTTTCAGCGGGTGTAAAGTTTGTTCATTTTACGCCATCGGCGGCACCACGACGGTCAGTGTCGGGAGGTGCCCAGCTGCATACGCAGGCCCGCGTACAGCGAACGGCCCGGCCCCGGCTCGTAGTACCGGCCGCCGAAGGCGTTGACGACCACGGACGTGTTGTAGCCTCGATCCAGCAGGTTCGTGACGCCGGCGAAGGGGGCGAACTCCAGTCCGGCCACGTGGGCGCCCTCCCATCCTCCGCGCACGTCCACCAGCGCGTACGCGGGCGACGCGAAGCGGGCGTCGGCATCCGTATCCGCCACCGGTGTGGACGATACGTAGCGCGCGTCGAGCCCGGCGAACGGGCCGCGCGGGGGCGAGGCGAGGAGCGACAGCTCCCACCGGTGCGGCGCGATGCCGGGAACGCGGTTGCCCGCGCGGTCGTCGCCGCCCACCACGTAGCGGCCGAAGCGCGCGTCGGTGTGCGTGTAGGCCGCGCGCGCCGTCCATCCCTCGCGGGGCGTCAGCACGGCGGCGGCCTCGAAGCCGCGGTGGTTCGCCTGGCCCGCGTTGCGAAAGAAGGTGCGGCCCGGCGCCCCCGGCACCTCGAACGGAATGAGCGCGTCCTCGATCCGGGCGCGATACGCCGCAGCCTCCACCCACACCCCGGGCGCCACGCGTGCCTTGCCGCCCACTTCCAGCGAAACGGTGCGCTGCGGGTTCAGCTCCGGGTTGAAGCCCCCCGCGCCGCTGGGCCGGTTGGCCAGCTCCGTGGTGGTGGGCGTCTCGAAGGCGGTCGCCAGGTTTGCGTACACGGTGGCGGATGGCGTGACCGCCACCGACACGCCAAGCGCGGGGCTCACCTGGTCCATCGTCCGCGCGCCGGTGTCGTCCGGGTTGGTGGCCGACACCAGGCGGTCGCTCACCCCGAAGCGGAAGCGGTCGTAGCGGATCGCGGCCAGCACGTCCACCCGCGCGAGCGGCGTCGCGGTCGCTTGGGCGAACACGCTGGACGAGGTGACGCGCTCCCGCTGGTCCAGCGTCAGGCTCCCCCGTTCCCCCGCCGTGTTGGCGAAGTTGCGGCGCTGGTCGCGCTGCCCCTCCATCTCGCCGCCCACCGTCCAGCGGAGCCCCCCCGCGCCGCCGTTCCACGCGGCGCGCGCACCCTGGACGTTGCGGTCCAGGTCGATGATGGACGTGGGGATGGGATTGTCGATGGACCGCATCAGCCCGTACGCCGACAGCTCCATCGCGCCGGCGCCCAGCGCCCGGCGCCACCACACCCCCAGCTGCCCCTGCCGCCCCTCCTCACCCGTGGCCTGCTGCACGTTGCGCGCGAACGCCCGCCGCCGGTCCACGCGCAGCAGGGAATCGGAGAGGGAGCCGGGGTTGAGCGCGTCGTAGTTCACCAGGCTGAGGGTGAGCCGGGCCTCGTTCGCCCCGCGGGCCATCGACACGCTGCCGCCGGCCAGCGTGTTGCGCGCCCGCGAGTGCTCGCGATAGCCGCCGTAGCGCAGGTGCGACACCCAGGCGCGGTATCCCAGCGCGCCCATGCGGCCCCCCGCGCTCGTCTCGCCGCGCAGCAGCCCGTCGCCCCCGGCCAGCGCGCGGTGCTCCGTGGCGAACGGCGCATCGGGCGGGGGGGCACTGGTGAAGCGGATCACCCCGCCGGACGCGTTGCCGTACAGCGCCGACGCGGGGCCGCGGATGACCTCGGCGCGGCCCAGCTGCGAGGGATCCACGTGGTTCAGCGTGGTCTGCCCGTCGGGGAGCGTGGCGGGGATGCCGTCCACCAGCACCCGCACGCCGCGGACGCCGAACTGCGCCCGCGCGCCGAAGCCGCGGATGGAGATGCGCTCTCCCAGCGCGTAGTTGAAGCGGTTGTCCACCTGCACCCCGGGGATGGCCGACAGCGCGTCGGTGAGCGCCAGGGCCGGGCGCGCCTGCCGGATCTCGGCCTCGCGCACGGCGGTGACGGCAAAGGGCGCGCGCAGCTGGGGCACGCTGCCGCCCAGCACCTGCACGGTGACGGTATCGAGCGGAACTGTCGTCGTATCGGTCTGCGCTACGGCGGGCGCGGCGGCGCACAGGCACGCAAGCGAAAAGGCGGCGCGCAGGGGCGCGGCCGTGAGCGGCTTCATCTGCAACAGCTTTTGGGGAACGGAGTTAGGACCAGCCCTCGCGTGCCTGCCGCCGCAGAAAGCGGTCCATGGCGGGGATAGCCCGATCTCGCTGTTCTTCAGGGTGGGGAGCGCGTCATCAGGGCGTGGGCAGCGCCACGAGCACGGCGGTGACGAGCAGGACGGCGGCGGCGATGGCCAGTTCCACCCGCGCGGAGCGCTGCAGCCGGCGCGTCCCCTCGTCGTCGGTGCCCAGGCAGGGGAGCACGCGGCGCCAGTTGTAGAAGCCCGTGGCGCCGACGAGCGTCAGCAGCGCCACCTTCAGCAGCAGCGCGCGCCCGTAGCCCGTGCCCCACAGGTTTCCGACGGCGCCGATGTGGAGCAGCGCGCTGACGACGCCGGTGGCGCCCACCACGGCGCCCGCGATGAGCGCCATCGGCGAAAAGGCGCGCACCATCATCGCGACGGACCCGCACGCCGCGGCCGTCGTCCCCAGCGTGGCCGGAATGCCGATGGCCAGCACCATCAGCAGGCTGCCGATCCACGCGCCGGCGGCCAGCACGTGCAGCGTATCGGCTACGATGGCGAGCGCGGTGAGCCTCTCCACGCCCGCCGCGTGGCCGGAAAGCGAGGGAACCGCGGCCAGCAGCACCACGCTTCCCGCGGCGCCCATCCACCCCGCGGTCCGACCGTGCGGCGCCCGGGCGATCAGCATTCCCATCACGAACGCGCAGGTGGCGATGGCCTGCAGCAGCCAGCCCAGCCCCCACACCGTTCCCGTCACCAGCGCCGTCAGCTGATCCCCGCTCCAGTCCTCCGTCCGCATTCCCAGCGCGGACGCCTGTAGCCACAGCCGGCCCGCGAGCGTCAGCATGGAGAGCGACGCGGCGCCCAGGGCGATGGTCCACGCCCCGGCCTCCGCCCGCGCGGCCACCGGGCGGAACGCCTCGTCCCTGGCCAGCCGCGCCAGCACGCCGAAGCGGAAGGCCACCACGCCGATCATCGCCAGCAGCGCGGCGAACCATCCCCAGCGCACCGCGACGGAAAGGGGGCTCGCCGCGGCGGACGTGGTGGTGCCGACCGCGTCTGGGTCGCCCGGAATGCCCGCCGCCAGGCTGGAGTCCACCCGCGCGGAGTCTTTTGCTGCTTCCGTGGGCAGCGGTCCGCTGGGTCTCGCGGGAGTCGCGGGTGCCGAGACGACGAAGCCGAACGTCCCCCGCAGCACGTGTCCATCCGCCCCGGCCGTGGTCCACTGCGCCTCGTACGCGCCGGGGGCGAGCGGCTGGGCCAGTTGCAGCACGTACTCGCGGTTGCCCTCTCCATCCACGGGCGCGCCGCCGGTGAGGACGGTGCGTCCACCGTGCCGCAGCTCGATGCGCGTGAGCCCAGGCGCGACGGCGGTAGTGAACCGGACGCGCACCTCCGCCAACATGCTGGCCACCGTGTCGCCGTTGGCGGGCTGCGTTGAGTGGATCTTGGTGTGCGCGGCCGCCGGGGCCGACAGCAGCGCGCAGGCGAGCACCGCAAGCAGGCCGCGCCGGGCCAGCCGGGCCATGAGAAAAAAGATCGAAGGCATCCGTCTGTGTTCTGAGCCCCCGCGGAACAGTGCCGCGGTTCATCCATCCAGCACGCCGCCGCGCACGAGCGCACCCGGCCGATGCGGGGAAGATACGGCAGACAGGCGCCAGCCTCCAGAAGCGGCCCCGCGGGGCAGCAGGGAGACACGGGACGGACACGTCCGCTCCACGGAGGCGGCTCGCGGCACCCGCGCGGCAAGTAAACGCCGCCCCTTCATCCACTTCCACGATCATCCGCCCTCGCGCGGGGCGCCGCGGGGGTGCATCTTTCCCGCTCGTCCTCGGGAGCGGAATCGCGAGAAGGAGATCGGATGGCGCAGGGCGGATCGGGGGAGCGGCTGATGGCGGACCGCGTGTTCGGGATCGTCGGCGGGGTGATGGTGCTGCTGGGGCTGGTGTTCCTGGTGCGGTCGTTCATGGAAGGCGGGTCCGACACGGGCTCCGGGCCCGCGTCCGCCGTGCCGCAGATCCGGATCGTGAGTCCCGCCGCCGGGGCCGCGCTCCCGCAGCCGGCCTCGGTGGAGTTCGACGCGGGCGCGCCGCTGGTGCTGGGCCCCACCGGGTGGACCGTGGCGGGGCGGCACCTTCACCTGTTCGCCGGCGGCACCGAGCTGATGGCGTCCGCCACCGGGATCACCGCCGTCCAGGGCACCCGCTACCGCTGGGCGCTCCCCCGCCTTCCTTCGGGCTCCACCACCCTGCGGATGACCTGGTCGGGAGAGAACCACCAGTCCATCCCGCAGGGCGCCTCGCAGACCATTCCGGTCACCCTGCGGTAAGCGCCACCCGGTCCTCTCAAAACAGGCGTTTCCCGAGACGGGGGCGCCGCCTTGGCCGGGGGCGGGGATCGTGATTCTGGCGGTGGCCATCGCCGCCGCGCCCTTCGTCGCCTCCGTCTTCGTGCTGGCGTACTACGACCGGCGCGTGCGCACCGAGGCGCTGGACGTGCAGCTGATGACGGAGTCGCTGGCCCTGGCCGGCGGCTGACCCGCCCGGCGCCCCCGATCGGGCCGCGAGACCGTCGTTGACGCGCCGGGGGCCGGGGGGTACGTTACCCGCGCCTCTCCGGCTGTTTCCCCTCGCGTCCACATCCTCCGCCCATGCCCGTTCCCGGCCTTCGCCCCCTCGGCTTCGGCGAGATTCTCGACGGCGCCTTTTCACTGTATCGCCGCAACTTCGGACCGTTCGTCCTGACCGCCCTGGTGCCCTCCATCGGGTTGCTGGCGGGCGGGCTGATCTACGCCGTCGCCCTGGGCGGGTACCTTCGCGAGGGGGGGGACCCGGCGACCGCAGGGGCCGCCATCGCGGGCCCGTTCCTGCTGTACATCGTTCTCACCAGCCTGGCGACGTTCGTGTCGTGGGGGGCGCTGACCCGTCAGGCGACGCAGGCGTTCACCGGCTCTCCCGTATCGGTGCCCGGCGGGTTGAAGTCGGGGCTGCGCGCCCTCCCGTCGATGCTGGGGTCCGCCTTCCTGGCAGGCCTGGTGGTCGGGGCGGCCGGCCTTGCCATGGGCATCCTCGGGGGCATCTTCACCGTGGTCCTGGGCGTGATCGGTGCGATCCTGATGGGCATCGGCCTGCTGGTGCTGTCCATGCTGGCGATCACGATCTTTGCCGGCGTGGCGCCCGCGATCGTGGTCGAGGGGCAGGGCCCGCTGTCGGCGCTCACCCGCTCGTGGGACCTGGTGAATGGCGCGCTCTGGCGGACGATGGGCCTGGTGGTGGTGTCGGTGCTGATCGCCTACATGCCCGTGGTCGCGGTGGCGTTCGTCACCGGAAGCGCCGGGATGATGCTGAACCCCAGCTCGGCCGCGGCCATGCCCGGCGCGAACGCGCTGATCGCCCAGCAGGTGCTTGGGTGGATCGCCGCCGTGCTGACCACGCCCTTCATGGTGTCGGTGTTCGTGCTGACCTACTTCGACCGCCGCGTGCGCACCGAAGCGCTCGACGTGCAGGTGATGACCGAGTCGCTGGCACCCGCCGGCCAGTGACCGCTCCGCGCTGACCCTTGCAATCCACCCCCCTGCCTTCCGCCCCCGACGTAGCCCGGGCGGTGGAAAAGGTGTACGCCCGCCCGGAGCTGGCGCCCCCGCCCAGGGGGGCGCTGGACCCGGTGTGGGAAGCCATCGGCCGGTTCTTCACGCGCCTGGGACAGGCGCTGGACCGGCTGTTCGGCGGGATGGCGTCGGACAGCCCCGTGCTGTTCTGGATCCTCGTCGCCATTTTGGCCGCGCTGGGGCTGGCGCTGATCGTGGCCCTGCTCTACACCATCCTGGGCCGCCTTTCCGACGCCGACGCCGCGCCCGCCCGGCAGACCGCCGCCGGAGCCCAGGCGCTGCGCCGCCCCCGCGACGCCACGGGATGGGAAGAAGAGGCCCGGCGCCTGGCCGGCGCGGGCCAGTACCGCGACGCCGCCGTGGCGCTGTACCAGGCCCTGCTGCTGCGCCTGGAAGCCGCGGGCGCCGTGCGCTACGACCCGGCGAAGACGCCCGGCGACTACCGGATGGAGGCCCGCCCGCACGCGCTTTCGCGGCCGCTCGGCGCGTTCCTGCGCGCGTTCGAGCCCGCCGTGTTCGGCGGGCGCTCGCTGGACGCGGGCGTGTACGAGCGCCTGCGCGGCGCGGCGGCCGAGGCGGGTGCCCATGGGTAGGCGCGAGGCCGGGATGCTGGTGGGGCTGGTGCTGGTGCTGCTCGTCCTTTCCACCCTGGTGGGCACGCAGGCGCCGGACGACCGCGAAGACCCGCGCGCCTCCACCTTCCTCACCTCCACCGGCGGGCTGCAGGCGCTGTACTGGACGCTGGAAGAGGTGAAGGTGCCCGTGGCCCGGCGCACCGCGCCGCTGGCGAACGCCGGAGGCACCGGTTCGCTTCCCCGCGCGCTGGCCATCATCTCCCCCGCCGAGCAGCCCACCCCCGCCGAGATGCACGCGCTGGCCGAGCACGTTCGCGGGGGCGGAACGCTGGTGTTCGCCGCGAGCCCGTGGGGAACGGAGGGGCCGGCGTACGACACGCTGGGGCTGGACGTCCGCCGGCTTCCCGGCGCGCATGGCGGGGAGTTCGGCGAAGGGGCGGCGGCCACCGCCCGCCCGCACCGCTGGACGCAGGGCACGGGCACGGTGAAGGGCTTCCGCCGCGGGTTCGGCGACAGCTCGCGCGTGGTCCGCACGCGCCGCGCGACCGTGCTCCTGGAAGCCGGGGGAAAGCCCGTGGCCATCACGTACAGGATGGGCGGGGGGACGGTCGTGGCGTTCGCCGACGCGCGGCCGCTGACCAACGAGCGGCTGCGCACCAGTGGCGCCGCTCCCCTGTTCGCCCGGGCCGCGGCGGAGCTGGCCGGGGGCGGGCCGCTGACCTTCGACGAGTACCACCAGGGCTTTCAGGGCGACGGAAGCGTGTGGAAGGCGCTGCGGCGGTTCCTGGGCGAGCACCCCGCGGGGCACGCCTCGCTGCAGCTGTTCGCCGTGCTGCTGCTGCTGATGCTGGCGGCCGGACGGCGCTTCGGCGCGCCCCTGCCGCCCCCGCCCGCGCGGCGGCGGTCGCCGCTGGAGCACGTGGAGGCGCTGGCCGGCGCGTACCGGCAGGCGGGGGCCAGGCGCACGGCTCGGCGGCTGCTGGTGGCGGGGATGGCGCGGCGGCTGGGGAAGCGCGCGCCGGCCGACGAGGCGGGCGCGGCGGAACTGCTGGGCCGCATGGCCACGGCCAGCCCGGTGGGGCGCGACGCCGCGGCGGCGCTGCAAACGGAATGGAAGCGCGGGACCGACGCCGAGCTGGTGTCGGTGGCCCGTCGCGTCGACGATCTTCTGGACGAGGTAAAACGGTGAGCGAGCTGACGACGAACGGGGTGGCGGCCGAGCGAGCCCAGCGGGTGCTGGACGAGCTGGGCACGGTGGTGCTGGGCCAGGAAGACCTGCTCCGGCAGATGATGGTGGCGCTGCTGGCGGGGGGGCACGCGCTGCTGGAGGGCGTGCCGGGGACCGCCAAGACGCTTTCCATCCGCTCGCTGGCCATGGCGCTGGAGCTTCGCTTCGGCCGGGTGCAGTTCACCCCCGACCTCATGCCGACGGACCTGATCGGCGTGAACGTGCTGGACCAGATGAAGCGCGAGTTCACCTTCCACTCCGGGCCGGTGTTCACCGACCTGCTGCTGGCCGACGAGATCAACCGCGCGCCCGCCAAGACACAGGCGGCGCTGCTGGAAGCCATGCAGGAGCGGCAGGTGACGGTGGACGGGCAGACGCGCCCGCTGCCGGCCGGCTTCACCGTGTTCGCCTCGCAGAACCCGGTGGAGTACGAGGGCACCTATCCGCTTCCCGAGGCCCAGCTCGACCGCTTCCTGCTCAAGATCACCATCGGCTACCCGGGCGCCGAGGCCGAGCGCGCCATCCTGGACCGCTATGTCGCGGGCTTCAGCGCCGACCGGGCGGAAACGTACGGCATCAAGCCCGTCCTGTCGTCGGGCGAACTCGTCGCGCTGCGGCAGTCGGTGGCCACGGTGCACGTGGAGCCCACGGTGCGCGACTACATCACCCGGATCGTGCGCGCCACCCGCGAGGATCCCAGCCTGGCGCTGGGCGCGTCGCCGCGCGCGGGCGTGTCGCTGTTCCTGGCCAGCCGCGCCGAGGCGTTCCTGGCCGGGCGCGACTTCGTGACGCCCGACGACGTGAAGATGCTCGTCCTTCCCGTGCTGCGGCACCGCGTGGTGCTGACCCCCGAGGCCGAGGTGGAGGGGCAGACGGTGGACCAGCGCCTGGCCGGCCTGCTCACCACCATTCCCGCCCCGCGCGGCGCCGAGGGGTGAGCCTGCTTCCCTCGCGCCTGTTCCTGGCGCTGCTGGCGGGGGCGTCCGCGCTCTTCCTGGTAGACCCCGTCCTGGCGCTGCTGGCCGACGCCGTGCTGCTGGTGGCGTTGGCGCTGGACGCGTGGTACGTCCCCGGCCCCGCGCAGCTCACGGTGTCGCGCCGCTCGCCCCCGCGCATCTCGCTCGGTGCCCGCGCGGAGGTGGCGTGGCTGCTCGACAACCGCGCCGGCCGGCGGGTGCGCGTCCGCGTGACGGACGACCTGCCGCCCATTTTGCGGCGCGAGGGCGGCGACGAGCACGAGTTGTGGCTCGACGCGCTGCGGGAGACGCGGCTGGGGTACGCGGTTGGGACGGTGCGCCGCGGCGACGACGTGTTCGGCGACGTGCACCTGCGCATCGCCGGGCCGCTGGGGCTGGCGTGGCGGCAGCGGCGGGTGCCGCGGAGCGACGCCGTGCGCGTGGTCCCCGGTGTGCTCGAGGTGAAGCAGTTCCGCCTGCTGGGGCTGCGCAACCGGCTGCGCGAGGCGGGCTTCCGCAACATCCGGCAGCGCGGCGAGGGCGGGCAGTTCGAAAGCCTGCGCGAGTACGCGCGCGGCGACGACCCGCGCACGGTAGACTGGAAGGCCTCCGCCCGGCGCGGCGGGCTGATCGTGCGGCAGTACGAGATGGAGCGCCGGCAGAACGTGATGATCTGCATCGACGCCGGCCGGCTGATGACGCAGAAGGTGGGCGAGCGCGAGCGGCTGGACTACGCGCTGACCGCCGCGCTGCTGCTGGCCGACGTGGCGGGGGTGCACGACGACGCGGTGGGGCTGCTGGTGTTCGCCGACCGGGTGACGCGCTTCATTCCGCCCGCCCGCAACTCGCTGGCGCGCCTCTCCGACGCGCTGGGCGAGGTGCACGCGAAAATGGTGGAGCCCAACTACCCGGCGGCGTTCACCTACCTGGCCAAGCAGGTGCGCAAGCGGTCGCTGCTGGTGCTGTTCACCGACATCATCGACCCGCTTGCCTCGGCGGCGCTGGTGTCGCAGTTGGGGCGGGCGGCGGAGCGGCACCTGCCCCTGGCCGTGGCCATCCGCAACCCCGACCTGGAAGCCGTGGCCGAGACGGCGCCCGTGGACGAGGCCGCGGTGTACCGCCGCGCCGCCGCCGAAGAGCTGCTGCAGGCCCGCGCCGCCGCCCTGGCGGCCATGCAGCGCTCCGGCGTGCTGGTGGCCGACACCCGCCCGGGCGACGCCGTGCCCGCGGTGGTGAACCGCTACCTCGACGTGAAGCGCCGGGGAATGCTGTGACCCCTATGGTACTGTGTGGACCATCCGTTTCTCCGCGGGGTATGGTTCCGCACGTCGTCCGCCCGAAGGAGGGGCTCCGCCGCGCCCGTGCGGCGGCACCGAGCGTCCGGGCACTCGTTCTTCACCTCCACGCAACGAGCTGAACGTGTTCTCCTGTCTGCACATTCGCGGCGCGGCCCTGGCGGGCGTGCTGCTCACGTCGCTGCTCGCGCCCGTGGCTGCGCGGGCCCAGGTGCCGGGCGAGTCCGGGCGGGTCGACATGGCGCGCGAGCGCCAGGCCTACACCGCCGACGCGCTGCGCGACTTCAACCGCTTCATCAACAGCTGGAGCGAGGCCTGGGCCAGCCACGACGAGCGGCGCCTGGCCGGGCTCTACTCGGCCGGCCCCACGGTGGCGTTCTCGCCCACGACGGTCCTCAACGGGCACAACGCGCTCGTCCGGTTCCTGAACGACTCGCTTCCCGAGGGCTCGCAGCTCCGCACCGGCATCGCCGACTTCGTGGCTGGCGAAGACCTGTACTCGGCGACGGGCCCCTACATGTACCAGGCGAGCCCGGACGCGGAGCCGGTGTCGGGAACCCACTTCACCGTGCTCTTCCGCGAGCGCGGGCGCTGGAAGATCCGCTCGCAGGCGTTCCTTCCCGGGCTACCCTTCTAGCGCTGGCGCGCCAGCGGGGACGGGCTGGGGATGACGTTGGCGCACTCAATGGGGATCGCGGGTGAGGAACGGTGCGCTTCGGGGAACTCGGCGCATGCCCCTGGCCGCCCTCTCTCCCCGGCCCTCTCCCCCGCGAGCGGGGGAAAGGGAGAATTCGATCGCGCTCCGCTGGCCTCGCGCACCCGACCACGCGTGCAGTCCGCGAAGGCGGACTTCGTGCCGTTGTTGCCGTGACTTTA
Source organism: Longimicrobium sp. (assembly GCF_036399935.1). Classification (GTDB taxonomy): domain Bacteria; phylum Gemmatimonadota; class Gemmatimonadetes; order Longimicrobiales; family Longimicrobiaceae; genus Longimicrobium. Next base: position 29,687 of record NZ_DASWMD010000075.1, read on the forward strand.
GTCGCCCCAGCAGGGCCGGGCCTCCGCCGCTGTGCTCCCCGCCGCACCTCGACCCGATGTGTACCCCCTCTCCCACGCTGTTCGTGGGAGAGGGTGGCACGCGTGTCAGCGCGGCCGGGTGAGGGCCCCACGGCAGCCGAGGCCCCGGCATCCGTGACCGCTGCCGCGCCTGGACTTGTACGTGTCCGCGGCTAGATCCTTCGGCCCGCGTGGGATGGGCTACGCGCCGGTGTCGTTCGCCTGGGCCTCAGGATGACAGGCCTGGGTGGATGTGCGAGCGTCGTGGTGGCCGGGGAGACGGGTACGGGAAAGCCCGCCGCGATCAAGCCTGATCGCGGCGGGCTTCGTCCGTCCGTGGCCCTCGTGCTACAGCAGGAAGTGCGAAAGCAGGTCCGGCGTGATGACGGTGCGCTCGTCCACCTCGTCCCACAGGTCCTTGTGGGGCTGCTGGGGGCCGGTGCCGTGGAACAGGTGCACCAGCACGCCCTCGTTCTTGGCGGCGCGGATGGCGGGAAGGAAGTCGCTGTCGCCCGTCACCAGGATGGCGCGGTGGATCCGCTGCTTCACCGCCAGCATGGCCAGGTCCACACCCAGGTAGATGTCGACGCGCTTCTGCTCGAAGATGGGCCGCTCCGATTCGCGGTCCGTTCCGCGGTACTCCAGCTTGCCCTCGCGCACCTCGAAGCGGTTGAGCCGTGTGAGCGCGTTGAAGAAGCGCTGCTTGTTGTCGTACCGGGCCTGGTCCTCTTCCGAGGGGTTGGGGCCCATGTACGGCAGGCAGTGGTAGTAGTAGGTGCGAAGCAGTTCGTGCGGCCGCGCGAGTTCCGAAGACAGCTTGCCGAAGTCGATCCGCGGCGATCCGCAGTCGCGGGACACGCGGTCGAAATATCCGCCGTCAATGAAGATGGCTGCGTTCATCTGGTGCCGTCCAAGTAAAAACAAGACCCGCCGCACGGTGCGGCGGGAGCCGTAGCGAAGGATGCGCGGCCGTGGGGCCGCGGCGCCCGCGGCCCCGTGCCGCGCGGCGCCCCGTGCGTCTTGGAATTACCGCCCGGGACCCCGCTTGTCAAGCACCTTCCAATCGCGCCATTCCATTGCGGTGCACGGATTTGCGCCGCCCGTGGCGGCTGCCGCTGCTCCGGATTTCGGGAGCAGTGCGAATCGGGAGCACCTGCTGCCGCCACTCCTTGCCGTTGCGCCCGCTCCACCCGTTCGGACGGCCGTCCGCACTCTGGCGGGTGCAGTATGGGGGTCGCCGGTCTAGTTCTCCGCGGCGTTCTCCTCCGCCGATTCCAGCAGCGCCGCCTCGGCCGCCTCGCCCGAGATCAGCAGGGCCACCTGGTCGGGAAGCGACTCGCGCAGCGCCGCCTGGATCTCGCTGCGCTCCTGCGGGGTGACGGCGGCCGGGCGCCGCTCCGGGACGGTGGCCAGGGCCAGGCCGGCGATTCCCGCGGCGGCGGCCAGGGGGAGCAGGGCGCGCAGGCGAACGCTCGTGCGCCGCGACTGGCGGCGGCGGGCCAGCGGCACCCGGGCCTCCGCCGAGATGCGCGCGCGCAGGGCTTCCCAGTCCACCTTGGGCGCGGGCGCTCCCGCGGCGTCGTGGAGCGCGGCGGCCAGCGCGGGGTCGCGCGAAACGTCGTCCCTCATCCTCCCTCCTTGCGGTCGTAGGCGGCCAGTTCCCGCCGCAGCGCCTGGCGTGCCTCGTGAAGGTGCCAGCGCACGGTTCCGTCGGAAATTTCCAGGATTTCCGCGATCTCGGGGCCGGCGAACCCTTCCAGTTCGAACAGTTCCACGATCACCCGCTGCCGCTCGGGAAGCCGCGCCATGGCGGCGGAAAGGCGCCCCCGCAGCTCCGCGCGCTCGGCGCTGCGCTCCGGCGAGCATCCGCCCGCGGCGGTGCCGTCGGGGATCTCCTCCGTCGTCCGCACCGCCCGCGCCTTGCGGGCGTTCAGGCCGCGGTTGACCAGGATGCGAAAGAACCAGGGCGAAAAGGCCCGGCCGGGCTGAAAGGCGTCGATCTTCTGCAGCACGGCCAAAAAGGTTTCCTGCACCAGGTCTTCGGCATCTTCGCGGTTGCCCAGCAGCCGGTACGCCACGGCGAACGCGCGGCGCATGTACCGCGTGACCAGCGTGTCGAACGCGCCCGCGTCGCCCCGGCGTACCCGCTCCACCAGCGCGCATTCGTCCTCCGCCACCGGGGCGGAGGACGCCGGGCCCGCCTGCGCGGGCGCCAGCGGCACGGCCGCGAGCGCCGGGTTCACGGCTGCCGGGGAGCGGCTTCCACGCGCGGGCGGGGGGGCCGCCCCTCGCGGAGAGGACGGCCGCGCTGCGGGTGCCGCGCGCGCATCTGCTCGTGGCGCGCGCGCGCCTCCTCGCGCAGCACCCGGCGCGCCCGGGTGCGCTGCTCGTCGGAAAGCACGCCGTGGGCGTCGCGCACGGCGGACGCGATGTTTTCGCGCATCTCCCTCACCAGCGGCCGCATCGGCTCGGGCACCCGCCGCTCCTGGCGCATCCGGCGCATCTCGTGGCGGCGCCGCTCGGCATCCATCCGCTCCAGCTCCGTCTGGCGCTGGGCCATCCACCGCTGCCGCTCCTCCGCCAGCCGCCTCCGCAGGGGGGCGTTGCGCGCCTGCAGCCCCCGTTCGATCTCCTGGATGCGCCGCACCTGTGCCTCGGTCAGCCGCAGCTGCTCGCGGTGGCGCATCAGCACCTCGAACGGGCGGCGGCCCTCGTCGGGGGAAAGCGGACCCTCGGCGCGCGGGCGCTCGGGATGCCGGCCGCCGGGCTGCGCGGCGGCGGGGGCGGCCACGGCGGCCGCAAGGGCGATCAACAGGATGCGGACGAGCATATTCATGGCAAAAGCTTCGTGTGGGCGGATCGTTCGCGACTTCATACAGGAATACAGCGGAGCGCGTGCGAACGTTGGGGCGCAGCGGACGAGCGGGTTGCGGACGAGCGGGTTGCGGATCGCGGGACGGATGAATATCCTCTTGCCGTGCGCACGAGTTTCGTCCGTTTCCGCACGCCCGCCCGCAATTGCTCCCCGTGTATTTTACCATGCGATTCTTCCGCAGCCGCCTGGCGCCGTTCGCCGCCGCCGTGTTCCTGGCCACCTCGGCCGATGCCCAGCGCGCGCCCCGCCGGCCCGCGCTTCCCGCGGCGGCCGACACCAACGACGCACGCGCCTACTACGACCTGGGGGTCCGCAGCATGGCCCGCCGCCCGGAGCTGGCGGCCGACGCCTTCTACTGGGCCGTGGAGCTGAGGCCGGGATGGGCGGACGCGCTGTACGGACGCCACACGGCGATGCTGCTGCGCGATCCCCACCGGATGATCCAGTACCAGAGCAGCGGACGGGCGCGCTCGTCGGCCGAGGCCCGGCAGATCGACTCGTTGTACCTGCGCGCGCTGCGCAGCGATCCCTTCGTGCAGCGGCGCTTCGAGCCGGAGCTCACCCGCATGTGGGTGGGCGCCCTGATCGCGGGCGGCGACCCCACCCGGGTAGGCGACCAGACGCTGCTCTCGTTCTACACCGACCAGGTGATGGCCGACCTGCCTCCCATCATGCGCGCGCGGGTGAAGGCGGCGCAGGGAAAAGTTCCCGAGGCGGCGCAGGCATTCGGCGAGGCGCTGCGCAGCCGGCGCAACAACAGCGAAACCCGCGGGTGGATCCTGCAGGAGCGCGCGCGGATGTTCGCGCTGGTGGGCAACGACGAACGGGCGCTGGCGGACCTTGATTCGGCGGTGAACCTGCAGGTGGAGCGCGACGAGCGCGAGCTGGTGCGCTTCTACGAGAGCAAGGCGGTGCTCCACCACAGCCGGGGGCTGATCTATGAGCGCACGGGCAAGACCGGCGAGGCGCGCGAGGCATACTCCCGCGCGCTGGAAGAAGACCTGGCGTACGCGCCGGCGCACCTGCGGCTGGGACTGCTGGCGCTGGCCGCGGGCGACACCGCCACCGCCGAGGGCGAGATGAGGCTGGCGGCGGAGACCGCTCCGGACGACGCCACGCTGCGGATTCTGTACGGCACCCTGCTTTCGCGCCTGCGCAGGCTGGACGAAGCCGCCGCGCAGCTGGATGCCGCCACGACGCTGGCGCCCCACCACGCGGACGGCTGGCTGGTGCTGGCGATGGTGAAGCAGCTGAGGGGCGACGGCGAGGGGATGCTGAGGGCGTGCCGCGCGTACCTGGCCCGCGCGGCCAGGGACGACCCGCGCCGCGCCCAGGTGGAGCAGCTCGTGGCCACCGCTCCGGAGGCCCAGTGAGCGCCCGCCGCCTGCGCGCCGCCCTGGCGCTCGCCGCCGCGCTGCTCCCCGCGGCGCTGGCCGCGCAGCCCACGGGGGCCACCCGCGCCCGCACCACCTACGACGACCTGCAGATGTTCAGCCAGGTGCTCAACCAGATCCGGGTGAACCACCCGGACTCGGTAGACACGCACCGGCTGTTCATGTCGGCCATCCAGGGAATGGTCAGCGCCACCGACCCGCACTCGTACGTCATCTCCGCCGCGCGGCTGTCCCCCGAAAAGGAGCAGCAGCTGCGCGCCGGGCGGCTTCATCCCGTGCCGATCGACTTCCGGTACGCCGGGGGGATGCCCGTGGTGGTCAGCGTGTCGCCGGGCACCCAGGCCGCGCGGCAGGACATCCTTCACGGCGACGTGCTGGTGGCGGTGGACGGCAGGCCCGTGCTGGCGGAAAGCGCCATGGAGCTCGACGTGTTCCTGGCCGGGGCACGGGGCTCTTCGGTGAACCTGCGCTTCGAGCGCGAGCGCTCCGACGGCACGCGGGTGAGCCTGGACCGCACCGTCCGCCGCGAGCGGGGCGACGACGAAACGGCGGTGCCGGTGTCGGAGATGCTGGACGCGCAGACGGGGTACGTGCGCCTGACCACCTTTTCCAACGAGCGCGCGGCCGAGGACCTGCGCGCGGCGCTGGGGCGGCTGGAGGGGCAGGGGATGCAGCGGCTGCTGCTGGACCTGCGCGGCAACGGCGGCGGCCTGGTGAGCGAGGCCGCGGGGATCGCGGGGATGTTCCTTCCCGCCGGGGCCACGGTGTACGTGTCGGAAGGCCGCAAGGCCGAGGTGCACGACAGCGTGGTGGTGCGGCGCTCGCTGTTCCGGCGCGAGCGGCAGTACCCCATCGTGGTGCTGGTGGACGAGGGAACGGCCAGCGCCTCGGAGCTGGTGTCGGGCGCGCTGCAGGACCACGACCGCGCGCTGATCGTGGGCCGCCCCACCTTCGGCAAGGCGCTGCTGATGCAGGGCTTTCCGCTTTCCGACGGCTCGATGATGATGCTGGTGATCGGCCACATCAAGACGCCGTGCGGGCGCGTGGTGCAGCGGCAGTACCGCGAGGTGCGGGCGGCCGACTACTACCGGATGGCGCGCGCGGAGCGCGACACGGCGGGGCTGCCGTCGTGCAGCACGGCCGGGGGCCGCAAGGTGTACGGCGGCGGCGGCATCTACCCCGACGTGGTGCTCGACGAGCCGGAGACCGCCCCGGCGTGGCTGTCGCGCCTGGCCGAAACCGCGGTGCACACGCGCTGGATCGGCGGATACCTGACGGAGAACGCCGGCGCCTTCACCACCGCCGCCGCGCTGGCCGCCAACCCGCGGCTCCCGGCGGGGGCCCTGGCCTCGTTCCGCGCCTTTGCCGGCCAGCAGGGGCACGCGGTTCCCGCCGGCGACGAGGCCGACCGGGCGCTAGAGCGCATGCTGCTGCGCCAGATCGCCGGCACCCGGTGGGGAAGCACGGGTTACTACCGGGTGGACGCGGCCCTGGACCCGCAGATCGCCCGGGCGGTGGCCGAGTTCGCCCGCGCGCAGCAGATCCTGGGCACCGGCCAGTAGGATCCGCCACGCACACCAGTTTCACGCAGAGGTCGCAGAGGGAAAAGAGAGGACGCAGAGGACAGCCACGAACTCCTCTGCGTCCTCTCCGTTTTCTCTGCGTCCTCTGCGTGAAATGCTTTTTCCGTGTTCCGGCCGGTACGGTCCCTGTCGGCGCATTCGGTAGCCTCGAATGAGAAAACCGCGGTGTGTGGCGGATCCCTCAGTCGCTGCGGAGTTTGTCGCTCGGCAGGGTATCGGGAGGTCGCTCCATCGGGATGACAGGTGCGCGACGCGGGGTCTGATGGAAGGGCGGGATCGGACGAAGAAGCCCTCTCCCGGGTGCCGGGAGAGGGCTTCTTTCGCATTTCCACTCGCGCTTTCAGAGCCCGAGCATCCTGTCCACGCGGGCCTCGAGCGAGGGCTTCGTCGATCCCGCGAGGGCGCTTTCCAGCAGGTCGGCCAGCTCCTCGGCGAAGTCGTCGGGGCGGCGGCGGGCGATGCGCACCAGGGGCGCGAACGCCAGCAGGATGGTGCGCGGCGTGTCCTCGTCGTCGTCCTCGCCCTTCCAGGAGTCAGACTGCCACGCCTCACCCCCCTGCTGCCACGGCTCCAGGCTGGGCTCGGCGTCCTCGATCTCGTTGGGCACCATGCCGTCGGGAAGCGCCTCGACGGGGATGGTCAGCCCCACCATCGCCTGGATTTCCTGCGACGGGTCTTCCGGCTCCTCGGCCATCAGCCCCAGCCGCACGGGGCCGGTGATCACCTGGTGAAGGATGTTCACCGTTTCGGGGGGCAGAAAGGCGCGGAACGACGGGCGATCGTTGCCCTGGGCGAAGAACGCCATGGGAATCAGCCCCGATTCGTCGGAAACCAGCCCCTCGGCCTCCACTTCCTTCATCTCCAGCTCGATGGGTTCTTCCCGCAGATAGACGTGCATGGTGGTTCAACCTCTAATGGGGGCCGTGTGTCCCGTCCGTGGCGGATTCGGCATTGTACCTGGTTTCCGGATAGGCTCTGGTACACTCCATCCCGCGCAGGTTCCGGTCCCCGCCGGGGTCAATCCGCGGCGGGCGCGGCCACGGGCGACGGGGTCGGCTGGATTCCGAAGGTCAGGAACAGTGTCCCCAGGACCAGCACGGCGCTCGTCCAGAAAGGTGCGGCGGTGTTCACGTGGTCCCACGCCCACCCCGCCCACAGCGGCGCCAGCACGCGCGCCGCGCCGCCGAAGCTCTGCTGCACGCCCATCATCACCCCGCGTTCGCGCGGGTCGATCACCTGCGACAACAGCGCCGTTACACAGGGAAAGGTGAACGCCGTTCCCAGCGGCATCAGCGTGATCACCATCACCAGCACCACGTAGCGGAACTCCAGCGGATACACGGCGGGGATGGAAATGCGTAGCGGCCCCGGCGGGCCCCGGACCACGGCCGCGATGGCCGCCGCGCCCGGGACGGCGATGAAGGCCAGCAGCTTCAGCCGGTCCGCGCCGCGCACCCTGCGCGTGCCCCATGCGACGACGCCCAGGAGCAGGGCGACTAGCCCCCCGACCAGCGCCAGCGGGTCCAGCCCCCCGCGCCACCCGGAGCCGGGGAGGTTCACCGTCGTCCTGCCGCCCACGCGCCAGGTGAGGGGGAGCAGGAAGAGCCCGGCCCCAAGCAGCATCTGCCCCAGCCGCGCCAGGCGCGCCTCGCCGAGCGCATCCACCATCTTGCCGAGGAGCAGCGCGCGGATGATCACCGACACCACGCCGGTCCACATGAACACGTACCCGATGGACTGTTCGGTGACCTCGAAGTGGTGGGACAGGAACAGGGCCAGGGTAGAGGTGAACCCGGCGAACGCGCCCATGCCGACGGCGTAGATCCAGATCAGCCGGGGCGCGGGCTGCGTGGGGTTGGCCATCACGTGGCGCAGCATCTCGCGCGACCGCGCCGGCTTGCGTGCGGACCCGTCGCGCGCGCTGCCGACGTGCGACTCGGTGAGGAACATCCACGCGAACGCCATGTTCACCAGGCACAGCCCCGCCGCCAGCAGCCCCGGCGTCGCCCGGCCGAACCCCAGGCTGGCCGAGCCCATCACCGGCCCGATCGCCACGCCGGCGTTGGTGGCGGCGCTCAGCCATCCCAGGCTCTTGGCGCGGTCCTTGGGCTCCGTCGCATCCGCCACGTACGCCTGCACCACGCCCACGGTGCCGCCCCCCGCGCCCTGGACCAGGCGCGAGAGAAGGAGCAGCCACAACGAGCTGGCGTAGGCGAAGACGACGTACGAGATGGCCGCGGCCCCCAGCCCCACCAGGAGCGCCGGGCGCCGGCCGTAGCGGTCGGAGACGCGTCCCCAGAGCGGGGCGCTGACGAGCTGGGCAAAGGAGAAGGCGGACACGAGGATGCCCACCCACAGGCCGCCGCCGCCCAGGTCTTCGGCGAAGAACGGCAGCAGCGGGATCACCATCAGGAGCCCCACCATGTCGACGAACGCCGTGATCATCAGTACGGCGAGCTTGCTCACGGGCCTCTTCGTCGATTGGTGCGGATGGGACTGCTACGGGCTCAGGACCCGGCCAACGTACCCGCGGGGCGCGGCACCGTCAACGACGGCTCGTCGCGGCTCACCGGTCGACTGCGATCACGGGATGCTCCGCGCCGGCGCGCAGCCAGGGATCGAAGAAGTTCCAGGTGGTCAGCCCATCGTCGCTCTCGGGGTCCAGCAGGTACACGGCGAGCGTTCCCAGCGGCTGCGTGGTGGACACGAGGAACGATCCCGCGGGTGACGTCCGCTCCACCGGCTGCCAGCGGCCGCGGACGCTCACCTCGTTGTGCCCCTGGAACGGGCGGGGTGCACGGGCGACGGAATCCACCACGAACGCCTGGCCGCGCACCCGCCGCCCGGCCGAAAGCGTTTCGACCTGGATGCCGTGCCGGCGCAGCAGGGCGACGGCCTCCGTCTGCGACGCGTCCAGCAGGTACGCGGCGGGGGGCGTGCGCTGCAGCGTGGGATCGAAGCGGTCGTACACGGGCATGCGCAGCGCGCGGACGCGGCCCGTGCGCCGGATTCCGCGGTGGACGCCCGGCTCGTCGGGGACGGAGTCGGGATCGCTTTCCAGGATCTCCGCCAGCACCTCTCCCACGTACGGCGTGCGGGTCAGTTCGCTGCGCACGGGCACCGCCGCCCCGGCGGGCGCACTCCCCGTGTACGCCATCACCTCGCCGGACCGTTCCGCGACCAGCGACAGGAGCTCGGAGACGAACGCGTACGTCGACTTGATGCGCCGTTCGAAGGGGTCGTGCGAAAAGGCTTCGCCCAGCACCGACAACCCGCCGCGCAACCCGTAGTAGTTCGTCCCGAAGCGGGGCCGGTGGTCGTACGAGAACCATCCCTCGCGCGTGCTGTCGGTGTTGACGTCCGCGCCGTATCGCAGCGAGAAGTTGCCGTAGTCGAACGTCTCGTAGCTGCGGCGCTCGCGGACGCGGCGGCGAAGCTCGGGGAGCAGCCGGTCGCGCGTGTACGCTCCCGCCGCGCCCGACGCAGGGTTCAGCGAGGGAGAGTAGGTGAGCGCGTAGCCGTGGTAGCTTCCGTTCGTCGTATGCAGGTCCACGATCAGCTCCGGCGCCCACTCGCGGAACAGCGCCAGCGCGCCCCGCGTTTCCGGCGCCTCGGCCTTGATGTAGTCGCGGTTCAGGTCCAGCCCCTGCGCGTTCGGACGCTGGCCCACCAGCGCCGGGCCGTTCTGCTCCGAGCGCTGCCGTTCCTGCGGGCCCATCGCCTCGTTGCCGTCGGCGTTGTAGATGGGCACCACCACCAGCACCAGCGAATCCAGCACGTTGGGCGCGGGCGACATCACCAGGTCGCGCAGCAGGGCCTGCAGCGCCTCCTTCCCCTCCACCTCGCCCGCGTGGATGTTGCCCTGCAGATAGACCACGGGACGACCCAGGCGCCGCGCCTCCCCGGCCGAGCGCACGAGCGGACGCGACGCGACCACGTACGGAATCACGCGTCCCTCCGTGGACGTCCCCAGCGTATCCACGTGGATGCCGGCACCGCGCATCCGCAGCGAATCCAGGAACCCGATGACGTCCGCGTAGCTGGAGGTCTGCGTGTAGCCGCTGCGCTCCGGCCGGGTGAGGGGACCGGCGACGGGAGCCGGGCCGGCCATCGGAGCGGGCGCGCAGCCGGCCGCGAGGGCCAGCAGGGCGAGCGGAGCGAATCGGCGGAGGGTCATCGGCGCGGGGGAGACGGGGATCATGCCGTGGCGGACGGAACGACGTCCCAGGTGACGAGCTCGAAGCGCGAGCCGGTGAAACGCTCGCGGAGAACGCGGAGCGCCGACTTGCGCGCCTCGTCCTCCGTGGGGGCGGTGACGGCTACGGTACCCTGCACGCGGTAGCGGATGCGGAACTCCTCCACGATCCGCGAGCCGCCCTCCGAACGCGCCACGTCCAGCACCTGGGCGGCGGCCTCGGGCCAGAGGGCGCGGAGTTCCTTTTCCACCTGGTGCTCCGCGTCCGCCAGCCCGTAGGCGGCGAGCTCCACCCGCCCCGCCCCGCGAAGGGCGACGAGGTGCTGCACCGTCAGCCCGGGTCCCTGATGACGATGGTGTCGCGCGGCGCCGGCCGGGTGCGCCCTGTATCGGGCTGCGGCTGGGGCTGCGGCGGCTCCGGGAACGGGATGGACGGCGTGGTGTCGAGCGGGCCCGGCACCGGCTGCACCTGCGCGGTGGAAGCCACCTTCAGCGCCTGGAGCAGCGTCTCGGCCTGGCTGCGCTCCGCGCCGATCGAGGTGGTCTCGATGAAGCTTTCCAGCGCCTTGATGGCGTTCAGCGTGTCGCCCATCCGCAGGCGCGCCTCGGCGAGGTGGCTGTACGGCAGGTCGAAGCGGCGGTCCATGCGGATGGCGCCCTCCAGCAGCGGCACCGCCTCGGCGTAGCGGCCCAGGCGGATGAGCGCGGCACCCGCCTGGTCGCGGTACTCCGGCTTGGTGGGTGCCAGCTCCATCGCGCGCTGCGCATACGCCAGCGCCGAATCGAACTGCCCGATCCCGTAGTGCCGCTGCGCCTCCAGGCTCATGGCCAGCGGATCCGTGGGGTCCACCGAGTCCGGCCGGACGCTGTCGCCCTGGATGCTGTCCGCGGCCAGTGCGCGGTCTCCCCCTCCGCCGCCCTGCGACAGCGCGAAGAACGCGGCGGCGCCCAGCACCGCCACCAGCAGCACCCACACCAGCGGATGCACCCCGCGGCGCGCGGCGGGCTCGGCGGCGGGGCGGCCGCGGGGCCGGTTGATCACCGGCTGCGCGTATCCCGGCTCGGGCGTGGGCTCGGGGCGGGGAACGGCGGCGTGCCGCGGCGGCGACATCATGGTGCGGTCGGCGTCCGCCATCGCCCCGCCGATGCCCGCGACCATGGTGCGGTCGTCATCCATCGGAACGCCGTCGAGCATGGTGCGGTCGTCGTCCGCCGCCAGGGCCCCCGCGCCGGGGAGGAGGGCGGCGGCGGGCGTTTCGCCCAGGCGCCGCAGCGGGCCCTCGAGGGCGTCGGCCATGGCGCCCGCGTGGGGAAAGCGGTCCGCCGGGTTGGAGGCCAGGGCGCGGCGGATGATGGCCTCCACCTCGTCCGGCACCCCCGGGTTGCGGGCGCGCAGCGAGGGCGTGGGCACGTCCATACCCGCGCCCATGCGGCTGCGGTCGATCTCGGTGAACGGGCGGTCGCCGGAGAGCAGCTGAAAGCCCACGGCGCCCAGGCTGAACACGTCCGACGCGGGGGTCAGCCGCGGCTCGTTGCGGATCTGCTCGGGCGAGGCGAAGGCGGGCGAAAGGGGCGCGCGCCCGTCCTGGGTGAGGCCGCTGGTGTTGTCTTCCTCGGCCATCGCCTTGGCGATGCCGAAGTCCAGCACGCGCACCTGCGTCTCTTCGCCCGCGTGCTCGGCTTCGACCAGGAAGATGTTGCCCGGCTTGACGTCGCGGTGGATGAGCCCGGAGCGGTGCCCCACGGCCACCCCGCGCGCCGCGTGCTGCAGGATGCGCAGCGCCTCGGCCAGGGACGGCGGGCCGCCGCGCTGGAACCGCGAGGCCAGGTCGTGGCCCCGCAGCAGCTCCATGACGATGTAGTCCAGCCCCAGGTCTTCGTCGGTGCCGTAGTCGTAGACGGGAACGACGTTGGGATGATGCGGAAGCTTGGCGGCGGCCGAGGCCTCGTGGCGGAAGCGCGCGCGGATGCGGTCGCGCAGCTCGGGGTCGTTGCCGCTGGAGGCGGTGATCACCTTCACGGCGATGGGCCGGCCCAGACGCAGGTCCGTTCCGCGATATACGGCGCCCATTCCGCCCCGCCCGATCACCTCTTCGATGCGGTACCGGCCCGCCAGCTCCCGCCCCTTCAGCAGTGATTCCAATCCCGCCATGTGGTTCCCTGACCCTGTGCTCTAGCGACGTCCGTTGCTGCCGTGGCGGCGGTTACCGCAGATAGCGTACTTGTTCCCCCTCTCCCGGCCTCTCCCGGCCTCTCCCGGCCTCTCCCCCGCAAACTGCGCGGGAGAGAGGGGGAACCTTCGTGCGCGGCCTATGCTGTCCGACGCGCAAAGCCCTGTCATCCTGAGGCCCAGGCGCACCGCACCGGCCCGTAGTACATCCGTCGCGGGCCGAAGGATCTAGCCGGCCCCACTTCTCAGCCTGGGCGCGACAGCGAGCACCCAGCCCTGAGACGCGTCCCTTGGGGGCCCCTCCCCCCGCCCCTCCCCGCACGGTACTGCTGTGCAGAGAGGGGAGAACTTCGGTCGGGGTGCGACTGGCTGCCGGTCACGCCTCGGCAGCCCCCTCTCCCCGGCCCTCTCCCCCGCTTCGCAGGGGAAAGGGAGAATCCGACTGCGCTTCGGCCGTTACGGCGTGCCGACGCGCAGCGTCTCCCCGGGCTCGGCACGGAACACGATGGTATCGCGCCAGCGGCCGCCCGAGTACGTCCGGCGGCGGATCGTGCTACTCGAGGCACGGCTTTCGGCGCGGGTGGTGGTCGTCACGTGGGTGATCGTGTCCATCGTCGGCACGAGGTTCTCCACGGGGGCGTCGGTCCAGGGGTCGCCGGCATCGGGCTCGACGTCCACCGTCTCCGCCTGCTGCACGTCGTCCCACTCCGCCGTGTCCCAGGAGTCGCCCCCCAGGCGCCGGAGGAAGATCTCGGCCTCGCGGCGGCGCCCCTGCGACGGATTCGTGGCCAGCAGCGCGTTCAGCGTGGTGATGGCGCCCGCCGTGTCGGCCAGGGCGAGCTGCGCCTCGGCCAGGTTGCTGTAGGCCACCTCGCGCTCGGGATGCTGCGCGATTACGTCCTGCAGCGCCGTCACGGCCTCCTGCGGCCGCCCCGCCCGCAGCAGGGCGTAGGCGTGGTTGTTCATGTACTCGGCCTGGCCCGGCGCCTTTTCCATCGCGCGGCGGAAGTGGCCCAGCGACACGGCGTACTCGCCCGCGCGGAACCGGCGCAGCCCCTCCTCGTTCTCTTCCACCGCGGTCAGCACGCGGGCCGGCGCGGCGGGTGCGCCCTCGTACTCGCGGTTGGCCGCCAGCGCGATGCCGCCCATCACCCCGCCGCTCGCCAGGACGGCCACCACCGCGGCGCGCGCGGCCAGCGTTCTCATCCGCCGCCAGCGCACCTTTTCTATCTCGGCGGAGAGCGGGTCGTCCGCTACGTCCACCTTCCGCCGGGCGAACGAGAAGAACCCCGCCTGCGCCAAGGGGGCGACGGCGACGGTGGCCTCGCCCGGCTCCACCGAGACGGCGCGCCGGTCCTGCGCGGGGACGGCGACGGTCTCGACGGCCTCCACCGGGTGATCGGCCGCGCGGCGAAGGCTGGCGATGGCCCGGTGCAGCTCGGCCGCCATCTCGCCCGCGTTGGCGAAGCGCTGGCCGGCATCGTCCAGCAGCGCGCGGCGGACGATCCACTCCACGTCGCGTGGCACCTGCGGGTTGCGGGCGACGAGAGACGGAATGGGCACGGGCAGCCCCGCGCGGCGGCGGTTCTGGTCTTCGCGCGTGAACAGGCGCGTACGCGTGAGCACCTCGAACGCCACCACGCCCAGGCTGAAGACGTCGGCCGTGCGGGTGACGGGCTCGCGGCGAAGGTGCTCGGGCGCGCAGTAGAACTCGCTGCCGAACCACTCGCCGGGCATGGTCAGGTGCGTGCGCGTCTCCTCGTCTTCCTCGTCGTCCAGCACCTTGGCGATGCCAAAGTCAAGCACGCGGACGGACGGCTCCGGTCCGTCGCCCTCCAGAAAGATGTTGGCGGGCTTCAGGTCGCGGTGCACCAGCCCGATCTCGTGCCCGGCGGCCACGCCCCGCGCGGTCTCGCGCAGGACGTGCAGCGCCGTCCGGAGCCCCAGGGGCTCCTCGCGGGCCAGCCGCTCGCGCAGGCTTTCGCCCCGCAGCAGCTGCATGACGAGGAAATCGACGCGTGCGTCGGAGCCCACGTCCAAGACGGGCACCAGGTTCGGGTGCATGGGCAGGCGCGCGGCCACGGCCGCCTCGCGCTGAAAGCGCTGGCGCATCCGCTCCGTTTCGGCGGGCCCCATTCCGCGCGGCGGATCCATCACCTTCACCGCCACCTCACGGTCGCGCTGAAGGTCCGCGGCGCGGAACACCACGCCGAACCCGCCCTGCCCGAGCACCGAATCCAGCCGGTATCGCTCGTTCAGGACGTGGCCTACAAGAAACTGCGCCAAGCCCGACATCAGTGCCCTCTCAGGCGATGGGGTGATCCCAACCCCGTCCCCTCACCCCGCACAATCCCACAAAGGTAAGGGGAAGTGCGTGAGTGCGTTAGTGCGTGAGTGCGTCAGTACGAGGGGACGCGCCACTTGTTTCGCACCGGAACTCCGCCAAACGCGCCGGACTGGCTCCTCTCCCCCGCGCAGTTTGCGGGGGAGAGGCTGGGAGAGGGGGGCACCGGCCGGCACACCGAGATCAGTCGTCCCCCGTAGAAGTTACTTCCGCACTAACGCACCAACGCACTCACGCACTCACGCACTCACGCACTGCAGTTTCACCCAAACTGCGTCTTATCCGGGTCCTCGGCGATCTCAGGCACCTCGGCATCCGCGTCGGCACCCTTCTCCAGGATCCGCACCACCGGGCCGTGGCCGCCGATGCGCAGGGCGTCACCCGGGGCCAGCCAGATGCTGTGCGCATCCAGCCCGTCGAGCTTCATCTCGCCCTTGCCCGTGTTGGCGCCCGACACCTCGCGGTCGCCCACGTGGATGCCGTTCAGCCCCAGGTTGTACACCAGGAACCCCGGCTTTCCGTCGCGCTCCTCCCACACCAGCGCCAGCTGCCGCCGGCTGACGTTGGGCGCGCCGGTGAGCTGGATGTCGCTGCGCAGCGCCGGGTCGTCCGTGTGCCGGCCCACGCTCACCGTCGCACCCGGGATGGGCAGGCGCTCGCGCTCGGTGCCGTCCTCGTCTTCCACCCGTAGCTCGTAGCGTCCCGCGGGGAAGTCGGGCCCCCGCTTCGGCGCAGGGGCGGAAGGGATGCCCTCCACGCGCGTGGCGTCGGGGTCCACCGAGGGCGGCGGGCCGGGCGCCACCCATGCCGGCACGGAGGGCGGGGGCGAGGCGGCCGCGTGATCGTGCCGGGGCGCCGCCATCGTGGGCTCCGGTTCCGGCGCGCGGGGCGGCGGAGGGGGAGGGGGCGGCGGCGGCGCGGCGACGATGGGCGCGGGGTCCGGCTGGCCGGCCGGCTGCGTCGACACGCGGAAGAGCGGCGCCCCGCGCGAGCCGGCCTCCTTGAGGCGCACCTTGTAGTCGCGGTCGTACAGCGAGCCGTGCCGCATCACCGAGTCCGTCAGGTCCTCTTCCAGGTCCGCCGCCATGTCGGCGATGGCCTGGGCGGCGTCGGGGCGAAGGGTGACGACCAGCGTCGTCAGCGGCAGCATCTTCACGTACTTGTCGGGGATCGCCCGCGAGTTGTCGCGGTCGATCAGGTCGCCCAGCGCCAGCTTGATCTCGGGGATGGCTTCGCGCAGGAACGAATCGAGCAGCGGCTCCCCGTCGATGCTCTCGTGCGGGCGCGACGCGGGGGTAAAGTCGGTCATGGGCGTGCGGTTGGGTTGGCCGGCGCCTGCCCGGCGGCGGGGGCGGATGGCACCGGGGCGGCCGCGGCGGCCGGCGCCGCCGTGTCGGTGCCGCCGATCAGCGACAGGCTGTCGCGGGGCGTGGCCACGCGGCTGCTGAGCCCGCGCACCTCGGCGCGCAGGCTGTCGATCTGCGCCGCGACGGCGGGATCGGTGCCGCGGCCGGCCTGCATGGCCGTCCACAGGGCGAACCCGCCCACCGCCAGCGCCAGCAGCGACAGCAGCGTCGGAAGGATGGACCCTCGTCTGCCGTTCACGTCGTCGTTCCTCTCGTGCACCAGGTTGGCGTGCCCGCGGTGCGGCGACTCCGACACCGCGGCGGCGATCTGTGCGCCCCCGCGCGGCGGGGGCGAAGGCATGGTGGCGCCGCCCCCGTCGCCCAGCACGCGCACCGCGACCGCCGTGTAGTTGTCGTCGGGCCCGCGCTCCTCGACCTTGCGGGTGATGGCCGAGCAGATCTGCTCCGACGACGGAAGGGCCATGGCCTCGCCCAGCTCGTCGAGCCGCATGGCCTTGGTCACCCCGTCGCTGATCAGCAGGTACGTCCAGTTGGGACGCACCGGGATCCACACCGCGTCGGCCTCGCCGCCTCGCCCCACGGCGCGCTGCAGGCGGTTGCTGCCCGGGCTGTCGGGAACCTCGTCGAGCGCGATCTCCCCCGCCTCCCACCGCGCGTACGCCGGGGTGTGGTCGCGCGTCTCCAGCCGCACCGTGCCGTCCGGGCCCCGGCTGATGATGCGCACGTCGCCCACGTGGGCGCCCACCCAGCCGGGGTTCCCCGCGCGGTCCGTCGCCAGGGCCAGCAGCGCCAGCGCGCACCCCATCCCCCCGCGGTCTCCGGGGGACTGCTGGGCCAGGCGCGCCACCGTCTCGTCCGCGTGGCGCAGGGCGTAGCGGGCCGCGTCCAGGCTGCGGATGTCGCCGCCCTGCATCAGCGCCGTCAGCGCGGTGTCGGCGGCCACCCGGCCGGCGCGCTCGCCGCCCATGCCGTCCGCCACCGCGACGAACATCCGCTGGGTGAAGGTGTCGACGCTGAACGCGTCCTGGTTCTCCGCCCGCGGCCCCTGCGCGCTGGCCCCCGCGATGTCGAAGAGCATCCCGTGCAGGGGCACCATGCCCAGCGCGCGGGTTTCCGGGAGCGCCGGCGCGGTCGGGCGGGGCGCGGCGGGCGTGGGCTGCGTGTCGTCGCTCATCGGATGCGGATCCCCTTGGCGCGCGGCTCGGCGGTGCCGGGCGCGGCGAGTGCCTCGTCGAACATCTCTTCCCGTGCCCTGCGGTGGCTGACCCCCGCCGCCAGCCCCACGGCCAGCGCCGACGCCAGCAGCTTGGCGCCCCCGTGCGCGGCGAAGGCCGTGGCCACGCCGGTCAGCGGGATCAGGCGGATGCCGCCCAGCGTCGCCAGCCAGAAGGGGATGCCGATGAGCATGGCCACGCCGGTGAGCAGCGTGCGCTCGAAGGCGCCGGTCTCGCGCGCGGCGGCGCTCAGCAGCTGCACGATGAACAGCGTGTACACCAGCACGATGGACACCGCGCCGGCCCATCCCCAGTGCGTGGCGATGGCGGTGATGTAGCCGTCGTCGGCCGCGTTGGGCGCCGTCTCGGCGTGGCCGCGGCCGGGCCCCTCGCCCAGCAGCCCGCCGGTGGTGACGTTGGCGTCGAACAATTTCATCTGGTGAAGCTTGGCCGCCCACCGCTCGGCCTCCTCGTCGTTCATCGACGACACGTCCTTGTACGGATCGTACGCCAGCTCCAGGCGGGTGGCCGAGCGCTCGTCCACCCGGAAGGCGGCGAACACCAGCACCGCCCACACGGCCAGCATCAGCCCCGCCCACCATCCGCGCCGCGTCCCCACCAGCAGCATGGCCGCCATCGACCCCGCCAGCACGATGCTCAGGCCCAGCTCGCGGATGATCAGGAACGGGATCACCGGCATGGCGCCGTACAAAAACAGGTTCAGCAGGCGCCGCGGGTCCATCACCGCGCCGGGGCGGGCCAGGTTGTACGCGTCCTCGGCCAGCGTGGCCGCCCAGATGACGATGAAGACGGGGAGGAACAGTTCCCACGGCGTCATCCCCCCCACCTTGCCCAGCTTGGTGAAGCCGATGGTGAGGACGAAGAACACGGCCAGCGTGGGAAGGAACGGGATCAGCCTTCGATCGCGCACCCACCGCATCACCCGCGGCTCGCGGGACAGGAGAAAGCCCACCAGCAGTGCGAACGGGGCCACGAACACGGTGAAGTGCGCGGCGCTGCGCGAGATGAAGCCGCGCCCCTGGGCCTCCTGCTGCACGGCCCTGGCGAACGGGTCGGGCAGCGGGGGCGGCGGGCCCTGGTAGACGATCTGCTTGCGCTCGTCGTCGTACGTGCGCTCGATGGTGGAGAGCCGGGCGCGGGTGGCCTTGGCGTCGTTGGCGGCGCCGCGCACCTTGCCGGCGGCCTGGTACGAGGGGTCGCTGAACAGCTGGAACTGCGTGGGCCGCGTCAGGCAGAAGATCAGGATGGGGAACACCACGATGGCCCAGCTGCCGCGGTACCCCAGGCTGCGCAGCGCCACCAGCACGGCGATCCACGCGCCCAGGGCGATGCCGTCGCGGATGAGCGTGCCGCCGGAGCCGGTGGAGGTGCCGTGGATGGGCCACACCGCCGCCACGATGGAAAAGTGGGCGGCGATGTAGAAGAGCGAGGCCAGCAGCAGCCCCCACCACAGCGGCCCCGGCATCACCCGGCCGCTGCGCTGCTCGGCCGGCCGGTTGTGGGCCTTCAGCGAAATGGTGACGCCCTCGGGGCCGCCGCCCCCGGTGCCGCCGCGCCGCTTGAACAGGTCGCGAAGCGCCATCAGTCCTCCTTCCGCGCGGCGGCCTGGTCTTCGCCCCGGTCCTGGGCGCGCGCCTGGCTGGCCATGAAGCGCGTCATCTCGGCGCCGATGGCGGCGGGAATGCGCCCGCCCGGCGCGCCGCTCTGCAGGTAGACGACGACGGTGTAGCGGGGGCGCCGCTCGGGATCGAACATCAGCCCGGCGAACCAGCCGTCGGCGCGCGCGCGCCCCGCCACGTCGGCCGAGCCCGTCTTGCCCCCCATGTCCCATCCCGTTCCCGCCAGCCGCGGCTGCGCGGAGGCGGCGGTGCCGGAGTCCACCACCAGGAGCATGGACTGCATCAGCTTCTGCGAGGTGGTCTGCTTCATCACCCGCGTGCCCTCGGGGAGGTCGTTCAAGCGGTCGGCCTCGATGGTCGGCGGCAGCATCACGCCCCCGTTGCCGATGGCCTGCACGAAGCGGGAAACGGAGAGCGGCGTCACGTCCACCGGCCCCTGCCCGATGGCGATCTGCCCCCACTCGTGCTGGTTGAAGCGGCGCAGGAGGCGAACGCGCGAGGGCGGCGGCGTCATGCGCTCGGCCCACGCCGGGTTCTCGGTGTTCCAGAACCCCTTCTCGGCCGCGGAGGGCGGGCCCTCGGAGTAGGTGAGAAAGCCGAAGCGCTTGTAGGCGTCGTGAAAGGCCTCGGCGCCCAGCCGCTGGCGGGCGTAGTTGGCCATCTGCACGGCGGCCGTGTTGCACGAGTAGCGCAGCATCTCGCGCGGCACTTCGAGCGACGGGTACGACGTGCTTTCGAAGTTGCGGATTCGCGCGCGTCCCACCTGGATTTCCGGCGGGCAGCCCATCTCCATGTCCGGCAGGTTGTTTTCCCACCAGAGCGCGGCCAGGGCCAGCTTGAAGACGGAGCCCGGGGGCGCGTACCGCTTGATGCCGAAGGGCGGCTCGTCGGCCTTGCCCGTCGCGGCGTAGGCCACCAGCGCGCCCGTGTTGACGTCCTGCACGATGATGGCGCCGTTGAGCCCCGTCTGCTGCAGCAGCGACCAGGCGCGGCGCATGGGCGCGCTGCAGATGGTGAGCTGAAGGTCCGTTCCCACGGGGTGGAGCTGGCCCTGCTCGGCGAAGCTCAGCGGCTTGCGCAGGTGGCGGGCGAACACCCGCTCCACGGTGTAGTCGCGGTCGTCGTCGCCCCCCGCGCCGATCAGGTTGGCGCCGCCCTCGCCCAGGGGGTACACGCGCTGCACCTCGCCGTCGCGCACGCCGTAGCGGGCCAGGGCATTGGCGGGCTCGTTGGTGCAGTCCATGATCCACCCGCGCACCTCGCCGCGGTTGCGCTCGCTTTCGCGCGGGTCGCCGAAGCGGCGCCAGGCCATGCGGCCCTCCTCCAGCTCCTCGGCCTGCATGAGCATGCGCGCGTGCCCGAAGGCATAGATCGCCGCGAACATCAGCATGCCGATGGCCAGGCGGATGGCCCAGCGCTCGCGCCGTTCGCGGATGGCCTGGCCCATCCAGCGGAGCAGCGCGATCAGCGCGCCGGCGCCAAAGGCCAGCAGGGCGGCGCGCAGAACCCAGTTGAGAGCGGTTTCCAGCACGGTGGGTTCAGCCGGCGTGGGTCAGGCGCAGCACGGTGTTCCCCATCCGCACGGTATCGCCCAAGCTCAGCGGGCGCTCCTGGTGGGGGGGAATCGGCTGCTCGTTGACGTAGGTGCGGTTCTTGGAATCCAGGTCGCTCACGGTCACCCGCCCGCCCTGGCTGCGGAAGCGGGCGTGCCGGCCCGACATGTAGCGGTCGCCCGTGGCGAAGACGCCGGGCTCGGGCTTGCGGCCCACCGTCACCTCGCCCTCCACGCGCACCGGCTCGCGCAGGGTTTCGGAGCTCACCACCTCGAGCACGGCCCCGCCCCCTCCGGCGGGCGCGCCGCCTCCGTACGCGGGTGCGGCGGGCGGAGCGTAGGCCGGGGCGGCCGCCCGCGGGGGCTCGGGCACCAGAGCGCGGTCGGGGCGCGGGGCGTTGGTGGCCCCGGCGCCCGGGTCGGCCTTGGGCTCGTCGAGGCCCAGCGGCTTGACGTGGGCGAACTCGCGCTTGGTGTCCAGGAGCACGATCTCGATGCGCAGCCCCGCGCGGGCGATGCCGTTGTCCTGGGCCCACTGCGCGGCGAAGCGCCGCAGGTGGTCGGCCTCGTCGCGGGCCCACATGGGCGGGCCCATGCCCGTGGGCACCAGGTCGGTGGATACGTACACGCGCAGGTCGGGCGCGGTGCGGCGGTCGGCGTAGCGGCGGAGCGCTTCGCGGACGCCGTCCTCGAGCTGGTTGCGCAGCGTGGGGCGAAGCAGCTTGCGGAAAGCGTTGATCATCGCGGGTCCGGTTCGTTCTGACGGGTCGGCGATGCGGCCTAGCCGCAATATCAGGACCGGAGCGGCGGCGGGCCCCGCCCGCGGCCCCTCGTCCGGCGAACCGCGCCGGGGGAGAGGGGACCTTCGCGCGCGATCCATCCAGGCCGGAGCGCGAAAGCCTGTCATCCTGAGGCCCAGGCGCACCTCACCGGCCCGCAGCCCATCCGTCGCGGGCCGAAGGATCCAGCCTGGGGCACTTCTCAGCCCGGGCGCGGCAGCGAGCACGGAAGCGTGGGCCTCGGGCTCGTCCCGGCTGGCGGACGGCGGCGCGTTTCGAATGGCGCCGGCGCATTCCCCGGCTGCCCTCTCCCCCCGGCCCCCTCTCCCCCAAGCGGGCCGCAAGCGGGAGAGGGGGAGAATTCGAGCGCGCTTCGGCAGGTTTCGATGTGTGTGGTTGAAGCCCCGAACGAGACGCGCCAGCGGCTCGTGTCGGGGCTTTCCGCTGTTCCAGCCGCGGGTTCACCCGCCCCTGGCTCCCGGGCCCTGGTGCCGCCCCTCGCTCCCCCCTTGGCTCCCCGGGCCCGGGGCGAACGAGCGGGCATGCGGCCTCGGTACTGGTGACCGCTGCCGCGCCCTGGCTGGTACGTGTCCGCGGCTAGATCCTTCGCCCCGCGTGGGATGGGGCGCGGGCAGGTGCGGCGCGCTTGGGGCTCAGGATGACAGGCCGTGTTGTGCGGGCAGGTGCGGTGCGCTTGGGGCTCAGGATGACAGGCCGGGTGGTACGGGCCGGTGGGGTGACGGTGACCGCTGCCGCGACGGTCCCGGCGTGACGCACGGCACTGGCTCCCTTCCCCCGCGGGGTTTGCGGGGGAAGGGCTGGGGATGGGGGGTGCCAGCCGACGCGCCGAACCCGCCTCATCCGCACCCGGAGTTCCCCCCTCTCCGCACGTAGTTTGTGCGGGGAGGGGCCGGGGGAGGGGCACCCGGGGGAGGGGCCTCCCCTATCGGGTTCCGCCCGGCCGCAGGCGCTCCACCGCCTCGGCCACGCGGCGGCCGGCGGACTCGATGGCGTCGGCGGTGGTGGCGTGGGCCGTTTCGGCCGCGTCCTGCACCGTCTTCAGCAGCGACCCGGGCTCCAGCCCCATCCCCTCCAGCACGCCCTCCACCCACGCGTAGTGCGCCTCCTCGTCGCGCGCCGCGGCGCGGAGGATCGTGGCGACGGCCGGCTCGTGCGGATCGTCGGCGTGGCGGCGGTACTTGTCGCGCACCTGCCGCTCGTTGGCCTTGAACGCCATCAGTAGCGCGCGGTCGTCGCCCGCGGCGCCAAGGGCCTGCACCGCCAGCTTGAAGTGCCCCGTGGGCAGGTGCGGCAGCTGCACCGCCACCCCGCCGCGGTCCTGGATCAGCCCCGTCAGCTGCGTGATGTGCCGCTGGTGGTCGCCCCGGAAGCCCGCCAAAGTTTCGCGGTACTCGGCGCTGCTGATCCGCCCGATGGCGATGGAGTACGCCTGCACCGCGTCGTGGTCCAGCGCCAGCAGGTCGTTCAGCAGCGCGATCTGCTCCGCGCCGGTCGGCCCCGTTCCGCTCTCCGTCATCGCGCATCCCTCCGCTGCAGCCGGCCTCGTCCGGCCGTGGTGACCGTAGCTACCGTCGTTGCCGTCGTGACCCGCGGCTCAATGCTCCAGCCTGGGGATCTCCTCGCCCCCGGGCAGCATCGGCCGCTTGGTGCGCAGGTTGAAGCCGTACCCGTCGGGAAGAGTGTGGAGCGCCGTGTCGGTGATGGCCAGCGTTTCGTCGTCGGACGCATCGGGCGCGTTGGTGTGGCTGACGCGGCCGTTGAACACCATCACCACCCCCGCGCCGATGACGGTGAAGCGGTCGCCGGGCACCAGGTCTATGGCGGTGTTCTCGTCGATACCGATGCCCAGGACCTGGGGGTTGTGCGCAAAGATGGTCATCAGGCGGCTGACGCGGCCGCGCTGGCTGAAGTGCGTGTCGACCACCGTGTCGCGCCAGTAGCCCAGTCCCGGCGCCAGGCTGATGTCTTCGCGCTTCACCGTGCCCTCGCTCTTGCCGCCGATCAGCATCACGCTGCTCATGGCGGCGGCGCCGGCGCTGGTGCCGCCTACGACCAGGTTGTCGCCGTACAGCCGCGTCCGCACCATCTCACCAAACCCCGTCCCGGCCACCAGCGCCGTCAGCCGCAGCTGGTCGCCGCCGGTGAAGAAGACGCCCGTGGCGCCGCGGGTGAACTCCAGCAGCTCCGGGTTCTCGGCCTCGTCGCGGCTCTCGATGGGGGCCGGGAACACCGCTTCCACGCCGATCTTCTCGAACAGCCGCTCGTAGGTGTCCGCCTTGTCGTGCGGGTTTTCCGAAGGCGACGAGCAGACGACGATCCGCGCCGAGGGCCCGCCGCACATTTTTACGAAGTGCGGGAGGATCTTCATGTCGTCCTCGTCGGGATCTTCCGCGCCGCCGATCACCAGCAGGTGCCCCATCCGCTTCGCGTGGTCGCCCGCCTCTACATCCTGCTGGCCCTCTCGGCCCTTCTGCTCGTCCTGGTCCTCGGCCATTTGCGTTCTTTCCTCGTTCCTCGTCCGCCCTGCCCCGCGTGCCCCTCGTGGGTGCGCGGTCAGTCGTCCTCGCCGCCTTCGTTCTTGCGCCCGGACAGGTGGATCTCGCGGTCGCTGTCCTTCAGCCAGTTCTCTTCGCACGTGAGCTTGCCGTCGCGCACCATCATCTTGCCCTGCGACATCACGTTGACGATTTCCAGCGAGCCTTCCTCCAGCATCACCATGTCGCCCATGAAGGCTTTCCGGATCTCGCCTTTCTCGCGCAGCTTCAGGATGCGCCCCGTGTTCCGGGTGATCATGGGCAGCATCTGTTCCAGCGTGAAACCATGCTCCAGCACGCATTCGCGCACCTGCTGCCACACCAGCCCGTGCCCGGTCATGGACGCGTCGGACGACACCGTCAGCCGCTCGGGGTTTCCGCCGTGGTCCAGCCAGTAGCGCACCCAGCGGTGAAGATCGCCCTCCACCACGTCCATGTCGCAGGGCATCCCCTGGTTGGAAAGCTCGATGGCCTCTTCCACAAGCTTTTCGGTGCGCTCGACGTGCGTGCTGTAGAACCACGACGGCTTCACGTCGTAGTTGTTCAGCACGTCGCGAAGCTGCGAAAGGCGCCGCTCCGAGTCGCCGCAGTGGATGTGCACCAGCCCGGCCTTCTTGGCCAGCATGCCGCCGATGTGCGCGTGGGTGGCGGTGCGCGCAAGCTGCTGTGGATCGGGCGCCAGGGCCCGCTCGTCGGCGATGGCCACCTCGCCCGCCCCGATCACCTCGTCGATGAACATGATGTCTTCGCGAACGGTGCCCAGGATGGAGTTCGGCGGGATGTCGTAGCCGCCCGTCCAGCAGAAGGCGTTGATCCCCTGCTCCTTGAGCCCCTTTACCTTGGCCAGCAGCCCGGCCATGGTCTTCATGGTGGTGTCCACGCCCAGCGTGCCCACCACGGTGGTGATGCCGAAGGCGATGATCTCGCTGATGAAGAACTCCGGCGTCTGCGTGCTGTAGCCGGTTTCGCCGCTGCCGCCCAGCAGGTGGGTGTGGGGGTCGATGAAGCCGGGGACGACGATGCAGCCGCTGGCGTCGATCACCTCGTATTCGGCGCCCAGCCGCTCCAGCGCGCTCCTGTCTACTTCGCCTACTTTTCCCACGTGGCCGTCGGCTAGCAGGATGGACTGCACCCCCACCGGGTCGGGCGTGTACACCCGTCCCCCTTCGATCAGCGTCAGCATTCGCCCGTCCCCGCCCGTGTGGATTCACCCCCATCCCGCCGCCGCGCCACCGTCGAAAGCCGCGCGCAGCCCTTGCTACGGGGTGCTACAACGCAGGCGGCGGACCGCGCCTGTGCGCAGTCGCGGAACGGGGGCGCCCGCTGGTACGGCGGCGACGGCAACCGGCGGGAGTACGCGGGCGCGCTCCGGCCGCGAGTGGGCCCGCCGGGTGTCACGTGCGGGTGAGGGGAACGGCACGCACCCATCCCCCGGAGTACCCCCGGCGGCGCCGCCCGGGCCTGGGATGCCGCCGGGCCGGTGCGGGGGATGCGCAGGCGAACCGGGCAGGTGCGCGTGCCCAGGTTTGGAGTTCGGGGCAGGTTGAGCTATCTTGTTGATTGGGCGCAGATTGCGCCTCCCAATGCTTTCTCTCCAAGAGATCGAGCCCGCCCGCCTGGACTTGTCTGTCCGCGGCATGGTTCCCGACTTGCCGAGAGGGCCACGTGCCCCCGCAGCAAGAACGGCCATGGACCAGACGACCCTCTCGTTCGAGCAGTATTCCGCCAACCGGCTGATGGAAGACCGCGAGCAGATCACCCGCGACTGGGTGATGAAGCTTTCGGGGGACCTGGACATCCACCCCGTCCGCATTCTGCCGCACGACTCCATCCTCGACGACATTCCCATCGTGCTGGGCCGGGCCGCCGAGTTTCTGCTGAGCCCGGACCCGGAAAAGCTCACCGCCGAGGAGTTCGTTACCGCGGAGATGCGGAACATCGCCAGCCTTCGCCGCCGGCAGGGTTACGAGGTGCGCGAGATCATCCGCGAGTTCGACGAGCTGGCGCACATCCTGGACATGGCGGCGCTGGTTTGGGTGAACGAGTACCCCGGCACGCCCGACCCCCGGAGCGTGGGGCTCGTGTTCGGGCGGCTGAACCGGGTGCCTCTGCTGATGGGCCAGGTGACGGTCGGCGTGGTCGAGGATGAGCGCAACGACCTGCTGCGCCGGCTGGCGTCGGCCGAGGAGCAGGAGCGGCTGCGCATTTCGCGCGAGCTTCACGACCAGATGGGGCAGCTGGTGACGGCCCTGCAGGTGGGGCTCAAGGGCCTTCACGCGGACGGAGAAGACCGGGCGCGGCGCGTTGCCGAGCTGGAGCAGCTGGCCGGCCGCATTGCCCGCGAGGTGCACCAGCTGGCCGTGGAGATGCGCCCGCCGGGGCTCGACAACCTGGGCCTGACGCTGGCACTGGAGAGCATGCTTCACGAGTGGTCGGACCGCAACGGCATCGAGTGCGACTTCCAGGCGGTGGGGCTGGGCCCCGAGCGCTTTGCCCCGGAGGTGGAAACCATGCTGTACCGGGTGGCCCAGGAGGCGCTGACCAACGTGCTGAAGCACGCCGCCGCGTCCCGCGTGGGCGTGCTGCTGGAGCGGCGGGGCGGGTCCATCTCCCTGGTCATCGAGGACGACGGCGACGGGTTCGACACCGACCTGCTGTATGAAAAGACGCAGGCGCTGGGTCTGCGGGGCATGCGCGAGCGGGTGGCGCCGCTGGGAGGCCGGCTCGACGTGGAGTCGTCACCCGGCGTGGGCACCACGCTCTTCGTGCGGGTATCAGATGGATCTCCCCCCCCCCCGAAACTGACACGCCGTGATGAACATGGTGCGCATACTGCTGGCCGATGACCACGAGATGGTCCGCGCCGGCCTGCGATCGCTCCTGGACGGCAGCGAGGGGATGCAGGTGGTGGGCGAGGCGCGCAACGGCCTGGAAGCGTGCCTTCAGGCGTGCGCCTTGCGCCCCGACGTGGCGGTGCTGGACGTGTCCATGCCCGGCCTGGGAGGGCCCGAAACCGCCGAGCGGCTGACGCGCGAGTGCCCCGACGTGCGGATCCTGGCGCTGACCATGCACGACGACCGCGCCCACCTGACGCGCATGCTGCAGGCCGGCGCCGCGGGCTACGTGCTGAAGCGCGCCGCCGCCGACGAGCTGGTGCGCGCCATCCGCGTGGTGGCGGCGGGGGGCACGTACGTGGATCCCACGCTCGCCGGGCGCATGCTCCGCACGGGCTCCACGGCGCGCGGCACGGGCGACGTGCCCTCACCCGAGTCGCTGAGCGGGCGCGAAGAAGAGGTGCTGCGCCGCATTGCCTGGGGACAGAGCAACAAGCAGATCGCGGCGGAGCTGGAAATCAGCACCAAGACCGTGGAAACCTACAAGGCCCGCATTACCGACAAGCTTGGCCTGCGTAGCCGCACCGAGATGGTGCGCTACGCCCTTCAGCAGGGGTGGCTCTCCGAGAGCTGATCGTTTGACGCCTGGGCGTGTCCGGGAATCTCCCGACACGTGTTCCCCCTCCTCCCGATACTCCCTCCCCCGCGGTTGCCGTAAACTGTAACCAGTTGATACGCAGCGCGATACGATGCGCCCGCCAAACTTCTGGTTCCCAGGCCCGCCCCCCCGGCGGCCCGTTTACGGCCCTTCACGCGGACTCATGGACGATCTCATCTTCGACCGACTGGCCGCCATGCGCGCCGCCGCCGAGGCGCGCGCGCAGCGGATCTACGAGCGCTCGGTGGCGCTCGAGGCGCGACGCCGCGACCTGTACGCGCGCATGGATGCCACCCGCCACCTGACGATTTCTCCGGCGACTGACGGCACGGAGGCACGCCGCGGCGACGAATCCGTGGTTTCCGCCGCGGCCTCGGCGTAGCGTGTTGCGCCGCTTCGGCCAGGTACCCGCAACGATCGCCGCGCGCCACCGGGCGTGCGGCGATCGCGCGTGTTCTCCGTCGTTTCCGGCCATCACGCGCGGCGCGAGTAGTGCACAAAGCTTCAACAGCAGGTATCATCCGGCACGCGTCCCGCGATTACTTCGTGCACTTGTCGCGAGCGATCGGCGGACGCCGCCGGCTTCGAGTCCTTTCCCGCGCTCCTTCCAGGATTGAAATCGGATGCCCGATCATCATTCGAACCCGCTGCTGGCCGACTCGCTGCTTCCGCGCTTTTCGCAGCTGCGCATTGAAGCCGGCGGTCCCCAGCCGCGCGAGACGCTCCTGCTGGAGTCGCTGGGCGAGCTGGAATGCGCCATCGAGGAGCTGCGTGTTACCGAAGAGGAGCTTCGGCAGCACCAGGGGCTGCTGGCCGAGGCGTGGCAGGCGGCCGAATCCACCAGCGAGTGGAACCGCGACCTGTTCGAGGGCGCGGCCGAGTGCATGCTGGCCACGGACCCGGGCGGGCTGATCCGTGACGTGAACCGCGCGGCGGGCGTGCTGTTCGGCGTGCGCCCCGAGCACCTGCGCGGTAAGCCGCTGGCGGTGTTCGTTCCGGACGACCAGCGCCGCGAGTTCCGCATGCGGCTGGACCGGGCCGGCAAGTCGGGCGAGCCGATGGAGTGGGAGATGGAGATCGCGGCGCGCGGCCAGGCACCCCGCTGGGTAGAGGCGCGCGTGGCGCCCTTTGCCCCGCGCACCGCGGCGGGCGGGCTGCACTGGACGCTTCGCGACGTCACGAGCCGCCGCGCGGCCGACCAGTCGCGCGCCGAAGCGGTGGAAACGCTGAAGCTGGCCCTGAACGCCTCCGACCGCGCGACGGTGCTGCTGGACGTGGACGGCACGGTGATGCTGTGGACCCCCGCCGCCGAGTGCCTGCTGGGATGGACGGAGGCCGAGGTGGCCGGCGCCCGCGTCCCCGCCTTCGACGAGTTCGCCGAGCGGGTGATCGAGCGCGTGGCGGCGCAGAAGAACGGCGGCGAGGCGGCCGTTGTGCCGGTGCGGGCGCGCACCAGGGACGGCGCCGAGCTGGACCTGGAGGTGAAGGTGTCGCCGCTGGCGGGCCCGGCGGGAACGGCCCGTGGCACGGTGCTTCACCTTGCCGCGGCCGGTGCGGCGGACGAGGAGATCGTGCCCGCCGCCGCGGCCGCGGTGCCCGAGGCGCAGGCCGCGCAGCCGGTGCCCGGGCAGCGGTCGTCGTGGAGCGAGGCCGAGGCGCGCCGGGTGCTGCTGTCGGTGCCCCAGGGCGGCGACCTGGTCGAGGCGCTGCGGCAGGGGATCGCCGCCGGCGTGTACCTGGGCCACCTGCGTCCGGGCGACCGCCTGCCCAGCATCCGCGAGGTCACGCGGCACACGGGGCACGACCACCGCTACGTCTCGGCCGCGTACCGCCGCCTGGCCACGGAGGGCGTGGTGGAGATCCGCACCCGCCACGGCGTGGTGGTGGGGAGCGGGCCGCAGCCCGCCGAGGCGCCGGAGAACGAGACGGCCGCGTGGCTGGCCGGGGTGATCGGCCAGGCCGCCGACGTGCAGGTGAAGGTGCCGCACCTGCCGGACCTGGTGCGCAAGTGGACGGCCGCCGCCGCGGTGCGCTGCCTGTGCGTGGACGGCACCGAGGACGGCCTGGCCTCGCTCACCGCCGAGCTGGGCGGCCAGTGGGGCTTCGAGACGCGCCGGCTGAACGCGGCAGACGGACCACGCCGCGACGACCTGCTGACGGCGCTGCGCGAGGCCGACCTGGTGGTGACCACGCCGTTCCACGTGGCCTCGGTGGAGTCTGCCGCGCGTGCCGCCGGCGTGCCGGTGGTGGTGCTGGAGGCCAGCCGGGAGATCGTGGCCGCCGCCGAAGAGCGGCTGCGCGAGGGCCCGCTGACGGCGGTCGTCACCGACCCGCGCTACGGCGAGCGGCTGCGGTGCATGGCGGGCGGCGAGCGCCTGAACGTGGTGCTGGCCGACGACGTGGCGGCGGTGGAGGCGCTGGACCCCACCGAGCCCGTGCTGCTGACCCGCGCCGCGCAGCAGAAGCTCAAGCGCTCCATGCGGCTGCTGGCGCCGGTGTCGCCCTCGTTCTCCTCGTCGCGCGCGGGCGACCTGGCCGCGGTGCTCATCCGCCGCAACCTGTCGGCGCTGCGGAATGGCGGGTAAGGGCGGTCCCCAACGTCACAACGCTAATCACGGTAGACGAGGAGGCCGGCCCCGGTAGCGCGGGGCCGGCCTCTTTCCATGCGTCGATGCCCCTCCCCGCTCCCTCCCCGCACAAACTGCGCGTTTCGATCGGGGCCGGCGCATTCCCCGGCTGCCCCCTCTCCCGGCCCCCTCTCCCGCAGCGGGAGAGGGGGAGAATTCACACCGGATTGGGCCGGCTGCCGGTGCATGCCGCGGCACCCCCCTCCCCCCGGCCCCCGTCCCCCGCTCCGCAGGGGACGGGGAGACCTGACTCGCGCTCCGGCCTGCCTGGCGCACTCGACTGCGCGTGCAGTCCGCGAAGGCGGACTTTGGGCCGTTGTTGCCGCGTATTCAGCCATCCGACGGTAAGTGCGCGTTCTACAACACTTTACCGCTGTCCGTCGGGGCCTGCTGTCAGTTGGCGCTGTCCGTTAGCGAATCACGCCACCGAACGCAGGCGCCGGACCGGCGCGGGCGGCAGCAGCGGCGCCGCCGCGCGCGCCGCGCCGGGCGCCGCGCGGATCGCCGCCTCGGCGGCGTCAGCCGTGGCAGCGATGAGCGCGGCGGCGTCGGCGAGGCCATCATCCTCGGCCAGGTGCTCCAGCTGCCGCAGGTTATTCAGGATGCGCGCGAGCTGGTGCACCAGGTCGTCGGCCGGGCGCTGCCTCTTGGGGGTGCGGGCCGTTTGCCCGTTGCGGCTTTCTCCAGCGCGGCCTCGCGCACGAAACGGAGCGCGGGAATCCCAAGCGGGCGCGCGGCCTCGGTGATGGCCTCCCATTCGTCGGGGAGCCAGCGCGTTGGCTTTCGGACGGTCCTGCGCGGCATCGTTCGTCGCGGGTCCCTTCTGCCCTTTGAGCGAAGCGAAAAGGCGAGCCGGGGGAATGGCCCCTCTCGGGAGCGAAGCGAACCGGGAGAGGGGCCTATTCCCCCCTTGCTCGCTCTCGGTGTTCGCCGCCTCACAACGAGATACCGCGACACAGCCAAAAGCGTTCTGCGTTGCCCGGTACAAACCGTGCAGCCTAACCGCGCCCGAACGTCCGGGTAACGGCGCGCTGCTTCGAGTGCGTGTGTGACGGGCGGAAGGTGAAGCGAGCGGTGATGCGGGAGTTCCGAGACTCGGGCGGGGAAACCTGAGAAGTTTGGGCGGTCTATCCGAGCGCGAAGGAGGGGCGGACCGCTGTTGCGCCTGCGATGGCCGGAGGTTGGCTCTGTTTCCAGTCGGGCAACCAACGGCGGCGCCTGACGCGCGGTCCCTGTTTGAGTGGGACCGATTGAACGACGCAGACACGCTGTCGCCGTGATCCGCACGCCGTCCTGAGTATGAGCCTCGGGAGCTTACCCCTACCACTCTGACGGCGCGATTCCGACCGGAATCGTGCCTCTCTCTGTCGTCCACTGCGCCCCGCCACTCTCCCATTCAACGGAAAAAAGCTATCGTTCGCACGGCATGGCGCGATCCGGATTAACCTCGTATTTTGTCCGGTTGGGCCGCACATTCTCCTTCTGAGTCGTTTCTGGAGTATCTGTATTGGTGCGTACGACACCTCGCATACGCCCAGTTCCGCCGCCGCCGAATCGTCGATGCGGAGACGGGGTGGTTCCTGACGGGTGGGAGATATTAACGGACCCGTTCCCCGACGGAGCCGAAGATGTGTGCGCTTGTCTGTGGATGATACTGCGGGATCTCCAGCAATGGATGAGCACAGCGCGCCGGGAGAGGCTTTTCGGAAATCGGACCCACAAGACTCGCGCACGAATGCTTCGCGTGATGCGCATAGCTCCGGCGCTAACTCCGGCTTTGCGAGTCTTTATCCGGCTGCGGGCTGATCCGATGAGTGTTCCAGCAACCGAGCTAGGCGCTGCGTGTTACAGGGTGTGGAGTTGGGCAGAAGGTGAATCGCTACTCGGCACTGCGGCCCACTATGCAGAAGTCGCTGCATACTTGCACTCCGACAACGCCTCATACGCGAATGATGCCGGCTGGGCGTGTCGCCGCTGCTCGCTGTACGAGCGCGCGGGGGTGTGGTACCAGCGGGCATTCGGTCTTGCAATAGGCTTCAAGAACCGCCACGAAGTAGTTCGCGCTCTGCTTGGCCGTGGAGCTGTGTATAAGGACTTAGGACGCACCGAGGAGGCTCGGGAATTTTACGACCGCGCGACCCGCCGCGCTGTCAATACGGGCAGGCGGCGACAGGCCGCCGTTGCCCGTCACTACATCTTTGCTTTGGAAGCGGAACGCGGTTCGTTTGATGAAGGGCTCGATGCCGTTCGTGAGGCACTAAACCTATATCCAATCTACGACCGTCGGGTTCCGTACCTGGCGCATGACTATGCCTTCCTGCTGATGCGGCACCGATATTTCTCCGCTGCATTGGCCCTGCTCGAAAAACTCGCCCCCGCGATTACGAAGCCGGAAGAACGCGTGCTCGTACAAAGCGCTATTGCACGTGCCGCAGCTGCCGTTGGTCGCTTTGAACATTCCCGCGCCGCAGCGCAGTACGCGTTAGAGACAGGCAAAATTTACCCGGAGTACGCGCACGCCAGCTACGTCCATCTCGCCCAAGCCCTCCGCTACGCCGGGGAGTGGGATTCGGCAGCAGAGTACGTCCGCCGTGCGGAACAAATGGCCCGTGACCTTCGGGATGCTGAGGTTGAACGTGTGGCCTCTGAAGTCCAAGTAGAGATAGCGGCGCGTATACCCCCGGAACGGGAAAACCCGGCTCCGTTCCCTCACGCCGTAGCGACCATCGACAAGATGTTCTCAATTCGCTTGCGGCGCTGGTTGGCTCCGGATCGACGTGGAACCGAAGCCAACACAACCGCGACGAACGCCGCTGACCGGGAGCGCCGCCGGTTATAAGTGGCGCTCAGTGCCCGGAACCGACGAGCACCCCGTTTCCGCTCCCCAAGGTTTGCCCAGTAGAATCGACGGCCGCGCCCTCGCCCGAGGACGCGGTCGTCGGCGTTGAGGTGCTATCAGCCGAGCGATTACCTCCACCAAACGTAAACCCGCCGTTGTAGGTGGGGTTCTCGGGGGCAGTGACGCTCCTAGACTGTTCACCGCACGCGGTAAGGAGAACCGCAGCGACGCAGAGCGTGCCGAAACGAATTTGGAAGGTGGTCATTGGTTTGAACTCCTGAAAAGGGATAGAAAACACACGCAGCAAGGCGAAAATAACCCCATCCGTACACGACCCGCCAGAAAGCTCCACTACTTATCCCGCCACGCCGCTCAACCGCTACTCCCGACAAACCCCGCCCTAACTACCCCTTCCCGCCTTCGGATATGCTGATGCAGGCCGCCCGGCGGCCAGACGGACCCTCCACGGCCAGCACCCGAGCCGGTGACATGGAACCGAGAGACAGCCTCTGATGCGGCAAAAGAACAAACGGGGATCGGCGCGGGCCCGTAAGAATGGGCCGTCCCGGCGCTGGTGCATTCCCCCCGCGGTGCTGTGCGAACCAGGCGAGACGATGCAGGGAGCTGGCATTCTCGCGGAAAACGACGGCGAACTCGGCGTGCTACTCTGGCGCACTTCCGCAGACATCGCTTTGTGGACGTCAACGCCCCCGCCCGCGCGTACGGGTCTGTTCGCCCCCGGAAGTGACGCGAGGCGCTTGGCCCGGCTTACGGATGCGGAAATTCCGGCTCCCATCACCGCATCGCTGGACACGATCAACTCCGCCCTGGCCACGCCGGATAACGTAGATGCGGGCGCACTCTCGCTGTGCTGCCTGCAAGTAGCAGCCTGGGCGCGGGGGGCGGGGTTGCTGAGGACGGCCATAGACTTCGCGCAGGCGGCGGCGTTGACCTCGCCAGAACGCGCGGAAGCTGCCCTCCACGCCGGCGTCTTCGCGGCGGCTGCAGGTCAGGGCGTACGCGCGGGAACGTGGCTGCACCGGGCTGTCGGCTTGGCTCGGCGCGAGAGAGATAAGTCCACGTACGTTGCTGCCCTTGTCGAGTTGGGCACCCTCTGCGAGCAGCACGGAGCCACTGAC
Organism: Longimicrobium sp.; assembly: GCF_036399935.1. Lineage (GTDB taxonomy): Bacteria > Gemmatimonadota > Gemmatimonadetes > Longimicrobiales > Longimicrobiaceae > Longimicrobium. Next base: position 63,470 of record NZ_DASWMD010000075.1, read on the forward strand.
CGCGCCCTACACTTCTATCAACTCGCCTTCCGGGCCGGTCGACGGTACTCCGAACTGGGCGTACGCATGCGTGCCGCCCACGGCCTGCTCAGAGTTGCGCGCGTGCGCCGCGACGACGAAGCAGCCCGGCGGTGTGCCTTGCAAGCACAAGCTGCCTTTCACGCGGATGCAGAGGGCGCTCAGGCCCTACTCCTGGACCTGGCGCGGCTCTGGACGGATGAGGGCGAGATGGGTAAGGCGCGCGGAGCGCTGCACCGGCTTTTCCCTTTGGGCGCATCACTCAGCCCGTCGGACCGCCTCGCGGCGACAGCGTTGATTGCAAGGGTGTTTGCGCGGCTGCGCGTCCGCCCGCGCGTTGATTCATCCGGCGCTCTCCCGGTAGACGCCGCCACCGCGGCCCAGGATGCGTGGGGTCTGCTGCGCGACGAAGAAATTCCCCGGCCGGTGCGCTGTACCGCTGCTCTCGATCTGGCGCACGCCGCCCGCTCGCGCAGGGACCGGGAGGCGGTGGCGCGGTCAATCGCAGTGCTGACGGGGCTCGTACCGGAATCCGAGTATCCAGCGTTGAGACTCGAAATCGCTCGGTTGCGCGCGGAAGAAGCTGAGGCGAAGCCGACGGCGGAAGGATGCGCAGCGTGAGTACCGGCGTTCAGCTCCATCCGCCGTAGCGCGAGGCCGTGGGAAATCGCGGAGCTTGGATCGGCGCTCCCGAAGCCCGGTCCTACTCAGGCTTCAGAAAATGGGAATGCATTTATGGTGGAATCATTCCTACCGCCCGGTGGGACGCTCTCTGACGATGAATTACTAAGGCGGTGGTTGATCGAGGGAGTGTCCGGAACGGGCCCAATCTCAGGGAGAGTGTTTACCCGATTCAGAGATTTGGTACGCGTTGAACTGGAGCGGTTGGGACTTTCTCCATGGGACGCGGCTCGGCGCGCCCCGTTGGCGTTCGCTCATGCCGAAGCGACACGCGGCGAAGTTCCGCCCGAAACCACACTCCGCGAACGCCTGCTGGCGGCTGCACGTGCGGTGATCCACTCCGCCAACAATGACGCTGCCGCCGGACTGACGGCACGTACAATCCATGGGCAGCACCCACCACCACTTCATCCCGGCGTGGCATGAATGAACGCACACAGGATGAGTTGCGAAGAGCGGTCGGGAGCGCGTTGCACGTGCTGCTGGCTGGGATGCCGGCCGATCGGATGGAGGAATCCCGCCGCGAAGTCTCGGCGGTGGTGGAACGGTTACACGAGCGAGCGGGCGTGCCTCGTCCAGAATGGCAGTGCGAAGCGCGGTCGGCGATCAGCGGCGGCTAGGGGTGCGCAAGGACGCGATAGACCGGCAGATAAAGAGCTGGACAGGGAGTGAGGTGACACTGTCCAGCGTCCATCTGCGTTCGCCCTGCTCGGCCGCTCTGGCCCGGCTCCGCCGCCGGTTTGACCTCAATTGACCGGACGCCCTGCGGTGGGGTAGCTTGATCCAGCCCGCCTAATACGTCCCATCTCACGGCGACTGGCACCGACGCCTTCCGCGACAAGCGGGGCGGAAACCAGAAAGCTCGTTTCCCCACAACCTTCAAAGGCTGATTCATGAGAATGTCGTCTTTCAGGAGGGACCGGACGCCACCATCGCGCCCGCTGCTGAGAGGGGTAGGGCGTTGGTCGGCCGGGCTGCTGGTGTTCTTCCTTGCCGGATGCGACCTGCGGGAGATAGCCGCGCCCAATCCCGTCACGGTCCCGCGCGGACCCGCCCCTCGCGCCGAGGCCGTCCCCGTGATTCTGGGGGAGTACAGCACACCGATTGAAGTTGCAGACCGGCACAGTGTAGTGACGACGTACCAGCCCGCCCGACTTGCCATGCCGATCCCGGCCAACTCCTACGTGCTGCTCCGGGTTTCGGGGCGAGTGCGGCTGGTGTCCGGGCCGTGGTGGCCTGGGCCACCGCAGCCGATTGCCACCTACACGGCGGTGCAGACCACCGAGGCCACTTCGCGGGCGCGGACGCGAGTCTGGATTCGCGGCGGCTCGGCGAACGCACCGCCCTCGGGAGGGTACGAGCCCCGGTTTGCGCCCGCGCCGGACGGGCAGGACCGCATCGTGCTGGTGCGTACTGGCGACGTACCCGACGAGCTCTGGACGGGCCGTGACCTGGGGGGGTACCTCATCACAGCAACGCAGGGCTGGTGCATTGCTACGCCCTGGTGCAGCCCAAGCCCGACTGAAGTCGAGGCGGGGGTGATGTGGGCGGATCGTAAGGAGATCGAGGCGTACCACGTCGCGGAATCCAACACCGTAACGGCTACGGCTATCCCCGAACCGCTGAATCTGGATGGGCCTGAATCCGTCGCCCCCGGCCAGCCCGCCACGATGAACGTACAAACGTGGGGCGGCCTGCGGCTCCGGCATCCACAGATAATCGCCATCGACACGGCGGACGTGGAGTGGCGATGGTTTCCGGGAGACACGGCGGCGGTGCGCAACCCCGTCATCAGCGGGCAGCGCCTAGCCTGCACCGGGAAAGAGTGCACGTTCACACCGGGCGCTGCCGGAGGGCGCATGAGCGTGGCGACGTGGGTGGAGGGCGCGTACGTCGAGGCGAGCGAAATCGTGCGGGTACAGCACCAGCAGTTGCAGTTTACGTGCGACCAGGACCGGTTGGAGCGGGGGGCAACCCTCAACTGCTCCGCAGCGGCAGTCCCTTCCGGCACGCTCGACAGCATCAGATGGGAGTTTAGAGACGACGCTGGCAACACTGTTCGCGATAGTAGCGGCGCGGCTTCATGGACTGGTGAGATGGTCGTGAGCGGCAAAATCGCGGTCGCTGCGAGACTAAATGGGTCTCCAGTGGCAGATGACACGGTCATCGTCGTCAGGGCGCGTGGGTGGCCACTGATCAATGTTGTCGCCGCTGATTCCGGGAACGGGCACTTGCCAGCGGCGCCGACGAGATACGGCCAGTTAGCAGACACGCATGCCCCCTATCCTATGCAGCCCTACGTCACGGCGCGGGTATCAAGAGGGCCAAACGCCGGAATGTGGTATCTGAAGGACCCAATCCAAACGGTCACGGCCAACGTGCACATCAGCGCTGGTTTCCGGCCCGGCTCGGCCTTCTATGCACAGCAGCACTCGGGAACCGATCCGGCCACCGGAGATCCATTCTGCGCCAGGTGGCAAGTCGCCGCCGTTGAACGCGGAGCTAGGGAGCATGAGGGCTTGGTCCCGTCTGCGCTCACCTCGCACGTCGAAGTATATCAACAATGGTTTCGGACTAATGCGCCCCAGGATTTCATGGAAGCGGTTACTGGTAGAGACGAGGAGTTCACATCAGATTGGACCTTCTCAGACAAGCTCACCCATGAGTACATCCTTAAGGTGGCAGACCCTGCTTTCCAAGACCCGGATCAGAAGCACACGACGGACAACCCGCCAGGTCTAGTAGCTTTCCCGGTGGTTCCGTGTCGTCTGCGGTTCTAACGTCTATCACGGATGAAGAAAAGGGGAACAATGCGTAAAGTTGTGCTTGCAGTCGCTCTGGGTCTCGTTATGCCAAGCTGCGCGTCAGCGCAGATGGCGGGCACGAGCGATTCTGTACACGTTCGCAATCGCTGCCGGTTGGCAGTCCAGATCATCACGACAGGAAATCCCGAGCCGCACACGGACTGGGCTTACGAACACGTGCGCCTGTGCGGAAAGGAAGGTGCCGCAGCGGTCGCCCAAGCGATGCTAGCTGCTGCTGCTGAAACGGATCGTGCGGAGTGGGAGAAGCTGACCACACCTGGGTTCTACGTACGAGACGCAGGTATTTTCGACGCTGCCCTACGCCTCTCAGGAAATCCAGCCGCGAGCACCACAGCCCGTGTTTACTCTATGAAGGTGCTGGTGCAAAGTCTCTCCCCCGGAACAACGTTGACCTACGACGACCTGACACGCGGTCCCACCGCGCGAAGGGTGTGTTTCGGGACGGGGCCGGGATCGCACCACGAGGTCGAAGAAGTGTCACCCCTTCCTTCGGACTATCGCGAGCGGGCGCGTGCAGCAATGGCCCGTCTCACCGAGGATCCGGCGCAAGGATTCGCCATCCGACAAGCGGCGCGTTGCGTAGCGGTGCACGCCCGGAGATAATTCGCGACTGCGTGGGTTCAACGCGTCGCCCAGCAACCCCGCTTGCATGAGAGGCGGCGGGCGGAGCCCCTTCGGTACGGCGGCGTTTCAAGTTTGACCGTTTGCGGCGGGCGAGTGGGGGGCTTGTCCCCCCCCGAGCCCGCCTACGCGACTTTTGCGCAGATCGGCCCATCACCCGATGCCAATCCGCCCCTTACAGCACTGCCCGTACTTTCGATCACTGCCGCAAACGCAAGGATCGCTGTAGCCCCGAAGCATCAGTGCGAGTTCAATGAATGCTCGTCCAAAATCCGGATCGCCAATCCACAAGTCGGCATAGAGCTGCTTCGGAATGGAAATCTCCTGCCCAGGAAGTATCGACGCCACAATGCGTGCCCGCGCTTCCGCACGCGCGATCAGATGCGCGACAAGCGGATCAGGGGTTAGCGCCTTCCGCCGCCGGTCGATGGACTGTCCCGTGAATACGGTGGCAGGATCAGGCAGAAACAGAATAGAGTTAGACGGCGGGTCGTGTGGCGTAGGATCAATGAGGGTGCCCGAAGGGGACCGCCAGACCGAGTGGTGCTCAGCTTCGATTAAGACCTGCGGAATGGTCCAGATCGCCCAGCCGTGCACAGCCTCTCCGCTCGCCCGAGTGATGAGAGACGCTACGTTTCCGTAGCACTCCAGCGGTTGAGCGTCGGGTTCAACTTGGACCGGTACGTAGACGGGCCGCATTCCCGCCGCCACGTCAGCGCAGAAGGTCTTGACTACGCGGTCAACTTTTTGAGGCACGCAAGTCAGTTCTAGCGGGTGTTGTCTCATGCGCTTTCGTGCTTGCTGATGGGGGGTGTGGTGAATGTTCAACGATAAGGACAAGGCTGGTTGAGTGGCAGGGTACGCGAACGGCCGCCGCTCCGTACATCCGACGAAATAAACGACACCCGCCGGGCGACTCCCGGCGGGCGATTCTGTCCGTTGCGCTGTCCGTTGGTCGGACAGGATGCACGTTTCGGCGGTCTAATGAGTGCGGGTTGCGCGCGCACATCTAGTATTTTCGCCGTTTCCGTGCATCTTGTTCGTTCATGGTGCTAAAGGCTGAATCTGCCGCGACTTCAGTCGCGCCAGCACAGCGGGGGCCTCGCCGTCCGTCCTCGCTGCCGCGCCCTGGCTGAGAGGCGTCCGCGGCTGGATCCCACGGCGCGCGAAGCGTGGCGCACGGGCCGGTCCGCTGCGCTCGCGCTTCTGGATGACAGGTCTTGGCGCTCGCCGGAGTTACCCGCGGTTCCTCAGTAGATGTACACCGGCGTGCCGAGGGGGACGTGGCGATACAGGTGGGTGATCGCCTCGTCCGACAGGCGGATGCACCCATGCGTGGCCGCCTGGCCGATGGAATCCTGGTGCGGCGTGCCGTGCAGCATGTACCCGTCGCCCAGCTCCAGCTTGTACGGCCCCAGCTCCCCCGCGATCCGGCGGTTCGCCGTGCCGATGGGCGGCACGTACAGCGTCAATCCGAAGATCACCTCCTCGTCCGGCGGCACGGGGTCGAAGGTCCCGTCCCGCAGCACCCGTCCCACGCGGTCTCCCCGCACCACCAGCCGGGTGCTGTCCGCCAGCATCACGCCGGGGCCGGGGTCCAGCCGCACCATCGACCATCCGCTGTCGCGCGCCAGTTCCACGTAATGCCAGTCGGGGGGCGTCCACACGGGGTTCGCCTCTTTCCGGATCACCCGCCGCACTCCCCGGGGGGTCTCGAACCGCCACGCGCGCCCCCGGTACCGCAGGGTGTCGCCCGTCCCCACCGCGATGGGCGCGGCGAAGAGCGTGTCGCGCCCGTTCATCCACCACAGCCGCCGGTCCGCGACGGAAACGACGATCCTGCGCCCCGACGCGTGCGCCGCGGCTTCGCGCACGCCCGCCGCGCGCGTGGGCGCCTCCGCCTGCTGCGCCGACGCACGGGAAACGGCGCCCGCCACGAGCAGCGCCAGGGCGCCGAGGAGAGTGGAGATGCGATTCATCGAACTTCTTTCTTCGTAGACGCAAGGGCCGCCCCGGCGGATCTTCCACCGGAGCGGCCGTTCGCAGCGTGCCTTGTGCTCAAGCCGTGCCGTCGCACCGATCGCTCGTCACGTGCCCCAGCCGCGAGGCTTCCGCGACAGCAGCCGGCCGGCGACGGTAAAGCCCACGCCGGCCACCGCCAGGAACGCCCAGTCGTACGCCGGGACGTGCGCGGGAAGGTCGCGCACGTGGTGAAGGTTCAGCAGGTGGTGGTCGATGACGCCCTCCACCAGGTTGAACAGCCCCCAGCCCATCAGCATCTGCCCGGCGAAGGCGCGGCGGGACGGCAGCGTGCGCGCCTCCGCCGCACCGAACAGCATCCACACGCCCACGAAGGTGATCAGCCACGTCCCGGCGTGGAACAGGCCGTCCCACACCATGTTGCGCTGCATGGCCTCCAGGGTCGTGGGCGGCACCACGGCAGATCCCATGTTGTGCCAGTGAAGGACCTGGTGCAGCACGATGCCGTCCACGAATCCGCCCATCCCGACCCCGATCACCACGCCGGCCCGCGACGTCCGCTCGCCCAGCAGGTTCCTCATCGATACGGCTTCCCGTTATGTTTCCCGTCGCCCGAGCCCTTCCGCCGGATCGTCCGGGGCAACGGGTGTGCCCGAACCCCGCCGGACGGGTGCGACGGAAGGGCGCGTGTCCTCCCCACGGGACGCGTACGTCCCGGCCCGTGTACGATGCGCGCTTTCCGGGCGCGCTCCGCTGGAAGCCAAGGGGATGCCGCGCATCGGCTTAGGCGTTTTCGGCCGCGCGGTGCGGCGGTTGCCCTTGCAGGCCATGCGGGCGCCCCGCTGAAACCCGCCGGCGCCCAGCCCCGTACCCGCCTCGTCAACCCGACCGCACTTTCGGAGATTCCTACATGCTCCTCGCCTCCGTCCTGGCCGCGCTGCTCCAGGGCACCCCCGGCGCCGCGCCCGCGCCGGCACCCCGCGACACCTCGGCCGCGTACGCCGACCCCGGCACCCGCGCGCTGGTCACCGCCGCCCGCGAGCGCCGCGCCCGCGTGGAACGCACCATCGACGCGTACAGCGTTACCGCCCGCGAGCGCATGCACGCCTCGGTCGAGGCGCTCAGCCGCAACCGCACCCTGTTCGGCCGCGAGTCGGCGGTGCGCATCGACTGGCGCCGCGAGGGGCAGAGCAGCGTCCGCGTCCTGGGCGCGCGCGAAGCCTCGCCCGCCACCAGCAGCGGCATCAGCCTTCCCGGCGACCTGCTGAGCGACGCGGCCGACCCGGCGTTCGACCCCGACCGGCTGCAGCTCAGCCTGTTCAGCTTCGGCGGCAGCGCGCAGGTGCGCACCGACGAAAAGAAGGACAGCACGGAAGCCAGGCACGAGGTGGAGGTGGAGGTCGACATGACGCCCATCGATCCGCTGGCGCAGGGAAGCGAGGCCCACTACCGCTTCCGCTCGGGCGACACCACCACGGTGCGCATGCAGGACGGGGGGCAGCTGCGGATGATCCAGCTGGAGGTGATCCCCCGCCGCCGCGAGTTCCGGCTGCTGCGCGGCACGCTGTGGATCGACGCGGCCACGGGCGGCGTGGTGCGGAGCGTGATGACCACCGCGCGGCCCTTCGACCTGCGCGAGGACGCCGAAGACATCCCGGCCGCCATCACCGCCGCCGGCCCCGTGCGCTTCGCCATCCGCTACGTGACGGTGGAGTACGCCCTGTGGCAGAACCGCTTCTGGCTGCCGCGCCTGACGGCGGTGGACGCGCAAATGAGCATGGGAATGCTGGCGGGGCTGCCGGTGCGCTTCGAGCGCAGCTATTCCGATTACGAGGTCACCGCGTCGCCCGTGCCGCAGAGCGCGGCCTATGCCGGCAGGACGCAGACCGACACCGCGGTGGTGCGCGCGTGCACCGACGAGGCCAAGGCCACGCCCGGGCTGTCGTGCCACTGCGCCAACGGCGGGTGCCGCGTGTGGCGCGTGGAGGTGCCGACCGACACGGCGGCGCTGCTGGCCAGCGCCGACCTGCCGGAGCCGCTGGCGCAGGGGGCGGGCAAGCTGATCACCGGCGAAGAGGTGGAGTCGCTGGCCCGCGTGCTCACCCCGCGGCTGGGCGACCTGGCGCCGGAGATGGACGTCAGCCTGCTGAGCCTGCGGAACATGCGCTTCAACCGGGTGGAGGGGCTGTCGCTGGGCGCCGCCGCGGAGATGACGTACGGGCCGCTGCGGGCCGACGGCATGGTGCGCCTGGGGCTGGCGGACCTGGAGCCCAACGTGGAGCTGGGCGTGGCGCGGCAGACGATGTTCTGGCGCACGCGGCTGGCCGGCTACCGGCGGCTGACCCCGTTCGACCGCGAGTCGCGGGCGCTGGGCTTCGGCGCCTCGGTGGCGGCGCTGCTGCTGGGGCGCGACGAGGCCGACTACTTTCGCGCCACGGGTGCCGAGATCACGGGCGAGCCGCTGCGGGCCGCCGGGTGGACGTACACGTGGCGGCTCTTCGGCGAGCACCAGCACGGGGTGAGCAAGAACACCGACCTGTCGCTGGCCCGCGTGTGGGAGGGCAGCGACGTGTTCCGCTCCAACCGCCCCGCGAACCGCGCGGACCAGGCCGGCGCCGGGCTGACGCTGCGCCGCGAGTTCGGCACCGACCGCTCACCCGTGCAGCTGCTCACCCGCGTGGGCGCCGAGGGGCAGACGGGCACCTTCGACTACGGCCGCGGATCGGTGTTCGCCCGCATGACGGCGCCGTTCACCAGCCGCCTGGCGTTCGCGCTGGAAGGCGCCGCGGGCACCACCACGGGCGACGTGCCCATCCAGGGCGCGTGGTACGTGGGCGGAACGCAGAGCGCGCGCGGCTACGAGGGTGCGCTGCTGGGGGGCACGGCCTTCTGGCGCGCCCGCGCCGAGCTGGCGACGCCCACCCCCGCCGCGCGGCTGGTCGTCTTCGGTGACGCGGCGTGGGCGGGCTCGCGCGGCGCGTGGTCCAGGGACCCGCGGCTGCTCTCGGCCGGGGTGGGCGCCAGCTTCCTGGACGGGCTGATCCGCATGGACCTGTCCCGCGCCCTGCGCACCCCCACCGGCTGGCGGCTGGACCTGTACCTGGACGCCGCCCTGTAGGGATCGAGCGCTGGGATCAGCACGAAAACGGAACGGGCGCCCGCCAGGGCGCCCGTTCCTGTAACGTGCGTCACGCTCTCGATTTACGGAAGCCTCAGACTCTGTCATCCTGAGCCCCAAGCGCACCGAACCGGCCCGCGATCCAGTCCACGCGGGGCGAAGGATCCTGCCGCGGACACGTACCAGCCAGGGCGCGGCAGCGGTCACGGTCACCGAGGCCTCGGCTGCCGTGGGGCCCTCACCCGTCCTCGCTCATGCTCGTCCACCCTCTCCCACAAACAGCGTGGGAGAGGGGGTACACTTCGGGTTGCGGTGCGGCGAGGAGCATGGTGGCGGAGGTCCCCGCTGCTGGGGGCACTGAAGTCGCGGCACAGTGATGCAGGAGATCAGATCAGGCGCCGCTCTACCGCTTCGAGCCACTCCAGCTCGGCCTCGAATTGCCGAATCGTCAGATCAACCATCAGTTCGGCGGCCCCAACCATTGGGCCTGAGTCCTGTCGGATCCCCTGGAGCGTACTCCGCTCCTTTGCCAGTTCATGTTCCAGGAAGCGGCGCCGCCGCCCGACCTGCCGCCTCAACTCGCCTGGCCGGGCATGACTGGAGAGAGCCAGCCAGGTGAGAAAGGGAGGGAGCGTGCGCTGGATTGCCCAGTCTTCTCGCGCCAAGGAATCCGCCAGCGCGCGTTCCCCCTCAGGGGTTGGGCCGTAGACCCTGCGATCCGGCCCCCTGGCGGTGGACTGTTCCGTTGCGAGGGGGCTGATGTAGGCGGCCTTCTCGAGTTTTCTGAGCGAGTAGTAGACCTGCGGGCGAGAGATTCCGGCCCAATCCCGAACCTCGCGCCTCTCCAACTCCTGATTGAGTTCGTATCCGTGCATCGGGGCCTCGGCCAAGAGGCTCAGCACCACGAGGTCGGGGGTTGTCAGCTCGGGGGCAGTGGATCGGATCATGGACAGGAGTATGCCGGGACCCGACAGACCGAGCAAGTCCCTTGACGGGTATGTAGTCTCATTTATATTACCTCTCGTCCGGCAACGCTCATCCGAACCTCCGAGGCTCTCATGCGGCTCGCTGCTATCCTGGGCGTTGTGATCACCGTACTCGGCTCCTTCGCCTTCGCACCCACTCCGAAGAATCCAACCATGAAGAAGCTCACCCCCGTCCTCGTAGTCGATGCGATCGAACCATGCCTTCCGTTCTGGGTGGACCGGCTCGGGTTCACCCGGACGATCGAAGTACCCGAAGACGATCGGCTCGGCTTTGTTGCGCTCGAGAAGGACGGCGTCGAGGTGATGGTCCAGACGCGCTCCAGTGCCGTCGCGAGCGCACCCGGGATGGAGGAGTTTCCCTTCGGTGGTCCGACGCACCTCTACATCGAGGTCTCCGACTTCGATGCAGTCGATCGTGCGCTGGAAGGCGCGGAGGTGATCGTGCCGCGCCGGACGACCTCCTATGGAGCAACCGAGATCGTTGTCCGCGAGCCGTGTGGGCACTTCATCGGCTTTGCTTCCATGGCATCTGCGGCTGAATGAAGGCGGCAACGGAGTCCGCCGGGCTCTCGCGGCATGCACCGACCTTCATCGAAACGCTCTGAGGTTTTGTGGCCTGGCCCGCCCAAGAGCCGTGGAACCCGCCGCGGGGAAGGCGGAAAGCCCTTACATGCGTCGCTCTCGCGTCCCATTCGGGGCTTCACCTGCACGCGCGCGGACGCCTCGATGCGCCTCGCGGGCCGGAGAGACCGAGGCCGGGACGACGGTGACCGCTGCCGCGCCCGACCTTCGTGGCGTCCTCGGCAAGATCCTTCGGCCCGCGAGGGGTGTGCTACGGGCGAGTATGGTGCGCCTGGGCCTCTGGATGACAGGTCGCGGTGTGGGTCGGAGTACGGTCGGATGCTTGCGCGCGCCGTGGACGCATGCATGGACACCGATCGAGACGCACGGCACTGGCTCCCTTCCCCCGCGGGGTTTGCGGGGGAAGGGCTGGGGATGGGGGGGCGCCGGCCCGCGCACCGCATCGACCGAAGCGCACACGAATTCTCCCTTTCCCCCGCTTGCGGGGGAGAGGGCCGGGGAGAGAGGGCTGCCAGGGGCCCGCCCCGACCCACCGAAGCGCACCCAAGCTCGCCAGGGTTCGCCACGATCTCGTGGCAAACAAAGAAGGACCGCCCTCACCAGGCGGTCCTCATCGATCCATCCCCGAACCCGATTCCTACTCCCCGTCCGCGCCCTTCCTGAGCGGGTGCCCCATCGGCAGCTGCATCCCCAGAATGGGCGGGGGCAGCGCGCTCAGGCGGCGCAGGAACGCGGCGTACGACTCGCTGTTGCGCGCCAGCTCCCGCTCCAGCGGCGTGGCCATCACCTCCCGGATGTGCGCGCGGGTGGCATCCATCCGCGCAGCCGTCGCCGGGTGCGTGCTGAACCACGAATCCGCCGCCGCCATGGCCTGCGGGTCCTGCGCCTCCTCTTCCAGCAGCGCGCTGAACAAGCTGAGCATCCCCCGCGGGTCCACCCCGGTGGCCACCAGGTAGTTCACCGCCAGCCGGTCGGCCTCGGCCTCGTCGGCGCGCGAGTGGCTGCTGGCCCACAGCTCGCCCCCCAGCCGCAGCGCCTCCTGGTCCAGCAGGGGCTCGCGGTCCAGCACCAGCTGGTACATCACCGCCGCCACCGACCGGGTGCGCATGTGGCGCTGCAGGTTCTCGGCGCCGTGCCGCGCGGCCACGTGCCCGATCTCGTGCGCCAGGATCCCCGCCAGCTCCGACACGTTGCCGGTGCGCTCGATGAGCCCGCGGTTCACGTAGATGTGCCCGCCGGGGAGCGCAAAGGCGTTGATGCCCGGCGTGTTGACGATGTAGAAGTGGTACTGCAGCTCCGGCCGGGCGCTGCGCCTGGCGATCAGCCTGCCCAGGTCGTTCACGTACAGGTTCAGCGGAACGTCGCGCACCAGCGGCACCTGCGAGTTCACCTGCGAGGCGATCTGCTCGCCGATGGCGATCTCGCGGTTCTCGTTGATGCACCCGGCCAACGGCAGCGCCACGAGGCACGCCAGCAGCCCGGCACGAAAGGGCCGGCCCGCGAGCCGGCCCCGCCGCGGCGTGCCCCCCGGCATCAGCGCCCGCGTCGGTCCTGCGGGACCGGCTGCAGGGCGGCCACCCGGGCCTTGAAGCTCTGGTACGCGCGCGTGTCGGTGGTCAGGTTGCCGCCCTGCGCCCCGGGCGTCTGCTGGATCATGGCCTGCGTGGCCGCCACCCGCTCCTGCGTGGTGGGGTGGGTGCTGAACCACTGCTCCACGCGGCTGGGGTTGCGCTGCTGCATGGCCAGCAGCTTCTGGAAGAAGCTGGGCAGCCCCGCCGGGTTGATGCCGCTGCGCACCAGGTAGCCCACGGCCACCGCGTCGGCCTCGCGCTCGGCCTGGCGCCCGTAGCTGGCGAACACCGCGCCGCCGCCCACCTGCACCACGGTCTGCTCTACGCCCGTCGGCTGGCGGCCCAGCAGCACCCCGTAGACGACGGAGAGTGCGGTGTTGGCGTTCTGCGCCTTCTGCATCTGCTCGATGCCGTGCCGCTCGGCCACGTGCCCGATCTCGTGGGCCAGCACGCCGGCCAGCTCGGCCAGGTTGTCGGTGCGCTCGATCAGCCCCCGGTTGATGTAGATGTGCCCGCCGGGGATGGCGAAGGCGTTGACAACGTCGGAGTTCACGACGTAGAAGTTGTACCGGATGCCGCGCTGGTCGGCGCCGGCCGCGATCTGCCGGCCCAGCTGGTTGACGAACTGGTTGGTCGCCGCGTCGTTCACCAGCGGCAGCTGCTGGTTGATCTGCCGCGAGTAGTCGGCGCCCAGCGCAACTTCCTGCTGCGTAGACACCTGCGGAGCGCAGCCGGCCGCGGTGCCGGCCCCGGCCATGCACACTGCCACGGCGGCGTGCCGCAGCGGGCGCGTAAGTGCAAGCGACATTTGATTCTCCATGCTGACGGTTGAAGCTTTGGGCCCGATGGAAAGGCAAAACGCGGACCATGCGCGGCGCCGGCGGCGGGGCGCGTGCTGAGCCGCCGCGAAGAGCGGCTCCTGCGCTCGCTGCGCCTGCGAAAGCACCGCGAAGCCGAGGGCCTTTTCGTGGCGGAGGGGGTGCGCGCGGTGGAAGACCTGCTGCTGCACTCCCCCCTGGAGGTACGGTTCGCGGCCGCGTCGTCCTCGCTGGGCGACACCCCGCGGGGACAGTCTCTGGCCGAGGCCATCCACAAGCGGGGCATCGACTTGCGTGAGGTGGGCGACGCTGCCCTGCGCGAGCTCGCCGGCACCGGGACGCCCCAGGGCATCCTGGCCGTCGCCGAGATCCCGCCCGGCGGGCTCGGCCGCATCCGCGTCTCGGGCCGCACCGTGGTGCTGGTGCTGGACGCCGTGCAGGACCCCGGCAACTTCGGCACGCTGGCCCGCACGGCCGAGGCGCTGGGCGCGGCCGGCGTGGTGGCGCTGACGGGGACGGTGGACCCGTGGAACCCCAAGTGCGTGCGCGCCGCCATGGGCAGCACCTTTCGCCTGCCGGTGGCCGAGGCGGGGTGGGAGGAGGCGGGGGCGTGGCTGGCGGAGCACGGCTTCCGGACGCTGGCCTCCGCCGCGGGGGGCGATCCGGTTCCGCGTCCCGCCCCCGCGCGGGCGGCGCTGGTCGTGGGCAACGAGGGGGCGGGCATCTCCGGCGAGACCCGCGCCCGCGCCGACCTGGTGGTCGGCATTCCCCTTCGCGGCCGCGCCGAGTCGCTGAACGTGGCGGCCGCGGGGGCCATCCTGCTGTACGAGCTTCTCCGGTAACCGTGCTGAACCTGCAGATCTTTCTCGCTGCCTACGCGGCCCTGGTGGGTGCCTGCGTGGGCTCGTTCCTGAACGTGTGCGTGTACCGCTGGCCCGCGGACCTGTCCGTGGTGCGCCCGCCCTCGCGCTGCGGCTCGTGCGGCACGCCCATCCGCTGGCGCGACAACATCCCCGTGCTGGGCTGGGTGCTGCTCCGCGGGCGGTGCCGGGCGTGCGGCGCCAGGGTGAGCATCCAGTATCCGCTGGTGGAGCTGGTGACGGCGGCGCTGTGGGTGATGGCGGTGCTGCGCTTCGGGCTGTCGTGGCAGGCGCTGGGCACGGCGCTGTTCTTCACCATCCTGCTGGGCATCGCCCTGGCCGACGCGCGCACCTACATCATCCCCGACCAGTTCACCCTGGGGGGAACGGTGATCGGGCTGGCGCTCTCGTTCGCGCCGGGCGGCATCACCTGGCAGCGGTCGCTGCTGGGTGCCGCCGTGGGGTTCGGGCTGCTGTGGCTGATTGCGGTCGTGGGGGAGAAGGTGTTCCGCAAGCCGGCCATGGGGGGCGGCGACATCAAGATGATGATGATGGTGGGCGCGTTCCTGGGTCCCTGGGGCGTGCTGCTGACCCTGTTCATGGGCGCGCTGTTCGGCACGCTGATCTTTGCGCCCATCAGCATGCGTACCGGCAAGCTGGTGCCCTTTGGCATCTTCCTCGCAATCGGCGCGGCGATCACCGAGCCGTGGGGCCAGGCGCTGATCGACTGGTACGTGCGCAATTTCCTGACGGTCTGAACTTCGGTATCACGCAGAGGACGCAGAGGAAACGGAGAGGACGCAGAGGAACAGCAGGAATTCCTCTGCGTCCTCTCTTTTCTCTCCGCGTCCTCTGCGTGAAACGTTTTTTCTTTCTGCTTGGCTGCTTGTGGAATCGAAGAAGCCGCTCCGCCGCCTGATCCGCTACGCGCGGCCGCACCGCCGCACGGTGTGGCTGGCCACGCTCTGCTCCGTGCTCAACAAGCTCTTCGACCTGGCCCCCGAGGCGCTGATCGGCGTGGCGGTGGACGTGGTGGTGCGCGGGCGGCAGTCCCTGATCGCCAGCCTGGGCTTTCCCGACCCGCGCGACCAGCTCGTCGTCCTCGCGGCCATCACCTTCGTGGTGTGGGTGCTGGAGTCGACCTTTCAGTACCTGTACGGCGTGCTGTGGCGCAACCTGGGGCAGACCATTCAGCACGAGCTGCGGCACCAGGGGTACGCGCACCTGCAGGACCTGGATCTGGCGTACTTCGAGGAGCGCAGCACCGGCGGGCTGATGTCGGTGCTGGGCGACGACGTCAACCAGCTGGAGCGGTTCCTGGACACGGGGGCCAATGGGATCATCCAGATGGTGACCACGCTGGTCGTGGTGGGCACCACGTTCTTCGTGATGGCGCCCGAGGTGGCGTGGATGTCCATGCTCCCCATGCCGTTCGTGGTCTGGGGCTCCCTCCGCTATCAGCCCCGGCTGGAGCCGCTGTACGCCGCCGTCCGCGAGCGCGCCGGGGCCCTCAACGCGCGGCTGGCCAACAACCTCAGCGGCATCACCACCATCAAGGCGTACGCGGCCGAGGGGCACGAGAGCCGCCGCGTGGCCGAGGAAAGCCAGGCCTACCGCGAGGCCAACCGCCGCGCGATCGCCTACAGCGCCGCCTTCGTCCCGCTGATCCGCATCCTGGTCCTGCTCGGCTTCATGGGTACGCTGGTGTTCGGGGGATTGCAGGCGCTGAACGGCGAGCTGGCGGTGGGCACGTACAGCTTCCTGGTGTACATCACCCAGCGCATGCTGTGGCCGCTGACGCGCCTGGGCGAAACGCTGGACCAGTACCAGCGCGCCATGGCCTCCACCAACCGCATCTTCGACGTGCTCGACGCGCCCATCGAGGCGCACCCCGGCGACCGCGCGCTCCCCACGGCCTCCGTGCGCGGCGCGGTGGAGATGCGCGGCGCCACCTTCGCCTACCGCGGCCGCGACCCCCTGCTGACCGACTTTTCGCTCCACATCCAGCCGGGCGAAACCGTCGCCGTCGTCGGCCCGACGGGGGCGGGAAAGAGCACCCTGGTCAAGCTGCTGCTGCGGCTGTACGAGCTGAGCGCGGGCTCCATCACCCTGGACGGAATCGACATCCGCGAGATCCGGCTGGCAGACCTGCGGCGCGCCATTGGCCTGGTGAGCCAGGACGTGTTCCTGTTCGACGGGACGGTGCGCGAGAACATCGCCTACGGATCGTTCGACGCCACGCCCGAGCAGGTGGAGCGCGCCGCCCGCCTGGCCGAGGCGCACGACTTCGTCATGGCCCTGCCGCAGGGGTACGACACGCTGGTGGGGGAGCGGGGGCAGAAGCTTTCGGGCGGGCAGCGGCAGCGCATCGCCGTCGCCCGCGCCATCCTCAAGGACCCGCCGGTGCTGGTGCTGGACGAGGCCACGTCGGCGGTGGACAACGAGACCGAGGCCGCCATCCAGCGCAGCCTGGAGCACATCAGCCGCGACCGCACGACGATCGCCATTGCGCATCGCCTTTCCACCGTCCGCAACGCGAACCGCATCTACGTGATGGACGGCGGGCGAATCGTGGAGCAGGGGACGCACGATGACCTGCTGCGCGCGGGCGGGATGTACGCGGCGCTCTGGCGGGTGCAGACGGGCGAGCGGGCGGGCGGACGGGCGTGAGTGCGTTAGTGCGTTAGTGCGTGAGTGCGTTAGTGCGTTAGGTGCGGGAGTGCGGGAGTGCGGGAGTGCGGGAGTGCGGGAGTGCGGGAGTGCGGGAGTGCGGGAGTGCGGGAGGCACTTCGGGGCAAGGGCGGGTTGTCATCCAGAGGCGCGAGCGCACCGAACCAGCCCGCACGCCGAACCGTGCGCGCCGTGGGATCCAGCCGCGGACGCATTTTAGCCGGGGCGCGGCAGCGGCACGGAGCCTTTGGCCTCGGCGCGGCGCCGGGTGTGCCCCTCCCCCGGCCCCTCCCCGCACAAACTGCGTGCGGAGAGGGGAGAACTTCGATCCGGGGAGGCGGATTCTGCGCGTCGGCTGGCGCCCCCCATCCCCAACCCTTCCCCCGCAAACTGCGCGGGGGAAGGGAGCCAGTTGGGTGCGTGAGGCCAATCCAGGCGCACTTCAGGTCTCCCCCTCCCCTGCGCAGCGGGGACGGGGGCCGGGGGGAGGGGGCTCCCGCGGCATGCACCGGCACCCCGCCGAAGCGCAGTCGAATTCTCCCCTCTCCCGCTTGCGGGAGAGGGGCCGGGGGAGAGGGCAGCCGGGAAATGCGCCGGCGCCAATCGAAACGCCCCGCCGTCCGCAAACCGCGACGAAACCGAGGCCCACGCATCCGTGACCGCTGCCGCGCCCGGGCTTGTACGTGTCCGCGGCTAGATCCTTCGCCCCGCGAGGGATGAGGTACGGGCTGGCAAGGTGCGCTTGGGGCTCAGGATGACACATTATGCGGAAAGGCCGGTGTAACGCACGGCACTGGCTCCCTTCCCCCGCGGGGTTTGCGGGGGAAGGGATGGGGATGGGGGGCGCGTTCAGCATGCGCCGGCGCCATTCGAAACGCCCCACCTGCTACCTCCGCTCCCCCTCGCCTCCCCGCATCTTCGCCCGCAGCCACTCCGCCGCGTAGTCGATCGCCGCCGGCGGCAGGATGTGCCCCGCGTTCCACCACTTGAGCTCCTTGGGCTCCTGCGCCGCGGCGAACAGGCGCTCCGCCTGATCGGGGCGCACCGTGCGGTCGGCGGTGCCGTTCACCATCAGCAGCGGCCGGCCGTCGAGCTTGCGCACCGCGCGCAGCGGGTCCGCCACCGTGCGCGCGATGGCGGCCAGCGGCGTGCCCGCGGGAAGGTCTCCCCCCGCCGCCAGGACCACGGCGCGGACCGACGGCTCGTCCGCCGCGGTCAGCACGGCCAGGAACGAGCCCAGCGAGTAGCCCGCGATGCCCAGGCACCCGGCGTTCACCTCCGGACGCGCCGACAGGTAGCGCAGCGCCAGCCTGGCCTCCTTCAGCGCCTGCCGCCACAGCCCCACCAGCGCCAGCGGGTTGCGCGCGGCCTGCGCCTGCAGTGGATCGCCGCGGGTGCCGTGCAGCGGAAGGTCGATGGCCAGGCTGGCGATGCCGTGCCGCATCAGCGAGCCGCCCACCCCCTCGGCCATGTGCTCCTTGCGCGACGAGTAGCCGTGCAGCAGCACCACCCCCGGCGCCGGAACGGGGTCGCGCGGCAGCAGCAGGATGCCGGGGATGGCCTCGCCCCCCGCGCGGAAGTCCAGCACGATGCGCCGCCCCGCGGGCACCGCGTTGTCGGAATGCGTGGTCTGGTGGATCTGCCGTTTCAACATGCCCTGCGCGCGGGGCAAGTTCGCTGCCGCCGCGCCCCCAGCGGACCCGATTGCCGCCGCGTCGGGTATCCGGCTATTCTGTGCTTCATCGACGTGACGCAACCCCGCTCGCCCGAACGCCATGCGCTTTCGCCTTCGCTACTTCGCCCTGCTGCCCCTGGCCGCGCTCGCCGCCGCCTGCGGCGACGACCCGCTGCGCGCCGGCGTCTTTCGCCTGGACGGCACGTGGGTGGGACGCAGCTTTCCGTACGAGCTGTCGCTGAGCTTCGAGCACGACGACGAGAACCGGGTGACGGGCAGCGGCGAGCTGCGCGGCCTGGCGGTGCGCACGTCGAACGCCTTTACCGACACCATCGTATCCACCCGGGCAGAGGTGTCCGTCGAGGGGCAGTGGGACTACCCCGAGTACGTGCTGCGGCTGGAGGGCGAGGGATACCACCCGGTGACCATGGAAACCCGCCAGGCGCAGCGCGACACCATGAACGCCGTCCTGCGCGGATCCGGGTTCGAAGACGTTCAGATTCGCCTGGTGCGCCAGACCCGCTCCGACTGACCCTCTGCTCCCGATCGAGATGAACGGATCCATCCGCCTGCTGCTGGCCGGGGCGCTCGCCGCCGCCGCGCCGGCCGCCGCCCAGGACACCATTCCCACGCCCGCCCCGGTGGACGTGCCGCAGCTGGAGCCCGCCGCGCTCACACTGGCCGGGGCGGAGTGCCAGGGCGTGGCGCGCTACCTGAACGTCCGCAGCGCCTCGGGCGCGCAGCTTTCGCCCGACGGCCGCGAGCTGCTGTACCTGACGTCCACCACCGGCATGCCGCAGCTGTGGGTGGCGCCGGTGCGGGGCGAGGGCCCGGCGGCGGCGCGGCAGGTCACCTTCGGCGCCAACCGCGTGCAGTTCGCCCGGTGGAGCCCCGACGGCCGGTGGATCGCCTACGGCACCGACCGCGGCGGCAACGAGCGGACGCAGTTCTTTCTGCTCTCCCCCGACGGCACCCGCGAGCGCGAGCTGACCCCGTCCGACGAGCACTTCCGCGACTTCGCGGGGTGGTCGCCGCGCGGAAGCCGCATCGCCTACGTTTCCACCGAGCGCAACGGCCGCGACTTCGACCTCTACCTGCTGGACCTGGCCGCGGACGGCCGCCCGGCGGGCCCCGCGCGCATGGTGCTGCGGGGCGCCGGCAACCTGCAGGTGGAGGCGTGGCGGCCCGACGGCGAGGCCATGGTGCTGAGCCAGGGGCGCGGCGAGGCGGACAACGACCTGATGCTGCTGGACCTGCGCACGCAGAAGCTCGACACGCTGTTCGCCCCGGCGCAGATGTCCAGCTACCGCTCCATCCAGTGGACGCCGGACGGACAGGGCTTCTTCGTGGCCACCAACCACGAGCGCGACTTCGCCGGGCTGGCGCACTACCATCTCCCCGACCGCCAGCTGCACTGGATGCAGCAGCCCCGCTGGGACGTGGAGCAGGTGGCGCTCTCGCCCGACGGAAAGTTCCTGGCGTACACCGTCAACGAGGGCGGATTCTCGCGCCTGGTGATCCGCGACCTCCCCGGCCAGCGCGACCTGCCCGTCGCCAGCCTTCCGGGTGGCGTGGTCGGCTCGCTGGAGTGGGCCGAGGCCGCGCCGCGGCTGGCCATCGGCGTTTCGGGGCCGGGGACGCCCGGCGACGTGTGGGTGTACGACGCGGCCGCGCAGACGCTGGCCCGCGCGACGGAAAGCACGCTGGCCGGGCTGGACCCCACCGGCTTCGTCACCCCGCGGCCGGTGCAGTTCCCCAGCTTCGACGGCGAAACCATCCACGGGCTGCTGTACTCGCCCCGCGCCGCGGCCGGCGCGCGCCCGCCGGTGGTGATGATGCTGCACGGCGGGCCCACCTCGCAGGCGCGGCCGGGGTTCGATCCCGTCAAGCAGTACCTGCTGGCGCGCGGCTACGCGGTGCTCGACCTGAACTTCCGCGGCTCCACCGGCTACGGCCAGCGGTTCACGCAGCTGGACAACAAGCGCCTGCGGCCCAACGCCGTTCGCGACATGCAGGCCGCCGTGGAGTGGCTGCGCGCGCTTCCGGGGGTGGATGGAAACCGCGTGGCGGCCATGGGCGGAAGCTACGGCGGATACATGACGTACGCCGCCGTGGCGCAGCTTCCGGAGTTCTTCCGCGCCGGCGTGCCCTTCGTGGGCGTGGCCAACTGGATCAGCGGGCTGGAGGACGCGTCTCCGTCGCTCAAGAACAGCGACCGCATCGAGTACGGCAACATCGACGACGCGGCGGACCGCGAGTTCTTCCGCCAGATCTCGCCGCTGAGCTATGCCGAGCGCATCCGCAGCCCGCTGATGGTGGTGCACGGCGCCAACGACCCGCGCGTCCCCGTCGCCGAGGCAGACCAGATCGTCCGCGCCGTGCGCCGCCGGAGCGGCGACGTGGAGTACCTGCGCTTTCCCGACGAGGGCCACGGCATCGCCAAGCTGGCCAACCGCGTGACGGCGTACCAGCGCATCGCGCGCTTCCTGGACCGCGTGCTGGAGCACCA
Organism: Longimicrobium sp.; assembly: GCF_036399935.1. Classification (GTDB taxonomy): domain Bacteria; phylum Gemmatimonadota; class Gemmatimonadetes; order Longimicrobiales; family Longimicrobiaceae; genus Longimicrobium. Next base: position 84,384 of record NZ_DASWMD010000075.1, read on the forward strand.
GGCCCCGGTCTGCACGCAGTAGCCGAAGCCACCCGAGTGGACGAAAGTAACCGAATGATCATTCGCAAATTGGTGTGCGCCCTCGCCGCTGTCGTCCTGGCGACGGGCGCCGCCGCCGCGCAGGACCCCACGTACGCGGTGCGCGCCGCCGCGCCCGCGGGGCTCAGCCGCGCGCAGGCGCAGGCCTCCACGCTGGCGCACCTGCAGAACCTCATCCGCATCAACACGCAGAATCCGCCCGGCAACGAGCTGGCGACGGCGCTGTACTTCGATTCGGTGCTCAGCCGCGTTCCGGGGGTGGAGACGCACGTGCTCCGCGTTCCCACCGACAGCACACGCGCCAACTTCGTCGCGCGCCTCCGCGCCCGGAACGCGCGGCAAAAGCCGGTGCTGGTGATGGGCCACATGGACGTGGTGGGCGCCGATACCAGCAAGTGGGAAACGGACCCCTTCGAGCCCACCTTCCGCGACGGCTACCTGTACGGACGCGGCGCCATCGACGACAAGGGGATGCTGGCCGCCACGCTGACGGCCTTCGTTCAGCTTGCCGCGCAGCGCGACCGGCTGGACCGCGACATCATCTTCATCGGCACGGCGGGCGAGGAGGGCGGGCCGCCCGTGGGCGTTGACTGGGTGATCGAGCACCACCGCGCGCTGATCGGGGACGCCGAGTTCGCGCTGAACGAGGGCGGGCGCATCCGGGTGATGGACGGGCAGATCCGCACCGTCAACATCCAGACGACCGAGAAGGTGGCCTACAACGTGGTGGCACGCGCTACCGGCCCCAGCGGGCACGGCAGCGTTCCGCTCGCCGGCAACGCCCTGGCCGCGCTGGCCCGCGCCATCACCCGCGTGCACGAGTGGCGCGCCCCCGTGCGGCTGATCGAGACCACGCGGCTGTACTTTCAGCGCCTGGCCACCATCGAGCAGAACCCCGACGTGAAGCGGGCGATGCAGGAGATCTCGGCCGAGGGCGCCTCGCGCGAGCAGATCGACCGGGCCGCCGCCGTGCTGTCGCGCGACCCGCTCCACAACGCGGTCCTGCGCACCGGCACCTCGCTTACGCTGCTGAACGGCGGATTCCGCACGAACGTGATCCCCTCGGAGGGGCGGGCGACGTTCAACGTGCGCATCCTTCCCGGCGAAGACATCACCGAGGTGGTGCGGATGATGAACCAGGCCGGCGGCGAGCCGAGCGTCACCTTTGCGCTGGACGGCGAGCCCGCGCAGGCGCCGCCTCCATCGCCCGTATCCACCGAGCTCTTCCAGGCGATGGAGCAGTCCGCGCGGACGATGGCGCCCGGGGCGACGGTGCTTCCCTTCATGTCCACCGGCGCCACGGACGGCGCGGCGCTGCGGGTCATCGGCATTCCCACCTACGGGATCCTGCCGATGCCCATGCCCATCGAGGACGAGCTGCGCATGCACGGCGACAACGAGCGCGTGCCCGTCGGCGCGCTGGGCTGGGCCACGGAGTACCTGTACCGCGTGCTGCAGCGGGTCGCCAGCTGACCCGAGGATTCGGCGAAGGGGGTGGCCGGACGTGTCCCCCTTCGCGCCGGCCCTTGTCTCGCACGTGATTTCCCGCCACTGTACAGCTGCATCCTTCCGCCCCTGTTCCGCCCGCCTGGTCCCATGAACCTCCTGCGCTGGCGATTCTTGCCCCTGCTGCTTGCCGCGGCGATGGCGGCTTGCGACTCCCCCGCCACGGTGCAGGCCGGGGGAACGCTCGCCATCACGCCCGCCGATCCGGTCGTGACGTTCGGAGACTCGGCGAAAGTGACCGCCGTTCATCGTGACGCGGCGGGCACCGTGCTCCCCTTTCGCCCGGTGACCTGGTCCAGCTCGGCGCCGGAGATCGTCTCCGTCAACGGGGCGGGGGTGCTGCGGGCGCACGGGTGGGGCACGGCGAAGATCACCGCCACCGACGGAGGGCAGACCGCCTGGGTCGCCGTCACGGTCGGGCCGCGGCCGCCGGCGGTTACAGGCATCGCGCTCTCCTCCAGCCAGGTGAACGTCGATGCCGGGGATGCCGCGCAGCACTTCCTGGTCGCCGTGCAGGCGGACCGGGGCGTCGCGGCGCTTGGCCTGACGGTGGAAGCGGTGCGCCGGGGAGTCTCGGCGCCGCAGTCGCACGCGTGCTCCGCGCCGGCGGCGCCCGCCTCGGGCACCTCGCGGGCCGGCACCTGGCAGTGCACCATCCTGGTTCCGCGGGGATCGGCCGCGGGCACCTGGAACCTCAAGAGCCTTTCCGTCACCGACAGCCTGGGCAAGACCACCGCGTACCACGAGAGCAGCCTGATCGCCACCGGGCTGGCGGCGGCGGGGCTTGCCCGGAGCTTCGAGGTGGAGAGCGCGAACGAGGACCTGGCCCCGCCGGTGCTGACGTCGGTGGTGTTGCAGCCCCCGGCCGTGAAGCTCGGCACGAGCGGGCAGACGGTGCAGATCACCTTCACCGCGAGCGATGCCGGCACCGGCCTGTTCAGCGGGGCATCCGGCCTGAGCCCGGGTCCCGGCCCGGGCACCATGGACTGCGGGAGCGCGCCCTCGGCGGGCGTGGGGGCGCAGACCTCCGCGTTCACGTGCTCCCGATTCATTCCGGCGAACTCGGGCGCGGGAACGTACCTGCTGGAGATCGAGCTGGTCGACAGGGCGCGCAACCGCTGGCGGTTTTCCTCCGCCCAGCTGCAGGCCGCCGGCCTCCCCCACGAGGTTGTCGCCACCCAGTAGCAACCGGTGGAGTGCCCATACGCGCGAAGGCCCACCGCAACCGTGGCGGGCCTTCGCGCTTCTCAACGATGCAGCGAGGGAACCTCGGGGGGCATTCCGTGGTTCCATGCGGGTGCGCCGACTGCCCGGCGCCACCTTGACCACCTATCAACGGATCGGCAGGACATGAAAAAGACACTGGCACTTCTGCTCGTCGCCTCTTCCCTGGCCGTGGCCGCTCCCGCGGTGGCGCAGGTTCCCCTGAGCGTAGAGCTTCGCCTGGACGCGGGCATCCCCACCGGCGACGCCGCCGACGAGGTGGACGCCGGCGTGGGCTTCGGAGTGCGCGCCTCGCTGGACCTGGCGCCCACGTTCGCCCTCTACGGCGGCTACTCGCAGTTCAGCTTCGACTACGACGACGGCCCGATCCTCGGCGGCAGCGAGGTGGAGCTGGAGGGCTTCGAGCTGGGCGGGCGCGTGGGGCTGGGCACCGGCGGCGGGGTCGCCAACCCGTACGCCATGCTGGGCGCCCTCTTCCACGAGGACGAAACGGGGCTGGAGGCCGGCCTGGGCGCGGACTACGCGGTCAGCTACAACCTCTCGGTGACCCCCGAGGTGCGCTACCGCACCATCGGCGACTTCAACTACATCTCCCTGGGGCTGGGCGCGCGCTTCCGCTTCTGAGCGAGGCCACGGCCGGAGATCGACACGATGAGAGCGGGACGGCGCCGGCGCCGTCCCGCTCTCGTTCCTGCCCCTTGGCCTTTTGCACCACGGCGGGTATAGTACACAATCCCCTCCCTGGCGCCGCTTCGCCCCGCCCGTCCACCAGCCCCGGCCCCAACCGATGAACCGTCCACGCTGGCACCTCGCCGCCCCGGCCCTGCTCGCCGTCATGGCGGCGTGCGGCGAAGCTCCTTCCACGCCGGACCCCGTGGCCTCGCTCTCCGTTTCGCCCGCGCAGCCGGTGGTAGTGCGGGGAGACACCCTTCGCGTCGCCGCCGTCGCATACGACGCCTCCGGAAATGCCCTGGGCGGCCGCGCGGTCACCTGGTCCAGCTCCGCGCCCGACATCGTTTCCGTCGGCGCCACCGGCCTGCTGACGGGGGTGGGACGGGGCGCGGCGACCATCACGGCGAGCAGCGAAGGCCTCAGCCAGGCGGTGCCCGTCACGGTGGTGGCGGCCCCCCCGGCGGTGACCGGCTTCGCCATCTCTCCCGCGCAGGTGGACGTCAGCACGGCCGACGCGACGGTGGAGTTCTCGGCCACCGCTCGCGTGGACGCGGGGATGCAGATGATGAGCGTTCACCTGGAGTCGGTGCGCAACGGCGACATCAACCAGCAGTTCCACAGCTGCTTCACCCCCGTGGCGCCGGCCACCGGCACCTCGCGGGCGGGAACCTGGAAGTGCAGCATCGTCATGCCCCGGGGGTCCATCAGCGGAGCATGGAAGGTGAAGAACGTTTCGGTGGCGGACAGCGCGGGCAAGGGAACGGGCTACAGCGACGCGCAGCTGGCGGCGGCGGGGATGCCCGCCAGCATCCAGGTGCAGAACCACAACGAAGACCTCACGGCCCCGGTGGTCACCTCCATCTCGGTGAAGCCGGCCAGCGTGAACCTCGCGGCGGGCGCGCAGGTCGTGGAGCTCACGTTCACGGCGACGGACGCGGGAGCGGGGCTGTGGCGGGGGTACGTGGGGCTGCGGCCGCCGGTGTCAGGGACCAGCTTCACGTGCGGCGGTGCGCCGGTGGAGGGCGAGGGGGTGCAGGCGGGCACGTTCACGTGCTCCGTTACCGTTCCCGCCAACACGGCGGCGGGAACATGGAAGCTCTCCATAGACGTGCTCGACAGGCCGCACAACCTGCGGATATACGACGGCGACCAGCTCAAGGCCGCGGGGCTCACCTCCGAGGTGGTCATCACCCCCTGATCTGCGCTCCTCGGCCCGACGCGATCCCCGAGGCCCCGGTGGCGCACCCGCGCCGCCGGGGCTTCCTGCCGCCCGGAAGGCGAGGCTACGCCGCCGGAGTCGCCGGGTGCGACGGGTCTACCCGGGGCTCGGCGGCTGGCTTGCCCATCCAGCGGCTCGCCAGCCCGGAGCCGCCCCACGCCAGCGCGAACACCAGCCCCATCACCAGTGGATGGTCCTTGAACCAGTAGATGGGCCAGATCCCCGCCCACACCGCGTTCATCACCGAGTCCACGCTGAACCCGATCAGCCACGAAAAGGACTTCTGCTCGATGAAGTCCATCAGCCCCGTGGCTTTGCCCACGTCGTCGGCGAGGGTCTGAGCCTCCAGGTAGAGCCAGGTCGCCAGCCCCACCACGCCGTAGGCTCCGCCCCCCAGCTGCTGCACCATCGAGCGGGTGCGGCGCCGGAGGTGCCCGGTAGCGCGGCCCCCGCGCAGCACCCGCCACCCCACAGGGCCCGCGGACACCAGCACGAGGGCGACGACAAGCCACAGGAAGAACTCGGACTGATGCCATCCCAGGCCCATGCCAGCCCCCATGGCCGCGCCAACGACGCTGATCCCGGCCACCGCCATCCACGCCCGCGGCCCAATCTGCGCCAGCGGATGTGCGCGGGTCCGGACGGCCGGAGATGAAGCCTGGCCGGGAACCCCGGGCAGTGCTGGAGGCTGTATGGGTAGAGGAGGAGCAGGCATTGCGAAGGAAAGCAGCGGTTCGTGAAAGTGTACGATTGGTCCTACGCCGGGCTGGCGAGGTGAGTTTCACGCGGGTTGAGAAGGCACGAGAAAGCTAGTTGTCGACATGGATGAGCCGAAGCGAGGGGCTGGTCATCAGCCGCGTGCCAAGCTCCACGGCTTTCGCATGCTGGCCCCGGCTGTTGAGGAACGTGACCACCTCGTCAAAGACGAATGACGTCGTAACGAGGAGGGGAAGTGACTTGGCGGATGCCAGCCAATGAGAGACAGCGCTGGCGTGATGCTGGTCTGCCGCGCTCTCAAGAGCAACGAGATAGCCCGTGTCTATGAAGACGGCGTTCACGTGCCGCCGTAGAGATACGCGTCGTGGTTCTCGGCGCCGTCCGCGATTCCGCAATCCACGGGAGCAGTGCCCAGAGCCAGGATCGGATCATTGTCCCGCCGCGCCGCGGCAATGACAACTACGCCGCCCTCCATCCGCACATCGACCTCATCGACGTCGGGGAGCAGGTGGCGCGGGACCATGATACCGGTCGGCGTGACCTTGACGATCATCGTAAGCTCCGTTACAGGCTAAAAGAGACAGTAATACGTCGACGGCCCGATGTTCAAGCCCCTTGGAACGCGCACTCCTCAGTGGCAGTCGCCGCGGCCCCGGTCCTCGAAGCGCCGGCCCGGGATGGGGACGAACTCCCACTCGTACCCGTCGGTGTGAAACACCAGGCGCAGCACGCCGCGGACGTTGTTGGAAAGCGCCTCGCTGTTGCGCACCGGCTTGTTGCGCAGCCGGTACGAGGGCGCGCCGCCCGTTCCGACGACGAACTGGCGGATGCCGCGCTCGCGGTCCTCGCGCCCGTCCGGGTCCTGCGGAGCGAAGCGCTCGTAGTGGTGGTCGTGGCCGCTCAGCACCACGTCCACGCCGTGGTCGTACATCACCCGGAAGGCGTCGGCCACGCGCCCCTTGCCGCCGTGCCGGCCGGAGCTGAACCGCGGGTGATGGAAGTACGCCAGCGTGCAGCGCGAGGGATGCGCCTTCAGGTCCGCATCCAGCCAGCGTACCTGCTCCGATGCGGGCTCCAGCGGCTCTTCGCTGTTCAGCACCACCACGTGCCAGCCGTCGTGCTGGTAGCTGTACCATCCCTTTCCCGCCTGGCCGGCCCGCGCGCCGAAGTAGCGGAAGTATCCCCCCGCGTCCTTCGTCTTGTACTCGTGGTTTCCGACCGCCGGCCGCGTGCGGTCCAGGTGCCGGCCCCAGGTGGGATGGTAGCAGCGCCGGAACTCGGCGTCCGTCCCGTGCGGGTACACCACGTCGCCCAGGGGCGCCACCACGCCGCCCATGCCGTCCAGCAGCCGCGCCGTCGCCTCGTCGCCCCGCCAGAAGCACCCCGCGATGTCCCCCGCCGCTGCGAGCGACGTATCGTCCCTGCCGCGCCCATCGCCGCCGCGCCCGCACGCCGCCAACAGCAACGCCGCGGCAACCAGGGCCGCGGCGCAGGAGAGACGAAGCGGCGGCAGCGGGGGCATCACGCGGCCGGCAGAAGCGCGGCCTGGCGGATGAAGCCGATGGACAGCTCGTTGAACAGCTCCGGGCGGTCCACGTTCACCACGTGCCCGGACTCGGGGATGATCTCCAGCCGAGTGAACCGGGTCTGCCGCTGCACCATCCGCTGCACCGGGGGGAGGAACATGTAGTCCTCGTCGCCCATCAGGTACAGCGTGGGGATGGGCAGCTCCTTGTCCTCGAACAGGCGCAGCAGCGGGTTTACGCCGTACGTCAGCCGGAACCAGCGGATGAATTCCTTCTGGCACAGCTTCTTGGCCTGGCTGACGAAGAGGGAGCGGCTTTCGCGGTGGCGCCGCCGCGGCATGATGACCCAGGCGAACAGCCGGTACAGCCACATGAAGGGGATCACCCGCTTGAAGGCGTTGCCCAGCCCCACCAGCACTCGCGAGCGCAGGTTCAGGCGGATGATGGCGCCGCCCATGATCATGCTCTTCACCCGCTCCGGCGCCATCTCGCCCAGGATGCGGATGAGGATGCACCCCAGCGAGATCCCCACGAAGTGCGCCTGCTGGATCCCGGCGTCGTCCAGCACCTCGACGATCTCGCCCACCAGGTCGTTGAAGGTGTACTCCCCCTCGAACGCCTTGAGCATGGGCGGCTGCGAATCGCCATGGCCGCGCAGGTCCACCAGCAGCACGTTGAAGTTCTTGCGGAACTCCCGCACTTGGCGGTACCAGATGGACGAGCTGCCCCCGGCGCCGTGCACGAACACCACCCACTCGTGGTCGGGTGAAAGCATGTGCTTGCGGTAGTGGAGCATCGCTGGGCCCTGCGTGGTAAGTTGCGGGATGGCGCCTGCCCGTGGGAGGCGCCTCTGATACTCCGATCCCCCGGTTGCGTTCGCGCGGGGACCTTGCCTACAGCACCCCATGTGCCTGATCGTCCTGGCCCTCGACGCGCACCCGCGCCACAGGCTGGTGGTAGCCGCCAACCGCGACGAGTTCTACGCCCGCCCCACCACCCCCGCGAGATGGTGGAGCGACGCGCCCGGCGTCCTCGCCGGGCGCGACCTGCAGGAGGGCGGCACCTGGATGGGCGTCACCCGCGCCGGCCGCTTCGCCGCCATCACCAACTACCGCGAGACGGCCCCACCCCGTCCCGGCGCCCCCTCGCGCGGCGCCCTGGTCGCCGGCTTCCTGCGCGGGACGATGGAGGCGCGGGCGTACGCGGAAGAGGTGGCGGCGCGCGGGGCGGCGTACAACGGCTTCAACCTGCTCGTCGGGGATGAAGACGGCGTGTTCTACGTTTCCAACCGCGCGGAGGGCGTCCACCGGCTGCAACCCGGCGTGTACGGGCTGAGCAACGCGCTGCTCGACACGCCCTGGCCCAAGGTGCTCCGCGCCAGGGCCGCCATGCGGTCCGCCGTTTCGTCCCCGGAGGCGGACGGGTGGGAGAGCGGGCTGTGGGAGATGCTGGGCGACCGCGTGATCGCCGCCGACGGCCATCTTCCCGACACCGGCGTGGGCGCCGATCTCGAGCGGCTGCTGTCGGCGCCCTTCATCGCCTCCGACGTCTACGGCACCCGCGCGTCCACCGTGCTCACCATTGGCCGTGAGGGCGAGGTGACGTTCGTGGAGCGCTCCGCCACGCCCGACGGAGCGGGCGAAGCGCGCCACCGCTTCCGTATCGGCGAGCCCTGACGGGCGCTCAGGCCGACCAGAACCACACCGCGACGACCCCCTTGGCTTCGTCTTCGGAGTGCGAGATGGAAACGAGGCGGCCTCGCCCCACCTGCGTCGCGAAGGCCGCGGCCTCGGCGAACAGCGCGTCCCACGACTTGAACGAGCTCCCGAAGTGGCGAACCATCACCCGCGGCGCGCCGGAGTCGGCCGGGCGCTCCGCCGCGGCACCCACCGGGGACTTGGGGCGGAGCGCCTCGGGGAGGCCGTTGCCGCACTCGCTGCACCAAGCGTACGGATGGTTCTGGCGGATGGGGGTGCTGCAGTTGGGGCAGCGGCCGATTTCGGGGCTCAGTGCAGCCATCGATGAAGCCTCTCGTTTTCAGGAAACATGGAGTGGACGGGGCGTGTACGTGCTTGGGCCCCAAGGAGTTTCGCACGAGGACGAACGAGGGCGGCCCCGGTCGGGAGCCGCCCTGGTGCCGTGCCGCCGGATGCGAGCTACCGCGCGCCGCAGAGACGTGCGCCCTCCCGAAGCCGCGCCGCGATCATCTCGCACCGGATGTACGACGGGATGCGCGTGAACGTCACCTGCAGGGTGCCGTCGCCCCGGCTCCACACGTAGCCCGCGTCGGCGTCGGGGTGGTAGGCGGTGCCGCTGTCGTCGTCGGGAAAGTTCACCCCCAGCCGGCGTGCCTCGCGCCGGCAGCACTCCCACACCTCGGCCGTGATTCCCGTCAGCGTTACGGTAGGGCACGCCATCGCTTCCTCCCCCTCGGATCCGATTCGTTCACCTGGAAACGGAGCGACACGCGCAAGCCGGGTGCCGGAACCGGAACGGAGCCAGTTCAGCGGCTTCGTTCGATGCGATGCACCTGCACCAGGGCCGCATCGTTGCTACGGGACCGTTCTCCACCGCCCGACCGCGGGCGCCGCCACCGGCTGCGGCAGCGACTGCAGGTAGGCGATCAGCGCGTCTACGTCGATCCACGACGTGGCGGTCCGCGGCGCCTCCATCAGCGAGGTGAAGCGGTCGCCGCCGCCGGCCAGGAACTCCGTCACCGCCAGGGTGATGGTGTCCGCATCCGCCACCACGCGGCCGTCCGACAGCCGGATCTCGCGCACCCGGCGGCCGGCGGGCGCGGCGGGGTCCCACGTCACCGCCATTCCCGAGATGTGCGCGTCGGGCGCGGCGCCCAGCACGGCGTTCTCCAGCGCCGACTTCAGCTGCGCGCCCGAGACGCGCAGGGTGACCAGGGCGTTCTGGAAGGGCTGCAGCTCGAACATCGTCCCCCAGCTGAGGGGCCCGGCCGGAAGGTCGCGGCGGATGGCGCCGTTGTTCACCAGGCTGGCGTCTGCCCCCGTCTGCACCCGGTGCGCGTCGGCCATCAGGTTGCCTAGCGGATACTCGCCGCGGCCGCGCCCGGCGAAGGCGACGGCCGAGGTGGCGACGGTGCGCCCGGTCACCGGCTTCACCCGCGCCTCCCACGCAGCGACGATGCGCGCCACCTGCGTGTCGGGCGTCACCTGGTCGGCCCACGGCACCTGGATGGAGCGGTGGGTGACGGCGGTCCGCCCGCCCCGGCGCTCCAGGTCGGTGACGCTGTAGGCCGTGGAGTAGGAAGCGGCCTCCGCGAAGGGAACCGAACCCGCCATCGTCAGCACGCGGCGGTGGGAGTGGCCGCCCACCACCAGGTCCACCGGCTCCGTGAGCGCGCGCGCCATCTCCAGCGCCTCGCCCGAGCACCCGGCCGACGGCTCCTCCGGCTCGCTGCCGGCGCTTTCGCAGGCGGCGCCCAGGTGTGCGGTCACCACCACGAAGTCGGCCCCGGCGGCGCGCGCCTCGCGCGCCGCCGCGTCCACGGCCGGCGCCTCGGGGCCGAACTCCAGCCCCGCCGTGCGCCCCTCCAGCACGATCTCGGGGGTGGTCTGCAGCGCCACCCCGATGACGGCCGTGCGCACGCCGCCGCGCTCCACCATCACCCACGGCCGCACCCAAGCCGGGTGCCCGCGCGTGCCCGCGACGAACAGGTTGGCCGCCAGCCAGGGAAAGCGGCTGTCGCGCACCCGGGCCGCCAAGGTGTCCTGTCCCCAGTCGAACTCGTGGTTGCCGAAGGCCGCCGCGTCGTATCCCGCCGCGTTGTGCGCTTCGATGGTGGCCCGCCCGCCGCTGAGATTGCTGATGGCCGTCCCCTGCATGTCGTCGCCGGCGGAAAGGATCACCGTGGGCCCGGCGAAGCGCGCGGCGGCGCTGTCGAAGTGCGCAGCCAGCACCGCCGACCCGCCCGCCGCGCGCTGCGAGACCGCCTGGGGGAGCAGCCGGCCATGGAAGTCGTTGGTGTGGACGATCCGCACCCGTTTCGGCGCCGCATCGGGCGCGGGAGCGGTGGCCGGCGGCGCGGGCGTGCACGCGGCGGCAGCCAGGGCCAGCCATGCCGCACGGACCGTGGCGCGGGGAGTGGAGATCATCATTGGGGAGCGAGCGGTCTCGGGAACGGCATCCGGGTTCGATTGCCGTTCGGCCATGCAATCGGTACGCCCGGTGGCGCGTGGCTGGCGGGACCATGGGCACTTCCCGCGGGGCGGCGGAACCCGAACATGAAAGTCCTTGCGCAACGGCACGCTCCGCGGCCATCATGAAGGAAGGATGCAGGCTTGGAGCGACAATCCATTGGAGGCTTGATGAGCGAAACAGACGGCGGCGGCACCGGCCAGACCAACTCCGACTACGTCCAGGTCAACCCCCCCTCGCCCTCGCGCGTGGAAGTTTCGGTAGACGGGTACACGTCGGCCTTCTACCCGGGCTTCGTCCGCAACGTGACGGTGCAGCGGGAAGGAACGGCTGTCGACCTGTACACGCAGGCCGGGCCGTTCGTGCTTCCCGCGGGGGCCGTGCTGCCGTGGGACAGCAGCGAGTTCGAGTTTCGCGGCGGCCCCAACGCGCGCGACTTCAGCCTGGTGATCAACGATCCGCTGCACGAGATCGCCAGCATCGAGATCCGGCTGAAGCCGAAGGGGACGCAGGTGGGAATCGGGCCCGTCGCGACCCCCGAAGGTGAGGACGAGACGGTGACGGTGTCGGAGGCGACTGTCCTCTGCCCACCCCTCTGCAGACCATAGTACGGGCAGATGATCGCCACGCTCCAGACGGTGAACACCACGCTTACGCTGCTGTTCGGGATCCTGGCGATGCTGACATGGCGTCGCCTGGGTGCTGCCCGGTGGCGCAAGCTGGAAGCGGGCTGGCTGCTGACGGGCGCCTGCTTCGTGTGCGTCGGCGTGTTCGGGGCCGTGCATACGCTGGTGGCCACGGCCGCCATGCGGGCGGGCCCCGGCTCGCCGTTGTACCGCACGTTCCTCGAATGGAGCCCCGCTGGCAACATCGGGCGGGAGGTGGGCGTCGCGGCGTACGGCGTGATGCTCGCCACCCTGCTTGCCGCGCGGCCGGAGCGGGTGCGCCAGGTGGCCATCGGCGCCCTGTGGGTGATCGGCGGGTCCATCGTGGCAGGAACGACGGCCGCCGCCCTGTATGGAACCATCGACACCCACACCCAGATGACGGCCATGGCGGTGCTTGCCACCGCCGCGGTCCTGGCGCTGCTGCTGGCCCTACTCCTGGGCGTGATGAACGACGGGATGGACCTGCTGCTGTGGGTGGCCGTGGCCGCACATGCCATCAAGGAAACCCTGGTGGTGAGCCTGATGGCCATCCTGGCGTGGTCGGAACGCGGCCGGGCCATGGAAGCCGCCATGATGTTCTACTGGATCAATGTCGGGGTAGGCATCGTCACCTCGCTGCTGGCCCAGGTCCGCCTGCGCCGCGCCATCGAGAACCGGCACGTGCCGGCGCTTTTCGAACGGCTCCATGCCCTCCGACGCCCCGCGGAAAGCTGAGGCGTCCGCACTGCAACGGATGGAAACAGACGCACTTGCCCGTCGGTTCATCGAAGTGCACTTTGTAGATCGACTGCAGTTTCTCCCCCCCCCCGCCGTATCCATTTCCGGAGGCACAAGTGGACGACCACAAGACCGTTTCCAGCGACAACTACGACGTCAGCTTTCATCCCGCGTTCGCCAGTTCGTGCGTCATCGAGCCCGTGGGCGGCACGGCCGAAACGCTGTACCGGCAGGACGAGAGCAAGCCCGTGGACTGCAGGGGAAAAGGACATCCCAAGAAGCACACGATCAAGCTGAAGGGCAAGAACAACAAGCGCGACGTCACCATCACCATCGACGACCCCAACCACAACATCGCCAGCCTGCAGATCCGGTTGTACCACGATGACCGCGTTCCGGGCGAGGAGGGCGAGTACAGCGACGTCTTTACGGTAGAGAACAACGCCAAGACGTGCCCGCCGCACTGCGACGACACCGCGCCGATCTGAGCCGAAAGGGGCGAGCCCGTGATCACGCTGATGTCCCAAGCCGCCATCTCGGTATGGCTGCTGGTGTTTGCCGTCGTAGCGTACAGGATCGCGGGGACCCTTCCCGACGACCCGGCGGGCTTTCGCTTCGGATGGGCGCTGACCGGTTCCGCGTTCCTCATCCAGGGGATCAACTCGGCCGCGCACGACGCGTTCGCGATCGCGGGCTTCACGGGCGGCCCCGATTCGTGGGCGTGGTCGGCGGTGATCTGGTGGCATCCGATCCTTAACCACAGCCGCACATTCCTGCTCACCACCTTCTGCCTGGTCCTGACCGCGCGGCTGGTGCAGAGTGGAGCGGGGCGCGGTGCGTGGCCGTGGCGGAACACCACCCCCATCCTGTTCGCGGGAATGGCGATTGGGGGTTTCGTGGGATGGCTGGAACCCGAGTTTTCAGGGATTTCCCACTACACGGCCGTGGCGTTGTGGGACGTGATGGAGCTCCTGGCCATGCTCATCGTCCTCTTCGTCGGGCTCACGTCGGGGCGGATGGACCGTGTGCTCTGGTTTTGCCTGGGGATCAACGCGTTCGTCCTCGCCGTGAGCGTACTCTGGTTCGCCGCGCTCTCGCGGATCGACTTCGCCGGGCAGTGGGTGCCGATGAGGTACCACATCCACTTCGCGAAGGCGACCCTGTACGCGGTGATGGTGGCGCTGGCGTACCGGATGCTGCGCTCTCTCCACAACGGGGAGCGGGTGCAGGGCTTTCTGGAGACAGACCGCAGGGTCGCGCCCTCTCTGCACGGCTGAGCGCGCAGCCAGCGCGGACGGAAACGCGACGGGCTCCCGCGAGGGAGCCCGTTTTCGTTTGCGCGCGCGCGACGCCCGCTTACTCCACCCGCGGCGACTCGTGGACGGGGGTCACGTGCACCATGGGCGGGCTGCGGTCGCCCTCGGGGCCCACGATGAAGTCGTACAGGTAGCCCGGGCCCTGCAGCGCCGCCACCTCGTCGCGCCCGATGCCCAGCTCGCCCTGCCCGCCCACCACCCGGATGGCGCGCCCGGCCTGTACCTCGCGCGCGGTGAACAGCTCGGCCATGTACAGCGCCCCCGGCGAGCCCTGCCGGATGAGCGTGGGCGAGGTTTCCTCGATGAACGCCGCCAGCCGGTCCATCACCCCATCGGCGCCGGTGGGCTGGCCGTGCTCGGTCCTCACCAGGGCCGCCACGCGCCGCCCCGCCTCGGTGAACTGGATCAATCCGTACGCCATCCGCTCTCCTGCCGGTTTCGTGTGAAGGCCCCGGCGCGTTGCAACGGTCGGGCCCGGCCCGCGCCGCGGGCGGAAGGTCACGCTCGCGCGGCCTCGCCCAGCATCAACTCGGCGGCCCGGAGAAGGGTCTGGTAGCGTTCCTCGATGTCGTTGCGGTCGCGCGGCTCCTCGACGTTGTCCAGCGCCGCGCGGCGGATGGTTTCGGCGTGCTGCAGCAGGACCTGGATCTCGTCGCGGTCGCCGCGGGTGCTGCGGATGACGGTGGTGATCACCTCCAGCATGCGAAGCATCACCGCCGGGCTGCGGGCGCCGAACTGGCGGATCTGCACGAAGGCCGCGTCGGCCAGGCCGGAAAAGGTGATGGGGTGGCGGTAGACCACCCGTACGCGGCCCTCGTCGTCGACGCGCACGGGGTCGGGGGTGCGCCCGCGGGCGGCGCGGCACAGGGCCGCGCCCAGCCAGTCCAGGCACCCCATGGCGGTGAACGGGTCGTTGATGGCGGGCGACAGCGCGCGGATGGCGACCTCGCTCAGCTGGTCGGCGGCAAACTCCACGTCCTGCTCCGACGTCCGCTGCCAGCCCAGGACGAAGCGGCTGCGGATGTCGCTTTCCCATCCCAGGTTCATGCGCTCCGCGGGCCATGCGCGCACCAGCGGCAGCCCCTCGGATACGAACTTGCCCGGCCGCCGCTCGATCACCAGCAGCAGGTCGGCCCGCTGGGCGATCTCCACCAGCGCGTCCTCGTCCAGCGCCTGCACGTACCCGTCGACGGTGCTTTCCACCACGGCGGCGTCGCGGTCGAACTCGTCCGGCAACCCGGGCGTGCGCTTTTCGGGCGGAATGCCGTTCTCCGGCGCGAACTCGCGCTCCACCTCGTCGGCCAGGTCGCGCCCGATCACGGCCACCACGTTCGGCGCCTGGATGGAAACGGCCACGTGGTGGATGAAGTAGATCAGCACGCCCATGCTCAGCAGCCCCAGCGCCAGCCCCACGGTAATGGAGATGGCGGGAACGAAGCGCCCCGCCTCGTCCGCGCCGCGGATGGTGCGCAGGATGAGCACGCAGAAGACGAACGTGGCGATGAAGGTGCCCAGCACGAACTGGTTGCCCGTATCGCGCATGAAGTTGTACAGGATGCGCGGCCCCAGCTGCGTGCTGGCCAGCGACAGTGCGGCGATGGTGATGGAGAACGTCACCCCCGCGGTGCCCATCACCGATCCCGCCACCACGCTGAGCATGGCCCGCGCGCCTTCGGGCCCGCCGGAGTAGATCCACCCCATCTGGTCGACGAACCGTGCAGACAGGAAGCGGTCCACCTGCACCAGGAGAACCGCCCCGACCCCCGCGATCACGGCCATGATCGTGGGGATGAACCAGTAGGTGGAGCGCAACGTTTCGATCAGGTGCTGCAGCTTGAGCTTCACGGCGCGTCTCGGTCAGGGTTTGCGCCGTTTGAACGCAAGGGCGGTTCCGGCAGCAACACAGGAAGTGCGTGAGTGCGGGAGTGCGGAAGTGCGGGAGTGCGGGAGTGCGGGAGTGCGGGAGTGCGGGATTTTCAAGCCGGGGTGGGAGCGGGTGAGCGAATTCTCCCCTCTCCGCATGCGCAGCATGTGGGGAGGGGCCGGGGGAGGGGCAACCCCGGGGCATGCGCAGGCACCTTCCGCAACGCGCCTTTTGGTCGCCAGTGGCATCGAAGGGCATCGATGGGCACCGAACCGCGGCGCGCACCCCTCCTGAGCGGGTCAACCCGCCGCTGGAAAAGCGGTAAGCCCCGACACGGGCCGCTGGCGCGTCCCGTTCGGGGCTTCAACATCACGCGTCCGAACCAGCCGAAGCGCGATCGAATTCTCCCCTCTCCCGCTTGCGGGAGAGGGGCCGGGGGAGAGGGCAGCCGGGGGACTGCGCCGGACCAGCCGACCCTCACCCCACCTCGCCCGCGTGCGATCGGAACACCGCACCCACGGGACGGAGCCGAGGCCCCAGCAATTGACCAGCCCCGTCTCTCAGCTCCCCAGCATGAATTGCGTGGCGGCGAGCCTGCCTTCGCGCTCCACGTACATCACCACGCCGGTTCCCGTCAGCTGCCCCAGCATCCGCGCGGCCTCTTCGGCGCTGGACACGCGCACGCGGTTGATCTGCAGGATCAGGTCGCCTTCCCTCAATCCCAACTGCCGCGCGGCGTCGGAAAGGCCCACGATCAGCGCGCCCTGCTCGCTCTGCAGGCCGCGCTCGGCGCGGATGGCGGGGGTGAGCGTCACCAGCTGGAAGTCGCGCAGCGCCTGGATGCGCTCCGCGCCCATCGACGGCAGGTCTCCCGGCTGCACGCGGATGGTGCGCTCGCGCCCGCCTTCCATCACCCGCACCTCCAGCGGCTCGCCGTACGCGGCGTTCAGCAGCCCCGCCTGCCAGTCCAGCGGGGTGCGGATGCGCTTGGCGCCGATGGACACCACGCGCATCCCCCGCCGCAGCCCGGCGCGCTCGGCGGGCGAGCCCCCGACCACCTGGGAAATGCGCACCTCGGCCAGGCGGCGCGGCCCCTCGGCGCGCACGGCCTCCACGTCGGCGCCGATCCAGGCGCGGCGGTAGCGGCCGTCGTCCGCCAGGTCCAGCGCGATCCGGCGCGCGCGGTTGATGGGAATGGCGAAGCCCAGCCCCTCGCTGCCCCCCGTGCTGGAAAGGATCGAGGAGTTCACGCCCACCACCTCGCCCAGCGCGTTCACCAGCGCCCCGCCCGAGTTGCCGGGGTTGATGGAGGCGTCGGTCTGGATGAGGTCCAGCGACACGCTGCGCTGCCCGCCGGCACCGCCGATGTTGCGCCCCACCGCGCTCACCACCCCCGCGCTGACGGAGGGCTCCGGGTTGCTGAGCAGGAACCCGAACGGGTTGCCGATGGCGATCACCCACTCGCCGATCATCAGCCCGTCGCTGTTGCCCAGCGGCGCCACGGGCAGCCCGCGCCCGCCGCGGATGCGCAGCAGCGCCAGGTCGTTCACCTCGTCGGCGCCCACCACGTCGGCGTCGAACTCGCGGCCATCGGGAAGCGTGACCATCACCTCGGAGGCGGCGCGCACCACGTGCTCGTTGGTGATCACCAGCCCCTCGGGGGTGATGATGAACCCCGATCCCAGCCCCGCCACCTCGCGCTCGGCGCCGGGCGGAATCATCATTTCTTCCCACATGCTGCGCGGCACCACGCGCTCGCGCCGCAGCACGTTCACGCTCACCACCGCCGGCGCCACGCGCTCGGCCGCGGCCACGATGGCGGTGCGCCGGGCCTCCTGCACGGCACTTCCCAGCCGGGCCGCCTCCGCCGGCCGGGCCGGCGGAGGCTCGCGCAGCACGGCCAGGCCGTCTTCGCGCGCCGCCGGCTCGTTGGCGCTGGCGCCTCCCCCGCACGCGGCGGCGAACGGCAGGATCAGGAGTGCCGGGATCAGCGACTTGCGAGACATTCGGTCAGGTAGATCTGGAGATTCGGACGGCTCCACGCGTGGGCGCGACGATGTACCCACGCAGGCCCGGGAGGTTCGCGCCGGGATGTGCCGAGCCAAGCCCGGGACCATCCTTCGCCTCACGATGTCATCCCGATGGAGCGGCCCCGGTGAACCCTCCCGCGCACCCCAGCCGGCAGCGACTGAGGGATCAACGCGGAGCTCCTCGATGGCGCACTCCAGCTCGCCCAGCGACTCCAGCAGGAGCGTTTCGCGCGGCTGGGGACCATCCGCCACACACCGGCGGTCGGGCACCGGCCCATGCCGCACCACCATTGCCGGCGCGAGACCCGGACGTGCCACCCGGGCCTCAGGATGACAGGGTGCGGACGTGTGGGCGGGAGGAACGAGCGTGGTTCCTCCCCTCTCCGCACAGCAGTACCGTGCGGGGAGGGGCCGGGGGAGGGGCGCCCCCTCAGAAGAACCGCTGCTCCTTGGCGTTCTTGCGCGTCAGGGGCACCACCACGCTGTCGCCGCGCACGGAAACGGGCAGGTTCCACTCCAGCGTGGTCTCGGGGAGCACGTAGGTGGCGTAGATCCAGAACCGCCCCTCGTCGGCCGGGATGGCCGCGAGCCCCCGCGCGTCCGTCGTGTCGGAGGCGGCGGTCTCGGCCAGCTCGCTTTCCTTCATGCGCGCCACGCTGTCGAACGGCGCGAACACGCGCTGCCTCCACTGGGCCCGCGCGGCGCGGATGCTGTCGATCCGCGCCCGCAGCACCGTCCGCAGCGCCACGTTTGCGCCCGACGCGGAGTCGCCCGGAACCACCGGCGCGGCGTTCAGGCGCTCAAGTTGCTGTACGAGGTCCGCCGGGATGGTGGGCTCGGGCTCGTCGGACGCGCGGGCCAATGAATCCATCAGGGCCTTGCGGTCGTACGGCAGCAGGTACACGGGCATGTCCACGATCGGCTCGCCGCCTTCGGCGAGCGCCGCGCGGACGACCACCTTCGAATCGCTGCATCCGGCGGCCGTCACGCAGACGGCCAGAAACAGCAGCGCACGTTTCATCCACGGGCTCCGGGAGGAATGGGACGGCTCAGGAACGCGCTGGAACGTAGGCCCCGCCTGCGTGTCCGGCAACGACAGCGTGCGCAAGCGCCGCGCCGGATCGTCACGCTGCTGCTCGCATGGGCGCTGGTCCTCGTCTGCGGACCCGCCGCCGCGCAGCTGCAGCTGCCCCGTCCGGTGGGCTACGTCAACGACTTCGCCAACGCCATCCCGGCGCAGGACGAGGAGCGAATCGCCGCCGTCATCGACGAGGTGCGCGCCCGGTCCGGCGGCGAGATCGTGGTCGTCACCCTCCCCTCGCTGCAGGGCCGCACCGCGGCCGAGGTGGGGCTGCAGATCGGCCGCGAGTGGCGCATCGGCGCCAAGGGCGAGCCCGGCGACCGCGGCCGAAACACCGGCGCCGTGGTGCTCGTATCCATCCAGGACCGCAAGTGGCGGGTGGAGACGGGGCTGGGCACCAACACCTTCATCACGGCGGCCGAGGCGGGACGCATCGGGCGCGACCTGATGGTGCCCCAGCTGCAGGCCGGCAACGTGGGCGAGGGCGTGCTGCTCGCCGTGCGCGGGGTGGCGCAGGAGTACGCCGAGGCGTTCAATTTCCAGCTGACGGGCGGCGCCCCGCCCGCGCCGCCGCAGCAGGCGTACCCCCAGGAGCGCCAGACCGGGCGGCGGCAGGGCGGGGGAGGCGGCTTCTTCATCATCATGATCATCATCGTCTTCTTCATCCTCGCCAGCCGCGGGGGCGGAGGGGGCGGCCGGCGGCGCAGGGGCGGCTTCGGGATGCCGGTGATCATTCCGTTTCCCATGGGCGGCGGGGGATGGGGCGGCGGTGGCGGCTTCGGCGGGGGGGGTGGGGGAGGATTCGGTGGATTCGGCGGTGGGGGTGGATTCGGGGGCGGCGGCGCGGGAGGAGACTGGTGACGAACGACGCGGGACAGATGCCGCCGGAGCTGCGGCGCGCGCAGGAGCTGGCGTGGCAGCTGGAGGCGATTTTCGAGGCCGACCTGGTGTCGGCGGTGCTGTACGGCTCGGCGGCGCGGGGCGAGTACCGTCCCGGCGTGTCGGACCTGAACGTGCTGGTGCTGCTGCGCGACGTGTCGCCGGCCACGCTGCGGCGTGCGTCGCAGGCGGCGCGCGCATGGGTGGCGGAGCGCAATCCGCCGCCGCTGGTGATGTCGGTGGACGAGTGGCGCCGGTCGGCCGACGTGTGGGCCATCGAGCTGGCCGACATCCAGGACGCCAACATCCGGCTCTCCGGCGCGGACCCGTTCGAGGGGATCACCATCCGCCCCGAAGACCTGCGCCTGCAGTGCGAGCGCGAGCTGAAGGGCAAGCAGATCCAGTTGCGGGAACGCTACCTGCTCCTGGCGGACGACCCGAACGAGCTGGCCGACGTGGTGATGCGGTCGTTCAGCACCTTCCTGGTGCTGTTCCGCACGGTGCTGCGGCTGAGCGGCGAGCCCGGCGTGCGCGACGCGGAAACGGTGGTGCAGCGGGTGGCGGACCAGGTGGGCTTCAGCCCGGGCCCGCTGCTGGAGATCCACCGGGCCCGGACGAGCGGCGGAAAGCTGCGCGCCGAGGCCGACTCACCGCTGGTGGTGGGATACCTGGACGCCGTGTCGCGCGTGGTGAACCACGTGGACCGGCTGGTGCACGGCGATGGCGCCCGTGCCTGACGAAACATCGAGAACCGACCCCGCTTTCCGGAGGATAGTCATGAGGGTGATGAAGACGGCGATGGTGTTGGGCCTTGCCCTGTCGCTGGGCGGCTGCGGATACAACCGCATCCAGGAGCTCGACGAATCCACCGAGCGCGCCAAGGCCGACATCGGCGTGGCGCTGCAGAACCGCAACCAGCTGATCCCCAACCTGGTGGCTACCGTGAAGGGCGCCGCCGAGTTCGAGCGGGGCACCTTCAGCGACGTGGCGGCGGCCCGCGCGGGACAGCAGCGCATCGCCGGCACGGAGCAGCAGCTGACGCAGTCGCGCCAGCAGCTTTCCCAGGCCGTGCAGGGGGGCAACGTCAAGCAGATCGAGGCGGCCGACGCGGCGGTCACCCGCAGCATCGGCACGTACCTGAACATCGCGGTCGAGGCGTATCCGCAGCTGCGCGCCACGCAGAACTTCCAGGCGCTGCAGGACCAGCTGGCCGAGAGCGAGAACCAGATCGCCGTCGCGCGGCGCGACTACAACCAGTCGGTGCAGACGTACAACACGTACATCCGCAAGTTTCCCACGGTGATCACCGCGCGGATGAGCGGCGCGCAGCGCAAGGAGCCCTACACGGCCCCCGCCAACGCCGACCAGACGCCCACGGTGGACTTCGGCGCCGGCAAGTAGCGGCGGACGCCGGTGGACGGAGCCAGCGGGGGATCGCCTCCGCTGGCTCCTCGTGCATTCAGCCCCGCCGGTGCGATCCGCCACGCCGCGCACGGTGGCGCAGGGGTTGCAACCTGCCGGCCCGATTGCGCCCGCCGCATGCGGGCCAAAGCATGTGCAAGAACGATCAGGTGATTGAGGCATGAGTGTTTCCCTCCTGTCGCGCGTGGCGGTTCCGCTCGCGACGGTGCTGCTGGCCGGCTGCTCCGCGTTCGGCGTGCCACGGGCCGAGCGCCCGGCGCCCGAAGACCCGCGCGTCGCCGCGCCCCCGCCCGACCAGCCGCCGGTGCGGCGCGACCTGAAGTACGTGGTCGTGGACGTGGACCTCAACGAGCTGCGCTTCATGGATGGCGAGCGGGTGCTGTGGAAGGCGCCCGTGGGCACGGGCACGGGGTTCCGGCTGACGACGGGGAGCCGCGAGTACCAGTTCGACACGCCCAGCGGCACCATGTACGTGCAGTTCAAGGAGCAGAACCCCACCTGGTTCATCCCGGACTGGTGGTTCATCGAGAACAAGCGCCCGGTGCCGCCCCTGGACTCGCCCGAGCGGCGGCAGGAGGGCGGCCTGGGCGCGGCGGCGGTGTACCTGGGCAACGAGCTGGCCATCCACGGCACCGACAAGCCCGAGCTGCTGGGCCGCCGGGTCTCGCACGGCTGCATCCGCCTGAGCAACGCCAACGCGCTGCGCCTGTACCACAACGTGCAGGTGGGCACTCCGGTGGTGATCGTGGGAACGGCGCCGGTGCTGGGCGAGCAGCCCGACAGCGTGGCGGCGTTCACCCGCGCAGCGCGCCGCACCCGTCCCGCCGCCAACCCGCTGGCCCGGGTGTCGACCGCCAACCTGCTGGCGCGGCTGGACCGCGAGCTGGCGGCATCGTCGGACACGGCCTCGGCCTGGGCGTTCACGGCGCACACGCTGCTGGGCCGCGGCCTGGCGGAGGACGCGGTGGCGCTGCGCGGGCTGCTGTCGCGCGCCGGGGCGTCGCGAAACGAGGCGCGGCGCGAGGAGTACGCCACCTTTTTGGCGGACGCGTTCTCGCGCGGGTCGCTGCGGGTGACGGTGAGCCTCAACCGCATCGGCGCCGCGGAGCGCGACCGCGCCGCGGAAGCCATCGTGGAGGCGACGATGGAGATGTGGCACGGCTCGCTGGACGAGGTGACCACGCCGTGGCCCACCCGGCGGGTGCCGCGCGAGCGGCTGGGGCCCGAGGGTCAGGCCGGGTGGCTGGCCATCCAGGGAGCGGAGCAGGCGTACCGCGCCCGCTATCGCACGCGCACGGCGCGGGGGAACTGAATGCCGGGGGACATGGGCCATTCGCTGATCGGCACGCAGGACCTCCATTCGCACACCACGTTCTCCGATGGCGACCTGCCGCTGGAGCGCGTCGTGGAGCTGGCGCGGGAGCGGGGCGTGCAGATCGGCATCGCCGACCACATCTCGCGGCGCAACACCGAACGCTTCGTGGCCACGGAGGCGGCGCTGCGGCGCTACCAGGACGCGCTGGAAGACGTGCCGGTGTTCCGCTCGGGCGAGTTCTGCTGGTGCGACGACTTCATCCAGGAGCTTCCCCAGGAGCTGCTGGACCGCTTCGACTACCGCATCGGCAGCAACCACGGCTTTCCGCTTCCGGGCGGGGGGATGGGCTCGCCCTGGTGGCAGACCCTTCCCGAGCCGTG
Source organism: Longimicrobium sp. (assembly GCF_036399935.1). GTDB lineage: Bacteria > Gemmatimonadota > Gemmatimonadetes > Longimicrobiales > Longimicrobiaceae > Longimicrobium. The sequence continues at coordinate 107,126 of NZ_DASWMD010000075.1, forward strand.
GAACCGGCAGCCGCAGGAGTTGATGGACGTGATGGTGAGCGAGCTGTGCCGGATGGTGCGCACCATGCCCATCCACATCGCGGCGCACAGCACGCTCACGCCGCCGGCGCTGTACGAGCTAGAGGCCGACGTGGGGGCGTGGTGGACGGACGAGCGGGAAGACCGGTACGTGGAGGCGCTGGCGGAAAGCGGGGTGGCGCTGGAGATCAGCAACCGCTACCGTCTGCCGCACGACCGGCTACTGCGCAAGGCGGCGCAGGCCGGGGTGCGGTTCTCGCTGGGAAGCGACGGGCACACCGAGAAGCAGGTAGCCCGGCTGGAGTGGGCCGCCGACGCGGCGCGGCGGGCGGGCTTTGGCGAGGCGCAGCTGTTCGTCGCCGAGCGGCGGCGTTGATGGGGCACCAGGGGTTCTGATCGATACGCGGGCTGACGAAGACCACACGGGGAGAGGGACGATGCGAGACGACGAGGCGGGCGGGCCCATCGGCGGCGGACCCACGGGGCACGGGGCGGCGGGGGGCGGATCTCCGGCGGGGGGGCCCAACGACGGGCACTTCCTGACGGGCGGGCACGTGCCGAGTGATGACGACCTTGTGTCGCGCCCGGCGGTGAAGCCCAGCGATCCCACGGCGCTGCGGCGCGACCCGGGCGCCATCCGCGCCGAAGACACCGAGCCGTACATCGGACTGCAGTACATCGCGCGGCTGTTCAAGATCGTGGCGATGATCGTGCTGGTGGCCATCATCGCCGAGGTGGTGGCCGGGTTGATGTTCGAGGCGTCGTCCGAGGCGCCCGCCTGGCCGGAGCTGGCGCTGAACCTGCTGGCCGAGGTCATTCAGGGCGGCGTGCTCTCGGCGATGCTGTGGGGCGCGGGCGACCTGACGCTGCTGCTGATCGACGTGGGCCACGACGTGCGCGCCGGCCGCGTGCTCCTGGGCCGCATGTCTGCCCGCATGAACGCGCCGGACGGCGGCAACATGCGCCGCGAGCGGTCGGCCGAGCGTGGTGGCCCGGGCGAAGGCCCCACCGGAGCCCCCGGAAGCGAGCCCCGTTCGGGTCCGCGCTGAATCTGTCGATCGGGAAAACCGAACGAGTATCACGCAGAGGACGCAGAGAAGACAGAGAGGACGCAGAGGGCTGACCCAAGCCTCTGCGTCCTCTCTTTTCCCTCTGCGACCTCTGCGTGAAACTGCCGTTCCTGGACGGAGCCGAGGGGCCGGGGATCAGCGGACGATGATCCGCTTTTCGACCGTGCGCTCCGTCGCGGCGTTCAGGTTGCCGTCCAGCACCCGTCGTCCGTACGCGCGGATCGCCGCCTCTCCGCGCACATCGAAGCGTACCTCGACGGAGCGGGGAAGCCTGACGAGCGCCTGGGTGCAGACCTCGCCCTCCACGCGGTCGAACGGGGTGATGGTAGCCAGGTTGCCCAGCACCGCCTTTTCCGCCCCGGCCGATCGCCAGCACCCGTTGGGTCCCGTGGTGGTGATCGTCACCTGGAAGGGCTCGCCGGCGGTGACCGTGTCGGGCGCGGTGATCACGCCCATCGCCGGATCCGCAAAGGTCTGCACGTTGCTGGCGGACCATTCTACGATGCCCACGTGACGCCCCGCCTCGGGCTCGGGGAAGAAGTTGTCCAGCCGGTTGCACGCGGCGCCGGCGAGCAGGGCGGAGATCAGGATCAGGGAGGATGTGTTCTTCATGGCCGGTCGGTGGAGAAGTGTTCATCTGCGTCGTACACACGCCCCATGAACGTTTTTCCCCCGCCGAAAGTGACACTCACTCCGTCTCGCGCCACCACTGGCGCAGCAGGTTGCCGGCGACGCGCAGGCGGTACGCGGCGGTGGAGCGGACGTCGTCGATGGGCGTGATCTCGCCCTCCAGCACCCGCTGCGCCTCGTCGATGGACCCGCCCGCCGCCAGGCACCGCTCCGTCTCCGGCACCCGCACCACCGTGGCCGCCACGCTGCCGAAGGCGATGCGCGGCTCGGGCCCGCGCACCGCCGCCATCACCACCTTGCTGATGGCCTGCGCCGCCCGCGTCCCCACCTTCCGGAACCACTGCGTGCCCTCCACCCGCGGCACCTCGACGGCCAGGATCAGCTCGTCCGGGCGGATGACGGTCGCGCGGTAGCCCGTGTAGAGCTCGTTCACCGGCACCCGCCGCTCGCCGTCCAAGCTGCGCAGGATCACGACGGCATCCGCCACGGCGAGCACGGGAAGGCTGTCGGCGGCGGGGGAGCCGTTGGCGATGTTGCCGGCCAGCGTCCCCCGGTTCTGGATCTGCACGCCGCCCACCTCGCGCGACGCCGCCACCATCGCGGGAAGCCACTCACGGACGACGTCGGAGCGGATCATCTCCGTGTACGTGGTCAGCGCGCCCAGCCGCAGCACGCCACCGTCCGCGCTGATCCCGCGCAGCTCGTCCAGCCCCCAGATGTTGATGAACCGGTGATCGCTCGTGGTGCCGAAGTGCAGGTTCACGAAGACGTCGGTGCAGCCCGCGAGGGGCACGCGCGGCCCGTCGTCCGCAAGAATGCGAAGCGCCTCGTCGAGCGTGCGGGCTGGACGCAGGTCCAGCGTGGTGGTCGCCGTCTTCATGCGTTCTGGATGGCCCGGTAGATGGCTTCGTAACCGGTGCAGCGGCACAGGTTTCCCGCCAGGCCGGTGCGGATGTCGTCCAGCGACGGGTCAGGACCCAGGGCGATGGCGGCCAGGATCATCCCCGGCGTGCAGATGCCGCACTGCGCGCCGCTGAACTCGGCAAAGGCGTGCTGGTAGGGATGCGTTCCGCCCAGCCCCTCGATGGTCGTCACCTCCGCGTCCGCCGCCTGGGCGAAGGGGACGAGGCAGGAGACGACGGGAAGCCCGTCCACCAGCACCGTGCAGGCGCCGCACTCCCCCTCGCCGCACCCCTCCTTGGTGCCCGTCAGCCCGCACTCCTCGCGCAGCACGTCCAGCAGGCGCTTCATGGGGTGCGCGTCGACCTCCGTCTCGGCGCCGTTCAGCGTGAAGTGCATGCCACCTCCATGATGGTTTCGGGAATCGCGGGGATGGAGCGCACGTCCAGCCCCAGGTGGCGGATGGCGTTGACGACGGCGGGCGCGGGCCCGTCGATGGGCATCTCGCCCACGCCCTTGGCGCCGAACGGCCCGTATCCACTCGGATTTTCGAGGACGATGACGTCCATTCGCGGCGCGTCGAGCGTGGTGGGGATGGTGTAGTTGGTCAGCGTGGGGTTGGCCATCCCCCCGTTCTTCATCACCACGTTCTCGTTCAGCGCCCAGCCCACGCCCTGCGCCGAGCCCCCCTCGATCTGCCCGACTACCATGGACGGGTGGATGGCCTTGCCGATCTCGTGCACGATGGTCAGGTGAAGCGGCTTCACCTCGTAGGTGACAGGGTCCAGCTCCACCTCGGCCACGTCGCACCCCCAGCCGTACGCGGCGTAGGCGTCGCCCGTGTACTCGGTGTCGTCCCAGGAGATCTCTTCCGGCTTCTCGAACTGCTTGGTGATGGAAAGGGGGCCGTGCTCGCGCACGTACTCGCCGGGCGTCATCTCGCCCAGCCGCTCGCGCATCTCCTCGGCGCAGCGCTGCAGGATCTTGCCCACCACCATGCAGGTGCGCGACGCCACCGTGGGGCCGCTGTCGGGCACCTGGTGCGTGTCGGGCTGCACGATCTCCACGTTCTCGTACGGAATGCCCAGCGCGTCGGCGACGATCTGCGCGTGCATCGTCCGCGTGCCCTGGCCCATCTCCACGCTGGCCACGCGGATGCGGGCGCCCGTCTCCGTCGCCTCGAGCGTCGCCTTCGATGCCAGGTAGATCTCGCCGCTGCCGGTGAAGCCCGAGCCGTGGAAGAAGAGGGACAGGCCGATGCCCCGGTTGGATCCGGCGTATTCGGCGCGCTTGCGGTGGTAGTCTGACCGCTCCACCCCGGCGCGCAGGGCCTCCACCGCGCTGCAGTCCTCACCCATCACCTGGCCCGTCGCGCTGGTGTCGCCGGGGCGCAGCGCGTTCAGCTCGCGGAGCGCCGCGGGGTCCATCCCCAGCGTCTCGGCGATGCGGTCCATGTGCACCTCGGTGGCGAACTGCGTCTGCGGCGCGCCGAAACCGCGGAAGGCGCCGTTGGGCGGCGTGTTGGTCATCACCGCGCGCCCGTCGATCCTCGTGTGGTCGCAGCGGTACGGCCCGGCGGCGTGTATGCATCCGCGCGACAGGACCACGGGGCTCAGCGTGACGTACGCGCCGCCGTCCATCAGCACGTCGATTTCCATCGCGACGAGCCGGCCGTCCTTCATAACCCCCGTGCGATGGCGGATGATGGATGGGTGCCGCTTGGTGGTGGCGATCATGTCTTCCACGCGGTCGTACACCATCTTCACCGGCCGGCCGGACTTCCGGGCCAGCAGCGAGGCGTGCCCCGCCAGGATGTTGGGATACTCTTCCTTGCCGCCGAAACCGCCGCCCGTCTCGGTCTGCACCACGCGCACGCGCTCGTCGGGGAGCACCAGCAGGGCCTTGAGCGCCTTGTGCACGTAGTACGGGCACTGCATGGAGCCGTACACCGTGATCCCGTTGTTCTCGGGGACGGCGATCACGCCGTTGGTCTCGATGTAGACGTGCTCCTGGTGGCCGGTGCGGTAGGTGCCCTCGACGATGACGTCCGCCGTGGCCATCGCCGCCTCCGGGTCGCCCTTGCGGATGCGCAGGTGCTTGAAGACGGTGGGAGACTGCTCGGGGTCCAGCACGGGCTCGGCCTCGTCGTACTCGATGCGCACTTCGGCCGCGAGAAGCGCGTCTCGGTCCTCGTGGGCCAGCAGCAGGATGGGCTCGGCGACGTGGTTGATTTCGTCCGACACCAGGAACGGCTGGTCGGCCTCGATCAGCGCGACGAAGTTGCACTGCGGGCCGGGAATGTCGCGGTAGTCGACGATGGTGAACCCGGCCGGGTCGAAGTCCAGGTGGATGGCGCGCACGCGGCCCTTGGGGATGGTGGCGCGGATGGTCCGGCCGTACAGCATTCCCGGAAAGCTCAGGTCGTCGATGTATTTGGCCGTGCCCAGGGTCTTGGCCATTCCATCCTTGCGCGATACGCTCCGGCCGACGGCTGGGGTCATGCGGGCCTGCTGCGGTGGGGATGAGTTGAGGTGCATCTGGAACGAATACGCGTTTTCGATGCGAGCGCAACCGCGAACCGCGGTCTGGCCTTCTTTTCCTTGTCCTGACTTCCGGCATCGGCTATGGTACGGATGACGCCATCGACCGCTCCTCCACTTTCCCGACGCGCCGGAATGACCATCCCGCCCATCCAGATCTCCTACCCCGACTGGGTAGAGTCGCTGATCGACTGGAACCGCCGCTACACGTCGGACGAGGACAAGATGCGGCTCGCCATCGAGGTTTCGCGCGAGAACGTCGTGCGGCAGACGGGCGGGCCCTTCGGCGCGGCGATCTTCGAGCGGGACACGGGCGCGCTGGTGGCCGTGGGGATGAACAGCGTGGTGCGCCTGAACAACTGCACGCTCCATGGCGAGATGGTGGCGTTCATGATGGCGCAGGCGCGGCTGGCGTCGTTCACCTTGCGCTCGGACGATGGCCCCGTGTACGAGCTGGTGACCTCGTGCGAGCCCTGCGCCATGTGCCTGGGCGCGACGCTGTGGAGCGGCGTGCGCCGCGTGCTCTGCGGCGCCCACCGCGACGACGCCCGGCGGCTGAACTTCGAGGAGGGCCCCGTCTTTCCCGAATCGCACCAGTACCTGGAGGCGCGCGGCATCGAGATCATCCACGGCGTTCTGCGCGAAGAGGCCAACGCCGTGCTCGAGCTCTATCGCACGAGCAAGGGCATCATCTACAACGGGTAACTGCAGTGCGTGAGTGCGTTAGTGCGGGAGTGCGTACGTGAACGGCTCCCTCCGGCCTGCCGACCTCGAGGCCGCCGAGGCTCGCCTGCGCCCGGCGAACCTGGAGTTCGCCGCGCGCTACCCGGGCGAGACGAGCGCCCGCCAGCCGGTGCACACCGTCTACTCGGGCGCCCAGTTCTTTCGCCATGACAGCGCGGTAGAGCACGGCCGCTTGGCTCTGTGCGCGCTGGAGGAGTACGCGCCCACGGCGGCCGAGCTCGCGGGTGCGCTCGGCCTGCCCGCGGACGAGCTTGCGGAGGCGCTGTACTCGCGTGTGGTCGATAAGCTGAAGCGCGAGCCGGTGGAGGACTTCCGGCTGGACTTCGAGGACGGCTACGGCAGCCGCCCCGACGCCGAGGAGGACGAGACCGCCGTCACCACGGCACGCGAGATGGCGCGCGGGATGGATGCCAGGACGCTCCCCGCGTACGTGGGCCTGCGTTTGAAGCCGCCGAACGAGGAGCTGCGCGGCCGCGCCATCCGAACGCTGGACCTGTTCCTGACCACGCTGCTGCAGGCGAGCGGAGGGCGGCTCCCCGCCGGCTTCGTACTGACGGTGCCCAAGGTGACCATCCCCGAGCAGGCGGCGTTCTTCTGCGACGTGCTGGACCTGCTGGAGCCGCGCCTGGGATTGGCGGAGGGAGCGCTGAAGTTTGAGCTGATGGTCGAGGTGCCGCAGGCCGTCATTGGCGCGGACGGGCGCAGCCCGCTTCCCGGCTTCCTGGCTGCCGCGCGCGGACGGCTGACCGGGGCGCACTTCGGCACCTACGACTACACGTCGGGGGTGGGGATCACCGCCGCGTACCAGGGGATGCGCCACAAGGCGTGCGATTTTGCGCGCCACACCATGCAGGTGGCGTTCGCCGGCACGGGGATCTGGCTTTCGGATGGATCCACCGCCGTGCTCCCCGTCCCCGCGCACGAGGGCGGCACACTCACGCCCGGGCAGGCGCGCGAGAACCGCGACGCCGTGCACCGCGCCTGGCGGATGCACTTCGAAGACGTGCAGCACTCGCTGGTGCACGGCTTCTACCAGGGGTGGGACCTTCATCCCGCGCAGCTGCCGACGCGCTACGCCGCCGTGTTCGCCTTCTTCCTGGCCGGCCGCGATGCCGCCGCGGCGCGCCTGCGCGGGTTCCTGGCGAAAGCCGCCCAGGCCGGCGAGAGCTTCGACGATCCCCACGCCGGGCAGGGCCTGCTCAACTACTTCCTGCGCGGCATCGCCTGCGGCGCCTTCGACGAGGCGGAGGTCAGGGAGCGCACCAGCCTGTCCGCGGACGACCTGGCCAGCCGATCGTTCCACCACATCATCGGCCACCACTGATCGCCGCTTCCGAACACGACGAAGCCCCGCCGGAGCACGCTCCAGCGGGGCTTTTTCATCAGCACGGGGCGTTAGTACGGATCTTCGGGCGCGCAGCCGCCACACGCGTCCGTCCGTTGGGACACGCACATCGATCCTCCCGTGCAGTTGCAGGTGTACGCACACGAGTAGCCGCCGTCGTGCGTGTAGCACGTAACGTCAGTGGGTGGCGGAGTCTTGTTGCCCATGACAGTGCCACCGTGGGTAATTTCCTCACCGGTTTCGAAGGACGCGACGGACAATTCGTTCAGGTTCAGCTTAAGCTTACGCATGGTGGGCTCCGTTTCTTAAGGGTGAGCAGAGCGGCTACCCTACCTGGCAGCCGCCGCACTCATTCGTCTGCAGCGTGCCGCATCCGTTGTGGCACGATTGCGCACACCACGAGTGGGCGCAGGTGTCGTAGCCATCCCACGTGTACGTGCAGAAGTCGTCGCATGATTGCTCGCTGGGAATGGGCGTCTTGTTGCCCAGCACCGTGCCACGGTGATCGGCCTCCTCACTCGTCTCGAAGGTGGCCACTGTGAGTTGATCCAGGTCGAGCTTCAGCTTGCGCATCCGGAACGCTTCGGTTTGGGGTGAGGCGCACGCACGAACGGCTTCGCGCGCACCGGACGAGCGGCAGGCTTCGGAAGGATACGCGCACATCTTTTCGGACGCAATATCCAGGGGTAGTCAGGCGTGCCTGGACACCATCAGGTGGGCACGTGCGAGCCTACGAAAAGTGCGTAGTGGGCGAGAGGTCCTTGTACCAGAGCAGCTGGATTTCGCCGGGGAGCCCGGGATAGGCAGAGAGGTCAACCGCGGCGAGGACGCAGCCCTGCCGCGCGTAGAACCTGCACGCGGGCACGTTCACGTTCTGCGTCTCCACCTTGAGCTGGCGGCACTCCCTCGCCTGCGCCCACGCCTCCGCAGCCCGGAAGAGCGCCGCGCCCACGCCGCTGCCGCGCGCTTCCGGGGCAACGCGAATGTCCCAGAGCACGGCCAGGTTGCGCCGCGCCTCCAGCATGTCGACGCCGGGCGTGTCGAACGCGATCACCGCTCCGCCCACGCGCCTGCCGCCGGCCCGCGCAGCGAGCACGCCCCACCGCGACACATCGAATCGCCTCGCCCATTCGGACGGATGCTCGCCCGGAATGGCGTCGTAGTCCTTGATGTACGGGGAGGAAACAGGCACCTCGGAGAGCACGAAGCGCTCGCCTTCGCGATGCACCTGGAATGCCGAGTCGACCTCGAACGCGATGGGGACGCTGGCGTAGTCTCCGAGGCTGGCGATCGGCTCCTCTGAGATTTCAACATCCATCACGGACGCGTGCTCGCGGCTGGCGTTGCGCTCGTGCCGGCGCTCGGGTCAGGCAGATCTGCATGGGCCTATCGCGTCGAGACGAGGAGATGGCCCTGGGTGTTGGTTTCGGCAGGTTGCACTTCTACGCGCACATCCATTCCGAGCGCAGTCAGGAATCGAAACAGGCGGTCCATCGAGAAGCCAGAAAGCTGTCCCCGCACCACGGCGGACACTTTCGGCTGGGTGGTTCCAAGCAACTCCGCAGCTTCCGCCTGTGTAAGTCCGCGCGCGTCGATCTCCTTTGCGATCGTGCGAGAGATCAGGGCTTTGGCGTAACGCTCCTCGGCATCCGGCAGTCCTAGATCGGTGAAGACATTTCCACTGCTTTCATGTACTTCGATTCGCTCCATCACTCGTAACCTTCCTTCCTCACCGGCGAAGCGATTGAGACGGTCAGGGCGTGTGCTGACGCTGTGCCGTGTCGACGACGGCGCGCGGCGAGAAGGTGCCATCCAGGAACCGATAGCCGCTGTACCGCTCGTGCTCGACGTAGTACTCGCCGCGCGGAATCTTCCGCCAGAAGAGCGCGGTTTCGGCGAGCAGGATGGAGTGGAAGTGGGGATCGGGCGGGAGATAGCTGGCCTCGCCGCCGGCGTCTTCCACCGGCTCGCGGGTGCGGAAAACCCATTGGGCGCGCGCCAGCGTGGTGTCCGGGCGCAGCGTCAGCGTGCCCTCGATCTGCCCCTTTTCGCCCAGCCGCTCGCGCGGGCAGAAGCCGATCACCGTCTCGCCCGCCGCACCCGGCACGAACGCCAGCGTGTGCATCCGCGCGAACATCGTCTGCGTGAAGTGCTGGGCGTCGCCCGCATCCAGGTGCATGTACCACCAGAATGTTGTGCGATCGCCCAACGACCCGCTGCTTCGGTGAGCGTAGCCCTGGATGGGAAGGAATCGATCAGCCCCCCACGGCAGGGATCCGTACGTCCAGCCGATGCTCGTGCGGCCGGGCCTTCCGATGTCAGCGCGAGCAACGGTGTCCCGGTGCGTTTCCATCAAGCCGAAGATCTGGAGCGAGTCAGCGCCCTCTTGCCAGTAGCGGCTCCGCATGCGCTCCCACACTGCGCGGGCGCGCGGGTCGTCGCGATGCGGGCAGATCCGCCGGCGCGCCGTGGCCGTGACGGGCGCGAGCGTCACGGGCGCGGCCTCCATCCTGACGACCAGCATTGTGTCTGCCGAGGCGAGGTCGATCACCCGCGTCCGGAAGCCGATCCGGCGCACGGTCAGGGTCAGCGCGCCCTCTGCGGCTGGAGCCCCAACGCTGAACGCGCCTCCAGCATCCGACTCTGCGCCGGATATGCGCTCCCTCGCGGCCCAGAGCTCGATGCTCGCCCCGGCGACCGGCCGCGCCACCTCGTCGATGATCCGGCCACGCACTTGGGCGTGCACGCCCGGAGCCGCGCCGACGGCGAGCATCAGTGCCAGCCACCGAAGCCAGGCGCGGGTGGAACCGGCCCGCGAGTCAATCATCGTGTTACGTCGTGAGGCGTTAGCGGCTGCCGCTCATGGCCCGAGGACGGGAAGGTCGAACTCGCCGTTCTGGACCTGGATCTGCCGCGCGACGTTCAGTTCCGCGGTGCCGCTGAAGGTGCCGCGGATTCGGCGCGCGTTCGCAGAGGTGATGGTCACCGTGCCCGCCACCATGACGTATCGCTGCCGCACGCCTGTCGCCGGATCGGCGGGGAACTCGATCGCGCCGGCGGCGCACCGCCGCGTGTCCGAAATATCACAGATTAGCTGAACTTCGTAGACGCCGGTTGCCCGCTGGTCGGTGATCATCCCGACGCGCACCATGGGGGAGGCGCTGCGTGATTCGATCTCATAGCCAACCAGGTGCGGGCGCGCGAGCGCGTACGGGCCGGTGCCGGACGTGTCCTGCGCCGGCGCCTCCGCCACGTAGCTGCCGGTGAGCGCTCCCGTGTAGTTGAACCGGAGAAGTCCCTGCTGGTCGCCGCTGCCAGAGGGGTCGCCGCAGGCGGTGAGAACGATGGCGGCGAGCGCCGCGTACAGGTTACGTCGCATGGCCTTTCACCGTAGTTGCAGTGTGGCTACATGAACAGGGGGCTTTCGATCAGTCGATCCGGCCGCCCTGGGCGATCCAGCGGCCGAGCAGGGCGCGTTCCTCGGCCGTCATGTGCGTCTTGTTGGCGGGCGGCATAGTCTGCGTCTCCACCGCCCGGGCGCGGATGCGGTCCATGCGCGACCGGATTTGCTCGGGGGTATCGAACGCCACGCCCGCCGGCGCCACGCCGAAGGTGCGGTCCGCCGCGTCGGCCGAGTGGCAGACGGCGCAGCGCTTCTGGATGACGGCGTTCGCCTCCGCGAAGCTCACCTGCCCGCCGTCCGCACTGGCGGATGCGCGGCTCTGCGCGGGGCGCGCGGTCAGCAGGGCCAGGAGGCCGAGGGACGTGGCGAAGGTGGCGGCGAGCGCGGGCTTCCAGCGGGGCCAGCCGAAGCGGATGTTCAGGATATGGCGCACCGTGGCCCCGGTGACGACCAGGATGCCCAGCACCAGCCAGTTCCACCGGTGCCCGTACAGGGCGGGAAAGTGGCTGCTGAGCATCAGCACCAGCACCGGAAACGTCATGTAGTTGTTGTGGATGGACCGGTCCTTGGCGCGCTTGGCGGGCTCCGGGTCCGGCCGCTCGCCGCGCTCCACCGCGCTCACCAGCACCCGCTGCGCCGGCATGATCACGCGGAACACGTTGCCCGCCATCAGCGTGCCCAGCAGCGCGCCCACGTGCAGGAACGCCGCGCGCCCGCTGAACAGCTGCGTCAGCCCGAAGGCGACGGCCAGCACCAGCGCCAGCCCCGCGACGGCGCCCATTCGCCCCATCCGCGAAACCGCACTGCCCAGGAACAGGTCGTACGCCAGCCACCCGCCCACGATGGTCCCCGCGCCGATGCCGATGGCCGCCGCGGGCGACAGTTCGCGCACGGTGGGGTCGATCAGCAGGGCGCCGCCGCTGGCGTAGTAGACCACCACCAGTAGCGCCGCGCCGGTGAGCCAGGTGGTGTACGCCTGCCACTTGAACCAGTGCAGCGGCCGGTCGCGGTCCCACCCGCGCAGGTCCTTTTCCATGAAGTAGAACGCGCCGCTGTGCAGCAGCCAGATCTCGCCGGCAATCCCCTCCTTGCCCGTCTTCGAGGGCTCCAGGTTGCGGTCGAGCCAGTTCCACAGCAGGGAGTTGCCGATCCACATGATCCCGGCGATCAGGTGCATCCAACGAAACACCAGGTCCAGCAGTTCGCGCACGGGCGGGCTCATGGGAAGGATGCGGTCAGCTGCCGCGGTAGGTGGAGTAGCCGAACGGGCTCAGGAGGAGCGGAACGTGGTAGTGCTGGGCACCGTCCTGGACTGTGAAGTCCACCGCGACCTCAGGATAGAACGCGTCCACCCCCTGCGCGGCGAACCAGGCGCCGGTGTCGAACACCAGGCGGTAGGCGCCCGCGTTTAGCGCCGCGTCAACCGGGAGCAGCGTGCGCAAGCGCCCGTCCGCGTCCGTTTCGCCGCGGCCCAGCACTTCGGAGCCGCGTTCCAGGCGGATGGACACGCCGACGGCGGGGCGGCCTCGGGCGGTATCCAGGACGTGCGTAGTGATCGCGCTCATCTCAGGAAAGCGAAAGGGTCAGCGGATCAATCGGAGAGCAGCTTTTCCAGGCGGATGCGGGTGATCTTCCGCTGCTCCTCAGCGGCGACGAGGATTTCCGCCGCGGGATCGTTGGAAAGCCGCTCCGTCAGCAGGTTCAGCATCTCGTCCGCCGTCCTGCCGGTGGCGCAGACGATGTAGATGTAGCCGAAGCGCTCCTCGTAGCGGCGGTTACCCTCCGCCAGCGCCTGCTGTGTCTGCGCCGCCGCGGCGTCCATCCCCGCCTGCTCACCGGCGGACCAGGCCTTTTCGCGGTCCGTCTGCCCCGCATCCGCCTTCTTCTCGCCGATGCGGGGGTGCGCGCGGAACGCCTCGCGCCAGTCTGCCTCGTCCAAGGCGCGCCACACGCCGTCCGCGTTCTCCATGAGGTCCGCGGCGTCGGCGTACGGCCGGCACCCTGCCACGCGGCGCGCCCACTCGCGCGACCCGCAGCAGGTGAGCAGCTCGCGCTCGGCTTCGGCGGGCGGCAGCTCGTTCAGGCGCGTCAGGTGGGTCACCGCGGGGCGTCGGCCAGGGTGCCGAACACCCGCAGCCGGGCAATGCCCCCGTCCGGGGCGATGTTCAGCCGCACGTGCGTCACCGGGCCGATGGGGTCCAGGTCCTCGAAGCGGAAGCGGGCGTGGGGCTGAAGCCTGGTTTCGGGCAGCAGCATCGTCCAGGGCGCGGACGCATCGGCCAACTCGTCGGCATTCGCGTCGGGGAGGTGGATGCCTTCCATCCAGCAGCGCTCCGGCGGGTTGCCCTTGAAGTGGTCGGTGTCGATCTCCACCCGGTGGACAGGCCCGGGCGCGGCCAGGCGGATGATGCTCCAGTCGTATCCCGGGCCGCGGCGCCGGCGCGTTTCCCATCCATCGCCCATGAACAGCGAGCGCCCGGGAAGGATCAGGTTCTGACGGTGGCCGAAGAACATGTCGCTGCACGACGTCACCCATCCGCCGTTCTCCAGCGCCGCCAGGTCCACCTCTCCGCCCTGCCGCACGAACTTCGTCCACTGGGGAACGACCTCGCCATGGACGCGCAGCCGCGCCACACCGCCGTCCGGGTAAATGTTCAGCCGCAGGTGCGTGACCAGCCCCTCGTGCGACACCGGGAAGGTGTTGCGGCTGTCGCCCTGCAGCGCCGACTTCGGCACGATCTCCGTCCACTCCGCTGCACTCGCCAGGTGTTCGGGTGATGGCGTTCCGTGGATGGCGCACACCTCGATGGAGCAGTGCTCGGGGTAGTTGCCGCGGAAGAAGCTGGTGTCCACCACCACGCCGCGGACGATGCCCGGCGTGCCCAGACGAACGATGCACCAGTCGTGGCTGGGTGAGTGGCGGCGCGTTTCCCAGCCGTCCATCCACTTGCCGCGCTCCGTGTACTCGCCTTCGCGCCACTCGGGTGCGCCCGGCTTCAGCAGCCCTTCCTTGGGCGCGAAGAACTCGTCGTTGGCCAGCAGCACGGCGCCGCCCAGGCGCTCGGCGGCAAGATCGGGCAGGTCCTGGAAATCCGTCATGCGTCGCCGCTAAGGAGAAGGCGCCCGGCGGGTGCGGCGGTGAACCGGCCGCGGTGGTACACCCGGGCTCCACGAACGTACGTCGCCAGCACCTCGCCGGAAAAGAGGCCGCCCGCGTACGGCGTCAGCTTGTGCCGATGATGAAGCATCTCCGGGCTCACCCGCACCTGGCCGTCCGGATCCCACACCACCAGGTCGGCATCCAGCCCGGGGGCGATGGCGCCCTTCCGCGCCTGCAGCCCCGCGAGCCGCGCCGGCGCCGCGCTCATCCACCGGGCGATGTGCTCCGGCCCCATTCCGCGCTCCCTGGCCGCGCTCCACATCACCGGAAGCCCCAGCTGCAGCGAGGCGATGCCGCCCCAGGCCGTAAACCAGTCGCCCGCCTCGTATCCCTTCATCTCCGGTGGGCAGGGGGAGTGGTCGGACGCCACCAGGTCGATGTCGCCCGCCGCGAGCGCATCCCACAGCCCCTGCTGGTTTCGCCGATCCCGGATGGGTGGCGCGCACTTGAACTCCGTCGCCCCGTCGGCGATGTCGTCGTCCGCGAAGTGCAGGTAGTGCGGACAGGTCTCCACCGTCACCGGCAGCCCCTCCGACCGAGCGGCCCGCAGCAGGGGGAGCGCCTCGGCCGTCGCGAGGTGCACCACGTGGACGCGCGTCCCGAACTCGCGACAGAGGCGGATGACCAGCTTGATCGCATCCACCTCCGCCTCGGGCGGGCGCGAGCGGACGTACGTCGCATAGCTGCGCGGGTCCATCCCGGCGACGGACGCCGCGGCGCGCTCGAGCGGGGCGGGAAGCTCCGCGTGCACCAGCAGCGGCGCCCCCAGCTCCGCCAGCACCGGCATGGCCTGCCGAAGGTCCGCCTCTTCGACGTGGTGGAACTCGTCCACGCCGGAAGGCGCGAGAAAGCACTTGAAGCCGAAGACACCCGCCTCCCACAGCGCGGGAAGGTCCGCCACGTTGCCGGGCACCACGCCGCCCCAGAATCCCACGTCCACGCTGCACTTGCCCCACGCCTCGGCCACCTTTGCGGTCAGTGCTGGAACGGTGGTGGTCGCCGGGATGCTGTTCAGCGGCATCTCGACGAGCGTCGTCACGCCGCCGGCCGCGGCCGCGCGCGTCGCCGTCTCCCATCCCTCCCACTCCGTCCGGCCCGGCTCGTTCACGTGGACGTGCGTGTCCACCAGCCCGGGCATGACGATGGAGTCCCCCACGTCCACCACCGTCCCCCCCTGCGCATCGTCATAGCCATCGACGGACGCGATGATGCTGGCGGAGACGCGAACCGCCGCGGGACGCATGCCGTCGGGCAGGACCACGCGGCTCGATCGGATGACCAGGTCGGCGGGAGGATGCATCGGGTGGCGGAACGGATGGGATACGACGAGCGAGGGGCTGAAGATAGCGGCCGTCCAGACGAAAGCGAGATGCCCGCCCGCTCGGCCGAGCAGGCGGGCATCGTCACATCTGCCGACGCGCTACAGGATCACCGGCTCCTCGTACCCGTCGTACCCGTCGTACTCGGCGGGCCGCGGACGGCCACGGCGCGAGCGGGCGGCGCGGGCCAGCAGGATGCCCAGGCCGAACGCCACGCCCGCGGCGATCATCACCTTGTCCGCGTCGATCGCCCGGGGCGGCACCGACACCAGGCCGCGCTCGTCCGTCACCGCCGGCTCGTTTACGTAGCGGCCCCGGGCCGGCATGGCGCGGTTGCGGAAGTCGGCGGCCAGGGTGCGCAGCTCGTCGCGAAGCTGCGCCCCACCCAGGGGAATGCCGTGCCCCGTCGCGGCGATCTCCGGCTCCAGCGCCGCCAGCAGGCGCACGGAATGCTCCGCCCGCGGCCAGTCGGGCGTGTAGTACATCGGGGGGCCGTTCACCTCGGGCGTCTGCTCCATCACGTACGTCAGCGCCTCCTGCCGCGTGGTGACGAAGGCGTCGCCGGCGATCAGCGTGCGGTCGGCGTCGCGGAAGAGCGACACGTGGCCGGCGGTGTGCCCCGGCGTGTGGATACATCGCCAGCCGGGCATCCCGGGCACCGACCCGTCCGCCGGCAGCGTGCGCACCCGCCCACCCAGGTCGATGGGCTTGCGCGGATACAGGAACGACATGGCCGCCATGGCGCCGCCGCCCACCGTGGGATCGGGCGGCGGATACGGCGAGTCGCCCGTCAGGTAGGGCATCTCCAGCGGATGCGCGTAGACGACGCAGTCCCACGTTTCCGCCAGCTCGCGAACGGCGCCCACGTGGTCGAAGTGGCCGTGCGTAAGGATGATGGCGCGCGGCCGGGCGTCGGGTCCAAAGCGCTCCGCCGCCGCCGTAGCAATGGCGGATGCCGAGCCGTAGATGCCCGTATCCACCAGCGTCCATCCGCGGTCGCCCGCGCCGCGCGGGCCGGCCAGGAACACGTTGACGATCGCGGTGCGCAGGTACGCCAGGTCGGGCGTCACCTCGCGCGCCCTGCCCGACGACGGGTACTCCGTCCTTTCCAGCTCCTTCCCCGACACCCGCTCCATCGTCGCCGTCATCGTGCATCTCCCGCGTGAGAATCCGTCCACCATCGATCCCAGGGCGCCACCTTCGTTGCAAGCCGCACGCCGGATTGTGCCGGATATGCACTGATGCGGGTGCAGCTTATCGCCCCAGCGTTCTCCGCGTGGTACATTGTACGGAGGAGGGGGCCGCGCGGGAGCCGCGCCCGGTTCGGGGACGCACAGGGGAGCAGCAGTGGCGGACATCGCGATCGACCTTGGAACGGCGAACACGCTGATCGAGGTGAAGGGCGTGGGGCTGGTGGTGAACGAGCCTTCGGTGGTGGCGGTGGACCGCGACACCCGAAAGGTGCGCGCCATCGGGCTCGAGGCCAAGCGCATGCTGGGGCGCACGCCGGAGGGCATCGTGGCCGTGCGGCCGATGCGCGACGGCGTGATCGCCGACGTGAACATGGCCGACCTGATGCTGCGCCACTTTTTGGAGCGCGTGCTGCCGCGCGGGTTCTTCCGGGTAAAGCCGCGCGTGGTGATCGGCGTGCCGTCCGGCATCACCGAGATGGAAAAGCGCGCCGTGCGGGCCGCGGTGCTGGCGGCGGGAGCGCGCCAGGTGAACCTGATCTCCGAGCCCATGGCGGCGGCGATCGGCGTGGGGCTGCCGGTAACGTCGCCGCGCGGGTCGATGGTGGTGAACGTGGGCGGCGGCACCAGCGAGATCGGGGTGATCGCCCTTTCGGGCATCGTCGCCGACGCGTCCATCCGCGTGGCCGGCAACGAGCTGGACGAAGCCATCATGGGCTACGTGCGCAAGAGCCGGAACCTGCTGATCGGCGAGGCCACGGCGGAAGGTGTGAAGATCCAGATCGGCTCGGCGTTCCCGCTGGACGAGGAGCGCGAGATGGACGTCACCGGGCGCGACCTGGTGAACGGCATCCCCAAGTCGGTGCGGGTGAACTCGGTGGAAATCCGCGAGTGCATCCAGGAGCCCGTCGCCGCCATCGTCGCCGCGGTACGCCGCGCGCTGGAAAGCACGCCCCCTGAGCTGTCGTCCGACATCATCGACGCGGGAATCGTGATGACGGGTGGCGGCGCGCAGCTGCGCGGCCTGGGCCGGCTGCTGCAGCGCGAAACGGGGCTGCCCATCCACCTGGACGAGCAGCCCCTCACCTGCGTGGTCCGCGGCGCCGCCCGCGTGCTGGAAGACCTGGAGCTGTACCAGGGTGTGCTGCAGCCGTAAGACCTGAAAGAGTTTCACGCAGAGGTCGCAGAGTAAAAATAGAGGACGCAGAGAAAAAACCATCTTTTCTCTGCGTCCTCCTTCTGTTCTCTGCGTCCTCTGCGTGAAATGCAGTTAGAAATTCCGCACTCACGCACTCCACGCACTAACGCACTGAAGTTCAGCCCTGGCGAGGTGCGCCACGGCCAGGCCCGCCGCCGCGTCCGCCCTGCGAGCGGCCGCCCTGGGGACGGCCCCCGCCTCCGCCTACGCCGGCCATTCCGCCGCGCGACGGCTGCGACGGGCGTCCACCCTCGGAGCGGGGGGCACGGTCGCCGGAGGGGCGGGCGGGGCTCCTGGCCGGCCCGCGCGACGCTTCCTGCACTTCGCGCTGCGCCTTGCGCTCGGCCTTTTCCTTGGCGCGGGCACGCTCTTCGGACTTGCGCTTGCGGATCTCGGCGATGCGCTCGGCGATGGGCACCTCGAAGCGCTCGGCCGGCTTGGCGCGGTAGTCGAAGCCCTCGACCGTGAAGCGCGGCAGCTGCTTGCCGATGGCGCGCTCGATGTCGCGCAGGTCGCTCTCCTCCTCGGGCGAGACGAAGGTGTACGCATCGCCCGTGGCGTCGGCGCGGGCGGTGCGGCCCACGCGGTGCACGTAGTCTTCGGGCACGTGCGGCACGTCGAAGTTCACCACGTGCTCCAGCGCCTCGACGTCGATGCCGCGGGCCACGATGTCGGTGGCCACCAGCACGCGGTAGCGGCCCTGCTTGAAGCCCGCCAGCGCGTCGGTACGCGCCGTCTGGCTGCGGTTTCCGTGGATGCGGGCGTTGGGCACGCCATGCTTGTCCAGGAAGTCCGACAGCCGGTTGGAGCGGTGCTTGGTGCGGCAGAACACGATCACGCTGCCCACCTCGCCGCGCTTCAGAAGCTCGAGGAACAGGTGCGCCTTCATCTCCTGCGAGACGGGGTACACGGCCTGCTTGATGCCCGTGGCCGGCGCCGCCTTGCGCTGCAGGTCCACCGTGGCGGGCTGCTTGAGCATGTCACGCGAAAGCGCGTGGATGGGCGGCGGCATGGTGGCGCTGAAGAACAGCGTCTGCCGCTGCGTGGGCACGTGCTTCAGGACGCGGCGGATGTCGGGAAGGAACCCCATGTCCAGCATGCGGTCGGCCTCGTCCAGCACCAGGATCTCCACGCCGTCCAGCCGCGCGTAGGGGTACTGAAGGTGGTCAAGCAGGCGCCCCGGCGTGGCGACGATCACTTCTACGCCGTCGCGAAAGGCCTGCTCCTGCGGCTTCATCCCCACGCCGCCGAACACGGCGGCCGCGCGGATGCCGGTGTGCTTGCCCAGGGCCACGAACTGCTCGTGGATCTGCGCCGCCAGCTCGCGCGTGGGGCTCAGCACCAGCGCGCGGGTCTTGCGGCGCGGGCCGTCCATCAGGCGCTGGATCACCGGAAGAGCAAACGCGGCCGTCTTGCCGCTCCCCGTCATGGCGCAGGCCAGCACGTCGCGCCCCTGCAGGGCGGATGGGATGGACTGTTCCTGGATGGGTGTGGCGCGAGTGTAGCCCAGCTCCGAGACGGCGCGGAGAAGGGTCGCGTGAAGGCCGAGATTGTCGAAGGACATGCGTTCCGTGGATCCGGTCAGGCCGCCCGATGGTGCCGGACGGCAAAGAAGACGGCGGGGCTCGGGAAGAGTCCCGCCGTCCGTTACGATTGCTCCATACCCCGGCTCCGCCAAAAAGGTCGCGGGCTGGCCGATACTGCCCGTTTTGCGCCACAGGTGGACACCGCGCTACCCACGTGGCCGCTTTCATGCTTGGTCTTCCGGAGGCAATCTGGACGCTGTTAGCTTCGCGCCATGCCGAAGCCGCGCGTCTACGTCGAAACGACGATTCCCAACGTCTACTACGAAACCAGGACCTCGCCCGAGATGGTGGAGCGGCAGGCATGGACGCACGCGTGGTGGGCAGATGCGGCAGACAAGTACCAACTGGTGACGAGCAGCAAGGTGCTAGCCGAACTGGACCGGGGTACTGGAGATCGGGTAGCGCGGCGCAAGTCGCTGTTGAAGGATCTTCCCCTGCTGTCCGTCGGTCCGCCCGTACCCGCGATCGTGTCGTTCTACATCCGGCACAGGCTCATGCCGGCCAATCCCCCCGATGACGCCTATCATCTCGCGGCGGCATCATACCACGGGTGCGACTTCATGGTGACTTGGGATTTGCGGCACTTGGCCAATCCGAGAAAGGCCTTGCACATTCGACGAATCAACACGATCCTTACATTGCACGTGCCTGAGCTTGTAACGCCGAAGCACCTGATGCTGAGAGAGGACGATGTCTGACGAGGGGACGGAAGTCGACGACGCGCTCGAGGAGGTCCGCGCGATTCGCCGCCAGCTATGGGCAGAATTCGACAACGATCCCGTGAAGCTCGGGGCGTACCTGAGCGGGTACGAGAAGCAATTTGCGGATCGACTGATTCTGACCCCCGAACAGCAGGCCTTGGCGGCACAGAAGCCGGGTGAGCCCGGGAAGTCAGCGGCGTGAGGTCTTAGGCTTTCGCCGTTCAGTGGATGGACGCGGCTTCGAACGCGGCAAGGCGCCAGATCACCCCTGCCGCGCCGCGCGCTTCGTGATCTACCCGGAAGCCTGTGTCGTGCAGCAACGCGCGGATCTCCTGGCGTGAGTACATGCGCTGGTACTCGACCCGGAGTGCCCGGCGCATCCACAGGTTCAAGACGCGCATCCGGAGCGGCGCGCGGTCCCAGTCCACCAGCAGCAGGCGGCCGCCTGGCCTGAGCACTCGCCGGATTTCCGAAAGCCCAGCGCCGGTACCGGGCCAGTAGTGCAGGTTCGACGCGCACACGGCCGTGTCGAACGACGCCGTCGCGACCGGCAGGGCGAGCGCACTTCCCGCGGCGGCGGCGCCCGGCCATCCGCCCGCCCCGAGCTTCGGCGCCGCGATGTCCAGCATCGCTGGCGACAGGTCTACCCCCACGTACGCATCCACTGCTGCGCCCCACTCGGCGAGCGCGCCCGCCAGGTTTCCCGTCCCACAGCCGACGTCCAGCACCCGCCCGAGCTTGCGTCCTGCAATCCACGGGCGCAGCAATGCCAGGCTCGCGCGGTTGTAGCGGGCCCAGCGCCGGTCGTACTCCGTTGCGGCGCCGTCGTACTCGCCGCGGATCGAACTGGAGAGAGAGTCGGGCATGGAGGTCGGGCTCGTGGGCGAGGGCGACTGAAGTCGCTGCAACAACCACACGAAATCCGCCTTCGCGGACCCTGGCTTGTGGTGTCGCGGGATGACTGGGTGGCGCGTCCCCGGATCGGAACGTGGCTCCCCTGACGACGCAGGCCGGAGTCTCGCGAAGAGACTCCGGCCTGCTTGCTCCTCTACCGACTGGGCGCCACGGTCACATCTTCTTGTACGCCGGGCCGCTTCCGCCCTCGCGCGGCGTCCAGCGCGGGCCGATGACGTCGGTGGCCTTGCAGTCGATGCAGTTGGGGGCGTTCACCACCAGCTTGTCGCCGTTCAGCTCGTACACGCCCGCGGGGCACAGGTGCACGTACAGCTGCGCCACCTCGGGGCTGATGTCCTGCCCCACGATCAGGTGCGAGGGGATGTCGTCGCGGGTCTGGTTTCCCGCCTTGAACACCGCGTCCACCTTGCTGAACGTAAGCTTGCCGTCGGGGGTGAACGGCTGCTCGGGCGTCACCTGGCGCGGCGCCTCAGCGTCGGAGTGCATGCTGATCTTGCCGCCGGGGAAGCGCCCGCCGGTCACCGTCATCAGCGCCGCCTTGGCGCCGCCGACGAAGAAGCCGTCCTTGAACGCCAGCCGCTGGTTGCGGCTCTTGTACAGGTCGTCGCGCACGTAGCTGCCATGCACCATCGTGTCGTACGACGACAGCGCGGACGACGACGTGTCTCCCTTCTTCAGCCCCTCGAAGATGGCGCGCGCGGCGAACATGCCGGTCTGCATGGCGTAGTGGATGCCCTTCAGCGAGGGCACGTCCACGAAGCCCGCCGTGTCGCCCACCACCACCAGCCCGTCGCCGTGCAGCCGCCCCGGCAGCCCGAAGAAGCCACCTTCGGGGATGGTCTTGGCGCCCCACTCCACCATCTCGCCTCCTTCCAGGTACTTCCGGAAGAACGGGTGAAGCTTCATCCGCTGCAGCATCTCGTGCACGTCGAGCGTGGTCTGCTTGTAGTCCAGCCCCACCACAAGGCCGATGGCCACGAGGTTGGGCTCCAGCGGATACATGAAGCTGCCGCCGAACGCGTCGCGCGGCAGCGGCCAGCCCAGCGTGTGGACGATGCGATCCAGCGGAACCTTGGTTTCCCACAGCTCCTTTACGCCGAGCGCAAAAATCTGAGGGTTCTCGGACGCCACGCCCTGCCACTCGCGCCAGGCCTGGCCCAGCGGCCCGCGCGTGCCCTCGGCCAGCACGGTGACGCGCGCCGTGACGTCGGTAGGGGGCTCCGCGCCGGGGCCGGGGGTGCCGTCGCGCTTGAGCCCCGCCGGCGTGGTGCGCACGCCGCGGACGGCCTGCCCCTCGACCAGCAGCGAATCCACGGGAAAGCCGGGGAGCATGTTCACGCCCAGCCCCTCGGCCTGCTCGCCCAGCCAGCGGCAGACCTCGGAGATGGAGGCCGTGTAGTTCCCCTGGTTGTGCATGGGCGGGGGCGTGGGGATGCGGAACTGCCCCGTTTCCGTCAGCAGGTACACCGCCTCGTTACTCACCGCGTCGCGGAAGGGAAAGTCCTCATCCTTCAGGTCGGGAAAGAGCTCGCGGAAGGCGCGCGGATTGATGACGGCGCCCGACAGGTTGTGCTCGCCCAGCGCCGAGGCCTTGTCGAGCACGGCGATCTGCGTTTCGCCCAGGCTGCCGCCCGTTTCGCCGTCCTTTTGAACCAGCCGCGCCAGCTCGATGGCGCACGCCAGCCCGGCCGGCCCGCCGCCGACGATGACGACGTCCATCTCGATCGCCTCGGCGTCGGGGGCGTCGGAAACGATCAGCCGCTCGCGCGGCAGCGGGGGCTGGTGGCGGACGGGGAGAACGGTCCCGCGTGCGGCGTCGGCCATGGTTCTTCTGGCGATATGAGGTGAACTAACGCTCCGTCGCGGCGGATTATACGGGCTGTGCTCCCCCGCCGCAAAGGCTGTGGCGCATCACCGCCAGACGCTCGCCACCCCCTGGCACGGGCAACGTGCCAGGGGGTGGATGCGTCAGGACGGAGGCGTGCCGCGTGGGTCAGGGCTGCTGGCCGGGCGTGGCGGGGCGGTGGGGCGAGGTGTCGTTCACCGCCGTCCCCTGCTCCTGCTCGGGCGCGTAGCCCGCCGCCTGGTTGTCGGCGTCGCCGCCCTGCGCCTTCGTTCCGCCGCCGCTTTCCCCGCAAGCCAGCACCGACATCGCGGCCATCAGCGCGAGGGTCGGGATCAATCGATAGTTCCGCATCTTTTCCGTCATCCAGTCCGGGTTGTCGTCGCTCGTGTTTCCGCCTCCTATGCAGGGACCGGGCCGCGGCATTTGCAAGTCACTGCGAGAACACGGTTTATGCGGCTACCTCCGACGGGATTGCGGGGGGCATGGAGAGCGGGTGCCGGCGCAGCCACCCGACGATCACCATGGTGAGATCCCGGAACGTGAGGTGATCGGCATCCAGGTGGAATTTCGAGCACGTGAGCCGCGCGCCTTCCCGGAACGCCGTGTACCGTTCCGCGATCTTGTCCCCGCCGGGGAGCACGATCTCCGGGTCGCAGTGCGTCGCCAGGAAGTCGCGCACCTGCCGGATCACCTCCGTGGTTTGGCTGCCGTGCGACCGGATGTCCTGTCCGGCGATGTCCGAGATGAACTTCTGGTACCGATACGGCTCGGTATCGAGGACGATGGCCGCCTTGCGCCGGTGCAGCTTCGCTCCGAACGACTTCGCGCCCAGGAAGATCCCCAGCTCCAGTGGCATGTTGAACCTCGGAAGCTGCGTCGCCGCATCAAGTTCGGTGCGCGAGATGTCGTGGATGGCCAGGCGGCATTCCCGGATGATCGTCGTGATCTTTTCTATCCGCACCTGGCTGCTGTCGTCGACCTCCAGCGAGGCGCGCGGGAAGAACCCACAGTCGTAGGTCGCAAACGCGGCGGCCTCCAGGAGAGGCCGGTACGCGGGGTCGAACGGGCAGTTGATGAAAACGCTGTTCTCGTAGGTACGCGTCATTCGCCCACCGCTCCATCGCGCGCCTGGTGGGACGGCCCGGTCTCCTCGGCTCTCTTACGGGCCGCAAGGCGTTCTTCCACCTGGCGCCACGCTTCCATCACTTCTTCAAGCGTGAACTTGTCGCTCGGGTGCGGCGGCTGGATGGTGCGCAGGCGCGGCTTGCGCGTGGGCTTCGGCATAGGTTCTCCTCGGCTGGTTGGCGGCTGTTCACAATGTATACTTATGGCCCCGCCCACACAAGGATCTGGACGAACGTTACCATTGCGCCAGCAGCCGTGCGGGGGCCGCCTCGGCCAGGCACGACAAGGCCCCGGACGCATTTGCGCCCGGGGCCCCGCTCACCATCAGCACGCACGCGCTCGTCACACGATCGTCGGTTCCATGAAATAATCGAACCCGTGCTCCGAACTCCGCCACGCACGGATGCGGAAGATGCGCGCGGGGGCGTCGGGCTCCAGGCGCAGCGACTGTGAGCCGCCGTGCCAGAAGAAGCGCTGGCCGGTGAGCAGCTCCTCCACCTCCCACGGGTCGTGCCAGCCGATGCCCATGTCGGGGAGCGGAAAGTGGAGCATGGTTTCATGGCCAGCGAACGGGTCCAGGTTCACGGCCACGAACACCATCGACGTGCGGTCCGGCGTCATCTTGCCGTAGAACAGCACGTTGTCGTTGTCAGCCGGGTAGAAGCGCAGGTTGTCGTACCCGTGCAGCGCGCGGTTCTGCCGGCGGATCTCGTTCAGCCGCGTGATCAGCGGGCGGATGTTGCCGGGGCGGTCCCAATCCCACGCCTTCAGCTGGTACTTCTCGCTGTCCAGGTACTCTTCCTTGCCGGGCGCCAGCGGCGTGGCCTCGCACAGTTCGAAGCCGCTGTAGATGCCGTAGACCGACGACAGCGTGGTGGCCAGCACCGCGCGGATCATGTGCGCTGGACGCCCGCCACGCTGAAGGAACTCGGGGTTGATGTCGGGCGTGTTGGGGAACAGGTTGCCCCGGAAGTACTCGTTCATGGGGCCCTGCGTGAGCTCCGTGAAGTATTCCGTGAGCTCGCCCTTGAAGTTGCGCCAGGTGAAGTACGTGTAGCCCTGCGTAAAGCCCGCCTTGGCCAGCGCGCGCATCATCTTGGGCCGCGTGAACGCCTCCGAGAGAAAGATCACCTGCGGGTGCTGCTGCTGCACCTCGCGGATCATCCACTGCCAGAACTGCACGGGCTTGGTGTGCGGGTTGTCGACGCGGAAGATGTTCACGCCCTGCTCCACCCAGTGCAGGATCACGTCGCGCCACTCGGCCCACTGCGCTTCCCAGTCATCTCCGTAAAAGTTCAGCGGATAGATGTCCTGGTACTTCTTGGGCGGGTTCTCAGCGTACATGATGGTGCCGTCCGGGCGGATGTAGAACCAGCCCGGGTGCTCCTTTGCGTACGGGTGGTCGGGCGACACCTGGATGGCGAAGTCCAGGGCGATCTCCAGCCCGTGCTCGCGCGCGGCCTCCACCAGCCGGCGGAAGTCCTCGAGCGTGCCCAGGTCCGGATGCACGTCCTTGTGCCCGCCCGCGTCCGACCCTACGGCGTAGGGCACGCCCGGCTCGTCGGGGCCGGGGTTCAGCGTGTTGTTCTTGCCCTTGCGGAACTTGAAGCCGATGGGGTGGATGGGCGGAAAGTACAGCACGTCGAAGCCCATGTCGCGCACGTACGGCAGCTTGGCGATCACGTCGTCGAAGGTGCCGTGGCGGCTCTCGTCGTCGCTCATGGAGCGCGGGAACAGCTCGTACCAGGCGGCGAAGCGGGCGGCCACGCGGTCCACCTGCACGGGAAGCACGTGCTCGTACCGCGTCAGGTCTTCGCGCAACGGATAGCGCTCCATCAGTTCCAGCAGCCCGGGGTCCAGCGCGGCCGCCACCCGTTCCGCCACCGTCAGGTGCGAGCCCGATTCCACGTCGTCGCGGAACGTTTCCCACGCCGACGTGGGGATCAGCCCGCCCGACGCCAGCTTCTCGTCGCCCACCACCTCGGCCAGGTACTCCATCATCCGCGCGCGGTCCGGGCCGTCGGCCAGCGGGGCGGCGGCGCTGGCGATCAGCTGGGCGCCCTCGAACAGTTCCAGCAGCACCTCCTGCCCCGCGTCGTACTTCTTGCGCAGATCGCTCTGCCAGGTGCCGAAGACGTCGGTCCACGCGACCACGGTGAAGTACCAGCGGCAGTTGCGGTCGGGGGTGAACGAGCCGCGCCAGCGGTCGTTGTCCCAGAACTTCATGCGCGACTCCCGCCACGTCTCGTCGTCCTCGGGGCGGTACCAGATGGCGGCGGAGAGGGCGTCGTGGCCTTCCTTGAAGATGTCGGCCTCTACCGAAACGGTGTCGCCCACCTCGCGCTTGACGGCGTAGCGCCCGCAGTCCAGCTCGGGATACACGTGTTCGATGACGACCTTGCGGCTGGCGTCGATCCTCTCCGGCATCAGTCTCTCTTGGTGGTCGGGTGGCGTTCGTTTCGCCGCGCGGGCAGCAAGCGGTGGGCCATGCGCGGGGTAGGCCGGGTGCGGGAGTGCGGGAGTGCGGGAGTGCGGGAGTGCGGGGGGCGGAGTGCCGGGGTGCGTACCACAGCCGACGCGCGCTCATCTGTCATCCAGAGGCGCGAGCGCGCCGCACTGGCCCGTACGCCATACGGCGCGCGCCGTCGGATCCAGCCGCGGACGCCTTTCAGCGTGGGTGCGGCAGCGGCACGGCAACCCGAGCCGCTGCACGCTGGCGGGGGACTTCACACCGGATGAGCTGGCTGCGGGCGCAAGGCCGCGGGTGGCCCCTCCCCCGGCAAACTGCGCCGGGAGAGGGGAGAACTTCAATCGGGGTTCGACTGGGCGGCTGATGCATGCCGCGGGAGCCCCCTCCCCCTGGCCCCCGTCCCCCGCTGCGCAGGGGAGGGGGAGACCTGAACTGCGCTTCGGCAGGCTTCCTCGCTGACAGATCTCGCGATGAGGCGGGTCTGACGCACGGCACTGGCTCCCTTCCCCCGCGGGGTTTGCGGGGGAAGGGTTGGGGATGGGGGGCGGCCGCGGATGCACCGGGCCAAGTTGAAACGGCCCCGACTTTCTCGTCGGTCCGCCCGACTCCGTGCGACGGCGCTGCCCTCAACTGCCCGCGCGAAACTCCACGCGTCCATCCTGCACCGACACGCTCTCCAGGACTACGGTCAGCGGCTGGCCGGGATCGTAACGGGCGCCGCCCTTGTTGGCGGCGGCGCGGATGGGCGGATCCTCGATCTGCAACTCGACGTCGCCCCCGCGCACGCCCAGCACCGTCGCCGAGAACGACTCGCCCACGCGGTCGCGAAGCATCCACGCTTCGGCGACGTCGACAGCTCGTCGCTCCAGCTTGGCCGCGCGCGAATCGGCGTCGTTCATCACCGTGGGCAGGCGCTTGAGCGTGTCCACCTCTTCCGGCGTGGGACGGGCGCCGGCGGCGAGCGTGACGAGGAGGTCCAGCACGTAGCGGTCACCCAGGCGGCGGAGCGGCGCCGTGGCATGCGCGTACGGCATCGCCAACGCGTGGTGCAGCGGGTTTTCGGGCGGCTCCCCGTCGAACGATACGTAGTCCGCGCCGCGCATCACTGGCCGCG
This sequence comes from Longimicrobium sp., assembly GCF_036399935.1. Classification (GTDB taxonomy): domain Bacteria; phylum Gemmatimonadota; class Gemmatimonadetes; order Longimicrobiales; family Longimicrobiaceae; genus Longimicrobium. The sequence continues at coordinate 134,400 of NZ_DASWMD010000075.1, forward strand.
CCTGCCACACCAGTGGCGTAATGCGGGGATGCTTCACGTCCAGCGAGCGGATGAAATTCGGGTAGCTCATCCCGTCCGGCCACTGGAAGCCCAGCGCGCGGGCGGACTGCCGGAAGTCCGCGAGGGCCTCGGGATTGGGCCCCGGCATGGTCCGCAGCATGCCGACACCGGCCTCCAGCATTCGCCGCGCGGCCCAGTGCCCCACCAGCAGCGACACCTGCTCGTTCCACTCTTCCGAGGGCATCGGCTGCTCGAACTCCAGCGTGTACCCCAGGTTTCGCGCGGCCATCTGCGTTACGTGCTGCGACACCAGCGGCAGCGACACGCCGCCGCGCTCCGCCTCGATCTTTTCGCGTAGCTCCCCGAAGCGGCGCATGCCGTCCAGCGTTCCCACCCATTCCTCACCGCGGAACGCCGTTCCGCCCTCGCACACGTGCTCCACCACCTGCGCATACGTCAGTTGCGCGCGGCTGCGCACCACCGCGGGCGCGACGGTGAGCTCCCTGACCTCCGCGCGGTCGTCGAGCGCAAAGTCGAAGAGGATGCACGGGCGATCCACGCCGGGAAGCAGGCTGCCCGCGTTCTCGCTGATGGCGGGAGGATAGAGCGACACCTTGTGGTCCGGCGCGTAGAACGTCACGCCACGCTTGAACGCCTCGGCCTCGATGGGGCCGCCACGATCTACGAAGAAGCCGACATCGGCGATGGCGTACCACAGGCGAAATCCGCCGTCCGGCTCGGCGCGGATCCCCACGGCCTGGTCCAGGTCGCGGCTGCCAGGCGGGTCGATGGTCACCAGCGGCAGGTCGCGCCGGTCTTCACGGCCGTTCCCGGGGGACGCGACTCGACTGGCCGCGTCGGCCGCGGCATCCGTCACCTCCCGCGGAAACTCCGCGCGCACCCCGAACTCTTCGCGTGCCGCGTTCAGCGCCTGCTCCACCAACCCGTCGCCACCCGCCATCGTCGTCTCCAGTCCACGGTTCGGGAGCACCTACGCGCAAGCAACGGTCCGAAGGCTCCCCACGGGTGCATACGCGCAGAGACAATCAGGATGGGGAGCGTTTCCCCCGCGCCTCGGCGACAGCACGGGCGATGATCGGTTCCAACTCCTCCTCTGAATAGTCCGGCATCCTCTGCCCACCACGTTCGAAAACCTCGAACAGGGCTTCGCGCTCCTCGATCAGCGTGTGGTAGGTATGCATTGGGACAAGCGCGCCGACCTCGCGAGCTCCATCCTCCAATACGACGGGGCGGCCACTTGTCTCGACCCGCCTCAGCACCTCGGGTAGATGCGCGCGTGAGATGTCCAGCCGCTCCGCGTTCATCAGCGCTCTCCTTGATCAGGTTCCGTCTCGTCCAGCCAGTCGAGGAACTGCCGTGGAGTGAGAATGAGCGTGCTGCGAAAGGACCGAAGCACGAGAAGATCGTGGTCGCTCGTCACCAGCACATCTGCCTCTGCATCGGCGGCGGCGGCTAGGATCATGTAGTCGTTGGGATCGCGAACGAATACTTCGACGAATGCTATGCCAGCCACATGGAAAACATCGAACGTCAGGCTGTCGATCAAAGCTGCGGCGGCCCGGGCGCAGTCGTGCCGCTTCCGTATGCGTGGAGAATCCAACGTAGTTCTGACCTCGTCGATAATCGCCTGTGTCGTGAAAGGATAAAATCGAAGTGCCCGCCCAGCCTTCCAGGCCTGAGCGGGCACTCCATGTTCCGACAGCGCAACGCTGACGAGAACCGATGAATCAAATACGACTCGTCGCACGTCTCCCTCGTATCTCGGCGAGAACTTCGGCGATCTCGCGTTCGAGTTCTTCTTCGGGATATTGGGGCTGCTGAGCAACGGCCGCGGCGAGCGCGTCAAAGCGCGCCTCACGGGCCTCGATCAGGACGCGATACGTGTGCATGGGCACGAGCGCGCCAACCTCGCGGCCGGCGCATTCAAGCACCACGGGCCGGCGTGTCTCTTCAACGCGCTTCAGCACCTCGGCCAACTTCTCGCGCACCTGCGAAACATCCATTCGATCCGCGCTCATCGGCGTTCTCCTGCTCGGGCACCCGCCCATCAAGTTAGACGAACAGAACAACTGGTTCAAGCCCCAAACTCAATCCGCCACGCCCAGCAACCACTGGCGGACGCGGTCGAGCGCGATCTGGGCGGCCATTCCCTTCAGCCACTCGCGGCCGCGGTTGCCCACGTCGTAGCGGCGCGACCACTGCCCGCCTTCCCACGCCAGCCCGATGCACAGCGTACCCACCGGCTTGTCGGGCGTGCCGCCGCCCGGGCCGGCGATTCCCGTCGTGGCGATTCCCAGGTCCGCACCCGCCAGCTTGCGCACGCCCACCGCCATCTCCTCGGCGGTCTGAGTGCTCACGGCGCCGTGCTCCGCAATGGTGCGTTCCGACACGCCGAGCACACGCACCTTGGCCGCGTTGGCGTACGTGGCCACGCCGAGCAGGAAATATTCGGAGCTCCCCGGCACGTCCGTCACCCGGTCGCCGATCTTGCCGCCCGTGCACGACTCGGCGACCGCCAGCGTCAGCCCGCGCTCGCGCAGCAGCCGGCCGACCGTTTCCTCCATCCCCTCGTCGCCCACGGCGTAGATGGCGCTGCCCAGCCGCTCGCGGATGCGCGCCTCCAGCTCGTCCAGGCGCGGCTCCAGGTCTTCGTCGGGCCGTCCAAAGACCGTCACCCGCACCTGCATGCGCGGGAACGCCGCTCGGAACGCCAGCCGCGCCTCGGATGGATCGATGGCGCCCTCCAGCAGCTCGTCGAGCTTGCTCTCCGCCAGGCCGAAGGTGCTGAAGGAGCGCGAGGCGAACTTCTGGTCCGGCGTGCGGGCCGCCACCCACGGCACGAGCGACGCGGGCACCATCTCCCGCGTTTCGCGCGGCACGCCGGGAAAGCACGCGACGTGGCGGGTGGCGCCGTTCACCTCCACCGGACAGACGAAGCCGGCCGCGGTGCCGTTGGGGTTGGGAAAGATGGTGGAGCCCTCGGGGAAGAGGGCCTGCTTCCGGTTGTTGGGCGACATCTCCAGCGCGCGCGCCCGGAACCGCTCCTCGATGGCCCGCAGCGACGGCTCGTCCAGCACCAGCGCGCGCCCGGCGAGCTTGGCCACGCACGCCGTCGTCAGGTCGTCGGCGGTGGGGCCCAGCCCGCCGGTGCACACCACCAGCTCGGCCTCTTCCAGCGCGCGGCGGAGTGCGCGGATGATGTCGTCTTCGTCGTCCGCCACCGAGAAGCCCGCGACGGGCTGCACGCCCAGCGGCTTCAGCTCCGTGGCCAGGAAGCCGGAATTGGTGTCCGTCGTGAGCCCGCCGACGATCTCGTCGCCGATGGCGAGAAAGGCGGCCCTCACTTGCCGCGCATCGCCTTGAGGGCGCCCTTGACCATGTCGCGGGGCATGCGGGTGAGCCCGTTGAACTCGCCGCCGGAGCCGATCCACTCGCCCCCGTCGATGGTCACCACCTCGCCGTTGATGAACGGCGCCCCGTCCGAAACCAGGAACGCGGCCAGGTTCGCCAACTCATCGTGCTCGCCGAAGCGGTTCATGGGGATGCGCGCCTTCGCCTCGGCCTCCAGCTCAGGCGTGGGCATCAGCGCGTTCCATGCGCCCTCTGTCGGGAACGGGCCGGGGGCGATGGCGTTGCTGCGGATCTTGTAGGTGGCCCACTCCACGGCCAGCGACCGCGTCATCGCCAGCACGCCCGCCTTTGCCGCCGCGGAGGGAACGACGAACGCCGACCCGGTCCACGCGTAGGTGGTGACGATGTTCAGGATGCTTCCCCCGCGGCCGGCCTCGATCATCCTGCGGCCGACGGCGAGCGTGGCGTGAAACGTTCCGTTCAGCACCGTCTGTACGATGGCGTTGAAGCCGTTGGGCGAAAGGTCTTCCGTGGCGGAAAGGAAGTTGCCCGCGGCGTTGTTCACCAGCACGTCGATGCCGCCGAACCGCTCGGCCACCGCCGCGGCCATCGCCTCTACCTGGGCGAAGTCGCGCACGTCGCAGGGCTGCGTGAAGATGCGCTCGCCGCCGGGGCTGATCTGCCCCGCGGCGTCCGCCAGCCGCTCGGCGCTGCGGCCGGTGATCGCCACGTTGGCGCCCAGCGCGGCGAACTTGCGGGACATCGAAAGCCCCAGCCCCGACCCGCCACCCGTCACCAGCACCGTCTTGCCCGCCAAGAGATCGTCCCGGAACACGTGCCCTCGCTCGCCGTGGTGTGCGTGCCGCCCTCGCTGCCTGGGGTGACACTATCCCCCGGCGTTACGGCGCGAAAGCCCGCCCGGCATGGCGCGGCGGCGTGCGGGGGCGCTAAATTTCGCCCCGGCAACCGCTTTCACGGCACATCCCGAGCACCGATGCCCATCCCCCGTTCCTGGCGCGCCCCGCTGCTGGCCGCCCTGCTGGCCGTTTTCGCCGCCCCCGCCCTGCGCGCCCAGGCCACCATGGTCCCCGACACGGGACTCACGGTGGTGCACCTGGTGATGGGGCAGGGAAAGATGGTGTGGGAAAAGTTCGGCCACGACGCCATCTGGATCCACGATCCGGCGGCGGGAACGGACCGCGTGTACAACTACGGGGTGTTCGACTTCGCCTCGCCGGGGTTCATGAGCCGGTTCATCGCGGGCAACCTGCTGTACGAGCTGGGCGTGTCCGACATCCAGAACACGCTGTTCCAGTACCAGTACTTCAACCGCGCCGTGTGGGGACAGGAGCTGAACCTGACGGCCGCGCAGAAGCGCGAACTGCAGCGGCTGCTGGAGGTGAACGCGCTGCCGCAGAACAAGGACTACCTGTACGACTATTACCGCGACAACTGCTCCACGCGCATCCGCGACGTGGTCGACAGGGTGATCGGCGGGCGGCTGCGGGCGGCGACGGAAAAGGTGCCCACCAACACGACGTACCGGTGGCACAGCGAGCGGCTGATCGCGGGCGACCCGGTCTCGTACACCGGCATCACGGGAGGGCTGGGGCCCGCGGCCGACCACAGGATCTCCCGGTGGGAAGAGATGTTCCTGCCCTTCAAGGTGCAGGAGCGGTTCCGCGAGGCGACGGTGCTGGACGAGGCCGGGCGCGAGGTGCCGCTGGTGAAGCGCGAGTGGACGCTGGTAGAGGCGCAGGGCCGCCCCGCCCCGCTGCCCAAGCCGCCGACGTGGACGCCGTGGTTCCTGGTGGCGGGGTTGCTGATCGGGGGTGCGCTGGTGGCCATGGGCCGCGCGGCGCCGCGCTCGGGGCTGGCGCGGATGGGCTTTGGCGCGGTGAGCGCGCTGTGGCTGCTGTTCGCGGGCGTAGGCGGGTTCGTGCTGGTGTACCTGTGGTCGTTCACCAACCACCGCATCGCCTACGGCAACGAGAACATGCTGCAGCTTTCGCCGCTGGCGCTGCCGCTGATCCTGCTGGTGCCGTGCGTGGCGTATGGCGTACGATGGGCGGCGCGCCCGGCGTGGGTGCTGACTGCGGCGGTGGCGGCGCTCTCGGTGTTCGGGTTCGTGGCGCAGGTGCTTCCCTGGCTGGACCAGCGCAACGCGCAGATGATCGCGCTGGCGATGCCCATCAACCTGGCGCTGGCGTGGACGGTGCGCAGGCTGACGCGGAGCGGGCACGCGGTTCGGTAGGCGGCCGCTGCCCCCGCTGGGGCGACTGAAGTCGCGGCTACAACGGCACGAAGTCCGCCTGCGCCGGACTGGGCGGGCCGGTCGAGTGCACGAAGCCAGCCGAAGTGCAATCGAATTCTCCCCTCTCCTGCTTGCGGGAGAGGGGCCGGGGGAGAGGGCAGCCGGGGAATGCGCCGGAGCGATCGAGCCGCACCAGGGCTCGCCAGGGTTGCCGCGGCCCGCGCGTGGTCGGCCTCCCGATTCCGGAAAAACCGAGTTCGTGGATCACGATGGAAGTACAGGTATTCGGCACCAAGAGCTGCAACGAGAGCAAGAAGGCGCTGCGCTTCTTCAAGGAGCGCCGCATCAAGACGCACTTCGTCGACCTGAAGGAGCGCGCGGCGGCAACCGGCGAGCTCAAGCGCTTCGCGGAGCGCTTCGGCGCGGAGGCGCTGCTGGACCGGCAGGGCAAGCGCTTTCGCGAGCGCGGGCTGCACGTGGCGCACGTGCCCGAGGCCAGGATCCTGCCTCTGCTGGTGGACGACCCGATGCTGCTGGTGACGCCGCTGGTGCGCGCCGGCAACCAATTGACCGTGGGCTGGGACGAAGCGAAATGGAAGCAGTGGACCACGCCGTGAGCGCCGGATGAGGATCATCGGGGGAAAGTGGGCGGGGCGTCACCTGATGTCGCCGCCGGACAAGCGTGTTCGCCCCACGGCGGAACACGTGCGGCAGGAGTGGCTTCGGCTGCTGGAGCCCAAGCTGAAGGGCGCCCGCGTGATCGACCTGTTCGCCGGCACCGGCGCGCTGGGGCTGGAGGCCATGTCGCGCGGCGCCGCGACCGCCGACTTCGTGGAGACGCGGCCCGCCAGCGTCCACGCCCTCAAGGCCAACATCGCCGCGCTTCACGTGCGCGAGCGCAGCCGGCTGTTCAAGAAGGACGCGCTGCCCTTCGCCGAGGCGCTGGAGCCGTTCGCCTACGACATCGCGTTCGCCGATCCGCCGTACGGGTCCAAGATGCTGGATCGGCTGATCGAGACGTGGCAGCAGACGCCGTTCGCCTCGATCCTGGCCGTGGAGCACGCGATCGACCACGAGCTGCCCGCCGGGGGCAAGCGGGTGGAGATCGACGACAACACCGCGCTCACCTTTTACCGTGCGCGGCCCTTCCCGCAGGACGCGTCCGCCGCCGCCGAATGAGCGACCGCATCACTATCCGCTCCGCCACGCCGGACGACGCGGACACGTTCCTGGGCCTGGTGGACCAGCTGGCCGACTACGAGAAGCTCGACCGCCCCTCGCCCGAGGCGCGCGGCCGGCTGGTGGCCGACGCGTTCGGGCCGCGGCAGCGGATCAGCGTCTTTCTGGGCGAGCTGGACGGGACGGCGGTGTCGTACGCGATCGTGCTGGAGACGTACTCGTCGTTCCTGGCGCTCCCCACGCTGTACCTGGAAGACCTGTTCGTGACGCCCGACGCGCGGCGCCACGGCATCGGGGGCGCGTTCTTCCGCTTCCTGGCGGGTGAGGCGGTGCGTCGCGGATGCGGGCGGATGGAGTGGGTGGTGCTGGACTGGAACGAGCTCGCGATCGGGTTCTACGACAAGCTGGGCGCCCGCCGGATGACCGAGTGGTACACCTATCGGCTGAACGCCGAGCAACTGCAGGAGATTGCGGGCGCGGTTTCGTGAGGGGGACGCCTCAGCCCCGCTGGGGCGACTGAAGTCGCGGCAACAAAGGCCCAAGGTCCGCCTTCGCGGACTGCACGCGAAGCCGAGTGCGCCCGGCCAGCCGAAGCGCGATCGAATTCTCCCCTCGCCCGCTTGCGGGAGAGGGGCCGGGGGAGGGCAGCTGGGGGACTGCCCCGCCGCCTTCGAAACGCCACACGCTCCAGACCAGCCGAGGCCTCTGCTCCGGTGACGCTGCCGCGCCCGGGCTGAGAAGTGTCCTCTGCTAGATCCTTCGGCCCGCGGGGGGTGTGCTGCGAGCGGGTTCCGTGCGCCTGGGCCTCAGGATGACAGCGCGCGCGCTCCGGCTGCCGACACGCACTCACGCACTCACGCACTCACGCACTTCTCTATCCCTCCACCAGCCACGCCAGGTGCCGGATCTCCGGCTCGATCAGCTTTTCCCAGGCGAGCCGCACTGCGGCGGGCGAGCCGGGAAGCGAAAACACCACCCTCCCGCGGTACACCCCCGCCGTCGCGCGCGAAAGCATGGCGGCGGCACCCACCTGGTCCCAGCTCAACATCCGGAACAGCTCGCCGAAGCCGGGGATCGGCTTCTCCATCCGGCCCGCCAGCACGTCGTACGTCGTGTCGCGCGGCGCGATGCCGGTGCCGCCGTTGAACACGATGATGCGCGAGCCCCCGAACGCCATCGCGAGCAGCGCCGCATCCACCTCGTCGGGATCGTCGCGGATCAGCCGGTAGTCCGCCAGGGTGTGGCCCCCCGCCGCGATGGCCTCCTTGAGCCAGGCGCCGTTGGTATCGGTTTCCTCCGTCCGCGAATCGCTCACTGTCACGATCCCCACCGGCACCGGCCCGCGATCGTCCGCCAGCCGGTGGTGCCGCTCGCTGCTTTCCGTCGTCATCGTCAGAGTCCGTTCAGGTCAGGCCGTCATGGGCGCGCCACTGTGGCAATCGTGGCGCCACCGCATCCGCATCCTGGCACGGCGAACGTTGCGGCGCGTTCGGGGGGCGGTAGATTGAGGGCACCCCCGGCCTTTCCAGTACCGTGCGCAGCATGAAAGCCTTCTTCAACGCCGCCGCCAAGACGCTGGCCGCCCTGAGCCTGGTGGCGCTGGTGGGCCTGGCCGTCTGGGCGTTCCTGGATGCGGGCGAGCAGCAGCGGCCGGCGGTGATGGCCTACGCGGCAATGGCGTACGGCTTCTGGTGGGTGGGCTTCTGGGCCTACCGCCGCGCCAGCACCGTGGCCGCGGGGCCGGCGTTCATGATCCACGCCTGCTCGTGGGCGCTGTACCTGCCCGTGTACGCGGTCACCGGCGGGCGCGCCGAGCCGACGCTTGCCTACGCGCTGTTCGCGCTGGGCGCCTTCCTCCACGCGCCGTCGCTGCTCCACTTCGCCACGGCGCTGGCCTTTCCCCGCCGCAGCCACGCGCTGCTCCCCGCGTTCGCCGTTTTCTACACGGTGATGCTGGGGATGTGGCTGGCCTCGGTGGCGGCCGCGTTCGCCGGCAACACGTCCATCCCCGGGCTGCTGGACGGGGTGATCCGCGACGACGTGCTGGACTTTGCCGCCTTCGCCGGCTCGCTCGTGATCCTGGCGCTGGGGATCGCCCTGACGCGGTCCGCGCGGATGAGGACGCAGCTGGGCTGGGCCGCGGCGGGCGTGGCGCTGGGGATGGGGCCGGGCTGGCTCTCCGCCCTCCCCGGCGTCGGTGACGCGCTCCGCACCGAGGCCATCCCCGGCCTTCCCGCGTCGGCGCTCTTCTGGCTGCTGATGCCGGCGGGGTTCGCGTTCGCCATCATCCGCTACAACCTGTTCGACACGGGCCGGCTGAACGCCCGCGCCCAGGAGATTTCGCTGGCGCTGCTGCAGGCCGGCAACGTGGACCAGGTGGTGCGGCTGGCGGTGGAGGCCCTGCATCACGACTTCGACCTGCGCGCCGCCGCCGTGTGGGCGCTGGACGATGCCGGGCTTCCCGTGCAGATGGGCGGCGACGCGGGCGCGGGCGGCCCCGAGCTGCTGGAGCGGGCGCTGAACGACCAATCCTACGACACGCCCCCGCACGTGCTCGTCTTTCCCCTGCGGTACGGCGACGCGGTGGAAGCCGTCCTGTGGCTGGAACGGGACGAGGCCGAGCCGTTCGAGGAAGGGCACCTGGGATACCTGGGCCGTATCCACCGGCAGCTGGCGATGGCGCTTCACCTGCGCCGCGTGGACGACCGGGTGCGGGTTTCGGCCGAGGAGCTCACCGCGCTGGCCCGCGAGGTGGACACCGTCGCCGCCGAGCTGCGCGTGACGGGCGAGAGCGTGACCGCCGCGGTGCAGGAGGTCAGCGAGGGGTCCATGCAGCAGACGGAGGACTTCCGCCGCGTGGCCGATTCCATCCAGCGGCTGCGCGCCGCCAGCCGCGAAGTGGCCGAGCGGCTGGCCAGCGCCGACCGCTTCGGGGGCGAAACCCTGGAGCGGTCGCGGCGGGCAGGCGAGGACGTGGGGATGCTGGTCGCCCGGGTGAAGGAGGGCGCGGCGCGGCTGGGGACGGTGACGGACGAGGTGGCCTCGCTTCGCGAGCGAAGCGTGGAGATCGGCTCCATCTCCACCGCCATCGGCGAGGTGGCCGAGCAGACCAACCTGCTGGCGCTGAACGCCGCCATCGAGGCGGCCCGGGCAGGGGAGCACGGGCGCGGCTTCGCCGTGGTCGCCGACGAGGTGCGCAAGCTGGCGGAAAGCAGCGCCGCGTCGGCCGAGCGCATCAGCGACCTGGTGCAGCAGGTGCGCGGCGAAATCGCCCGTGTGGCCGAGGCCATCGCCGGCGCGCAGGGCGACATTGCCCAGGGCGCCGAGGGGGCCGACCGCGCGTCGGTGGCGCTGGATGAAAGCATCACCGGCGTGGCGCGGCTGCGCGAGGAGATCGCCGGGGTGGCGGCGCTGATGGACGGGGCGCAGGGGCAGAACGAGACCATCGCCCAGGCGGTGACGCGCGCCACGGAGATCAGCGAGCAGAACGCCGCCGCGGCCGAGGAGACGGCGGCCGCCACGGAGCAGCAGTTGGCCTCGCTGGAAAGCGTGGCCGCCAGCGTGCGCGAGCTTTCCACCTTGGGCAGCCGGATGTTCGAGCTGCTGCGGGCCGACAGCGTGCAGGGCCCCGCGCTGGATGAGCGGCCGCGCGTGGTGGACCTGGCCCGCGGCCCGGCGGCGCAGGGGTGAACGCCGCCCCCGTACCCGCCTCCTCACCACCGCCCCCCCGCCGCCGGCGTGGGAGCCGGTGGAAGAAGGTCGTCCTGGCCACGGTGATGCTGGGCAGCCTGGCGGCGTTCATCGCTCTGGGCGGCCACCGCTACCTGACGCTGGAGTCGCTCAAGGAGAACCGCGCGATCCTCCTGGCGTACACCGAGCGGAACTTCGCCACCATGCTGCTGCTGGCGTTCGTGGTGTACGTGGTGGCGACGGCGCTCAGCTTTCCCGGCGGCATCCTGATGTCGTTCGCCGTCGGCTTCCTCTTCGGCCGGTGGATCGGCACGGCGCTGGTGGTGGTGGCGGCCAGCATCGGCGCCACGCTGGCCTTTCTCTCCGCCCGCTACCTGTTCGCCGACGCGGTGCGGCGCCGGATGGGGCCGCGGCTGAAGCGGATGGCGCGCAGGTTCGAGGAGGACGGCTTCAACTACATCCTCTTCACCCGGCTGGTCCCCGCCTTTCCCTTCTGGCTGATGAACCTGGTGCCCGCGTTCACCCCGGTGAAGGTGCGCACCTTTTTCGCGGCGACGGCGATCGGTATCCTTCCCGGCAGCTTCGTGTTCGTGAACGTGGGCGAGTCACTGGCCGAAATCGAGAGCGCCCGCGACCTGGTCAGCGGACAGACGCTGATGGCGCTGGCGATGCTCGGCGTGCTGAGCCTGGCGCCCATCGCGTGGAAGCGGCGGCGCACCCGTAAACCCAAGGAAAAGAATGGTTGACCTGGACCGCCCCACTCATCGCCGCGTGCACCCCGTAGCCCTGGCCGGGCTGATGCTGGCGCTCCTCGCCGCCCTCCTGCTGTTCCTGAGCGGCCCCGGGACGCGGATGGGGTTCTGGCACTTCCGCACGGCGTTCAAGATGATGGGCTGGGCGGCCTACGCCGGGGGTGCGGCGGCGCTCGTCTCCATCGCCGGCCTGGCGCTGGCGCGCGGGCGGGGGCGCGCGCTGGCCGCGGCGGGGCTGGTGATCGGGGCGCTGATGCTGTACCTGCCGTGGAGCTGGCGAAACCAGGCGTACTCGGTGCCACCGATCCACGACATCACCACCGACACGCAGAACCCGCCCGCCTTCGTGGCCATTGCCCCGCTGCGGAAGGACGCGCCGAACCCCCCCGAGTACGCGGGCGACTCCATCGCGCGGCAGCAGCTGAAGGCCTATCCCGACATCAAGCCGCTGATGCTGGCCATGCCCGTGGACTCGGCGTTCACAGCGGCGCTGACGACGGCCCGCGACATGGGATGGGAGCTGGTGGACCAGAACCGGCGCGACGGCCGCATCGAGGCCACGGCCACCACGCCGTTCATGGGCTTCAAGGACGACGTGGTGATCCGCGTCAGCTCCGCGTCCGGCATCTCGCGGGTGGACGTGCGCAGCAAGTCGCGGGTGGGGGGGAGCGACGTGGGCGCCAACGCCAGGCGCATCCGCGCGTACCTGGACAAGCTCCGCCAGTCGGACCCCGCGCCGGTACGGGCGGAGTAGGCAAGGGGCGTCCGCTGCGACGATCCGCAGCGCCCTCTTCCGCGCCGCCGCGGGAGAGGGTTCGCGTTCACGGTATCCCCGAACCCGTTCAAGATCGTGAAACTGGAGCCCGTGGTGCTGCAGGGCCGGCACGTGCGCCTGGTGCCGATGACGCTGGACCACGTCCCCGCGCTGTGGGAGGCGAGCGACCCCGAGCTGTGGCGGCTCACGACGTCGCAGGTGCACGCGGAAGCCGACATGCGCCGGTACGTGCAGGCGGCGCTCGACGCGCAGGCTCGAGGCACGGCGCTGCCCTTCGTCACCCTGGACGCGTTGGGCGAGCGGGTGATCGGCAGCACGCGGTTCGGCAACATCGAGGCGGCGCACCGGCGCGTGGAGATCGGCTGGACGTGGATCGCCGCGCCCTGGCAGCGCACCGCGGTGAACACCGAGGCCAAGTACCTGATGCTGCGCCACGCGTTCGAGACGCTGGGCTGCATTCGCGTGGAGCTGAAGACCGACGTGCTGAACGAGCGGTCGCGGCGCGCCATCCTGCGCATCGGCGCGCGGGAGGAGGGGATCTTGCGGAAACACGCCATCACCGAGACCGGCCGCATCCGCGACACCGTCTACTTCGGCATCGTGGACGACGACTGGCCGTCGGTGAAGGCGCGCCTGGAATCCATGCTCTGACGGCGTGCCGGGTACGTCGATCCGCGCCGCACAACCCTCAGCACCTTCGCCGATGATGCCCATCCGCCGTTCCGCTGCCGTCGTTCTCGCGCTTCTGGCCGCCGCCTGCGCGCCCGCCCAGCCGGCGCTGGCCCCGACCCCCGCGGCGAGCTCGACCGCCGTTCGCGCGCAGACGCCCATCGCCGCGGCGCTGGACAGCATCTTCGACGACGCGCTGTTCGCCAATGCGCACTGGGGCGTGCTGGTGAAGTCCCTGCGCACCGGCGAGACGGTGTACGCGCGCAACGCGGGGCGGATGTTCGTTCCGGCGTCCAACATGAAGATCGTCACCGCCGCGGCCGCGCTGGAGGCGCTGGGCCCCGAGTACCGCTACCGCACGCGGGTGGCCGCGGCGGGCCCGGTGAGCGGCGGCGTGCTTCGCGGCGACCTGGTGGTGCTGGGCGCGGGCGATCCCAGCATTTCGGAGCACATGATGGGCGACGTGCGCACGGTCTTCCGTGCCTGGGCCGATTCGCTGCGCGCGCACGGCGTCACGCGGGTGACGGGAAGCGTGCTGGGCAACGACGACGTGTTCGACGACGTGCCCTACGGCCGGGGGTGGGCCTGGGACGACATGGACGCGCCCTACTCGGCCGAGGTCGGCGGCCTGATGATGAACGAGGGCTTCGTCACGGTGCGCGCAGAGCCCGCCGGTGGGCAGACGGCGCGGGTGACGGTTCGCCCGGCGGCGCAGGGATGGGTGGACGTGGCGGGAACGGTGGCGGTCGGCGCGGCGGACTCGCCGGCCACCTTCGGCGTCGTTCGCGCGGACGGCGGCGCGCTGACGGTGTCGGGCTCCATCCCCGCGGACACGGCGTTCGTGGAAGAAGCGATCGCCATCCGCAACAACACGGCGTTCTTCGCGGCGGCGCTGCGTCAGGCGCTGGTGGAGGCGGGCATTCGCGTGGACGGCGGCGCGTACGACGCGGACCAGCGGGAAGGGGCGGCGCCCACGCACACCGTGCTCTTCACCCACACCTCCCCGCCGATGGCGGAGATCCTGGCAGCGTTCATGAAGCCCAGCCAGAACCAGATCGGCGAGGTGCTGCTGAAGACGCTGGGCGCGGAGCTGCGGGGGACCGGATCGGCGCGGGCGGGGGTGGCGGTGGTCGACAGCCTGGCCCGCGCGTGGGGAATGCCGCCGCGGCTGCTTGCGCAGGCGGACGGCTCGGGGCTGTCGCGCTACAACCTGGTGGCACCCGCCTTTCTGGTCACGCTGCTGGAGCGCGAGTCGCGCAGCCCGCACGCGCAGATATTCACGGCCTCGCTCCCGGTCGCAGGGCGCGACGGCACCCTGTCCAGCCGCATGCGCGGCACCCCGGCGGAGGGGAATCTCCGCGCCAAGACGGGCACCCTGTCTGGCGTCCGCGCTCTATCCGGCTACGTCACCACCGCCGCCGGCGAGCCCATGGTGTTCTCCATCCTGATGAACCACCACACCCTCAGCTCCCGCGACGTGGATCGCGTCGCCGAAGCCGCCATCATGCGCCTGATCGCGCACGGAGCGCGGTAGAACGTCACCCGCCGGACTTGGGGAAAGAGAGAGCCGCGGAGGGCATTCGTGCTCTCCGCGGCTCTACCGCTCCGCGTGTTGGCGGCTTAAGCGCCCTTTGCGCCATGCCATTTCCTCGAGCTATCGTGTGCGCCCGCGTAACCAGACGAGGGCGCCATGTACCTGTTCTTCTTCGACGGAAGTGGTAACACCGGGGCGGACCTGACGCACCCCACGATTACGATCAACTACCTGGTCGGGCTCGCGATCCACAGCGACCATGCGCGCCCTCTCGAAGATGCCGTGACCGCAACTCTTGAAGAGCGGTTCGGCTCTGCGTGCCACGCGTCCGGCTTCGAGTGCAAGGGCAGTGACATGTATCGCGGCGAGGGCCCCTGCGCGGCGATGAAGCCGGCCGATCGGATCGCGCTGTACCAGTGCATGGTCGATCTGCTGCCGCGCTTCGGTGTGCAGGTGATCTGGCACGGCATCCACAAGCCCGCGCTGGCGGCTCGGTATCCCAAGCCTATTCACCCGCACAAGCTGGCGTTCCTCTTCTTTGCGGAGGACGTGGAGCGCTTCCTCCGCGTCAAGCGCAAGTACGGCCTGTTGGTCTCGGACGAGGAGAAGTCGGTGGAACAGCAGGTGATCGAGGACCTGCCGAGATACAAGCAGCTGGGTACCGGCTTCGGCTATCAGCCCGTCGACCTCACCCGGATCATCGACAACGTGCACTGGGTGAAATCGCACAACAGCCGCCTGCTGCAACTCGCGGACAATTGCGCGTTCCTTTGCCAGCGGTACCAGCGGGACAAAGACAAGAATGCCCAGCAGGCGCTCGCAGTGAAGCGCCTCTGGGCCACGGTGGAGAAGCAGGTCTGGAGGGGCCGCATCTGGCCCTAGAATACACGTGCGCAGCCGGGGCTTTCGCTTGGGGCTCCACCAGTGCGGTGCCCACTCCCGGCTGCGCTTCAACGTGTGCCTGAATACTAATCTGATCAGCCGTCTCCGTCAAGCATGTCCGCTTGTTGCGGAGCGTGCGCCGCTGGAAGCGTTCCGTCAGAGACGCGGGTCACCGCGCGGTGCTGGTGGCGGCGGCGGCGGGCGCTGGCCGCCCGGCGGCGGGGTCTGCGGGCCCATGCCGCGCTGCAGCGTGTGGGCGATCTGCTCCATCTTCTGCACCCGGTTGTTCAGCCGCCCCACCAGGATGCGGGTGGCGCGCAGGTCGTGGTTGCTCTCGATGAGCATCAGCCCCATGTCGGCCGCGCCCCAGAGCAGGCCGGCGAACACGATCAGCCGGGTGGCCTCGATCAGCAGCCGCGGGATGGCGGCGTTGCCCTGCTGCACCAGGCCGATGACGACCTCCGCCGCCAGCAGCAGGATCAGCAGCAGCGCCAGGATCTTGAACATCCGCGCGATGTACCGGAGCCCGGCATGCGGCTCCAGGTCTTCATCGCGCACGTCCATCTGAGGCGTGCGCGCGCCCTCGTCTTCATCGCGCGCATCGCGCCGCTCCGTGTGGAGTCCCGCGTTACGTCCGTCGTCCACCACCGTTGGCTCCTGAGGTCACGAGGATCCGGGCGCCGGTCGCCCGTTCACCAGCGGGCGCGATAGCCCCGCGTGTCGATGTGCACCATGCCCTGGTGCCCCCCGGTGGGCGGATAGTAGTGCATCCCTCCCACCAGGTTGGGGTACTTGCGCTCCACCCGGTCGACGGCCTGCCCGATCACCCGTGCGTCGGCCAGGTTGATGCGGCCGTCGCCGTTCAGGTCGTCCATGATGCCGTTTTCGTCGTTGTCGATGGCGATGTCCATGGCGTCGCCGTACATGTGGCGCGAAAGCTTGCCGCGCCCCGCCGTGTTGCCGCCGCCCGCGTTGTACGCCGGCGTGCGGAAGCCGCTGACGGCGAAGATGTTCTTCACCGGGTGCCCCATGCTTTCCAGCTCCTGCACCACCAGCTCGATCTTGTCGAGGATGGGCGGCTGCACCACCACGTACTTGGGCCACACCCCTTCCTGGCCCTTGGTGATGAAGTCCTTGAGCTGGATGTGCTCCGAAAGCCAGGTTTCCTTGTTCGCCTGCGTCACCTCGATCATCCCCGCCGGCGGGCGGTAGATGGGGTTGGTGGCGCCCCCCTGCTCGTTGGGCCAGTTGCCGATGCGGTAGTTGCCGATGCGCCCGCCCTGCTTGCGCGACAGGGGCACCAGCGTGATGACGCTCACGGTGGAAGCGGGGCGGATGGCGTCGCGCACCCGCAGCGCCAGGTTCCAGATGCCGGACTCGCCGGGCGCCTGGCTGGCCGGCACCTCCGACGCGGCGCCCGTTCCTCCCGCGCCGTCGGTGGGACGAAGCACGATCTGGGCGCCTTCCGGAAGGGTGTCGGCCCCGGGCACCTGCAGCGTTTCGCCGGGGGCCAGGATCTCCACCTTCACCGCGCCGCTCAGGCCGCCCACCTGTTCCTGGAAGTCCGCCTCGAAGGAGCGGACGAACTCGTCCACCAGGAACGCGGGCTCGGGCGCGGCATCCGAGGCCAGCGGGCTCCGCAGGATCTGCGAGGTGATGCTGGCCACCGCGGGCTGGTTCAGGTCTAGGTCCGCGCGCGGCGCAAAGCCGATGGTGTACACCCACCCGGTCAGGAACAGCCCCACCAGCAGCGTGGCGACGCGGTTGAAGAGCCGCTCCTGCTGTGGCTTGAGGCCGGACCGCTCCCACCGGGAGTGAGGCTCCGTCCAGAGCGGAAACAGGTAGTCGTCGCGTGCGTATTCCATAGACGTTGCGAGTCCTTCATCATCCGTGCCGGGGCGGTGCCCGGTGTTTGCAGGCAGCCAGTCGCAATCTCCCGGCCAGTGCGGGGAGGGTGGGGAGTGCGTTAGTGCGTTAGTGCGGGAGTGCGGGAGTGCGGGAGTGCGGGAGTGCGGGAGTGCGGGTCGGCAGCCGGGGCGGGCGCGGTCTGTCATCCAGAGGCGCGAGCGCACCGAACCCGCCCGCACGCCAAACCGTGCGCGCCGTGGGATCTAACTTCGGACGCATCTCAGCCTGGGCGCGGCAGCGGCACGGAGCCTTGGGCCTCGGGTGCCCCTCCCCCGGCCCCTCCCCGCACAAACTGCGTGCGGAGAGGGGAGAACTTCGATCGTGGTGGGGCCGGCTCGGGCGCATGCGACGCGCGCGCCGCATCCCCAGCCCTTCCCCCGCACACCCGCACGAGCTCCGGTGCGTTTGGAGAGAGGCCGGCGCATGCCGCGGCTGCCCTCTCCCCCGGCCCCTCTCCCGCAAGCGGGAGAGGGGAGAATTCGATTGCGTCTCGCCTGGCCCATGTTCGGAAGTATGGTGTGTATCCCCTCTCCCACGCTGTTTGTGGGAGAGGGTGGCACGCGTGTCAGCGCGGCCGGGTGAGGGCCGCACGGCAGCCGAGGCCTCGGCTACGGAGACCGCTGCCGCGCCCAAGCTTGTACGCGCCCCGGGCTAGATCCTTCGGCCCGCGACGCGTGTACTGCGGGCCAGCACGGTGCGCCCGGGCCTCAGGATGACAGCCGCTGCCGAGCCGGCCCCGTACGTTTCTCGCGACGCAAGTCTCGTATGATTCTCGCGAGGCAGGTGCGGCGTGATGTCGTGAGACCGATCCTTGGGAGGAATGCGATGCTGGGCAGGTTTTCGATCCTGGTTTCGGCCGTGGTGCTGAGCGCGTGCGCTACCCGGCAGGCGACGGAAGGCACCGCGGGCGGCCAGGCGCACGTGGATGCCATGGCGCGCGAGCACGCCGGGCACACGCCCGTGGCCAACGAGGCCACCATGGACCCGCGGACCCCCGTGGTGGCGCAGGAGGTGGAGTACTCGGTGGATGGCACGCGCGTCCGCGGCTACGAGGCGCGACCCGCCGGCGCCGCGGCGAACGCGTCCCTGCCGTCCGTCGTCGTCATCCACGAGTGGTGGGGGCTGAACGACAACGTCCGCATGATGGCGCGGCGGCTGGCGGGCGAGGGCTATCGCGTGTTCGCCGTCGACATGTACGAGGGGCAGGTGGCGCAGTCGCCGGAGCAGGCGCGCACGCTGACGCAGGGGGTGATGCAGAACCCCGCGCGCGGTATCGCCCACCTGGCGGGCGCCGTCCGCTCGCTCGAGGAGCGCACCGGGGCGCAGCGCATCGGCATCATGGGGTGGTGCTTCGGCGGGGCGTGGGCACTGCAGGGCGCGCTGAACCTGCCCGACAAGTTCGACGCGGCCGTGATGTACTACGGCCGCATGGTGACCGACCGCGAGCAGCTGGACCGCCTGCGCGCACCCCTCCTGGGCCTGTTCGGCGAGGCGGACCAGGGCATTCCCGTGGCCCAGGTGCGGCAGATGGAGGCGACGCTGCGCGACCTGGGCAAGGACGCCATCATCCAGATCTATCCCGGCGCCGGCCATGCTTTCGCCAACCCGTCGGGCCAGTCCTACAAGGCCGACGTGGCCGGCGATGCCTGGGTGCGGACCACGGCCCACTTCGGCCGCCACCTGCGATAGCCGGACGCGCGCCACATGACCACGCGCGCCATCGTCAACGCGCTGGCGCGCCGCGTTGTTCCCGCCGCCGACAGCCCAGACACTGATCGCCCTGCGGCCCCGTCCATGCGTAACCCGCGCCCGGAGCCACCTTTACGGAGGGACGCAGGGGCGATGCGGCTGAACGAGCTTGCCCGGCAGTACGAGGCGCAGCGGTACCCGCCCATGCGCCGGCTGGACCTTCAGAACGAGGGCCCCGAGACGGCGCGGCAGCGGGCGCTGCGCTGGATCCAGAGCCACGCCCACGAGCAGCCTGGCGCCGACCTGCTGCTGATCGTGGAGCGCGCCCGCCGCGTGGGCGGGCGAAAGGGCCCCATCCGCGCCGCGATGGAAAAGCTGCTCGATGAGCTGAAGGGCGGCCTGATCGAGTGGTGGCAGCCGTTCGCCGAGGGAAGCCTGGCCGTGCGCGTGTCGTCGGACCCGCGCCGGTGGCAGCCGCGCCCGCCCAAGCCGGACGACCCCACGGACGGCCGCAGCGACGAGACGGCCGGCCGCGCGTACCTGGATCCCGAATCCGACATCCCCGACGACCTGATCGTCCTGGCCCGGCGCGCCGCCGAGCTGCGCCGCACCCGCGAGGGACAGGCCGTGGGGCTGAGCGACGTGGTCCTCCGCGAGATCTGGATCGAGGCGCAGGCCGCCGCCATGATGGAGCGCATCAGCTGGGAGGCCGCCCTGCGCGACATCGCCCGGCGCGAAGAAAAGCGCATGCTCCAGTCGTACGAGGAGTAGCGCGCCGACACCGATCCGTTTCCCGGGCTGGACAAACGGCCCGGCATCTCGCCTTTTGTCCGCCGTCGCCCCTTTCGTCACCCTGGCCCTGATCCGCCCGTGAGCATCAATCTTCCTCCTCCGCCTCCCTCGTCCACGTCTCGCAGCGGGTGCCTGAAGTTCGCGGGCATCGGGTGCGGCGCGCTGGTGGTGCTGGTGGTCCTCGGGATGGTGGCTTCGTTCTTCTGGCTGAACGGCAACAAGGAAGAGCTGAGCGCCGGGGTGCACAAGGGCAAAGCCGAGGGACAGCGATTCGGCCCCGGCACCGACGAGGCCGGGTGCGAGACGGAAGCCAAGCGGCGCGCCGGCGAGGCCCGCTCGTTCGGCGGGCAGATGGAGATCGGGGCCTTTTTCCGCGCCTGCCTGGAATCCAGCCGCGAATCGCCGGGCTACTGCGACAACGTGCCGCCGCCGACCGCCATCCGCCGCTCGGTCACGTGGCAGACGGCCCGCTGCAGCGGCGACACGAACTGCGGACTCGTGGTGCCGGTGATCCAGACGTACTGCACCGACGGGCGCCCCAAGCTCCCGGGCCTGCGCGACACCACCCGCGCGACGGCGCCGCCCGCGGACTCGGCCGGGACCGATTCCGCCGGGTACTGAGCGGGCGTCAGGGGAACAGGGGGCCCAGCTCCCGGTCGGTGTGCGTCGTTCCGTCGTAGGCATAGCCCAGCGCGACCGCTTCCCGCACCAGGCTGGCGGCACCGGCGCCGTCGCCGAGCGTGCTGGCGATGCGCGCGCGCCACAGGAGCACGAGGACGGTGCGTGGCCCCGCGGCCAGTGCCCGATCGGCCGCGACCGCGGCGGGGCGGTCGCCGCCGCGGGCGGAAAGCACGCCCAGCGCCCCCACGCACCCTCGGCAGCGGGGGCGCTCCTCCGCCCACTGGCCGAGCACGCGCCGCGCCTCCGCGTCCATTCCCGCCGCGTATAGCGTCGTTGCGAGCACTGCGCGTGAGCTGGCATCCTCGGGGTTTCGAGCGAAGCGAGCGCGTGCGAGATCGACCGCCCGGGTGAACGACACCCGCGCCGCAGAGGCGTGGCCGTGCGCCTGCAGCTCGTACGCGCCGTGAAGGGTGGCCGCCAGAGGCTCCCACCCCCCGCTGGCGGGGATCACGGCATAGGCCTCCATCCGGCGCAGCACCTCGCCCGTGCGGCCCAGCGCGGCGAGCGCGCGCAGCTCGTAGTCGCGAAGCACTCCCAGGTGGGGGTACAGCGTCAGCCCGCGCCGGATGTGCGCGAGCTCGTCGGCGTGGCGGCCGAGCATGTGGAGCGCATCGGCGCGGGTTGCCCAATACGAGGCCCATCCCCGGCTGAACCCGCGCTCCGGGTGGATCACCTCGAGGTGGCGCAGCGCGTCTGCCGGCCGGTTGTAGCGGACCGCCTCGAGCGCCGCTTGAAAGTGCCCCATCTCCAGCTCCGGCGCGCTGGCCGTGAGCTCCTCCATCGCGGCGAGGGCGCCCGCGCGGTCGCCCGACACCGAGCGCTGCAGCCACAGGAGCAGCAGCCGGTCCGCGGGCGCCAGCGTGGACTGCCGCGCCGCGAGCCGGCGTGCCACCGTGTCTGCCGCCGCCGTGCGGCCCTGTTCGGCGTCGATTGCGGCGCCCATCAGCCACGCCAGCGTGAACCCGGTGTCTGCCCTGGCCGCGTCGCGAAAGGCTGCCGCGGCGGCGTCGGCCCGCTCGTCGCGCAACGCGCGCAGCCCCTCCACGAACAGGCGGTGTCCCGGGGACCCCGTTGGCCGGCTTGTGGAGCCTACCCAGCCGAACGCGGGATCGGCGTGGCTGGCGACGGCGGCGAGCACGCGATCGGTGAGGGCGGCGGCGGCCGCCGTGTCACTCGGGAGGAGCACCGCGGACAGCGACGCCACCTCCCGTTCCGCGACTTCATCCGACACGACCACGCGCACTTCTACCGCATCGCCGCGAGGGTAGAGTGCGCCGGTCACCACGGTTCCCGCCCCCGCGGCGATGCGGCCCACCGCGCCCGGCGAGGCGACCTCCATCCCGGAGGCGGCCAGGGCCGCCCGGACCCGCTCCGTCGTCTCCCGGGCGAGGGCGGCGCTCGCGGCTGCGCCGTCGCCCGCACGGAACGCCAGCACGGCCACGCGGTCGCGCCGCGGCTGGGTGCCGTGCGCCCTAGGTGCGGCGGCGATTACCCCGCCGACCACCATCAGGCACGCCGCGACGACCCACCGCAGCCGCTGGCGCGGGGCGGCTCGCCCCACATCCGGACGGAAGCCAGTCGGCGCCGGGCCGGGCGCAGGCGATGCGATGGCGACGGGTTGCGCCGGCGCCACGAGGGGTGCCGCGGAGCCCGCGTGTGGCTCGGCAGAGCGCGCCGCCCGTGCCAGGGCGGCGGCCTCGCTGCCGGGCTCCACTCCCAGTTCGCGGCGCAACTGCGCGGAGAATTGTTCGAACAGCTCCAGCGCCGCGCCGCGCAGGCCGCACTCCACGAGGAGCTTCATCGCCCAGCAAACCGACGTTTCGTCGAGCGGATCCACCGCGCACGTCCAGCGCGCCCAGCGTGCGGCCGCGGCCGGGTCGCCCGCCTCGCGCGCGGCGAGCGCCAGCGCCCTTCCCGCGGCGCATGCGGCGGCGCGCAGCCGCATGCGCTCGCGCGCCAGCCAGTCTTCCCAGTCGCCCGCCCCCGCGGCGTGCAGCCCAGGCAGCAGGTCGCCCGCGTACGCCTCCGCGACCTCGGCCGCGTCTCCGCGCGCGGCCGCGGCGTCCACCAGGTGTGCGTCGCAGGAAAGGTGCGCGGGGTCTATGCCCACCTCGTGCATCCCACGCGTCACGATCACTCCGTCGCCGCACGCGGAGCGAAGCTGGTGCAGCGCCTGGCGCAGCGCGTTGCGGGCACGCTCCTGCGGCAGCTCCGGCCAGAACATCGCGAGCAGGGTGTCGCGCCGGTGCAGTCCCCGCGGGCGCGCCAGTGCCAGGTACGCAAGCAGCGCAACGCGCTTGGGCTGCGGAACCGGCACGGGCACCCCGTCGCGCTCCACGCAGATGGTGCCCAGTGTGGTGAGTTTGAGCATTGGTCGGCGGGCGGGGAAACGGGTCGGCGCCGGGCCTGGCCTGGGAGCAGGATGCAGCGGCAAGGCAAAATGGTTGGCGTGCAGCACAATGATAACGCTGGCTGCACTCGATGGTAACGGGCAGGGGTTTTCTTGGTGGCGCGGCCCGGGGAGCGAACCCCCCGGTGCAACGCGACACCGAACCCGCCACACCCGAGTGCCATGGCCAAGCGTAACTCTCGCCACCCGTTCCCCCGCCGCACGGCGGCCGCCGTCGTGCTCGCCGCCGCCGTGCTCGCCGTCTCGGCGGCGGGGTGCACCCTTGCCCGCACCGTGCGCTACGGCCAGCCGGACGCGCGCGACCTGTCGATGTTCGCGCACCGCGCAATGCGGGCCTCCGCCACGCCCTTCCGCTTCTGGAAGGCGGAACGGCAGCGCACCGACGTGGATACGGTGAGCGTCCGCGACCCGCGCACCGGCCGGCTGGTTCCGCTTTCCCAGCACCTGGTGGATGTGCGCGCCCATGCGTTCCTGGTGATCCGCAACGACACCATCGTGTACGAGCGCTACGCCTTTGGGCACGACTCGGCGAAGACGTCCAGCTCCTTCTCCATGGCCAAGTCCGCCACCTCCGCGCTGGTGGGCATCGCCCTGGCGAGGGGGGAGATCCGCGCGCTCGACGATTCGGTGGGCGTGTACGTGCCTGAGCTCCGCGGGCGAGCGTACGGCGGCGTAACCATCCGCCAACTGCTGCAGATGAGCTCCGGCACCGCGTGGGGCGACGCGCGGGGCAACTTCCTGCAGCAGGCGACTTCCACCGAGGCGCGCACCTACTACACGCCGGACCTTCGCGGGCTGCTGCGGAGCGTGGGCAGGGAGGAGCCGGCGGGAACGCGCTGGCGCTACAAGGACACCGATACCGAGGTGCTGGGATGGGTTCTGGCGAGCGCCACCGGGCGTACCGTGGCCGAGTACATGGAGGAGGTGCTGTGGAAGCCCATCGGCGCCGAGCACGACGCCTCCTGGAGCCTCGACCACCGCGGCGGACAGGAGAAGACGTCCACCGGATGGAACGCGTCGGCGCGTGACTTCGCCAAGTTCGGCAGGCTCTTCCTGGAGGGAGGACGCTGGAACGGGCGGCAGATCGTCCCCGCCGAATGGGTAGCCGCATCGGTGGGCTACGATCCCACGCGCTCCGCTCCCGAAGTGGTGACGTGGTGGGGAATGCAGCACACGCTGTACTGGTGGCATCCCATGGTGGCGCCACAGGGCGACTTCTACGCCGACGGCTCGCTGGGCCAGCGCATCTACGTTCAGCCGTCCACGCGCACCATCATCGTTCAACTCGCCAACTCCAACGAGCAGGACTTCCCCTTCCGGAAGATTGCCGCGGCCGTGAACGGCACGACGTGGAAGTATCCGCGGGGCATTCCGGGGCTGGTGCTGCAGGCGCACGCCGCCGGGGGAATGGATTCCGCGCGCGCCACGTACCGCTCGTCGACAGCCGAGATGGCCGCTCGCCCCGAGGCGTTCACACTGTGGCCGCAGTCGCTGCGCGCGCTCGCGGAGAAGCTGGCGGGCGACGGCCTCGCCGCCGACGCGGCCGAGGTACTAGGCTGGTGCAGGGAGCGGTTCCCCTCCGACCCGTCGTGCGCCAAGCCGCTCCCGGAGCCGCGGCGCAGCCGGTGACACGGGCTGGCCGGCCATCGCGCGGGCCAACCGTAACTGAAAGCGGCGTGGCTCCTTCGAGCAACGCCGCTGCTGTACGTCAACCTGCGTTCTCCCGGGTGCGTGACGACGACGCGGAGGGCGCTGGCGTCAGGGGCGCGCGGCGGCTCCGCGGCTGTGGGTGCCCAGCCGCAGGTCGCGCAGCTCGCCGGCAAAGCGGTCGAAGGCGGCGGCGAAGCTCTGGTCGCGGATGGAGGTGAGGGCGGGGGTGCCGGTGAAGTTCTCGATCGCGCGCTTGAGCGAGCTGTTGTCGCGGTATCCGCAGACGTGCGCCACGTTGATCACCGTCCGCTCCGCTTCTTCCAGCAGCGACAGCGCCAGCAGCACGCGCACCCACGCCAGAAGCCGCCGCGGCGGGGGCAGGTTCAGCTCCCGGCTCTTGATGGCCACCGTGCGCACGTAGACGCCGAAGATTCCCGCGAACCTCGGGCGCCCGCCCCGATCTACCACCGTTTCCGCCGCCGCGCGCAGAAGCGTGCGTGCTTCTTCCGGCACCAACACCGGCAGTCCCGCCTCCAGGCGCCGCTTGAGCGGACGGGCGTGCGCGCGGCGCAGCGTGGGGACCATTCCCGCCAGCACCGGCAGCATATCCAGGTTCACGATTTCCGCGATGCCGGCCGCCAGCAGCGCGCCCACCTGCGCGGCGCCCGCCTGGCGGAAGCTCACGGCCGCGATCACCGGCACGGACGGCGTCCTGCGCATCAGCCCGCGCATCTCCTCCGCGTCCCCGCCGGCTTCCACCCGCACCACGGCCACGCTGGAAGGCGCCGCGGTCCGCACGCGCTCCGCCAGCTCCGCCCAGCCCTCGGCCGCCTGCACCGCGTATCCATCCACGGCCTCCGGCGCCCCGGGAAAGTCCGATGCCAGCACGAGCAGCGTGCGCTGGGGGTGAGCCTGCCTCGATGCTTGTTTTGATGGGAGCGTCACATCCACGAGGGTCCTAGTTGGCGGCGTTTCCTCCGGTGGGCGCCTGCACCACCAGGATGTACTTCGCAGCAAGTTCCGCGGCACGGGTGCGCACCGCGGGCCGGTTGCGCGCCGCGACGGCGGCAGCCTCGTGGTACTCCAGCTTGCCGAGCGCGGATTCCGCGTTCTGGAGCGTATCCCGCTCGCCCAGTTCCTCCGCCGCTTCCTTTGCAATCACAAGAGCATGGATCGCGTGGTCGCGAAATCCAAGGCCAATCGCGCCCAACCCGAGTTCCAGCGCGGCATCCGCACGCAGGTGGTCCACCGTGTTCCCGTCGATCAGGGCCCACGATTCAGTCCATGCACTCTGAAACGTCTCGGCATCGCCCGCCGCGCCGGCCGCACGCCCGATCATCGCGTATACGCGCAAGCGCCGATCATCATCCGTGAATTGGTCGCGGAGTTGGTTGAGCACCTCGAGCGCCCGGGCGAACTGGCCCTGGTGAGTGGCAAGGAGCGCCAAGTCGAAGGTCAGAGCCGTGATGTTCGGGTGATCCGGACCGTACGCCGCGAAAGCCTGCTCCGCGTAGCGTTCGGCTTCTTTCCATTCCCCGGAGTAGATGCAGACCAGGAACAGGTCGTGAAGCACCTTCGCGTGCCGCTCACGAAGCCGCCGCGCCTTCGCGATACGCCCTGCCTGGAGGAGCAGTTCCCGTGCGGCCTCCAGGTCGCCCATCCACATCCTGATGTTGCCCAGGCTGTTGATTGCCAAGGACTGCATCTCCCAATCTCCCGTCCACACGGCCACCCGCTTCGCCCGCCGCAGCCACGTCTCGGCCCGGGCGAAGTCGTGGCGTTCGCGATGCGCCTTGCCGCAGATCCAGGCCAGGCGTGCGTTGCTGGGCCACACCACGGCCGCGGCCTCGGCGAAGAGCAGCGCCGTGCCGTGCGCATCGGCGCCGAGGGCCCAGTCCATCACCGCGAGGCAGGCGTGCGAAAGGCGCTCCGGCTCCAGCATCGCGGGACGCGTCAACTCGCCGGCGATCACCGCGACGGGAGCCCACAATGCTTCGTCGACACCCTTCGTCTGCAGAACCTCGAGCTCCCACTCCGTCAGGTTCATCGTGTCGAACTCGATTCCCGACGCCTCCGGGCCCGCGGCCCAGGCCATCGTCATCCGTAGCGCCTGAAAGACCTGGAGCGCAAAGGTGTGAGGAACCTCCTGAACGATTACCGTACCGAAAACGGTCCCGTCGGGAACGGCGATCGGGTAGGCGAACTCGATGGGGGAGGAGGGCAGCTCGGCGCGGCTGCGGTGTCGGACGGGGGACATGGGAGGCGCGGCGCGGGGTACACGTCGCGGCCCAACACAGGCGCGACAATAGGCGCCTATTGTAGAGGCCGCGCCCCGTGTGCGTCTACGGCCTGAAATGTGGTTGATAACGATGCTGCTCGCTTGGGACAGACCGGGAAGCATCGGTCGACAGACTGTGCAATAACCCGCGACTTCTGTCCGAAGCTTTTCACAAGAAGCGCGCTGTTCATCATTGGTGGGGGGCGCTCTCGTTTTCGCGTTGGCCCGGGGACTCTGCGACTGCGCTCGCGCTCATACATCAAAGCCATCGCGACACCCCGCCATGCCTCGAACACGTCCCGCGGCGGGACTGGCTGAAGCTGTAGGTGCCGTCGCGGCACCGGGCCGATGCGCCGGCGGGCGGACCGCTCGGGCTGCTGCAGGGCGAGGGCACCCACCGTCCACGCGAGTTCACGTATCCCCCCGAGCCGCAATCCGAGTTGGAGCGCGCGGACGGACGGTTACGCGAGACGTTCGGGGTGGAACGGGCGGAGGGGCGCGTCTGCGAGAGGTAGCGCCGGGCCGCGTAGCCGCTGCGGCCGCGGTACTCCACCTGGCACCATCGGTCCGCGCAGCGTGCGACGGCGACGGTGGCCCCGCGCGGCATGGTGAGCAGGGGCGCGGCATCGGTCGACGCCTGGGCGCGCAGCCGCAGCGTGGTGGTGGTGTAGCGGGTGCCCGACTGGCTGGCGAGTGGAGCGGCGAAGCTGAGGACGAGGGCCAGGACGGCCCACAGCCGTGCCACGGCCTGGGAGGGGGTGCGCATGAAGGGGTCTCGCGATCAAAGGTGGAGCACATCAAAGGGCGGAGCGCTTATCCCGGCAAGATATTGTGGGATTCCGTGCGGGTCAATCCGCTTCACTTGCCCCAATCAGCGGCAGGCCATGGCGCGGAACCACGCCGTCCGAGTAGCTTCGGGACGAACACGATTGCACTCGCCCCTCGCCACAGGATACGAAGAAATGGGACTGCTCAGCGGAGTGCTCGGCAACGCCTCGGAGATCGAGGCAGGCAAGGCGCAGGCAGATTTCGCGCAGCTGCTCATTCCCGGGGAGCGCGTGGAAAAGGCGTATCAGCTGATCCGCGACTCGTTCGTGTTCACGGACAAGCGCCTGATCCTGACGGACGTGCAGGGGATGACGGGCTCCAAGACCGAGTACCACTCCATCCCCTACCGGGCGATCACCCACTTCAGCATCGAAACGTCCGGCACCTTCGACCTCGACGCCGAGCTCAAGATCTTCATCACGGGCGGAGCCCACATCGCCAAGCGCTTCAACAAGAAGCTGAGCATCTACGAGCTGCAGACCGTGCTCGCCTCCTACGTCCTCCGGTAGCGGCACACAATGAAAGCCACCATCCACGGCCGGGTGCCGGGCGCCCGGCTGCGCGACATGGTGCCGCCGGCCTACCGCGACGCCGTAGTAAAGGACACGCGGCCCGACGGGGAATACTCGCTGCTCCTGTTCGACCACGCGGAGCGCGACGTGGTGCCCTCGCCGCCCGTCCGCAAGGCGCTGCGCCGGCTGGAAAACCCGGCGCCGGACGGCATCCTGGCGGTGGGCACGGTGTTCACACGGGAGGCGCTGGCGCTGCTGGACGAGGCCGGCGCGCGCCCGGTGGTCTTCCGGACCGCGCTGTGGACGGACGAGTCTGCCCGGGCGCGCCAGCTCTGAGGGGTGGATGAGCGCGCGGCGCGGGATCGGTGGAGTGGCCGTCGCCGCTGTGCTCGCCGTGCACGCGGAGAACATCGTCAGGCCCAGGCCGGGGGGGGCTGGGGGGTGGACCGGTGGTGGCGGCGGGTGTCACGGTGCGGAGGAATCGTGCGTTTACGGGACGGAACCACCCACGATCTCCCGATGATTTCGAGGACCTGATCATGAACCGCAAGCTCGCCGTCTACGTCGCACTTCTCGCCCTGCCGCTCGCCGCCTGCGAAGAGCCGGACGGCGGCCCCTCGTACCTGCGCGCCTCGCTGAGCGGCGCCGTCGCCGAAGAGTACCGCGGAAACGCCGAGTGGCACGTGGGCGGCCCCGGCCCGGGCCAGCAGTCGTTCCAGATGGTTTCGGTCGGGATGGCTACGGACAGCGACGCCGACCAGTTCGCAATGACGCGGTGGGACGGCGGCCGTATGACCGAGGGGCGCTACCCCGTGGCCCTGGTAGACCTGGGCGACCAGCATGACTACCGCTTCATCAAGGGGCTCACCATCCAGTACTTCCGCCAGGTGAACGGGCGGATGGAGCAGTTCGTGGCCGACAGCGGCTTCGTGGAGATTACACGCTCGGATGAAAACGAAGTCTCGGGCACGTTCACCATCACCGCCTTTCGGTACTGCATGAGGCAGGAGCGCACCCACGACGAGGCGCCGGAGTGCGCCCGGCGTTGGCAGGACGTCGAGGGCACGCCCCGCATCACCGTGACCGGCACGTTCATGTCGACGAAGTTCAACCCGCCCCCGACCGAGGTAAGCTGACCCGGTCCATGGGCGTGGCCCGATAGGACGAACGACGAACCGGCGCCGCGGGACACGATCCCCGCGGCGCCATTGTCATCAGCCCTGGCCCCCCAACTCCTCCCGCTTCAGCAGCATATCGATGAAGCCGTCGGGGCTGGTGCCGGGCGGCAGCCAGGTGATGTCGCGAAAGCCGTTCTCGGGAGTGATGATGGACTCCTCCTCGGGAATGGCGCCGCCGCGAACCTGGTCGATGCCGCCATTGGACCAGGTCTGCTCGTCGAGCTTCTGGTCTCGGCGGTTGATGGGCTCCACGCAGAACACGCGGCCCGACCTGTGGTCTCGGATGAAGTACCGTCCGGTGCTGCTCATGGGTTCTCCTGGGTGCTGATTGCCGTTGGGTGGACGATGTCGTCTCCGCCGGCGCGGCACCCCGGAGGGCGGCGCTCAGCGGGGCGCGTTCTGGTTCATGATGCACCTCGCCGCAACTGTGTGGTCGGCCTTTGCGCCATGCGGCGCACGAAAAAAGGAGTCGCCACCCCGGATCGACGTACGGGCACGGGTGAAGGTTTCACCCGGCATCCGCCGTTCCAAGGGACGCGACTCCCGGCCGTAATCCTAAACCACTTCCGGCTCCCCGTCAATCGACAGATCGCGTGGCACGCTGTCGGTCACTCGTGCGCCATGACCCCGAACCGGGTGACCTCAATATAGTCTGTGGTTTCGAATGCACGGACGATGACGCCGATGTTAGGCAGGAGAATCCGCTCCAGCTCCCGGTTCGAGATGTTACCGGTGGAGATCAGCAACAGCTTTTCGGGTTTGTGATGCAGCGTGAACGAGTCGACGAAGTCTGCGTCCTTGGTTACAACCACCCGCCCTTCCTGATCAGCCCTCCTGATAATTTCGGCGTCACTCGTCCGGTTTGCATCCGGCAGATCGAGCGTATGAAGCGCATCGTGGCCGTGCTCGCACAGCCACACGGCGATGCGTCGGGGGAGTTGCGCGTCTACGAGGAACTTCATGCCGTCAGCGGCTCGAGCCGTTTCACCCGACTCAGCCGAGCTGCGTACGCCAGTACGGCCAGAATGTCATCGTGCTCCAGATCTTCGTAGTCGGCCAGTATCTCAGGCACCGTCATTCCGGAGCTGAGCAGGTCGAGAATCATATCGACCGGGTACCGGAGCCCACGCACGGTTGGCGATCCGTGGCAGATGCCTTGATCGATCGTGATGCGATCCTTGAACATACCTAGTCGTCTCTCAGAAGGACGTGAATTTGCCACCCACGTTCAAAATGCAACGCGTTCCCCATTTTGAACACTGTAACAGGAATCAAGTTCAACGTCTACAAAGCGTCGGCGCACCCATCGGCGCCGTAGCGCGAAGCGATGCCGTGCCTGCATCCCGCTCCCATGGCCGTCCGAACCGGGCCGGCTCGTGCGTTCTCCCGCGAACCTGTCCGCGACCTGTTCCTCCAGGAGAATCCCCATGCGCTGGTCGAAGCCGCTCACACCACTCGCCCTCGCGACGACGCTGGCCGGATGCGAATCCATCTTCGGAAGCGGAGACGAGGAGCCCATCACCCGCCTGCCGCGCGCCCTCACCCAGTCTGAGCAGGACCTGATCGTCGCCAGCAACCGATTCGGGTTCAACCTGCTTCGCGAGGTGAGCGCGCGCGACTCGTCGTCCAACATCTTCCTCTCCCCGCTGAGCGCATCGATGGCGCTGGGGATGACGATGAACGGGGCACGCGGCGAAACCTTCACGGGCATGCGCTCCACGCTGGGCTTCGGCGCCATGGAGCCGGCGCAGATCAACGCCTCGTACCGCAGCCTGATCGACCTGCTGCTGGGGCTGGACGGCAACGTCGACATGCGCCTGGCCAACAGCATCTGGGTGGACCAGCGCTTTCCGCTGCACCCCGCGTTCGTCGAGTCGAGCCTGCAGCATTTCGACGCGCGCGTCACCGCGCTCGACTTCGCCAACCCCGCCTCGGCGAACACCATCAACGGGTGGGTGGACCAGGGCACCAACGGCAAGATCAAGACGATCATCGATGGCATCGACGCCGGAGTGGTGATGTACCTGATCAACGCCGTGTACTTCAAGGGAAGCTGGACGCAGGAGTTCGATCCGGCGCGCACCAGCCCGGCCCCGTTCCACCGCGCGGACGGCGGGCAGCACTCGGTGCAGATGATGTTCTTGCGCGACGCCAAGGTGCGCAGCGTAATGAACGACCAGGTGCAGATGGTGGACCTGGCCTACGGACGCGGCGCCTTTTCCATGACGCTGGTTCTGCCCCCCAACGGGCAGCCCCTGCGGCAGTGGGCGGCGGGGGTGACAGACGAGAAGTGGCAGACGTGGGTGGCCCAGCTGCGCGACACGGAGATGGATGTTCTGCTGCCGCGCTTTCGCCTGGAGTACGACGAGGTGCTGAACAAGACGCTCCAGGCGCTGGGGATGGGCACGGCGTTCGACGAGGGGGCGGCGGACTTCGGCGGGATGTCGCCCCTGGGGGCAGACCTGTTCATCACCAACGTCAAGCAGAAGACCTTCCTCGAGGTGAACGAGAAGGGCACCGAGGCCGCGGCGGCCACCTCGGTGGAAATGGGGGTGACCAGCGGGCCGCCCACCTTCATCGCCAACCGGCCCTTCCTGGTGGCCATCCGCGAGCGGCACAGCGGCACCATCCTGTTCGTGGGCCTGATCGGCGATCCGCGCAGCCCGTGACGGGGACGTGACGCACGTCGCAGTAGAAAGGCCCCGCCGCGCGCGGGGCCTTTCTCGTTCCAGCAGTCAGCGCCTCGGCTGGATGGGCTTGCGCGCCCCGGCTGGCGCGGGACGATTCACTCGGGAAGGCCGTAGTGCTGTCGCATCATGCGGATGTACTCGGCCATGGGCGGCATGCCCAGCCGCGCGCGCCGGGCGTCCACCCCGGCTTCGTCCTCGATCGGCTCGATCACCACCTGCCCGTTCTCGATGCTGGCTTGCGTGCCGTACAACTGCGGCCGCCCGTCAGCCAGGCGCAGCCGGTCCGTCAGGAGCGCCACGGCCTGGCCATCACCCTCTCCCTCGGCGTAGCTCCGTTCGAGGTGCGCCAGAAAATCGCGCTGCAGGGGACGGTCGTGGCTCGCGTGCTGTACGACGAGAAAAGCGGCCTCGGCGGCCTCTGCTCCCACGCGCCGGGCGGTGGGCCATCCATGGCGCTGGACAAGTTCCCTGAGGCGGGCGGAGTGCACCCGGTCGGCGGAGTCCATCCGGGCCACGAGGCGCGACATAGCCACCGTGTCTACCTGCCCCCCCGCCACCTGAAACGCTGCCGACAACTCATCCCGGATCCCTTGGTCCCGGCGTCCGAGGTCCAGCAGCTCTTCAGCTTCCGCACGTCCGCCGGGCGCTGGAAGTACCTGCGGTGCTCCGCCCTGCGTGCCCGTGGGAGCACAGGCGGCAAGCACGATGAGAAGAGTGGCGACGGAATGTGGATTCGTCAGCATGTGGGTGTCCGAGAGAACGTGGGAGGCGAGGCCGTGAACCCGCGAGGCGCGGGCCGCTCGCCCGGTCTTCGACATTCGAACGCTAGCGGGCGGCGGTGGCAAGCACAACGCGCCACCGCCCCGTAGTCTTTGGCCTGTCGGCGGGATAACTTTGCGCACCCCCGGCGGCACGAGTTCCGCAACGGCGGGGCGCTTGGCGCGCACACTACACAGCAGACGGAAGCGGCGATCGGGATGACGGACGAGCAGACGGCGGCGGCGGAGCACGCCCCGGACCAGGCGGCACCGGAGGGGGGCGACTGGAAGGACTACTTCACCGACGACGGCCAGCAGCACACGGCCGTGGGCACCATCAAGGTGCTGCACGGCCTGCACAGCCCGCAGCTGGGCAATGCGCGCGACATCCTGGTGTACCTGCCGCCCCGCTACCACGAGTCCGCCCGGCGCTATCCCGTCATCTACATGCACGACGGGCAGAACCTGTTCGACCGCGCCACGAGCTTCGGCGACGAGTGGGAGGTGGACCAGACGCTGGAGCAGGCGGCGGACGAGGGGCTGGAGGCCATCGTGGTGGGCATCCCCAACATCGGCCCGGAGCGATTGAACGAGTACGGCCCCTGGCACGAGCACAAGCACCAGGCGGGGGGCAAGGGCGATTCGTACCTGCGCTTCGTCATCGACACCATCAAGCCCATCATCGACCGCGATTTCCGCACGCGCCCCGGGCGCGAGTCCACGGGCATCGCGGGCTCGTCGATGGGAGGATTGATCAGCCTGTACGCGTTCTTCAAGCACTCCCACGTGTTCGGCTTCGCGGGGGTGATGAGCCCGGCGCTGTGGTTCGGCGGACGGCAGGTGTACGGCTGGATGCAGGACCGGCAGTACGTGCCCGGGCGGCTGTACCTGGACGTGGGCACCGCCGAGGGCGGCGAGGAGATGCACGACGTGCGGCGGATGAAGGACCTGCTCACCCGCAAGGGATACGTGGAGGGGCGCGACCTGATGTTCGTGGTGGAGATGGGGGGCAGGCACAACGAGCGCGCCTGGGCCCGCCGGCTGCGCCGCGAGCTTCACTTTCTCCTCGGCGTTCCGCCCAAGGAGGCGCCGCGGGTGCACCGCGAGCCGCCGTTGTAGGGCGCCCCACCCCCCGGCCCCTCCCCGCACGATACTGCTGTGCGGAGAGGGGAGAACTGAGATCGCGTGAGGGTGGGTCTGGCGCATGCCTCGGCCGCCCCCCATCCCCAGCCCTTCCCCCGCAAACCGCGCGGGGGAAGGGAGCCAGTCCGGTGCGCGTCCCCAATTTCCCGCCACACCACCGCCTGTCATCAAGGCTGTGTTGCATTTCGACGTGGTTGGCCCATGCCTCGGCCGCCCCCCATCCCCAGCCCTTCCCCCGCAAACTGCGCGGGGGAAGGGAGCTAGTCCGGCGCGCGTCCCCAATTTCCCGCCACACGATAGCCTGTCATCCTGAGGCCCAGGCGCGCCGTACTCGCCTCTCCGCTGTACGTCGCGGGCCGAAGGATCTAACGTGGGACACTTCTCAACCCGGCCGCGGCAGCGGTCACCAATGCTGAGGCCTGGCTCACTCGGCTGTGTGGCGTTTCGACGCAGGCCGGCGCATGCCTCGGCTGCCCTCTCCCCCGGCCCCTCTCCCGCAAGCGGGAGAGGGGAGAATTCGATCGCGCTTCGGCGGGTGGGGTGCGCGTGCAGGTGAAGCCCCGGACGGGACGCGACAGCGGCCCGGGCCGGGGCTTTCCGCATTTCGAGCGGCGGATTCACCCGCTCACGCGCGAGGCGTGAACAACGTCGATTCGTCGGCGAGCGCGGCGATGCGCCTCTGGGCTACGGGCAGCGCGTAGTCCGCCACGCGAGCCCACGTCACCCACGTGGCCTCATCGTACAGCAACGGGCGCGGATCACCGTCCACGAGAGAGCAGCGGATGGCGTGATAGGTGGCGCGGACGTGGGTGAACGTGTGCTCCACCACGCCGACCGGCGCGCCCGCGCGGATCTCGATGGCGAGCCCCTCGCGCCCGGCGCGCTCCGCCGCGGCCGAGACGGACTCACCCTCGGCACGGATGGCCGCGGGAAAGGCCCACATGCCGCCCAGCCGCGCAGCCACGGGCCGGCGCACCAGCAGCACCCGGCCGTCGCGCTCGATGACGGGAACGGCGGTATCCTCATGCGGGAGCGGCTTCCCCTTCTTGCGGGCGGGCCGCTCGGTTTGCGTGCCCGCGGCAAAGGCGCCGCAGAACTCGCGCACCGGGCAGTCGCCGCACCGCGGGTTCCGGGGAACGCAGACGGTGGCGCCCAGCTCCATCACCGACTGGTTGACGTCCCCTGGCCGCGGGCCGCGGACGAGGTCCGTGGCCATGGACCAGAGCATCTCGTCCGCGGGATCGGGATCGTCCATCAGCCGGGCGAAGACGCGGCGCACGTTGCCATCCACCACGGGCTCCTCGCGCCCGAACGCAATCGACATCACCGCGCCGGCCGTGTACCGCCCCACGCCGGGGAGGGCGCGGAACGCCTCGGGGTCTCCGGGCACGCATCCGCCGTGCTGCTGGTGCACGAGGCCGGCGGCGCGGTGGAAGTTGCGGGCGCGAGAGTAGTATCCCAGCCCCTCCCACGCCTTGAGCACGTCGTCCAGCGGCGCCTCCGCCAGCGTCGCGACGGTGGGAAACCGCTGCAGCCACCGGTCGAAGTACGGCCGCACCGTCTCCACGCGCGTCTGCTGAAGCATCACCTCCGACAGCCACACGCGGTACGGGTCCGCAGATTGACCGGGCGCGGATCGCCAGGGCAGGTCGCGCCGGTGCGCGTCGTACCAGGCCAGCAGGCGGCGGCGGAGGTCGGGAGGGAGCAAAGGGGAGTGTGGAAGTGCGTGAGTGCGTTAGTGCGTTAGTGCGAAAGCGCGAAAGTGCGAAAGTGCGAAAGTGCGAAAGCGCGAAAGTCGCGGGGGCACCCTCGGCGTGCGCGGGCGATCTGTCATCCTGAGGCCCAAGCGCACCCCGACCGGCCCGTGCCTCATCCCGGGCGGGCCGAAGGATCTAGCCTGGGACACGAATTAGTCAGGGCGCGGCAGCGGTCACCAGACCCGAGGCCTCGGCTCCGCAGGGGGCCCTCACCCGCCCGCGCTGACACGGCGTCCCCCCCTCCCACAAACAGCGTGGAGAGGGGGTACACACCAGGTTTCCGGTGCCACGGCGAGCACAGCGGCGGCAGCCCCAGCCCTGCTGGGGTGACTGAAGTCGCCGCAAGAACGGCCCAAAGTCCGCCTGCGCGGACTGCACGCGCAGTCGAGTGCATCAGGCCAGCCGAAGCGCGGTTCAGGTCTCCCCCTCCCCTGCGCAGCGGGGGACGGGGGCCGGGGGGAGGGGGCTCCCGCGGCATGCGACCCACCCCGTCGAACCCCGATCGAAGTGCTCCCCTCTCCGCACGTAGTTTGTGCGGGGAGGGGCCGGGGGTGGGGCCTCCCGCGGCATGCGCCGGCCCAGTTCGAAACGCCCCAACGTCGCGGCCTCTGCACGGGTGACAGCTGCCGCGCCCAAGCCATTACGTGCCTCACGCTAGATCCTTCGGCCCGCGAGGGATGGAGCCGGGGACGGTACCGGCGCGCCTGGGCATCAGGATGACAGACCGTCGTGCGCGAAGGGGTCACCGAAGCGCACCGAACTGGCACCCTTCCCCCGCGCAGTTTGCGGGGGAAGGGCTAGGGATGGGGGGCGCCCGCAGCATGCACCACAACCCGCCTCACCAGCACGAAGGCCTCGCCCTCTCCGCACAGCCGTATCGTGCGGGAAGGGGCCGGGGGTGGGGCGCACTTTCGCACTAACGCACTAACGCACTAACGCACTAACGCACTAACGCACTCTCCCTCTACTCCGCCTCAATCAGCTCCGGCACGCGCGCCGCCACCCACACCAGCACCACCAGCAGCACCCCGCACCCCACGGCCAGCGCGAACGGCGCACCCATCCACCGCGCCACGGCGCCCGCTTGCAGCGACCCCAGCGGTGTCATCCCCACGAACATGAACACGTACACGCTCATCACCCGCCCGCGCAGCCGGTGCGGAACCCGGGACTGCAGCAGCCCGTTCAGCGTGGCGTTGTTCAGGATGATCATGAAGCCGGCGCACGCCAGCAGCACCATCGACAGCAAGAACGACCGCGACACGGCGAACCCCATCAGCAGCACCGAATACGCCACGCCCACGCCCATGATCAGCCGCCCCCGGGGAATGCGCGTGCCCCGGGCCGCCAGGAACATCCCCGCCGTCAGCGCCCCCGCGCCGGTGGCGGAAAGCAGCCACCCCAGCCCGCGCGCGCCCACGTCCAGCACGTCGCGCGCGAACACGGGGAGCAGCATGGCGTAGGGAAACACGGTGATGGACATCGCCGCGATCAGCCACACCAGCGTCTTCACCACGCGGTCGCCGCGGATGTACGCCAGCCCCTCGCTCAAGCCCTCTACGATGCCCACCGTGGATGCCGGCCGGCGGGCACGGGGAAGCCGCATCATCATCAGCCCCACGATCACCGCCACGTACGACACCGCGTTGGCGTAGAAGCACGCCGCGATCCCCGCCCCGCCGATCAGCAGCCCCGCGATGGCCGGGCCCACGATGCGCGACGCGTTGAACGCCGACGAGTTGAGCGCGATGGCGTTCTCCAGGTCGGCCCGCCCCACCAGCTCGGCGAAGAACGCCTGCCGCGTGGGCACCTCGAACGCCGACGCCGTCCCCAGCACGAACACCAGCATCAGCAGGGTGGGATAGGAGATGCGCCCCGCGCCGGTCAGCACGGCGATGGCCAGCGCCCCCGCCAGCGCCGCGCACTGTGCCGAAACGATGATCCGCCGCTTGTCCCAGCGGTCGGCCACCACGCCGGCGTACAGGCCGAACAGCAGCGTGGGGAGCGACGAGACGGCGGTCACCATCCCCAGCTTCAACTCCGAATCCGTCAGGTCCAGCACCAGCCAGCCCTGCGCCGTGGACTGCATCCACGTTCCCGTCAGCGACAGCAGGTGGCCCACGTAGAACACGCGGAAGTTGCGGTGCCGCAGCGCCCCGAACGCCCGCGGGCCCGGCGCCGCCGCGCTCGACAGCGGCGACGAGGGGCCCGGGTTGCCGCCGGCGGGCGCGCGAAAGGAGGCGGCGGAACCTGCGTCCGCCGCCTCGCCCGCTTCCCGGTCCTGGTCGTCCAACACGCCCGTGGTTCGTCCCGCTGTTCCCGTCCCGATCCGGAGCCGTAACTTACCCGGTGCGCGCCCCACCCGCCACCACTGGGCGGATGGCCCGCAACGTGCTGCCCCGGCGTCCCTTGCCGTTCCCCCGGAGGCTCCAGATGCGGTTCACCAGCTACTCCCGCTTCACCGGCCACATGGCCGACGCGCTGAACCTGCAGGCGCTGCTCGACCAGCTTTCCGACTTCCTGCTGCAGAGCGGGTTCGCCGGCGGCTACCACGTGAACCCCTGGTGGGGCGAGTTCGGCGGCGACGAGGACGACCGCTCGCTCGACGCGCTGAAGGAGGCGCTGCTGCGGGCGCTGCTGGAAAGCGGGCAGCTGACCCCGGAGATGATCCAGGAGCTGCGCGGCGACGGCGCCCCCGACGAAGAGGTGCAGCAGAAGATCGCCGAATTGCTGGACCGGCTGATCCAGCGGATGGTGGAGGAGGGCTACCTGAACGTGGCCGAGCCCCCCCAGGCGCCCGAGGGCTACACCGAGATGCAGGGCGAGGGCAGGATCGACGACGCGCGCGAGGCGTCGCGGCAGGTGGAGTTCTCGCTCACCGGCAAGGGCATCGACTTCCTGGGCTACCGCACCCTCCGGCAGCTGCTGGGCGCCATGGGCCGCTCGGCGGCGGGCGCGCACGAGACGCCCCACTACGCCACCGGCGTGGAGGCCGAGGTGGCCAGCCGCCCGTACGAGTTCGGCGACACCCTGAACCTGGACATTCCCGCCACGCTCAAGAGCGCGCTTTCCCGTGAGGGGCTGCGCGACGACGGGACGATCGGCCTGGAGTACGGCGACCTTCACGTCCACCAGTCGGAGTACCGCTCCAGCTGCGCAACGGTGCTGATGCTGGACACCAGCCACTCGATGATCCTGTACGGCGAGGACCGCTTCACCCCCGCCAAGAAGGTGGCGCTGGCCCTCACGCACCTGATCCGCACCCAGTTCCCGGGCGACACGCTGAAGGTGGTGACCTTTGGCGACACGGCGGAGGAGATCCCCCTCGGCCGGGTGGCGCAGGCGCAGG
The DNA here is from genome assembly GCF_036399935.1 of Longimicrobium sp. Classification (GTDB taxonomy): domain Bacteria; phylum Gemmatimonadota; class Gemmatimonadetes; order Longimicrobiales; family Longimicrobiaceae; genus Longimicrobium. The sequence goes on from NZ_DASWMD010000075.1 coordinate 173,130, forward strand.
TGGGGCCGTTCCACACCAACACGGCGGCGGGCTTTCAGCTCGCGCGGCGGCTGCTGATGGCGCAGAACAAGGACATGCGCCAGATCATCATGATCACCGACGGCAAGCCCTCCGCCGTCACCCTGCCCGACGGGCGCGTCTACAAGAACTCCATGGGGCTGGACGCGTTCGTCCTGAACGAGACCTTTCAGGAGGTGGGCGCCTGCCGCAAGGCGGGAATCCTGATCAACACCTTCATGCTGGCGCGCGACCCGGCGCTGGTGGCCTTCGTGAACCAGGTCTCGCAGATCGCCCGCGGCAAGGCCTACTTCACCAGCACCATGACGCTGGGGCAGTACATCATGCGCGACTTCCTGCGTCGAAAGACCAAGCGCGCCGGGTGAGGGGCGCCCACGTGCCCACGCCCACGCTGGCCCCGTTTTCCGCGCGCAGGCGGTGGGCCGCCGCCGTCGTCCTGGGGGTGGCGGGGCTGCTGCTGAACCTGCTTCCCCTCCCGCTCTCCCCGGGGACGGACCTCATCTTTGGGGGGGTGGCGTACCTGCTGGCCGCCGTGGCCCTGGGCCCCTGGCACGGGCTGGTGGCGGCGGGTATCGCCTCCGTGCGCACCCTCTGGCTGTGGAACCATCCCTACGCCGTCCTCATCTTCTGCATGGAGGCGCTGTTCGTGGGGTACCTGGCCCGCCGCGAGCGCCGCCCGCTGGTGGGCGACCTGGTGTACTGGATCGTGGGCGGGGTTCCGCTGCTCTTCCTTACCTACTGGACGATCCTGGGGGTGCGCGGCAGCACCGCCGCGGTGCTGTTTCTCAAGCAGCCCTTCAACGGGCTGATCGACGCGCTGGTGGTGGAGGCGCTGCTGCTGGTTCCCGCCGTCCGGGGCGCGCTGGGCATCCACGGCCGGCCTCCGCTGCGCGCGGCGCTGGCCGTGGTCGTCACCGTGGCCGCCACCCTGCCGGCGCTGGCCTTCGGAACGTGGACGGGGCTGCGCGAGTGGGACCTGAACGTGGCGCGCGCCCGCGAGCGGCTGCGGCTTTCCGCGTCGGGCTACGCGTCGCGGCTGGGCGAGTACGTGCAGCTGCACACGCAGGAGGTGCGCACCCTGGCCGAGACCGCGGAACGGCGCGGCTCGGCCACGCCGGCGGAGATGCAGGCGCTGGTGGAGAGCGGCACCGAGTTCCCCGGGTTCCTCACCATCTACGCGGCCGATGCGCGAGGCCGCTCCATCGCGGCGCACCCGCTCGTCGATCCCACCGGCCGGAAGCGGGTCGGCGCCGACTACAGCCATCGCGACTACTACCGGCGGGTCCTGGAAACGCGGCGCACCGTCGTCAGCGAGGTGCTGCACGGCGCCACTTCGCGGGAGCCGGTGATCGTCATCGCCCATCCCGTGGTCCTGGGCGACACCATGGCGGCCTTCGTGGCCGGGGCCGTGAACCTGCGCCGGCTTCCCGTCCCCGATCCGCCGCCCGGGCGCGAGGAGCGTCTTCACGTGGCCGACCTGCGCGGGCGGGTGATCTACGACAGCGACGCGCCCTACCACCAGGGCGACGTTCCGCACAACATGGCCGATTCCGCCGGCTACCGGGCCGTGCTGACTGCACCGGACGGCGGGGTGGTCACCTTTTCGCGCGGTGGCCCGCGGGCGCCCGCGGCCCAGCAGGCGGCGCGGGTACTGGCCGCCGTGGAACGCATCCCCTCGCTGGGCTGGGTGGTGTGGATCGAGCAGCCGTACTCGTCCATCCAGGGCTTTGTCGCCGATTCGTACGTCCGCCTCCTTTCGCTGCTGATCGGGGTGATCGTGCTGGCCCTGGGTGCCAGCAGCCTGCTGGCCGCCTACCTGGCCGAGCCGCTGCTGCACATGCGGGCCACCGCCATGGCCCTGGCCGGCGGCGACCGCAAGGCGCGGGTGGGACGGCTGGTGGCCGGCGCCCCGGCGGAGGTGGCCCAGCTGGGGCGCGACTTCGACGACATGGCCGCGGCGCTGGCCCGCCGCGCGGAGGAGCTGGAGGAGCTGGGCGAGATCGCGCGGTCCCTCGCCTCCACGCACGACACCGGCGAGGTGCTGCGGCGGGTGACTGAGGCCGTGGTGCGGCTGGTGGAGTGCCAGGGATGCGGGATCGCGCTGCTGCTTCCGGACGGCATGCTGCGCATCAGCGACGACGCCACGGGGCTGCTTCGGGATGCGGCCGGGCGCGAGCTGCCTGCCGAGACCACGCTGGTGGGGTGCGCGGCGCGCGAGGGCCGGCCGCTGCTGGTGCGCGACATCGCCACCGATCCGCGCGCCACCGGCACCGTGCTAGACGTGCGGAAGGTCGAGTCGGCCATCTGCGCGCCGCTGCTGGGGCGCTCCGGGGCGCTGGGTGCGCTCACCGCCGTCCGCGCGCGCGGGGCCGAGCCGTTCAGCGACGCGGACCTGATGCTTCTCGATCGCCTTTCGCGGCACGCGGCGGTCGCCGTGGAGAACGCGCAGCTGCTGGAGGCGGCGCAGGCGGCGGCGCGGGCGCGCTCCGACTTCATCGCCACCATGAGCCACGAGCTGCGCACGCCGCTCAACGCGGTGCTGGGGCACGTGGAGCTGCTGCAGATGGGCATTCACGGGCCCGTGACGCCGCCGCAGGTGAACTCGTTGGCGCGCATCCAGACGGCGTCGCGGCACCTGCGCGGGCTGATCGAGGAGGTGCTTTCGTTCTCGCGGCTGGAGGCGGGGCACGCCGAGGTGAGGACGGAGCCGGTGGACCTGTGCGACCTGGCGCGCGAGGTGGCCGACGTCATCCAGCCGCTGGCGATGCAGAAGGCGCTGGAGTTTCGCCTGGACGGGTGCGACCCTCACCCGGTGGTGCAGACCGATCCCGACAAGGTGCGGCAGATCCTGATCAACCTGGCCGGCAACGCGGTGAAGTTCACCGACGAGGGCGAGGTGTCCATCCAGGTTCGTTCGATGGACGGCGTCGTGGCGCTCTCGGTATGCGACACCGGCCCCGGCATTCCGCACGCGGACCAGGAGCGCCTCTTCCGCCCTTTCGAGCAGCTGGAGAGCGGGCTGGCGCGCACCCACGGCGGTACGGGGCTGGGGCTGTACCTGTCCGGCCAGTACGCGCGGATGCTGGGGGGCACCATCGAGGTGAAGAGCGAGCCGGGGCAGGGCAGCACCTTCTCCCTCGTGCTCCCCCGCGAGTTCGTGGCCGATGACCCGGCGGAGCACGCGAAGGCTGAAGGCGAGGATCGATGAAGACCCCGCTCGCCAGGGGCGGGTGAACCCGCGGCTGGAACAGCGGAAAGCCCCGACTCGGGCCGCTGTCGCGTCCCGCTCGAGCTTCACCTGCACGCGCGCGACAGCCTGCCGTGCGATACCTACGTCTTCCCCGCTTTCAGTCCCGCCTTTCCGCCCGCGTTCGCCCACAGCGCCTGCTCCACCTGCACCGGCGCCCAGCCGAGTTGGCTCGCCCGCTCACGGATGGCCGCGGCGTACTTCAGGTAGAAGGGGATGGTGAACGCCGTCTCGCCCGGCCCGGGCACCTGCGCCGCCACCAGGTCGTCGAAGAACGGGTAGATCTCGGGCGCGGCCGCCGCCGCGATCGCCGATGCCGTGGCCGGGCCTACGCCGGCAAGCTCCGCCATCGCAGCGATCGGCACGCGCGGGTCCGGGACCGCGGCCAGGGCGCGGGTGCTGGCTTTTACCACGGCATCAGGGGAGTTGCCGCGCACCAGGACCAGGTTGCGCGCGCGCCACACCCCGCGTGCCATCTTCCACTCCGTCGCGCGGACGAGCTCATCGTGCGTTGCGTGCTTCGGCTGGCGGGAGGCGATGCTGGCCGGCAACTCCTCGCGATACCAGCGATCGAGCTCCGCCAGCCGCGCGACGCCCTGCGCCGCCACGACGGCGGCGTAGGTGTCCAAGGCAGCTTGCCACTGCTCCAGCGAATCCGACGTCCACAGGTTTTTCACAGTAAGATCATGATCGGGTGAGGCTGACGACGGGTTGCAGGAAGATACTCGCAGTTGAAGCCTTGCGCAGTTTGCAAGGCTTACCGCAGTCGTAGCGGCGGCTTTAGCCGCTCCAGCGAGGCGGTGCGAGGCCATCACTAGGGGGACTTCTGCGGGCGCCGGGCGTAAAAAGACGAGCCCCGGACCGCATCAGCAGTCCGGGGCTCGTCCATCATCCGTCAACCGGTCCGGCTTACCAGATCCGCACGCGCTTCTCGGGGGCCACGTACATCCGGTCGCCCGGCTTTACGTTGAACGCCTCGTAGAACGCGGGCAGGTTCACCAGCACGCCGTTGGTGCGGTACATCCCGGGCGAGTGCGGGTCCGTCAGCAGCTGCTGGCGGAGCGCCTGGTCGCGGTACTTGGTGCGCCACACCTGCGCCCATCCCAGGAAGAACCGCTGGTCGCCGGTAAAGCCGCCGATCACCGGAGCCTGGCCGCCGTTCAGCGAGCGGCGGTACGCGCGGTGCGCGATGGCCAACCCCGACAGGTCGCCGATGTTCTCGCCCAGCGTCAGCTGGCCGTTGACGCGCGCGCCCTCCAGCGGCTCGTACGCGCCGTACTGCTGGCTCAGCATCCCGGCGCGCTGCTCGAACGCCGACGCATCCGCGGCCGTCCACCAGTCGCGCAGGTTGCCGGCGCCGTCGCTCTTGCGGCCCTGGTCGTCGAATCCGTGGCTGATCTCGTGCCCGATCACGCCGCCGATGCCGCCGTAGTTCACCGCGTCGTCGGCGTTGGGATCGAAGAACGGGGGCTGCAGAATGGCCGCCGGGAACACGATCTCGTTGTTCGTGGGGTTGTAGTACGCGTTCACCGTCTGGGGCGTCATCCCCCACTCCGCGCGGTCCACCGGCTGGCCCAGGCGGTTGATCATGCGGTTGTACCCGAACTCCTGCGCGCGGCGGATGTTGCCCATCAGGTCGCCCGGGCGGATTTCCAGCGCCGAATAGTCGCGCCACTTCTCGGGATAGCCGATCTTGACGGTGAAGTTCGCCAGCTTGTCCTGCGCCTGGGCGCGGGTGGCCGGGCTCATCCACTCCAGCCCGTCGATGGCCTCGCGGTACGCCTCCACCAGGTTCTTCACCAGCTGCTCCATCCGCGCCTTGGACTCGGCGGGAAAGTGGCGCTGCACGTATAGCTCGCCCACGGCCTCGCCCAGCGAGCCCTCCACCACGTCCACGCCGCTCTTCCAGCGCAGGGGCTGCTGCTGGAGGCCGTTCAGCACGCCGCCGCGGAAGGCGAAGCGCGCGTCACGAAAGTCGCGGCTCAGGAACGACGCCGCGTTGTCGACCAGCTTGAACACCAGGTAGCTCTGGATGTCCTGCACGGGCGTGGCGGCCAGCACGCGGTCCATCCCGGCAAAATAGTCCGGCTGGCGCACCACGACGGTGTCCACGCCGTTCATCCCCGCGGCTCGCAGGTAGTCGGCCCAGCGGAAGCCGGGGGTGGTGGCCTGCAGCGCCGTCACCGCCGTGGGGTTGTAGGTGGCGTTCGCGTCGCGGTTCCGGGTGCGCTCCCACTGCACGCGCGCCAGCTCCGTCTCGAAGGCCACCACGCGCGCGGCGGCGCCGGCCGCGTTGGGGGTGCCCGCAAGCTCCAGCATCCGCTGCACGTACGCCGTGTACGACTGGCGGATGGCGGAGAAACGATCGTTCTGGGTCAGGTAGTAGTCGCGGTCGGGAAGCCCCAGCCCGGACTGGCTGATGCTCACCACGTAGCGGCTGGAGTTGCCGCGGTCCTGGCTTACGAAGGTGCCGAAGGGGGGCGACACGCCTTGCCGCGCCAAGCGCGCGAAGGTTTCCGGCAGCTGCCCGCGGTCGCGGATGGCACGGATATGGGCCAGCTCATCGTTCAGGGGGGTGATGCCCAGCTGGTCGATGCGGACCGTGTCCATGAAGCTGCCGTACAGGTCGCCCACCTTGCGCGCGGTAGACCCGGCCGGGTGCGACCCCGCGGCGGCCTCTTCGATGATGGCGCGGATGGCGGCCTGCGACTGGTCGCGCAGCTCCACGAAGCTGCCGGTGCTGGCGCGGTCGCCCGGAATCTCGGTGCGGGCCAGCCAGCCGCCGTTCGCGAACCGGAAGAAGTCGTCCTGCGGACGAACGGAGCGGTCGAACCCCGCCGTGTCCACGCCGAGCCCCAGCGTGGGCGAGGGCTGAACGGGCGAGGAGGGCGCGCAGGCGCCCAGGGCAGCGGCGGCCACTGCAGCCGCTGCGTGTATACGAACTTTTCCGGCCATGCGTCTCCCAGGGAATGGTGGTGCAGGGAGCGCATTGATACCGACTTACGGAACGTTCGTTCCCCAATCGCTGGCGGCGGAATGATATAATTTGATTTTCCCCTGGGGAAAGGGCGAATGAATTCGCTGCAACAAACACACGAAGTCCACCTTCGCAGACTGGCTGGCCGGGGGGTGAGTTGGAGCGTGGGGCGCGCCCGAAATGTCGTGCAGTTCACCCCCTCCCCTGCGCAGCGGGGGACGGGGGCCGGGGGCCGGGGGGAGGGGGCTCCCGAGGAATGCGAGGCAGCCCGTCGAACCCCGATCGAAGTTCTCCCCCCTCTCCCGCGCAGTTTGCGGGGGAGGGGGCCGGGGGGAGGGGGAACCTACACCACCGCCGTCGCCTCGATCTCCACCCTGGCCTCTTCCTCCAGCAGCCCGGCGACGATCACCAGCGTCATCGCGGGATAGTGCGGCCCAAAGGCGTCGCGGTACACCCGGCCGACACTGCGCGTGTTCTCGGCGTAGGCCGCACGGTCGGTGATGTACCACGTCATTCGCGTCACGTGCTCCGGCCCGGCCCCGGCCTCGCGCAGCACGGCGACCACGTTCCGCAGCGCCTGGTCCACCTGGCCCACGAAGTCGTCCGTCTCGAACGCGCAGCTCACGGGATTCCAGCCGATCTGCCCCGCGACGAACACCATCCGCCCCTGCGCCTCCACGCCGTTGGAATACCCCCGCGGCGACGCCCATCCCGCCGGCTGCAGCGTTCGGTGGATCACGCGCCCTCCCGCAGCCGAAAACGCTGGAGCTTGCCCGTCTGCGTGCGCGGAAGCTGGTCCAGAAAGGTCACCCGGCGCGGATACTTGTACGGGGCGATGTGGTCCTTCACCCACTGCTGGAGCTCCTTGGCCATCGCGTCGCCCCGCTGGTGCCCCTCGCGCAGGACGACGAACGCGCTCACCACCTGCCCGCGCTCCGCGTCCGGCAGGCCGACGACGCCGCACTCCATCACCGCCGGGTGCTCCAGAAGCACGGCCTCCACCTCCGGCCCCGCGATGTTGTAGCCCGCGGAGACGATCATGTCGTCCGTGCGCGCCTGGTACCAGAAGTAGCCGTCCTCGTCCATCCGGTACGCGTCACCCGTGAGATTCCAGCCCTCCCACACGTACCCGCGCTGCCGCTCCTCGTCATCCAGGTAGCGGCACCCCGTGGGCCCCTGCACGGCCAGCCGGCCGATGGAGCCGGGAGGCAGCGGGTTGCCGTCCTCGTCGATGATCCGCGCGCGGTACCCCGGAACGGCCTTGCCGGTGGAGCCGGGGCGGATGTCGTCGTCCGAGGCGCTGATGAAGATGTGCAGCATCTCGGTGCTGCCGATGCCGTCGATGATGCGGATGCCCGTCGCCGCTTCCCATGCCTCGAAGGTGGGGAGCGGCAGGTTCTCGCCGGCGGACACGCACCGGGTCAGCGAGCGGAGGTCGTACTGGGGAAGCAGGTCCAGCATCGCCCGGTAGGCGGTGGGCGCGGTGGATACGATGGTGGCGCCGTGGTCCTGGATGGCCTTCAGGAGGTTGGGCGGCGTGGGCTGCTCGATCAGCAATGCCGCGGCGCCCACACGCAGGGGGAAGAGCAGGATTCCGCCCAGCCCGAAGGTGAATGCGAGCGGGGGCGATCCACAGAACACGTCATCGGGCGTGGGCTTCAGCACGTACTTGGGAAAGCAGTCGCAGGCAGCCAGCACGTCGCGATGGAAGTGCATGGCCCCTTTGGGCTGGCCCGTGGTGCCAGAGGTGAACGCGATCAGCGCCACGTCGTCCGCCGCCGTGTCGACCGCGCCGAACTCGCCCGTCTGCCGCTCCATGAGCGCATCCAGCGAATCGTCGCCCTCGCCGCCCCAGGCAACGACGCGCTCCAGCACCGGCGCCTGTCCTCGCGCCGCGGCAAGATCCGCCAGCAGCCGGTGATCGCACAGGGCGAAGCGCACCATCGCCTTCTGGGCGATGTGGGCCAGCTCGCGCGGCCTCAGCAGCGGCATGGTGGCCACCACGACCCCGCCCGCCTTGAGCACCCCGAACCAGCAGGCGGCCATCATCGGCGAGTTGGGGCCGCGCAGCAGCACGCGGTTGCCCGGGACGAGGCCGAGCTCGTGAAGGGCGGCGGCGACGCGGTTCGACTTCTCCATTAGCTCGCGGTACGACCACCGCCCGCCGTCCCACAGGATCGCCGTCCGCTCCGCGTGCCCGACCTCCACCATGCGGTCCAGCAGCTCCACGGCGCAGTTCAGGCGGGGCGGATACGCCAGCTCGGGGAGCGTCGAATAATCCATCTCCGGCCACAGGTGGCGCGGAGGAAGGTGGTCGCGCGCAAAGGTGTCCACGTGCGCCGACGGCTCGGCGGGAACGTGCGTTTCCATCGTCGCCATGGGGTCGCCATCCGGGGATGGAGTGGGACTGCGGATACTGACGCCGGTCACGCGCAAGCGGCGGACCGTGCCTCGCTCAACCGGGCCGTGCCGCCTCGTCCTTCAGCAGCTGGCCGGCGATCACCAGCTTCTGGATTTCGCTGGTGCCTTCGTAGATGCGCAGCGCGCGGATCTCGCGGTACAGCGTCTCCACCGGCGCGCCGCTGACCACACCCCGCCCGCCGAAGATCTGCACCGCGGTGTCGATCACCCGCTGGGCGGCCTCGGTGGCGTACAGCTTGGCCATCGCGGCCTCGCGGGTGATGCGCTCCGCGCCGGAGTCGCGCGCCCACGCGGCGCGGTAGACCAGGAGGGCGCTGGCGTCCACCTCCAGCGCCATCTCGCCGAGCGACGCCTGGATCAGCTGGAACTCGTTCAGCGCCTTGCCGAAGGCCTGCCGCTCGCGCGTCCACCCCAGCGCCTCGTCCAGCGCGCGCCGCGCGAACCCCAGCGCCGCCGCGCCCACCGTGGGGCGGAAGACGTCCAGCGTGCCCAGCGCCACCCGCATCCCCGCGCCCGCCTCGCCGACGAGGGCATCCGCGTCCACCCGGCACTCGGTCAGTTCGATGCGGCCGAGGGGATGCGGTGCGATGACGTCGATGCGCTCGGCGACGCGCAGCCCGGGGTTGTCTGCGTCGACGACGAAGGCCGCGTAGCCGCGCTGGCCGGCGTGGGGAAAGCGGCAGAACACGACGTAGTGGTCGGCGATCCCCGCGTTGCTGATCCACGTCTTCACGCCGTCGATCACGAACCCGCCGTCCACCCGCCGCGCCGTCGTCGTCATGGCGGCCACGTCGCTCCCCGCGTCGGGCTCGGAAAGGGCGAATGCCGCGATCCGCTCGCCGGAGGCGACCAGGGGCAGGTAGCGCTCGCGCAACGCGTCCGACCCGAAGAGAGTGATGGGGCCGGTGCCCAGCCCCTGCATGGCGAACGCAAAGTCCGCCAGCCCCCAAGCGCGGGCGAGCGTTTCGCGCACCAGGCAGAGCGTCCGCACGTCCAGCCGCTCGCGCGCGCCGCCGTGCGGGGCGGTGACGGCGTGCATCAGCCAGCCGCCCTCGCCCAGCACGCGGACGAGCGCGCGGCAGGCGGCATCCACGTTGGTCTCCACGTGCGGCAGCGACGCCACCTCCCGGCGCACGAACACCTCCAGCTCCGCGGCCAGGGCACGGTGCTCGTCGGTGAAGAACGGCCAGGAGAGGAAGGTGCGATCGGGCATACGGGGAGTGCGTGAGTGCGTGAGTGCGTGAGTGCGAAAGTGCGAAAGTGCGAAAGTGCGAAAGTGCGAAAGTGCGAAAGTGCGAAAGTGCGAAAGTGCGAAAGTGCGAAAGTGCGAAAGTGCGAAAGTGCGAAAGTGCGAA
>NZ_DASWMD010000076.1:0-106269 GCF_036399935.1 Longimicrobium sp.
GGGGCGTAGGTTCTCGCCACGTACGCGTCGAGGATCTCGAGGAACTCGGCGACGATGCGGTCGCCCTTGAGCGTCGTCAGCAGCCGCCCGTCGACGTACACCGGCGCCTTCGGCTCCTCGAACGTGCCCGGCAGCGAGATGCCGATGTTGGCGTGCTTGCTCTCGCCCGGGCCGTTCACCACGCACCCCATCACCGCCACCTTCATCTCCTCGACCCCGGGGTGCATATCGCGCCACACCGGCATCTGGTCGCGGAGGTACGTCTGGATGCTTTCCGCCAGCTGCTGGAAGTACGTGGAGGTGGTGCGCCCGCAGCCGGGGCAGCTGGTGACCTGCGGCGTGAACGAGCGCAGCTCCAGCGACTGCAGGATCTGCTGGGCCACGTGCACCTCTTCCGTGCGGTCGCCGCCCGGCTTGGGGGTCAGCGACACGCGGATGGTGTCGCCGATGCCCTCCTGCAGCAGGATGGAAAGGCCCGCGGTGGACGCCACCACGCCCTTGGTGCCCATGCCCGCCTCGGTGAGCCCCAGGTGCAGCGGGTAGTCGGACCGGGGCGCCAGCTTGCGGTACACGGCCACCAGGTCCTGCACCCCGCTCACCTTGGCGGAAAGGATGATGCGGTCGTGCGGCAGCCCCAGCCGCTCGGCGGCCGCGGCGGAGCGCATGGCGCTCTCCACCATGGCGTTCATCATTACGTCCTTGGCGTCCTTGGGCGCGAACGAGCGGGCGTTCTCGTCCATCATCTCCGTCAGCAGCGCCTGGTCCAGCGAGCCCCAATTGACGCCGATGCGCACCGGCTTTCCGAACTCCAGGGCGCGGTCGATGATGGCGGCGAAGTTCTCGTCGTGCCGCTTGGCGCCCACGTTGCCGGGGTTGATGCGGTACTTGGCGAGCGCCCGCGCGGTGTCGGGATACTTGTGAAGCAGCAGGTGGCCGTTGTAGTGGAAGTCGCCCACGATGGGCACCTCCACGCCGCGCGCGTGCAGGAACTCCACGATGTGCGGCACCGCCCGCGCGGATTCTTCGTTGTTCACCGTAACGCGGACGATCTGGCTGCCCGCGCGCCACAGCGCGGCCACCTGGCGGACGGTACCCTCGATGTCGGCGGTGTCGGTGTTGGTCATGGACTGCACGACCACGGGGGCGGCGCTCCCCACGGGCACGCCCCCCACGTTCACCATCACCGTCGGTCTGCGGCGGAAGATCTGCATGTTGTTTGCTGCCGGTCGGTTGCGATCGAATTACGAATCTAACCTCATCGCGCCCCGTCCGAAATCCGCCCGTACAAACGTTTGCATGCCCGCGCCGGGACCGCTACACTTCACGCCGTCTCTCCGGCACGTCCGCCCGGCCAACCTTCGTCGAATTCGCCCATCCATCCAATGACGCTATCGATTTTCCGTCTCGCCCGCCCCCTGTTCGCCCTGGCCGTGGCCCTCGCCGCGGCGGCCGCCCTCCCGGACCGCGCGGCCGCCCAGGGCACCGACACGGTGGCCGTGGCGCAGGACACCCTTTTCGAGGTGCGCCTCACGGATGGGTCGGTGCTGTACGGCCGCATCGTCGAGAACACCACCGACCGGGTGGTGCTCCGGACACAATCCGGCGCTATGCTGACGGTGGAACGCGCGCAGATCGCGTCGATGCAGCCCATCCGCGGACGGGTGATCCAGGGCCGCGTGTGGCGGGAAGATCCCAACGCCACACGCCTGTTCTTTGGCCCCACCGGGCGCGCCGTCGGCGCGGGACGGGGGTACCTGGGCGTGTACGAGGTGGTCTTACCCTTCGTCACCTACGGGGTGACCAACCAGTTCAGCATTTCCGCGGGCACTCCGATCATCCCTGGGGCGATGGGCGAGATCTTCTACATCGCACCCAAGTTCACCCTCGTCGAAACCGACCAGATGGCGGTCGCGGCAGGCGTGCTGGCCGGCAGCACCGGTGACGAGACGGCCGGAGTGGTGTACGGCGTGGGGACCTTTGGCGATCGTGACCAGGCCGCCAGCCTCGGCGTCGGGTTCGGTTTCAGCAATGGCGACCTCGACGGCCAGCCCGTGGTGATGGCGGGAGGTGAACTGCGCGTCGGCGGCCACACGAAGCTGATCACCGAGAACTACTTCGCGCCCGGAGAGTCTGGGGTGATCGGTTCGGGCGGCGTGCGGTTCTTCGGAGAGCGGCTCTCCGCGGACTTCGGGATCTTCACCAACTTCGGCGCCGAGTGCGAAGGCCTCTGCTTCCTTCCGCTCGTGAACTTCGTCTACAGCTTCTGACCGATCCACGCGGTACCGGGTAGATTGCGAGCGGGGCGGCCAGGCCGCCCCCCGCTCACTTCTGTTATGGACTGGATTTAGGGGGACGCGTGACCATTCGACCGGCGACCAGGTGTGCGCCGTCGGAAGTGGCTACTGTATGCATGTGGGGCAAGGAGCCCACGCGTCGTGAACTTCGATGTCCACGTGTCGATACGCTGCGGTTGCGCCCAGACGATCGGCATCCCACACGCTGGCTGCCAGGGAGTAGTACGCGACCTCGCCAGGGGTCGGACAGAGCGTCAGCGTTGTCGAGTTGGTGGTGCTTCCGGTGCTCCACTGATAACTGTAGGGCCCATCACCGCCCACCGGATACACGTAGAAATGCTCCGTGCGGCAAGAATCGATCGTATATCGGAACGTGCAGGTACTGCTGGTGCAGCCATTGATGTCTGCCCGCTCCATCCCGCCTAGTGCCCTCATCGCGTTCACCGCGCCATATCCGATGTATTTGGCGCGGTTCGGGTAGCCGGCGGCGGTTTCGTAGAGTCTCTGGCGGGTATGTGCCGCTCCACCGCCATAATGCGACCAGACCAGCGCTGCCATACCCGCAACTACCGCGGTAGCACTCGAACTGCCGCGCATGTACAGGACTTGGCCATACTGCCCCGCCGTGGGATAGCCGTAGTATGCTGCCACGTCCACGTCGGGTCCGCCGTGAGCATCGCACGCCAGCTTGCCATTCTGGTCAATCGCCGTTACGGCCACCACCTCGTTCATCCTCGCGGGAAAGAGGGTGGGTGGCGGCGTCACGTCGATCCAGGATCCCTTGATGGTGGCGCAGGAACTCTGGGTTCCGGCTGCCCCAATGAACAGCCGCGGCTGCGTGGGCTCGTTCGCCCAATAACGGATCTCGTCCCCCACGTTGTCCAAGAAATCGGGCGTGCCCCACGCCATGGCGACAATGTGGCTCGCCTGGGCCGCCATGCGAATGCCTTGCTGGGCGTCGCCCCCGTAGGCGCCCACAACCACGTCGTCGTTGTGCCGCACGCTCACGAGACTGGCGCCCCACGCAACCCCGATTGGTCCCTGGCCGTCTCTGGGGGCGGCCATGATGCCCGACATTCGCGTCCCATGGGAACACTCCGCCCAAGGGCTGGGGAAACTCGCCGTATTCCAGTAGCGCACCGATCGCGACGCGCTGGCGCCGCTCGTGAATCCGGGAAGCCTCAACTGCTGGCTGTTATAGAAGATCCCGGTATCTACCAGTCCAATCGTAATGTTTTCACCATTGCTGCGGGTCCAGGCGTTATTCACGCCTAATGAACTGTACACGGCAGGCACGATGTCTCCCGACGGAGAATAGATCTGGTCGCCGGACCACAGGTACTCCGTACAACCGGGCGAACCGGCGTACGTGAATCCGGGAATCAGGTCGGGGTTGACATAGTCCACGAAAGGGAGCTGCCGAATCCGCGCGAGCGTTCGTGCCTCCTGAACCCGGACGATTACGATCGGGAGAAGCGTGTCCCGACGCAGGATTTCCAGCCCCTGGATACCCTGTAGCACCCGCGTCGCCGCCTGGATATCGGAATCGCCGATCAGGATGTCGCTCTTGTACACTCCTCGTGCGTGCCCCGGTGTTTTCAAGCCCACGATCGCTCGTCCGTCACCCCGAGCGATGAGCGTCCAAAGGCTGTCGTCCGGCATCTGGCTGAACGTTGAACCCGCCTCTGATCCTCGCGGCGGGATCGCTGTGCTTCCGGTGGAAACAGCCCCGCCGTGGCCTGCGGATGCCTGACGGTCGACTGGAACCGCCGCGATGTCCACGCACGCTTGCAGAACCGCCAGCTCAAGCGTCAGAATCAGCAGCCGCATCATCGATTGTGAGATGTTCGTGTGCATCCGCACTCCTGAGGAAAGGTGGCTGCGCGGGAACTGCCATTGATGATGAGCGATCAAAATGGATCCAGTACGGGCCGCTGGCGCGCACTTTCAGGGCGAACTTGCGGTTACCGGGTGAAAACCCATGGATGCAACGTGTATCAGTCTGGCGGATAACGCAACGTTCATCGTGACGGACGCAACGTACGTCCGTCCCACCTGGTCTCGGTTGGGAGAGGCGGATGACCATCGACAACGACGACCTGGTGCGCACGCTGGCGGAGCTGGTGCGCATCAACTCCATCAACCCGGCGTTCAGCGGCGGGACCACCGACGAGCGCCTGGTGGCGGCATACGTCGCCCGGCGGATGGAGGCGCTGGGGATGGAGGTCCATTCGCACGAGGCCGCGCCCGGACGGGTGAGCGTCGTCGGGCGGCTGCGCGGCGCGGGCGGCGGGCGCTCGCTGATGCTGTACGCGCACCACGATACGGTGGGCATCGAGGGGATGCCCGACCCGTGGAGCGCCGAGGTGCGAGACGGGCGGATGTACGGCCGCGGCGCCTACGACATGAAGTGCGGGCTGGCCGCGTGCCTTGCCGCGGTGCAGGCGATCACCCGCACGGCCGTGCCGCTGTGCGGCGACCTGCTGATCGCGTCCGTGGCGGACGAGGAGGAGGCCAGCACGGGGATGGCCCAGGTGCTGCGCCACCACACCGCCGACGCGGCGGTGCTCACCGAGCCCACCGAACTGGCGATGGTGGTGGGCCACCGGGGGTTCTGCTGGCTGGAGGTAGAGGTGATCGGGCGCGCGGCGCACGGCAGCGCGTTCCATGAGGGGATCGACGCCAACCTGCGCATGGGCCGCGTTCTCGCGCGGCTGGAGACGCTGGGAGAGCGCCTGGTCGCCTCGACGCCGCACCCGGTGGTAGGCCCGCCCTCGCTGCACGCGGCCACTCTGCACGGCGGCACCGGGCTCAGCACGTACGCCGCGCGCTGCGTGCTGCAGATCGAGCGGCGCACCGTCCCCGGCGAGACGGAGGCGCAGATCGTGGGCGAGGTGCAGGCGATTCTCGACGATCTGGCCGCCGCCGACCCCGCCTTCCAGGCGACGGTGCGCCCCCTGCTCACCCGTGGACCGTGGGCGGCGCGCGACGGCTCCCCGATCGCCGCGGCGGTGGAGGCCGCCGCGGTCGAGGTCCTGGGCCACGCTCCGGCGCGGACGGGCGCGCCGTACTGGATGGACGCCGCGCTGATGGGGGATGCGGGGATCGACGCCGTCGTCCTGGGTCCCGCCGGTGCCGGTGCCCACGCCGCGGAGGAATGGGTGGACCTGGAGTCGGTACGGCAGACGGCGGAGATCCTGGCGAAGACGGCCGTGGAATTCTGCCGCTGACGCACCGGGGCGGCGGATACCGTGCAATCGTCGGCCGTGCTGGGGCGAGTGAATGAATTCGCGGCAACAACCACACGAAATCCACCTTCGTGGATTACCGGCTGGGATGCACTCCGGGTCAAGGCGGCGCGCCCCGAGGCGTCGTGCTTGAGGCGCCCAGTGCCGATCAGGTGGGCGCCGGAGCCGGCGGGGTGAGCCGATGGATGCGCACGCGGCTGTGGGCGTTGGGGGCGGATGGCTCCAAGCGCTCGTCCACCTGCTCCGCCCGCCACCCGCGGTCCTGGATCATCCCCAGGAATTCGCCCGCGTACACCCGCCCGGGATCGGCGACCAGCACGGTGCCGCCGGGGGCGGTGACGTGGAGAAGCAGTTTGGCCAGCAGCGACGCGTTGCGCTGCTCGTACAGCACGTCGGCGGCGACCACCAGGTCGTAGCGATCGTCTTCGGGGGGATGGCGCCAGTCCAGCAGGGCGGTTTGCAGCGAGGCCAGGCCGTTGCGCTCGGCGTTGGCGCGGGCGAACCACAGCGCCTCGTCGTACCAGTCCGTCGCCAGCACGTCCGCACCCAGGTGGCGCACCGCCAGCGAGGGAAGCGCCACGCCGCACCCCAGCTCCAGCACGCGGACGCCCGCGTACGTCCGCCCCGCGTCCAGCAGGTGCGCCGCCAGTCCGCGGGCGGAGGGCCACAGCTCGGCCCAGTACGGCAGGCGCTCGTCGGACGCGAACTCGCGCTCGTCGATCAGCTCGTCGGCGGCGCTGGGAAGGATCAGCGACGCTTCCCATCCACCGTGCGCGTACCGCTCTTCGCGCACTTCGTAGCGCGCCCGCAGCTCCGCTTCCAGTCCACCCGTCATCCCGTCCCCTTCCTTGCTCCCCCGCCGCGCCGGGGCGTACGTTCCTCGAATCCCGGTGAAGCTCGCCGGGCCGCGCCCCCCGGTCAACCGCGGCTCCGCACCCCGACTTCCATGCCCCGGCGCAAGCCGTTCGAAGGCCGGCTGAGACGCGCCCTGCTGCTGTTCAGCGTGCTTCCCTCGCTGGCGCTGGTGGGGCTGGGCACGTACGCCCTGTCGCGCACGGTGCAGTTGACCGACTCGCTGGGCGCGTGGGAGCGCGTAGGCACCAGCGGCGGCGAGCTGCTGACCCGCGCCGAGGCGTCGGGCGACACCGTGCTGGCCCGCGCCGCCGCCCTGCACCGCGCCGAGCTGGAGCAGTCCATCACCAACGCGCGCCGGTGGGATTTCGTGCTCAACCGCGCGCTGGCGCTCATCCCCATCGCCGGGGTGATCATCGGCGCCCTGCTGGCGGCGCTGGCGCTGCGCGCGTCGCGGGACATCGGGAGGCGGCTTTCACGGCCCGTCGGCGAGCTGGCGGGGTGGGCGGCGATGGTGGCGCGCCGCGAGCCCCTTCCCGCCCCCAGCGGACGCGCGACCTCCGACGAGTTCGCCGTGCTGCGCAACGCTTTCCGGCGCATGGCCGCCGAGCTGGAGTCGTCGCGCGAGCGCGACCTGGAGGCGGAGCGGGCGCGCACCTGGGTGGGCGTGGCGCGGCGGGTGGCGCACGAGCTGAAGAACCCGCTGACCCCCATGCGCTTCGCCCTGCGCACGCTGCAGCGCGCCGCGCCGGAGCGCGAGGACGCGCGCGAGGCGCTGGAGGTGCTCGCCGCCGAGTCTGCCCGGCTGGAGGAGCTGGCCCGCACCTTCGCCCAGCTGGGCCGCATGCCCGAGGGGCCGCCCAGCGAGGTGGATCTGCGCGAGATGCTGGAGTACCTGCTGCGCACGCACCTGCCGGCCGAGGTGCAGGGGTCGCTGGCCGCGCCGGACGACCTTCCCTCGGTTACGGGCCACCACGACCCGCTTTCCCGCGCGTTCGCCAACCTGCTGCTGAACGCGGGCGACGCGGTGCAGGGCGGCCGCGGCACGCGGGTGACGGTGGACGTACGCACCGCCGACGGCCACGTGGAGGTGCGGGTGCTGGACGACGGGCCGGGGATTGCGCCCGGCATCATCGACCGCGTCTGGGAGCCGGACTTCACCACCAAGTCCCGCGGCACGGGGCTGGGCCTCTCCCTCGTTCGCCAGACGGTGCAGGCGCACGGCGGCCGGGTCTGGGCGCGCAATCGGCCCGAAGGCGGCGCGGAGTTCGGCGTGGCGCTGCCGCTGGCCGGCGACGACGATCCACGTGCGTCGCTGAAGGACTGGGCGGGATGAAGGGGAGCACCCACGACTCGGTTTCCGACGCTCGCAACGTATTGTGGTGGAGGCTTGCCGCGCAGGCCGCCGCGCTCGCCGCGGTGGCGTTCGCGCTCAGCTTCTGGATACAGACGGTACACCTTCGCACGCTCGTGCGGCCCGACATTCCGGGCCTGCCGCAGCCGGAGATGCGCGACCTGATGAGAGTCGGGCTGCTGGATTTGGCGATCCGCACTGCCCTGCGCGCGCTGCTGATCGGCGCCCTGCCCGCCGCGCTGGTGCTGCTGATGCCCGGGCTGCGGCGTCGGTGGTCGTCGCGCGTGGTACTCGTCTGGGCCGCCGCGACGCTGGCCGTCCTCGGCGCGATGGCGCTGACGCTCTGACTGTGCGTCAGGTGACGGGATTCATCAGTCCCAGCCCTGAAATCCACCGGAAATCGGCAACGTTGCGCGTCACCAGCGTCTGTCCATGAACGAGTGCCGTCGCCGCGATGATGCTGTCGCCGAGCCGCATTCTCCGAGTCTGGCGCAACAGGGCCGCCTGCCGCAGCACCGGCTTGGTGAGGCGAAGCAACTTCGATTTCCGAAAGAAAGCCTCAAGCTTGGCCCTCTCCTCGGGTTCTATCCGGACGAATCCTAGGGCTTCGACATAGCTGATGGAGGCGACGAGAAGCTCGTGCTTCTCCAACAAATCCTGCAAGGCCGGATACTGCGGCTTGGCCGCGTAGATGATAATGTTCGTATCGACGAGCATCAGTCCCCCCGTCCAGGCAGGGGTCGGTCCTCGCGAATTTCACGCTGCCATGCCGAGGGATCGGGAATTGACGCGATCCCGCCAGCCACCGCGAGTTCTTCCAGAGCGGAAACCGCGTCTACCAGACGCGCGGCGTGTTCCTCAGGGGTCTCAGGCCTGCACGCCGTCGCGGCGGCGTCCGCCTGCGGCTTCTTGTCGTTGCGCATCTAGACGATCTTCCGTGTAAAGGCTGGGTCATGCGGTGCAGCGGGATCACCATTCTCGTCCGGGCAAGGGACGGTCTTCACGGATTTGGCGCTGCCACTCGCCGGGGTCTTCGATGTGGTCGAAGGTACCCATCTCCGCCAGATGGCGAAGCGCGTCAACGGCCTCCTTGATCCGGGCCGCGCGCTGCTCCGGCGTCTCACGACGACGACGGATCGGCAGGTGCGGGATCGGTCCGTCGGAGTCCGACCCGAGGTGGTAGTGATGTTCTGGCTCTATGATGCTCATCGTCGCTCCCCCGTGGACGTACAATCTGGACAGGCGGAAGATGATGGCCGAGTGTCCGTTTGTCTACGGGGTCGTTTGCGCCAGCAGCCGAACAGGCATGTTCGTCCTCAGGCGGAAAATGGACGAGGGCTGGCCGTGAGACGTCCTCGAGGAAACCTTGTGACGGGGAGGGCGTAGAACGCCGCTTCCCGGTGCACGCGAACGCTTCCCGGTTCCCACGCGCATGGCCGCCACCATCCTGATCGTCGACGACGAGCCGAACATCCGCCGGATGCTGGGCAGCCTTCTGCGCGCGGAGGGCTACCGCACCCGCGAGGCGGGCACCGGCCGCGCCGCCCTGGCAGAGGTTCAGGGAGAGGAGCCCGACGCCGTGCTGATGGACCTGTACATGGGCGAGGGCGACTCGGGGCTCGACGTGCTTCCCCGGATCAAGGAGGCCGCGCCAGACCTGCCGGTGGTGATGATGAGCGGCCGCGCATCCCTTGCCGACGCGGTGAAGGCCACGCGGCTGGGCGCCTTTCACTTCATCGAAAAGCCCCTCTCGCCCGAGGCGGTGCTGCTGACGCTGGGCTCGGCGCTGGAGCTGCGGAAGACGCGCGAGCTGAACCGCGCGCTGCGGGCCGAGCTGGGCGACGGCGAAGAGATGGTGGGGCAGAGCGCGGCGGTGGACCGCGTGCGCCAGATGATCGGCCGGGTGGCGCCCACCGATGCCCGCGTGCTGATCACCGGCGAGTCGGGCACGGGCAAGGAGGTGGCGGCCTCGGCCATCCACCGCCTTTCGCGCCGCGTCGCGGGGCCGCTGGTGAAGCTGAACTGCGCGGCCATCCCCAGGGACCTGGTGGAGTCGGAGATGTTCGGCCACGAGCGCGGCTCGTTCACCGGCGCGGTAGACCGGCGCCGTGGCCGGTTCGAGCTGGCCAGCGGCGGAACGCTGTTCCTGGACGAGATCGGCGACCTGAGCTCCGAGGCGCAGGCCAAGCTGCTGCGTGCCCTGGAAGCCGGGCAGATCGAACGCGTGGGCGGCACGGAGTCCATTCCCGTGGACGTGCGGGTGCTGGCGGCGACGAACAAGGACCTTCGCGCGGAGATCGCCGCGGGGCGCTTTCGCGAAGACCTGTTCTTTCGCCTTCACGTCATTCCGCTTCACCTGCCGCCGCTGCGCGAGCGCCCGGGCGACGTGCCGCTGCTGGTGGAGCACTTCGTGGCCCGCAACCGCCGCCGCCACGGGCTTACGCCCCCGCGCCTTTCCCCCGGCGCCATGGAGGCGCTCTCGCGCCACCCCTGGCCCGGCAACGTGCGCGAATTGGCCAACATCCTGGAGCGCATCAGCATCCTGTTCGCGGGAACCGAGGTGGGCCCGGCCGAGGTCCGCTCCGTGCTGGCCGGCGCCGCGCCCGTGGAGGGAGAGGCGGCGGCGTACCGCGACGACGACCAGCGCCCGCTTCCCGATCGGCTGGACGCGTACGAGCGCCTGCTGCTCTCCGGCGCGCTGGATGCCGCCGAGGGAAGCGTGGCCGAGGCCGCGCGCCGCCTGAAGACCGACCGTGCCAACCTGTACCGCCGCATGCGCCGCCTGGACATCCTCCGGTGACGTCCGAAGGCCGCTCCCATCCACCCCTGGAGAACTTCCGATGCGCATTCCCGCGCTGCTGATCGCCGCCCTGGCGCTGGCCGCCGAGCCCGCCCGGGCGCAGGAGGGGGCTCCCCTGCCCCCCGAGGTAGCCCGGCGGATTACCGCCGTGCTGAACGCCCCCGGCACCGATCGCCGCAGCGGCGACGCGGCGCTGGGCGCAGGCGACTCCGTCGCGGGGAGCCTGGCCGTGGTGGATGGCGACCTGGCGCTGGCCGGCCGCGTGGTGGGCGACGTGGTGGTGGTGAACGGGGGGCTGGAGCTGCGCCCCGGCGCCCGCGTGGGCGGCGAGGTGATCGTCGTCGGCGGGCGGGTGCGGGTGGATGCGGCCGCGCAGGTGGCCGGAAGGGTGGTGGCCTTCCCCGCGGCCGTGCCCTACTGCCGCCTGGGCACGTACATCGACCTGGACCCCGCGGGGTGCGGCGGTGGGCCCGCCGCCCCGGCCCCGAGCCCGGTGGACGTGGAGGTGGTGGAGGTGCCGGCGGACAGCGCGGCGGGCGAAGCCCTGGGCGCGTACCCCGAGGAGGAGAGCGGGCGCACGTCGTTCGTGGTGGACGCGGGGCGCAGCTACAACCGCGTCGAGGGGCTGCCCATCCGCTTCGGCCCGTCGCTGCAGACGGCGGGGCTCAACCCCACCCGCCTGCGCGCGCTCGCCATCGTCCGGACCGAGACGGGGCCCGAGGTGGGACCCGGGCGCTGGGGGTTCGACGCGCGGCTGGAGCAGTTCGTGGCCAGCCGCCGCGCGCTGCGGGTGGGGGGGCGGGTGTACTCGCTGATCGACCCCATCGAGGGCTGGCACCTGAGCGACGTGGAGAACAGCCTGTCCACCTTCTTCCTTCACGAGGACTACCGCGACCACTACGAGCGGCAGGGGTGGAGCGCGTACGCCACCTGGAAGCCCGCAACCTCGCCGCTCTCCGCCTCGGTGGAGTACCGGCACGAGCGCCACCGTCCCGCCGCCGCGGGGAGCCCATGGACCCTGTACCGCAACCAGGAGCCGTGGCGCCCCCAGCCGCTGGCGGCGCGCGGGCACGTGGAGGCGCTGGGGGCGACGCTGCGGCTGGACACGCGCAGCGAGCAGTGGGACCCCTCCACGGGCTGGCACGTGAGCGCCGAGGTGGAGCACGCGCTGAAGAGCCGGCTGCGCAGGCCCTCCGCCGTGCCGGCGGCCGGCGGGTCGGAGCTGCCGGAGGTGGCGTATCCCGACGGGTGGTCCACGGGAATGCTCGACATCCGCCGCTACAACCGCATCAGCCCCACGTCGCGGCTGAACCTGCGCGTGGCCGGCGCCGCCTCGCTCACCGGTGGCGGGGTGCCCCCGCAGCGCCAGCACGCCCTGGGGGGCGAGGGCTCGCTCCCCGGGTTCGCCCTGTACGAGCTGGACTGCCGTGCCCGGGCCGGCACGGTGCGCCGGGACGAGGCCACGTGGTATCCGCAGTACGGCTGCGACAGCTTCGCGCTTTTCCAGGTGGAGTGGCGCGGCGACCTGCTGTCGGGGATCAGCTGGACGGACCTGGGGCTCGGCGGGCGGAGCGGGGACCCCGGCAAGGGCGAGGAGTGGATGAGCCGCTTCAGCGCCGACCTGGGCTGGGTGGTGTTCGCGGACATGGGCGCCGGGTGGAGCGACCGGGCCGAGGAAGTGGCGGCCGTGGACATCGGCGCGGGGATCACCTTCGGCCGCTTCGGGGTGTACGCGGCCATGCCGGTGGACGAAGAGCAGGGACGCGGCGGGCTGAACGTGTTCATCCGCCTGGCCCCGCGGTTTTGAGGCGCGTGCACCTCCTGGTTCGGCTCGTTTGCGCCGCGGCCCTGCTGCTGGCGCTGGCCGCCCCGGCGGGGGCGCAGTCGCGGCGTGCGCTGACCGTGGTCTCGGCGGGGGCGGCGGGGCAGTGGCGGCCGGTGATCCGCACCCCGGCCCTGCTGCGCGACGAGGGCCTGCGCCAGGCGCTGGAAAGCGGCCTGCCGCTTCGCTTTCAGCTGCGGGCCGAGCTGTGGCGCAGGGGCAGCCCGTTCGACCAGCTGGTGGATGCCGAAGAGGTGTCGCGCGCCATGCTGCGCGCGCCGCTCGAGGCGGGGTACAGCATCGAGGACGGGCGCGTGGAGCGGCGCTACCCCACGCTGGCCGCGGCCGAGGCGGCACTGCAGTCGGCGTT
The DNA here is from genome assembly GCF_036399935.1 of Longimicrobium sp. GTDB lineage: Bacteria > Gemmatimonadota > Gemmatimonadetes > Longimicrobiales > Longimicrobiaceae > Longimicrobium. The sequence goes on from NZ_DASWMD010000076.1 coordinate 12,741, forward strand.
CGCGCCGCAGCTGCGGCCGCGCTACGTGGGCCGCTACTACTACATCGTGCGGCTGGAGGTGGAAACGCTTTCGCTTTCGGACCTGGACGAGCTGCGCCGCTGGCTGCGCGGCGAGGCGGGCCCCGCGGTGACCGGCGACCAGCCGGTGGGCCGCGCGGTGGAGCGGGGATTGAAGCGCGTGTTCGTGCGGCTGCTGGGGCTTCCCGCCCGGCGCTACACGGCGCGCACGGGGCTGTTCACCGTGCGGTGACCGCGGGCGGCCGCACGTCGAACACGCCGATGGCCCGGGGCTCGTCTTCGCCGATGCTCCACCGCGTCATCGACACCTTCCACCCGTCCGCCTCCATCCGTTCCAGCAGAGGCAGCCCCGTGGGCCGGAAGGGGTCGGAAAGCAGGAGGCGACCGCCGGGCGCCAGCCTGGTTTCGAAGATGTGGCGCAGGTGCGGGTGCATGGCCTCGCCGTACAGGATGTCGGAGCCGATGATCCAGTCGTAGCGCCGCGCGTCGTTCCAGTCGGTCCAGTCCACCAGCCGGTGGTCGATGGAATCCACCCCGTTCCGCTGGCCGTTGCGCTTGCAGACCGACATCACCAGCTCCTGCCGGTCCGTTTGCACCACGCGCGCGCCCAGCGACGCCGCCACGATCCCCGGCAGCCCCGTTCCCGCCCCCAGCTCCAGGACCGCCTTGCCGCGAAAGTCGTCCCCCCGCGCCACCAGCTCGTGCGCCAGCGCGATGGCGGAAGGCCAGAGCGCCACGCCGTAGGGAAGGCGCTCCTGGAAGAAGCTGGATTCTTCGGCGTTGGTGAGCATCGCCTCGGTATGGAGCACGCTCCATCGCCAGCCGCCCAGCCCCAGCCGGTACTCGTGCAGGGGAAAGTCGCCGATGGACGTGTGGAGCACCTCGGGTTGCATCGCGGCCGAGCTCATGGATTCCTGACGTTGGTCGAATCGGATCTGCGCGTGCCGCCGCGTCTACAAGATGTTTGCCGGGGCGGCGACAACCTCCCCGGCATCACGCCCGAAACCGGCCCGCGCTCTTCACTCCCGTCATCTTCCCGACACCACGTAGTACTTTCTGCTCATGCCCCGGGGCCGCGCGGCGCGTAGCTTTCGCCCGCAGCGCTGGACCGGACGGCCCCTCCCCAATCCGACGAAACCGAACCGTGCACAGCATTCTCATCGTCGAAGACACGCCGGAAATCGCCGAGGCCCTGCAGCGCCACCTGGAGCGGCGGGGATACGCCACGCTCCTGGCCACGCGCGCCGCGCAGGCCCTGCCCCTGGCCTGCAGCGAGCATCCGGACCTGGTCGTCCTGGACCTGGGCCTGCCCGACCGCGACGGCTACAGCGTGCTGGAGCAGCTGCGCGAGCGGGGGAACGACGTTCCCGTGCTGATCCTTTCCGCCCGGCAGGAAGAAGCCGACAAGGTGAAGGGCTTTCGCCTGGGCGCCGACGACTACGTGACCAAGCCCTTCGGTGCGCTGGAGCTGCTGGAGCGCATCGGCGCGCTGCTGCGGCGCAGCGCCCGGTCAGTGGCGCCCGAGTCCCGGGCCGCGGAGACCGCGGGCGGGCTGACCGACGGCGACCTGCAGGAACGGTTCGGCCTCACGCCACAGCAGGTGGTGGTCGCCCGGCTGCTGGCGGAGGGCCTTTCCAACGCCGAGATCGCGCGGAAGCTGTTCGTCAGCGGCCACACGGCCCGCAACCACACCTACCGCGTGCTGACGAAGCTGGGCATCACCAAGCGGGCTCGCGTGAACAGCGTCCTGCGCGGCGCCGAGGCCGCGTAGGCAAGGAAACGAGTGATGCTGAACGACATCCGCACACGCGAAGACGTCGAGCGCCTGGTGGAAAGCTTCTACGCCCAGGCCACGACCGACGACACCATCGGGCACCTGTTCACCGACGTGGCCCAGGTAGACTTCGTCCGGCACCTGCCGCTGATGTACGACTTCTGGGAAACGCTCCTCTTCGGGGTGCGCAAGTACAAGGGCAACGCCATGCGCGCCCACTTCGACCTGAACGACAAGGTGCCGCTCGTCGCCGAGCACTTCCAGCGCTGGCTACAGATCTGGGAAGCGACGGTCGACACGCTTTTCGCAGGCGAGAACGCGGAATCGGCGAAGGAAAAGGCGCGCTACATCGCGCGCTCCATTCAGCTTCGGCTGAGTGCCGCGACGGCGGCCCGCATCGAAAACGCCGGAGCGCCGGCAGGGCTCGGCACCTTCCCCGTTCGGACGGCATCTCCCGCCGGCCCGGCAATCGTGGGCTGACCATCTACGGAAAGGCGCGCCCTCGGCCATGTCGCCGAGGGCGCCGCACGCTGGGGAAATCAGTGGAGCCGGTCGATGGTCGTCGTCCGCAGGTACACCCGCTCGGGGGCGGGGGCCGGGGAGACTCCGGGCGGCACCGCCAGCAGCAGGTGAGCCACCGGGCCGCCGTCGTACCGCAGCGTCAGCGTACCGTCGACGACGGTGTACGTCCCCTCTCCGCTGGCCGGGGCAGCCGGGCCGCTCCACGCCGTCCAGGCCAGCGTCCCCCGCTCGCGGAAGCGTCCGTCCGCAGACAGCGTGATCGCCATCATGGTGTCGGCGCCGCTCAGCCATCCGTAGGTGGCCCCCGGGCGCACGTCGTTCATCACGTGCATCCGCCGGTAGCCCTGCGTGCTCCCCGGCTTGCGCAGCACCCCGTCCGCGCCGACGGTGAAGGCTTGGGGATCCGCCGCCTGCCGGGTGAACGTCAACTGGCTGCCGCTGACCGAGTAGGTGCCGCATTCGGAGCTGGCGCAGACGGCGGCCCAGTCCAGCGGCTGGTTCAGCCCCTCCTCCGGGGTGCCGCGAAACGCGCGTCCGTCGGCCAGAAAGGTGTAGTAGTCCGGGTACTGCTGGCCCGCGCCGTTCACCCGCAGGCCCATGTAGATGCCGGCCACGCCGGCGGCCGGGGGCGGCGGGACCTCGCTCTCGTCGGGAACGGTGACGCCGCTGCAGGCGGCCAGGAGCGCGAGCGACGCCGCGCGGAAGAAGAAGATGCTCGTGTGCATGGGAGCCTCTCGATGTGTTGGGATCGACGGGCGGGCACCCGCCCGCCGCGCCCCAATTCTGCACTCCCGCACGGCACGCCGCGTGAGCGAATCTGCTCATTTCTCCATGGGGACGATCGAGCCCCGGCGAGCCGCGCACACGCTTGTCGCCCAGCGCCGGACCCGATAAATTCTTTGCGCCGCACCACTTGAAGTGCCCTGCCCCGTTCGACCCTGCCGCCACGAAGGTCCCGTGAGCACCACCATCGACAGCATCAGCACCGCCCTGGGCGACGTCTGCGAAACCGCCGCGCGCGCCCTTGCCTGCACCGTGCACGCGAACCTCGACCCGTGGACGTCGTCGTTCCACGGCGACACGCGCGCGCCAGGGTCGGCGCACGAGCTGATGGTGCATTTCGGGGAGGATGGGCAGCCAGGCACGCTGCGGTTCGCGCGCGGCACCGCGTGGACGGATGCCGATCGCGCCGTCGCCGAGGGGTTCGCCGGGCTCGCCACGATGGCGGTGCGATCCGGCCAGGCGCAGTCGCGCGTCGCCGAGCTGGAGCGGCACGTGGACGAAGTTCAGGCGCTGGCGACGCTGGGCAGCTTCGAGTGGACCGTCGCCGACGACCGCATCACCTGGTCCGCCGAGCAGCTGCGCATCCACGGCCTGGAGGCGGAAGACGGGTTCCAGGGAGGGTTCGACGCCTTCCTGGAGTTCGTGCACCCGGAGGACCGCGAAACCATCGCGGCGCTCACGAGCGAGATGCTGCGCCAGGGCCACGCCGAAGCGGGCTACCGCATCGTGCGCCGCGACGGGCAGACACGCCGGCTGCACGCGCGCAGCCGGGTGGAGTTCGACGCCGCGGGGCAGCCCGCGCGCGTACTGGGAATGGTGCAGGACGTCACGCAGCTGCTGGCGGCCGAAGGGGAGCTGCGCGTCGCCAACGAGCTGCTGGAGCAGCGCGTCGTCGAGCGCACCGCGGAGCTGGCCACGGCGAACGACGAGCTCCGGCGCGCCGAAGAGCACTTCCGCCACCTGGTGGAGCACGGCACCGACCTGGTGATGATCTCGGGCGCCGACATGCAGCTGAAGTACGTAAGCCCGTCGGTGGAGCGGCTGCTGGGCTACACGCCCGCCGAGATGCTGGAAAAGCGCCCCGAAGACATGCTGCACCCGGACGACGTGATTCCCGTGTACGAGGGCACGCAGCAGATCCTGGACAACCCGGGCACGGTGCGGCGCTACGCCTGGCGCATCCGCCACAAGCACGGCGGCTGGCGGCTGATCGACTCCATCGGGCGCACCATCAACCCGCACAGCCCGGCCGACGGCGTGGTGGCCAACGGCCGCGACATCACCGAGCAGCGCGAAGCCGAGCTGGCGCTTCAGCGCAGCGAGGAGCATTTCCGGCGGCTGATCGAGAACGGCAGCGACCTGCTGATGATCTCCGCCGCCGACGGCCCGCTGAGCTACGTAAGCCCCTCCGTCGAGCGCCTGCTGGGCTACACGCCGGCCGAGATGCTGGCCAAGGTCCCCGTCGACGTGGTGCACCCCGACGACGTGGAACGGGTGATGGAGGTGCTGCGCGAGATCGCCGCGACGCCGGGCACCGTGCACCGCGTCATCTGGCGCATCCGGCACCGCGACGGGAGCTGGCGGGTGATGGAGGCGCTGGGGCGCACCCTCGCCCCGGACTCGGGCAACGACGGCATCGTGGTCAACGGCCGCGACGTCACCGAGCAGCGCGCCGCCGAGGCGGAGGTCGTTCGCCAGCGCGCGTTCTTCGAAGAGATCCTGAACGGCATCGACGCCGGGCTGATGGTGATGGACGCGGAGTGCCGGTTCGAGTACGCCAGCCCCGTGGCCGTGCCGGATCCCGAGATCCGCGAGTGGCTGATCGGCCGCACGAACGAGGAGTACGTGCAGAAGCGCGGGCTGCCGCCGGAGATCGGCGCGGAGCGCCAGGCCAGCATGGACGCGGTGATCCGCACCCGCCAGCCACACTCCTTCGTGCAGGCCGTCCCCCAGGCGGACGGCGGCACGCGCCACGTGATGCGCCGCCTGGTGCCGGTGCTGGACGAGCAGGGGCAGGTAATGCGGATGATCGGCTACAGCGTCGACATCACCGAACGCAAAGCCATCGAGGAGCAGCTGCGCGCCGCCACCGCCGAGGCCGAGCGAGCGCGCCACGAGGCCGAGCAGGCCAACCGCGCCAAGAGCGAGTTCCTCAGCCGCATGAGCCACGAGCTGCGCACGCCGCTAAACAGCATCCTGGGCTTCGCGCAGGTGCTGGAAGACGTGAGCCTGCCGCCGGAGTACCGCGCCGGGGTGCGGCACATCCTCAACGGCGGGCGGCACCTGCTGAACCTGATCAACGAGGTGCTCGACATCGCGCGCATCGAGGCCGACCAGCAGCCCATGTCGCTGGAGCCGGTGATGGTGCAGGCGGCCATCCGCGAGGCGGTGGACATGGTGCGCCCCCTGGCGTCCGCGCGCGGCATCTGGGTGGGCGAGGTGCCGCACCCCGCCGCCGAGCGCTACGTGCGCGCCGACCGCCAGCGGCTGACGCAGGTGCTGCTGAACCTCCTGTCCAACGCCGTGAAGTACAACCGCGCCCAGGGCACCGTCCGCATCGGCTGCGAGCCCGTGCGCGACGCGGCGGGACAGGAGCGCCTGCGCATCCGTGTCACCGACGACGGGCCGGGCATCGCCCCCGAGCGCCGCGACCAGCTCTTCGTCCCCTTCGCGCGGCTGGGCGCCGAGCACACCGCGGTGGAGGGCACCGGCCTTGGCTTGGCCCTTTCGCAGCGCCTGGCGACGGTGATGGGCGGAGCGCTGCTCCTGGAGCGCAGCGGGGACGAGGGAAGCACCTTCTGTGTGGACCTTCAGCCCGCCGCCAACCCCCTGGCAGGCGCACCGGAGATGGCGGCACGCGCGGAGCGTGGCACCGCGTCACACCCGCCCGCGACGCTGCTGTACGTGGAAGACAATCTCGCCAACCTGTCGCTGGTGGAAACGATCCTCCTTCCCCGCCCCGAGTGGCGGCTGGTGCCTGCGCTGCAGGGGCGGCTGGGGCTGGAGCTGGCGTTCGAGCACGCCCCCGACGTGGTGCTGCTGGACCTTCACCTTCCCGACGTGCACGGACGCGACGTGCTGCGCGAGCTGCGCGCGGACCCGCGCACGGCGCACACGCCCGTGGTCATCATCAGCGCCGACGCCACGCCGCGTACGGTGGATGCGCTGCTGGGGGAGGGCGCCGACGCCTTCCTCACCAAGCCGCTGGACGTCCGCGCGTTCCTCTCGACGGTGGAAGAAATGCTGGCCCGCCCCGCCGTCCGAGCCTGACCCGTGGACACCACCGCCTGCACCATCCTGCTGGTCGACGACGAGGAAGCCAACCTCGACCTGCTGGAGATCGTCCTGAAGCCCCGGGGCTACACGTCGCTGGTGCGGGTGAGCGACGCGCGGCACGCCGTAGCGGAGTTCCGCCGCGCCAGGCCCGACCTGGTGCTGCTGGACCTTCACATGCCGCATCGCACCGGCTTCGAGGTGCTGGCGGACCTGCAGGCCCTGGTGCCGGACGATGAGTACCTGCCGGTGATCGTCCTTACCGCCGACATCACCGCCGCGGCGCGGGAGCGGGCGCTGGCCAACGGCGCGAGCGACTTCGTCACCAAGCCGTTCGACCGCACCGAGGTGCTTCTGCGCGTCCGCAACCTGCTTCATACGCGCCTGCTGTACGGACAGGAGCGGCGTGCGCGCGAAGCGGCGGAACAGGCCGCCGCCCGCGACCGCCTGCTGGCCGACGCCAGCCGTCTGCTCTCCGCATCCTTCGACAACGGCACCGCCCTGGCGCAGCTCCGCGCCCTCCTGGCCAGCGGCTGGGGCGACATCTGCGTGGTGGACGTTTCCGAAGAGGTGCCGGCGCCGTCCAGCGCGGACGAGCCGTCCGGGCTGCTTGGCCAGGAGGACGCGCGCGCCGCCCTCGGTCCTGGTCTCTGGTCGTCGGCGGTGCGCGTGCCGGTGGCGGGGAGCGGGCCGTCCGCCGGATGGCTGGTCGTCGGGAGGACCGTGGACAACGCGCCGTTCACGGAAGAAGACGTGGCGCTGGGAGTGGAGCTCGGCCGCCGCGCCGGGCTGGCGGTGGAGAACGCCCGGGCCTTCCAGGCGGGGCAGAACGCGCTGGCCGCGCGCGACCAGGTGCTGGCCGTGGTCGCGCACGACCTGCGCAGCCCGCTCACCGCCGTGCGGTTCGAGGTAGAGATGCTGCGGCTGGACCCCGTGGGCCCCTTGGCGCCGGAGGATGCGCAGACGCTGGGCCGGGTGGAGCAGGCGGTCGGGCGCATGGACGCGCTGATCCAGGACCTGCTCGACGTGTCTCGCGCCAGCCGCGGCGTGCTGGCGCTGGAGCGCCGGCCGCTGGCCATGGGCCTGCTCATGGAGGAGGCCGCGGCGACGGTGCGGCCGCTGGTGGAGGCGCAGCGGCTGGAGTTCCGCGTCCACGGTCCGGCGCGCCTCCCCGTGCTGCAGGTGGACGGCGCGCGGGTGATCCAGGCGATCTCCAACCTGGTGGGGAACGCGGCCAAGTTCACCCGGCACCAGGGGCGGGTGACGCTCGGATGGGAGATGGTGGACGGTGCGCTGCGCATCTCCGTCACCGACGAGGGGCCGGGGATCGAGCCCGAGCAGGTGCAGCACATCTTCGGGGCGTTCTGGCAGGCGCGCCATGCGGACCGGCGCGGGCTGGGGCTGGGGCTGGCCATCACCCGCGCCATCACCGAGGCGCACGGGGGGCGCATCTGGGTGGAAAGCGAACCCGGCCACGGCGCCACCTTCTTCTTCACCCTCCCGGGATCGGCGTCCGACAATCAGGACTGACCCCGCCGATCAGGCCTCGATCAGCGCCCGGGGCGCTCCGGCTCGTACACCTCGCCCTCCAGGTCTTCCAGCTTCTTCAGCACGTACCCGCGGGCATCCTGCACACCCTGGTTGTACACCACGGGCCCCAGCTCCGCGACGATGAAGTCGAGCAGCTCGTTCGCCCTGAAGTCGCTCAGGGGCTCGTCGAAGTTGTCGTCGAAGAACGCCTTGAGGGAGCGAACCAGCCGCACACGCCGGTCATCGGCCAAACGAATCCGCATCGATAGCTCCCGAAGTAGGGAACGTGGAAGAGAGCACCCGCCGGGTGGACCCCCGGACAGAAAAAAGGGCGCTCCCGTGAGGGAGCGCCCTTTCCAACCTGCGGCGCAATCAGCTAGCCGTGTTACGGGCAGAGCCCAGGGGCTCTTGTCGCCAACCGCATATGCCGCGGTTTTCTCCCTCAAAGATATGCCTCCCCCGCCACCCTGTCAACGCCCTCAGTAGTAGTGCACGGTTCCGTGAGCCCAGAGGTCGAACTCGCTCCGGATCTTCGCGGCGATCAGGTCGTACTCGGCGTGGACGCCCCGCTCCCACGTCCGGCTCACCGCCCAGCTGCAGTAGTCCGCCACCTGCAAGCACGGCTCGCTGTCCGCCGCCCACGACGCGGTGTGGTAGCTGGTGCCCGGGGCTACCTGCGCCACGACGTTCGTGACTGCCTGGTGCATGAGCTTCCGCTTCTTCCGCGTTCCCAGGGACGCACCCACGACGAACAGCTCGTCCGCGGGAGTGGCCACTCGCCGGGCGAGCCGCCCGCACCGGCAGCGTATCGCTCGTGGCGTGGAACTCGGACATGTGGCCGTGTCCCTCCCATGCCAGCTCCCGCCGCAGGTCCAGGAGCGCGTTGCCGACCGTGTACTCACAGACGACCGTCGTCAGGATGAAGTAGCGGCTCGCGCCGGGCTTTCGGCTGAAGTCGAAGTTTCCGCTCTCGTCCGCGAAGACGTGGATACGGGGCATGGGATCTCGATGGGTGCGGTGGCCTCGCTCTGTTCACAATGTATACTTTGGATTGCGCGTGGCGGAAGGGCCGCGTGCCGGACCCTCGGAGAGCGTGAGGGGTGCACGAACAAAGATGAATCGTTCTGCTCACGAGGAGCGGAGCGGGAAACGGTATTCTCCCGTCGTCGCCGACGAGGTCGGTCGCGACCACGACTTTCGATCCCGATTCCTGGTCCCCCTCTGCGAGGAGAACTTTCCATGAAGCTCGACACCCTGCGCCTGGCCGGCGCCCTGTGCACCCTGGCGATCTCCACCGCCTGCGCCGACAACGGCATCGTCACCCCCGATACCCCGGAGCTCACCAGCATCACGGTGGCCGCCGAGGAGAACCGCACCGAGCTGCCCGTCAACGGCGCCCTGCAGCTCACCGCCACCGGCCGCGACCAGGACGGCGCCGCCATGCAGACCGGCCCGCTGGCCTGGAGCAGCGCCGACACCACCCGCGCCAGGATCGACGGACAGGGCGTGGTGACGGGCCGGGCCAACGGCACCGTGATCCTTACCGCCGCCAGCGCCACCGGCATCAAGGGCACGCTGACGCTCACCATCCGCGGCGCCGTGCACCGCGGGCCCATCACGCAGAGCGAGACGTGGCGCGAGGCCGACAATCCGCACTACGTCGCCGACGACGTGGTGGTGGCCGGAGCCAGCTCGCCGCGGCTGACCATCGAGCCGGGCGTGGAGATCCGCTTCGCCGAGCACGCCGCCATCTTCGTCGGCGGACAGCAGCCGGGGAGCCTGACGGCCGACGGCACCGCCGCGAAGAAGATCCGCTTCGTCGCCGATGACGCATCGCCGGACAAGGGCCACTACTACGGCGTGTACTTCGACCGCCACACCGGCGCCGGGTCCAGCATCCGCCACGCCGACTTCAACCACTGCGGCATCGATCGGGGCCAGGTGAAGGTGGGCGCGGACGCGTGCATCGCGGCGGTGGAGCCCAACGTGGCGCCCACGATCGCCGACGTGACCATCCAGAACAGCGGCAGCAACGGCATTGTGATGATGGACGGCGGCGCGTTCGGGCCCGGCTCGGCCAACGTCAGCGTCAGCGGGGCGGAGCTCTTCCCGCTGGTCATCGGAGCCGACTTCGCCGGCACGCTTCCGGACGGCGGCACCTTCGCCGGCAACGGCACCAACCGCGTGCGCATCTTCTCCAACGAGCCGGTGACGCGGACGCAGACCTGGGCCAACCTGGGGATCGCCTACTCCGTCAGCACCGACCTGATGATCGGCGGCGGCGGCTCGCCGGTGCTCACCCTGGCGGACAGCGTGGTGCTCCGCATGCCATCGGGCGCCACCGTGTACGTGGGCAACTGGTCGGGGAACGGCGAGCCCGGCGGCCTGGTGGCGCTCGGCAGCCGCACGGAAACGGCCGCGGGGCCGGTGGTCTTCACCCGCATCACCGCCGATTCGGACGCGCCCGGCAAGGGCCACTGGGACGGCATCCTCTTCGCCCGCCAGGCGCTGGGCGACAGCCGGCTGCGGAACCTGTCGGTGGAGTGGGCCGGCGGGAGCGAGGGCGCCATCCTCACCCGCGGCGACCGGGGCGCGTTCATCACCGACAGCTTCATCACGGGTTCGGCCGGCTGCGGCATCTGGGTCGATCCGATGGGCACCACGCCCACCGACCTCTCGGCCGGCGCGCTGAACAACGTGTTCGCGGACAACGACGGCGCCGCCTTCTGCGTGGGCGACTTCTAACGGCACGCGGCGAGGACCCGGCGGAGCGATCCGCCGGGCCCCGGGGCACAAAGAAGCGGGGCGCCGGATCGTTGGATCCGGCGCCCCGCGCTGGCCTGGCCGTTCAGCCGCCGGTCAGGCGGAGCGGCCCTGCCAGGGGCAGCCGCGCTTGCTGCACACGAGCCGATGGCCGGCGAGCCCGCCGGCCTTTCCGAACGTTTCCTGCCGCAGCACGGCGTCGCCGCACACGGGGCACACGGTTCCCGTTCGTTCGCCCTGCTTGGGCTGCCGGAGTCCGGGTGTCTGCGTCATGCGGGGCTCCCGGGCGCCGCATCCACGCGCATCTCCGCGCGCAGCTTGGCGAGCGCGGCTTCGGAGGTGGCGCCGATGGCGAAGCTCACCGGTCCGGGGAGGTCCATCATGTCGCGGCCCGTGGCGTTCTCCGGCGGCTTGGTGCCGGTGTGCCAGGCGATCCACGTTCCGCCCGTGCCGGTGGTAAAGGTGATGTAGCCTTCGGTCATGCAGCTCCCGCGGGAGAAAGGGGATGGCCCTTGCCGGCGCCCACGAGCCTACGCGGAGCGAAGCGCGGTGCGGATGCGGCGGGCCACGCCCTGCAGGCGGCCGGCGGCCTGCGGATGCTGAAGGCTGGGCAGGAAGTGCACGTAGCTGCGGGCCTTGTTCAGCGCCTCGATGCGCTGCCTGCCGAAGCGGGGCTTTTCGCGGCGGATGCCGTCGCGGCACTGGTCCAGCAGCGTCCGCAGGGTCGCCAGCTTGGCGTCGCCGTCGGCGGCGGGGGCCTGCAGTTCCTGGCTGAGCTGGAGGGCCGTGTTGAGGCGGTCCGAGCTTTCGGCCGACATCACGGGACGCGGTTCGATCGGAGATGACATGAATCACTTGGGGCATGGGAATACTGCATGCTGCCCGGAGTGGGGAGTCATCCAGCCACTGTAGAACCCCGCGAGATCAGGAACGGTCCCCCGCCGGCGCGCGGCGGCAGGAGCCGCCGAGCGCCGCGGAGAAGGTCTACCGGCGGTTCAGGAGGTTGTCGATCCTGGTCCACTCCTGCATCAGGTCGGCGCGGTCGTCCGCGTCCAGGGCTTCGCCGCCGCCCGATCCGTCGCCTTCCTTCATCAGCTTCATCAGCCGGTCGCGCCGCTGCTCCAGCCGGGCGCGCTCCGCGTCGGTCAACGTGCTCGCGTCTGTCACTGCCTGCTCCTTTCCATGGAATGCCGGGTACCTGCGCGTCCGGGCTGCGACCTTCGTGCCCAGCCCCGCGCCGGATCGGAATCGGCTGCATCCGCCACAGGATGCCCGCGCTCCGCTGGCGGGAACAGATGGTGATCGCGCCGGTACACCCATCGGGAGCCGACAGCACGAACGCCCTGTGGACATGGCGCCAACATGGTTGCCTTTGCTTGCTTCGGCGTTAATCTTGAATCGCGGGTCCGAGGCGTCAGGGTCAGAACCCCACAACGGGAACCACTGTGCGAACGGTCAGAACGCTCCGCAATATGCGGAAAGCCTTCAAACCTGTACGACTGGCGAGAGGCCAGGCGCCTTACAGGACCATCGCTACATTGAAGGCCATCATCAAGCGCAGGTACGGCGCGGATACCGGCCCCGTGGTGATGACCACGAGGGAGGCACGCGACGAATTCAGCTTGCTGCTCAAAAAAGTCTCACGGCATGGGACGGTCATACTCAGGAAGCATCACTTGAACAAAGCCGTCGTCATGTCATATGAGCAGTATACCGAGTTGACCCGCCGCAATCCCGGGCTTCCGACCCGGATGGCCGCCAGGCACGATGCGCTCTTCGAGGCCATGCAGGCACCTTCCGCTCGCCGTGCGATGCGCAGCGCGTTTGCCGCTCCACCGGAAGAGATGAGCAAGTCCGCCGTTTCCGCGGCGCGCCGGCCATTCGAGTGAGCAGTGGGTGAGCGACCCTCCATCTATGTCATCGCGGGCGTCAACGGAGCTGGCAAGAGCAGCATCGTTGGCGCCCACTTCGTTGCGACTGGCACTCCGTATTACAACCCCGACGTAGCCGCCCGCGAATACCGGCACGCAAGACCTGGGACAGGCGTGGAGGAGGCCAACATCGCTGCCTGGAACGAGGGCAAGCGCCTGCTCGAGAGGGCGATCGACGAGGGGCGTGACTTCGTTCTCGAAACGACGCTCGGGGGGAATACCATCACCGCGCTGCTGGAGCGCGCGGCCGCGGAAGGCTTCGCCGTACGCATCGCGTTCGTCGGCCTCGATGATGTCGGTCTGCACCTGGAAAGGGTGAGGATGCGTGTACGCCGTGGCGGGCACGACATCCCCGTCCACAAGATCCGGGAGCGGTACGACCAGGCTCCCAGGAACCTGATCCGGCTTCTCCCCCATGTCACCGAACTCCGCGTCTTCGACAACAGTGCGGCGGGGGACCCGGCAGAAGGCGTAGAGCCGAAACCTGTGGAGATTCTGTACATGGCGCACGGCAGCATCATCCGTGCGCTTTCGCGGGACGCCGTTCCGGGCTGGGCTTGGGCATCTTCGATGCCGCCCACAACCTGCGGCCAGGAGCTGGCGAATCGCACCCGCAGGAATAGCGATAGGATGCATCCCGCCCGATGCACCCCTTTTTCTGATCGACGGCTCCGCATCCCCCCCGTTCCCCCTCCCCGGGAACTCAGTCTCCCGCCGATTCCAGCGCGGCATCCACGGCGGTCCACGTCCAGGGGCTAGCGCTGGAGGCGGTAGCCCGCCTTCCAGGCCGTGAGGACGTGGCGCGGATGTGCGGGGTCGGCCTCGATCTTCCGGCGAAGCTCCGCGATGTGGGTATCGACGGTTCGGCTCTCTACCGCGGACCGGTGGCCCCATACCTCGCGCAGGAGATCGACGCGCGAGGCGACCCGCCCGTTGCGCCGAAGAAGCGCAACGAGGAGGTCGAACGCCTTGGGCGTGAGGTTCACCGGGGTGCCCCCCACCAGCACCCGCCGGCTCTCCACCTCCACCACCACGTCGCCAAACGACTCTCCGGCCGGCTCCGCCCGCTGGCCGGGGTGGCTGGCGGCGCCGCGGCGCAGGAGCGCTTCCACGCGCGCAAGCAGCTCCATCAGCCCGAACGGCTTCACCATGTAGTCGTCGGCCCCCAGCCGAAGTCCGCGCACCTTGTCCACCTCCTCGCCGCGCGCGGAAAGGATGAGGACCGCGGCCTCCATCCCCGCCCCGCGAAGCTCCGCAAGCACCTGGAACCCGTCCATCCCGGGGAGCATCAGGTCCAGCACCACCAGGTCCGGGCGAAACTCGCGCGCGGCCTCCAGCACGGCCGTTCCCTCGTGCACCGCCCGAACGGCGTACCCCTGCACCTCCAGGTTCACCTGCAGGCCCAGCGCAAGGTCGCGGTTGTCTTCTACGACGAGGACTCGTTTCACCGGAATTCGCCGGTTCAGGGTGGCGCATCGAGGAGGGTGATCACGAAGCGGGCACCGCCCCCCGGCGCGTCTTCCACGTGCACGGTGCCGCCCAGCGCGCTCGCCAGCTCGCGCACAATCGTCAAGCCGATGCCGCTTCCCGTGGGGGAGGACGGCCCCACGCCGTGGCGCTCGAACGGCCTGAAGATGGTCTCGCGCGCGGCGACAGGCACTCCCGGTCCCTGGTCGTCCACCCGCAGCACGACCCGGCCGGCCTCGGCCGCCGCGCCGACGGAGATGGTCTGCCCCGCCGGACCGTACTTCACTGCGTTGTCCAGCAGGTTCAGGATGATCCGCCGCACGGCGCCCCGGTCGGCCCAGGCCAGCGTCCCTTCCGGTACCGCGTTCACGATCGTCGCCTCGTGGGCCGCGGCGATGGGCGCCAGGCTGACCACCGCATCCTGGGCTTCGCGGCGCAGGTCGACCGCCGCGAACGCCAGGTGCTCCTTTCGCTGGTCCAGGCGCGCGAACTGGAGCACGTTCTCCACCAGCTCCGACAGCCGGACCGCCTCGCGGTGCAGGATGGCGACGAAGCGCTGCCGCTCCTCGTCGGACCGCGCCCGGCCGTAGCCCAGGGTCTCCGCGAACATGCGGATCTGGGCAAGCGGCGTACGCAATTCGTGGGATACGCTGGTGACGAATTGTGATCGGAGGGCGGTCAGGTGCATGGCGCGCCGCAGGTGGTAGAGCGCCATCAGCACCATCCCCACGGAAAGCGCGACCAGGCTCATCAGCGTGCTCGTCCACCCCCCGCTCCGGGATTGCACCAGGCGCGCTCGCGCCTCGGGGCGCACCGAAACGGTGGTGAGGAGGTCGCCCAGCAGGTCGACGGCCAGCAGGATCGCCTGCTCCCCCTCGGCCGAATGGTAGATGGGGGTGCCGAAGTACGTGAGCACACCCACCACCAGCAGCGAATCGTTGGGCTGCAGGCCGGTGAGGGCGGGCGGCAGAAGCGGCCGGCCCCGCATCACCCGCCGGAACGTGGCCTCCAGCATCGGCGTGCCGTCCGCCACGAACCCGTACGCACGCGCGGGGCGGCCGCCGGCACTCTCCACGACGCGGTACGCCACGATGGACGCGGTGGCGGAGTCCGCCAGGAAGAGAAGGCCCGGCTCCGACGTCCGGCCCCTGGCCTGAAAGGATTGCAGGAGCGCGTCCGCCAGCGAGGCCCGGCCGGCAGCGCGGAAGGGTGCCCCCGTCACTTTCAGCCCCGTGGCCGAGGGAAAGTCGACGGCGAAGGCCGCGCGGACGACGGGGGGTGCGGGGCAGTCGCACGACGCCAGCGCGGCCGGGTCCAGCAGGATCGCCAGGTCCGGCGACGCGCCCCTGGCGCCGGCGGCGAGAGAAAGGATGGAAGTGGCGGCGCGGCGGATCTCGTCTTCGGACCGCCGCGAGAATTCCCACGCCGCGACGGACGCGTAGTCCCTCAGGGCGCGCTGGGCGGCGTCGCGCTGCGCGTCGTCGGCCCGCAGCGCCTGGATGCCGAGCACCCCGGCCAGGAGGAACGCCCCCGCCAGGAAGGTGACCGGCACCAGCATCGCCGTTTCTCGCCAGTGTCGGATCGTTTGCTTCACACGGGGCCAAGCTGGGGGTGGGACGAGTGCGTCGAGGTTCCAATTACGCCTGCCGCGGCCCGCGTGAAAAGAGGGACGGCCGCCCATTCACAAAACTCTTACAAACCCCTGACGCGAGCCCCATCGGACGGTCCGCGGCGGGTTGCATGTTTCAACCATGAGCGGAACCCGGCGCGGGTCGCACCGCCGCTCTCTCCCGGGCGCCGCAAGGCGAAACCCTGTCCGAATCCACGCGGCAGCCCCGCCGTCCACCGCAGATCATCCCGATGCTCACCATCACCAATCTTTCCAAGACCTACCCCAACGGCGTCCGAGCCCTGCGGGGCGTCAGCCTGACGATCGAGCGCGGTCTGTTCGGCCTGCTGGGCCCCAACGGCGCCGGCAAGTCTACGCTGATGCGGACCCTGGCGACGCTGCAGGCGCCGGACGCGGGCCAGATCACCTTCGACGGGCTGGACGTCGTCGCCGAGCCCGAGCGGCACCGGCGGCAGCTCGGTTACCTGCCGCAGGACTTCGGCGTGTACCCGGGCATCTCTGCCCAGCTGCTGCTGGACCACCTCGCCGTCCTGAAGGGGCTGACCGACCGCAAGGCGCGCCGGGAGCAGGTGGATACGCTCCTGGAGCAGACCAACCTGTGGGCGCACCGGAAGAAGGCGGTGAGCGGCTTCTCGGGAGGGATGCGGCAGCGCTTCGGCATCGCGCAGGCGCTGCTGGGCGCCCCCAGGCTCATCATCGTGGACGAGCCGACCGCCGGGCTGGACCCGGAGGAGCGGAACCGCTTCCACAACCTGCTGAGCGAGGTCGCCGAGAACGTCGTGGTCATCCTGTCCACGCACATCGTGGAAGACGTGCGGCAGCTCTGCCCGCGGATGGCCATCCTGGCCGGCGGCGAGGTGCTGCGTTCGGGCGCCCCGGCCACGCTCGTCGCCGAGCTCGACGGGCGCGTCTGGCGCAAGACCGTCGACAAGGCGGCGGTGGATGGATATCGCCGGCGGTTCCGCGTGATCTCCACCCAGCTGTTCGAGGGGCGCACACGCCTTCACGTGCTTCACGACGGCCTGCCCGAGGCGGGTTTCGCGCCGGTGGAGCCCGGCCTGGAAGACGTGTACTTCTCCATCCTGCAGACGCACGCGGCCGCGGCGGAGGTGCGCCATGCTGCCTGAGCTGATCCGCTTCGAGTGGGGCTTCCACGCCCGGCAGGCCGCCTTTCGCATCGCGGTGCCCATGTCGCTGGGGCTGGGCTACCTGCTGCCCGTCGTGGGCTACGGTCCGCGGGGAACGCACCTGAACTCGCCGTTCACCGTCATGCAGTCGGTGGGGCTGCTCTCGCTGCTGAGCATCTTCGTGTTCACCGTGTTCTGCGCCAACGCGGTCAGCCGCGACGCCGAGCACGGGATGCGGGAGATCGTCCATGCCACCTCCATCGGCAAGTTCCGCTACCTGGCGGCGCGCTTCGCGGGTGCGCTGGCGGCGACGGTGACCGTGTTCTGCTTCGCGATCGTGGGACTGCTGGCCGCGCCGATGTTCGCGGAGATCGACCCCGCCCGGCTGGGGCCCGCGAGCCCGGGTGCCTACGCCTGGGCCCTGGCGGTGATGGCGCTTCCGAACCTGCTCTTTGCCGGCGCGGTGATCTTCAGCGTCGCCGTGCTGTCGCGCAGCGTGCTGGCCAGCTACGTGGGCGGGCTGTTCCTGTACATGGTGTACATGGTGGTGGCGATGCTCATCGACTCGCCGCTGATGCAGTTCGCGGCGCCGCAGTCGCCGGAGACCCTGGCCCGCGCGGCGCTCATCGACCCGTTCGGCATCTCCGCCTTCTTCCAGCAGGCCTGGTACTGGACGCCGGCACAGCGGAACACCCAGGTGGTGGAGCTGCGGGGGTACTTTCTCGCCAACCGGCTGCTGGTGGTGGCGCTGGCGTCCGCCATCCTCGCGGCCACCTGGCGCGTCTTCTCCTTCCGGCTGGCCGGGAACGCGCCTAGCGCCGCGAAGGCGCAGGAAGCCAGCCCGGCCGTCGGCCGCCGCTATCGCCCGGCGCCGGTAGCGCCGGAAAGCGCCGCCGGCCGGTGGGCCGCGGCCCTCGCCGCCATGCGGGTGGAATTCCGCGCGACCGCCGCCAGCAAGCCGTTCCTGGCGCTCCTGGTCCTCTGGGTCGCCGTCGCCGCCATCAGCGTCGTCGACGGGCCGGTCGAGGACTATCGCACCCGGCTGTACCCCACCACCGGGGCCATGCTGGAGGCGGTGGAGATGCCGCTGGCCTTTCTGGCGACGCTGATGATCGCCTACTTCGCGGCCGAGGTGGTCTGGCGCGAGCGGGTGGTGCGGGCGGACGAAATCGTGGATGCCACCCCCGCGGACAGCGGCGCGTTCTTCGCCGCCAAGGCGGGCGCGCTGGTGCTGCTGGCGTGGCTGATGGCGGCGGTGGGGATCCTGGTGGCGGTGGGCTACCAGCTCGGCATGGGCTACACGAGGGTCCAGCCCGGCGTGTACCTGTCGATCTTCCTCTTCACCGGCCTGCCGCTGGCCCTCTTCGTCGTGGTGGCCGTGCTGGTGCAGACGCTCAGCCCCAACCGCTACCTGGGCATCTTCGTCGCGCTGGTTCCGGGGATGATGATGCTGAGCCCCGAGGCCTTTCAGCTCAGGCACGGGCTGCTGCGCCCGGGCAACCCGCCCCGCATGGCCTACTCGGAGATGAACGGCTTTCTGGGCGCCGGCACGTGGGCACTGTACATGGCGTACTGGGCCGGCTTGGCGGGGCTGCTGGCGCTCGTCACCATGGGGCTGTGGCGGCGCGGCCGGGCGCAGACGCTGCTCGGCCGCATGCGGGCGCTGCCGCGGCGGTGGGGCGGGCGCGGGCTGGCGGGGGCACTCGCCTGCGTGGCGGTGGTCCTGGCCGCCGGCGGCTTCGTCTTCTACGACACCAACGTCCGCGCCCCGTACGAAACCGGGGAGGACATCGCGGACTGGCGCGAAGCCTACGAACGGACGTACCGGCGCTACGAGCACCTGCCCCAGCCGAGCGCCGTCGCGCTGCGCACGACCGTCGAGTTCTTTCCCGGGGAGCGCCGCTTCCGCGTGTCGGGCGCCTACACGCTGCGGAACCGGACGGCGCGGTCCATCGACACCGTGCTGGTGTCGGTTCGGCGGGAGCTTCGCCCGGAGGTGATGGAGCTGCGGGGCGCGCGCCTGGTGCGGTACGACGCGCCCTCGGGCATGTACCTGTTCGTCTTCGGCCGCCCGCTCGCCCCGCGGCAGACGACGGAGCTCCGCTTCCGCATCCCTTCGCCGCCGAACCGGGTGCCGGCAGCCGGCTTCGACTTTTCGGTGGTGCGAAACGGGAGCTACCTGACACGGCAGGCGGCGTTCCCCCGCCTGGGCTACGTGGTGGGGTACGAGCTGGAGCACCCCTACATCCGCCAGCTGCGCGGGCTGCCGCCGCCACGCGCGGGGACGGGAATGCTGAACGACCCGTCCCACGACGACCAGCGCGACGGCCTGCTGACGCTGGATGCCACCGTGTCCACCTCCGGCGACCAGGTGGCCGTCGCCCCCGGCGAGCTGGTGCGCGAGTGGCGGCAGGGCGGACGCCGGTACTTCCGCTATCGCACCACCGGGCCCGTGACCCCCGTGTACGCCTTTGCCTCGGGCCGGTACCAGGTACGGCGGGTGAACCACCGCGGCGTGAGGGTGGAGGTGTACCACCACCCCCGCCACGGCGCCAACGTGGCGAAGATGCTGGCGACGGCCGCCCGGTCGCTCGACCTGTTCAGCGGCCGGTTCGGGCCCTACCCGCACCGCCACCTGCGCATCGTGGAGCTGCCGCGCTACTGGAACTTCGGGGCGTTCGCGCTTCCCGGGATGATCGTGATGCCGGAGAACCGGGGGTTCCTGACCGACGCCGGGAGCGGCGGGAACGTGGACCTGGTCACACGGCGCGTGGCGCACGAGGTTTCGCACCAGTGGTGGGGGCACGGGCTGTATCCGGCGCGCGTGGAGGGGGGCACCATGCTGGTGGAAACGCTGGCGAAGTACTCGGACCTCCGGGTGCTGGAGGCCATCAAGGGCCGCGCCGACGTCCTTTCGCTGCTGCGCTTCGAGCGTGAGGCGTACCTGCTGTGGAGAACGTACATGCCCACTCCCGAGCCGCCGCTGGCCCGCGTGGTGGACCTGGAGCACGTGTACTACTCCAAGGGAACCATCGTGATGGAGGGCATCCGCGACCTGATCGGGGAGGATGCGCTTGACCGGGCCCTCCGGCACCTCATCCGGACGCACGGACCGGGGATGCCGCGCGCCACGGTGGCGGACCTGCGGGCGGCGTTGTGGAGGGAGACGGTGCCGGAGCACCGGGCACTGATCGGCGAGTGGATCGACGGCGTGACGTTCTACCACCTGCGCGTGGAGTCTGCCGCCGCGCAGCCGCTCCCCGGCGGGCGCTGGCGCGTCACGGCGAAGGTCAGGGCGCGGAAGACGATCGACCCGGGCGGCGGAACCCCAGTCACGGAGGCGCCGCTGGATGAGGACATCGACGTGGCCGTCTTTGCGGGCGACCCGCACGACACGCGAGCCACGCCGCTCTACGCCGGCAAGCACCGCCTGCGCGGCGGCCTGGCCGAGCTGACCTTCGAGATGCAGGGCCGGCCGGGGTACATCGGCCTGGATCCGTTCGAGCGGCGCATCGAGGCCGAACGGGCCGACAACGTGCGGCAGGTGACGGTCCGCCCGTAACGCCGACGGGTCAGTCGCGGGCCAGCGACCGGTAGAGCTCCAGGATGCGCGGAATGAGGATGTCCTGGTCCAGCCGGGCCAGGGCGATCTCGCGGCCCGCGCGGCCAAAGGCGGCCCGCAGCTCCGCGTCGCCGATCAGCCGCTCCAGCGCGCCGGCCAGGGCGGCGGGGCTGCGCTCCGGCACCAGCAGTCCGTTCACTCCGTGCTGCACCACCTCGCGGCAGCCGGGGACGTCGGTGGTCACGATGGGGCGGCCCGCGGCCGCGGCCTCGGAGAGCGCCTTGGGCAGGCCCTCCGCGCCGCGGCTGGGAAGGCACACCACGTGGCTGCGCGCCAGCAGGGCGGGCATGTCGGCGCAGTGGCCCATCCATTCCACCACCCCCTCCCGCGTCCACCCTCCAGCTCGCCCGGGGCGATGGCGGTGGCGTTTCCCGGGTCCGCGCCGCCGGCCAGCACGAACCTGGCCCGCACCCCGCGCGCGGCGAGCAGGCGCGCGGCGGCCACGAAGTCCTCTACCCCCTTGCTGCGCAGCATCCGCGCGGGAAGGGTAACGGTCACCGGCGGCGGCGGCTCGGGGGTGGGGTGGAACGCCTGGCAGTCTACGCCGGAGCCGGCCACCACCAGCGTTCGAGACCGCATCCACCCGGTGCTGGCCACCTCGTCGGCCTCGTCGGGGTTGTACACCACCAGCGCCGCCCGCCCTCCCAACCCCACGCGCACCCCGGCGCGGATCGCCACGCGAGCCAGCCGGTTGGCCGCGCCCGGCTCGGTGACCGCGGTGCCCATCCCTCCCTTCATCAGCACGGCGGGAATGCCCAGCATCCGCGCCGCCACCCCCCCCAGCACCACGCCCTTGACCGACACGGCGTGCACCAGGGCGGGCCGCAGCGCGCGGCACAGCCGCACCAGCGCGCCCAGGCTGCGCAGCTCCTGCACCGGTGAGGCGATGGCGCGGTGCAGCGGCACCCGGTGCAGCACGATGCCGCGCCGGGTGATCTCGTCGCCGCCCTCCCCCGGCGCGGTGGCAAGGTGCACCTCCCACCCGTCGCGCGCGGCGGCCAGGGCCAGGGGAAGGCGGTGGGAAAGGAAGTACACCTGCGGAACCACCACGAACAGCAGCCGGCCGCGGGTGCGGCGCCCGCCGCTCACGGCGCGGCGGCGGGCCGGGCGCGCGGCACCCCCGCCCACTGGGGAAGGGCCTTGCCGCTGGCCCTGGGGATGATGGGAGTGCCGCTTTCCACTTCCGGCTCCAGCGTCTGCACGTTCGCCTTCCTCATCAGCACCATGAACTCTTCGTCAGGCGGTCCACCCGCCCCTGGACCGGGAACCGTACCCGCCCGTGGTCCCCGCGGTCGGACGATCCGCCCCGGATCTCCATCGTCCGCCGCTGGCTCGGGCCGAACGTCTCGTCCTCGAAGCGCGCCACCGCGCCCGGAGCCTCCCCCATTTCGCTACCGCCCGCGCGGAACGACGTCGTGCCGCAGCAGCGCGCGCATCGCCAGGGCCGACGAGGCGGCCACCGCGGCCAGCAGCGCCCCCGCGCCGAGCGGGCCCAGGCGCGGCAGGGCGAACGCCGCGAGCGCCAGCAGCACCGCGGCCGCCCACGCCGCCGCGTCCGTGCGGGCCCGGCTCCACCCGCGCGCCAGCAGGCGCAGCGAAAAGTGGTCGGGGCTTCCGCGCCACCAGGCGATGCCGCGTCGGCGGCGGGCCCTCACCAGCAGGACCATCTCGAACAGCACCACGCCGCCCAGCAGCAGCATGCCCGCCAGCGTGGTGGCCGCCGATGGCCCCTGGGCGCCGCGGGCCGCCGCCACGGCCAGCACGAAGCCCAGCAGGTGCGATCCCGCGTCGCCCAGGTAGATGGACGCCGGGGGGTAGTTGAAGACCAGAAAGCCGGCGCAGGCCCCCGCGCCCACCGCCGCCAGCCCGCGCAGCTCGGGAACGAACGCCGCCACCACCGCCAGCGTCACCGCGGCGATCCCCGCCAGCAGCCCGTCACAAACGTCCGTCACGTTGGCCGCGTTCACCATCACCAGCAGCCACGCGGCGGTGAGCAGCGCGTCCGCCACCGCCGGGACGAAGGGGAAGAGGCGAAGGCCCAAGGCCACGGGCAGCGCGGCGGCGAGCGCCTGCAGCGCCAGCTTGGTCCCGGGCGCCAACGGCCGTGCGTCGTCCACCCCGCCCAGGAGCAGAAAGGCCGCGGCCCCCGCCGCCAGCGCCGCACCCGGGAGCCCGCCCGTCCCCGGCCCCGCCTCCGCCAGCCACAGCGCCCCCGCGATCCCCCCGCCACGCCCACCCCGCCCAGATACGCCACGGGCCGGGTGTGCTGCGGAACGATGGGATTGGGCTGGCTGATCATCCCCACGCGCGGCGCCAGTGCCCGCACCGCGGCCGTGCACACCCAGGCGGCGGCGGCGGCCAGCAGCGCGAGCGCCGCGGGCGAGGGGGCGAGGCCCACCGTCAGGCCGCCATCCGGCCCTGGGCCGCGCCCGCCGCCCATGCCCGCGCATCGGCCATCACGCCCGCGATCGACGAGTACTCCCACCGTCCATACCGGCCCAGCGCCG
Organism: Longimicrobium sp.; assembly: GCF_036399935.1. Classification (GTDB taxonomy): domain Bacteria; phylum Gemmatimonadota; class Gemmatimonadetes; order Longimicrobiales; family Longimicrobiaceae; genus Longimicrobium. Next base: position 35,688 of record NZ_DASWMD010000076.1, read on the forward strand.
TCACCCCCGCCGTGGCCAGGTGCGCGCGGGCCCTGCCGGCAACCGCCTCGGCCCCGGGAGTGAACACCACGTACGCGGGATCGGCCACCATCACGTTCTCGTCCACGATCTCGCACCCGTCCAACAGCCCCAGCGCGATCAGCCCCATCCGCGCTGCATCCATGGCCTCGCGCACGGACGGCGGAGCATCCGCCCGGTACGGCACTTCGGCCAGCACGCCCCAGCCGTCCGCGGGGCCGGAGAGCGGGTCGAACTCCGCCATGAACACCAGGCGGGTGAAGGGGAGCGCGGGATCGGGATAGTACCGCCAGTGCCCCGGCGAGGGGGGACGGGCGCCGCGGATGCTGAAGGCGAGGGAGAGCACGCCGTTGTGCGGCAGGGCCCGCACCTCGTCGGCCAGCTCGCGCGGGACGGGGGTGCTCATGGCGATGGCGGCCGGCAGCGGCAGCGTGCTGAGGCATCCGCGCGTGTAGCGGTAGATGACGGGCGCGCCGTCCGCCAGCGCGTGCACCTCGCGGTGCTCCAGGTCCATGCGGGTGACGGTGGTGCGCAGGTGAAGGCGCGGGACGCGGCGGGCCAGGGCGCGGCTCAGCACCTCCATTCCCCGGACGGGCGCGCCGGCGGGCGGGCGGGGATAGAAGGCGGTGGTGTTGTACGCCTCCCGGTCGCGGTTGGGTGCCAGGGCGCCGCGCACCGCATCCTCCAGCCGGGGACGAAGCAGGTTCCACGTCTGGCCCGACGCAGCCAACTCGCCCAGCGGCCTGCGCCACATCTTTTGGTTGTAGGGAAAATAGAAGAGGTCGCAGAGCGTGGGGCCGAAGGAGCGGAGGAGATAGTCGTCGTACGCCGGCGCGTCGCTGCCCGCCTGGCCGCCGCCGGACGCCGCGGCCGCGAGCTCGGTGAGCGCGCGGATGCACGTCTCCTGCTGCAGCGCGCCCAGGTTCAGCTGCAGGGGATACCGCGCGGTGCCGGCTTCGCTGTCGATCCACGCCACCGGCGGGCACGGGGCCAGGCAGGCGTCGGGCATGCCCGTGACCCATTCCTGCAGCGGCGGATCCTGAAAGTGAAGCAGGTGAAGGACGCGGTCGAACCAGTACCCCCCGAAGCACTCGGCCCGCACCAGCCCGCCGGGCCGCTCCTCGCGCTCCACCACCAGGGCCCGCTCGCCCAGCTCCACCCCCGCGGCCAGCCCCGCGGGGCCGCCGCCCAGCACCAGGAACTCGGTTTCGTGAGTCATCGCGCGACGCGGGCCAGGCTCTCCACGTACCCGTCCCCGGTGGCCAGGACGCGCCGGAACTGACCGTGGCCGCTTACCATCGGCGTTCACTCTGCGGGTGGGCCGCCATGGCCGCTGGCCCGGTGATAGGCGGTGCGTGTCTGGTTCTTACCATCACCGGCATGAACCTCTGCTTTGGGGGAATCGCGTCGCGGGGAGGAGCCTGGATTCCCGATGAAGAAGGGGAGGGGCGGAGTCGCCTGGCCCGCTCCGCACCGGGGAAAGAGTGCCGATGGCCCGCTGCGCCTGGACCACGACGAATGGCCGCAATCTGGCGGCAATAGGCTTCCCACGCAACCGCCCGGTGCAAATTCCCAAGAAAGTCCCGGTCGGCCCGGGAGACGATCGATCCCGGGCGGCGGAACCCGGTGTCGGAGGCGGTCCTAGCCCTCCACCCCCAGCGCGGCGTCCACGGCCGTGAGGAACTGGTCCACGTCCAGGGGCTTGGTCAGGTAGTCGCGGGCCCCGGCCGCGCGCAGGCGCTCGACCTGGCGGGTGGTGGCGTCGGCGCTGATCACCAGCACGGGAACGTGGCGCGTGCGGTCGTCGGCGCGCAGCTCGTGGAGCACCATCTCGCCCGAGATGTCGGGAAGGTGAAGGTCCAGCAGCACCAGGTCCGGCCGGTGCTCGCGCGCCAGCTGAAGCCCCAACCGGCCCTGCAGCGCGGGGATCAGGCTGATCTCCGGCCGGTCCATCAGGATCGTCTCCACCAGGTCCAGGTTGGCGAGGTTGTCTTCCACGTACAGGATGGTGCGGGCGGGCCGGGCCATCGTGTCCGCCCGCGCCCCGTCCGTCCGCCCGGGCTCCAGCCGCTCGCGCGGGTTTTCCGTGACGGGAAGCTCCACCCAGAAGGTGCTCCCCTCGCCCACGGTGCTTTCCACGCGCAGCTGCCCGCCCATCACCTCCACCAGCCGCTGCGAGAGGGCGAGTCCCAGCCCGGTGCCCTCCACCCCGGATCGCTCCGCCCCCAGCCGCGAAAACGCGACGAACAGCTCGCCCAGGCGGTCGGGGGGAATTCCCGGCCCCGTGTCGCGCACGCCGATGGCCAGGAACCCGCTGCCACCCGCCCCCGCGGCCGGCCGGGCCAGGAGCTCCACCGCCCCGCCGGAGCGGTTGTACTTGATGGCGTTGGAAAGCAGGTTCAGCAGCACCTGCATCAGCCGCTGCTGGTCGGCGCGGACGTAGGCGTCGCTCCCCTGCGGCGCGCGGGCGGACAGCTGCACCGGGCGCTGGTCGGCCGTGGGGCGCACAAGGGCGAGCGCCTCGTTCAGCAGGGTGGCGGCGTGCACGGGCTCCAGCGAGAGCTGCTGCTGGTTGGCCTCGATGCGGGCGATCTCCAGCACCTCGTTGATCAGGTTCAGCAGGTGGCGGCCGGCCTTGAGGATGTGCTCCACGCTCCGCGCCTGGTCGGCCGGGAGCGGGCTGCGCTGCAGCAGCTGCCCGAACCCCAGGATGCTGTTCATGGGGGTGCGCAGCTCGTGGCTCATGCGCGAAAGGAACTCGCTCTTCGCCTCGTTGGCCGCCTCGGCCGCTTCCTTGGCCTCCTTGAGCTTCACCTCGAACTGCTTGCGCTCGGTGATGTCGCGCACCATCCAGATGCGCCCGTACACCTCGCCCGCCTCGCTCGCCAGCGGCGCCGAGTAGCGGTCCAGCACGCGCCCGTCGGCCAGCAGCACCTCGTCGCGGTGCACGGTGTGAAAGTCCTCTCGCAGTCCTTCGATCGTGCGGCGGTACCCGTCGGGGTCGGCGGCCTGGCGCGTGGCCCACGCGAACATCTCCACGCAGCGCTCCGGCGCGCGCAGCTCCTCGGGGATGGTGAAGATTTCGGCGTAGCGCCGGTTCATGTTCAGCACGCGGCCCTGGTGCGAAACCAGGATGCCGTCGATGGCCACGTTGCTCTGCGCCTGCAGCAGCGTGGTCTGGAACTGCAGCGCCTCCTGGTCCCGCACGCGCTCCGTGATGTCGGTCATGAAGCCGGCGAAGAACCGCTGCCCGTCGCTCCGGTACTCGCCGAAGTTGATCTCCACGGGAAACTCGCTGCCGTCGCGGCGCAGCGCCGGCACCTGCACGCCCCGCCAGGGGATGCTGCGCTCGCCCGTCATCATGTAGCGGCGGGTGCCGCCCATGTGCCCGGCGCGCAGCCGGTGCGGCATGAGCACGGTGAGCGGCTTGCCCACCATCTGCTGGGCCGGGTATCCGAACATCCGGCACATGGCCGGGTTCACCGCCACGATGGTGGATTCCGCGTCGATGATGACGACGCCGTCGGGGTCGGCATCCACCAGCGCGCGATACCGCTGCTCGTTCTCGGCGAGCGCCGCGCCGGCGGTGCGCGCCTCGTCCAGCTGGCGTTCCAGCTCGGCGATGCGGGCGTGCAGGGCGGCGGCGTCCGGCGCGGCGGATTCCGGCGGGGTGGGGGTGAAATCGGGGTGGCTCATGGCGTAGACTGCGACACTGCGAAGGGCGGGTCTGGGCGATCGGCACCGGCGCGGCCGGGCGGTGCGCCGCTGGACGGCGGTGATGAGGATGGCCGCGCAGGACGGTGGGACGCCCGCGCGAGGGGGAAGCATAGGGGCGCCGCCGCCCGCGAACAAGCTCCCGGTGCGGAACACGGAAACGCGGGGAGCACCGGCGGTGCTCCCCGCGTCGTTCATCCATCGCCGATCCGCCTCGCGGCTACGGCTCGATGCCGCCGCCGCCGGTGGACGCGTAGCACCGGAAGGTGCGGCTGAGGCTCGCGGTCGCGCCGGAGGAGTCCGTCACCGTGAACGTCACGGGATAGCTGCCGGTGCACACGCCCGTGATCTGCGAGCCGTTCGCGAAGTCGTACCGGGTGCTCTCGATCACGTTCCAGTCGAAGGTGTACCCGCCGGTTCCGCCGCTCACGTACGCCTCGCAGTACGTCGTGTTGTAGTACGGGCCACCGCCGCCCATGTCTTCGCAGTACAGCGAGGTCACCGCCAGGGTGCTGCCGCCCAGCGAGTACAGCAGGCGGTTGGGCGAGCCCGAGCCCGCGTTCGTCACCTTGTTGGCGGTGGAGGTGCTGATGATGGCGTTGGCCACGGTGGCCGGCGACGCCGTGGTGTTGCCCTGCAGGTACAGCGCGGCCACCCCCGCCACGTGCGGCGCCGCCATTGAGGTGCCGCTGATGGTGTTCGTCGCCGTGGTCGAGGTGTTCCAGGAAGAGGTGATGCTGCCGCCCGGCGCGAACAGGTCCAGGCAGCTGCCGTAGTTGGAGAAGTACGAGCGCGCGTCGTTGGAGTCGGTGGAGCCCACCGTCAGGGCGCTGGCGACACGGGCGGGCGAGTAGTAGCAGGCGTCGTAGCTGTCGTTGCCCGCCGCGACCACGGCCGTCACGCCGCTGTTGACCAGGTTGCCGACGGCGTTGTCCAGGCTGGTGGATGCACCCCCGCCCAGCGACAGGTTGGCGACCGCCGGCTTCACGGCGTTGGCCGTCACCCAGTCGATGCCCGCGATGATGACGCTCGTGGAGCCCGTGTTGCCGCACCCGAACACGCGCACGCCCACCAGCGTCGCCGCCTTGGCGACGCCGTACGTGGTGGAGCCGATGGTGCCGGCCACGTGGGTGCCGTGCCCGTTGCAGTCCTGATAGCCGTCGCCGATGCCGTCCCAGGCCACGGACGCGCGGCCGCCGAACTCGGTGTGCGAGGTGAGGATGCCGGTGTCGATGACGTACGCGCGCACGCCCTGGCCCGTGGGCGTGTAGTTGTACGTGCCGCTCAGCGGCAGGTTGCGCTGGTCGATGCGGTCCAGCCCCCAGGTGGCATTGTACTGGGTGGTGGAAAGCGCCACCTCCTGGTCCGGCTCCACGTACGCCACGTTCGGGTTCTGCCGCAGCGCGTTCAGCTGCCCGCTGTTCAGCCGTGCCGCGAAGCCGTTGAGCGCGGCCGTGTAGACGAAGCGCGGGCTCACGCCGGCCACCGCCGCCGCCGCGCGCGGGTCGCCGCCCTCGCGAACCACGACGATGTACGACCCCTCGATGGGGTTCCTGGCGGCCAGCACGGGAGCGTCGCTGGCCCCGGGGCCGACCGGATCCTGGTCCGAGCAGGCGGCCACGGCCGCCAGTGCCGCGACCGCGGCGAGTCTGGTGAAGCGCATTACGGGTTTCCTCCCCTGCAGGTGAGAACTCCGCGCGGCCCGACCGCGCGGTGGCCGCCCGTATCCGGCGGCCGTGCAGGGATGATATCAAAATACGACGGATTATACCAGTGTCTACGACGCAGATGTTTCTTGGCCCAAACGTTTGGGCGACGCCGCTGATCCGCCGTTCCGCTGGTCGCGACTGTTCTGGACGTACATCGGCCCGTCGGCGGACCCGTCGACCGGCAGGTACACCTCCGCGCTCACACGGGTTCGCGTGTGAGCGTCGCGTGGTGCATGCGGGCAAGGAACTGCCGAAAGCGCTCGGGAGCCCACCCCCGCTCCACGACCAGCGCCTCCCACAGCCGGTTGAAGCTCAGCATCATCCCCAGTAGGGCGTCCGCCGCCTCGGCAGCGGCCAAACCCGGCGCCAGGCGGCCTTCCCGCTCCAGCCAGTCGGCCATTTCCCGGCACCCCGAGAGCCACAATGCCGTCGCCTCTTCCCAGAGAGCGGCGGCGTCGGCATCCGTGGCGCGCGCCCGGTCGACGGCATCCACCAGGACGCGGATCCGTGAGTGGTACTCCACCAGGTGCCGCACCCACTCGTCCAGGGACACCGCCGCATTCGGTGCCTGCCGGATCGGCTGCAGGGAGACTTCCAGGTTCAGCACCTCGTCGACGTGCCCGCGCAGCGCCGACAGCAGTTCCGCGCGCGACGCGAAGTGCAGGTACAACCCCTTGCGCGTGACCCCGGCAGCCTGCGCGACGGCCGTCATGGTGGCGGCCTCCGGGCCGCCTTGCTCCAGCAGGCGCCACGCGGCGTCGAGAATCGCGGCGCGCGTGCGGGTGCTTCGGGCGTTGCGCGGCTGCGCGATCACGGATCGTCTCCCTTCGATGCGAGTTCCTTGACGGGAGGGAATCTACCCATTATGTGTAGTTACGCAAATACACACCGCGTGTAGTTCATCGCGCGGGAAACGATTCTTCAACGGAGAGCCCGGCCGATGAGTTCGCAGACTGCAGAAAGAACGGTCCGCCCGGTGGCGCCGCCCCGCGAACCGCCGAGTCCGTACCGGCGGGCGGAGGCGGCGCTCTGGCGGCGGTACGGCATCGCGCCCAGCGAGCGGTTCGTGGACGTGGACGATCTCGGCTTGGGAGTGCGCGTGCAGGAAGCGGGAGAGGGCGAGCCGCTGCTGTTCGTGCACGGCGGCCCCAACGGCGGATCGACCTTCATCCCGCTGGCGGCGGAAATGCCGGAGCGGCGGTGCCTGCTGCTGGACCGCCCGGGATGCGGGCTCTCGGGCCCGGTGGAGTACGGCCGCATCCCGCTGCCCCGCCTGGCCGCGACGACGCTCGTGGGGGTTCTGGACCGGCTGGGCATCGAGCGGATCGACGTCGCCGGCAGCTCGTTCGGCGGCGCGTGGGCCCTCTGGTTCGCCGCGGCGCACCCGGAACGGGTACGGCGGCTGGTGCTCTTGGGAGCGCCCGCCCTGGTGCCGGGGATGCTGGTTCCCGGCTTCATGCGGATGATGTGCACGCCGGGAATCGGCCAGTTGATGCCCATGCTGCCGCAGTCCGTAAGCGGGGCCAAGTGGGTTCACCGGCAGATGGGGCACGCCGCCTCCGCCCTGGACGCGCTCCCCGCGGAATACTGGGAGTGGGGGCTGCGCCTGATGTCCGACACGGCGACCATGGCCAGCGACGGCCGGGTGATCCGCACTGTGGCGACGCCCTTCGGCGTTCGGCGGGGGATTGCGTTCACGCCGGACCAGCTCGGCGCCGTGGCGGCGCCGTCGCTGCTCTACTGGGGCGCCGCGGACACCTTCGGCGGGGGCGACGTGGCGCGCGCGGTGGCGGGGCTCCTTCCGCACGCCGCGCTGGAGCTGGTGCCACACGCCGGGCACCTGCCGTGGTTGGACGACCCTGCCCACGCCGCGCAGTGCATCCGGGCCTTCCTGGACGCATAACCCGCCGGGTCCCTGGAAACGGTGCGGGGAGCAGCTTCTCAAGGAGTTTCGGATGGCAGGTCAACGCCGGGAGCGCCACCCGGAGCTCCCCGCGCCCACATCCTCACTTGTGGCGCCAACACTGTTGTCGACAGTAGCCACCGACACTACACTGTACTTCGACCTTCGTATCTGAAGCGGGCGCGCCCATCGGAGCGGAGTTCCAGCATGCACCCGGCCCGCCCGGACAATGGACCCTGAGCGGTCTCGGGCCAGTGTGCGGCCGCGGAGGCATGGAAACCCGGCCGCGCACGAATGCCATGCAGTGAGCTCGCGCCACTCTCCCCAGCCACTCCCGGTGATGCCTATCATTCCGCTGCTTCTCGCCCTGTCCACTGCCGCGGCGGCGCCTTCGACAGGCAATCTCGTGATCGCCGCACAGGCGGCGCATACGGACTCCGCGGTAACCCGGGCAGCCGAAGCGCTGCTGTCCGCCCGTGATCGAGGCGATTGGGCCCGCTACGTGGACCTCCTCTCGGCGGACGCGATCCGCGAAGTCCATGTCGAGTTGCTGCGGATCGTCGACCCCGCGGAGGGAGGCGTGCCCGCATCGGAGATGTTCGCGCTGCACGACACCGAGACCCTTGAGCGTCTTCCCGCGCGAGATCAGCTGGTCCGGGGTCTACGGCACATCATCCCTCCCCGCGACGAGGCACGGTGGGTCGTGCTCGCTCCCGAAGCACAGCCAGACGGTTCCGTTCGGGTCCGTGCACACCAGGAGGGGGGCGATCCCAGTGCCTCCAGCGTTCTGTATTTCGTTCGCGTAAACGATACCTGGAGAGCGAAGCGGGCCGACGATTATGTGCGGGGGGCGCTCGCTGGCGTCTTGGCCGGACGATTGTTGAAACTGTAAACCGTCCCGCTGTCGGCGAGGCCTGCATCCGCGGCAACCACGAGACGGTGAGGGAGAGGCTCCAGGCCACTCCCCCGCCCGCTCGCAGAGAAATCACACAAGCCGCGGCGCATCACTCCGCCGCAGCCGTTTCCTCCACGATTGCCGCCTCCGTCTCGGCGGCCACGATGCCGTCCACCGGCAGGTACACCTCGGCCCCGCGCTCGCGGAACTCGGCGGACTTGTCGGCCATGCCGGCCTCGATCTCCTTCTGCCTGGCCGCGTAGTCGCGCACGTCCTGCGTGATCTTCATGCTGCAGAACTTGGGGCCGCACATGCTGCAGAAGTGCGCGATCTTGGCGCCCTCCGCCGGCAGCGTCTCGTCGTGGTAGCTGAGCGCCGTCACCGGGTCCAGCGCCAGGTTGAACTGGTCGCGCCAGCGGAACTCGAAGCGCGCCTTGCTCAGCGCGTTGTCCCACTCCTGCGCGCGGGGGTGCCCCTTGGCCAGGTCCGCCGCGTGCGCCGCGATCTTGTACGTGATCACCCCCGCCTTCACGTCGTCGCGGTTGGGCAGGCCCAGGTGCTCCTTGGGCGTCACGTAGCACAGCATGGCCGTGCCGTACCACCCGATCTGCGCCGCGCCGATGGCGCTGGTGATGTGGTCGTAGCCCGGCGCGATGTCCGTCGTCAGCGGTCCGAGGGTGTAGAACGGCGCCTCCCCACACCACTCGAGCTGCTTGTCCATGTTCTCCTTGATCAGGTGCATGGGCACGTGCCCGGGCCCCTCGTTCATGGTCTGCACGTCGAACTCCCAGGCGATGCGGTTCAGCTCGCCCTGCGTGCGCAGCTCCGCGAACTGCGCCTCGTCGTTGGCGTCGTAGATGGAGCCCGGCCGCAGCCCGTCGCCCAGCGAGAAGCTGACGTCGTACGCCCGCATGATCTCGCAGATCTCGCGGAAGTGCGTGTACAGAAAGCTTTCGCGATGGTGGGCCAGGCACCACTTGGCGATGATGGAGCCGCCGCGGCTGACGATGCCCGTCAGCCGGTTCGCGGTCATCGGCACGTAGCGCAGGAGGACGCCGGCGTGCACGGTGAAGTAGTCAACGCCCTGCTCCGCCTGCTCGATCAGCGTGTCGCGGTACAGCTCCCACGTCAGCTCCTCGGGCACGCCGCCCACCTTTTCCAGCGCCTGGTAGATGGGCACCGTGCCGATGGGGACGGCGGAGTTGCGGATGATCCACTCGCGCGTTTCATGGATGTTCCTGCCCGTCGACAGGTCCATCACCGTGTCGGCGCCCCACAGCGTGGCCCAGCGCAGCTTCTCCACCTCTTCGTCGATGGAGCTGCTGACGGCCGAGTTCCCGATGTTGGCGTTCACCTTCACCTTGAACCCGCGGCCGATGATCATCGGCTCCAGCTCGGGGTGGTTGATGTTGGCCGGGATGATGGCCCGCCCGCGCGCCACTTCCGATCGCACGAACTCGGCGTCCATCCCCTCGCGAAGCGCCGCGTACTCCATCTCGGGAGTGATCTCGCCGCGACGGGCGTAGTGCATCTGCGTCACGCAGCCGGTGCCGCGGAACCGGGGCCGGGCGAGCGATTCAGGCATCTCGACGGAATAGTGCGTGAGTGCGTGAGTGCGTGAGTGCGGAGCATCCGGGCGCACTAACGCACTCACGCACTCACGCACTTCCGTCACGTCGCCGCGGGCGCGGATCCACTCGCCGCGGACGGAGGGCAGCCCCAGCCGCACGTCGGCATCCAGCGGGCCGCTGGTGTCGTACACGCGCAGGGGCGGCTCGCCGCCGGAAAGCGAGATTTCGCGCATGGGCACGCGCACGCCGTGGCGCCCCTCGACGTACACCTTGCGGCTGTTGGGGAACGCACTGCCGTAGTCGCCGGCGGCGGGGGTCTGGGGGCGGGCTCGGTCGATCATCTGGGGCTCCTGGAGTGCGGCAACGAAAAAGGCGCCACGCCGGGGATGCCCGGGTGGCGCCTGCGACCGCATCATCCCCGTACGGTCCGTGGCGGGCCGGGTACGGTGGATGGGAACCGTCGATGGACGACACGCCGCGCTCCCTACGCCGGTGTGAACCGGATCAGGTTCCAAGGGACTGTCTCAACCCCGCGGACGGGGTACCCCTGGCGGCTTGCGAACGGAAGGTAACCGGCGGATGCGCCGCGCACCAGCGGTCAGCGGCGGCGGGGCAGGAACTCGGCGAGGAGGTCGGAGAAGGCGAGGCCGCCCACGGCGATCCCCACCCAGGTTCCCGCGGCGTCCGTGCGGCGGGCGTGGTGAAGCACGGCGATCGTTGCGGGGATGGCCATCAGCACGAGGTACACGACGTACGTGGCGCGCGGCCACCCGGCGGCGGGCTGCTGGATCCCCATCACGGAGATGGTGAAGAGCACCGCCAGGATGGCCGCCAGCCCGGTGCCCCGCGGTGCGCCCAACGTCCAGGCGATGCCGAGAATCGAGCCTGCCAGGAGCAGCACGCCGACCAGGATGGATACGGTCCGCGCGGTGCGGTCCAGCAGCGTGCGCCCGGCCGGGTCGCGCAGCAGCACCAGGTCCGCCAGCGGGCGTGCGGCCCAGACGAACACCGCCGTCGCGGCGATCAGGGCCCGGAGCACCAGCCGCAGCCATGCGGGCTCCACGAACGTGGCGTACATGATCAGCGCAACGGCGAGCGCGACGGCCACCCACCTCAGGTTCGGCTGAAACCAGTAGAACCGCAGCGCGGCGGGCAGGAACACGCGATACAGCGCGTTCCGCGCCCGCATGGCCTCCAGCAGCCCCACGCGCGGCCCCCGCTCGTCGGCGTCCAGCCGCAGCGACGTGCGGAAGTGGCCGATGGCCGCGTCCGGATCGCGGCGGCGCAGGGCGGACCACCCCGCGTTTGCCTGCACGGCGTGGTTCTCCGGCGCCCGCTCCAGCGCGCGGGCAAAGTCCGCCTTCGCCTGGGCGTGCCGCCCCAGCCGCGAGCGCAGGGTGCCGGCCGTCATCAGCACGCGGGGGTCGTCGGGCGTCACGGCCAGGGCGCGCTCCGCGAACTCCAGCCCCTGCGGCAGCCAGTCGCGGCGGGCCATCAGCTCCGCCATGTGCACCAGCAGCTCGGGCATCTCCGGCGCCAGCGACAGCGCGGTGAGGCCCGCTTTCCTGGCGTGCTCCCACGTCCCGCGGCGGGCGGCGACCAGCGAGAGCGCGTACCAGGTGAAGGGCGTGTCGGGCTCGTGCAGGGTGGCGCGGATGGCCGTGTCCATCGCCTCCACCGCGCGGGCCGGCTCCTCCGCCAGGCACAGGGCCAGGTAGGCCTGCATCACCCCGTTTTCCGGCTCGTCCCCCAGCACGCGGCGCAGCTCCTCTTCCGCCAGCCGAAAGCGGCGGCGGTCCATCAGCAGCTGTGCGCGGGCCAGGCCGGGGTGGCTCACCGGCGCCCCGGCAGGTACTCGGCCAAGACGTCGGCGTACAGCAGTCCGGCGGCTGACGCCATCAGCCACAGCACCGCGTCGTCCTGCCGCTGGGCGAACCGGAAGAGGGAGATGATGGCGAAGACGGCGAGCAGGCCCACGAGGGCGCCGAACACCGCGCGCTGCCGCCCGGGACGCGTTCGGGGCGCGGTCGAAAGGGGAATGGTGAACTGCACGGCGAGTATGGCGGCCAGCGCGACGGCGCCCGACGGGCGCAGCTGGTGCGCGACTCCCAGGGCGGCCGCGACGGCCAGGAGTGCCGCCGTCCCCACGGCCGCGGCCTTCCGCACGGGGTCCAGCACCTGGCGCCCCTCCGCGCTCCGCAACAGGAGCAGGTCGGCCAGTGGCGGGGCCGTCCAGATGAGGACGGTCAGGGTGAGGCCCGTCACCTGCAGCGCCAGCAGCGGCCGGGGAGGGAAAAAACCGAGCGACACGGCGAACAGGAACAGGAACGAGAAGGCGACGACGACCCACTTCAGGAATGCGGGGAACCGCTTCAGACCCAGTGACAGGCGAAGGTAGAAGCCATACGCGGGGTTCCGCGCCCGCAGCGCCTCCAGCAGCCCGCGCTGCGACTTCGCTTCCTCCGGGTCCAGCCGCAGGGAGGTGCGGAAGTGCCGCACCGCCGCCTCGGCATCGCCCCGGCGTAGCGCCGCCCAGCCGGCGTTGGCCTGCACCGCCTTGTCGTCCGGCTCCAGCGCCAGCGCGCGTTCGAAGTTGGCGCGGGCCTGGTTGTGCAGCCCCATGCGCGACCGCAGCGCGCCCGCCGTCATCAGCGCATTCGCGTCGTTGGGCGCGATCTCCAGCGCGCGTTCGGCCAGGCCGAGCGCCGCCCGGTACCATCCCCTTGCCAGCAGCAGCTGCGCGCCGTTCAGCAGGAGCACCGCCGTGCGTGGGGCCCGGGACAGCGCCATGGCCGCCGCGTGCTCCGCCTCGTTCACCTTCCCGCACCGTTCCGCGACCCGCGCCAGCGCGTGCCACACCGTGGCGTCGTTGGGCGCGTACGCGACGGCGGTTTTCGCCGCCTCCAGGGCCTGTGCGGCGCGCGCCGGGTCCTCGACCATGCACAGGGCCACCTGCGCATGCATCATCGCGTTCTCTGGCTCGTCCCCCAGCCCACGGCGCAGCTCGTCCTCCGCCAGTTGGAAGCGGCGGTGGTTGATCAGCAGCTGTGCGCGGTCGAGGGCGGGGTGTCTGGTGTGCATGGGGCGAAGGTAATTTCTGCCCGACGCTCCGTCCATTGGTGACGAGGACGAGGGCAGGTCCAAAGGGGCAGGTCAAGGGGCGGGGACCAGGGTGAACCCGCGGCATCAAGCGCGGAGGTCCGGGGGTGGGGACCAGGGGCGGGTACCAGGGGCGGGTGAACCCGCGGCTGGAACAGCGGAAAGCCCCGACTCGGGCCGCTGTCGCGTCCCGCTCGGGGCTTGACCTGCACGCACGCGGCACCTGCCGACGCGCGCGATGTCATCCCGATGGAGCGGCCCCGATGAACCTGCCGATCCACCGCAATCCGCAGCGACTGAGGGATCCGCCACACACTCCCGGGCGCGCCTCTCGTCCTCCGCACACGACAACAGGCCAGTCCGCGCAGGCGGACATCGTGTGGTCTTTGCAGCGAATTCTTTCGCCCGTGCGGCCCTGGGACGGAGTGTTACCTCGGCTTTGCGCCCGGGTTCGGTGCGGGAGCTTCCGCGACTCGGAGATCCGTGTCGCTGCCGCGCCCCGGCTCAGTAGCGTCCCAAGTAAGATCCTTCGGCCCGCAAGCATCGGTGTGCGGGTGAGGGTGGTGCGCCTGGGCCTCTGGATGACAGAAGCCGGCGTCGACGACTGACACCCACCAGGCTCCCATCAGGCGCCGATGCCCGCGGGCTCGGGCTCCGGCGTGGGCGCGTGGCGGCGGCGCCAGAACTCGCTTTCCGGCCAGCGGCGCTCGTCGGCGTAGTACTTCGCGCGCGTCCGCAGGTAGCCCTGGAACTCGCCCTCCACGAACCGGCGGTAGCGGCGGATGCCGGCGTCGTCGCCCTTCGCCAGCAGGTCGCCCACGGCGTACGCGCCGAAGATGCCGGAGCGCAGCGCCTTCAACATCCCCTGCGACGAGAGCGGGTCGAAGGTCGATGCCGCGTCGCCCACGGCCAGCCATCCATCGCCCGCAGCGGGCGCCAGCCGCCGCGTGCGCGCGGCGCGCACCACGGGCGGGCCCTCCTGCACCGCGCCGGCGAGCGCGCTGCACGTGGCCGGGGCGGTGCGGCCGAGCAGCTCCGTCCACGCCCCGTCCGACTCCAGCCCCAAGGCCCGCGCGATGTCGGTGTCCGTCATGCAGGCGGCCACGCGGCGCCCGTCCGGCAGCGGCGCCGTGTACCACCACCCGTGCTCGAACGCCTCCACCAGCGTGTGCGGCGCGCCCCCGCCCCCCGGCTGGCGAAAGAAGCGGACGAACCCCGCCAGCCGGTCGTGCGCGCGGTGGCGCGCGCCCCCGTGCCGGCGGGCGAGCGACGCGCCGGCTCCCGTGGCATCCACCAGGAACCGCGCCCGCACCTCGTCCCCCGAGGAGAGGGAGAGGCGCCACCCGTCTCCTTCCCGCGCCGCGTCCAGCACCCGCGTGCCGCGGACCACCTCCACGCCCCGCGCCGCCGCCTCGCGCGCCAGCATGCCGTCGAACGCGGCGCGGTCCAGGTGCCAGCCCACCTGGCGGACGTGGAAGAGGAACTCGTTCTCGTGGGGAACCGCCGAGCCCCACGCCGCCGCCGTCCCGTACCCGGGATGATGCCCCTGCGCCTGGAAGGCGTCCCACACCCCCAGGTGCCGAAGCAGGTCGGCGGCGGGCGGCGCCAGCGTTTCGCCGACGCGCGCGTCCGCGTACGACGAGGCCTCGATCAGCGCGACGGAAATCCCCGGCGCGTGGGCGCGCAGGGCGAGGGCCGCCGCGCACCCGCCGGGGCCCCCGCCCGCGACGGCGACGTCGCGAACGCGCGTCATCCGCTTACCTGGCCTTGACCGCGTACCACGACGCCACCACCCCCGCGGGCGCGGTGCCCCCGCCGCTGGGGTGCGGGATGGTGCGCACGATGGAGCCCACCATCGCCACCTTCTGCAGCTCGCTGGTGCTGCCGGGCCACACCGGCACCAGCCACCCGATGTAGTCGTAGATCCACTCCGCCCCGTCCACCACGCCCTTGCCCTGGAAGCGCACCTGGCCGGGGTTTCCCGGGCTCATGGAGCCATGCAGCGCAAGCGACCAGTCGTCGCCGCCGATGGTGCCCGTCAGCTCCTCGGGAATGCTTCCCTGCTTGATGACGATGGTCCCGTACCCGAAGAACAGGTTGGCCCAGGGTGCCGGGTCCGTCGACGGGTCCGTGGGCGACAGTTTGGGGTCGTTCAGCAGGCTGCGGTACGTCCAGGTGCCCACGAAGGGGCTTCCGTCACCGCTCATCGCGAGTTCTCCGGCGTGCGGGGGGTGCGCTCCACCCCGACGTAGGCGTGGTCCGCGTCCTTGGGGTCCGCCGCGTTGCGGAGCACGAAGGGGAGCAGGCTCCATTCCGTCACCATCTTCAGGTCGCCCGCGTTGGTCTGCGTCACGCCGCGCGCCCAGTCCAGCCAGCGGTAGCTGCGCGCGCCGTTGGGCGCCACCGACTGCAGCTCGTAGTTCTGCATGGGCCGGTGGGCGGGCCACCACAGCGTTTCCCAGGTGCGCTGCTGCCGCTGCAGGAGCGAGTTCGTGGGGTTGTCGAAGTCGATCTCGTTCCACAGCTCGTAGGTGACGTCGATCCCCTGCGTGCTGCACTCGTTGAAGTCCGACTGCCAGGGCACCGCCATCGACTTGGTCAGGTCGCCCGGCTGCATCCCCTGGTCGAAGTCCAGCCCCTGGCTCAGCTGCTCGTCGGCGTACGAGATGTAGTCCGTTTCGGGGATGGTGCCGCGCCACTTGTTGGCCTGCGCGGCGGTCAGCGTGAAGTTGTAGAACGAGGGATCGGCCTTGATGCGCCACGGCTCGCGCCACACGGCGGGGTTGCGCATGATCCACCCCACTTCGCCCCCCGGGCAGAAGGCGCCGCCCACCACGTGAAAGAGCACCCCCTGGTCCAGGTCGCGCCCGGTGCGCAGGGGCCAGTGGGCGTACGGCTCGTCGGGGTTGGGAGCGGACACCCACTTCTCGTCGGCCTCGTTGATGAACTTGCCCTGCGCCCACTGCCCCAGCAGGTAGTACTGGTAGTCCGTCAGCCGCAGGAACTTGGAGGGCAGCACGTTGTTGATGGGGTTGTCGCCGGAAAGCAGGGGCATCAGCGGCAGGTTGAACACGCGCGTGGTGGCCCGCCCGCCGCGCACGAAGCGGTTCTCCTCGCCCGGCTCGCGCAGCAGGCTGAACAGGAACTGCCGCTCCGGCGCGTAGCGGTCGCGGGTGTTGGCCTTTACGCAGCGGCGGAAGCACTCCTGGTGCAGGTCGCCGCGCAGCAGCCGCCCCGCCTCGCGCTGCAGCTCGATCTCCGCCCGCCGCCACGCGCCCATGGGCTCCCGGTCTTCCGGGGCGGAGTTGTAGACGGGCGAACGCGACGTGTGCTGGATGGAGCCCTGCAGCTCGCCCTCGTCGCCCACGGGGCCGAACAGCTGGTCCAGCAGGCGGGTGATCTCTTCCTGCAGCCGCGCGCGAGAGCCCGCCCGCTCGGGGGCCTCGGCCGTCTTGCGGAACGCGGCCGCCAGCAGCCCGGGAGGCGTGTCCGGCGACACCCGCGGCTGCTCCGCCGCGGCGATCTCGTGCGCCACCTGGCGAAGCCCGTCCAGCAGCAGCCCGCCCGCCGGCGCGAACGCGGCGGCCTTGCCGGCGGCGCCGCGCGTTCCCTGGTCGCCGCTCTGGGCGGGAAGGCCGTCCAGCACCTCCTGGACGGACTCGATGAAGAGCGCGGCCACGCCGTCGGGCGCCAGGCACCCCTGCAGGCACTCGCCCACCTTCTTCCAGTGGGTCACCGGCGGCTTGCCGATGCGCTTGGGATCGAAGGTGCCGCGCGCCGTCTGGTTGTGCGGGTCGTTGCTCTGCAGCAGGATGCTGGAAAGGAACATGTACTGCTCCGGCCGCCACAGGATGGGCCAGATGTCGCGCCAGAACCAGGGCCGGTACTCGGGGTTCCACCCCAGCCGCCCCGCCTGCCAGGCCAGCAGCGCGCCGGTGTCGCGCGGGTCCACGCGCTCCGGGCAGTCCCACGTTCCCGCCTCGCCGTACAGGTCGGTCCGGTAGGCGAACCGGCGCACGGCCAGGTCGTACACCAGCTCGTCCATGGTCACCATGTCGGGAATCTGCGGCACGTAGTCGGGATACGCCGCGATCACCCAGGCCGGGTACTCCACGTCGATGAAGCGCTGCTGCTGCACCTCGTCGCTGAAGAACACCAGGCGCGCCATCACCGGCCCGTCGCTGGTGTCGTCGAACCAGCCGTCGTTGTTGGCGTAGTGGTCGATGCGGGGCTGCCCGAAGTCGTCGAACAGGTACGACCCCGCGTTGCCGTGCCCGCCCAGCACCAGCAGCCGCGCGCCGTCGTCCACCATCAGGTCGCCGAGCGTGTCGATGGAACGGGGCTTCAGCGGCGGGGGAAAGGTCGAGGCGTACATGGCGCCCGCGTCGCGCGAAAAGCTGGCCCGCCGCTCCCCGCGCAGCGACACCACCCGCGGCCCGGGGTCGATGATCAGGTTCTGCCGCGCCTGGTCGGCCGTCACCTGCGGGTTGCGCCGCGGGTGGTCGTCGGTGAAGCCGTGCTCGCCCTGAAGCTGGCGGAACTCGTACCAGCCGGCCTTCTTGTTGGCCAGGTGCACGCGCCACTGGATGTCGACCAGCTTCCCGTGGTTGCCGCCGCCGGACACCTTGTCGCCGATCTTCAGCGGGCGCCCGTCGGGGTGCTCGTCGTCGTACACCCACACGCCGAAGCGCGCCGCCTGCCGCCGGATGCGCCCCTCGTCGTCCTTCATCCGCTGCGCGCGCACCTCCTTCCCCGGCCTGGCGCCCAGCGGCAGCGAGTTGCCGTCCTGGTCGCACTCGGTGGGAAGCGCCGCCGGCTGCTCGGCGGCAATGCAGAACGCGTCGGGGCTGTTGCCCAGGCGGGCGATCCCGATCCCGGGGTGAATCCTGTATACCGTCGCCATCGCGAATGTCCTCGGGTGGGGGTCAGTCCAGGAAGTTGAGCGACAGGCCCTCCATGCGGAGCAGCTCGTTCTCTTCGCGGTAGTCGGCGCCGATGGCCACCAGCGTCACCTGCAGCGTGGCGGCGCCCTTTTCCAGCAGCGCCCGGGCGGCCTGGGTGACGTTCACGCGGTGGTTGCGCGGCGTGTTGTGGCTGCGCGGGCGCAGGTCGTACGGGCGGGCCTGGCCGGGAATGGCGCAGTGGCCCGGCCCGCCGAAGCACTCGCCGTGGCCGAACACGGCCAGGTAGCCGCCGAAGTGGTCGCCCTCGGGCGGGGTGTTGGCGTTGGCGTCGGGCAGGTTCAGGAACACGCGGACGAAGCAGGAGCGGTCCAGCTGGGGAACGCGGTGCAGCCGCACCTCCACCCGCCGCGGGTCGCGCGCGCCCTTGGGCACCTTCACGGGCTCGCTGACGAAGCGGCCCACCGGCGCCTGCAGCCCCACGGGAATGGAAAAGGCGCAGCGCACGTACTCGTAGCCGAAGCGCGTCATGTCGAGCGTGTCGGCCACGGTGTAGCCCCAGGGGGTGAGCACCGAGCTCTGCTCCACCGGCTGCGCGTTGGGGTTCAGCTGCTGCCACTCCCACCACAGCCGGTCGACGTTGGCGTGCACGGGCCAGAAGATGGGGTCGTACGCGGCGGTGAGGTTGCTGAACATGTCGCCGTACTGGGCGCTCCTCCAGGCGTAGAACTCCTGCTTGGTGTGGAACGGCCGCCCCGCCACGCGCACCATGCGGTTGCGCTCCATGTACGGCTGCTCGCGCATGGCCTTGGACGACGACTCGGCGGGCGGCTTCCTGTAGCGGGGGTTCTGCCCCCCCGTCCAGATGTGCATGGTGTTGTGCGGGTTCTGGTCCAGGAACCCGAACGCGTCGTTGTACTGGCTGCCGCCCCCGAAGTCGCGCCAGCTGCGCAGGGACATGATCTCGTCCATGTCCTTGGGCGACGGGTAGTGGTAGTGGATGGCCTCGTTGATGGTCTGGGGGTTGCCGCCGCCGTCCTGGTACTCGGCGGGAAAGCGCAGCGGGTACCAGAGCGGGTTGCTGTGCACCAGCGCGTCGATCAGGTGCCGTTCCAGCTCGGGATCGATGGTGCCGAAGCCGTCGAGCTTGCCCAGCGCGCCCAGGAACTTCGGGAGCGAGGTGAAGTGCCTGCGCGGCTCCACGAGCTTCCTTTCCACCTCGCGCGCCTGGTCGGCGTTCAGGTGGGGCTTCAGCACCTGGAACATCTCCGGCGTGATGTACGCCTTGAACGACTGCGGGATGATCCACCCCTTGTACGGCTGGTAGGGGTGGTACTGGGGCATCGTCCAGTCCCAGTACGGCATGGTGACGCCCGGGCAGACGTCCTGCATGGCCTGCTCGAACTCGTACAGGTACACGCGGTGCCAGGGAAGGAAGCGCTCCCATCCGTGCTGGCAGTGGTCCTGGTGGATGAGGGCCAGGTTGTTGTAGTTGCGGTAGTCGCGCGGCCACTTGTTCAGCGCGTACAGCTCGCGGAAGGCGTAGCGCAGCTGCTCCAGCTGCGCGTCGTCCATGCAGTCCAGGTTCATCCGCTGCTGCACCTCGGGGCGCGACGAGGCCGCCGGCCCGGTGCCGAACACCCGGGCGGCCTCGCGCGTCAGCCGCGCGGCCGTGTCGCCGTCCACCGCCAGCGGCTCCATGCGCTGCACGGGCCCGCCGCGCAGCTGGATGACGGCCAGCTGCCCCTGCCGGTGGTCGCCCGTGGGGCACCCGTCGTCGATCCAGTCGCTGATGAAGCGCACGTCGTCTTCGTCCACGCGCGGGCCGCCCCACGGCAGCCGCGGCAGCCGCGACCCGTCGAAGGGGGGCTGCCCGCGCAGCCCCTTCACCAGCCCCGAGGCGGCGCCCCGGCCCGGGTAGCGCGTGCCGGGCTCGCCGCCGGTATCCGCCGCCCCGCCGCCGCACCCGGGGGTCCCGCAGCCGCAGCCGGTGCCGGTGGAGCCGGCGCCCTGCGCGGGGGCCACCATGCGCACGCCGTGGATCTCGGCGGCCAGCAGGGTGTCGAGGTTCATCCAGAAGCGCCCGGCGCCCGCGTACACCGGCTCTTCCGGGTGCGCCCGCTGCAGGATTTCCTGCACCCGCTCCCAGCGGGTGGTGGTCGTCGCTTTCGCCATCGGTCGGTCTTCCTGTGGGTGCCGGTGCGGAGGCGCGGCGCGTCGCGCCTTTGAACGGAGGTGCTGCCCGCGGGGTGGTACCGGTACGTTCGGGGCTGCGCGGCTGGCAGGATGCGGGTGGACCGGTGGGGCTGGTCCGGACTGCGGGAGCAATCATCTGCTGCCAGAATGCGGACCAGCAGTTTGTGCGATGGCGCATCGGGTGTCAAGCAAACACCTGTCTGCAGCGGAAAGGCGCCGCCCCGGGGTTCGGAACGGCGCCATTTCGTTTCATGAAACCTTCGTTCCGGGCGACGACACCGGAGCGGCAGGCCGGCAAGCCGCCCGAACCCTCCTCAGCGTTCCTGGTGCCGGCGCGCGGCGAAGGCCAGGGCGGCCGCGCCGATCGCCATCCACAGCGCGATGGTGGCCGACCAGCGGGCGGGGTCCGGCACGAACCGTCCCGCGAACACCGTCGCGCCCGCCGGGGTCCGCAGGGCGGCCTGCTTCCACTCGCCGGCGGTGACCATCACCCCCCACCCGTAGCGCCCATTCACCAGGGTGGCCAGCTCCTCGCGCAGCCCCGCCATGCCCAGCAGCGCCCAGCAGAGCACGAACCCCGCGTACCAGCGCCAGGGGTGCTCGGTGGCGAGCGCCACCGCGCTTCCTACCAGGTACGCGGCCGTGGCGGCGGCGAACGGGACCATCCAGAGCCAGGCCTCCATCGGCCAGCGGTGGACGTAGAAGTCGGCGGGCGTGGGCCTGGGCACCTCGGAGTAGGGGCGCAGGGGCACGCGCGTGTCGCCCAGGGTCATCTCGCCGCCCATCATCCACGCCAGCAGCGCGCCCCAGAGCAGGAGCAGCCCCACGGCGGCCATCGTCCAGCCCCATCCGGCCGCCACCTTCACCAGCGCGTGGCGCGAGCGGTCCACGGGAAGGGACCAGAAGTAGCCCCGGCGGGCCGGGCCCTCGCCCTTCCACACCGCCATGGGGGCGAACAGCCCCACGAGCGTGCACAGCAGCGCCACCATGGCGAAGTGCATGTCGGCGGCGTGGCCGGGGGTCCGCGCGTGCTCCACGAGCATGGGCAGGGGGAGCAGCACCAGCAGCGCCGCGCCCGACGTCATCTCCGGCCTGGCACCGGCGGCGACGGCCCGCAGCTGCTCGCGGGCCACGCCGGCCCAGCGCGGGGCGGGGGCAGCCGTGCCTGCGCGCGGCGCGGCATCGGCGAGGGGACCGTTCACGAGGGTATCCATGGTCAGCGCTCCTGGTAGCGGCGCGCGGCCAGGAACACCCCCGCCAGCGCCAGTGCCATCCACAGCAGCGTGGCCACGGCCCACGCGCCCGCGTTCACCTGGTCTGCCAGGTTCCCCTGCCCGTGGCCCATGACCCCGGTGGAGTGGGTGAGCAAACCATAGCGGCCCAGGATCACCTGGGATCCCACGCGCTCCACCACCTGGTCCATCACTCCCCCGCTGGCGTCCGCCATCCCCATCACCACCATGACGCCGAACCAGGCGCCCGCGAACACCCGCAGCGGGTAGTTGGATAGCAGCGCCACGATGGTGCCGGCCAGGTACATGGTGGTGGCGCCCGCGAAGGGGGTCAGCCACACCCAGGGGTGCCCGGCCAGCGTGAGGTCGCGGATGCGCGAGCCCGGCGGCAGCTCGCGCAGCAGCATCGTCTCCCACTCTTCGTTGATGACGATGTTTCCGCCGCTCACGACCGCGACGGCCATCGCCCACACCACGTAGATGGCCACCAGCGCCATCAGCCAGGCCCAGCCGCTCCACACCCGGACCAGCGTGTGGCGGGCGCGGTCCACGGGCAGGCTCCACAGGTACGCGCGGCGCGACGGCTCCTCGTGCTTCCACACCGCGAGGGGCGCAAAGAGGCTCAGGATCACCACCGGCCACGTCATCTCGGCCACGCTGTAGTCGGCGCCACCCGGCTCCCGCGGCGCGACCACCGCCATCACCACCAGCAGCAGAAGCAGCACGGCGCCGATCTCCAGCCGCACCGACTGCCCGACGGTGTGCAGGGCCTCGCGCGCCACGATGCCGGGGGACGGCACCGGGCGCAGCGGCTCGGCGGGGGCGTTCAGGGTCGGTTCCATGGTCAGCGCTCCTGGTAGCGGCGCGCGGCCAGCACCGTGGCCGCCAGCCCCGCGCCCATCCACAGCAGCGTGGCCCGGGCCCACGCGCCCAGGTTGGGCTGGTCGTTCAACACGCCGGGGCCGGTATCGAAGCGGTGAACGACGCCGGTGACCTCCGTCACGATCCCGTACGGGTTCGTGACCAGGTGCACGAACAGGCTGTCGGCCGTGTGTTCCGCCGCGCCCCCGGTGCTTTCCAACAGGCCGATGGCCACGAAGAACGCGAACCCGGCGCCCGCCACCACACGAAGCGGATGGTCCGCCAGCAGCGCCAGGATGCTGCCCAGCAGGTACGTGGTGGTGGCCGCCGTGAACGGCACCAGCCACAGCCACGGGTGCCCGGACAGGGTCAGGTCGCGGATGCGCGCGTCCGGCGGCAGGGTGGGCCTGAGCGCCGCCTCCCACTCGGGGTTGATGGTGATGTTGCCGTCCGTGACCAGCGCCACCGTCATCGCCCACAGGACGTACGCGGCCACCAGCCCCATCAGCATCGTCCAGCCGCTGGCCACCTTCGCCAGCGTGTGGCGGGCGCGCTCTACCGGCAGGCTCCACAGGTAGGCGCGGCGCGACGGCTCGTCGTGCTTCCACACCGCCAGCGGCGCGAAGAGGCCCAGGATCACCACCGGCCACGTCATGTCCGACACGTCGTAGTCGGCGCCGCCCGCCCCCTGGGGCTGGACCGTCGCCATCAGCACCAGCAGCCCCAGCAGCAGCGCGAGCACCGCGCCCACCTCCAGCCGCACCGACTGGCCCACGGCGCGCAGGGCCTCGCGCGCCACCACGCCCCGGGCGGGCACGGGGTGCAGCGTTTCGGCCGCGCCGCTCATGCCCGTTCCCTGCGGCTGAGGAGGGCGATGGCGGCGTCGGCCAGGGTGAGCGGGGCGGCGTCGCGCACGGTGGCGCCGGCGCTGGTGAGCTGCTGCACCACCTCGCGCTCCTCGCCCCAGATGCTCCACTGGATCTCGCGTCCGAAGCTGCCCTTGCGCAGCACCGCGCCGTTCAGCGCCGCGGGGCCCGCCCAGCCGTCGGGCACCTCGGCGCGGTAGCGGCGCAGCTTGCGGTGAAGCTCGTCGCGCGGCACCTGCATCATCAGCTTGCCGTCGCGCATCACCCCCACGTGGTCGGCCAGGCGGTCGACGTCGTGCACCTGGTGCGTGCTGATGACCACCGTCGTCGGGGTCTCGGTGATGTGGTCCATCAGCAGCCCCAGCGTTTCGTCGAGCATCACCGGGTCCAGCCCGTCGGTGGGCTCGTCGAGCACCAGCAGACGGGGGCGGTGCGCCAGCGCCATCGTCAGGTGCACGCGGCGCCCCTGGCCCTTGGACAGGCTGCCGAACTTGCGGTCCATCTTCAGCCCGAAGACCTCCGCCAGCCGCGCGGCGTACTCCGCATCCCAG
This sequence comes from Longimicrobium sp., assembly GCF_036399935.1. Lineage (GTDB taxonomy): Bacteria > Gemmatimonadota > Gemmatimonadetes > Longimicrobiales > Longimicrobiaceae > Longimicrobium. The sequence goes on from NZ_DASWMD010000076.1 coordinate 59,204, forward strand.
GTGGGGTAGAAGGTGGCGTGGTGCTGCAGCAGGCGGCCCACCCGCATCCACCCGTAACCCCAGTCGTGGCGCTCGGGAACGTAGCCGATCTGCGCCCGCACCTCGGGGCCGCGGACGCGCGGGTCCAGCCCGAACACCTCGGCGGTTCCCTCGTCGGTGCGCACCAGGTCCATCAGCACCTTGAAGGTGGTGCTCTTGCCGGCGCCGTTGGGGCCCACCAGCACGTACACGGCGCCCTCGGGCACCTGCAGGTTCACGCCGTCGAGGGCGGTCTCGCGCCCGAAGCGCTTGGCCAGGCCCTGGGTGCGTACGGCCAGGGACCCGGTGGAAAGGTCGGTGGGAAGCACGGGGCTCATGGTTGTTCTGCCAGGGTGTGAGGGTCGCGCGACCGGGCGGCATCGCGGATGGCGTCGATCAGTTCTTCGGCGCTCACGCCGTTGCGGTGGGCCTCCACCAGCGCCCGCTCGGCCACGCCGGCGGCCAGGGCGCGGCGCTCGGTGCCGTTCGTCCCCGCCGCCGCCACGAAGGTGCCCTGGCCGCGGCGCACGTAGGCCACGCCCGCGCGCTCCAGCTCGCGGTAGGCCTGGGCCACGGTGTTGGGGTTCACGCGCAGGTCCGAGGCGAGCTGCCGCACGGACGGAAGCGGGTCTTCGGGACGGAGCGTCCCCAGTACGATCGCGCGCCGCACCTCGTCCATGATCTGGACGTAGATGGGCCGCGGGTCGGCGGTGTTGATGGCTAGCTGCATCGGGCTCCCTGTTGAGCTGCCCTACGGTGATCTACGGGGCGATGGCGACGGTGGCCATCCGGGCGTCCAGCTCTTCCTTTTCCTTCGTGAGCAGCAGGTAGCGCGGGTCCACGCCCGCCAGGGCGGGCCGTCCGGGCACCGTGACGGTCACGGTGTGCCGTCCGCCCGCCAGCCGGTGCTTCCTCAGGTACAGCGCGGGGCCCCGGCCGTCGTCGCCCTCGGCGAACACGCCGATCTCCACCAGGTCGTTCATGGGCACGGGGGTGTCGTTGCCCAGGCTGTCGGCGCGCACCTTGGCCACGTCGAGCTGGAAGGTCACGCGGTAGCGGCCGCCGCCCACCGGCACCGCGCGCGCCTTGCCGGCCCGCACGTCCCACAGGGTGATGTGCCGCACCAGGTCGTCCAGCAGGTACTTCACGCTGTCCGGCGTCACCGCGTCCAGTTCGCGGTACAGGTCCAGCGTGGTGGGATACGGCGGGCCGGTGTAGGCGTGGGATTCTACGAGGCGCCGCAGCGCTGCGTTCACCCGCGCCTCGCCCACGTACTCGCGCAGGGCGTACATCACCACGGCGCCCTTGCGGTAGTGAAGGTAGTCGTGGTCGCCGGAAAGCAGCAGCGGCACCTCGGGGTTCTGGTGGTCGCCGCGGCGGTTGAGATACTCGATCTGCATCGCCTCCAGGAAGCCGCGCAGGTGCTCGGGGCCGTGCGCCTGCTCCAGCACCATCATGGCGCCGTACTGCGCCAGCGTCTCGGCCAGCACCTGCGACCCCTGCACGTCGGCCCCCATCACCTGGTGGCCCCACCACTGGTGCCCCACCTCGTGCGCCGTCACCATCATCGGCGCGTCCACCTCCCCCGCCCCGTGGTTCACCCGGCCCAGCATGCTGCTGCTCTCCGAGTAGACGATCATCCCCGGGTACGCGCGGGCGAACTGCTGGTAGCGCGGGAATTCGACGAGGCGCAGCTGCCCGTGCCGGTAGGGGCCGAAGCTCCGGCTGTAGTACTCCAGCGACGCCCGCGCCGCGCGGGCCAGCGCCGGGACGTTGAAGGCGTGGTCCGGGTGGTGGAGCACCTCGATCTCCACCCCGTTCCACTCCGTCCGGTGCACGGCGTAGTTGGAGGAAAGGATGGCGTAGAAGTTCAGGATGGGGGCCTGCGCCTGGTAGTGGAAGTAGCGCCGCCCGCCGCGCGTCCACGTGCGCTTCAACTCCCCGGGGGCCACCGCCGTCTCATCCCCCGCCGTGCCGATCACCGCCTCGAAGGCGATCCAGTCCGCGTCCGACGCCACGCGGGGGATGTTCCGCGCCGCCTGGTCGTGGATGGAAAGCCGGTGATCGCGCCGGGGCAGCCCCAGCGCGCGGCGTTCGGCGTTGACGGTGACCTCGAAGTCGCGCTGGTAGCCGATGGAGGGGAGCCAGCGATTGCCGATGAAGGTGCCGTTCCTGACCACGGCCGTGCGGGCCCGGTCGTTGGTGAACCCGCGCGATGCGTGCTCCACGGCGAAGTCCAGCCGCAGCGAGTCGCCCGGCTGCAGCGGACGGTCCAGCGTGTAGATCCAGTACCCCCGCTCGTGGTCCGCCAGCGCCCGGCGCGCAGGCCGGCTGAACTGGAGCGTGCGGACCTGGACCGGGGGAAGCACGCTCAGGTGCACCGAGTCGATCGCCTGGTCCGTGCGGTTCACCAGCCGGTAGGTGCCGCGCAGCTCCGCCCGGCGCTGCGCGGGATGAATCTCCACGTGCAGGTGCACCCCCGCCACCCAGGGCTGCGCCGCGGGCTCGTACCGCTTGTACCGCCGCTCGTACTCCGCCTGCATCCTGCCGCGGGCGTCCTTCGGCTGGTACTCGTTCAGCACGTTGGTGTTGTAGAACACGAAGCCGCCCAGGCCCACGATCTGCACCACGGCCACCGCGGCGGCGGCGAGCGCCGGGCGGTTCAGGCGAATGCGGGCCTGCCGGATGCGCCGCGAGGCCCCGCGCTCCGTCCCCCGCACCCAGAACAGGCTGGCGGCCACGGCCATCAGCAGCGCCCACCCGGCCCAGTACAGCTTGAACCACACGACGGGCGCCAGGAACGGCCCGAAGCCCGCCATGTCGGAGTACGTCCATCCCGGGTCGGCGCCGTACACCAGCAGGTTGTGCTCGATGCCCAGCCTGCCGGCGAACAGCGTGGCGGCCAGGAAGAGGGCGACGACGAAGTGGCCCATGTACTTGTGGTTCACCAGCGCGTGCACCAGCAGGGCGACGGCGGCCAGCAGCAGGTAGTCCGCCATCCCCAGCCCGAACAGCACCCGCGCGTACAGCCCCGGCTCGAAGCGGTAGTAGCCCTGCAGGGCCTGCAGCGCCATCCCCGCCCCCATCAGCACGGCCTGGATGGCGGCCAGCATCAGCGCCAGCGCCAGGAACTTGCCCGCGTACGGCACCCAGTCGGGCACCGGCGTAGCGTCGCTGATCTCGTGCACCCGCGCGTCGCGCTCGCGCCACACCAGCTCGCCCGCGTAGAAGGCGGTGAGCAGCGAAACGATGATCTCCACGAACTGGCTGCCCAGGAAGGTGGCCGTGTACTGCGTCAGCGGCCACGCGGGCACGCCGAAGCGGTCGTCGGCCATCACCTCGCCGCCGGCCAGCAGCACGAACGCCACGAGGCCCGCGACGACGAACAGGAAGTCGCGGCTCACCAGCACCTCGCGGAACGAGCGCCCCGCGATGGCCCTCACCTGCCCGAGCTGCGGGCCGAAGCCGAACACCCGCGGCGCCGGCCCGGCGGCCGGCGCGCCGCGATCCACCGTCTCCGGGACGTCGGCGGCCGGGCGGCGGCGTTCGGCGGCGGCGTGGTGGGCAAAGCGGAAGCGGGCGAAGGACATCGCCAGCACCGCGGCGCCGAGGCCCATCCAGAACAGCCGGTTCCACAGCAGCTGGCCCTGCAGACGCAGCCCCAGCGCGTTCTTTTCCACGGGCGTCCAGTCCGACGCCATGTCGAACACGGCCATCATCCCCGACGGGTCCAGCAGGGACGCCATGGGGGAGTGCTGCATCCCGTCGATCATGTACATCGCCAGCGCGTAGCCCGCGAACAGGCCGATGGCACCCAGGTAGCCGGGAAACGAGCGCCGGCTGAGCGCCGCAATGCCGAACAGCACCGAGGCGTTGATCAGCAGGTTGGGAAGCAGGAAGATCAGGTAGGTGGAGACGTACGCATCCAGCCGAAAGGGTCCGACGCGCGCCGGGTCCGCGTACGGCATCACCGCGGAAAGCCACAGGCTCAGGGGCACCGCCAGCAGCAGCGCGGCGTTGACGGCAAAGGCGCCCAGGAAGCGGCCGCCCAGGTATTCCATCTTGCTGATGGGCGCCGCGTAGAACAGCGGGTGCATTCCCGTCTGCACGTCGCGGTTGGCCGCGTCGCCGAAGAGGGCGGCAGTCACCAGGATGCCCAGGAAGCCCAGCAGCACCGTTCCGCCGGCCACGTTCAGCGGCGCGTTGAAGAAGGTGGTGCTGGCCGGGTCGCTGTCCACCGTGGACAGGGTGCCGATGACCACCAGCACCGCCAGGTACACCCCGGTGGACGGGCGGCGAAGGGCGCGCGTGACCTCCCAGCGGAAGATCTCGCCGAAGCAGCTCACGCGGCCACCTCCACGGGGCGTGCGGACCGGCCGTGCCCGCCCATCGCGGCGAAGTACACGTCCTTCAGGTCCGGCTCCACCGCCTCGAACTCCGCGCCCGGCGAGCCGTCACTGTAGACGTGGGCGATGGTGCGCCCCGCCAGCAGCCGGGTGGAGATCACCGCGTGCTCCCGCTCCAGCGCCGGGAGCTCGCTCCGCGGCACGGTGCGGCTCCAGATCCGCCCCTCGACGTCGGCGATGGCCCGCAGCGGCTCCGCCTCCAGCAGGATCCTCCCCTGGTCGATGATGGCCATGCAGCTGCACAACTCGCTGACGTCTTCCACGATGTGCGTGGACAGGATCACCACGCTGTTCTCGCCCAACTCGCTCAGCAGGTTCAGGAAGCGGACGCGCTCCGCCGGGTCCAGCCCCGCCGTGGGCTCGTCGACGATGATCAGCCGCGGATTTCCCAGCAGCGCCACGGCGATCCCGAAGCGCTGCCGCATCCCCCCCGAGTAGCCGCCCAGGTGCTTCTTGCGAACCTCCCACAGGTTGGTTTGCCGCAGCAGCCCCTCTACCGCCGCCCTGCGCGCCTTGCGGTCGGCGATGCCCTTGAGCACGGCGAAGTGGTCCAGCAGGTCCTCGGCGTTCACCTTGGGATACACGCCGAACTCCTGCGGCAGGTACCCCAGCGTGCGGCGCAGCTCGTCGCGCTGGCGCACCACGTCGATCTCGCCCAGGCGGATGGTGCCCGTGTCCGGCTCCTGCAGGGTGGCCAGCGTACGCATGAGCGTCGACTTGCCGGCGCCATTGGGGCCCAGCAGGCCGTACATGCCCATGGGGATGGTCAGCGTCACGTGCTTCAGCGCCTGGACGCCGTTCGCGTAGGTCTTGGAAACGTCGCGGATCTGCAGTTCCATGGAGACGTGCCGCGGGGTCGTGGTGGCGGGCGGGTGCGGGTGGCGGGGGCTGGTCGAGAGAACGCCCGTGCCCCAGCGTACTAGCATGCTAGTACACTAATGCGCCGCGGGAACGTCGTCAAGAGTTTCGCGGGGGGATGCGACGAGCCCCGCCGGAGAGCGGGGCTACGGGATGACGAGCGAGATGCCGATGCCCATTCGGCCATCGGGGGCTGGCGCCAGGCCGACGCGGTAGCCGTCGTGGCGCACGGGCTCCCAGTCCCGGGTCCCGATCACCAGCCCCACCAGTCCGCCCGGGACCGCGAAACAGATCGCGCCCAGGCCCAAGCCGAGAGCGCCGAACTGCGCGTGCTGTGATCGATCGCAGTTGTCGCACTGCGCGGTGATCAGCGCCGCACCAATCACCCCGCCCACCCCAGCGCCGATGCCGGCACCCTTCAGCATGCCGCGCACGCGGTTGCGGCCCGCCGCCACCTCGGCCCGCGTGATGCCGGCGATCGGAACCGCGATCATCCTCGACCCGCTCCGGACGAACACGGTGTCGCCCACCACCTCGCCGATGCGCCCCTGGATGCGGCGCGGCCGAAGCTCCGGTCCCCGCAGCCGCACCACCGAGTTCTGCGGAAGCGCATCCAGCGCCCGCGCCATGTCCTGCGCCTTCGTCGGACGGGGCAGGACGGCGGCCAGGAGGAGCAGGGCGAACGCGAAGTGCCTGGTCATGAGTGTGGTCCCGTTCAGCGGGGCATGGTCATGCCGGCGGCGATGGACTCGATGCCGTCCCACAGCTTCCGCAGCCCCAGGTTCTCGTCTTCGGCGTGGTTCACGATGGGCCGTGATGGTGCGCGTGCCCGGCACCGCCTCGCGGATCGCCATGCGGCTGCACAGCTCGGCCACGTCTTCCACGATGTGCGTGGACAGGATCACCACGCGGTTCTCGCTACGGGATGGCGAGCGAGACGCCGATTCCCGTTCGGCCTTCCGCGGCCTGCACCAGGCCGACACGGTAGCCGTCGTGTCGCACGGGCTCCCAGTTCTGCCCGCCGACCGCCAGCCCCACCAAGCCGGTGGGGATCGCGAAGTAGATCGCGCCGATGACCAAGCCGGCGGCGGTTATCTGGACGCTCTCTGATCCGCTGCAGCTGTAGCACGCGGCGGCCATCACCACGGCACCGATCACCCCGCCCACGCCGGCGCCGATGCGGGCGCCGTGCAGCATGCCGCGCACGCGGTCGCGGCCCGCGGCCACCTCGGCCCGCGTGATGCCGGCAATGGGCACCGCGACCATCCTGGACCCGCGCCGGATGAACACCGTGTCGCCCACGACGTCGCCGATAGGCCCCTGGACACGGCGAAGCTCCGGCCCCCGCAGCCGCACCACCGAGTTCTGCGGAAGCGCATCCAGCGCCCGCGCCATCTCCTGCGCCATGGCGGGACGCGGCAGGACAGAGGCGACGAGGAGGAGCAGGGCGAAAGCGAGGTGCCTGGACATGTGTGTGGTCCCGTTCAGCGGCGCATGGTCATCACGGCGGCGATGGATTCGATGCCGTCCCACAGGTTCTGCAGCCGCAGGTTCTCGTCCTCGGCGTGCTGGTTGTTGTCGTGGTTCACGATGGGCAGCGTGATGGTGCGCGTACCCGGCAGCGCCTCGCTGAGCAGGGAAAGCGGCAGGCTGCCGCCCAGCGTGGGCACGGCGTACACCGGGTCGCCCGTGGTGGACTGCACGGCGCGGAGCACGGCGCGGGAGATGGGCAGGTCCATGGGGGTGCGCTCGGCGTTGTAGCCGCCCGGCTTCACGATCACCCGCGCGATCCGGGCGTGCGACCGCCGCTCGTCCGCCGTGGGCGCGCGGTCGAGCACCAGGTAGCCCTGCGCCCGGATGAAGTCCGCCAGCCGCTGCGCCTGCCGCCGATGGTCGTTGCCGCGGACCAGGCGCAGGTCCAGCACGGCCGTCGCCTCGGTGGGGATCACGTTGCGCGCGCCCGCGGCAATGCCGCCGCTCTCGAAGCCGTTCACGTTCAGCGACGGCTGGGCGATCAGCTCCGTCAGGGTGCGGCCCGCGCCCTCCGGCGCGGCGATCCCCAGTTCCGCCCGCAGCTGCCGGTCGTACGCGGGAAGGGCGCGCATGGCCTGCGTTTCCACCGGCCCGAGCGGCTCCACGTCGTCGTACCAGCCGGGAATGAGCACGCGGCCGTCGTCGTTCTTCATGGCGGCCAGCAGCTGGGCCAGGCGCATGGCGGGGTTGGGCGCCCAGTTGCCGTAGTGCCCGGAGTGGAGCGGGCGGACGGGCCCGTACACCGTCACCTCCACGTTCACGTCGCCGCGCACGCCGAACACCACCTGCTTGTTGCCGTTCTGGTGCACCGGCCCGTCGACGATGATCCACGCGTCCGCGCCGAGCACCCCGGCATGCCGAGAGAGGATGCTGGTCAGGTGCGGCGAGCCCGCTTCTTCCTCGCCCTCGAAGAAGATCTTCAGGTTGGAGGTCGGCGTGGCCCCGGACGCCCGCAGCGCGTCCACCGCCGACAGGATGGCCATCACCCCGGCCTTGTCGTCGGACGATGAGCGCGCGTACAGGCGCCACTCGGGATCGATCGGGCTGCCGGCAGTGGGCATGGGCACGGGGCGGCCGCCCCGGTCCGCGCGCGCCGTCAGCAGCGCCGGGCGCCATGGATGCGTGACCGTCCACTTGCTGCTGTCGGTGGGCTGCCCGTCGTAGTGCGCGTACAGCACCAGGGTGCGCGTGGCGCCCGGCACCGTCCATTCGCCGTATACCGACGGAGGAGCCGTGGAGTCCGCCGCCTCCATCAGGCGCGGACGCAGCCCCCGGCGCTCCATCATCGCCATGATGTGCGCGGCGTTGCGGCGGATGTTCGCGCGGTCGCTCGCCACGTTGGGAATGGCGAGCAGGTCCACGTACTCGCGGAGGATGGCGTGCTCGTGGGCGCGGGTCCACTCGCGGACCGGCGTCGTCTGCGCGGCCGCTGGCCTGGCGAGGGCGAGCGAGAGAGCGGCGGCGAGGGAAACGCGGCGCATCATCGGCATGAACGCGGCTGGGAGCGTGTGCGAATGGCGAATGGTCGTGCGAAGAGCCGCGGGTTCACCCGGCTCACGTGCGCGTGTCGTATGCCCGCACGTGGCCCTGGCGCGCAAAGTGGAGAATCTCTTCGTCCGACGTAAGCAGAACGGCGTTCAACAGCCGCGCGCATGTGACGATGAAGCGGTCGTTGGGGTCGCGATGCTCCTGGCCATCACGCGCACGGACCCATCTGGGCAGGCGCGTGCTGTCCATTGCGATTCGCGATCCGATCGCGAGGACACGTACACCCGGGTACTGCCGCTGGTCGCGGACCCATTCGTCCAGGCTCCCCGACACGAGCGCCTGGCCGCGTTCAGCTTTGAGAGCCACCTCCCACACCGACGCCGCGGAGACGAACAGCCTCCGTCCGCGGGCAGCGGCTTCGACCAGCGGCAGAACGTCCGCCGGAAGCTTGCCTGGTCCCCCGGCCTCGCCACTGGCCCAAAGCCACACGTGCGTGTCCATCAGCAGGCGGTCGGAAGCCGCGAGGCTAGAGGTCAGCATCGACCTCCCAGTCGTCACCGACCGGAGCAAGCAGATCTTGGTCGGAGACATGGATCACCCCGCGCGAACGGCCCACGAACGGCCGCAGCTCTCCAGTGACCGGGACCAGCTTGGCCACCGGCCGGTTGCGCTTGGTGATCACGATCTCCACGCCCGTCTCGTTCACCTCGTCCATCAGCTTGAGGCAGGCGGGCTTGAACTCACCCGCGCCAATGATTCGATGTCCGGGGAATCGATCGGCTGAAACACGCCCTTTACCGCGGCTTCCATCTATCCGCTTCATTTGCTGTGTGCCTCCGGCGAAGAGTTTGCGACCTATGAATATGGTCATATCTCCGATGGGCGGCAACCGCTTTTTTTGTCGCCTCTCTCGGATGCAGGCCGTGGGTGCACGTGCGGTTGAAGCCTCCGGCGGTTTGGAGGCTTTCCGCTGTTGTTGCGGCGGGTTCACCCGCTCACGCCCACGGCCGAGCACAAAACCAAGAGGACGCAAAAGACCGTGGTCCCTTGCGTCCTCAATCCTTTCGCTCCCGCGCGAACAAACGCTCGTCAGGGTTCGTCGTCGGCCTCGGCCACCGGGGCGGCGGCGCTGTCCGCCGGTGCGGCGGGGTCCTGGGCGGCCGGGGCAGGCTCGGAGGTGTTCGCTAGCTGCGTCGCGGCGCCCACCGTGGGCGTGCCCAGCAGCGCGGGCCCGCTCTCGGCGGCGGGGCGCGGCGGCTCGGGGCGCAGGTGGGGGATGTCGGCGAGCGCGAACGAGGCGCCGCCCCGGGCAGCACCCTGCCGCAGCCGCGCCATCGCGAGGGACGGCACCTGCGCGGTATCCATCCCCGCGCGCGCCAGCTCGCGCTTCACCGCCGCGGCGAACGTAACGTCCCTGCCGTACACGTTGGGGTACACGTGCAGCCGGTCGCCCCGCAGGCTCGCCACCTGGTAGGTGACGCGCATGCGGATGGACCGCGCCATCACCGTGTGCCGCTCGTTCTTCCCCGGCCGGGCCAGCCGCTCCAGTTCCGCGCTGTCCACGCCGGGCGCGGCGATGCGGTGAAGGCGCTTGGCCAGGTCTACCACGTCGGCATTCGACATCCGGATGCACCCGTGCGAGGCCGGCGCGCCCAGCCGCCCCTCGGAGGTGGTGCCGTGGATGTAGATCAGCTCATCCATGTGCAGCTTTACGCGGCCCATGGGGTTGCGCGGGCCCGGCGGCTCCGGCTTGCGGTTCCGGGCCCATCCGCTGCCCGGCGGCGGGTTCCACCACGGGTTCCAGATCACCGTCGCCAGCAGGTATTCCCCCACGGGCGTGGCATATCTCGCCGATCCCACGGAGACCGGGTAGGTCTGCACCACGCTCCCCGCCTCCCACAGCTCCAGCCGTCCGCTGGGGATGTTCACCACCACCTCCACGTCCGGCACGATCTCCCGCTTCGGCTTGGCGGGGACGGTGTCGGCGGCGGCGCTGTCGCCGCGCTCGATGCCCGGGACGGCGCTCGGGCGCAGTCCGTTGACGGCGGTCTCGGCGGCGGCATCACAGCCGGAAAGGCCTATCGACAGCGAGGCTGTGGAGAGGAGAAGCAGGCCCAGGGAGCGAGCGCGGGACCACATGGGAAGAGCGCCTTCAGGGGAGGTACGCGCGGGCGCCGATCGGTGCCCGCACACAAATAAACATCCAACGCGCCCACGATACAAGCGGCATGCCGTTCCAGCAGGAACCCGGGCCTTCTACTCTGCCCCTCCGCCGACGCGCAAAAGCACCTTCCCCGTGGTCCGCCGTCCCTCCAAGGCGCGGTGCGCCCCCGCCGCGTCGGCCAGCGCGAACTCAGCACCCACGCGGACGTCCAGCTCGCCCGCCGCGATCCACGAGAACAGTTCGCCCGCGCGCCAAAGAAGCTCGTCGCGGGTGGCCACGTAGTGCCCCAGCGTGGGGCGCGTGAGGAACAGCGAGCCCTTCTGGTTCAGCAGCTGGGGGTCCACGGGCGGTACCGGGCCGCTGGACTGGCCGAAGAGCACCATCATCCCTCGCGGCGCCAGCACGTCGAGCCCGGCGAGGAAGGTGGTCTGCCCCACGGAGTCGTAGACCACCTGCACGCCACGCCCGTCCGTCAGCCGCCTCACCTCGCCGGCGAAGTCCTGCCGTGTGTAGACGATCACCTCGTCGGCGCCCGCCGCGCGCGCCAGTTCCGCCTTCTCGTCGCTCCCCGCCGTGCCGATGACGATGGCGCCGCGGCGCTTGGCGATCTGCGTAAGCAGCAGCCCCACGCCACCCGCCGCCGCATGGACCACGCAGACATCGCCTTCGCGCAGGGGGCAGGTGGATGCGGCCAGGTAGTGCGCCGTCATCCCCTGCAGCATCACCGCGGCGCCCAGCCGCGCGCTGACGCCGTCGGGAAGCGGCACCAGCTTGGCGGCGGGCACCACGGCGAACTCGGCGTACGCGCCCATGTGGCCCGCCCACGCCACGCGGTCGCCCACGCTCACCTCCGCCGCGGCCTCGCCCACGGCCACCACCGTCCCGGCGCCCTCCTCGCCCAGCGTGGCGGGGAGCGGCACGGTGTACAGCCCGGTGCGCTTGTAGACGTCAATGAAGTTCACCCCCGCGGCCTCCAGGCGCACCAGCGCCTCCCCCGGCCCGGGCTGGGGAACGGGCACCTGCTCCACGAGCAACGCGTCGGCGGCGCCGGGCTGGTGAAGGCGGATGGCTTTCATCGTGATGAGACGTGAGGAAAGTGGAAAAGCAGAGGCCGCCCCAGAAGGCGGCCTCGCGACCGGCCGCCAAGGCGGTCCGGGGGATTCTTGCCCTCCAGCGTAATGACCGAGCGGTTCCCAGTCAAGCCCGGCTGACGGCGCGCAGTTCGTGCTGATCGGGGGATTCACCGCATCCCGCCACTTGTTGCACCCGCCGCCGGTTCACTAAATTCCCGGGCTGTCCGCGGGCTTGATGACGCCCGCGGAACGTCATCGACATACACATCATCCGAACGCAGCCCACAGGAGGATAGCGTGCCCGAGCAGGCCCAGCAGTTCGCCTTCCAGGCCGAGGTGCAGCGGCTCCTCGACCTGGTGATCCACTCGCTGTACACCGACAAGGAGATCTTCCTTCGCGAGCTGGTGTCCAACGCGTCCGACGCCATCGACCGGCTCCGGTTCGAGGCGCTCACCAATTCCGAGCTCCTCCCCGAAGGGCACGAGCCCCAGATTCGCCTGGTGCCCGACAAGGAGAACCGCACCCTCACCATCGAGGACGACGGCATCGGCATGACGCGCGACGAGGTGGTGCGGAACATCGGCACCATCGCCCGCTCGGGCACGCGCGAGGCGCTGGAGCAGCTCAAGGAGCAGGACGGCGCCGCCAACCTCATCGGCCAGTTCGGCGTGGGCTTCTACTCGTCGTTCATGGTGGCCCATCGCGTGGAGCTGGTGACGCGCAAGGCCGGAACGGACGAGGCCGTGCGCTGGGAGTCGGCGGGAGACGGCTCGTTCACCGTCACCGAGGCCGAGCGCGACCGGCCCGGCACCACCATCACGCTTCACCTGAAGGCGGTGGACAGCGAGAACGGCATCGAGGACTACGCCGACCGCTGGGTGCTTTCGCGCATCGTCCGCCAGCATGCGGACTTCATCACCTATCCCATCATCCTGCCGGCCGAAAAGCCGGAAGAGGTGCCCGAGGGTGAGACGCCGGAGCCGGAAAAGCCGCTCAACTCCATGAAGCCCATCTGGTCGCGCCCCCCGGCGGAGGTGACCCAGGAGGAGTACGCGGACTTCTACAAGCAGATTTCGCACGACTGGTCGGAGCCGCTGGAAACCATCCACACCCGCGCCGAGGGGCTGGTGGAGTACCAGGCCGTGCTCTTCCTGCCGTCGCGCGCCGCCACCGACATGTACTACCCCGGGTTCAAGCCCAACCTGCGGCTGTACGTCAAGCGGATGCTGGTGCGCGAGAACAGCGAGGAGCTGCTGCCGCGCTGGCTGCGCTGGGTGCGCGGCGCCGTCGACTCGCCCGACCTGCCGCTGAACGTGTCGCGCGAGATGCTGCAGAGCGACCGGCACGTCCGGCAGATCCGCCGCGCGCTCACCAGGAAGGTGCTCGACACGCTCAAGAAGATGCTCGAGAACGAGCGCGCGAAGTACGAGACCTTCTGGCGCGAGCTGGGGCGGGCGGTCAAGGAGGGCGTGGACAGCGACTACGAGAACCGCGACACGCTGCTGGGACTGCTGCTTCTGGGCTCGTCGCGCGAGGCCGAGGCGCTGACCACGCTCAAGGAGTACGTGGAGCGCATGCCCGAGGGCCAGGCGGACATCTGGTACCTGACGGGCACCTCGCGCGAGCAGATCGAGAACTCGCCCGCGCTGGAAACCTTCCGCGACCGCGGCTGGGAGGTGCTGTACCTGACCGACCCCGTCGACGAGCTGGTGGTGCAGTCGGTGACGGAGTACGAGGGCAAGCGCCTGCGCTCGGCCGGCAAGGGCGCGGTGGAGCTGGAGGCGGGCGAAAAGAAGGAAGAGGGCGAGGAGCAGAAGAAGGAGTTCGAGCCCTTCCTGGGCACCCTGCAGAAGCGCCTGGAGAAGTGGGTGAAGGAAGTCCGGCTTTCCGGCCGCCTGACCAAGTCGCCCGCCGTGCTCGTCGTCTCGGACCACGACTACTCGCCGCAGCTGGAGCGGCTGCTTTCGCAGGGCCGCGACGGAGTGCGCCAGCGCCGCATCCTGGAGCTGAACGCGGGGCACCCGCTGGTGCAGGGGCTGCGCCGCCGCTTCGACGCCGACCCCAACGACGCGGTGGTGGGCGACTACGGCGAGCTGCTGCTGGGATGGTCGCTCCTGGCCGAGGGGAGCGAGCCGCACGACCCCGTCCGCTTCACCCAGCTCGTCGCCGGGCTGATGGAAACGGGGCTGGACGCGGCCCCGGCCGCCCCGGGCGCCACGCCCGAAGCATCGGCGGACGAGCCGGCGGAAGCGTCCGCCTCGGAATCCCCGGAGGAGACGACGACGCCCACGGGCTGAGCCGTAGCCGGGCACGAATCGTCTCGAACACCCAGGGCCCTCCCGACGGGAGGGCCCTGTCGCAGGTGGCCCGGGCTGGCGCGCCGTGGCGCGTCGCGCGCGCTTTTCCATTGCACGGCGAAGGGCGCCTGTGTAACGTGTGGATGGCTGCCTCTCCCTTTCCGTCCATCCTCCCCGCCACGCCCATGGACCGCATAGAGCTTCCCCTCATCCCTGGCTCGAAATCGCTGGGAGACGCGTTCGACCGCATGGCCGATTCCGGCGCGCACGCCGCCATCGTCATGCGCGCCGGGGGCGAGCCGTTTCTCGTCCGCAACACCGACCTGGATGCCGCCTTCGACCAGGGAATCGAGCGCATCGGGCAGGTCCAGGGCACTCCGCTGCACGCGGCGCAGGCCGAACTGGAGGGCTGGGAGGGCGCCCTGGACGACGCCGGCGCCAGCTACGGCATCGTGCTCCCCGAAGCCACGGCGGATTCCGGCGACGATGATTTTGGCGACGATGATTTTGGCGACGATGATTTCGGCGAGGAGGCAATCGGCTATGGGCCGCCCCCCGCGCGCGGACCCCGCATGCCCGCGACGGTGACGCTCGTGACCCGCCACGAGCGGCTCGCGGCCGAGATCCGGAACTCCGGTTCCGTCTGCCGGTGCACGGGACTACACAGGCACAAAGGCCACAAGGGCGCTGCGTGCCGCTTCTGCGGCTCGCCCGTCCGCTGCGCCTGAGGCGGGCCGTCCCATGATCCCGGGGCTAGGCAGCATCATCGAGCGCGTTACGGGGCTGTTCGGAAAGACGTACTTCCTGGCCGGCTTCTTTCCCGTGCTCTTTCTTGCGGGCGTATCGGTGCTGGCGGGGAACGACACCTCGCGGTGGGTCCACCAGCAGGTGAGCGGCTTTCGCGCGCTGGACGCGACGCGGCAGGCGTTCGCCTCGGGCGTGCTGCTGACCGTGGTGGCGATGGTCGGGTTCGTGTACTGGAGCGCGGCTCCCTGGTTTCGCGCGCTGCTGCAGGGTGCCGCCTTTCCGCGCCCGCTGCACGACCTCCTGGTTCAGCGGCAGCAGCGGCAGCTGCAATCGCTCGAGGCCGACGTAACCGCGTGCGGGGACCGCGCGTTCAACTATCGCACGCTTCACCCGGAGCCCCTGCTGCCGGCGGAAGCGGAGCCCGAACCGGAACCCGCCCCCGCCGCGCCCGCAACGCTGCTGGACCAGGTGCGCCGGGCGGCGACGGGGCTCATGCGCCCCGCTGCACCGCCGCCCGCCGAGGCGGCCGAACCGGACCCGGAGCCGGAGCCCGCGACCCTCACCTGGATGGACCGCCTGCTCGCCGCTCGCCAGCAGGGAAGCTCCAGGACGGACGCTCCCCCCGTCGAGCCGTCCCCGGCCCTGGTTGCCGCGTTCGACCACCTTCAGCAGCGCGTCTGGGGATTGGAGCCGGTGAACCCGCCGGTGCTGGACCAACTGTGCACGGCACTGGAAACGGAGATGGCCGCGGGGCCCGCCGGGCCCGGGATGGACCGGCTGCACGTGCGGTTCGAGTCGATGGCCACCTCGGCCCGGGCGCGCGCGGAAAACGCGCTGAACCGCACCCTGTCCGTGCGCCGGGCGCGGTTCCCGGTGAACCTGTCCGTCGTGGGCCCTACCCGGATGGCGAACGTGGCCGAGCTGTACCGCGACTACGCGCTCACCCGCTACCGGATGGACCCGGAGGTGTTCTGGCTGCACCTGCAGCGTGCCGCCGCCGCGGACGACAGGTTCCGGCCCATCCTGGAAGAGGCGCGGCTCAAGCTGGACGTGTCGGTGTCCATGGCCGTGGCGTGCGGGCTGGGGTCCCTGTGGGCCCTCGCCGTGGCTGAACGCGGCCACAGCGTGCCCCTCCTGGTGCTGACCGGCCTGGCGCTGCCCTTGGGCGCCGTCCTGTTCTACCGCGCCACCGTCGCCAACCTGCGCATGTACGGCGAGGCCGTGCGCGCCACGGTAGACCTGTTCCGCTTCGACGTCCTCGAGTCGCTGCACCTTTCCCTTCCCCTCGATTCGGTCGAGGAGCG
The DNA here is from genome assembly GCF_036399935.1 of Longimicrobium sp. Lineage (GTDB taxonomy): Bacteria > Gemmatimonadota > Gemmatimonadetes > Longimicrobiales > Longimicrobiaceae > Longimicrobium. The sequence goes on from NZ_DASWMD010000076.1 coordinate 75,093, forward strand.
GGCGATCTGGAACCGGCTGACGGTGAACAACCAGCTGCTGGGCGACGAGGAGGTGACGTATGCCAAGGCCTAGCCTGGTGCTCGTGGCGATCGCCGCGTGGCTGGTGCTGCTGGGCACCGGGTGGTACCTGGTCCGCACGCGCGAAGCCCCCGCCTGGAAAAAGCCCCCGGCGGGACACTGGGTGGCCGCGCGCCGGCTTCCCGCGATGGCGCAGCTGGACTCGGCAGACCTGGACAGGCCCTCCGACGCCGGGGGCAAGGTACTGCCCCCGCGGTCGTCGCTGGTCGGCAGGCACCTGGCCGGAGAGAAGCAGAAGGGGAACCCGATCACGGCCGTCGACCTCCACCCCCTCGCGATCGCCTCTCCGGCGGGCGGCCGTGTGCGGTTCGTGCTCGCGGCCCGCGCGGGCGAGGTTCCGGTGCTGGCACTGGCGTCGCCGGGCGATCTCCTGAGCCCCTGCCTGCGCGTCGGCAAGCCGGCGGGGTGGAGCTGCTCGGGCGCGCCCTTCACCATCGTGGCGCTGCACCGCCCCTCCGCGGCCCGCGACTCGCTCTGGGCGGTGCTGGACGCGGCCAGCGGCGAGGAGGCGGCCGCCTTCATGGCCGCCCCCACGCGGATCCTCCTGCGCCGCTGACGGCCCACGTCGCCAGCGAAAAAGCCCTCTCCCGACGCGATCGGGAGAGGGCTTCGTCCGTTCATTTTTCCGGCTCAGGCCGCCGCGTGCACCAGGGAGCGGACGTGCGAGGCGATTACGTCCGGGGCAGCATCCGCTCCTGCTCGATGGGCGACTGGGAGCCTTACAGCCACGATGGACCTTGTCCTCACGCGGGGGCTGCACGCACGATCTCGGCGATTCGGGTCTCCAGCACGCCCGTGGTGCTGCAGGTGAGGCGGTTGCTGCCCGCAGTGCCGCGCGGCTTCGCCCAACCCTGCACGGCCGTCGCGAGCGACGTGGCAGAATCTCCCACGGGCGTGACCTGCGATGTGACGACGATCTCCACCTCGTAGAAATCTGCGTTGTCCAGGCCTCGGCTGGTACCGCAGTTCAGTAGGCGCGACAGCCGCACTCCTTTCAAGCGCCCGTTCACCGTCTGGTTTCCCGAGCCCAAAATGCCGGCATCCTCGTCCCGGTTCCGCACCGTCAGTCCCACCGAGTCGAACGCCGCGCGCAGACCGTTCCATGCCTGCGCCCGTGGCACCGGGAGAGTCAGCGGGGCGCTCATGCTCTCATGCACTATTTTGACGCCCGCAACCTCGGTATTGATGCGGGGCATCTCCAAACGTGGGCCGGCCACGGGCTCCGTGCCGGTGGTGGTCGCACAGGCGCTCACCATCAACGGGAGGCAAACGATCCAGCGTGACATGGCGAGTCTCCTCATGCGGATGGCAGGGTGTGCCGCCAGCGGCGCGCCGGCAGGTGAGCTTGCGAACGCCAGCGCGACGGCGAGGCCGAGCAGGCGAAAGGTGGATCGTTGAGTGAGGATGTCCGGTGGGAGATCCGCGCCAAATGCACACACCGGTGTTCGATGCTCCCCGGAGCTAGAGAGCGTCGAATGCAACGGTCACGCCAGGGCCGCACTTGCGGTTTGTCTTGCCCTCGCTGCCTGCATGGGAGAGACCGGCGAGGTCAGGACGGATCTCTGCCCCGAGGAGCTGGATAATCCGAAGCCCTCCCCCGACGCGATCGGGAGAGGGCTTCATCCATTCAGTTTTCCGGCTCAGGCCGCCGCGTCCACCAGCGTCTTCACGTGGGAGGCGATGACGTCCGGCGGGCAGGGCTTCAGGAGCACCGCCGAGCACAGGCCGCGCATCCGCTCCTGCTCGATGGCAGACTGGGAGCCCGTGACCGCCACGATCGGCATGCGGGCGGCCGGCCAGCGCTCGCGCAGCGACAGGGCCGTGTCTACCCCATCCAGCCCCGGCATCATGATGTCCATCAGGACCACGTCGGGCCGGTGCGTGTACATGTGAAGAATCGCTTCGCCCCCGTGCGCCGCTTCCAGCACGTGGTATCCGCAGTCCAGCAGGAACGCGGCGTACGCCTGCCGCGTGGGCGCGTGATCGTCCACCACCAGCACCGTCTTTCGATCCATCATCAATCCTTTACCGTCGCAGGTCATGGGTCAGCGCTGGCCAGGCGCCGCAACCCGCCGTTTGGCAATGACTTGGATGATAGTGGACAATCGCGCGCCGCGGCATCCGGAAAGAGGGAACGTGTGTAGGGGGAGTTCCCGACACGCCGAGGGGGCCGCTTTCGCCGCCATATCCAGGCGTGGCGCGGCGCTTGCCGATTCACCGGTGAGCACGCCGTGGGGGCGTGCACGGAAATCGGCAGGATTCCATGAAGCTCCGCATGTTCCTGTGCGCGGCGCTCGTCCTGGGCGTGGCGCCTTGCGTCGCAGCCCAGCGCGACACCCTTCGCATCGGCACGCCGCGCGACAGCGTGCGCAGGGGCGCGCCGGCAGACTCGGGGCGCGCTCCCCGCGACAGCGTTCGCATCCGCATTCCCGGTGACGTGCGGCCGCTGGACACCACGCCGTGGATTCCGGGCCCGGGCAGCGAGCCGCTGGCGGACAGCATCTTCGACGCACCGGGCACGCGCGAGCTGGTGAACCGCGTGATCCGCTCCGGCAGCGCCGTGCCCGCCGCGCTGGACGACTACCGCGCCGACATGCGCGCCGCCATCTACCTGTCGCTGGCCTCCGACACCACCGACGCCGCGGAGCTGCCGGTGACCGTCGACGAGGTGGCGGGTGCGGTGCGCTGGAACGAGAGCGGCGCGGTGGAGCAGACCATCAGCGGGCACCGGATCAAGCTGCTGGCGCCCACGCCGTACACCATCGGGTCGCTGCTCGAGGCGCCGTGGATCATCCCGCACCTGTACGGCAACACCATCACCGTCTTCTCCCTGGCGGCCGCGCCCAACGCGCGGGCGCCGCTGGCGCAGGCCATCCACCCCTTCTCGTTCCGGGGCATCGACTTCTACCACTACGAGACGGGCGACACCGTTCGCGTCACCACCCAGGAGGGACGGCTGACCCTGGTGCCCGTGCGCGTGCGGCCCCGCGGCGACGCGCTGGAGCGCGCGGGAACCCACCGCGTGGTGGCGGGAACCTTCTTCGTGGACGTGGACCGCGCCGCCATCGCCCGCGCCCGCTTCGGGTTCGTGGAGCACAGCGGGCGCTTCATGGTTACCGAGACGGGATTGTTCTTCGAGCTGGAGAGCGCGCTGGTGGAGGGGCAGTACTGGCTGCCGGTGCGCCAGCGGCGCGAGATCCAGATCGGCTCGCCGCTGCTGGGGGGCACGGCGGCCGTGCGGCTGGTGACGGTGCTTTCCAACTTCGACCTGAACACGGGATGGACCCCGGAGGCCCGCGGCTCGCGCCTGGTGTGGCGGCTGGTGGATGGTGCGTTCGCGGGATGGCGCGGCGTGGGCGACGATACCGACGCCACGGACGTCGCCGACTTCGCGGACCTGCGCGCCCAGGTACGCCCGCCGGGCAGCACCCGCGGCGTGCAGGCGGCACTCCGCTACGAGCAGAGCGGGCACCTGTTCCGCTACAACCGGGTGGAAGGCCCGTTCCTGGGGCTGGGCACCGTCATCACCCCGCGAAACCCCGAGCGCCGCGACTGGGACGTGTACGCGCACGCCGGCTACGCGTTCAGCGAGGGCGTGCCGCGCGGCGAGCTTTCGTTCCGCTGGCACCCGGGACAGGGAACGGTGCCGCTGGGCCCGCGCTACGGCGCCGTGGTGGGCGGCTACCGGCGGCTGCGCGACATGACGTCGTTCCGCCCGCCGCTGCAGTGGGAGCTGGGGCACGCGCTGACCGCCGCGCTGGCCGGGTACGACGTGCGCGACTACTACGACGCGCTGGGCGCCGAGGCCTTCGCCACGCGCCGGCGAGACCGCTGGACGGCGCGCCTGGGCGGGCGCTGGGAGCGGCACGACTCGGTGACGGTGAACACCGACTCGTACGTGTTCGGCACGGCGGCCGAGTTTCCGTCCGTGGCGGCCGCGGAGCCCGGCACGCACGCGGCGGCGGAGGCGATGCTCCGCTACGCCCGCGGCACCGGCTCCTTCGGCGTGGGGAGCGGCCTGGTCGCGCAGCTCACCGCCGACCAGGGGTTCGGCGACTTCGGCATCACGCGGGCGCAGGCGCTGCTCTCCGTGCGCTTCCCGTCGAGGTACGTCACCGCCATCGGCCGGGCGGACGCGGGGACCATCGCCGGGCGGGCGCCCGCCCAGTTCCTGTACCGCTTCGGCGGGATCGAAGGGCTGCGGGGGTACGAGCGCAACGAGTTCGGCGGATCGACGGCGGCGCTGGGGCGCGGGCGGCTGCTGCTTCACCTGCCGCCGTACAGCAGCGAGCCGCTGCTCCGCGCGGGCGTGTTCCTGTTCCCGCCGCTGCGCCCCGCCCTCGTCCTTTCTGGCGACGCGGGGTGGTCCACCATCAACGACGAGTCGGCGCCCGCGCTGGCGCGGCTGGGCGCGCGCGAGACGGACGGGTGGCTCACCTCGTACGGGGCGGGCCTCAGCCTGTTCGAGGACGCGGTATCCATCGAGTACGTGTGGCCCGGCGACGGTGGCAAGGGCCGGTGGTACACGGGCTTCGTGGCGTATTTCTAGCGAGCGTCGTCAGGCCGACGAAGCTTTCGACCACAACCAGGACCGGAGCCGGAGCAACCCATGTCGTCCATCAACCGCCCCCTCGCGGGACCCGTGCTGGCCTTCGACCTTGCCGAGCAGATCGCCTCGATGCGCGCCGAAGATCCATACAGCCGCAGCGGCCGGGTGGGGCGCACGCTGGCCAAGAGCGGCCGCTTTCGCCTTACGCTCACCGTGATGAAGTCGGGGAACGAGATCGGCACGCACCACGCCGACAGCCCCATGACGCTGCAGGTGGTGGAAGGTGGGCTGCGGTTTCGCACCGACGGGCAGGAGTACACGCTGGGCGCGGGGCAGGTGCTCTTCTTTGGCCCCGGCGAGGCGCACGACATCCGCGCGGACCAGGACAGCGCCCTGCTGATCACCGTCTCGGCGATCGGCGACGACTACCGCCCGGGCGAAACGGCCGGCGCCTGATTGCGGTCGAAGATTGGGCTCACGTGGAAGTGTCCCCGCGTGAGCCCGTCTCTCAGTGCCGGACGTGACGGATCGCGGCGCCCGGCGTTATGATCCAGGAAGACGATGCACCGCCACAGCCCGATGATCCCATGACCCGCCTTCGTTCGCGCTTCTCCGCCGTGCTTGCCGCCGCCGTGGTGGCGGGCGCGTGCGACAATCCCGGCGGTCCGCACCGGCCCGGCGAATACAACCTCCAGGTGATCGGGGTGCCGCCGGGCGCGTCCAGCTTCACTCCGGCGGACGTGGACAAGCGCCTGGTCGTGGGCGCGGCCGAGGTGGGCGGGCGGATGGTGGCGGCGCAGTGGAACGGCGGCGGATGGACCCTGCTGAACACGGGCGCGCCGGCCGGGTGCGACTCGGAGGCCACCGCGATCTCGGGCGGCAACGTGGCGGGAGAAATCTCGTGCGGCGCCGACACCTACGGCTGGGCGACGGGGATCACCGGGCGCGTGGACCCGGCGCCGCACACGTTCGTCGACATCAACGCCGAGGGCACCGTGGCGGGCACCCGCGGGCGCGCGCAGGCAGACCTGCGCGCCTTCGTGGCCCGGAGCGGCTCGTTCACCGTGCTGCTGCCGCCCGGCGCCGAGGCCAGCGCCGCGGCGGGGATCGCCGACGACGGGCAGGTGGCGGTCACAGGCTTCAGCGGCTGCGGCGGCGAGGGGTGCACGAGCAGCACCGTCTGGCTGTGGCGCGCGGGAGAGTGGTCCGAAGCGCCCCTTCCGCGGGGAAGCGACCGGGCGGAGGCGGTGGCGGTGAGCAGCGAGGGGCACGTGGCCGGCTTCGGCATTCGCGACGCCGACCAGGACAGCATCCTCGACAACGACCTGCAGCCGGTGTTCGTGTGGGAGCGCGACGACGACCTGGATGGGCTGCCGGTGATCCCGGGGACGCGCGTCGTCGTGCGCGACGTGGCCAGCTCGGCGTTCGTCGTGGGCTCGGCGCTGCGCCCGGACCGTCCCGCGCAGCCTACCTACGGCGTGATCTGGGGCAAGGGGCGGCTGTACTACCTTACCGAGCGGATGATGCGGGAGTTCGAGGACTGGCAGATCGAGGCCGCGCTGGGCATCGACGACCAGGGCCACATCGCCGGCATCGGCACGCACCGGGAGACGGGGGAAACGGGAGCGGTGCTGCTGATCCCCGTCAACCCGCCCTGACGCCCCTCACCCGGCGGCCCTCACCCGGCCGCGCTGACACGCGTGCCACCCTCTCCCACAAACAGCGTGGGAGAGGGGGTACACACCAGGGCCTCGTCGAATGAAACCGTTCAGGCGCGACCATCTGTCATCCTGAGGCCAAGCCACACCACACTCGCCCGTACACGATCCCTCGCGGGCCGAAGGATCCAGCCGCGGACGCGTACAACCCAGGACGCGGCAGCGGGCACGGAAGCCGGGGCCTCGGCCCGGGGCAAACCCAAAGAAAGCGCCGGGCCCTCCTGAGCGGGTGAACCCGCCGCTCGGAAAGCGGTAAGCCCCGACTCGGGCCGCTGTCGCGTCCCGCTCGGGGCTTCAACGTCGTGCGCACCAAATCTGCCGAAGCGCGATCGAATTCTCCCTTTCCCCCGCTTGCGGGGGAGAGGGCCGGGGAGAGAGGGCTGCCGGACGCATGAGCGACAGCCAGCCCCATCCGGCAGCGAAGTTCTACCTCTCTCCTGCCTTGGACGGATCGTGCTCTGGCGGCTCGATCGACGGCAGGGCGAAGCGGGAGAGCATCTCGCGGACCTCCTCGATCGTGGAGCCCGGGTGCGCCTCCAGGATCAGCGCCACGATGCCCGCCACGTTCGGCGCGGCGAAGCTGGTGCCGTGCTTCACCATCCGCTCCCCGCCGAGCCACGTGACTTCCTGGTCCGCACCCCAGGCCACGCACTCCATGGCGTGCTCCGCCCGGTAGCGGAACTCGTAGGGCGAGGCGAACCTCGCCGCCGACACGCCGATCACGTTCTCGAAGATCGCGGGATAGCTCCAGCCGTTGGCGTTGTGCCCCGCCGTGACGACGATGATCCCCGCGCGGCGCGCCCGTTCGCACGCCGCGTACAGCGGGTGCAGGGCGTACTCCAGCCGCGTACCCAGGCTCACGTTGATCACCTGCACCCCCGCCTCGATGGCCCACAGCAGCGCGGCGTGGATGGTGCCCGGCGACGTTTCCAGCTGCTTGCCGAACACGCGGACGGGCACCACCCGCGCATTCGGCGCCACCCGCAGCACCAGGTCTACGCACGCGGTGCCGTGGCCCAGGACGTCGCGATCGTCGTCGTTCCGCCCGAGCGCGAAATCGTCCTCCGGGTCCACGAACGAGATGCCCGGCAGCACGCGCGGATCGCCGATCGTACGGTCCCACCCGCTGTCGATCACCGCCACGCGAATGCCCCGCCCCGTGGCCCCGCCCAGCGCCTCGCGCACCCAGGCGGGGGGCTCCGCGCGCTCCAGCACCTGCTCGGCGCCGTTCACTTCCGGTTCAGCTTTTCGGCCACGTAGTTCCACGCCAGCTCCAGGATGCGCCCGGACCGGGTGACCACGTTGGCGCTGACGCTGTAGCCGCGCCGAAAGCGCTCGAGCTCGCCCGGCTCCACCTGGTCGCGGTCCAGCGAGGCCACCACGCGGTACACGCCGCCTCCCGTGGGCGCGGACGCGGGGGCGCCCCCCGCCGCGGGCGCGGCACCGGACGCGCCGGACCCTGCCGGCTCCGACGCCACGTGGGTGACGCGGCCCTCCAGCTGGCGGCGGTCCGACTGGCGGAAGGCCTGCACCTCCAGCCGCACGCGGTCGCCCAGCTGGATCTTGTTCACGTCGCGCTCGGGCACCAGCATGGTCACCCGCCAGTCGGCCAGGTCGCCCACCTCGAGCAGCGTAACGCCTTCCTGCACCAGCGCCCCGGGCAGCCGCCGCTCCACGTCGTCGGTCAGCACCACCCCCGCGGCGGGCGCGAGCACCGTGCTGCGGGTGATGCGCTGCTGGGCCTCGGCGATCTGGGCGCGCAGCCGGTCGATCTCCGTTCCCGTCTTGCGCTCGTCGAACCCGCGCAGCGCCAGCATTCCCGTTTCCGTGCCGGTCAGCCGGATCTCGGCCTCGGCGCCGCGCACCTCGCCCACGGCCAGGTCCAGCGTCACGTGCTGCCCCGGCCGGTGCGTGGCCAGCATCGAGTCGACGTTGGTGCCCAGTCCGTGCTCCACCATCCGCTGCAGCAGCGTGGCCCGCGAGGTGGTCAGCCGGGCGCGGGCGCGGTCGAGCTTTTCGGACTGCTGCGCCCGCTCCAGCGGCGTGGCGGCCGCGCTGCGCGCCCGGTCGATCTCCGCCGACCGCAGCTGCGCCTGCAACTGGGCCAGCTGCGTTTCCAGGGCCAACGCGTCCAGCCTCACCACCGGCTGCCCCGCGGCCACCGTGTCGCCGGTCTTCACCAGCACCTCGCGCACCACCCCGCCGGCCTGCGCGCGCACCGGCCACAGCTGCACCGGCTCCAGCACGCCCGAGGTCTTCACCGTGATGTCCATGCTCACGAACATCGACACCAGCAGGCCGGAAACGAGCAGCAGCGCGACGAAGCCCAGCGTGTAGCTCACCGCGCGCTTGGCGAACCCCGCCCCCGGCTGCCAGTCGTCGGGCAGCTCGGGAAGCCGCAGGGGAATCACGGTGGCCGGGGGCTTCTCGGCCTTCTTGGGCACGTTCATGGCGTCACCGCGTGGCCGGGGCCACGGCGCGGGGCTGGGGCCGGGGCGGCCGGGGCCACGGCGCGAAGCCGCCGGCCGTCTTCGGACATCTCGCCGGCGCCCAGCAGCTGGCGGTAGGCGTCGTTGCTCTGCAGCAGCTCGGCGTGGGTGCCGGACCCGGTCACCTTGCCCTTCTCGAGCACGATGATCTGGTCGGCCATGGCCGCCGTCGCCACGCGGTGGGTGACGAAGACGATCGTCTTGCCCTGCAGGCGGCCGAACAGGTCGCGAAGGATCTCCGACTCGGTGGCCATGTCCACGTTGGAGGTGGCCTCGTCGAGCAGCAGCACGGGGGCGCCGCGGATCAGGGCGCGGGCCAGCGACAGCCGCTGCCGCTGGCCGCCGGAGAGGGTGGATCCCCACTCGCCCACGGGCGTCTCGTACCCCTCGGGAAGGTCGCGGATCAGCGGCTCCAGCCGGCACAGCTTCACCGCGTCGTCCACCTCGGCCCTCGTGGGATTTTCCGAGCCCAGCGTCAGGTTTTCCCAGATGGTGCCCTGCATCAGGCTGAACTCCTGCCAGACGACGGACACCTGCCGCCGCAGGTCGTTGATGGCGATGCTGGTGGCGGGGATGCCATCGAAGAACACCTGCCCCTCGTCGGGCTCCTCCATACGGGTCAGCAGGCGCAGGACGGACGACTTGCCCACCCCGCTGTGGCCCACGACCGCCGTGATCATCCCTGCGGGAAAGTGGATGCTCACCCCGCGCAGCACGGGCTTTTCCGGGGTGTAGCCGAAGGTCAGGTCGCGCAGGCGGATGTCGCCCACCAGCACGTGCTTCAGCGGCTGGGGCGGAAGGTACGAGATCGCGGGGTCCTGCTCGGTGGGCGAGTCCAGGTACTCGAACATGCGCCCCAGGCTCACGGCCGACTGCTGGAACTCGGAGAAGAGCCCCGTGATCTGGCTGATGGGGTTGTACAGGTAGCCGATGTAGGCGCTGAACGCGATGTAGTCGCCCAGCGTCATCTCCTGCGCCAGGATCAGGCGCCACGCGTACCAGGTGTAGAGCGCCGTTCCCAGCGCCCGCACGATGGCGTTCGTGGCGCCGAACACCTGGCTGTACCCCCCGCCCTTCAGCTGCACGGTCCGCGCTTCTTTGACCTGCTCCTCGGCGCGGGCGTACACCCGGTGCTCGCCGCCCATCGCCTTGAGCGTGCGGATGTGGCTGAGCACCTCTACCTGGAAGGCGCCCAGCTCGGCGAAGGCCTCGGCGCTCTTCTTCCAGTACTTTCTCATCAGCCGCGCCGACATCGTGGTGATCAGCACCGTCAGGGGAACGGTGATCAGCGACACGATGGCCAGCTTCCACTGCAGCAGGAAGAGGAAGGGCGGAACCAGGATCAGGTACGCGCCGTTAACGAACAGCGTCTCGAACACGCGCGACACCGTGTTCAGCGAGGTGCGCATGTCGCCGAACCGGCTCATGATCTCGCCCACCCGGTGCTCGTCGAAGAAGCGGACGCGCAGGTGCTGCAGGTGGTTGAAGAAGAGCAGCCCGGTGGCGCTGGTCAGGTGCGAGGTGGTGTACATGGTGAAGTAGCCGCGGATGGCGCCCATCACCGACTGGGCGACGGCGACGGCCAGCAGGCCGGCCACCAGCACGTGCATCAGCGTGACCGAGCGGGTGGGGTACACCTCGTCGATCAGCAGCTTGGACAGGTACGGGGTGATCATGCCGATCATGCCCAGCACCAGCCCCAGGGCCATCCCCTTGGCGAGGGGGGCCCAGTACGGGCGGATCAGCCGGATCAGCCGCATGAACTGCTGAAAGGCTTCCCGCAGCGGCGGGATTTCTGTAGGTGGGCGTGGCGGCATCAGGCCATCGGCATGGAACGCGTAGTCAGGTGTGGTTCGCGGCCCGGACGAGGCGCGGGAACACGGGGTTCATCCTCGTCTTTTTCGGCCAGCTTGTAAAGATAGTCGCGGGAGGGCGATTCTGCACCTCCGGGGTCCCCCCATCCCCCCGCCCCTCCCCCGCAAACTGCGCGGGAGCGCGGAGAAGTTCAGGCGGGATCAGGCTGGGTGCGGTGCATTCGGAAGGCGCCCCCCATCCCCAACCCTTCCCCCGCAAACTGCCGCGGGGGAAGGGAGCCAGTCCGGTGGGCTTCGGCTGGCCTGGTGCGCCCGGCTTCGCGAGCAGTCCGCGAAGGCGGACTTCGGGCCGTCGTTGCCGCGAATTCACTCGCCCCAGCAGGGCCGAGGCCCCGGCGTCTCCCTACCGCGCCGCCCCCACCAGGCCGCGCGCCAGGGTCACGAAGCCCGCGCGGTACGCCTGGGTCAGCTGCTGCAGGACGCGCTCCTCAAGCCAGTCGCGGTTCACTTCGCCTTCGCCTCCCGACACGGCGGCGTTCACCGTGTCGATCAGCTCGTCGGCGGTCGCGGGCTCGCGCACGCTCTCCAGGATCACCGCCGCGAAAGGGCTCAACGCGCGCACCACCGGCCGGCCGCCGGTGAACTGCACCAGCCAGTGCGTCTCGTCCTCCTCCTCGTCCCCCTGCGGGCCGGCGGCGCCCGCGGCGGCGCGGGCGGCCCAATCCCAGCGCGTGCTCACCACGCGGGCCCGGGGCGAAAGCTCCACCCGGCCCTCGCGCCAGTCCACCTCCGCCGCGGCAGGCCGGGCCAGCCCCTCCAGGTACTCCGTGGTGAAGTCCGTCACCGAACGGGCCAGCTCGTAGCGCGCACGGTCCACCGCGAACGCGTCTTCCAGCCGCTCGCGCAGCGCCGGGTCCGCCTCGTCGCGCACGCGGGCGGCGAGCACCTCGTACGCGGCCACCACGTCCGACGTGCGCGGAGCGGGGCCCATGCGTGCCAGCGGCAGCTCCGGCGCAATGCCCATCCCGCGGAAGGCGGCGAGCGTGCCGCCGAAGTGCGCGGCGACGGAGCGCTCCTGCTCGCCTCGCCAGCCCTCCTCGCCCGCCGTGCCCCCGCGCGACGCCGAAGCGTCCGGCGCCTCCAGGAGCAGCACGGAGGGCACCCGGGGGTGCGCCAGCCGCAGCAGGAAATACCCGATGCCGGCTTCGCCCAGCAGCAGCCCGGGGTCCGACACGGCGCCCAAGGTGCCGCAGGGCCAGGGCGGCCCGTCGGGGCCACCGTGCAGCTCGATGCCGGCGAAGGCGCTCTCCAGCGCGGGTTGGCGCAGCGACTCGTCGCCCAGCACCCGGGCGGCCACCATCAGCGTTTCGGCGTTGCCGCCGCGGCCGTGGCACAGCGAGTAGTTGCTGAGCCCGTGTCCGCTCACCGTGCCCGCCGTGGTGGCGCAGGCAGCCAGCACCTCGTCGCGGTACAGCGGGTCAGACAGCAGCTGCCAGGCGCGCACGCGGCTGAGCCCGATGCCCGGCGCACCGTGGCACCACGCGCTCATGTAGCGGGTGTGCTGCGGCTGCAGGCCGCCGCCGGCCAGCAGCAGGTCGCGCAGCTCGTCCAGCCGCCCCTCGTACTGGAACTCGCCCAGCTCGGTGTTGCGCAGGTCGGGCCAGTTGTTGGGCTGGGGATTGAAGAAGGCCCGCTCGTACAGGAACGCCTGCTCCGCGCCGTAGCGGTAGCGGCCGTCGCCCGTGGCGGCGTACAGCTCCAGCAGCCCGTGCCCGACGCCGGCCGCGCCGTGGGCGTAGCCGTTCAGGTTGCGGACGGCGGTGTTGCGCATGGTGCTCCACGACCAGCCCTCGGCCTCGCGCGTGGCCGTCGCCACCAGGTGGTCGCCCAGCCCCCGCGCGATCCCCAGGGCCAGCTCCGCGTCCACGTACCGGGTGAGCTGCAGCAGGGCGGGGATCGCGCCGCCGGCCCCGGCGATCACGTCCAACCCCGCGTCGCGGCTCTCGTTGCCCGCCAGCGGCCGGAGAAGGTCTTCGGCCTGCGCATGGAACTCCGGGTGCCCCAGCAGCTCGCCCGTCCGCGCGGCCGCGTAGGCGATCCCCACGCGGCCGCTGTGGTATCCGAAGCTGGTGTCCGGCAGCGACGCACCCTGGCGCAGGGCGAAGCGGATGGCGCCCAGCGCGGTGCGGGCCAGGCCGGCATCGCCCGTTACGGCGTGCAGCTCGGCCAGGTACCGCGCGATCCCCGCCGTTCCCTCGTACACCGTGCCGGTGGCGGGGGTGGGGACGGCGCGGCGCGCTCGCAGGTTCGCCCGGTCGGGCTGCATCACGTGCCACGTGCAGGCGTCGTCCGTCCACCGCGCGCCCTCCACGAGCCGCCGGCCGATGGCCTGCGCCGCTTCCATCAGCGATTCCGTGCGGGGCTCGTCCGTGCGGTGCTGCGTATCCATCGAGAAACGGTCCTTGTGGGTGCGGAAAAGACGGATCGGGCCGTGGGGCTCAGGCTTCGGCCCCTTCGGGGGAGCTTTGCAGCGCGCGGTGGACCAGGTATCCCAGGTAGCTTTCTTCCTGGATGGTGATGCCCAGGCGGTTGTTCATCATGTGCACGTAGCTGGGAACGATGCCCCGCACCACCTGCTGCCAGTCGCCGACCGGCTGCCCGGCCACCTGCACCCGGCCTTCGTCGAACAGCGCCCGCAGCTCGGCCCGGCGCGCCTCGAGCCCCTCGCCGTAGCGGTCCAGCGCCTCGGACAGCTCCTCGCCCTCGTCCATGCGCTCCCACACCTCGTTGACGTAGTCCGCGAGGGTCTGCGCCTGCTGCTCGAACCCGCGGTCGAAGGCGCTGATGAACGTCTCGCGTCCCTCGTCTTCGCGGGCGAGCGAGCGCAGGTAGCTGGTGGAGTAGTTTTGAGCAAACGTGGTGGCGCGCTCGCGGGTTTCGCAGAAGACGTGGCAGGCCATCACGGTGCAGAGCAGCCCCTTGCCCAGCCGCGACGACCGTTCGCCGCCCATGCGGGCCAGGAGCGCGTACGCGGTGTCGCTGGAGTCCTGGAACATGCGCTCGGCGACCACCAGCGCGTCCGGGCCGCCGTAGCGCTGCGTTTCCGGCTCGTATGCCACGCGCGCCAGGTGCGTCACGCCCGGGGGCTGGTCGTCGGCGCGGCTGTACGAGGGCGTCTCGGGAAGCTCGTCCACCCGCACGCTCGGATGCGATGCGCGCACGTGCTCTACCAGCGCGGGCCACGCGGTGCCTTCGAGCACGCCGGTGCGTCCATGCAGGCGCAGGCGCACGTGCGGGCCGTGCTCGCTGTAGCGGATGAAGAAGTGCTGGTCGGCCCAGCCCTCGGCCATGCAGCGGCGGACGAACGGCTCGACGTGGTCCGTGACCACCTGGTCGCACTCGGCGGCGTAGATCCAGCCGTTGATGAACAGGTAGACGCTCAGCCAGCCGTGCTCGTGCCGCGGTTCGGTCATGTGGCGTGTGGTTCGGTGGATCACTGGACGCGGGGCCCCCGGGGTGCCCCTCCCCCGGGTTGCCCCTCCCCCGGCCCCTCCCCGCACAAACTGCGTGCGGAGAGGGGGGAACTTCGTGCCGGAGAAGGCTGGATGCGGCGCATGCCGCGGGAGCCCCGTCCCCCCGGCCCCCGGCCCCCGCTTCGCAGGGGAGGGGGAGAACTTCATACCGGTTGAGGCTGGGTTTGGTGCATGCCCAAGGCGCCCCCCATCCCCAGCCCTTCCCCCGCAAACTGCCGCGGGGGAAGGGAGCCAGCCCGGTGCGCTTCGGTGGGCCTGGTGCACTCCACTCCGCGTGCAGTCCGCGAAGGCGGACTTCGGGCCGTCGTTGCCGCGACTTCAGTCGCCCCAGCAGGGCCGAGGCCGCGCCCGAGCCTGGTGTGTACCCCCACTCCCACGCTGTTTGTGGGAGAGGGTCGCACGCGTGTCAGCGCGGCGGGGTGAGGGCCCCACGGCAGCCGAGGCCTCGGCTTCGGTGACCGCTGCCGCGCCCTGACTGGTACGTGTCCGCGGCTGGATCCTTCGGCCCGCCAGGTACGGCGTTAGGGCGGGTTCGGTGTGGCTTGGCTTCAGGATGACACCGCCAGCGCCGGCTCCGCGGCTTCGGACGGGGTTGCGGCGGTGCCGCCGGGGAAGGCGAGCTGCACCACCAGCTCCGTGACGAACCGGTCGTCGCCGTGGCGCGGCAGGCCGTCCCGGTCCGGCAGGCGCTCTTCGAACACCGCCTGGAACCGCTTGAGCCCCGCGGCGATGCGCCCCAGCATCGCCACCAGCAGCGGATTGCCGAAGTCCATAAACTGCGGCTTATAGAAGTCGCGCGACGCCTGGGTGGGCTTCGGCCGCTGCGCGGCGTTTGCATCCGCTCCGGCGGCCGCAGGGGTCCCCGCTTCGCGCGCGGCGGGCTCGGCCTCGGGCTCCTGCTCGTCTTCGTGCGCGTCGGCTTCGACCTCGGCGGCGCCCTCGTAGCCCGGGATCTCGTCCACTACCTCGGGCGGCGCCTCCGCCTGCTCGGGCGCGGGCTGGCCCGCGGGCGTCGAACGGGGCTCCGGGACGGGGTTGATGCGGAAATAGCCCGTCTCCGGAATCCCGCTCTCCCGCCGCCAGCGATTGATCCGCACGAAGAACTCGGACGCGCTCTCGTCCGTGCGGCGTTGGGGAAGCAGCGTCCCGGGCACCGACCAGCGGCGCCGCGTCAGCACCAGGCTGCCTCCGAACGTCAGCCGCGGGCGATAGCCGATCGTGGGCTGCGGCTGCGGGTGGACGGCGTCGGCCGGGGCTGCTGCGGGGGCAACCGTATCCGCGCCTGCATCGACCGTGTCCGCTCCTCCATCCACGGTGTCCGCCCCGCCATCGACCGTATCCGCGCCTGCAGCGACCGTATCCGCTCCCCCATCCACCGTATCCGCCCCACCATCGACCGTGTCGGCGCCGAACGGATTCGCGGCTACCGTGTCCGCGCCCTGGTCAACGGTGTCGGCGCCCTGGTCGACGGTATCCGCGCCCCCATCCACCGTATCAGCGCCGCCCCCGTCCTGCGCGATGACGGCGGGGGCGACGTGCAGGCCTTCCACCGTGGCGGGGCGAGCTCCGTGGCCGTGTGCCGGCTGCGCGTGCGACTCGGGGACGGTCGGGGCGAACATCACCGGCGGGGTGAACCGCGACAGCAACTGGTACAGCGGCGGGCGCATCCGCGGGTTCAGGAAGCCCAAATCCACCGGGATCACCCGGCGGCCCGTGGGCCCGTGCGCCAGCCGCAGCGCGTACGGGTCGTCAGGGTCGGGCTGCACCACGATTTCGCTGCTGGGAAGCTGCGCCTCCGTCGCGCCGCTCTCGCCCGTGGGATAGCTGATCTCCCACCGCATCAGCGGCGGATGCAGGTTGGCGTTGAACTGCGCGTCGCCGCAGATCTCGGCCAGCATGTCGTCCGTGAGCGACGCGTTCCCCGTCCGCACGTCTTCCTGCACGTCGTCGGGGAGCATGTACAGGAAGCGCGAGAAGTACTTGCCGTACCCCGCCGTGTAGCTGCCGCCGTGCAGCACGAACGACGGCGCGCCGCCCTCCTCCTCTGCCGGCACCAGCAGGCCGAACGCGCCCATGGAGCGCGGCACGTCGCTGACCGTTTCCACCCCCGCCAGCGCCAGCCGCACGTCGTCCACCGTCAGGTCCACGACGGCGGCATCCGGCTCGGCCGCCCATCGTTCGCGGAAGGCCTCGCTCAACTGCGTGCGCGCGGCCGAGAGGCTGCGGATGACGTCCAGGCCGAACGGGTTGCCCACGTCGTATCCGCCCAGCGCCTCCCTGGGGGCGCCGCCGCGCTGCTTCGCTTCCTTCTCGACGTGCGCCTTGAAGTGCTCGCGGTAGAACTCCTCGTAGAACCGCAGCAGAGGCACGCCCGGCGAGTCGCCGTAGTAGGTCTGGTAGAAATGCCGCATGGTGGCCTGCTCGGACCGCGGCCACCCCAGGCTGGACGTCAGCCGCGCCCACTCTTCCCAGGCGCCGAACGCGCGCCGCACCCCCGGCGTCAGCGCGATCTCGGCGCCCGCGGCGGCGGTGGCGTCCTCGTAGAACGGCATGTCGCGGCGCAGACGGCCGCTGACTTCCATCTCCACCAGCGCGCTTTCGATCAGCGCGTGGATCTCGTCGATCAGCGCGCCGCGCCCGTCCACCGGCGCGTTGCCGTACGCCTCCACTCGCTCGCGCAGCACGCCCAGTAGCTGCGACGTGCGGCGGGCGTGCTCGTCGTCGATGCGGTCCAGCAGCTCGCGGAAAGGCAGGTCCCAGTCCGCGTCCTGCTCGCGGATGCCGGTGTGGAAGCGCAGGAACCCGATCTGGATCAGCTTGTCGAGGTACGCCTCGGCTTCTTCGGGCGTGGCGTCGATCTCCGGGTCGCTGCAAAGCGCGCCGATCAGGTCGCCCAGCGTGGGGCGTCCGGCCTGCGCGCAGCGGTCGGCGATCAGGTCCAGCACCTCGTTGTCGGCCATGCGCTGAAAGACCTCGCGCCCGTCGATGGCCGTCAGGAACACCAGCCGCCCATCCTCCTTGCGAAGGGTGGGGTTGGGCTCGATGGCCAGCCGGTGCCGCACCGTGGGGCGGGTCTTCAGGTGCTCGAAGAGCAGGCCGTACAGGAACTTGTTGATGCGGACGAAGCTGCGCTTGGTGCGCGGGTCGCCGGTGAAGCGCATCCGCCCCTCGTCCTGGTCCCCGCCGGCTTCGACGAAGGTGCCGGGGATGACGGCGCAGAAGGTAGCGAACGGCGTGGCCTTGGCGGCCATCCGCGTGTAGTAGCGCAGCAGCCCGCGCTCCGTCTTCTCGTCGCGCCCGCTGAGCGTGCCGCGCTCGGCCGCCGCGTCGTAGCGCCCCAGGTTACCGTACAGGGCGCGGCTGGACACCATCAGCCCCTTCCGGAAGTCGCCGTCGCGCACCAGCTCGCGGAAGCGCCGGCGCAGGGCCGTGACCTCTTCGTCGTGCGCGGCGCCGATTCTGGCGTTCAGCTCGCGGGCGCGCTCCAGGTCGGCGACGAAGGCGCGCACCTGCTCGCCCGTCGCCTCGTCCAGCGCGGCCAGCGTGTCGTTCACCTTCTGCGCGGCGGGGGCGCGGCCGTTGTACAGCTCGCGCTTAAGGGCCACCAGGCGGTTGCGCACCGGCTTTTCGGTGGTGCCGCCGATGGCCTCGAACAGCATCCGCGACACTTCCTCGCGCCGCTCGCCGATTCGCGCCTCCACCTCGGCCAGCTCGTCCACCAGCGCCAGGGTGCGCTCGGCGCGCAGCGTGTCGACCGTGTCCACGGGTGCGCCAGACACGCGGCACACGAAGCGCGGGAACAGCGCGTCGGCCGTGGCGGCGGGCTCGTCCATCCAGGGTTCCATCATCCCGCGGACCGGTGTGCCGGGCAGTCCGGCGTGGAAAGAGGCGTAAATCGGCAGGCGATACCGGCGTGAGCGCCCCTGCGGCCAGGCCAGGGTCGCATAGCGAAGCTAATTACGCGTGTCGGAGGCCCGCAAGTACGTGAGCCGCCAACTTTGAAACAGATTTTTGTGAAGCGAGGGCTGCCACGCCTTCCGGTCGCAAACGTGTGCGGGAGCGGTCACCAGTGCGGCGGCCGCAGAAGGGAGGCGCTTCGATCGAGGCCGGCGCATGCCTCGGCTGACCTCTCCCCCCGGCCCCCTCTCCCGCGAGCGGGAGAGGGGGAGAATTCGCTCGCGATTCGACAGGACTGCGCTGGCTGGGACCGCTCAAACGGATGCGCGGTCAGGGGACGAGCTGGACGGACCACTCCAGCAACGCGTCGGCGCGGATGTTCGTGACCAGGCGCGGCGATGCGGGCGGCGCGTCGAATCGGAACTGGCGGTCGGAGGATACGAGTACCTTCATCGTGTCCGATCCCTCCTTGGGGATCAGTACCCATGGAACGACGACGGGTGAGGGGATCGGCCCGGTTCCCGAGATGCTGGTGCCCTTGCCTCCCCGATAGAACGACACGTTCCAGTGCTCGTACTCCGGCGCCGGGAGCGTTCCCGAGGAGCCCCGGATGATGGGAAGCACAAGATCTTGCCCGCTGCGGAGCGTCACCGAGGCGCTGCCGCCCCGCGCCATGCTGAACACGGTGAACTCGGACTGCGGCACGGCGCCGAGCGTCGGCACGGGAAGCCGCACGCGAAGCCCGCCGGCGACGGCTGCGCTGTCCAGCGGCACCCGGGCAAAGAACACCGCGGACTGCCCACTCACCCCTTTCGCGACCACGTTCTGCACGCGGAGGGTGTCGCTGCGAAAGTGGATGCGGTCCCCCCCGTCCAGTGAGTAGAACGAGGCACTCACGTGCGTCGAATCGGCGCCGAAGCCACGCGTACTCACCTGTACCTCGGCTGCGACGGATTTGGCCGGTCCGGTAGGGACGATGCATCCAGCAGCGAGCGCGAGCAGGACGAGGGCGGCGTGACGGCGAACGTTGGGCATGCGACGGATTCGGAGTCTTGGAGAGGCGGGGGTGCGTTCGCGAGAGAACGCGTGAAGGGGCGAATCGGGACAGACTCCCAACCCCGCAATCCCCCGCTTTGCTTTCACGCCGCCGTAACGTCGGTCAAGGACGGCCTTGGCCACGAGCGGGGTCCGGCGCGATCCGCGTGAGCAATAGCGGCAATGTCGGTTCGTCTCCGGTGTGCGAGTATGGAGTCGCTGCATTGCCGCATGCACATGGCGGCGTTACCTTCCTTTACACCCTCCATCGCCCCGCCTTCCCGAGACACGTGTCTCTTTTCCCCACGGACCACCCATGCGTCTGCTTCCCCGCCACCCTGTGGCCCGTTTCGCGCTCGCAAGCTTCGCCGTACTCGTGGTCGGTGCCGCGACCGTAGTGCGCGCGCAAGGGAAGAACTCCCTGGCGGCGCTCCCGGCTGTCGGCACTCCGGTGCCAAGGTTCGATTTCGAGATGCTGGGGCACCCCGCGGGAGCACGGCTCTCGCCGGATCGACTGGCCGGGAAACCCGCCCTGCTCGTAATCTGGTCGGCTGATTGTAGATTCTCCCTCCAGGCGCTGGCCGGGCTGGAACGTCTCCGGGCGAAGTATGAGCCGCATGGAGTACCGGTCGTGATCGTCGCCCATCAAGGGGACGCGAAACGAATGCGCCGGTTCGCGGACAGTGCGGGGGTGCGGATGCCGATCGCGCTCGCGAATGGAGGGGAGCACGTGCTCGCGGATCCGGCGGCGTGGACGCGTCTGACCGCGAAGAGCAGCTTTCCCAAGTTCCTGGTCGTCGACGCGAACGGGCGGGTGGCGTACCGGACGATCGGTGTCGCGCCGCAAGACAGCGCGGGGCGTCAGCACCCATTTCCCCAACTCGAGTCGGTGCTGGATTCCCTGACCGCGCCGGCCCGCCAGAGTAGTACCGTCAAACGCTTGTAGCTCATCTTCCGGCGCGGGAGCCGACGGCCACCGCGCGCGCTTACGGGCGGGCGTGCGTTGCCCACGCCGTCGCGGCCTCGGCGGCGTCGCGCAGGTCGTCGCCGAACTCCAGGACGGCCTCGGCCACGAGCGGGTCCATCGGGGGCGCCTCGTCCGGCACGGCGCGGGCGAGCTTGATGCTGGAGTACGCGATGGACTCGAACGCCCCGAACCGGTCCGTCAGCATCTCCAGCAGGCGTGTGGGCGAGGTCCGCTCCCCTTCGATTGCCCTGGCGCGCATCTACTCCTCCCGTCTTTCCGTTTGCGCCCTCTACTCGGGACGCCTACAATCCATGAGTGGCATCGTCGTCCGGCGCCACTCTCCCCGGGGAGTATTCTACTGTGAATACTCCCCGCTGTCAACAGATGTGATTATTACCTAGGTGCCACTTGGCCGAGCCGGAGAAGATCGCGACCGTAGTGCGTGAGGTGATTGAGGAGAGCGGACTCCCTCGCACCCTCGTCGCTCAAGATGCTCACCTGAGCCGTGCGACATTAATTACGTGGCTGGCAGGCACGCGCACGCCGCAACCGGAGAGCGTGATGCAACTGGCCGATGGATTGGAGCGCAGGGCCAATCAACTCCAAGCCCTAGTGTCCCGGCTGCGTCGAACGCTTGCAGAGTGACGAGAGCAGCACGATTGCCTCCATTTTTCGACAGCCTAATGACAATCAAATCCACTCCTAATCAAACACCGCGCATCTACCGGGTCCGGAATATCACGCAGCAGGAGGAGGAGCGAATTCTCGACTTCTTGCAAGGGGCTGTTTACTTGTGGTGCAAAGACCGCCCTGCAGACTGGTTCGGGCTCCGTGACTTCATGGGGGGAGCGAACAAAAATTGGCACGGCACCGCCTTGCAGGGCTTGTACGATCGGCATGCGGTGACGATGAGCCCGGCAGATTCGTCTCGACGGGCGGCGATCGACGGGGGGCGTTTGCTCAAGCGAGTTCTGCATGCAGACGCACGCGAATTCGAGGCGCGGAAGGGATATCGCACAGCAGAGTACCGCATGTTACCGTAGGTTCAGTCTTTTTCGTAGAACCACTCTGAGAGGAGCAACATCATGGCAGCCTCGCGTGAGGACTTTTTGTCGTCGTTGGGGGCGTTGTTCAAAGAATGCGAACGGCTCGGATTGGCGTTCATCGGAGTCACGTCTGGGGCGTTGCATCGGCAGGTCGGGGGCTACCCAGGCAACCACCGGATGCCGGTTTGCTGCAGTGTCATGCGGAGTGTGATGCGCGCAGGCGACTCAATTGTAGCGAAACCGCCAAAGGGGGACGGCGCAACCCTTCTCATCCATTATTCCTTGCCCCGCCCCTAAACCGAACACCCGAGGGGCGTCAAGCGGGACCTAGACTAAGCCGGGCCTCCTCAAGTCCTACCGGTGGCGTAGAGCGCCTCCCGCTTACCGGCCACCTCGAAAGCCGCCGTCCGGCACCGCGCGGCGGCGGCCGCACATACGTTTCATCAATGGTGGGCGGTTCCTGCAGCGCCTGCGCTCGCCATCAAAGATGATGGGCGGAAATCTTGCTTTAAGGGTGCTGGTCGTTACTCTATCCTAATCCGCTCGGTGGTGAATGACAAAGAAAAACGAAAACGATCCATCGGATCACGACCGAACCTCGTCCGACAAGCGTTCGCCGAGCGAGAAGAAGTCGCGAGGGAACGTCCGCGAAAAGCGCAGCCCTAACAACGGTCCGTCCAACACGGGCAACCCTGATAAAGCAGACCGCGGTAATAATCCACCGAAACCTAAGGGTACTCAGAGCACCGGCCCTCGCCGGACACCGAAGAAATGAAGCTGAGCGACGTCCGCACCGCCTACGAAGTGAACAGCGGGAAGGCGAGTGACATCGCTCGCCAACTTGGCTTTGCTGGGATCGCGTTGATCTGGCTCTTCCGGACCGAAGTAGCGGGGCAGCCGCAGATTCCCGACGCGCTCCTCACACCGGGGTTGATGATTGTAATCGCCCTCACGTTCGATCTGTTGCAGTATGTGAGCGGGGCTATCGTGTGGAGCGTATACAATCGGCGAGCAGAGCGTCTGGGGAGGTCACAGGACGAGGAATTTGACGTGCCTCCCGCGATCAACTGGCCAGCCCTATTCTTCTTCTGGGCGAAAGTGGCGTTCCTCGCGCTGGCCTATGTTCACCTCGGCCTGTTTGTCGCTGGATCGATTGTATGATCCTCCGTCTCGCGAAGTGGTGACCCGACTGGCTCTCGCGCGAGCGTCTACGCCCGGGCGTCCTCCAGTTCCGACCAGCGCGCGTAGAGCGCATCCACCGCCTCGCCGGCCTCTTTGAACGCCGCCGTCACCCGCGCCACCTCGTCGGCGGGACCGGCGTAGAGCGTGGGGTCGGCGAGGCGCGCAGAGAGTTCTTCCTTGCGCGCCTCGGCCGCGGTGATGGCGGCCTCCATCCCATCCAGCTCCTTCTTTTCCTTGTAGCTCAGCTTGCGTCCGCCCTCGTCCTTCTTGCCGGGGGCAGCGGCCGTCGCGGCCTTGCGCGCGGTCGTCTGGGCGGTGGCGGCTTCGGCCTCCTTTTGCTCCTTCAGGCGGATTCGAACGCCCCGAACCGGTCCGTCAACATCTCCAGCAGGCGCGTGGGCGAGGTCCGCTCCCCTTCGATTACCTTGGCGCGCACCGACTCCTCCCGTCTTTCCGTTTGCGCCCCGTCAACAGGACGCCTACAATCCGAACGCGAGCGGAACGCAGGTGATATAGCCAAGGTCGTTGCCCAGTCTTGCCTGCGATCCGCACCCACTCGGCACGTAGTCTAGAAAGATCACGCGCCGCTCTCAGACTACGCTGAGGTGAGGTTTGGCTAAGCCGGCGGACGTTCAGACCGTAGCCCGAGAGGTCACCGAGGAGAGCGGGCTGACCCGCACCCAGATCGCCGAGGACGCGAATCTGAGCCGAGCGACGATGATCGCTTGGCTGGCCGGCACGCGCACGCCGCAGCCGGAGAGCGTTGCCCAGTTAGCGGATGGGCTGGAGCGGCGGGCGAAGCATCTGCACTTACTCATATCCAGACTACGCAAAGCAGTCCACACGCCCACATCAGCGTGAATGACAGCCCATCCGCCTTCCCTCGCATCGTAAGGGTGCGCCGCGTTGCCGCCGGCATGGCCGTCCTGCTCCTGGTTGTCGCGCTCATCGGCGCGACGTACGAGACGCTTTCCCGCCGGAGGGCGCGGCGTGACCATCCGCCTCCGGGCAGGTTGATCGACATTGGCGGCCGGCGCATCCAGGTGGACTGCCGCGGAATGGGCTCACCCACCGTGGTCCTCGAGTCCGGACTGGACCGCAACGGTTCGCTGAGCTGGGTATCCGTGCACGATCCAATCGCCGAGACGACCCGGACTTGCGCGTACAGCCGGGCCGGGATGATGTGGAGCGATGCGGCGAAGGGCCCCTTCAACAGCGCCCGGGCGGCCGAGGATCTCCACACCGCGCTCATTCGCGCCGGGGAGCGCCCGCCCTGGGTGATGGTCGGCCACTCGGCGGGAGGCCCTTACACGATGGTGTTCACCGGGCGCTACCCGAGCGAGGTTGCCGGTCTCGTGTTCGTGGACATCCCTCATCCCGATCATCTCGAACGGGTGGAGCAGGCGACGGGCATCTCCCCTTCTGCGGGTGATCGTGCCAGGAAGGCGGCCGCGGTCACCATGGGTCCTCTCCTCGTCCGGCTTGGGGTTGCCCGCTTGGCCCCCATGGGCGAAGCGCCCCATTCATGGACGGATTCCATGATCGCGGCACATCGCGCGTTCTTCCCCTCCTCGACAGCGGCCCTCCTGGAGGAAGTGCACGCGTTCGACGGCACGCTTCGCCGGGCCGGCCGATTTCAGCAGTTGGGGAGCCGTCCGCTCGTCGTACTGAGCGCGACAGGCAGATCGCCCGCAGTGCGCAATCGGAACGCGATCACGCCCCCCATGGAAGAGCGTCTGCAAGCGACCAGGTTCCAGCTCCAGCAAGAGATGGCGACATGGTCATCCCGGAGCCGCCACGAGCCCGTGGATGCCGGGCACAACATCCAGTTTGAGCGCCCTGATGTTGTGATCCGCGCGGTTCGCAACGTCGTCGTCGACGCACGGGCGTTGAGAAACGAATAGAACAGCGCGAAGCCCACCGGAACGCCTACGTCCCCGCCTCCTCCAACTCCGACCAGCGGGCGTAGAGCGCATCCACGGCCTCACCGGCCTCCTTGAACGCCGCCGTGACGCGCGCCACCTCGTCGGCGGGGCCGGCGTAGAGCGCGGGATCGGCCAGGCGCGCGGAGAGTTCTTCCTTGCGCGCCTCGGCCGCGGTGATGGCGGCCTCCATCCCATCCAGCTCCTTCTTTTCCTTGTAGCTCAGCTTGCGCCCGCCGTCGTCCTTCTTGGCGGGGGCGGCGGACGTCGCGGCCTTGCGCGCGGTCGTCTGGGCGGTGGCGGCTTCGGCCTCCTTCTGCTCCTTCAGACGGCGGTACAGGTCGTAGTTGCCCTCGTGCCGGTGAAGCACGCCGTTGCCCTCGAAGACGATCAGCCCCGTCGCCACCTTGTCCAGAAAGAAGCGGTCGTGCGTCACCATCAGCACGCACCCGCCGTAATCCGCCAGCACCGACTCCAGCACCTGCAGCGTCACCAGGTCCAGGTCGTTGGTGGGCTCGTCCAGGATCAGCAGGTTGGCGTCCAGCAGGAACAGGCGCGCAAGCAGCAGCCGGTTGCGCTCGCCGCCGGAGAGCGAGCGCACCACCTGGCGCTGCTTCTCGGGCGGAAACAGGAAGGTTTCCAGGTAGCTGCGCAGGTGCGTGCGCTGGCCGCCCACCATCACCCAGTCGCTGTCGGCGGCCGCCTCGTAGATGGAGTGGTCGGGATTGAGTTCTTCGCGCCGCTGGTCGAAGTAGGCGAAACGCGTGTTCTTGCCCACCTCCACCTCGCCGGCATCGGGCGGCTCCTGCCCCAGGATGATGCGCAGCAGCGTGGTCTTCCCCGCCCCGTTCGGCCCGATGATGCCGATGCGCTCGCCCGCCTGCAGCATGCCGCTGAAGCCGCGGATCAGCGTCCGCTCGCCGAACGACTTGGCGATTCCGTGCAGGTTCAGCACGGTGCGGCCCAGCCGCGGCGCCTCGTTCAGGTTGATCTCCACGGCCTCGCGGTTGGGCATCCGCTTTTCCTTCTGCTCCTTCTCCAGCCCGCCCAGCCGCCCGATGCGCGCCTTCTGCTTGCCCGTGCGCGCCGATGGCGAGCGGCGCACCCAAGCCAGCTCCTGCGCGATCAGCTTCTTGCGCTTCTCCTCCTCCACGGACGCGCGCTCCATCCGCTCGGCCTTGGCCTCCAGGTACTCGGTGTACCCGCCGGGATAGCCCGTAAGCTCGCCCGTGGACACCTCCAGCATCCGCGTGACCACGCGGTCCAGGAAGTAGCGGTCGTGGGTGATGAGCAGCACCGCGCCGGGATACTCCTGCAGGTGCTCCTCCAGCCAGGCGGTGGTGTCGGCATCCAGGTGGTTGGTGGGTTCGTCCAGCAGCAGCAGCTCCGGCTGCTGAAGAAGCACGCGAGCCAGCGCCACGCGCTTCCGCTCGCCGCCGGACAGCCCCTCCACCGGCCGCTCCCAGTGCGCCACGTCCAGCTTGGTGAGGATGGCCTCCATCCGGTGCTCGTAGTCCCACCCGCCCAGCGCGTCGATGCGACCCGCCGCGCGCTCCTGCCGCGCCAGCAGCCGGTCGACGTCGCCCTCCCCGGCCGTGAGCGCCTGGGCCACCGCGTGGTACTCGCCGATGGCGTCCAGCAGCTCGGGCTTGCCCCCCGCGACGGCGGACAGGATGGTGGCACCTGGGTCGAACTCGGGCTCCTGCGACAGGTAGCCGGCGCGGATGCCCCGCTGGAACGCGAGCGTGCCGCCCTCGTGCCCCTCGAGGCCGGCCACGATGCGGAACAGGGTGCTCTTCCCCGACCCGTTGACGCCGATGAAGCCCACCTTGTCGCCCTCGTCCACCGCGAACGAAACGCCGTCGAAGACGACCCGGGTGCCGTAGCTCTTCTTGAGACTCTGGACGTTGAGGACGTTCATTTCCGATTCACGTGCGGTGACTGAAGATGCGCGCGGCAACCTACGAGTACACCGCAGAAAACAGAAGGCCTCACGCAGGCGGCGGAACGGAGGCCCATGCACCGGCGTAAGGGAACATCCGACGGGCACGAGGGATGCGCATCCCGGTGCCAACCCGTCCCCCGACACGCGTGGTGCCGATGCTTCTGTGGACGTTCTTCATCTTCGTCGCCTTCATCTCCAAGCTGCTGCTTGCGATCGCGATGTGCTACCTGATCTTTCCCTCGGAGCGCACCTGCGACGAGTGCGACGCGGAGACGCTTCCCGTGCGGATGGGGGTGGGCGGGCGGACGCTGCAGAAGCTGCTGATGGGAAAGCTCCAGCGCCGCTGGTGCCCGCGCTGTGGATGGGAGGGCCTGACGCGCACCTCCGACGCCGACGTGGTACCGGCGAACGCCCTGGTAGCGCAAAAGCTCTCATCCTGATGGCCAGGTAATGGGAGTATCGGCGGCCACGAGGCCCAAGAGCGGGTGAACCCGCCGCTGGGAACGCGGAAAGCCCCGACTCGGGCCGCTGTCGCGTCCCGCTCGGGGCTTCACCTGCACGCACTCCACACCCGCCGAAGCGCATCCTGTCATCCCGAGGAAGCGGCCCCACCGAACCCGCCCGTACGCCGAAGATAGCAGCGACGAGGGATCCGCCACACAGCATTCGAAGCGCACGCGAACCTCAGTGTGCGCCGTCCCCCTGAGCGGGTGAACCCGCTCGGAAGGCGGAAAGCCCCGACTCGGCCGCTGTCGCGTCCCGCTCGGGGCTTCACCAGCACGCACACCACACCAGCCGGAGCGCATCTGTCATCCCGGGGAAGCGGCCCCACCGAACCGGCCCGTACGCCGAAGATAGCAGCGACGAGGGATCCGCCACACACCCGATCGAAACGCACGCGAGCCTCAGAGTGCACCGTCCCCTGAGCGGGTGAACCCGCCGCTCGAAATGCGGAAAGCCCCGACTCGGGCAGCTGTCGCGTCCCGCTCGGGGCTTCACCTGCACGCACGCGACACCTGCCGAAGCGCGGTCGAATTCTCCCCTCTCCCGCTTGCGGGAGAGGGGCCGGGGGAGAGGGCAGCCGGGGAATGCGCCGGCCTCCGTCGAAACGCCACGGGCGAGCGAGGCCGAGTCCCACATCTCCGTCACCGCTGCCGCGCCCAAGCTATTACGTGCCCCAGGCTAGATCCTTCGCCCCGCGAGGAATGGTGTACGGGCCGGTACGGTGCGCCTGGGGCTCAGGATGACAGTGTGTGCGGAGAGGGCGGGTGTGAAGCACCACACTAGCCCCCTTCCCCCGCAGTTTGCGGGGGAAGGGCTGGGGATGGGGGCGCCCGGGGCACCCACCAAGTCCAGCCGAAGCCACGATCGAAGTTCCCCCCTCTCCGCACGCAGTTTGTGCGGGGAGGGGCCGGGGGAGGGGCCTCAGCGCCAGCCGCTCTGCCGCTGGAAGTCGTCGCTCACCTGGCGCAGCAGCCGCTCGATGGCATCTTGCGACTGCGGAAAGAACAGTGTGTCCGACAGCGAGTTGAGCGCCGAGCGCACGTCGCGAAAGCGGTCGGCGGCGCGCACGAACAGGTCGCCGACGCCGTGGCGCAGCGCCAGGTCGCTCCCCGCCGCCATCCGGAACCCCGCCGCCCCCATCTCGTCGTAGTACGACATGGGCGGCGCGCCCCGGCGCTGCACCCGGTGCGCGATGTAGTCGGGAAACACGCCTCCCAGCCACAGGGCAAAGTTGCCCAGGTGCACGCGCAGCAAGAACTCGCGCTCCCCCCGCGCCCGCTCCAGCGCCCCCAGGATGTCGGTCAGGTAGAAGAACGGCTCGCCCTCCCCCCCGTCCACGCGGTGCGCCTTGCCCGCCATGGCGAACTCCAGCAGCACCGCCGCGGTGTAGTCCGCCAGCTGCCGATCCTGGATTTCGCGCTGCATCAGCGCGTGGCGCACCATCACGTAGAACAGCAGCGGAGCCGGCACGGCGCTCACGCCCTTGCTGCGCACCAGCGCGCGCAGCACACCGGTGTCGTCCAGCAGCGCGTCCAGCCCCTGCTCGCGCAGCCGTTCCTCCCCACCCGTACCGACCAGCGAGGTGAGCAATTCCGCCTCGCGCCTGCCGAACGATGCTCGTACGTTGGGCCTGATCATCCATGCCTCCAGCGAAACGTGTGGTCTTCGCCGTACTGCCCGGCGGCCCGACAAGTTCCATGTGGGCCGCCCCGGCGCCGGGGATATCTCCCAAGTTGCATGCGGAGTGCCGGAACGTCCAGAATCATGATGAGCCCAGCCCCGGCCTCACGATTGCATCCCGCGGATGGAGTGCACGCCGTTCACTTCCGCGCCCCAATCGCGAGATCCGGCCGATGAATCCGACGCTTCCGCCGTCGTGGCGGTCCCCCCTGGCAGCCGAGCTGGAGAAGCCCTACTTCCAGAAGCTGCACGCGTTCGTGAGCGAGGAGCGAAGCCGCGCGACCGTCTTTCCGCCGGAAGGCCGGGAGTTCACGGCGCTGGAGCTGACGCCGTACGACGCGGTGAAGGTGCTGATCCTGGGACAGGACCCGTACCACGGCGCAGGCCAGGCGCACGGGCTGGCGTTCTCCGTCCTTCCCGGCGTGCGCCCTCCCCCGTCGCTGGCCAACATCTTCAAGGAGTTGAAGGCCGAGATGGAATGCCCGGTGCCCCGCAGCGGCTACCTGGTTCCCTGGGCCGAGCAGGGCGTGCTGCTGCTGAACGCGGTACTGACGGTGCGCGAGGGCGAGCCCAACTCGCACAAGGGCAAAGGATGGGAAACGTTCACGGACGCGGTCATCCGCGCGGTGGCGGCTCGTGAAGACCCCGTCGTATTCGTGCTGTGGGGCGGGTACGCGGCTAAGAAGGAGACGCTGATCGGCCCGCCGCACTACGTCCACAAGTCCGCGCACCCGTCGCCGCTTTCGGCCAAGCGGGGCTTTTTCGGAAGCACACCGTTCACCATCATCAACCGCGAACTGCAGCGCGCCGGGAAGACCCCGGTCGACTGGTGCATCTCCGACGCCTAACGGGCGGATGGGCCCAGCTTTCGCGCACGCCTCAGGCGTCCCCCATCCCCAACCCTTCCCCCGCAAACTGCGCGGGCGAAGGGAGCCAGTGCCGTGCGTACCCCGGAGCCCGGGTGTGAATCAGGGCAGAGCCGCGAAATCTGTCATCCTGAGCCCCAGGTGCGCCGTACCAGCCCGCACACCCTGCCTCGCGGGGCGAAGGATCTGGCATGGGGCACTTCCAAGCCGGGGCGCGGCAGCGGTCACCCGTGCAGCGGCCGCGACCGTCGAGGCGTTTCGATCACTCCGGCGCACGCCCCGGGCTGCCCTCTCCCCCGGCCCCTCTCCCGCAAGCGGGAGAGGGGAGAATTCGATCGCGCTGCGGCAGGTGCTGAGCCCCTTGTGCGCCGAACGCCAGTCGCTTCAATGTAGCTGGTCGGTTGTTTGCCCATGCTTCATACCGCTTCTCGTCCATCAGTTCGTGAGTAAAACACGATGCGCTACCTCCTTCCTTGGTCCATCAAGAGCGCCCTGAACCGCGGCCGGCCTGTTGAGCAATTCCTCGGCGGCTTCGAGCACGATGGATCCCCGGCGTTGCGCTGGCTCACGCTCCAGCCGGAGGACGGGGGTGTGACGCTGCTCCTTTACGAGAGCTACGATGAGGGCGGAGAGGATTCCCTCGACCTGTACGATTTCTCCGAAGTAGACGGAGAGCAAGGCGATCCCGCGGCCGAGCACTCGTGCGCCACGCTGGAAGAGGCGCTTACGCTCGCGCGGACCGAGTACGGAGCCAATCCAGATCGCTGGGTGAACGAAGGCGTCATTCAGGACGAGTACCGGGACTATATCGCTCGCGGGAGACGCTGAGGCCGAGAGTCGCGCGTGTGCACCCAACGCGGGTCAGCGGCTGATCGTCATCTGCCCCGCAGCCGGTCAGAATGCCGAACGATCGTTCGTTGCGTATGTGGAAGGGCACGGAGCGGGGACGGAACTCCCGCCCGCCGGCGACGTACGACGGCACAGGCGCCGACACGATCGCCCTCGCCCCCCGCGACCCAGCGGCCGAGAGGCCCACCGCTCCACGCGCAGGAGGTGCCGCATGTTCCAGATCCTGGTTCGGGAAAAGAAGCGCCGGGCGATCAGCCCCCTGTTCCTCGCGGTCTCGGCCGCCGCCCACGTCATCATCTTCGGCGGGGTGATGTACGCCGCCTCGGGCAAGGCGGAGGAGCCTCGCTGGGTAATCGGCCCTGAGGTTGAGCTCCCGCCGATTCCGGAGAAGGAAAAGGAGCCGGCCACAGTGGATCCGCCCCCGCCTGCCCCGGACACGCCGGATCAGCCCGCGGCCGATGCCCCGGTGATCGGCGAGACGGTGGTGCTGCAGCCTCCGACGGATATTCCGCCGGTCATCAGCCCGCCGCGAGCAAACGAATCGCCCATCACGACCGACATGGTGACGGGCATCGGCAAGCCGGGCGACGTGATCGGCACGCCGGACCCGGCGGACGTCCGCCCCCCCACGGGCAACACCGACCCGGGCACGCCGGTGAAGCCGGCGGACTGGGTTCCGGGCGAGGGCGATGTCGACGAGCTGCCCTCACTGGACCGCAACGGGCTGGCCCGCCTGATGGAGCGCAACTATCCCCCGCAGCTGCGCGATGCGCGGGTCAGCGGCCGCGCCGTGGTCGAGGTGATCGTGGACGAGGACGGGCGGGTGCGTCCGGGGTCGGCAAGGGTGATCGAGACGTCGCACCCGGGCTTCGAGAGCGCTACGCTGCGCGCCGCGGAGCGGTTCCGGTTCCGCCCCGCGAAGATCGCCGGGATGGTGGTGCCGGTGAAAGTGGCCATCCCCATCGTCTGGACGACCAGCGACTGAGCAGCCGCCGCACCGGAACACGAGGGGCCCCGGAACTCATCCGGGGCCCCTCGCCGCATTTCGCACTTCCGCACTCACGCACTCACGCACTCACGCACTCACGCACTCACGCACTCG
>NZ_DASWMD010000077.1:0-4503 GCF_036399935.1 Longimicrobium sp.
GAGCGGGCGCAGCAGCTCCCACTGCGAATCGGTCAAGTCTGTCGGATATCTACGGCTCGTCATGCCAGCCGCATACACCGTCTACTTGTGCATGTTCGTACTTTGTTCGGTTATCTCAACACCCTCTCAGGATGACAGGCCCTGGCGCTCCGTCGTCTTGGGAGCGCTCACGCAGCCGTCAGCAGGATCGGCTTGCCGCGGGTGATGACGAGCGTGTGCTCGTAGTGCGCGGCCAGGCCGCCGTCGTCCGTGCGCAGGGTCCATCCGTCGGGGTCCTCGACGAAGCGGCCCGACGTTTCGCCCACGATGGGCTCCACCGTGATCACCAGCCCCTCCGTCAGCTTTCGGGTGAGGCGGGGATCGAAGTAGTTGGGAATGCTGGGCTCTTCGTGGATCGTCCGGCCGATGCCATGGCCGTTCAGGTCGCGAATCACCCGGAACCCCCGGCGGCGCACCTCGTCTTCCACCGCCCGGCCGATGTCGTTCACCCGGTTCCCCACGCGCGCCACCTCCATCGCCTTCACGAACGCCGCGCGCGCGCACGCCGCCAGCTTCAGCGCGCGCTCCGGCGCGGGCGCCACCGGCACCGTCACCGCGGCGTCGGCCACGTAGCCGTCCTTGTCCACCGTCACGTCCAGCTTCACCAGGTCGCCGGCCTGGATCACGCGGCTCCCCGGAATGCCGTGCACCACCTCGTCGTTCACGCTGATCAGCACCTCGCCCGGAAAGCCGTACACCATCTTCGGCGCCGAGCACGCGCCCTCGCGGTGCATCACCCGGCCGCCGATCTCGTCCAGCTCGGCCGTGGTCACGCCGGGGCGCAGCGCCTTTTCCATCGCCCGGATCACCATCCGCACGATGCGCCCCGCGCGCTTCATCCCCTCCAGCTCGTCATGCGTTTCGATGGACATCGGCGCCTCAGGGTCTGCGGGGTGCGGCCGCGCCATCCCGGGCGCCCAGCGCCAGCAGGTTGGCGAACAGTCGGTAGGCGCCGGGGACGCCCTCGGGAAACTGGCGGAAGAACGCCAGCCCCGTGTAGACGTACGTTCCCTGCCCGTGGCGCGCCACCAGCAGCCCGCCGCGCAGGGCATCGCCGGGGTCGCCCATCTCCAGCACGGGCGTGTACGACGGGTCCCACGTCTGGGCGAAGTACAGCCCGCGCTCCTGCACCCAGCCCTCCCAGTCCGCCGGCCCAATGCGGTTGGGTGTGGCCAGCACGGGGTGCGCGGGGTCGACGATGCGCACCGGCGAGCCCTCGTCCGTCACCCGGCCGTGCGGGCGCGCCATGGTGATGGGGTAGGGTGTAAAGCGGCCCTCCACGATCTCGTACTTGTTGTACTGCACGATCATGGTGCCGCCGCGCGACACCCAGTCCAGCAGGCGCTGGTTGTGCGCCATCAGGTCCGTGCGCACCTCGTACGCGCGGCTGCCCGCCACGATCACGTCGAAGCGCGACAGGTCGCCCTCGGCCAGGTCGTCCGCGTCCAGCAGCTCGGGGGTGATGCCCAGGTTCTGCAGGAAGCGCGGCCCCTCCTCACCCGCGCCCTCGATGTAGCCCACGCGCAGCCCGGCGGGCACGCGCACGTCGAACGC
Organism: Longimicrobium sp.; assembly: GCF_036399935.1. Taxonomy (GTDB): domain Bacteria; phylum Gemmatimonadota; class Gemmatimonadetes; order Longimicrobiales; family Longimicrobiaceae; genus Longimicrobium. The sequence goes on from NZ_DASWMD010000077.1 coordinate 1,594, forward strand.
CCGCACCCGCGACGTGGCGGCGTGGTACAGCGCACGCGCGCGCACGTGGGGATAGTCGATCATCTGCACGCCGCGGGTGAAGCGGCGCCCGTCCTCCGCCTGGAAGACGGCGGCCACCGGATAGTCACCCGGCGCCGTGCCCGCGGGCGAGTGGACGCTGAAGCGCACCTCGCGCACCTCGCCGGGCCGCGTGAAGCGCACGGGCACGGCGCCCTCGCGAACCCGCCATCCCGCGGGAACCTCCAGCCGCAGCGTGCCGCTGATCCCCTCCGGCGCCTCGGACGCCAGGCGCACCGTGTACTCCAGCGGGCGGCCGGATGCCGTCGACAGCACGCGCGCGGGCGGATCGAGAAGCACCGACACCGCCGGCACCACCATCACCGGCCTCCGCAGCTCGCCCTGGCGCGGATCGACCTCGCGGAACGTGGCATCCACCGCGGTTTCCATCGCCGCGTCCGCGCCGCGCGCACCCATCACGACTTCGGCCCGCGCCCGCACGGGGGCGTGCTCGAAGGGACGGCCGAGCGCGGAATCGTTCCGCGGCCAGCGGTACAGGTCACCCTCCACCGGCTCGCGCAGAAAGTACGGCTCGGTGAGCGCCGCGTCCGCCGGAACCGTCACCCGAAAGCGGCGGAGGTACAGCTCGCCCGGGGCGATGACGGATCCCGAGGGACGCGAAGCGGAGTCCACCGGCGCGGCGTTCCATCCCGCGGGAAGCTCCGGCTGCAGCCGGCGGACGGTGAGGGGGCCCGGCCCGCCGTTCCACACGGTCAGGTCCAGCGTGAACGCCTCGCCCGGGGCGATGCGTGCGTCGCTCGCCACCGCGTCCACCACCACGCCCGCCGCCTGCAGGGCCGCCGCCTGGGCCTGGCGGATCTCTTCGTCGATGGCGAACACCAGGTCCGCCGTGCCGTTGCTCGCGGGGATGGCCGCGCGCGCCTGCCGCAGCGTGGCGAGCGCGTCCGCGAGGCCGGCGGCCAGCGCACCGGGCTCCAGCGGGTTGAAGCGCGCCCGCAGCGCATCCACCGACTGGTGATAGCGCAGCAGCCCGCGCGCGGCGGCGGACTCGGAGCGCTCGGCGGGGGCGAAGGTGGTGTCGATTCCCGCCCAGATGGAGGGCTCGGGACCCGCGCCCTCGGGAAAGACGCGGCGCAGGTAGTTGGTGCGGGCACCCGGAAGCTCCGGCGCGCCCATGTCCTGCGAGCGGTGGCGCGAACGGCTGGCCATGGCCTGCTGAAAGGGCGACCGGCCGATCAGCGGGTCCAGCTCGCCCACGCGCACCTGCACCGTGGCGCCTTCCGCGCGCGAGCGCAGCGACTGGTACAGCTTGGCGGCGTGATGCGGACGCAGCCCCTGGGCGATCTGCTCGGGAAAGCGCGCGGGATCGCCGGCGGCCGTGAACGCGTCGTGCGCCACCATCGCCGACACCTGGTGCTGCCCGTGGCCGTCGCGCGGGGTTCCGCTGAACACGGTGACGATCACGTCGGGCCGGTACTGGCGGATCACCCGCACCACGTCGCGCAGCAGTTCCTCGCGCGGCCAATGGCGAAACGCCTCGTCGGCCGACTTGCTGAAGCCGAAGTCGTACGCGCGGCTGAAGAACTGCTCCGCCCCGTCCACGCGGCGCGCGGCCAGCAGCTCTTCGGTGCGCAGCAGCCCCAGCCCCGCGCCCAGCTCCGGGCCGATGCCGTTCTGCCCGCCCTCGCCGCGCGTCAGCGACAGGTACGCCACGTCGGCGCCCTCCTGCAGGGCCAGGCGGGCCAGGAGCTGGGTGTCTTCGTCGTCGGGGTGCGCGCCCACCATCAGCACGCGCTTGCTGACGCCCAGGCGGCGCAGCGAAAGCCCCAGCGCCGCGGCCCCGCGGTACTCGGAGCCGGCCTCCTGCGCGGGGGCGGAACGGGGCGCGGCCGCCAGCGTGACGGCCGCGGCAAGGATCGCGACGGGAATGCGGCGTCTCATCATTCCGCAAAGCTACGGCAGGGCCACGGGTGGCACAATCCGGCTGGGCGGGTGTCAGCCCGGCGGGCGCTCGCACGTTCTCTGCGGCGAAGCACAAGTCGACGCTCGGACACGACCAGACACATCGCGCACCATGAAACGAATCGCCCTGCTTGCCGCCGCGTTCCTGCTCGCCTCGTGCAACGGCGAGCCGACGCTTTCCGACGCGCAGCTGACCTTCACCTCCGACGCGCCCCCAGCCACGTCGTCCGATCCGGAAACCCCGCAGGTGAGCGGCTTTGGCGGCGCCATCCGCGTGAACGGGCGCTTCCAATCGCCCTGCGTGGGCGGAACGCTGCACGGGGACCTGCTCGAGGGCGGCCGTTCCCTCACTCTGGTGGTGGATTGGGAGCAGCCGAGCGGGTGCTACACGGCGATCGGCAAGCACGGCTACGTCGCCCTGATCTCCGGCCTTGAACCGCGCGACTATCGCCTCCGTGTGCTGCACCGGGCCCAGGGGGGAAGCCCAGAGCGGGTGGTGTTCGACGGAACCGTGGAGGTACTGCATCCCAACCTTCGCTGAGCCCGCAGGCGGCGCGGAGGCATCGAGAGGCGTCCCCGGACCGGGGGCGCCTCGCTCGATTCAGGCGCTCCTACGAACACAGGTGTTCCCCTTTCCCGTCACGGCCATTACAATAGAGAACTCTCCGCTGCAGCTTCCCTCCAGCACCATCCCGCCAATGCCGACCAACACCGGGCCTTCCGCGCCCACACTCCAGGACCAGCTCGTCGACGAATCGTGCTCCATGGTCCGCCACCTGGTGGGCAAGGGAATGCGCGCACCCGCCGCCCTGGTGCAGGCCGCGGCGGGCTACGAGTCGGCGCGCAACACAAGCCAGCCGATCGACCTGGCCGCGCTCGCGACGCTCCACGAGCGGCTCGCCAAGCTCGTGGCGCCCGCGAGCCCGTCCA
>NZ_DASWMD010000078.1:0-25361 GCF_036399935.1 Longimicrobium sp.
GGCCCCCGGCTTCGGAAAGGATGACGTTCATGGGCGCGTAGTCCCAGTAGGACCCGGCGATGGGATCGCAGAGCAGGTCCATGCGGCCGGTGGCCACCAGGAAGTAGCCGTAGCCGTCGCCCCAGGTGCGGGTGAAGCGCGTGGTCTTCACCAGGCGGTCGAACCCGGCGCGGTGGTCGTCGGTGGAGCGGTCGCGCCAGTACTCCAGGCCGGAGGTGATCATCCGCGCCTGGGCCAGGTCGTCGCACTGCGACACGCGGGCGCGCTCGCCGTTGTGCCACGCGCCGGCGCCCGTCGCGGCGACGAGCGTCTCCCCCAGCGCGGGAAAGTGGGCGCATCCCAGGGTCGGCGTGCCGTCCACCTCCAGCGCCAGGAGCACGCAGTACAGCGGCACCCCCGAGCTGAACGAGCGGGTTCCGTCGATGGGGTCCACGATCCACCGCCGCCCGGAGCGCGACGGCGTGTCTTCGCCCTCTTCGCCCACGATGCCGTCGTCGGGAAACGCCTCGGCGAGCGCTTCGCGGATGTACGCCTCGGCGGCGAGGTCGGCGGCGGTCACCTCGCTGCCGTCGCCCTTGAAGCGGACGGCCGCGTGCCCGAAGTGCTGCAGGGTGATCTCGCCGGCCTCGCGCGCGGTGCGCGTGGCGAAGTCCATCAGGTTGTCGATCATGGGGCGCTCACCCGTTCTCGCTTAGGCTCGTCCACCCTCTCCCACAAACAGCGTGGGAGAGGGGGTATACGTCGATTGAGGTGCGCGTCCGGAAGACGGGCGCAGTCCCCCTCCAGTGGCGGTTGAAACCGCGGCTGGAACGTCACGAAGTCCGCCTTCGCGGACTGCACCCTATATATCCGCGCGGTACATCGGGACTGGTGAAGCCGCTTCATCCCACGCGTGCACGACATTCTGTCATCCAGAGGCCCAAGCGCGCCGCACTCGCCCGCACCCCGAACTTCGCGGGCGAAGGATCTTGCCTGGGACACTTCTCAAACTGGGCGCGGCAGCGCCACGAAAGCCTGAGACTCGGACCCGTGGACGTGTTGTGAGCCGCGGCCTCGTCGGGCGAATGAATTCGCGGCAACAACCACACGATGTCCGCCTTCGCGGACTGGCCTGCTGTCGTGCTGCCGCGACCGTCGTGCGCGACCTTCGCGGGGTGCACGCCGCGCCCGCCCTCACCTCGTCTTGGAGACGTGCGGATCGCCGGCCACCCAGAAGCGGAGCGGCCAATCCGCCGCGCGAGTGATCCCGATTCGCGGACCGACGGCGACTTCCGCGTCGGGCACCGTGCGGCCGGGAGCGATCCACAGCGGCGGCGCGTCCATGGGGTGGCGGTTCAGGGCTGCGTCCACGCCCAGCGCGCGGGCCAAGTTCCCAGGCCCCCGCAGCAGGTCCCGGTCCGGGCGGCCGGGGCGGCGCGCACGCATCGCCTCGATTCCTTCCACGGGGCGCGCCGCGCGCAGCAGCACCGCCGCACCGAATCCCTCCGCGCCCGTGACGACGTTCAGGCACCAGTGCACCCCGTAGATCAGGTACACGTACGCCGTTCCCGCCGGGCCGAACATCGCGTCGTTGCGCGCCGTCCGCCCGAAGCGCGCGGCCGCGTGCGAGGCCTCGTCCTCCGGGCCGATGTACGCCTCCGTCTCCACGATCTCGCACACGCACCGCTCGCCGCCGACCTCCGAAACCAGGAGCGCACCCAGCAGCTCGCGCGCGACGATCTCTGCCGGACGGTCGCAGAAGGAGGCCGGCAGCGGCGCGGGCTCCACATGCGGCGAGCGCCGCGCCCGGACGGGTCCGGACGCGGCGCTCGCTCGTGGATCAGGGCTCACTCGGCGTCGCCGCCGTTCGCCCGCCCGGTGCGGCTGCGGCCCCGGCCACCCCGGCGGCGAGGACGGCGCGCGGCACCCTCGCCGCCTTCCTCCCCCTCTGCTCCACCGGCATCCTCCGCCGGCGCCGGGGCCGGCTCGGAAGCGGCGGCTTCGGCCGGTGCCGCGGCGGCGCGGCCACGGCCTCGACCACGACGTCCTCCGGCGGCCGGCTCGGAAGCCGGTGCGTCGTCGGCCGGAGCATCAGCCACCGGAGCGGCGGCGGGCACTTCCGCCACCGGAGCGGCGTCCGCACTGGCACGTGCTCCGCGCCCACGACGCGGGCGCGCCGGGCGGTCGGCCGCAGGCTCCGCGGCGGGAGCTTCAGGCTCCGGAGCGGGAGCCGGCGGGGCTTCGGCCGCGGGGGCCTCCGCTTCCGCACCCGCATCGCCGCCAGCGTCGCCACCGGCGCGTGCGCGGCCCCGTCCACGACCACCGCGGCGGCTGCGGGGACGGCTGGGCTGGTCTCCATCGAGCGGAGCCAGCTCCGTCGTGGCGTCACCCATCAGCGTGGGATCGGTGTCGCCCACCACTTCCTCGGCCTGGGCCGGTGCGGAGGGCTCCGCATCACCGGCCGGCGCGTCACCGGTACCCGCGTCGCCCACCAGGGTGGGATCGGTGTCGCCGATCACCTCGTCGGCCTGCGCGGCGGATGACTCGCGCCCGCGCCCACGGCCACCCCGCCGCCCACGCGAGCGGCCCCGCGCGGGTGGCTCGTCGCCACCGGCCTCGGTCGTCACCGCGTCGCCCATCAGCGTGGGATCGGTATCGCCTACCACCTCTTCCGCCACGGCCGGGGCGGACTCGTCCGCGACCGGGGCAGTGTCCTCCACCGCCGCAGCCTCTACCGGCGCCGGGCCGATGTGCTGCTCGCGTTCCGCCGCCCACTGCTCCAGCAGCGGGCGCGCCTTGCGGGCGCCCAGCAGCTCGCGGACGGCGTCGGGGTTTTCGTCCAGCGTGCGCCAGACGTCGGCGCCGTACGCGTCCGCCAGCGCTTCGCCGGTCGCGCGGCCCACGAAGTTGTACGACGACACGTGCTGCACCACGGCGTCACGGTCGGTCGGCAGCGTGAACGTGGTCGCCGCCTGCGGAGCGGCTTCGGCCGGTGCCTCTGCCGCGGGCTGCACGGCGGCGGGCTGCTCCGGCTCGGGCTGCGGCGCAGGCGCCGCGTCGGCCGGACGCGCGGCCGAAGACGGAATTCCCTGCCCCGGAAGCAGCGGCGGCGGGCCCGAGGGCTCGGCGGCGAAGCGGCCCCCACGGCCGCCCCGGCGCGCACGGATGCCCACGGCGCCGGCGCTCGTGGACGAGCCGCGGTTGGCGATGCTCGCGGGATCTCCCAACTGCGCCGTCGGGACGGTCGGCTGGCGGTGCTCGATCAGCGCGCCGTCCTCCATCTCCTGGATGGCGGTAGCCGGCGTCATCTCCGGCAGGTCAGCCGCGACGGCCGGCGGTGCGTCGGCACTGGGAGCATCCACCGGCGCGATATCACCGCCAGCGCCGGCTACCTGGCCGGGGAGCAGCGGCGGCGGTCCGGAGGGGGCGCCGCGACGGCCGCGCCCACGACCACCACGCCCGTCGCGTCCCTCGCGGGGCGCCAGGCCGGCGGAATCGTCCGAGGCGGGGCCGGCCGTGGTGTCGGCGGCCTGGGCGGCGGGCGCACCGGCCGTCAGCACCGGCGCGGGAAGCCGCATGCCGCCGGACGAGGGGAGCAGCACCTCGTATCCGCCGTCGTCCTGGCGGCGGACGTCGACCACCTGGTCTTCGTGCGCCTGGCGCAGGAAGCGGCTGAACTTGCTGAAGCCCAGCGAGTGCTCGTCGAAGCCGGGCTGCAGCTCCATCATGCGGCGCTTCAGGTCGCCGTCGCGCACGGTGGAGCCCGGACGCGCCATCTGCCGAACGGTGTGCTGGAGCAGGGCGTAGGCGTTGCGGCGCGGATCGACGTCCGCGGCCGGGGCCTCGGGCGCGGGGCGCGAGGGGCGCTCGGCGCGGGGCCGCTCGGCCGCGCGCGGCTCGTCGCCGGCAGGCGCCTCGGCGGCGGCCTCGGCCGGCGCGGGCGCCTCGGCGAAGAACTCGGCGGGCGCGTCCGTGGCCGGGGCGTCGGCGAAGGAGGGCTCGAACGCGGCCGGCGGGGCGGCGTCCAGGTCTACCTCGATCTCCAGCGGCGTCTCGTAGCTGCGCGGACGCTCGCGCTCGCGATCCCGTTCGCGGTCACGCCCGCGGTAGCGGTCGCGGAAGCCGCTGCGTCCACGGTCGCGGCCACGATCGCGGTCGCGCCCACCCTCGCGGTCGGCCTCTTCGCGCTGGCGCTCGCGGCGCGGCTCGTCGAAGGGCGTCTGCGGCTCGTCGCCGGGCTGCGGGGGAACGATCTCCCACTGCCCCTCGTTGTCCTTGCGCAGGCGCACCAGCCCGCGCGACTGGGCGTCGGTGATGAACTTGCTGAACTTGCTGTACCCCAGGTCCTTTTCGCTGAACCCGGGGTCCAGGTCGATCATCACCTGCTTCAGCCGGTCTACCCGCATCACGTCGCGGTTCCGCACCATCTGGCGCGCGGCCTTGGTGACCAGCTCCCACGGGTCTTCGCGCACGCCGGTGTCGTCCTGCGCGCGGGTGAGGCCGGAGAGGTTGTGGTACGAGTAGTACTCGTCGCAGTTCTGGATCAGCAGGTCGCTGGCCGACTCCCGCATCCCCACGCCGATCACGTACTTGCCGTACTCCTTGAGCTTCATCACGCAGCTCGAGAAGTCGGAGTCGCCCGTCAGCAGGATGAAGGTGCCGATCTCCGGCCGCATGAACGCCAGCTCGATGGCGTCGACCGCCATGCGCAGGTCCGTGGCGTTCTTCTTGGAGGTGCCGTAGGCGGGGGCGAAGATCAGGTCGACGGAGGCTTCCGTCAGGGGAACCACGGACTGGGGGTAGCGCCGCCAGTCGGCGTAGGCGCGGCGAACCGCCACCTTGCCGCGGAACACGTCAGAATCCAGCATCGCCTTGAGCTCCTTGCCCAGGTCGGTGCGGATGTTCATGGTGACGTTGTCGAAGTCGATCAGCAGGGCCGCGCTGCGGCCGCTGGGCATGCCCGCCGAAGTGGGCACGCGGGTGGAAACGTTGTTCATGTCTCGTCAGTCCGTCGTTTGCGTTGTGCCGACGAGACCCCTTTTCCTCGGGGGGGAGCCAGCGCGGGGGCACGAAGCGCGAAAGTACGAAAGCGGGAACCGGGGCTGGGGTTCCGTACGCTTTCGTACTCGGGCGCCGCGTACTTCCGCACTCCCCGCCGATGGCGAAAGGAGCCTCGAAGCGTCTTTGTTCATCACCGCCGGCTGCTCTCCTCGGCGTTGATCATCCGCGCGAGCTCCACCCGGCGCACCTTGCCGCTTCCCGTCAGGGGAAAGCCGTCCAGGAAGCGCACGAGGTCGGGAACCTTGTAGTCCGCCAGCACCTCGCGGCAGAAATCGCGGATCTCCTCACCCGTGACGATGGCGCCCTCGACGGGGACGATGCAGGCGCATGCCTTTTCGCCCAGGATCTCGTCGGGAAGGCCCACCACCGCCACGTCGAGCACCGCGGGGTGCGCGTGCAGCCGGTCCTCCACCTCGCGCGGGTATACGTTGAACCCGCCGCGGATGATCATTTCCTTGCGGCGGCCGATCAGGTGAACGTAGCCCTCCTCGTCCACCATCCCCAGGTCGCCGGTCAAAAAGAACCCGTCGGGCGTAAACACCTGGGCCGTCTCGCCGGGCTGCCGGTAGTACCCCTGCATGACGCCCGGCCCCTTGATGGCCACCTCGCCCACCGACTCCACCGGAAGAACCGAGCCGTCGGCGTCGATCACCCGCACCTGGGTCCCCTCCAGCGGCCGCCCCACGGTGGCGATCTGCTTGCCGCGCGGGTCATCGGGCGTGTTGACGGACACCGTGTTGCCGGTTTCCGTCATCCCGTATCCCACGCGGATTCCCGGCACCAGGTCGCGCATGATGCGCTGCGCCAGCTCTTCCGTCACCGGCGCGCCGGCCACGATGCCCGTGCGCAGCGACGAGAGGTTGCGCGACGCCCGGGTGGGCTCGTTGAGCGCCAGGATGAAGTTGGTGGGCACGCCGTGGATGACCGTCACCCCCTCGCGCTCCACGGTCGCCAGCGCCTCGGCGGGGGACAATCCCTCGTCCAGCACCAGCGAGGCCCCCGCCGCCATCGTGCCCAGCACCCCGGTGCCGATGCCGAACACGTTGAAGAGCGTGTTGACCCCGAACACCACGTCGTCGGCCGTCAAGCCGATGGCCTCGGCCGTGGTGGCGGCGTTGGACATCAGGTTCTCGTGCGTGAGCGCCACCCCCTTGGGCTTGCCCATGGTGCCCGAGGTGTAGACGATGGCGAACAGCGCATCGGACGGGCCCTCCCACCGGGGGAACGGCCGCCCCTCGCCGCTGGACACCAGGTCTTCGAACTGGTGGATGCGGTCGTCGTACCAGAGGTCTTCCTTGCCCACCGACAGCACGTACTGCAGGTCCGGCAGCACGCCCAGGAACTGCTCGAAGCGCGCCAGGTAGTCGATGCCTCCCCAGTTTTCGGCCGTGACCACGGCCACCGACTCGGAGTGGCGCAGCGCGTACTGCAGCTCCGGCGACGTGAAGCGCGGGTTCAGCGGCACGATCACCGCGCCCAGCTTGGCCGCGGCAAAGGCGCTGACGACGAACTCGGGCCAGTTGGGAAGGGTGAGGGCGATGCGGTCGCCGGCTTCGATGCCCAGCTCGTGCAGGGCTGCCGCCAGCGCGGCGGCCTGCTGGTCTACCTGACCGTACGTAAGCCGCTGCTCGCCGAACGCAACGAAAGGCCGCGTCGGGTTCTCCCGCGCGCGGAGCTCCAGGCTCTCCGCGAGCGTGAGACCACGAAAGCGGTCGCGTAGCGTCATGTAGCCTCTAGTGCGGGGTGCTCCATCCTGTGCCGACGGGCAGAAACATAACTGGGGGTTCAGGGTGCGTCAAACGCAGGGGGTTGCGGGGTTTTCGGCGGCTCGCGGGCGCGCCGGCCGGTCCGTCCCGTTCTCGATTCCCTATTCCCTACCCCCGCCTCCACCGGCTATCTTCCGCCCTCCACCACAGCGTTCTCAGCAGGTTCGCAGAGCAAGCCTTGCATCCGATTCCCGAGTACCTCCGCGGGCTCAATCCCGAGCAGCGCCACGCCGCGCTCGCCACCGAGGGGCCAGTCCTGGTCCTGGCCGGCGCGGGCTCGGGGAAAACCAGCATGCTGGTGCACCGCATCGCGTACATGATCCGCGACCGGGGCATCAATCCCAGGCAGATCCTGGCCGTCACCTTCACCAACAAGGCCGCCACGGAGATGCGTGAGCGCGTCGCCCGGATGGTGGGAAAGGAGGCGCGCGGCGTTCTCCTTTCCACCTTCCACTCCCTGGGCGCCCGGCTGCTTCGCGACTACGGCGACCGCATCGGCTTGCCCAAGGATTTCTCGATCTATCCCACGGGAGACCAAGCGCAGGCGGTCAAGCGCATCATGGCCGAAGAGGTGCACATCAGCGCCACCGTCGGGGAAGATTCGTTCGATCCCAAGCGCGTGCTGTTCACCATCTCCGACTGGAAGAACCGCCTGGTCACCCCGCCCGAGGCCGCGCGCGAGGTGGCAGAGGGGCGGATGAAGAACGACCGCAACGACGACTACGCCGTCCTGGCCGCCGACATCTATCCGAGGTACGAAGCCACCTTGCGCGCCGCCGGGGCGTGCGACTTCGACGACCTGCTGGTGCTACCCGTGCAGCTGCTGCGCGAGCACGCCGAGGTGCGCGAGCGGCTGTGGAAGCGCTGGCGGTACGTGATGATCGACGAGTACCAGGACACCAACGGCGCCCAGTTCGAGGTGGCCCGCATGATGGCCGGGCCGCTGAAGAACCTGTGCGTGGTGGGCGACGACGACCAGTCCATCTACGCCTGGCGCGGCGCCGACGTGCGCAACATCCTGGACTTCGAGAACCACTTTCCCGGCGCGCAGGTGGTGCTGCTGGAAGAGAACTACCGCTCCACGCAGCGCATTCTCGACGCAGCCAACGGGGTGATCGCCAACAACTCGTCGCGGCGCCCCAAGCGGCTGCGCACGGGGAATGGCCCGGGCCCCAAGATCGACTACTGGTCGTTCAACGAGACCAACAGCAAGACGTCGGAGGAGCTGGAGTCGGAGATGGTGGCGCGGGAGATCGGCGTGCGCCGCTTCGCCGAAAAGCTGAAGTGGGCCGACTTCGCGGTGCTTTATCGGACGAACCTGCAGAGCAAGCCTTTCGAAGAAGCGCTGCGGGCGGCCAACATCCCCTACCGCGTGGTCGGCGGGCAGTCGTTCTTCGACCGCAAGGAGGTGGCGGACCTGGTGGCCTACCTTCGCGTGCTCCTCAATCCGCGCGACGAGGTTTCGCTCCGCCGCATCATCAACTACCCCGGCCGCGGCATCGGGCGCACGACGATCATGAAGCTGGTCGACGCCTCGCGTGCCGTGCACGAGCCGCTGTACGAAACGCTCAAGCGGGTGGGCGAGGTCGACGGCATCAACCGCGGCACGACCGAGGCGGTGCGGTCGTTCGTGGAGATGATGGAGGAGCTGCGGATGGAGTTCCAGTCCACGCAGGCCGCCATCGACCACGGGCTTACGACGCAGCGGTCGCTGTTCGGCTTTACGCAGGAGATGGTGAAGCGGCTGCGGCTGGAAGAGGCGGTGCGCGCGGACAACTCCAAGAGCGAGCGCGCGGCTGCGGTGCGGGTGGACATCCTGCGCGAGTTCGTGGGAAGCATCCAGCGCTTCGAGGAGCGCACCTGGGCCGACCGCCCGCCCCCGGACGACGAGGACGACTGGAACCCGCCGGCCATGCGCGCCTTTCTGGAGCGGGTGTCGCTGACGGACGAGGACGACCGCAAGGACAAGGAGGAAGAGGCTCCCGACCAGGTGACGCTGTTGACCATGCACAGCGCCAAGGGGCTGGAGTTCACCCACGTGTTCATCGTGGGGCTGGAGGAGGAGATCCTGCCGCACTCGCGCAGCGTGAAGAGCTCGGCGGCGGCGGAAGCCGACGCGGAGGAGAACTGGCAGACCTGGGAGGCGAACGGGGGCGGCGACCCCATCGCGGAGGAGCGCCGCCTGTTCTACGTGGGAATCACGCGGGCACGGCACCGGCTTACGCTGTCCGGCTGCGCCACCCGCCGCCAGCGTGGCGACCTGATCGTCCGCAAGCCGTCGCGCTTCCTGGCCGAGATCCCTGCCGAGCTGCTGGACCAGAAGACGCCGGGCGCCACCACCTCGCTCTCACCGGAGGAGAGCAAGTCGTTCCGCGCCAACGTGATGGCCGACCTCCGCAAGCAGCTGGCGGGGGGCTGAACGGCGGCAGGGCCCGTCAACCCGCGCCAAAATCCTGTCATCCAGAGGCGCAAGCGCACCACACCAGCCCGCACTCCACCCTCCGCGCGCCGTCGGATCTAGCCGAGGACACCTCGATACCGGGGCGCGGCAGCGGTCACCCAAGCGGAGGCCTCGGCCCGGCTGGGGCGGATGAATCCGCGGCAACAAAGGCCCGAAGTCCGCCTTCGCGCACCTTCGCGGACTGCACCGGATGGTTGGGTGCCCGTGGCCAACCCCGATATGGTAGCGGTCTACGGGATCATCCGTGGGCCGCCTTTCTGCTCCACGACTGATACTTTTTATGCCACTACTTGCGCCTACGGAAGAAGGCTGATAACGTTTGCCCCACATACGGTAACGGTCAGTCGGGATGGGCGCCCGCGCAGTACAGATTGGATACGGTCTTTTCTTGAGTCTCCCCGTAAGCGCAGCAACGGAACGTCACAGCCCGGGCGAAGAGCCCGGTACCCTCAACTGAATCACGGAATCAACCGATGTCTCTGAAGCGTACCCTGCTGGTCGCCGTGGCGGCCGTGCTCCCCATGCTGGCGGCCTGCGTCGACAACAACCCCGCCGCGTCCATCGAGCCAATCGTCCAGGCGCCCACGTCGGAGATGAACCAGGCGACCGGCGAGCCCGAGGCGATGAACGCGCCCACCGCCGACCGCGTGTTTACCTTCCCCACATCCGCGGGTAGCCTCAACTTCGCGGAGTTCCCAGAACCCTGCGATCCGAACTTCGAGATCTGCGACGAGTGCGACCCCGCCGTCCAGTACGGCTGCGAGCCCTGCGATCCGACGAACCAGACCCACTGGTGCTACGAGCCGCCGTGCACCATCACGCCCATCATTACCACCTACGGCACCACCCGCACGGGTGACGAGCCGAACGCGGGCCTGGAGGCGAACGGCGTCGGCTCCACCTCATGCGGCGGCTACCTGGTGCTGATCGGCGTGGGGATGCGGATGGACGGCAACGACAACATCACCACCCTTCACCTGAAGTACCAGCGCGTGTACTCCGATGGCAGCTTCGGCCCCACCGAGCTGCGGCGCTACGGCTCCGACCCGACGCACGGCCTGGAGGGGTACGCGGAAGCGCTGCCGGGCGAGGCCATCGTGGGGCTGGGCATTGGCAGCCAGTACTCGCACAACGTTCGCACCATTCGCATCTGGAAGCGCCCGATCGGCCTTACCTCGGCGGGCGTGCGCACCTCCGGCAGCATCACGGCCGAGAGCTTCGGCTACTCGCCCGGCGGCGTGCTGGATACTTCGTACGTGATTCCGCTGGCCAACACCAACCAGGTGTACGTGGGTGCAGGCGCCCGCGGCCACGACCACGAGGTGAAGACCCTCGCGCACCACATCGGCACGCTGAACTGATCAGAGCTGGCCTCGAAGCAGGGGAAGCGGTCCACGGGTTCGCCCGTGGACCGCTTCGTGTTGCAGCCGCCTTGGCTGCCGGAAGAGAGCCGCCGTCGATCGAAGGCTCCCAGTGCGGGAACCGCGCGTTTTAGAACTAGACGAATAGAACATGGTCTACAGGCGCAGCCATGAACATCGTGGACATCCATGAAGCGGAAGGCCCACCTGACCGCCTCGTCGAAGCCGCGGTGCAAGGTGAGCCATTCGTACTCGCCAAGGCGGGTACGCCGATGGTGATGGTCACGGCGGTCGAGGCCCCAGCCGCACACGCCAGCGTCGCCTCGGCTTTCTGAAGGGGCAGCTTCGCACACCTAGACGACTTCGATCAGATCGGGCGTGAGGTGATCGACGATGCTTGCGCGGGTGACCTCTGATTCGCGGCGCCTGAATGCGGTGCGGTCCACGGTTCGCCCGTGGACCGCTTGCTTCGTGTTCCCCACGGCACGAGATCGAGGCCGATGTATTGGTGACCGCTGCCGCGCCTAAGCGGAAAGGCGTCCACGGCTGGATCCTTCGCCCCGCGAGCGTCGGTGTGCGGGCGGGTGCGGTGCGCTTGGGGCTCAGGATGACAGAAGTGGTGGCGCGCCAACCAATTGGATGCGCCACCACAATCTGAAGTGTACCCCCTCTCCCACGCTGTTTGTGGGAGAGGGTCGCACGCGTGTCAGCGCGGCGGGGTGAGGGCCCCACGGCAGCCGAGGCCGCGGCATTGGTGACCGCTGCCGCGCCCAAGCGGAAAGGCGTCCGCGGCTAGATCCTTCGCCCCGCGAACGTCGGTCTGCGGGCGGGTGCGGTGCGCTTGGGGCTCAGGATGACAAATGGGTGTGTGTGGATGGGGTAGAGGCCCCGTAGTGGTCCACCGCGCGCTGGACCTTCGCGAGCACGTCCTCGGGGGTGATGCGCTCCATGCGGTCCAGCTTGGGGAACCAGCCGCTGGGGTCGGGCGGTGCGCCGGGATCGGTGTAGGTGTCGATCCACAGGTCCTGGTACTTTCGCCAGGGCCCCACCCGCCACGGGTTGGTGTGCCCGTACAGCCCGATGACCGGCTTTTCCATCGCCCGCGTGATGTGCACCGGGCCGGTATCGGCCCCCAGCACGAGCGAGCTGCCGTCCAGCAGCCAGGTGAGCCGCCGGATCCCGTCCCCCAGCGCCCACACCGGCTTCGTCGACGCCCGCTCGGTGATCTCGCGCGCGATCGATTGCTCCCGCGCGCCCGGCCCGCCCACCAGGATCACCTGGAATCCGAAGTCGCGGTCCAGCGCGTCCGCCACCCGCGCCCAGCGGTCCGCGAACCAGTCCTTCTTCGGGTTCGCTGTCGCGGGGACGATTGCCGCCACCGGCCGCCCATCCAGCGCCCCGAAGAACTCCGCCTGCGCCCCCCGTTCGTCGTCGGTGATGGGGATGCGCCACGCCAGCTCGGCGGGCACCGGCAGCCCCAGTGCCTCCATGAACTCCAGGAACATGTCCTGGGTGTGGGCGCGCGGCCGGCGCTGCAGGTGGTGGTTGCTGAACATCCACACGCCCTCGAACGACCGGCCGCGGTCGAACCCCAGGCGGTGCGGCGCGCCGGAGAGGACGGTGGGCCACACGCTCTTGAAGTACACGTTCAGGTTGAGCGTGAGGTCGAACCTCTTTCCCGCCAGCGTGCGGCGCAGGCTCAGCACGCCCTGAAGCCCGCGCTTCTTCTCGTAGACGATCACCTCGTCCACGGAAGGATGCGGCGTCAGCAGGGGCGCCGGCATGGGTTCGACGATCCACGTGATGCGGCGCGTGGGATCGTCGTCCTTGAGCGCGTTCACCAGCGGAAGCCCGTGCACCACGTCGCCCAGGCCCGTGAGCAGGACGATGCAGATGTTCTGCGCGGGCCAGCGGAGCTCGCTCATGCCGTCACTCTGCCGCCTGTTGGGCGAGGTAGGCCAGCTGCATGAGCATCAGCTCGCGCAGCGGATGCCACTGGCGCACGCCGGCCTGCAGCTCGTCGCCGGGAGCGTCGGCGAAGATGTCGCGCAGGGGCGTTTCCCATGCGGGGCGCTCGCGCTGGATGCGCTCGGCCGCGGGGGAGCGCGCGACGGTGCGCCACTTGGGCCAGGGCTGGTGCCGCGCCCTCACCTGCCCCGTCGCCAGGGCGCGGACGCCGCGGGTGATCCGCAGCCCGGCGCTGAGCGGCAGGTTGGCCGCATACCCGAAGAACGGGAACCGCCACCGCGAGTGCGGCACGTACCACGAGCGGCGGAACAAGGGTTTCATCGCCGCGTGGAAGAGCTTGCGGTTGTACTTCCACTCCTGCGGCACCGACGCGGCCAGCGTTACGACCGTGACTGCGTGATACACCTCGTGGGCGGCGAAGAGGCGCCGGTTGCCGTGCACGTTCGCGGAATGCTTCCGCTGGGTGAACGGCCAAAGCTTCTCCCACTCGGTCGCCGTCTTCGGGCGAAACTCCGCCAGCCAGCGGCGGAACTGCAGCCGCCGCTCAATGACGGCGTCGCGCAGCTCGGGACGGATGACCTCCGCGTTCGGCAGCTCGAAGCGGTCCACGTTGAACGCGGTGTCGGGCGCGTGCTCGGCCTTGAGGAACGAGTCCGACGACAGGCCGCCGAGTACCACGGGAAGGTCGCGGATGCCCAGCCGCTCGTGGAACCCCCACCCGTGCACGTCCATGAAGTTGTTGTGGCCGCCGATCATCCGCGCCACCGGCTCCAAGCCATTCACGTAGTGGTCCGGCTCGCGCGGGCCGAAGGTGCACGCGGCGCCGTACGCTCGCGCCACCGCCTGCGCCACCTTCACTTCGCGGTTCCGCCAGTCGGCGTAGACGAACGCGCGCACCGGCACGTCCGCCGGCACGGCGCCCAGGACGGCGCGCGCATCCTCGCCCCCGCTCAGCAGCAGCCCCACCTCGGCGGCGCCCTCGCACGTGGCGAGGACGTCACTGACGACCGCGGTCCGCAGCGCCTCCGCCGCTTGATCGGTCGTTCGGTACGCGGAGCGCTCCACGGGCCGCCAGTACGCGTGCTCCTCGTCCCACGCGCCGTCCGGCCCGAATCCCCGTGCGGTCGCTGGCGGAAACTGCTCTACGCCACGATAGAGCGTGTTCGGGAAGGTGCAGGTGAGATTGATCGCCAGGTCAGCGGCGGAAACGGGATCGATGTCGCGGCCGCGCTCCGCCACGCGGGCCACCGCGTCCACGTGCGTCCCGATCACCAGCTCCCCATCCGCCACCCGCGCGACGAACACGGGAACGAACGAGGCGATGTCCGTCAGCACCATCCCGCCACCGGCCGCATCGATCGCGAGAGCCGCGAAGCCGCTGTCGATCGACCGCTCCCACGCGTGGCGCGGCTCGGACTTCAGCAGCCGGTGCACCGCGCGCCGCCGATCCCCCACGCGCGACCGGGCGGACGGCTCCCCCTCCCCGTGGACGACCGGCTCGCCGACCAGCACGCTCAGCCAGCCATCCCCCTCCACCAGTACGTCCACCGGATCGTGATGGCCGCGGGCGACCGCGAGCGATCCCCACGGCCCGTGCCACTCGTCGATGGAAACCGACACGTGCGACAGGTAGCGGACGAGCGCGGACTGCAGCTCGCCGGGCGGACGCTGGCGGGTGGAGAAGAGGAAGTCGCTCATTCGTCCGGGGCGGCCGGCGGCGGCGTCTGCCCCTCGACCGGCGGCTTGCTCTTCCAGCGGCGATGGAACCAGAAGTATTGCTCCGGCGCCTCGCGGATTTCCGCCTCCAGGCGGGCGGCGAGTGCGGCGGTCAGCGCCTCCACGTCGTCGTCCAGCCGGCCGGTCCGCGGTACGTCCACCTGCTGGCCGGAAACACGGTAGCGCACTCCCGGTCCCGGCAGCCGCCGTGCCACGCAGGCAAAGGCCGGAGCCCCGAACCGCAGGGAAAACACGGCGGGGCCGCGGTGCGTGGACGCAGGCCGCCCGAAGAAGGGGACGAAGATTCCGGAGCCCCGCGCGTCCTGGTCGCCCACGATCCCCACGACGCCGTTTTGCCGCAGAAAGCGGGGAACGCGGGATGGCGCCTCGCGCTGCGAGAGGGTCTGCACGCCCAGCCGCTCGCGCGTGGCGGTGAGCCGCGCGTCGAACAGCGGGTTGCCCTGGCGGCGGACGATGGCGGCGATGGGGATGCCCCGGGCCGCCACCGCCGCGGCGGCGAGCTCCCAGTTTCCGTAGTGGCCGGTCACCAGCAGCACGCCCTTCCCGCCAGCGAGCGCGGCCTCCAGCTTGGGCCAGTCGTCCGTGACGTCGGTGCGGTCGATCACGGCCTGCCGGTCCAGCCGGGCGAGCCGCAGCATGGCCGCCGCCTCGCGGCCCAGGTGCTCGTACGAGGCCCGCGCGGTCGCCTGGATCCACGCCGGATCGGCGGCCGGGTAGGCGAGCCGGAGGTTGGATTCCACCACGTCGCGCCGCAGCTTCAGCCGGTACGCCATCCGCCCGAGCCCCGCGCCGAAGTCGTCCGCGGCGCCCTCCGGAAGCGAGCTTACGGCCGCCTCCAGGCTGCGGGTGAGCCCGAACTCCAGGCGGTGCGCGAAGCGGGGCTTCTTCCCCGGCCGGGGCGCCGGCGCGGCGTCGTTCACGTCGTTCTTCATTTGCGGGTCAGATACGCGAGTTGCAGCAGCGCGAGCCGGCTGAGCGGCGGCCAGCCCGTCCGTGCGGCGGCGGGATCGGTGCCCGGTGCGAAGACGGCGGCGATCGGCGATTCGGCGGCGGGGTGCCGGGCCTCCGCATCGTTCATCCACCCCGTCTGCACGAGTTCGGCCCAGACGGGCCACGACTCGTGGTTGGCCCGCAGCTCTCCCGTGGCCAGCGCCCGCAGGCCGCGCGCGGCGCCCAGCAGCGGCCGTATCGCGGCGTTCAGCGCCGGCGGAAAGTACGGCAGGCGGTTGCGGGTGTGTGGCACGTGCCAGGAGCGGGCCAGCAGCGGGCGCACGGCTCGGTAGAACAGCTGCCGGCCCACCTTCCACGACTGCGGCACCGCGGCGGCGATGCGAACGACCGGGTTGCTCATGTAGGGCTCGTGGCTGCGCCACAGCCGCCGGTTGCCGTGCAGGTTGGCCGCGTACTTCCGCATGCTGAACGGGTAGATGAACGACCATTCGTCCGCCGACTCCGGGCGCACCTCCGTGAGCGAGCGGCGATAGGCGTCGCGCCGGGCCATCGCCTCGGCCAGCAGCTCGGGGCGCACGCCGGGGAGCGCGGGCGGGCGCAGCGTGCGGAACCCGGCCTTGCCGCCGCGCCGCACGCGCTGCGATGCCTTGGGCGGCACGTTGTCGGCCTTGAGGAGCGCGTCCGAAGAGAAGCCGCCCAGCACCACCGGAAGGTGGTCGAGCCCCAGGCTGGCGTGAAGGCCGTAGCCGTGCACGTCCACGAACTCGTTCTGCGTGCCGACCATGGCGGCAACCGTCTCCATGTGCAGCAGGTCGTGCCCCGGCGGGCGCGGCGCAAAGGTGAGCGGCACGCCGTAGGCTCGAGCCACGCGGCGGGCCGCGCGTACCTCGCGCCGCTCCGCCTCCGCGTAGATGAAGCCACGTACGGAGACGTCAGGCGGCACGGCGCCGAGCACGGCCCGGGCGTCTTCCCCTCCGCTCAGCAGCAGTCCCACGTCCGATTGGCCCTGGACGGCGAGCGTGACGTCGTCCACCAGCGCCGAACGCAGCGCGACGGCCGCCTCGTCCAGCGAACCGAACCCGGTCTGCTCCACGGGCACCCAGTACACGTGCTCGCCCGTCCATCCATCGGCCGAGAACCGGTGCACGCAGCCGGGACGCGCTTGGCGGACGGCGGGATACAGCGTCCGCGGATAGGTGATGGCGTAGTAGCCCATCAATTCCACCGCGGAAACCGGGTCGATCTCGCCCAGCACTCCCGCCGCCTGCGCCACCGCGTCCGCATGCGTGCCGGCCACGACACTGGCCCGCACGTCGTCTGCGTGGAAGACCGTGATCCAGGCGAAGAGGTCCGTCACCACCGCTCCACGACCGGTGGACGGATCGATGGACAGCGCGGCGAACGGTCCGTCGAGCAGGTCTTCCCACTGCTCATCCCCACCCGCCAGGAGGCGCTCGTGCAGCGCCTGCCTGCGCGCGGCGTCGACGGCCGGGCCCTTCGGCAAGGGCGCGAGGTGCGCAAAGGGCTCGCCGATCAGCACCGTGATCCCGCGATCATCCTGCACGACCGGTGGCGGGTCGTGCGCCGCGCGGGCGACGGCCAGCGTGCCCCAGGCGCCGGTGTACTCGTCCACAGCGGCAGTGACCGGGCCGAGCCAGCGGTGGAGAACGGCTTTCAGTTCGCCAGGTGGACGCGGACGCGAGCAGAAGAGGAAGTCGCTCACTCGTCCTCCGGCCCCTTGGACGCGAGCGCGGCTTCGTAGCCCCTGACCATGCCGTCCATGCTGAACCAGTGCGTGGCACGCCAACTCGCCTCCCGCACCCGATCCGCCACAATGGGTGAGCCGGAGCGGATGGCGTCCACCACCTCGCGCAGGCCCGCCGCGATCGCGCCTGCATCGTTCGCCTGCACGATCCACCCCGCGGCGGGGCGGCCCATGCGCGGCGCCAGCGCATCCGGCGCGCCACCCACGTCGGCCGCCACGACGGGTACGCCGGCCGCCATGGCCTCGAGCATCACCAGGCCGAAGCCCTCCGACCGGCTGGGCATCACGAACAGGTCGCACGCAGCCGCCACCGCACGCGCATCGCTCCGGTGTCCGAGGAAGTGCACACGGGGGCTCACCCCCAGACGCCGCGCGCGCTCCCCCATCGCAGCGCGTGCCTCCGGCGTGCCGCCGCCCACCAGGACGACGTGGACGCCACCGTCCAGCATCGCGGCGGCGTCGATCAGCAGGTCGAAGCCCTTGTTGGGCTCCATCCCGCCGATCGCCACGGCCAGGATCGCATCGTCCGGCACCCCCAACCCGTCACGCAACGGGACGGGCGGGGCGTGGACGATATCGATGCCGTTGGGTACCAGGGATACACGATCCGCCAGGTCCGGGAGCGCCGCCGTCATGTGATGGGCGACGCGCAGGCTGTTGGTGACGATGGCGTGGTACCAGTGGCGCAGCGCGTACCGCTCCAGGCGTCCGCGCTTTTCGCTGATGGGCTGAATGCCGCCGATGCGGAACACCACCCGCGGCACCCGGGCCACGCGCGCGGCCCATCCGGAGATGAACGCCCGCTTCCACGAGGTGAGCAGGACGGCGTCGAAGCGCCCGCGGCGGAGCCACGCGGCAAACCGCAGCGCGTTCACGGGGTCCGTGTCGCCGCCGGGGCGGATGCCGGTTGCCTCGATGCCGAGCGCCTGCAGCTCGGCCATCACCGGGCCGCCCCTGCGGCACGAGACGGCGACGTGGTGGCCGCGGTCGCGCAGCCCGGCGGCGATGGCGATCACCTGCCGCTCGTTGCCGCGGATGACGGGACCGTCCACGTGGATGGCCACCCTCATCCGCCAGCGCCGGCGAGCAGCCGCTCCCAATCGTCCAGGAACCGCTCCCACCCGAACAGCCGCTCCGCGCGCTCCCGCGCCGCCGCACCCATGGCGCGCCGGGCATCCCCATCGCGCACCAGCTCGGCGAGGGCGTCGCGCAGCGCATCCTCCTCCACCGGCACGACAACGCCGGGGCGGGGCTCACCGGCGCCCGGCTCCAGCGCCTCGCGCGCGCCGCTGACGTCGGTGCTGACGACGGGCAGGCCGAACGCCATCGCCTCGAGCATGGCGTTCGCCAGCCCCTCGCGGTCTGATGAGACGACGAACAGGTCCAGCGCATCGAGCACGTCGCCCACGTCGCCGCGAAAGCCGAGCAGGTGCAGCCGGCCGGCCATCCCGAGCTCCCGGGCCAGCGCTTCCAGCCGTTCCCGCTGAGGCCCCTCGCCCGCGATGACGCAGTGGACCGGCTGTGGAACGCCAGCCAGCGCGCGCAGCAGCCGGTCGAACCGTTTCTGCGACGCCAGCCTGCCGACGGCACCCACGACGACGGCGTCGGCGGGAATCCCGAGCTCCCGGCGCACCGTTCCGGGGGGGGCCTGCCGGACCGGCGCGCGCACCCCGTCGAGCAGGGTGATCACGCGGGACGGGTCCAGGCGCGGATCGCCGGCAAGGAAACCGGGCCGCATGCCGTGTGCGTTCAGCGCCACCCGATGGACGAACCGGCGCAGCGCAAAGCGATACCGTGCCGAGCGGGCCGGCGTGTCGCCGTCCAGGCCGATGCGCTGGACCACGAACGGCACCCCGGCAATGCGCGTGGCCATGCCGGCCAGCAGCAGCTTCTTGAAGGTGGTCAGCAGGACGGCATCCGGCCGTTCCCGGCGAAGGGTCGCCGCGAAGCGCAGCGCGTCAGGCAGCATCACGTCACCCCCGATGGGCTGTACGCCGGTGGGGATTCCGTATGCGCCGGCGCGAGCGGCCATCTCTTCGTTCCGGCAGAGCATGAGCACACGGTGGCCGCGGTCCCGCAGGCCGGCGAGCAGCAATGCCGTCCAGATCTCGCCGCCGCCGAGCACGGCCGACGCGTTGTGCGCGATGACGTACATGGAGGGAACTACGGTGCGTGAGTGCGGGGTGCGTGAGTGCGGAAGTGCCCAACGCGCACGCGACCCAGCGGCGCGCCCAACACCCACTCACGCACTAACGCACTCACGCACTCACGCACTTCTTTACTCACCGAAGAAAGCACGCACCGATTCCGCCACGTACTCCAGCTGCGCCGGGGTGAGCTCGGGGAAGACGGGAAGCGACAGCACCTCGCGGCAGGCACGCTCCGACTCGGGGAACTGCCCTTCGCAGTATCCCAGGTAGGCGAAGCACTCCTGCAGGTGCAGCGGCACCGGGTAGTACACGCCACTGCCGACACCACGTTCCCGGAGGAAGTCCGCCAGCGCGTCGCGCCGCCCGTCGCCGACGCGGAGGGTGTACTGGTTGTAGATGGACTCGTGGTCCTCGCCCACGACAGGGGTCTGGATTCCGCCGATTCCCGCCAGCGCCTGGTCGTAGAAGGCGGCGTTGCGGCGGCGGGCGTCGCTCCAGCCCTTCAGGTGCGGAAGCTTGGCGGACAGCACGGCTGCCTGGAGCGAGTCCAGGCGGGAGTTGTATCCCACCTCCTCGTGGTGGTACATCTGCCGTCCGCCGTGCACCCGCAGCTTCCGTAGCCGCTCGGCCGTGCCGTCGTCGATCGCCACCGTCATCCCCGCGTCGCCGAACGCGCCCAGGTTCTTGGTGGGAAAGAACGAGAAGGCGCACGCGTCGCCCAGCGTGCCCGTGGTGATCCACTCGCCGTCCACCCGCTGCCGCGCGCCGATGGCCTGCGCCGCGTCTTCCAGCAGCGACACGCCGTGGCGGCCGGCGAGGGCGCGGAAGGCGGGCATGTCGGCCATCTGCCCGAACAGGTGAACCGGCATCACCACGCGGGTGCGCTCCGTCACCGCGGCTTCGGCGGCGGCGGGGTCCAGGTTGAAGGTGCCGGGCAGGATGTCGGCGAACACCGGCCTCGCGCCGACGTTGTGGATGGCGCCCGCGGTGGCGAAAAAGGTGAACGGCGACGTGACCACCTCGTCGTCGCGGCCGCAGTCGAAGGCACGCAGCGCCAGCAGGATGGCATCCGTTCCGCTCGCGCAGCCGACGGCGTGGCGCACGCCCAGGTACGCCTCCATCTCGCGCTCGAAGCGGTCCACCACCGGGCCCAGGATGAAGCGCTGCTCCTCGATGATCGTGAGGAGCTCCGGCATCACCTCCGTGGCGATCCCGCGATACTGAAGCGTCAGGTCCAGCAGGGGTACTTGCATCTATCTAATCCGTCACTGGATTGGTTTCCGATCAGAACTTCGCGCGGGGGGCGGCTGCGTCCGGTGCTCGGGTCGAGCATCCCTGGCGCGCGATGGAGCATTCCGACTGGGGCCGGCGCATTCCCCGGCTGCCCTCTCCCCCGGCCCCTCTCCCGCAAGCGGGAGAGGGGAGAATTCGTTCGCGCTTCGGCCGGGCGAGGCGCATCCGACCGCGCGTGCAGTCCGCGAAGGCGGACTTCGGGCCGTTGTTGCCGCGACTTCAGTCGCCCCAGCGGCGCCGGGGCTTGGCTCCCTACGCCGCCCGGTCCCCCGCCCCCGTGATCGACTGGGCATCGTCGGGAATGTCCGCCGGCGCACGTCCGGCGCCATCGTCCGCTGCCACGTCCGCAGCCACGTCCTCGTCGGCACCGCGCTCGTCTGCATCCGGCGCGCCGGGGGGCTGCATCCCGAACTGCATGTCGTACAGGCGGCGGTAGGAGCCGCCGTGCGCCAGCAGCTCGTCGTGCGTGCCGCGCTCCACGATCTCGCCGCCGTCCAGCACCAGGATCTGCGTCGCCCGGCGGATGGTGGACAGGCGGTGCGCGATCACCAGCACGGTGCGGTGCGCCATCAGCTCTTCCACCGCCTGCTGGACGAGGCGCTCGCTCTCCGTGTCGAGCGCGCTGGTGGCCTCGTCCAGGATCAGGATCGGCGGGTTGCGCAGCAGCGCGCGCGCAATGGCGATCCGCTGCCGCTGCCCGCCCGAAAGCCGCGTCCCCCGCTCGCCCAGCACCGTGTCGTACCCCTGCGGGAGCTGTGCGATGAACTCGTGCGCGTGGGCCGCCCGCGCCGCCGCCTCGATGTCGTCCTGGCGGGCGCCGTCCCTCCCGTAGGCGATGTTGGCGCGCACCGTGTCGTGGAACAGGATGGTCTCCTGCGTGACGATGCCCAGCAGCGCGCGCACGTCCTGCAGCTTCAGCTCGCGGATGTCGACGCCGTCCAGCGTCACCCGGCCGTGCGTGGGATCGTAGAAGCGCGGCACCAGGTCGGCCAGCGTGCTCTTCCCCGCGCCGCTGGGCCCCACGAGCGCCACCACCTCGCCCGGGCGGACGACGAGGTCGATGCCGCGCAGCACGGGCGAGCCGGGCGCGTACTCGAACGACACGTCCTCGAAGCGCAGCTCGCGCTCGAAAGCCGTCAGCGAACGCGCGCCGGGCTGGTCCATCACCTCCACGGGCGCATCCAGCAGCTCCATCGCGCGCTCCGCGGCGGCCAAGCCCGGCTGCACGACGGACGGGTACTGCGCCACGGCCTTGAGCGGCGTCATCAGCCGCGCCGCCACCAGCAGCGCCGTGAGGAACGCGTTGGCGCCCATCGACCGCTCCACCAGCACCAGGTGGCTGCCGTAGACCACCAGCACCATGATGGAGGCCGCGGTCACCACCTCGGTGGCGGGCGAAAAGAACTTGCGCCACCGCTCGTTGCGCGCGAACGCCTTGTACTGGCTCTGCGTCAGCGCGCGAAAGCGGCGCTCCTCCCACCGTTCCGCCCCGCTGGCCTTTACCAGCCGCATCCCCGCGACGGTCTCCTGCAGCTGCCCCGCCACCTCGCCCACGGCGTTCAGCACGCGCAGCACGCCCTTGCGCAGGCGTTTGCGAAAGCGCGTCCACAGCAGCACCATTGGCGGGATGGCGACCAGCGCCACCAGCGTCAGCCGCCACGAGATGACCACCAGGAAGGTGATGAGCGCAGTCGCCTGGATGACCGACGACACGGCCTTGATCAGGTTGTTCGTCACCAGGCTGCGCATCTGGTCGACGTCGCCCGTCACCCGGCTGATGATCTGCCCCGCGCGCGTCCGCTGGAAGAAGGGAAACCCCAGCCGCAGCAGGTGCGCGTAGATGTCGTTGCGCAGGTCGCGCGTCACCAGGCCTTCCACCAGCGCCGAGGTGTAGTTCTGCGCGTACAGGGCCAGGTTCTTCAGCAGCAGCGCCACGAAGATCACCGCGACCACCACGTACAGCGCCTGCATGGGGGTGCGCTGGTCCGCCCCGGTGCCGATCACCATCGACATCACCGAGTCCACCACCCGCCCCGCCCCGCCGCCGAACATCTCCGACGCGCCCCCCGGCCCGAACTCGCCCCCGCTGAACAGCACGGCCAAAAAGGGCGAGAGCAGGCTGAGGCTGAACGCGTCGAGCGCGGCGTGAAGCGTCATCGCCAGCACCGAAAGCGCCAGCAGCCCCCAGTGGGGGCGAAGGTAGCGCAGGATGCGCAGGTACAGCTTCATCGCGGCGTAAGCAGGGCCACGGGCAGGATCATCTCTTCCGGGCTGATCCCCCCGTGAAGGAAGCTGCCGCGGTAGCGTGCCTGGTACTGGCGCAGCTTGGTGGGATAGACGAAGAACACGTCTTCCAGCGCGATCAGGTAGTTGGTGGCCGCGCGCCCCGCGGGAAAGCGCAGCACCTTTTCTTCGCTGGTGGAAAACGCGAGCGACGAGTCCTCGGCCCGCAGGTCGTCGCCGAACTTGTAGCGCAGGTTGGCGGTGGTGTCGCGCTTGGCGAACACCGTCGCGGGGCGGTGGCAGTGGATGGAGCCGTGGTCCGTGGTCACCAGCACGGGCACGCGGTGGCGCAGCGCCTCGCGGATGGCGGTGAGCGCCTCGGACCGCTCGAACCACTGGCGGGTGAGCGCGCGCAGGGCCTCCTTGTCGCGCGCGACCTCCAGCAGCACCGACGACTCCGAGCGGCCGTGGGTGAGCATGTCGACGAAGTTGAACACCAGGGCCGTCACCCCCGGCTGCGACAGGTAGCCGGGCAGCCGCTTCAGCATCTGCTCGCCGTCGCCCGCGTCGAACACCTTTTCGTAGTGCACGGGCACGCGCTTTCCCGCCACGCGGTGCACGTGCTCGCGGAACAGCTCGGCTTCCAGGTTGTTTAGGCTGCCCTCGCCCTCGCGCCCCCACCACCCGGGCATGCGCTCGGCCAGGCCGTCGGGGTACAGCCCCGAAAAGATGGCGTTGCGGGAGAAGGGCGTGGCGGTGGGCAGGATGGAGTAGTACAGCGCCTCTTCCACCTGGGCCAGGGGCTCCAGCAGGGGCACCAGCGTGCGCCACTGGTCCAGGCGCAGGCAGTCGATGATGATGAACAGCGCCGAGCGGTCCGGCCCCAGCAGCGGCGCCAGGTACTCGGGAACGATGTCTACCGAGAGCGGCGGCCGGTCCTCGTCGCCGGACGTCCAGTGGCCGTAGTCGTCGCAGACGAACTTGCAGAACTCGCGGCGAAAGTCGTCGAGCAGCGTCTCCAGCGAGGCCAGGAGCCCCGTTTCGCCGGCGCCGCGCAGGCGCAACTCCCAGTCCACCAGCTCGGAGTAGGTGTCGCGCCACTGCCGCCACCCGCGATAGGCGTTGCGCTCGCCCATCAGGTCGCGGAACCGCTGCGTGAACTCGCGCGCGGTCACCTGCTGCTGAAGCTGGCCGCCTTCCAGAAGCCGGGTGACGACGGACAGCACCTGCCGCGGCGAGGTGGGCTTCACCAGGTAGTCCGCCACCCGCCGGCCGATGGCCTCGGTCATGATGCGGTCTTCCTCGCTCTTGGTGACCATCACCACGGGCACGCGCGGGTCGATCCGGCGGATCTCGTCCAGCACCTCCATGCCCGTGCGGCCGGGCATCTGCTCGTCCAGCAGGATCAGGTCGTACCCCCGCCCGCGCACCAGCTCGATGGCGTCGTCGCCGTTGGAGGCGGCATCGACGTGATAGCCCCGCCCCTGCATGAGCAGCAGGTGCGGGCGCAGGAGGTCGATCTCGTCGTCTACCCAGAGCAGTCGTTTCGTCGCGGCCGGCATGCGGGAAAGGTAAGTGCTTTGGTGGCAGGTACGAAAGTACGCGCCCCGGTTGCGGGAGCGGGTAAACCCGCCGCCGGGAGAGCGGAAAGCCCCGGCTCGGGCCGCTGTCGCGTCCCGCCCGGGGCTTCACCTGCACGCACACCGCACCTGCCGAAGCGCATCTGTCATTCCGATGGAGCGGCCTCGGCCAGCCCTGCCCGAACATCATCGATGGCGACTGAGGAATCCGCCACACACCCCGCGACCCTGCTCCGGAACGGCGGACGTCCCGTTGCCGTCCGCGCGTAGCGCGCAGCGGCGTACACGCCTGAAAACAGCGGACCGGCTCATTCCAGGACCGGCAGCCGTTTCGCGCAGTGTGTGGCGGATCCCTCGGTCGCTGCGGCCTACGTCGCCTCGGCAGGTTCGGCGTGGCCGCTCCGTCGGGATGACAGCACGTGCACCTCACTGGCCGAAGCGCGATCGAATTCTCCCCTCTCCCGCTTGCGGGAGAGGGGCCGGGGGAGAGGGCAGCCGGGGACTGCGCCGGACCCACCGGAGCGCACCGGACTGGCTGTTGGGGATGGGGGCGCCTGCGAATGCGCCAAGCCCCCCCTCACTCCCGCGGCGCGTCCTCCGCGCCCTCCGGAGGCAGCAGCGGCGTGACCGCGCACTCCGAAACGCCGTGCCCCTCCACCGCCGTCACCTCGAACTTCACGTCGTCGTACTCCACCGCGTCGCCCACCAGCGGCGGGCGGTCCAGCAGCGACAGCACCAGCCCGCTCACCGTATCTACCTCGTCGTGCTCCAGCACCAGCCCCAGCTCCTCGCCCACCTGGCTGATCCGAACCGTACCCGCCACCAGCAGCCGCCCATCCAGCGCCCGGTGGATCTCCGGGCGGGCCACCCACCCCTCCTCGATCTCGCCGACCACTTCCTCGAACAGGTCCTCGATGGTGATCACCCCCGCGGTGCCGCCGTGCTCGTCCATCACCACGGCCATCTGCGAGTTCACCCGCCGCATGGCCGCCAGCACCGTGTCCATCTCCGCCGTCTCGGGGATGTACGGCACCTCGCGCACCTCCGAGGGCCGCAGCGCGCGCCG
>NZ_DASWMD010000079.1:0-39232 GCF_036399935.1 Longimicrobium sp.
GGCGCATGCCGCGGCGCCCCCCATCCCCAGCCCTTCCCCCGCAAACTGCCGCGGGGGAAGGGAGCCAGGGTCGTGTGGGTCCACGCTTCCGGCGCGCACCGTAGCCCTGTCATCCTGAGCCCCAAGCGCACCCTACTCGCCCGCAAACCATCGCACGCGGGGCGAAGGATCTAGCCTGAGGCGCTTCGAAGGCTGGGCGCGGCAGCGACACGGAACCCTGGGCCTCGGCTCTTCTGCGTGTCTGTCGGTGCGCCGGCGGCCCTCTACCAGCCTCGGCGCGTTTCGAGGACGGCCGTGTAGTCCCCGGCTGCCCTCTCCCCCGGCCCCTCTCCCGCAAGCGGGAGAGGCGAGAATTCGATCGCGCTTCGGCTGGCGTGGCGCACTCGCCCGATGGGGACGCGTGTCGGCGCGGCCGGTGCAACCCAGTCCGCGAAGGCGGACTTCGGGCCGTCGTTGCCGCGACTTCATTCGCCCCAGCGAACTACGCCGTGGGCAGCGGCGGCGGCGCGGCGCCGAAGAGCGGGCGGAGCGCCTCCACCTGGCTGGCCGGCGTCCAGGCCGCCATCCCCTGCTGCCACACCAGCGTGTCGGGCGTCAGCTGCCCGCCCGCCACGTGCCCGCGCAGCGAATCCATCCCGAACGGCCCCGCCTGCGTGCCGCCCAGCGCCACGTAGAACTGCGCCCCGCCCGGCAGCGGCGGAGGCCCGCCCGCGGCTGCCGCGCCCGCCGCCGGGTTCTGGTTGAACGCGTTCGCCATCTGCTGCGCCATCCCGAAGCCCAGTCCTAGCCCCATCCCCTCGCCGGCACCGCCGCCGGGGTTCTTGGCGGCCTGCTCCATGGCGTTGGCCGCCTGGAACTGCGAGTAGGCGCCCAGGTTGCCGATGACGCCCATGCTGGTGCGCTTGTCGAGCGCCTTTTCCACCTCTTCCGGCAGCGAGATGTTCTCCACCAGGAAGGTGGTCACCTCCAGGCCGTACTCGCCCACCTCGGGCCCGATGACCGTCTTTACCGCCTGCCCCAGCTCCGAGAAGTTGGCGGCCAGGTCCAGCGCGGGGATCTTGCCCTCGCCCAGCGCCTCGGTGAAGCGCGACACCATGAAGTTGCGCACCTGGTCGGAAATTCCGTCCGTGGTGAACACGCCGTTGGTGCCCACGATCTGCGCGATGAACTTGGCCGGCTCGCTCACCCGCACCGCGTACGTTCCGAACGCCCGCAGCCGCACGGGGCCGAACTCCGGGTCGCGCAGCATGATGGGGTTCTTGGTGCCCCACTTGAGGTCGGTGAACACCTTGGTGGCCACGAAGTACACCTCGGCCTTGAACGGCGAGTTGAAGCCGTACTTCCATCCGCGCAGGGTGGAAAGCACCGGCAGGTTCTCCGTCGTCAGCTCGTAGCGCCCCGGGGGGAACACGTCGGCGATCTCGCCCTGGTCCACGAAGACGGCGGCCTGCCCGGGCCGAACGATCAGCTGCGCGCCGTTCTTGATCTCGTTGTCGTGGCGCTGAAACCGGTACACCATCGTGTCGCCGGTCTGGTCCAGCCACTCGACGATGTCGATCAGCTCGGTCTTGATGAAGTCGAAGAGGGCCATGGGCGTGCTCCGGAAGGGGCAAGTGTGGTGGATGGGGCCAGACGCAAGTTCACGCGCGGACGGCCCCTGCGCAACCCGCGTGAATGCGGCACTACGCACGCCGGCGGCAACTTGTTTCGCCGGAGGGAGTTCGGCGCGCCGATGCGCGGGTTTACCTGCGGATCACGCGGATCGCGCGCGGCAGCGCGGCGACCACCGTGGTGATCCTTCGCGCCCGCGCCTCGTTCGTGGCGCGCGCAGCCTCGTCCAGCTCCTGCGCGAGTTCGTTGTAGCGGAGGAGATCGTCCTCACGCTGGTAGGCCAACGAGTGTCCCTCGCCGGGGCGCACCCGCGGGTCCGTGTTCACCAGGTGGCGGTGCACCTCCAGAAACGCGTCCGCCAGTTTCGCCTCCGCCTCCGGCACGCCGCCGTGGTCGCGCGGAAAAATCGCGGCGATCTCCGCGGCGGGCAGTCCCGACTCCTTCGCGAGCGCGGCGGTGCGCTCGTCGATCCAGGCGGCGGACGCCTGCCGGATCTCCGAGGCCGCCGCTACGCGTCCTTCGAACCACTTTGCCAGGGCGGGGTGGGAGCGTGCGTTCCCCTGGTACTGCACGGAGGGCCACGGAGCGGGCGGGTTGAAGCCGCTGGCGCCGTGCCGCGCCCTGATCTCCCGCTCCCATACCGCACGGGCCACCTCCATCCGCCGGATCACCCACATCCGCTTGGCCACGGGGGAGGTGGGCACGGGACCGCTCTCCGGGGCCGGGGTGGTGGGCAGGGTGTCCTGCACCCAGGCGAGGGCGGTGCGCACGTGCTCGTGTTCCCGCTCCACCTCCTCCTCTGCCAGGGAGTGCTGGTCGATCGCCGTGGACACGCGGTAGAAGAAGATCCCACATACCGTAAGCACGGCCAGAAGGAGCACCCATCCGGCTGCGGTCCGCCACGTGGAGCCCTCCGGCTCCGGCGGCGGGCGGGGCGGCGGCGGCCGGTAGGGCATGGCAGCGGCGGGCGCCATGGTGGTCCCGCACTTCGGGCACGCGTGGGCATGGGCGGGCATGGCGGTGCCGCACTCGCGGCAGGCAGTCAGGGCCATTGGGGGCGGGCGAGTGGAAAGGGAGGGGAGAAACAGCGAAGAAACAATTCAGGACCCGCAACGTAAACGATTGGAGCCATGGGGCGAAAGTGCTGGAACGACAGTTTCAGCGCTACCCTGAGACGGGTCCGGACCTTGCCCCTTTCCGCCACAGGCGCGACAGCAACCCGGGGGTGGCGATGATACGGTACGGGCCGGCGGGGTTTCAGTACAAGGACTGGGAGGGCGTCGTGTACCCCGCGCCCAAGCCCAAGGGGTTCGATCCCCTTCGCTACCTGGCCGGGTACTTCGACACGGTAGAGATCAACTCGTCGTTCTACGGCCCGCCCCGCGCGACGACGGTGCAGAGCTGGGTGCGCCGCGTGGAGGAGTTCCCGGACTTCCGCTTCACCCTCAAGCTTCACCAGCGCTTCACCCATCAGCGCACCGCGGCGTGGACGGCCGCGGAGGTGGACGAGGTGCGCGCGGGGTTCGATCCCATGATGGAAAGCGGGCGCCTGGGCGCGGTGCTCCTGCAGTTTCCGTGGTCGTTCCGGCGCACGGACGAGAACCGCGAGTGGCTGAACGACGTGACGACCACGTTCGCCGGCTACCCGCTCGTCGTTGAGGTGCGCCACGCCACCTGGAACACGCCTGAGTTCTTCCGCGGCCTGATGGAGCGGGGGATCGGGTTCGTGAACATCGACCAGCCGCTCTTTCACGACAGCATCAAGCCCACCGCGCACGTGACGTCGCCGGTGGGATACGTGCGGGTGCACGGCCGCAACTACAAGGACTGGTTCCGCGAAAAGGCCGGGCGCGACGAGCGCTACGACTACCTGTACACGGCCGACGAGCTGCAGCCCTGGGCCGCGCGCACGGCCGAAATCGCCGCGGAGGCGCCCACGGAAGACGTGTTCGTGGTCACGAACAACCACTTTCGCGGCAAGGCGGTTGCCAACGCGCTGATGCTGCAGTCGATGGTGGAGCAGAAGAAGGTGCCCGCGCCGCCTTCACTCCTGGACGAGTACAGGGAAGTGATGGAGCCATACACCGACCCCGTGGACCTTCCGGCTGCGACGGGTGAATAGGCGCTTTTCACGGGGACAGGAATTACTTCGAATTATTTCGGCCGTAACCCCGGATAAATTCCCCTGCACCCGCAGTGTAGCGGTCCGGCAATTACTTCTAATTTGTCCGGTGCGAACCCCCGTACCCAATCGTTCGTCCGTTACAGGCGCGCAACGACGTCTTCGACGGGGGTGCCGGTGCGGACGCCCTCGTACACCTGGCCCAGGATGTCGCCGCGGGCAAAGAGCAGGCGCGTGCGGTCTGCCGACCCGGACGGCACCTCCATCACCGCCAACCCCGACCCCGCCAGCCGCTCCAGCAGCGCGCTGAACAGCCCCGTGGTCAGGTGCGCGCCGCGCGGTCCGCCGCCCGCCTCGGCCTCTACCCAGTCCGTCAGGTCGATGGCGCCCACGGCCGGGTGAAGGTCGCGGAACTCCAGCCGCCCCCAGCCACGGTCCGCAAAGAAGCCGGCCGCCGCGCGCCAGAACTCGGCGGGGTTCAGCCGGCCCCAGTCGATGCCCGCGAAGTCGCGCGCCACCCGCTCCTGCAGCGACGCATACACCTCTTCGCCCAGCTCGTAGCCCAGCTGGCGCAGCACGGTGACGGCCTCCATCGGTGGGCGGTCGCCCACGACGGCCGTGCGAACCGAGGCCAGCAGCGTGGCGGGCACCTGCAGAAAGCGCGGCGGGGCGGCGATGGCGTTCATAGGAGACTTTCCTGGACGGCGCCACCAGCGACGGCGGCGGGTTCGGTGGATGGATCGGGTTCGGCCTCGGCAGCGCTGGCGGCCAACAGCTCCGGGAGCGCGAGAAGGTCGGCCTCGGAGAGTTCCCTGATGCCCAGCTCGCGCGCCTTGGCCAGCTTGGAGCCGGCATCGTCGCCGGCCACCAGGTAGTCCGTCTTCTTGGAGACGCTTCCCGCCACGCGGCCGCCGCGCTGCTGGATGAACTCCTCCATCTGCGGCCGCGTCATGGTGGGGTGCGTGCCCGTGATCACGAAGGCCTTGCCCGTGAACGGCCCCTCGGCCGGCTCGGTGCGCTCCTCCGTCATTTTGACGCCCGCGGCCGCCAGCTTGGCGACCACCTCCTGGTTGCGCGGCTCGGCCATCCACGAGTGCAGCGCCTCGGCCATAGTGTGGCCGATGGTGTGGACGGCCTCGATCTCCTCCGCCGAGGCGGCGGCCAGCCGCTCCATGCTGCCGAAGTGCCGCGCCAGCGTCTGCGCCGCGATCTCGCCCACGTGGCGCACGCCCAGGCCGAAGAGCACACGGGCCAGCCCCTGCTGCCTGGACGCTTCGATGCCGGCCAGCAGGTTCTGCGCGGACTTCTCCTTGAAGCCCTCCAGCGTCAGCAGCTGCTCCTGGGTGAGCGCGTAGATGTCGCCCACGTCGCGCACCATCCCGCGCTCCAGCAGCGTGGCGATGGTCCGCTCGCCCAGGCCGCGGATGTCCATGGCGCCGCGCGAGACGAAGTGGGCCAGCCCCCAGTAGATGCGCGCCGGGCACGCCGAGTTGGGGCAGTACAGCAGGGCCTCGCCCTCCGGGCGCTCCACCGGCGTGCCGCACGACGGGCACTCGTCCGGCATGCGGAACTCCTCGGCCCGCACCTGCCCCTCTTCCAGCACCGGTCCAACGACCTGCGGGATCACCTCGCCCGCCCGCTTGACCAGCACCTTTTCGCCGGCGCGCAGGTCCTTGCGGCGGATGTCGTCCTCGTTGTGGAGCGTCGCCTGCCGTACGATCACCCCGCCGACCTCCACCGGATCCAGCTCGGCGTAGGGGTTCAGGGCGCCGGTGCGGCCTACGTTGATGCGGATGGCCCGCAGCGTGGTGACGGCCAGCGCCGGGGCGTACTTGTAGGCGATCGCCCAGCGCGGGTCGCGCCCGCCCACGATCCCCAGCTCGTCGTGCAGGGAAAGCGGGTTCACCTTGATCACCGCGCCGTCCACCTCGTAGTCCAGCTCGGCGCGCGACCCCTCGAACTCGTTCACGAAGGCGAGCACCGCTTCCAGGTCCGTGCAGGGGCGGGCCAGCGGGTTCACCGGCTGGCCCCACGCCCGCAGCGTTTCCAGCAGCTCCCACTGGGAACTGAAGGGAAGCGGGTCGCGGCCGTCCGTCTCCACCGCGTACGCAAAGAAGCGGAGCGGGCGCGAGGCGGTGACGGCCGGGTCCAGCTGGCGAAGGCTTCCGGCCGCGGCGTTGCGCGGGTTGGCGAAGGTGGCGTGCCCCTCGGCCGCGCGGCGCTGGTTGAGCGCGGCGAAGCCCGAGAGGGAAAAGTACACCTCGCCGCGCACCTCCATCCGCCGCGGCACGGGCGCATCTCCGCGAAGCCGAAGGGGGATCTCGCGGATGGTGCGCAGGTTGCGCGTCACGTCCTCGCCGATGGTGCCGTTGCCCCGCGTGGCCCCGCGCACCAGCACGCCGTCCTCGTAGGTCAGCGCGATCGCCAGCCCGTCGATCTTGGGCTCGGCCACGTACCCCGCCACCAGCACCTCGTCGGCGATGCGCGCGTTGCGCACCTCCCACGCGCGCAGCTCGTCGGGCCCGAAGGCGTTGTCCAGGGAAAGCATGGGCGCCAGGTGCTCCGTCTTTTCCAGGCGGCTGGCGGGCTCGGCGCCCACGCGCTGCGTGGGAGAGTCGGGGGTGCGCAGCCCGGGGTGGGCCGACTCCAGCTCCCGCAGCTCGCGGAACAGGCGGTCGTACTCCGCGTCGGACCGCGTGGGCGCGTCCAGGACGTAGTACTCGTGGTTCGCCTGCTCGATGGTTTCCCGGAGCTCGGCGGCCCGGGCGGCCGCCTCGGGTGGGGCGGCGGGGCTCATGCCTGCGGCTGCGGCGCTTCGACCTGGGTGGCGCGCACGGCGCGGTTGCGTCCGCTGCGCTTGGCCTCGTACAGCGCCTCGTCGGCCGCCTTCAGCAGCTCCTCGGGGGTGTCGGCCTGCGAGGCCTGCGACGACGCCACCCCGCACGAGGTGGTCATGCGGATTTCCACCGCGCCGTCGCGGTACAGGTGCTCTTCGACCGCGGCACGCACGCGCTCGGCGAACGAGGCGGCCTCTTCCTCGTCGGTGTTGGGGAGGATGGCGATGAACTCCTCGCCGCCGTACCGCCCCACCATGTCGATCTCGCGCGCCGTTTCCTTGATGATGCGCGCCGTTTCGTACAGCACCACGTCGCCCGTGGGGTGGCCGTACGTGTCGTTGATGCGCTTGAACTTGTCGAGGTCGATCATGGCCACGCCCACCGGCTCGCCCGTGCGGCGGCTGCGCTCCCACTCGTCGTGAAGCTGCTCGTGCACGTGGCGGTGGTTGAACAATTCCGTCAGGCCGTCGGTGACCGAGAGCTTCTTCAGCCGGATGTTGGCGTGCTCCAGCTCGCGGTTCTTCAGGTCGAGCTCGTCCTGCAGGCGCTTGACCCGCAGCATGGCGCGCATGCGCGCCTCGAGCTCGTTGAAGTTGTAGGGCTTGCTGATGTGGTCGTCGGCGCCCGACTCCAGCCCCTGCACCACGTCCTCGGTTTCCGTCAGCGCGGTCACCAGGATGATCGGGATGAAGGGGAGCGAGTCGTCGTCCTTGATGCGGCGGGTGACCTCGTGGCCGTCCATCCCCGGCATCATCACGTCCAGCAGGATCAGGTGCGGGGCCTCGGCCTTCACCGCCTCGAGCGCCTCGGGCCCGTTGGTGGCGGTGACCACCTCGTAGCCGCGCGACGCCAGGCGGGCGTGAAGGATCTCGACGTTGTCGGGAACGTCGTCCACCACC
The DNA here is from genome assembly GCF_036399935.1 of Longimicrobium sp. Taxonomy (GTDB): domain Bacteria; phylum Gemmatimonadota; class Gemmatimonadetes; order Longimicrobiales; family Longimicrobiaceae; genus Longimicrobium. The sequence goes on from NZ_DASWMD010000079.1 coordinate 7,470, forward strand.
AGCACGCGGGTGGGGCCGTCCTCCGTCACCGCGACGGAGGTGGTCAAGCGTTCGCCTCCCGGCCGGACCCGATGAACTTTTCCACCTCGGCCACCACGCGGCGCGGCTCGCAGGGCTTGGCCAGGTACCCGTCGCAGCCCACCTCGGTGGCCTTCGCCCGGTCCGTAGCCAGGGCGTGCGCGGTGAGGGCGATGATGGGAATGGAGCTGGTGGCCGCGTCGCCCTTGAGGATGCGCGTGGCCTCCCAGCCGTCGATGATAGGAATGGAGATGTCCATCAGGATCAGGTCCGGATGGTCCTCGCGCGCCATGCGCACCCCGTCTTCGCCGTTGCGGGCCTCGATGACCTGGTACCCGAAGTGCTCGAGGATCGTCCGGTAGACGGTCCGATTGTCCTCGTTGTCCTCCACGAGCAGGACCGTCTTGCTGGAATCCGCCATCCCGAAGTGCCTCCTGTCCAGTTTCCGTCTGACGCCCACCCCGCCGCGCGATGGCGCGGGCAAGGCGTTAATTATACCCCCGTGTTCGGGCGTGGCAAGGCTGGGCCCCCGGAGCTCTGCCCTTCCGCTGGCACGCGCGTTGCCCCCGCCCAGCGCGCGCCCCGCCGCGGCTTTCCCCCGATCCCAGGCTCGAGTCCCATGCAATACGAAGAACAGTCGCGGCGCCGTACCATCCTGCGCGGCTTTGCCCTGGGGGCCATGCTGGGCATCGGCGCGGCGCTGCTGCTGTCGCCGGGCCGCGCTTCCGGCGGCGACGCCGTCGCCCGCGCACGGGGGATGCGCGCGCCGGCCGAGGGGCGCCCGGGGGCGGGGAAGGGCGCGGCGGCGCGGATGGCGAAGCGCCGCTTCACGCTGTAGCCGCGCGCTTCGATCGAACGAACTCGGGCCGCCCGCAGTCCCCGGCGGCCTTCGCATACACGGGGTTTGCACCGATGCCGACCGATCCGCGGGACCTGGGCCCGCTGTTCCGCGAGAACTTTCCCGGCCGCCGGTTCGTGGTGGTGTCCAACCGCGAGCCGTACGAGCACAAGTGGTCGCAGGAGGTGGGCGAGATGGAGGTGGGGCGCCCCGCCGGCGGCCTGACCTCGGCGCTGGACCCGCTGCTGCAGGCGCTGGGCGGCATGTGGGTGGCCTGGGGCTCGGGCGAGGCCGACGCCCAGGCGGTGGACAATGACGACCGCGTCCGCGTTCCGCCGGAGGACCCCAGCTACACCCTGCGCCGCGTGTGGCTGACGCACCACGACATCCACCGCTACTACCTGGGGTACAGCAACCAGTTCCTGTGGCCGCTGTGCCACCTGCGGCCGGACCTTACCCGCGTCCGGGGCCGCTACTGGGAGCGCTACCGCCGCGTGAACCGGCGCTTCGCCGACGCGGTGCTGGAAGAGGTGAAGGGCAAGGACGCCGCGGTGTGGTTCCAGGACTACCACCTGGCGCTGGCGCCGCACCTGGTACGCAGCCGCCGGCCAGACCTGTCCCTCGCGCACTTCTGGCACATCCCGTTTCCGCCCATCGACATCTTTCGCCTGGCGCCCCAGGCGGGGTACCTGCTGCGCGGGCTGCTGGCGAACGACCTGATGGGCTTTCACCTTCCCATCTTCGCCGACAACTTCCTGCGCGCGGCGCGCCGCATCGCGGGGGCCGAGGTGGATTGGCTGGCGCGCACCGCCACCCTCGACGGCCACACCTGCCACGTGGGGGCGTTCCCCATCTCCATCGACATCCAGCAGTTCCAGGACGCCGCCACGGCGCCGGGGGTGGAGGAGCAGATGGCGCGGATCCGCCAGCGGTACGCGCCGGGCGGCGGGCGCATCGGCATCGGGGTGGACCGGCTGGACTACAGCAAGGGGCTGCCGGAAAAGTTCAAGGCGCTGGAGTTCCTCTGGGACCGGTACCCGGAGTTCCGCGGGCGCTTTACCTTCGTGCAGGTGGCGGTGCCCAGCCGCGGCGACATCGCGGCGTACGACGACCTGGCGCAGCGGGTTGACCGGCAGGTGCGCGAGATCAACGACCGCTTCGCCACGGCCGACTGGCGTCCCATCCACCTGATCAAGCAGTCGCTGCCGGTGGACCGCCTTGCCATCCTGTACCGGCTGGCCGACGTGTGCATCGTCAGCTCGCTGCAGGACGGGATGAACCTGGTGGCCAAGGAGTACGTGGCCAGCCAGGTGGACCGCAACGGCGTGCTGATGCTTTCGCTCTTCGCCGGCGCGGCCGAGGAGATGGAGGACGCCCTGCACATCAACCCGTACGACCCCGAGGGCACCGCCCTCCGCATCCGCGACGCACTGGTGCTCCCGGCCGACGAGCGGGCCGCCAGCATGGGGCGCCTTCAGGCGTCGCTGACCTCGATCTACGACTGGATGAACGACATGTTCCAGTGCTGGGGCCGCGTTTCGCGCGGGGACGGCGCATGCGAGCAGCCTCCCGGGGACCCGTTCGCGGAGCCGTTCGATGACGAGGTGGTGGTGGGGGCGGACGGCGACGAGCGGTACTGACGAAAGGAGACGGGTATGGCGAAGCTCGTGTTCGGAATGAACCAGTCCCTGGACGGGTATGTGGACCACATGGCGTTTGCGCCGGATCCCACGCTGTTCCGCCACTTCGTCGAAGAGGCCCGGGGGCAGGCGGGGAGCGTGTACGGCCGCACGATGTATGAGATCATGAGGTACTGGGACGAGGATCACCCTGAATGGAATGCCGACGAGCACGCCTTCGCGGCGGCGTGGCGGAAGCAGCCGAAATGGGTCGTCTCGCGCACGTTGACCTCGGTCGGCCCCAACGCCAGCCTTGTCGGCGATGACCTGGAGGGCGCCATCCGGGCGCTGAAGGCCGAGCGTGACGGAGAGATCGAAGTTGCCGGCCCGGACCTGGCGCAAAGCCTCACTGAGCTTGGCCTGATCGATGAGTATCGAATCTACCTGCACCCGGTGGTGCTTGGTGGGGGCAGGCCGTATTTCGCCGGACCCCGGCCGCCGCTGCGTCTCGTCTCTCACGACCGGATCGGCGAGGACGTGATCAGGCTGACCTACGTTCCTGCGTAGTATCGCGGCTCGGCAACGACGGACGTGGACCTGTGGCGGGCGGGGTTTCGCGCGGCACCGCGGGTGTGGCGGATCCCTCGGTCGCTGCCGGCTGGAATGTGAGGGGCAGGTGAGGCGTGGCCGCTCCGTCGGGATGACATCAGGGGGGGCGGGCTCGTTTTTCTTTCCGCGAGGGAGAGTGTAGTTTCACTCACGCACTCACGCACTCACGCACTCACGCACTCACGCACTCACGCACTCACGCACTCACGCACTCACGCACTCACGCACTCACGCACTCACGCACTCACTCACGCACTGTCCCCTTGTCCCGAACCATCGCCTTCGACTACGGCCAGCGCCGCATCGGCGTGGCGGTCAGCGACCCCACGCGGACCATCGCGTCGCCGCTGACCACGCTGCAGCGGCGTGCCGGAAAGCGGCCGCCGTGGCCCGAGATCGCCGCGCTGGTGGCCGAGAGCGAGGCCGACGAGGCGGTGGTGGGGCTGCCGCTGAACCTGGCCGGCGAGGAGAACGAGTGGGTGGCCGAGGTGCGCCGCTTCGGCGACGACCTGGCGCGCCGCACCGGGCTCCCCGTGCACTGGATGGACGAGCGCATGTCGTCCATCAGCGCCGAGCGGGCGGTGCGCGGGATGGGGCTCAAGAAGAGCGACCGCGAGCAGAAGGGGCGCATCGATTCCGCGGCGGCGGCGGTGATCCTGGAAACCTGGCTGGCCCTGCGCCGCAACCAGCGCAGGGCTTCGGGAGAGACGGAATGAGGTTCGGTCGATCGATGGCGATCCTTGCGCTCGCGGTCCTGGCGGCGTGCGGGAGCGGCGAGGGGAAGGGCGAGCCGGTGCGCTTCAAGGTGCCGGAGGGAAGCGGGCTGTCGTCCGTCACCGACACGCTGGCCAAACGCGGCGTCGTGGGCTCCGCCGCCACCTTCAAGCTGTACGCGCGGATGAAGGGCGCCGCGCCCAAGCTGAAGCCGGGCGTGTACGAGGTGCGCCCCGGCGCGTCGTACGGGCTGATCGTGCAGAAGCTCACCACCGGCGACGTGGTGAAGACGCGCGTCGTGATTCCAGAGGGGTGGGACCTGCGCGGGATCGCCCCGCGACTGGCGCAGGCCACGGGGCTGCCCGCCGACTCCGTGCTGTCGCGGCTGATGGACCCCGCGCTGGCGCAGAAGTACGGCGTGCCCGGGCCCACGCTGGAGGGCTACCTGTATCCCGCCACGTACACCCTGCCGATGGGCTCGTCGCTGGACCGCATCCTTCGCGAGATGACGGGGCAGTACAAGCGCCAGTGGACCCCCGCCATGCGCGCCCGGGCCCAGGCGCTGCGGATGAGCGAGCGCGAGGTGGTGACGCTGGCCTCCATCGTTGAAAAGGAGGCGCGCGTGTGGACCGAGCGGCCGACGATCGCCCGCGTCTACCACAACCGCCTGCAGCGCGGAATGCGCCTGGAGGCGGACCCCACCGTCCAGTACGCCCTGGGCGAGCACCAGAGGCGGCTGCTGCGCAAGCACATCCAGCAGGTGGCCGCCGATCCGTACAACACGTATCGCCACAAGGGTCTGCCTCCGGGCCCCATCGCGTCCCCCAGCCGCGGGGCGGTGGAGGCCACGCTGAACCCCGCGGAGCACGAGTTCCTGTTCTTCGTGGCGCGGCGCAACGGCACGCACGTGTTTACGCGGACGTACAACGAGCACCTGCGCGAGGTCGCCCGGTCGCGCGCGGAGCTCCGCGCGGCGCAGCAGGGCGCCCGCCGATGACGCTCGCCGAGCGGCTGCGGCTGATCGTGGTCACCGACGCGGACTGCGGCGGGCGCGACCTGGTGGACGTCGTCCGCGCGGCGCTGCGGGGCGGCGCGCCGGCCATCCAGCTGCGGATGAAGGACGGCGCCGCGCGCGACATGGTGGAGATGGCCCAGGCGCTGCTCGCGGAAACGCGGTCCGCCGGGGCGCTGCTGTTCGTCAACGACCGCGTGGACGTGGCCGTGATCGCCGGCGCGGACGGCGCGCACGTGGGCCAGGACGACCTTCCGGTCAGCGCGGCGCGGCGGGTTTCGCCTCGCGGCTTTCTGCTGGGCGTTTCGGCGGAGAGCGTGGAGCTGGCCCTGCAGGCGGAGGCCGAGGGCGCGGACTACGTGGGCGTGGGACCGGTGTACGCCACGGGCAGCAAGGCCGACGCGGGGGAGCCCATCGGCCTCGGGCGGATCGCGGAGGTAGCCGCGGCGGTGAAGATCCCCGTCGTCGGCATCGGGGGGATCGCCGTCGGGAACGCGCGCGCGGTGGTGGAGTCGGGCGCGGCCGGCGTGGCGGTGATCAGCGCCGTCATGCGCGCGGACGATCCCGAATCTGCCGTCCGCGAGCTGCTGCGGGCGATCGCGATCTAGGTCGACGACTACGCGCTGAGCCGAGAGGCGGGTGCCGAAGGGCGGGTAAACCGGCGGCTGGAAAAGCGGAAAGCCCCGACTCGGGCCGCTGGCGCGTCCCGCTCGAGGCTTCACCTGCACGCGCACGACACCTCCCGCAGCGCACCTGTCATCCCGATGGAGCGACCGCGAGGTACTGGACCGAACACCGTGGATCGCAGCGACTGAGGGATCCGCCACACAGTCTGCGTGATGCGCCGCCGCGTCGGCTGCACCAAGCCCCCGAAGAGCAGATAAATCTGCCGCAACAACTGCGGAAAGCCTCCCCAAACGGCCGGGAGGCTTCACTTTGACGCACGCCCCACCTGTGGACGCGCAACCGCCTGCTCGCGAAGAGAATAGACTACGGCTCGTCCGCGGCTCTGAGCGGCGTCCGCGCTGTGTGGCGGATCCCTCAGTCGCTGCCGGCGATGTTGTGTGGGCAGATGCCTAGTGGCCGCTCCATCGGGATGACATACCGCCGCCTTTAGGCCAGCGGCGGGGGGCTGGTCAAGACGAAAAAGGCCGGAGCCGCTGATGCGCGGCCCCGGCCTTTCCTTCCTGCCGATGGATTCCTTACCAGGCGACTTCGCGGCCGTCGAGGTCGTACTTGGTGAGCATCCGGTGGATGGTCTTGCGGTCGATGCCTGCGGTGCGCGCGGCGTGCGAGATGTTGCCGTTGTGCCGGTTCAGCAGGTCGCGCAGGTACTCCTTTTCGAACACCGTGATGGCGTCGTTCTTGGCCTCGTGGAACGGCTGGTCGGCGCTGAACGACATCGCGGTGCGCGTGCCGCTGGAGGGCGCCGCCGACAGCTCCTCGGGAATGTCCTCCACCCCGATCTCCTGCCCGGGCAGGCACAGCGAGACGATGCGCTCCACCATGTTCTGCAACTCGCGCACGTTGCCCGGCCACGAGTAGTCGCCCATCACCCGCAGCGCCTCGGGGGTGAACCGCAGGTTTCCGCGGTCGTACTCCTCGGCAAAGTTGCGCAGGAAGTTCTGGGCGAGCGCGGGAATGTCCTCGCGCCGCTGCCGCAGGGCCGGAAGCTTTACCGGCACCACGTTCAGCCGGTACAGCAGGTCCTGCCGCAGGTTTCCGTCGCGCACCGCCTGCTCGGGATCGCGGTTGGTGGCCGAAATCCACCGAACGTCGATGGAAATCTCGCTCTCGCCGCCCACCCGCCGGATGCGCCGCTCCTGGATGACGCGGAGGAGCTTGGCCTGGAGGTCCATGCTCATCTCCGACACCTCGTCCAGGAAGAAGCTTCCGCCCGCGGCCACCTCCAGCAGCCCGCGCCGCAACGTGTCGGCGCCGGTGAACGAGCCCTTCTCGTGCCCGAACAGCTCGCTTTCCAGCAGGTTGTCGGGTAGCGCGGCGCAGTTGATGGCCATGAAGGGCCGCGCGCTGCGCCGGCTGTTGGCGTGGATGGCGCGCGCGATCAGCTCCTTACCCGTGCCGGACTCGCCCGAGATGAACACGCTGGCGTCGGTGGGCGCCACGCGCGAGACCACCGAGAACACCTTCTGGATGCTGTCGCTGGTGCCGATGATGTTGTCGAAGCTGTAGTGCTTCTTCAACTGGTCGCGCAGGTGGGCGTTGTCGCGCACCAGCTGCACCTGCTGCCCCGCGCGCCCGATGAGAATGCGCAGCTGCGTGGCCGTGAACGGCTTGGGGATGTAGTCGTAGGCGCCGGCGCGGATGGCCTCGACGCTGCTGTCGACCGTGGCGAAGCCGGTGATCATGACGACGAGGGTTTCCGGCGCCTGCTTCTTGATCTCCTTGAGCAGGGCCAGCCCGTCCATGTCGGGCAGGTGCAGGTCGGTGAGGACGATGTCGGGGCGGTGCCGGCGCAGGCTGTCGAGCGCCGCCTTGCCGCGGCCCTCGGTGTACACCTGGTAGCCTTCGCTGCCCAGGATCTGGCCGCAGCTCTTCACCAGCAGCTCCTCGTCGTCGACGATGAGCACGCTGATCGGGACCTCGGGGGGCGACGTGTCGCTCATTGGGAGTGGCTGAAGAAGAGCGGGCGTCAGATGCCGCGGGTGCAGCGATCACGGAATGTGTGTGTTCCCCCAATGTATGTTGTGGCGGCGTGTGGGGCAACGGTGTCGCACTCAGGGCCGCAGGGTGTACAGCCAGAACGCGCCATCCCGTCAGTAGAGGGTCGCGCGAGACCCACTGCGGCGGAGTAGCCGACAGGCTCTTCGCCGCTGAGGTTGACCCATGCGCGTCCAGTTGGGGCGCGGTCTCCACGGTGCTCGGCGCGGCGGGAGAGGGTAGGATGGAGGAGGGGACGAACCAGAGCAACGTCCGCCCCTCCCCGCCCGTGAGCGGGTGGAACCCGCCGCCGGGGAAGCGGTAAGCCCCGACACGGCGCCGCTGTCGCGTCACCGTTCGGGGCTTCACCAGCACGCCCGCCGCACCTGCCGAAGCACGATTTGTCATCCCGATGGAGCGACCTCGGAGAGCCCTGCCCGCACACCATCCATCGCAGCGACTGAGGGATCCGCCACACACCGTGCCAACCCTGCTCCAGAGCGGCAGATACATCATTCCGCGTTGCCGTTCGCGCGGAGCGCGCATCGGTGTACGCGTCTGGAAACTGCAGACCGGATCATTCCACGGCACACAGGCGTCTCGCGCCGTGTGTGGCGGATCCCTCGGTCGCTGCGGTCTACGCCGCCAGGGCCGGTTCGGCGTGGCCGCTCCGTCGGGATGACCGTCCTGCACCGCGCCTGCCGAAGCGCGGTCGAATTCTCCCCTCTCCCGCTTGCGGGAGAGGGGCCGGGGAGAGGGCAGCCGGGGCATGCGCCGGAGATTTCGAACCTCACCGAGCTTCGCCAACAAGGCCGTCCCGAACACCAGTGCCGCCGAGGCGCACCGGTCGGACGGCCCTCGTTCGTCAGGCGACGGCTTGCTGGACCTCCGGCTCCACCAGGGGCTCCGAAACCAGGGGCGTGACGACCGCGTCCGCGTCCTTGGGCGGGGCCAGGCGCCGCTCCACCGGCACGGCGTCGTTGCGCATTCCTTTGCGGCGCGGATCGGCGATCCACGTGGCCACCCGCTGCATGAACTTCCACACGCCGCCCTGGCCGGGGCGCTGGTACACGTCGTCGGAGGGGTCCATCCCCATCTTCTGGAACACCTGCGTAAGCCACTCCGGCCCGTGCCCGCCTACGCCCAGCTCCGGCATCCAGCACTCCAGCTCGCCCGCGGGAACCAGGAAGATGCCGTACTCGGAAAGGTTGGCCAGCAGCTCCTCGAACTCCCTGCGGGGCTCGCCGGCCAGCCGGTAGATGCCGCCGTCCTTGTAGTGCGCATTGTTCATCTTCTGCTGAAGCCGCTTGCGGATGTCCTCCCACGGCTCCCAGAAGACGGAGGGCACGAACGCGGCGTTCATCAGGTCGCGGAAATCCTCGCGGCCCTTCAGCAGGTCCAGGTCTAGGATGGCGGCCGCGGGCAGCCCCATCTCGCGCAGCGGCCGCACGATACGCCGTACCGTCTGCTTGTTCTGCGCGTTCAGGAACACGCAGCCGTCCGCGCCGCCGCCGCGATGCGCCAGCAGCCGCTCGTTGATCTCGGCGTAGTAGACGCGGTCGGCGTCGGCCTCGCAGACGATGGCGCCTTCATGGAAGAGCGCGCCCAGCACGCCGGTGCTGCGCAGCAGCGGGTCGCGCATCATCGCCTCGAGCTGGTGAGCGGCCAGGAGGCGGGCGCTGGCCATTCCCTTCCGGTAGGTCAGCCGCACGATGTTCACCGCCTGCCCCGCGGTGACGCACCCCATCACGAAGTCGGGCGAGTGGGTTGCCGCCAGCACGGTGGCCCCGCGCTCCGCCGCCAGCTGCGTGAGGCGCTTGCCCAGCTTGCGGCTGAGCGGCGGATGGAGGAACGCCTCGGGCTCGTCCACCAGCATGATGCGGTAGTCGGCGCTCAGCAGCGCGGCGGTCAGCCCGGTAAAGGCGCGGATGCCGTCGCTCATCTCCGTCATGGGGTGCGCGCGGCCGTGGAAGGCGCGGGCGCGGTCGTCGCCGGCCTGCTCCTCGTCGTCGTCGAGGGGCGGGCGCTCCGACATCCTCACGTGGAACTGGTTGCCGCTGCCGGGATCGATCACGAAGAACAGGCCGAACGCGTCGGAGGTGATGTCGCGGATGCGCTCGCGGGCCTCGTCGTCGCGAAACAGCACGCCCAGGTGGTTTGTGGGGTTGGCGTGGCGCCCGCCGGCTGCCTGCGGCTGGGTGAGCGCCAGGCGCGTCTGCCCGTCGAGCCGCAGGGTAAAGAGCGAGAGCAGGTCCTGGCAGATGATGTCCATCTCCTCGTCCGACGCGTTCTGCGCGTGGGCGACGGCCGCCATCAGGCGGGGGAGGTCGATGGTGTGCTCCACCAGGGGCTCGGCGGTGTCCGTGGCCCGGCGCCGCGAGTATTCGCCCGCGGAGCGAAGGCGCAGCACGCGCACCTCGTTCTCGGACGCGCCGTCCTCCGGCACTCCCACGGCGCGGGACCGCAGCATCTTCTCGATCACGGCGGCCGGCGGAAGCTGCAGCCCCAGGCGCTTGATGATGTGGCGCGGCGAGTCGCCGCCGGACTCGATCCACTCTTCCACCTCGCGAAGCGCCAGGCTCTTTCCCGAGTTGTTGGGGCCCACGAACACGGTCATCGGGCCGGGAGAAAACCGCAGCGGCTCGTCGCCTTCGGCCGCGCCGAAGCGCAGGGCTACCGTTCTGAGCATCGTGGCGCGGGCTGTGGGAAAGCGCCGGGGCTGGGTCGCGGGGGCGGGACGTCGGGATCTCGCTCGCGGCTCGTTTCAGGGGTGGGAAAGCGCGAGTTCCGTTCCAATCGGGTTACATGTTCGTCGAGTGTTCCTGCCCCGGGCCTCGGCCCGGGCGGGCGAATGAATTCGCTGCAACGACCACACGATGTCCGCCTTCGCGGACGGGCCTGTTCTCGTGGGAGGAGGACCTTGTGGCGCGCCCGGGAGTGTGTGGCGGATCCCTCGGTCGCTGCTGTCTCTGGGGTGAGGTCAGGTGACGGGTGGCCGCTCCGTCGGAATGACGGTCGCGCGTCGGCGGGCGTGGTGTGCGTGCGGGTGAAGCTCACCGCAGCAGGGCCTCCACGGCGCCGTACGGGTCGTCCTTGTTCGTGCGCGCCGCGGCCACGATGTCGTCCATCGCGCGGCGGAAGTCGCCGCCGCGCGACTGGTACACCCGCTCGAACAGGTCCAGCCGGTCGTAGTAGATGCGGCGCGAGATCAGCGTGGCGTTGTTCAGCGGGTCGCGGGTGAAGCCGGCGAACGTGTCCACCTTCAAGCGCGGGCGCACCTCGGCGGCGAAGCGCGACTGCGCGTCACTGAAGATGCGCTCGCGTTCGCGCAGCTTGTCGTCCCTCGACAGGTCCGGCCGGGCGTACAGCGTTTCCAGGTCGTCCACCAGCCCCTTGAGGAACACGCCGAACGACACGTCGTCAGCCCATGCACCGGTGGCGGTGCGGCAGGTGGCGGCATCTGGCCCGTCGCGGCCGCAGAAGAACTCGATGGCGCCGCGCCCGCCCACGAAGTTGGCCAGGCTCTCGTTGAAGACCGCCTGCCCGGGCGCGTAGAAGGTGTTGTGGAAGAGCTCGTGGATGACGGTGTTGGCCAGCGAGATCTCGTCGTAGCGCAGCAGCGTGGAGAGCAGCGGATCGTTGAACCAGCCCAGCGTGCTGTACGCGGCCGAGGGGCGCAGGTAGGTGTCGAAGCCGCGCGCCTCCAGCTTGCGCTGCTCCTTCTGCGCGTCGCGCAGCTCGAAGAAGCCCTTGTACGGCACCCGCCCGACGATGGGGAAGCGCCACGTATGAGGCGCAAAGCGGTCCTTGTACGCGGCGGAGAGCACCATCACCAGCGTGTCGGATTCCGCCCGGGCGAAGAGCGTGTAGCTGTAGCCGGCGTTCAGCTTCAGTGTGTCGGCGGCGAACTGCCGGGCCTGCAGCACCAGCAGCAGCTTGTTGCGCGTTTCCCAGTCGGTGGCCGTGTCGGCCACGATGCTGGCGATCGGGTGGCGGCGGTTGAGGATCTTGGTCTGCTCCCACGCGGCGCGCAGGTAGTAGCCGGGCGAGCAGGCGGAAAGCATCGCCACCAGCGCCAGCAGCAGCGCCGGACGGGTGAAGCGCGTGGCTTTCATCCGTTCCCGCCCTCCCCTTCGCCCTCCATGCGGGTGCGGAGGAAGTCGTCCAGGTACTCGTCGGGCACGCCGTAGACCTTCTCGGCCAGGAACCGCCGCGTCTCGACCTCGTTGTGGGTCACCTGGCGCAGCATGCCGCCCAGGCTTTCCAGCGACAGCCCCACCCGCCGCGCCGCGTCGGCCAGGCGGCGGTACGCCTCGCGCCGCGCCTCCTGCTCGTCGGGCGTCTCTCCCTCGTCCCACGGCTCACGCATGCTCATCGTCTGGTGTCACTTGCGGCTGGCACTTCCATCGTTCAGGAACCCGATAACTAGCGCATCGAGAGCCACTTCAAAAGGGAACGGCCCGAATCCCAGGTGGATCATCCTGTCCTATGATGGAAGAAGAAGCCGACTTGCTGCGCCGCTTCGCTAACTTTCTGCGAATCCAGTCAGCGCCGCGCATCACGAGGTTCTCGAAATCCTGGTGATCGGCAGGCGGTGTCGTATCTACCTCCACCGCCGCCGGGCGATTCACGCAGAGCTCTGCTCTCATCGGGGTTCAGCGGATGTCCACCAGGGTGAGCTCGAAGGTGAGCGCCTTGCCGGCCAGCGGATGGTTGGCGTCCAGCAACACCGCGTCGTCGGCTACGTCGCGCACCGTCACGATGAACTGCTGCTGGCCGTCGCTCATCTGCAGCTGCTGCCCCACCTCGGGCGTCACGTCGGGCGGAAACTGCTCGCGGGGCACGCGAAGCAGCAGCTCGGCCCGCACCTCGCCGTACGCATCGGACGAGGGGATGTTGATGGTGCGCTCGTCGCCCGGAGACATGCCCGTGACGCCCTGGTCGAACCCCGCGATCACATGCCCGCCGCCGATGGTGAACTCCAGCGGCTCGCGCCCTTCCGAGCTGTCGAACACGCTGCCGTCGTCCAGCGTGCCCTTGTAGTGAACGCGGACCGTGTCCCCGCGCTTCGCTTCGGCCATCGGTCAGATCTCCTGGTGTGAAAACCGGCGCAGACCCCTCCCGCGTGGAGGGCCCGCGACGCGCCAACGTGGCAAGATCGCCGCCCCTCCGCCAGCACCAAAAAGCAACATCGAAATTACAGAGGGGCAGAGAAAAGCCAGAGATACAGAGGAGACCGGTCTTTTCTCTGTATTTCTGGCTTTTTCCGTACCCTCTGTACCTCCCGCTCTTTACCCTTTTCGACGAAGCGCCTGCGCCTCTGCCCTGCGCCCCCACTGGCACACTCCTCGCCTGCCCCGCCGCCCCAGAAAAATCCGGGAACCCTGGCGAGCGCCATGTCCAAGTACCTGCACACACTGCTGATCGTCGCGGCTGTCCTGGCGCTGGCGCCCGCACGCGCGGAGGCCCAGGAAAGCTTCGTCCACGTAGCGGTCAGCCCCAACGCCGACACCGCGTTCCTGGCGCACGCCGACACGTCGGCCGTCCACGCCCTGCACATGGTGCTGCGCGACCGCCAGCGCTGGGGCAAGCCCGACGCGGACGTATCCGGCCTGGCGCCATTCTTTGCCGAGGACGCCATGCTGCTGGGCCGCTTCGGCGAGATCTACCGCGGGCGCGAAGAGATCCTGCGCTTCTTCCAGCGGATGCTGGGGTTCGGCGAGATCCACAACATGCGCCTTACGCTGGGCGCCAAGGAAGGACTGATCTACGTCACCGGGCGCTACCGCCACCTGATCCACCGGGCCGACGGCCGCGGCCGCTTCTACGAAGACCTGGGCAGCTACGCCTGGGTGTGGGAGCACCAGCGCGACGGCCAGTGGCGAATCCAGTCCATGATGATGATCCCGGAGCCCAACCCCGGCAGTCCCGCGAACCCGTACCAGTAGCGCAGCGCAGATCATGAGAGTGCTTTCCATCGTCGCGGCCGTCCTGTGCCTCGCCTCGTCCGCCGCGGCCCAGGCGCGGACCGGAGCCGGTCCCCTGGCGAACAATGCCGCCGATCCCATCCGCGAGGCCGCCCGGCGTTCTCCCGAGGTCACGGGGCGCACCCCGGACCCGGCGTCGCTCCCCGGGCCGGTGTTCGCGCCGGGCGGCAGGCCGTTCTTCAGCGGCGTGTTCCTGGGCGACGACGCGAGCAAGGCGGAGGTCATCGAGCAGTCCATCCGCGAGTTCACCAACATGGTGGGCAAGCGGCCCGCGCTGGTGAAGACGTTCCACGCCTTCAACGCCGACTTCTCGGCCAACGGCTGGGCGGGGCGCCTGCTGCGCAACGTCCAGCGCACCGGGGCCACCAACTACGTCGCCCTGGCGCCCGCGTGGACCTCGGAGGTGCCCACCGACAGCGTGCTCGCGGCGATCATCGGGGGGAGCGGCGACGACGAGCTTCGCCGGATCGCCCGCGAGGTCAGGGCGTTCGGCGGGCTGGTGCTGATCGAGCCGGGGTGGGAGATGAACGGCCGCTGGGGATACCGCTGGCAGGGGGTGGACAACGGGCTGGCCGCCACGGCACCCGCCCGGTACGTGCAGGCATGGCGGCGGGTGGTGGACATCTTCATCCGCGAGGGTGCCACCAACGTGCGCTGGGTGTTCAACCCCAACACGGGCAACCCCGTGCTGGGCGGCGCGCCCGGGCCGGCGCACTGGAACTGGTGGGGGCACTACTATCCGGGCGACGACTACGTGGACTACGTGGGGTTCCACGGCTTCAACGGCCCATCGGTCTGGTTCCACCGCTGGATGCCCTTCGCCGACCTGTTCAGCGGCGACCAGGCGGACTACGCGCTGCCGGACCTGGTGCGGCGGCATCCCAACAAACCGGTGCTGATCGGGGAGTTCGCGGCCGAAAAGGACCCCGAGCACCTGCGGCGCGGCGACTGGATCCGCGACGCCTACCGCCAGCTGATCGCCCACCCCAAGATCGTGGGCGGCATCTGGTTCCACATGCAGAAGGAAACCGACTGGCGGGTCAACACGCTTCAGCAGGTGCTGGAGGCGTACCAGGAGGTGATGCGCGATCCGCGCGTCTCGGATACCTTCGTGGACGTGTCCCCGCCACTCCCGCGCCACGGCCGGCGGCGCTGACGACCATCGACCTGCGCCGGGCCGCTGGTCTCGTTTAGCACCGCATGAGAGCCGAATGACGTGGTGAGACGCCCATGGGTCGCCGGAGTACTGGTGCTCACCGCCGCCGTGCTGGCGCTCTATGCCGCCTGGCCGCGCGTTGCCCGTGCACTGGTGTTCATCCCAGCCCCCGCGCGGACCACGCGGACGCGGGCCACATCTACCCCGGGTCCCACGCCCGGAGCGTCACCATCCCGTCGGACGGCACCTTGCACCTGCACGGCTGGTGGTTTCCCGCACCTGGGCGGCCGTGCGGCACCGCTCTCTACCTGTATGGGAACAAGGGGAACCTGGCGTCACGAGGAGGGGTCGCGGACGCGCTTGCGAGAGATCACCTCGATGTGTTGCTGATCGATTACCGCGGGTACGGTGCGAGTCCCGGTACGCCCACGGAAGCGGGGCTGTACCAGGACGCGCGCCTCGCGTATCGATCGCTCCGGGAGGCGCAGAAGGTACCCCCCGAGCAGATCCTGCTGATGGGGCATTCGATCGGGGCGGCGCTGGCGACGCGAGTGGCGGCGGATGAGCCTGTCGCCGGATTGGTGCTGTTGAGCCCGTTCAGCAGCTTCCCGGGCGCGACGCGCGCCCGCTTTCCCTGGGCCCCCGGGCGAATCGCCGACTGGGGAGGTCACCGGTTTCCCGCCGCCCAGGACATCAGTCGGGTCACCGCACCGGTGCTGGCCATTCGCGGCACCAGGGACGCGTTTACCGCACGAGCGGATGCGCACCGCATGCTTGCCGCCGCGGGCGGGCCGGCAACCTGGGTGGAAGTCGAAGGGGCCGGGCACAACGACCTCCTGTCGTACCGCGCCGCATGGGACGCGATTGGCGCCTTCCGCGACCGGGCGCTCAGGTGCGACAGGGCGACGCCCTCCGATTCGGCGCGGCAGGCGCAGGCCTGACGGCCAGACCTTCTCCGGGTTGGCGGGATGTGGTCTCGCGCGCGAAAGCGGGGCAGCCGGATCACCCGGCTGCCCCGCTCGTCGTCATGCCCGACGTTGCGCTTACTCGTCGCCGAGCAGCTCGTCGATGGAGTCGTCGCCGGCGTCCTCGTCGATCAGGTCGCCCGCGTCGGCCGGCTCGTCGTCGAACTCGCCGTCTTCCGGGTCGATCCCCAGCGACTCCTCCAGCGCGGTGCTGTCCACCACCTCCTGGCCGGGCTCCTCGTCGGCCAGGATGGCCTTGGGCTCCTCGTCCTCGTTCACCACGCGCGCCACGTCCATCACCGCGTCCTTGGCGCCCAGGTTGATCAGCTTGACGCCCTGGGTGTTGCGGCCGATGGAGCGGATGCCGTCCACCGGGGTGCGGATGATCACGCCCTGCCGGGTGATCACCATCAGCTCGTCGCCGTCGTGCACCTCCTTGATGGCCACGACGCGACCCGTCTTGTCGGAGATGCGCACGTTGATCACCCCGCGCCCGCCGCGGCGCTGGCAGCGGTAGGCCTCCAGCGGGGTGCGCTTGCCCATCCCCAGCTCGGTGATCACCAGCAGCGACGAGCCCGGCTTGGTGACCACCATGCCGATGACCTCGTCGCTCTCCTGCAGGGTGATGCCGCGCACGCCGGTGGTGGCGCGCCCCATCTCGCGGACGTCCTTTTCCTCGAAGCGGATGGCCATCCCCTCGCGCGTGGCCAGCACCACGTTGCACGAGCCGTCGGCGGGGATCACGGTGATCAGCTCGTCGTCCTCGAGCACGTTGATGGCGTTCAGCCCCACGCGGCGCGGGTTTCCGTACGCCGCCAGCGACGTCTTCTTCACCACGCCCTTGCGGGTGGCGAAGATCAGCGACTTGTCGGGGCTGAAGGTGCGCACCGGCACCAGCGCCGCCACCTTCTCGTCGGAGGCGATGTTGATCAGGTTCACCACCGGCTTGCCGCGGCTGTTGCGGCTGCCCACGGGAATCTCGTGCACCTTCAGCCAGTAGCACTGGCCGTCGCGGGTGAAGAACATCAGGTAGTCGTGGGTGTTGGCCAGGAACAGGTGCTCCACCCAGTCTTCTTCCTTGGTCTTCATCCCCTCGATCCCCCGCCCGCCGCGCGCCTGGGCGCGGTAGGTGTCGGAGGGCACGCGCTTGATGTAGCCCGTGTGGCTGACGGTGATCACCATCTCCTCGTCGGGGATCAGGTCCTCGATGGAGAGGCTCGACGCGTCGCCCAGGATCTCGGTGCGCCGCTCGTCGCCGAACTTGTCGGCAACCTCGATCAGCTCGTCCTTGATGATGGACTTGCGCCGCTCGACGTTGCCCAGGATGTCCTCGAGGTCGGCGATGGTGGCGCGCACCTCGCCCAGCTCGGCCTCCAGCTGCTCGATCTCCAGCCCGGTCAGGCGCGCCAGCCGCATGTTCAGGATGGCGTCGCTCTGCCGCTCCGAGAGCGCGAACCGCGTCCGCAGGGCCACCCCCGCCTCGCCCGTGGTCTCGGAGCCGCGGATGATGGCGATCACCTCGTCGATGTTGTCGACGGCGATCTTGAGGCCTTCCAGGATGTGCTCGCGCTCGCGCGCCTTGCGAAGCTCGAACTCGGCCCGGCGGCGCACCACGGTGTGCCGGTGCTGCACGAAGTGCTGAAGCATCTCGCGCAGGCCCATGATCTTGGGCACGCCCCCCGCCAGCGCCAGCATGATGATGCCGAAGGTGCTCTGCAGCTGCGTATGCTTGTACAGCTGGTTGAGCACGATGTGGGGAATGGCGTCGCGCTTGAGCTCGATGACCACGCGGATGCGGCGGTCGCTCTCGTCGCGAAGGTCGGCGATCCCCTCGATCTTCTTGTCGCGCACCAGCTCGGCGATGTGCTCGATCACCCGCGACTTGTTCACCTGGAACGGCACCTCGGTGATGACGATGCGCTCGCGGCCGCCTTCCTTTTCCTCGATCTCGGCGCGCGCGCGCAGCACCACGCGGCCGCGGCCGTGCTCGTACGCGCCGCGGAAGCCGTCGCGCCCGTAGATCACGCCGCCGGTGGGAAAGTCGGGCCCCCGCACGAACTGGTGAAGGTCTTCCCAGGTGGCGTCGGGGTTGTCGATCAGGTGCACGCAGGCGTTCACCACCTCGCGCAGGTTGTGCGGCGGAATGTTGGTGGCCATGCCCACCGCGATGCCGCTCGAGCCGTTGACCAGCAGGTTGGGGAACTTCGCCGGGAGGACCTTCGGCTCCATGAGCCGGTCGTCGTAGTTCGGCGAAAAGTCGACCGTTTCCTTGTCGATGTCGGCCAGCAGCTCCATGGCCAGCGGCGCCAGGCGCGACTCGGTGTAGCGGTAGGCCGCCGCCGCGTCGCCGTCGATGCTGCCGAAGTTGCCCTGCCCGTCGACCAGCGGGTAGCGCAGGGAAAAGTCCTGCACCATGCGCACGAGGGCGTCGTACACCGAGGAGTCGCCGTGCGGGTGGTACTTGCCCAGCACGTCGCCCACCACCGTCGCGCACTTCTTGTAGGCGCGGGTGGGGATGAGCCCCGCCTCCTGCATGGCGAACAGGATGCGGCGGTGCACCGGCTTGAGGCCGTCGCGCACGTCGGGAAGCGCGCGCTGCACGATGACGCTCATCGAGTAGTCGATGAACGACTCGCGCATCTCCTGCTCGATCAGCCGGGGCAGGATGCGCGAAACGGGAATGCCCGGGACCATGACCGGCTCGTCGCCGTCGTGGTCGGGCGTCTCTGGCGTGAAGTCGTCGGACATCTGGGCGTGTGGAACGGTCTGGAAAGCGTTGCCTGACGCGCACTTGGGCGCTCGGGGGATGATACCCCGGCGAGGCCGTCCGGTGCCCCGGGCAGAGGGGGGCCGAGAAGGTCATCAACGTACGCTTTGGGGCTGCTTTCCGCCAGTGCGCGCGCATGCCTGCGCGTACGACCGCGCGTACGTGCGCGAGGGGTGGGAGTGTGGGAGTGCGTTAGTGCGTTAGTGCGTTAGTGCGTTAGTGCGTTAGTGCGTTAGTGCGTTAGTGCGTTAGTGCGGGAGTGCGGGAGTGCGTTAGTGCGGGAGTGCGTGAGTGCGGGAGTGCGGGAGTGCGGGAGTGCGGGAGTGCGGGAGTGCGGGAGTGCGGGAGTGCGGGAGTGCGGGAGTGCCCGGCGCTGCTGGGGCGAAGAATTCGCGGCAACGACTACCCGAAGTCCTTCTGCGCGGCTTCTGCGCGGACTGCATGCGGGCGTGCAGCCTCGCATCTCGCGCGCGTCCACGGCAGGGGTGAGGGGACCGCTATTGAAGCCGCGAACGGCCGGCCGGCAGCCGTGTCGGGCTTGCCGCTGCTCCAGCCGCGGGTTCACCCGGCGGTGGTTCCACCGTCCGACGGGCGCGCCACTCCAAGCACGAGCGCCCCCGCGGACACAGGTCCACAGGGGCGCTTTTCGAATACGTGCGGCTTACAGGAATTCGCGCTTCGGCGCGGGGCCTCCACTCGCGGCCGGCTCTTCCATGCTCTGGAGCTTCGCAAGGACCTCCGGCGAGAGCGAGGAAATGAACTCCGTAGCGCGGATGCGACGACGGACTTCTTCGCGCCACAACGGATCAGAGGTGTCGAACGCGCGCTGAATCCGCGCGGAAACGCTCCGCTCGCCCCGGGTGTTCGGAACTGGCTCACTCATCGGCACTCTCAGGATGTCCATGCCTTACACTCCTGTTCGCAATGTATTGGCCGCCCTCCGTTCCGCACAACCCGGCATCCAAGGCTCTGGTAGAACTCGATCAGGCGCGGGTCTGGCTGGGTAATCCGGAGCAGCCGAGCGCCGAAGTTGCTGCCGTAGTTGCGCGCCGCGGCAATCCCCAGTAGCGCGACGTTGCGGCGCAATGCCACAGGCGGGGGTTCCGGACGGCGTTCGATTCGGCTCACCGTCACCGTGAGGCGCCGGCCGCCGGTGCGCCGCGGGGACAGGTGGCCCAGAGCCAGCCCGCAGAGATCGTCACCGTACCAGATCGCGAGGGGCATGATCGCTGGGCGGTGCGGCAACCGCTCCACGAGCCGCGGCCAATCCCAGCCACCCGCACCGGACGGGTGCCGGCTGGTCCACGTCTCACGCCAGGCTTGCAGCGCCCGATGGTCGATGTCGGCCAGCCGCAGCGCCGGTCCGCAGATCCCCGCGGTCAGCGCAGCGTCCCGTGTAATGGCGTACGCTTCGCGGCGGACGGTGGCATGTCGCTCCCGTGCTCGCCGATATGTCTCGATCACCGTCCACTTCCCGCTCCACAGGCTGCGTCCCGTGGCTCTCCCCGCATCCCATGGCGCGGGTTGGAGCGCCGGCACGTACAGCCCTCGGATCAGGAGGAACCGCCCTGTCCACAATGTAAACGTGAACAGAGGAAGCACGCAAGCCTGACGAACAGCGCCCCCGCGGACACCAAGTCCGCGGGGGCGCATCAAACTCTGTCGTCAGCGAGTGCAGTTAGACGCACTCACGCACTCACGCACTCACGCACTGCCCGGTCACGGCTGCCGGTACGTCCTCACGTTCTCGTCGAGCGTGCGGTACCGGTCGCGCAGCTGCGTCTCGCGGCTGACCAGCGGCACCTCCTGCCCGCGGATGATCACGTGCTCCACGCGGGTGAGCAGCTCGAAGGGGTCGCCGCTCCACACCACCACGTTCGCCACCTTCCCCGCCTCCAGCGAGCCGTACCGGTCGGCCACGCCCCAGATCTGCGCCGGATACAGCGTCACGGCGCGGAACGCCTCGGCCCAGGGCAGGCCGTACGCCACGGCGTTCCCCGCCTCCTGGCGGATGGTGTACGCCCGCCACGTCTCGCCGCTGGTGAGCGCCACCTGCACGCCCGCCCGGCGAAGACGCGCGGCGTTCTCGTAGGTGGCGCCCAGCGACTCGAAGCTCCCGGGCAGGTTGTTGAGCACCTTCACCAGCACCGGCACCCGCGCCCGCGCCAGCTCGTCCGCCACCATCCAGGCCTCGGTGCCTCCCGTGACGATCAGCCGCAGGTCGTACTCGCGGGCAATGCGTAGCGCGAGCTGGATGTCGCTGGCGCGGTGCGCCTCCACCACCAGCGGCTCCCGCCCCGCGAGCACCGGCTGCAGCGCCTCCAGGTCCAGCCGGCTCACCGAAAACTCGCGCGTTTCGCCCCGCTCGAAGCTCTGCCGGTTGCGCGCATAGGCCCGGGCATCCTCCAGCACCTCGCGCAGCCGCATGGAGACGGCGGCGCGGGGCCCGCCCACAGCGCCGCGGGCGTTCTCGCCCAGGCTGGCGTACATCCCGATCGGAGAAACCACCGTCATGTCTTCCACGCGGTTGCCGACCAGGTCGATCATCGCTCCCTGCCCGGAGATCAGGCTCCCGGACGGCCGGGTGATCGCCGTGGTGACGCCCATGATCCGGACGATGGGAACCACCATGCTCCGCGGGTTCAATCCCTCGGTTACGGTGAAGGCGGCCTGCACCTGGTCGTCGGTGTCGCGGCGCGAGGTGACGTCCCGGATCTCCGCGTCGTTGCTTTCGGTGATGGAGCCGACCTCGGTGATCCCCATCGTGGTGCTGCTCTCGATGAGCCCCGGCGTCACCCACTTGCCCGTGGCGTCGATCCGGCGCGCGCCTGCGGGAATGGCGACGTTGGCGCCCACGGCGGTGATCCGCCCGTTCTGGATGACCACCGTGCCGCCGCGGATGGGCGTTCCGTCGGCCGTGTACACGTCGCCGCCCACGATGGCGATGGCCTGGGCCCCGGCCGGGGCGGCGGCGAAGCAGAGCGCCGCCGCGGTGAGAAGAATCCGGTTCATCGTACGGCCTCCGCGGGGAAGAGCCCAACCTCGAAGTCGGTGCGGGGCTGGCGGTTCGGGTTCATCCGGTCGTACAGCAGCGCGCCGTCGATGAAGACCTGGTCCGCCCGGGCGTAGACGCTGAACGGGTTGTGGCTCCAGATCACCACGTCGGCGTGCTTCCCCGCCTCCAGCGTGCCTACCTGCTGGTGGATGCCGAGCGCCCACGCGGCGTTTGCCGTAATCCAGCGCAGCGCGTCGTTGTCGCTGATCTCCATCCCCATCTCGCGGCCGGCCTGGAGCGCCTTCGCCGCTTCCTGGTTCAGCTTCTGGATGCCGGTGGGGTCGTCGGAGTGCACCACGGCGATGCCGCCCGCCTGGTGCAGCATGGCGACGTTGGCGCGGGTGAAGTCCAGCGCCTCCATCTTGAAGCCGCCCCAATCCGCCCACAGCGAGCCGCTGATGCTGTCGCGGGCCATCAGGTCGCGCACCTTGTACGCTTCTACCCCGTGGTGGAAGGAGCGGATGCGGTAGCCGAACTCGCGCGCGATGTCGATCATCTGCGCCATCTCGTCGCCGCGGTAGCAGTGGTTGTGCACCAGGATCTCTCCCCGCAGCACCCCCGCCAGCGTTTCCAGCTCCAGGTCGCGCGTCGGCGCGCTTCCGCCGCCTCCCCCGCCGCCGCCCGCGTCGCCGGAGGTCCCGCCCCGGTTGCCTGCCGCGTCCATCCGGCGGCGATAGTCCTGGGCGCGGATCCACGCGCTGCGGAAGCCGGCGACGTTGCCCATGCGGGTGGCCGGGCCGCCGCGCTGGCCGTACACGCGCTTCGGGTTTTCGCCGCACGCCATCTTCAGCCCGTACGGCGCGCCGGGAAACTTCATTCCCTGCGCCGTGCGGCTGGGCACGTTCTTGAGCGTGACGCTGCGCCCGCCGAAGAGGTTGGCGCTGCCGGGAAGGATCTGCATGGAGGTGACGCCGCCCTCCAGCGCCCGGGTGAAGCCGGGGTCGTGCGGCCACACCGAGTGCTCGGCCCACACCTCGGCGGTGTTGGGGCTGGTGGCCTCGTTGCCGTCGCTGTGCGCCTGCACGCCGGGGCTGGCGTACACGCCCAAATGCGAGTGCGTGTCGATGACCCCGGGCGTCACGAACCTGCCCGTGGCGTCCAGCACCACCGCGTCCGCCGGCGCCTGCAGGGCGGTGCCCACGGCGGCGATGCGTCCGTCCACCATCAGCACTTCGCCGTTGGGGATGACCTGCCCGGCCGCCGTCATCACCGTGCCGCCCCGGATCAGCGTGGGGCGCGAGGCCAGGGGGCGGTAGGTGGATGGGAAGGGATCGCTGGACTGCCGCTGCGCCGCATCGGGCGCGGGCCCCTGCGCGGGGGGCGCGGCCGTGCCTCGCGTGCAGCCGGCCAGGGCCGCCAGCGCGAGCGCCGACAACACACGCTTCATCTGGGCTTCTCCGTTCGGTGGAAGAAGGCGCGGCACACGTTCAAGTTTTTTAGCACGTGGATCGCCGGTCATGGGCCGCGGGAACGTCCCCGCCATTGTAGGCCCGGCGGGGCGGGGCGGGCAAGGGCGCGCCGGCCGCGGGGCTTGCGGGGATCGGGGAGCCGGGATATCGTCCGGCTACTCTGATTGAGAATCATTCTCAACCTACTCTCCGCCGCCGTTTCGGGGGGGCAGGGCGTGTACGTCATACGAACTGGAAAGCGTCCCGCGATGCGGCAGTTTCGAACCGTGATCTTCTGGGCGCACCTGCTCACGGCCATCCCCGCCGCCCTGGTGGTGCTGGTGATGTCGGTGACGGGCGTGCTGCTGACCTACCAGCGGGAGCTGACCGCCTGGGCCGACACGCGCGGGCTGGACGGGTCACCCCCGGCCGCGGGTGCCGCGCGCCTTCCCGCGGACGTGCTGATGCAGCGGGTGACCGCGGGGGAAAAGGGAAAGCCCACCACGCTGCGGTGGCACGCGGATCCCGAGCGCCCCGTGGAGGTGGCGTTCGGCCGCGAAAAGGCGGTGTTCGTGAACGCGTACACGGGACAGGTGCTGAGCGCGGGCTCTCCCGGCGTCCGCGGCTTCTTCCGAACGGTAGTTGCGTGGCACCGCTGGTTGGGCGCGCAGGGCGAGGGGCCGGCGCGCGACCGGGGCAAGGCGCTGACGGGCGCCGCCAACCTGATGTTCCTCTTCCTCGTGGTCAGCGGCTTCTATCTCTGGTGGCCGCGCAACTGGAATGCGGCGGCGATGCGCAACGTGCTGCTGTTCCGGCGCGGGCTGCCGGGCAAGGCGCGCGACTTCAACTGGCACAACGTCATCGGCTTCTGGTCTGCCGTGCCGCTGTTCCTGATCGTTCTTTCCGGCGTGGTCATCTCCTACCGCTGGGCGGGCGACCTGGTGTACCGCGCCGTGGGCGAGGCGCCCCCGCCCCCTGCGGGCGGCGGTGCGTCGGCTGGAGCCCGCGGCGGCAAAGGCGATGCGCCCCGCCTGACCGGGATCGAGGCCCTGCGCGTCCGCGCCGAGCGGCAGGTGGGCGGGTGGCGAAGCATCACGCTGCAGATCCCCTCCGAGGCCGATAAGCCCGTCGCGTTCACCATTGACCGGGGAGACGGTGGGCAGCCGCAGAAGCGGGCGAGCCTGTCGCTCTCCGCCACGGGCCATGTGGAGAAGTGGGAGCCTTTCGCCGCGAGCACCCGGGGGCGCCAGGTGCGCAGCTTCCTTCGCTTCGCGCACACGGGCGAGGTCGCGGGGCTGGCCGGGCAGACGGTGGCCGGGCTGGTGTCGCTGGGCGCCGCGCTGCTCGTGTGGACGGGCCTTTCGCTCTCGCTGCGCCGCTTCCGCGCCTGGCGTGGCCGCCGGCGCGAGCGCTTCGTCCCCGTCCGGTCTCGCTCCGAGACAGCCCCCGTCCCCGTGGGAGGACGAGCCGGGCGCTGATACGGAAGCAGGAATCGGAAACATCCGCGTGGTTCCTAAGTTTTTGTGATTTCGTCGTTTGGCCTCTGCATTGCCCTCTGTGGCTGCCGAGATTCGGACGCACGACACCGAACAGTGGAGCCAAGCAGATGATGACGATGAAGTTCTCCCTTCCCCTGGTGCTGGCGTTCGCGGCGGCTCTTTCGGCCACGCCGGCGGATGCACAGAAGGGCGGGAACGGCAACGGACGCGGGCAGGGCCAGGAGCAGCGCGACCGCGACCGTGACGACGACGACCGGTATGATCGCGACGACGACCGTGACGAGCGGCATGCGCGTGACCGCCGCGACGAGCCGCGGTTCGAGCGCCGCGGCGAGCGCCGGGTGCCGCCGGGGTGGTGCCAGGGGCGCGGCAACCCGCACAACACCGCCGCCAACTGCCGGTACAACAGCCGTTCGTCCACGTGGGAGCGGTTGGACAGCCGCACCGGACGCTACGAGACGCGCGACCAGTACGAGCGCCGCACGCGCGACAGCCGCTACGGCGGCACCAGCGGCTCGTATGAAGAGGCGCACCGCGAATTCCACTACTCGCACGACCGACAGTGCCGCGAGCGCGCCTCGCAGCGTCCGCTGGACATCCGCTGGCAGGTGCAGGTTCGCGGCGAGTGCAAGGCCGCCCACGACGAGTTCCACCGCCGCTGGGGCACGGCGCACCGGTAGGAAAGTGCGGGAGTAACAACAGTTTCACGCAGAGGACGCAGAGGGAACTGAGAGGACGCAGAGGTCAGCCACGGCCCCTCTGCGTCCTCTCTGTCTTCTCTGCGTCCTCTGCGTGAAATGCAGTTTATTCGTTCTAATCCGCGGCCAGGAGCGGGGCCAGCCACTGGCCCGTCACGCTCTCGGGAACGCGGACGATCTCCTCCGGCCGCCCCATCGCCACCACGTGCCCGCCGTCGGGGCCAGCGCCGGGGCCCAGGTCCACGATCCAGTCCGCCGTCTTGATCACGTCCAGGTTGTGCTCGATCAGGATCACCGTGTGCCCCGCGTCGGCCAGGTCGCCCAGCACGCGCAGCAGCTTGCGGATGTCGTCCATGTGGAGCCCGGTGGTGGGCTCGTCCATGATGTACAGCTTGCGCCCGCCGCGCCGCGCCCCCATCGCCAGCTCGCGCGCCACCTTGATCCGCTGCGCCTCGCCCCCGGACAGCGTGGGCGCGGGCTGCCCCAGCCGCAGGTATCCCAGCCCCACCTGCTGAAGGTGCCAGAGGATTTCGCCCAGCCGGTCCTCGTGAAGAAAGAAGCGGATGGCCTCGTCCACCGTCATCTCCAGCACGTCGCGGATGGACCGTCCGCGGTACTTCACCTCCAGCACCTCGGGCTTGAACCGCGCGCCGCCGCAGATTTCGCAGGGGACGAAGACGTCGGCCATGAACACCATCTCCACCTGCACCTGCCCCTCGCCCTTGCACGCCTCGCAGCGCCCCCCCGCCACGTTGAACGAGAAGTGCCCGGGCCCGAACCCCAGCCGCTTCGCGTCCGGCAGGCTGGAGAAGATGCGGCGCACGTCGTCGTACGCCTTGATGTAGGTCACGGGGTTGGAGCGCGGCGTGCGGCCGATGGGCGACTGGTCCACCAGCACCACCTCGCGCAGCGTGCCCACGCCCTGCAGCCGCTCGTATCCGCCCACCGTCTCGCCCAGGTGCCGCTTGGCGCTGGTTTCCCCGCCGGACAGCTCGCGCTCCACGGCGCGGAAGAGAACGTCGTGCACCAGCGTGCTCTTTCCCGATCCCGACACCCCCGTCACCACCGTGATGGCGCCCAGGGGAAAGACGGCCGCGTCGCCCTTCAGGTTGTGCTCGCGCGCGCCCTCCAGCCGCAGCCGCAGCCCGTCCACCCCCCGCCGGCGCGCGGGAACGGCGATGCTTTCCCGGCCGGAGAGGTAGCGGCCCGTCAACGTGTCGGCCACCATCAGCTGCTCCAGCGTGCCCTGGAACATCAGCTCGCCGCCCAGTTCGCCACTGCCGGGCCCCAGCTCCACCAGCCAGTCGGCCAGGCGCATGGCCTCGGGGTCGTGCTCCACCACGATGACGGTGTTGCCGTGCTCGCGCAGGCGCACGAGCAGGCGAAGCAGGCGGTCGTTGTCCGCGGGGTGAAGGCCGATCGTGGGCTCGTCGAGCACGTAGAGCGTGTCGACCAGGCGGCTGCCCAGCGCGTTGGAAAGGGAGATGCGCTGCGCCTCGCCGCCGGAAAGCGTGCGCGTCTGCCGGTCGAGCGTCAGGTATCCCAGCCCCACGTCCACCAGGAAGCCCACCCGCGAGTCCAGCTCCTTGAGGATGGACGCGGCGATCTCGCGCTCCTGCCCGGTCAGCGGCGGCTGGGGACAGTCGGGGTCGCCCGCGCGGCCGTGCAGCATGGCCGCCAGCCAGGGCCGCAGCCTGGCCAGGGGAAGGGCGGACACGTCGGCCACGGTGCGGTTGGCCACGCGCACCCGCAGCGCCTCGGGACGCAGCTTGGCGCCGCCGCACACCGGGCAGTCCTGGCTGCTCTGGTACTGGCGCAGGAAGACGCGGATGTACTGCTTGTAGCGCTTTTCCTCCAGCGCCTCCAGGAACTGGAACATGCCCTGGAACCCGCGCGTGCCGTGGAGGACGGCGCGGCGGAACTCCTCGGGAAGCCCGGCCCACGGCGCGTCCATCGACACGCCCTGCTTCGCCGCGAAGTCCGAGAGCTTGCGGCGGCGGTCCTCGTAGCGCGGCTTGCTCCACGGGTCCACCGCGCCTTCGGCCAGGGAGCGCGACGCGTTGGGAACGATCAGCGACTCGTCGTAGCGCAGCACCGCGCCGAAGCCGGTGCACTCCGGGCACGAGCCGTACGGGTTGTTGAAGGAAAAGAGCTGGGGCGAGGGAGTGGCGAACTCGATCTCCGGGTGGTCCGGGCAGCGGAACCGCTCCGTGAAGCGCAGCGCCGGCGCCGCCAGGGGAACGACGACGGCCTCGCCCTCGCCCTCGGCGAAGGCCGTCTGCAGCGAGTCGGCCAGGCGCGCCGCGTCGTCCGGGTCGGCCCTCAGGCGGTCGACCACCACCAGCAGCTCGCGCGACCTGGTGAGGTCGATCCCGCCGGGCAGCTCGTCCAGGTGAAGCTCGCGCCCGTCCGCCAGCAGGCGCACGAAGCCCAGCGCGCGTAGGTTGTCGACCACCAGCGCATGGGTGACACGGGCGGAGAGCGGAAGGGGAAAGCACACCATCAGCCGGGTGCCGCCGGGGAGCGCCAGGATGGCGTCGGTGGCCGACTGCACGCTGTCGGGCTTCACCTCGCGGCCGCACGGCTGGTCCGGGTGCGGCCCGGGGCAGTAGGTGCGCCCCACGCGCGCCCACAGCAGGCGAAGGTAGTCGTACACCTCCGTGGCCGTGCCCACGGTGCTGCGGCTGGTCTTGGTGGGGTTGCGCTGCTCGATGGCCACGGCGGGCGAAATGCCCTCCACCCGGTCCACGTCCGGCTTTTCCATTCGGTCGAGGAACTGCTTGGCGTAGGTGGAAAGCGATTCCACGTAGCGCCGCTGCCCCTCGGCGTAGACGGTGTCGAAGGCCAGCGACGACTTGCCCGAACCCGACGGCCCCGTGACCACCACGACGGCGCGCCGGGGGATGTCGAGGTCCAGGTTCTTGAGGTTGTGCTGCCGGGCCCCGCGAATGACGATGCGATCCTTCATATTCCCGAAAACATACCGAACTCGCCAGCCGTGCGCAAAGTGCACGGACCAGCTGCGTTTCCGGGGCACGAACCGCGCCCTTCGTCCCACGTTCGGGGCTGAAACACGACCGCCCCCGGCGGGGGCCGGGGGCGGTCGTGACTTCGAGGGCGGCGAATTCCGCCCGCGGATCAGTGCCGCCGCGCGTCGAGCAGCGAGCGCACCTGGGCCAGGATGGCGTGCGGCGAGAAGGGCTTCTGGAGGAAGTGGGTGTCGGCGGTGCGGATTCCCCGGCGGAGGATGTCGTCGTCGGTGTAGCCCGACATGTACAGCACGGGCGCGCCGCCCGCGATGTGCGAGATCTCCCCCGCCGCGGCCGGCCCGCTGCGCCCGGGCATCACCACGTCCGAGATCACTAGGTCGATGCGGTCGGCCTGCAGCCGGGCCATTTCCAGCGCCTCGGATCCGTCGCGCGCCTCCAGCACGGTGTAGCCGTGGCGGGTGAGCACGCGGCGCGTCAGGCTGCGCACCGCCTCCTCGTCCTCGATCAGCAGCACGGTCTCGGTGCCGGTGGGCGACGGGGACCGGGGCTCCGCCCCGGCCGGCTCCGGCGTGGCGCGGGCGGGCAGGTACACCCGGAACTCGGTGCCCTTGCCGGGCGCGCTGTCGACGAACACGTGGCCGTCGCTCTGCCTGGCGATGCCGTACACCGTGCTCAGC
Source organism: Longimicrobium sp. (assembly GCF_036399935.1). Classification (GTDB taxonomy): domain Bacteria; phylum Gemmatimonadota; class Gemmatimonadetes; order Longimicrobiales; family Longimicrobiaceae; genus Longimicrobium. The sequence continues at coordinate 36,123 of NZ_DASWMD010000079.1, forward strand.
CCCAGCCCCGTGCCCTTGCCGGGCTCCTTGGTGGTGAAGAACGGCTCGAACACGCGCCGGCGCACCTCCTCCGGCATTCCCGTTCCCGAGTCCCTCACCGCCAGCACGGCGTACCGCCCCGGGGCCAGCCCCGCGTCGGGGCCCTCGTCGCCGGCCCGCACCTCCACCTCGCGCGTTTCCACCATGATCCGCCCGCCGCCGGCCGGAATGGCGTCGCGGGCGTTCACCACCAGGTTCAGCAGCACCTGCTCCAGCTGCCCGGGATCGGCCTCGGCCTGGGCCGCCGCCGCGCCGGCCTGGAAGCGCAGCTCCACGTCCTCGCCGATCAGCCGCTTGAGCATGGGGAGCAGGCCGCTCACCAGGCTGGCCAGGTTCACGGGCTGGGGCTTCAGGATCTGCCGGCGGCTGAAGGCCAGCAGCTGGCGCGTGAGGGTGGCCGCGCGCTCGGCGGCCTCGCCGATCTGGTGGATGTCGTCGCGGACGGGGTCGGCCGGGGGCAGGTCGGCCTTCAGCAGCTCGACGGTGCCCTGGATGACGGTGAGCAGGTTGTTGAAGTCGTGGGCCACCCCGCCGGCCAGCTGCCCCACGGCGTCCATCTTCTGCGACTGGCGAAGCTGCTCCTCGAGGTCGCGCCGCTCGGTGATGTCGAACGACACCCCCACCACGCCCACCAGCTCGCCGGTGGGGCCGCAGATGGGCGTGTCCGTCACCTGGGCCATGAAGGTGGTGCCGTCCCTGCGCCGCACCGGGAACTGCCCCGACCAGCTTTCGCCCCGCGACAGCCGCTCCATGATCTTCGCGGCCTCCTGCATCATCTCTTCCGAGGGGGTCACCTCCACCACGGAGCGGCCCATCACCTCGTGGCGCTTCCATCCGTAGAGCTCTTCGGCGAAGCGGTTCCAGTAGGTGATGTTCCCCTGCAGGTCGGTGGCGATCACCGCCTGCTCCACCGTGTCCAGGAGCAGCGCCTGGTGGTGGAGGGCGGCGTCGGCCGCGTCGCGCTGGCTGACGTCGAGCATGGAGCCGATCATCCGTTCCGGCCGGCCGTCTTCGCCGCGCACCAGGTGGGCACGGTCGTACACGCGGGCGTACGAGCCGTCGGCGCGCCGGAAGCGGTAGTCCTCGGACCAGTAGAGCCCCCTCCCGGCCAGGAAACGGTCCAGGCTGGCCCGCACGCGGGGGGTGTCGTCGGGGTGCACCTGCTCGTACCACCAGTCCGCCGTCCGGGGAACGGTGGCGAGGTCGTATCCCAGGGTGCCCAGGGCGGCGTTCCAGTCCAGCGTGCCGGCCGCCAGCTCCCAGTCGTAGATGATGTCGTTTGTGGCCAGGTTCACCAGCCGGAAGCGCTCGTCGCTGGCGCGCAGCGCGTCGAGCGCCCCGCGCTGCTCGGTGACGTCGGCGATCACCACCACCCCCGCGATCACCGCGCCCTGCGCGTCCATCACCGGCGAGGCGCTCAGCCGGGCGGTGCCCCGCGTGCCGTCGGCCCGGGGCACGTGGTACTCGTCGGGGCCGGCCGGCATGCCGGTGCGCAGCGCCCGGGAAAGGGGCCATTCCTCCGAGTGCACCCGGCGCCCGTCGGGGTGATGGCCCACCCACTCGCCGTACTCGCCGATGGAGGCCGAGGGCCGGTAGCCGTGGCCGAAGATCCGGTCCACCTGCTCGTTGCCCATCAGCAGCCGCCCGGACGGGGCCTCGGCGATCACCACGCCCACGGGAAGCTGGCGGAGCACGGCCTCGAGCAGCGCCCGCTTGGTCGCCAGCCGCTCCACCAGGTCCGCGGTTTCGCGCTCCCGGGCCTTGCGCTCGCTGATGTCGCGGAAGTAGACGGACACCCCGCCGTCCTCGGCCGGGTACGCGTGCACCTCGCGCCAGGTGTTCAGCGGGGCGTAGAACTCCTCGAACATGGTCGGCACGCGCTCGGCGGCCACGCGGCGGTACTCCGTTTCGAACCGGGTGCCGGCCGCGGCGGGAAAGGCCTCCCACAGGGTCCGGCCCAGGAGCTCCGCGCGCTCGCGGCGCATCAGCGCCTCGGCGCGCGAGTTCAGGTACGTGAAGCGCCAGCCGGCGTCCAGCGAGAAGAACGCGTCGGTCACGCTTTCCAGGATGCCGCTGATGCGCTTGTGCGCCGCCGCCAGCTCCCGGGTAGAGGCGTGGATGGCGGTGGTGTCGCGCAGCACCGCCAGGACGGACGCGAGCTCGCCGTCCATCCCCAGCTCGGGGTTCAGGCGCGCGTGGAGCACGCGCCCGGAGGCGCCCGCGCCGAAGACGAACTCGCCCTCGCGAGGCTGCCCCGTCGCCACCACCTCCTCGATGGCCGCCTGCACCCCGGCCGTTCCCGCCTCGCCCCCCATGAGCTCGTGAAGCAGGGTGCCGCGCAGCGTTTCCAGCGGCTCTCCACGCGTCCGCAGCGCCGCGGGGTTGGCGTACAGCACCCGGAGCCCCGGGCTCACGCGCAGGATGAGGTCGGCGGAGTTTTCGGCCAGGGCGCGGAACTCCTGCTCCTGGCGCACCAGCGCCTCCTGGGCGCCGCGCAGCAGCCAGCTCACCTGGCCGGCCGGGTCCACCAGGGCGTCCACCTGGCCGCCGGTGGCGTCGTCGATTTCTTCGAGAAGGGCGCCGAGCCGCGAGATGAGCTCGGGAAGGCGCTGCTGCGGGAGGACGGGAGCAATCATCGGCCAAGGGCGGCAAGGACCGCCGCGGTATCGGAAAGGTTGCCCAGCACCAGGGCCCGGCGGGGAGCCAGGCACACCAGCGCGGGGGTGACCAGGATGCCGTCCTCGCGGGCACGGCCGGGGGTCTGCGACAGGTCCACGATTTCCACTTCGCACTCGCCCAGTTCCTCGCGCACCCGCTGCAGGTTGCGGATGGCGGCGGCGGAGTTGGGGGCGTTCCCCGCCACGTACAGGCGAAGCTGCATGCCGGCGTCCGGCGGCGGCCCAGCGGTCATGGCTCGGCCCCGGCGTGCGCGGGGGGCGCGTCGGCGTCGCCCCGGCGCAGGACGCCGATGGTGTCCATGGCCTGGCGGCGGGCGCGGGCCTGGGCTTCGGCGTCGGCCGCCAGCGCCTCGCGCTCGGCCTCCAGCCCGTCGAGCTCGCGCGCCAGCTGCT
>NZ_DASWMD010000080.1:0-27612 GCF_036399935.1 Longimicrobium sp.
GCCCACCTCTCGCGCCACGCGCGTCACCTCGTCGGCGAAGACGGAGAGGCGGTCGACCATCGTGTTGATCACCTCCTTGATCTGGAGGATCTCGCCGGACGCCTCGACGGTGATCTTGCGCGTCAGGTCGCCGTCCGCGATCGCGGTGGCCACCGCGCTCATGTCGCGCAGCTGCACGGTGAGGTTGCCGGCCAGCTGGTTCACGTTTTCGGTGAGGCCGCGCCAGACGCCCGCGACGCCTTCCACGTTGGCTTGGCCGCCCAGCTTGCCCTCGGTGCCCACCTCCTTGGCCACGCGGGTCACCTCGCTGGCGAAGCTGCTGAGCTGGTCCACCATCGTGTTGACGGTGTTCTTCAGCTCCAGCATCTCGCCCTTGACGTTCACCGTGATCTTCTGGCTCAGGTCGCCGTTGGCGATCGCCGTGGCCACCTGGGCGATGTCGCGCACCTGGCTGGTGAGCGACGAGGCCATGAAGTTCACGCTGTCCGTCAGGTCCTTCCACGTGCCCGCCACGCCCGGTACCTCGGCCTGGCCGCCCAGCACGCCCTCCGTGCCCACCTCTCGGGCGACTCGCGTCACCTCGTCGGCGAAGATGGAGAGCCGGTCGACCATGGCGTTGATCACCTCCTTGATCTGGAGGATCTCGCCGGCCGCCTCGACCGTGATCTTGCGCGTCAGGTCGCCGTCGGCGATCGCCGTCGCCACGGCCGACACGTCGCGCAGCTGGACGGTCAGGTTGCCGGCCAGCTGGTTCACGTTGTCCGTCAAATCCCGCCACACGCCGGCCACGCCTTCCACCCGCGCCTGGCCGCCGAGCACGCCTTCCGTGCCCACCTCTCGCGCCACCCGGGTGACCTCGTCGGCGAACGCGGAGAGCTGGTCTACCATCGAGTTGATGGTGTTCTTCAGCTCCAGCATCTCGCCCTTGACGTCTACCGTGATCTTCTGGCTGAGGTCGCCGTTGGCGACGGCCGTGGTCACCAGGGCGATGTTGCGCACCTGGCCGGTGAGGTTCGACGCCATGAAGTTCACGGAGTCGGTGAGGTCCTTCCACGTCCCCGCCACGTTGGGCACCTGCGCCTGGCCTCCCAGCACGCCCTCGGTACCCACCTCTCGCGCCACGCGCGTCACTTCATCGGCGAAGACGCTGAGCCGGTCCACCATGGAGTTGATGGTGTCCTTCAGCTCCAGCATCTCGCCCTTGACGTCTGCCGTGATCTTCTGCGTCAGGTCGCCGTTGGCCACGGCCGTGGTCACCAGGGCGATGTTGCGCACCTGGCCGGTAAGGTTCGACGCCATGAAGTTCACGGAGTCGGTAAGGTCCTTCCACGTGCCCGCCACGTTGGGCACTTCGGCCTGGCCGCCCAGCACGCCCTCCGTGCCCACCTCTCGCGCCACGCGCGTCACTTCGTCGGCGAACACGGAGAGGCGGTCGACCATGGAGTTGATCACCTCCTTGATCTGCAGGATCTCGCCCGCGGCCTCGACCGTGATCTTGCGCGTTAGGTCGCCGTCCGCGATCGCCGTCGCCACGGCCGACACGTCTCGCAACTGGACGGTCAGGTTGCCGGCCAGCTGGTTCACGTTGTCCGTCAAATCCCGCCACACACCGGCCACGCCTTCCACCCGCGCCTGGCCGCCCAGCTTGCCCTCGGTGCCCACCTCCTTGGCCACGCGGGTCACTTCGCTGGCGAAGCTGCTGAGCTGGTCCACCATCGAGTTGATGGTGTTCTTCAGCTCCAGCATCTCGCCCTTGACGTCTACCGTGATCTTCTGGCTGAGGTCGCCGTTGGCGATGGCGGTGGAAACCAGGGCGATGTTGCGAACCTGGCCGGTAAGGTTCGACGCCATGAAGTTCACGGAGTCGGTGAGGTCCTTCCACGTTCCCGCCACGTTGGGCACTTCGGCCTGGCCGCCCAGCACGCCCTCGGTGCCCACCTCTCGCGCCACGCGCGTCACTTCCGACGCGAAGGCGCTGAGCTGGTCCACCATGGTGTTGACGGTGTTCGCGATGCGCAGGAACTCGCCCAGCACCGGCTTGCCGTCGATCTCCAGCGCCATCTTCTGCGACAGGTCGCCGCGCGCCACGGCGGTGATCACGCGCGCCACCTCGGTGGTGGGCGTCATCACGTCGCCGATCAGCTGGTTGATGGCGTTCAGCTTGACGGACCATCCGCCGCCCACCGGGCCGATGGAGGCGCGGTCGGTCATCTGCCCCTGCCGTCCCACCGTGGTGGTGACGCGCACCATCTCGTCGGAGACGCGCTGGTTCAGGTGGGCGATGTCGTTGAAGGTGTCGGCGATCTCCTCGAGCAGGGCGTCGCCGTACACGTCGGGCAGCCGCACCGAGAAGTCGCCGCCCCGCAGCGCGCGCAGCGCCAGCAGCAGCCGGCGCAGCTCGCGGCGGTCGCCGCCCTCGCCCCCGTCTCCCCCCGTTCCGTCGCCGTCGCCCGCACCGATGCGCGCGCGGCCCCGGGGGCGGGGGACGTCACCCGCCACGGGAACCGCGGCAGGGACCGCCGTCGCCGCGCCGCCGCCGTTGCCGGCCGCGGCCCGGGCGCGTCCGCGCGCCGGAGCCCCGCCGCCGTTTCCGGTCACGGCCGCGCCGTCGCCAGCCACGGGGGGGACGACGGGCGCCGGAGTGCCTCCGCCGTCACCCGCCGTCTCGGGCGTCACGGCCGCCTGCGCCGCGCGTCCGCGCCGCACGGGCGAAGCAGCGCCGCCGCCGTTGCCAGCCGCCGGAGGGGCCGCGCCGGCCGGAGCCGCCGGGGGTTCGCCGGGTGGGCTGGCCGCGCGTGCGGGATCGGCCAGGCGCCGCCCACGGGGGCGCGAGGCGGGGGAGTTGTCGCCGTCGCCGGAAGCCGGCGGAACGGGGTTGGTGCGGTCGTCACCCTGAGGCACGGGATCAGCTCCTGCGAGGCGGAACGAGGCGAAATGCCGGGGACCGGCGTGCACCCAACGCGGGTGCCGCCGGCCGACGCTGCCGTCGATTGATGCGGGATTCCAGGCGAGGAAAACCGCGATTCGGACTCTACCGGTAAAAACCTGTAGCGGGAATTAGCATTCCGCGAAGCGCTCGGCAAGTGGATGCCGGGCGGAAACATGTGGCGGACGCAACCCACGAGCAAAGCTGGAGAGCACGACGCAAGGGATACGCCATGCGGGGAACTGCAGCAACTGGGCATCGGCGCCGCGGAGCTACGCCGCGGCGCGGGCGCGGCGTCTCTCGCGTGTCGCGTTCCGGCCCCGGAACGTGGGAGTGAGTGCGTGGCAGTTGGGGCAGAGGAACCGCAGGTTCTCTCGCCGCAGATCGTGCCGCACGCCATTGATGTGATCGAGTTCCAGCGGGATGGAATTGCCGCGCCACTTCGTTCGCTGACACTCGCCGCAGCGGCGCTCCAGCACGCCTTCTCGTAGGAGCCGCTGGGCGAGCCACTTCGTGTTCTGGTAGTCGCTGTGTTCTACGAGGATGGCATCGAGCGAGCGGCGGGACTGGAGATTGGTGCGCGACTGACCCGCCAGATGCGCGCTTCCGACGAAGTGGGAGACGTCGATGCCGAGGCGGCGGGCGTGCTTGTGGAAAGTCTTGTAGTTGTCGCCGCGGCCGTGGAGGTTCAGCCGCATGAGCGCGCCCCGGATCGTGCGGGACGACGCGACCGCGGCCCGGAACTCGGCGTCGCTCCAGGTAAGTGGCTTACCAGACGGGATCACGATGCCGAGAGCGGCTGCCCGCTGCTTGATGGCGCGGCAGTTCTTGGTCCCCAATGCGCGCATGACGTCGGCCAGGCACCGCGCCGAAGCGGCGGCGGTGCGCAACTGTTCGTCTGTCCAGACGCGGCGCCCCATGGAGAGCGGTTGTGCGGTTCGTGTGGGAGCGGAGGGCCGGGGACTCGAACCCCGAAGACCTTTCGGTCGGCTGATTTCAAGTCAGCTGCCTTACCATTAGACTAGCCCTCCTCAGGTCCAGCCTGATTTCCAAGTATCGAAACGCCGGGCGATCAGGTCAAGGCCCCTCGATGTTCTGTAGGCCAAACGACCGTGGATGCCCAACCGCGGCCGGGACCCGCAAACCTTTGCGGCGTGAGGGGGTCAGGTTATCTTCAGCGCGTGGCGCCGCCTCACTTTCGGTGTTCCGCGGCCCTGTGGCCGACTCGTCGTACGAAGGACCTCCGATCTCCATGCCGAACCTGATGCGCGCCGCCCTCGCGGCGCTCGTCCTCGCCGCTTCGCACCTGGCATCCGCGCCCGCCCGCGCGCAGACGGGGGAGCGCCCGGTCGTTCTGCCCACGCAGCGCGCCCGTCCGCCCGTGCGCGCGACGCCGGCACCCGCGCCGGCCGGAACTTCGCAGCAGCGGCCGGGCCGCCCGCCGGCGGTCCGCCGTCCCAGGGTTCCGCCCGCGGTGCAGCGCGACACGATGCCGAGCGCGAGCCCGCTCCGCGAGCGCTGGGCCGACATCAGCGTGCAGACGGCGAACTCGGGCACGTACCACCTTCCCGTGGGCCGAGGCAACTCGGGCCCGTCGGTGCTGCGGGTGCAGGTGCTGCTGAGCCGCGCGCTCTTTTCGACGGGGATGATGGACGGCTACTGGGGGCACAACACCCAGACGGCGGTTCAGTTCTTCCAGTCGCGCGAGGGGCTGCCCGCGACCGGCGTGGTAGATTCCGCCACGTACGTGCAGCTGGCGCGCGTCGCGGGCGACTCGCAGACCGTCGTTCCGCAGGTGCTGACCGCCGACGATGTCGCCGGCCCGTTCGTCCGCATGCCCGAAGACATCTACGCGCAGGCCCGGCTGAGCTGCTCGTGCTTCGAATCGCTCTCCGAAAAGCTGACGGAGCGGTTTCACACGCGGGTCGAGGTGCTGCGCAAGCTGAACCCCGGTGTGACGCTCGACTCCCTTGCGACCGGCGACACGCTGTACGTCCCCGCCGTCCGCCCGGCCGATGCCCGTGCGCCCGGGGAGATCCGGCAGCTCGTGGTGTCGGGCGCCGGCAAGTACGTGCAGGCGCTGGATTCCGATGGACGCATCCTCTACCACTTTTCCGCCACGCTCGGCTCCACGTTCGACCCGTCACCGCAGGGCGACTTCACCGTGACGTCCATCCACGAGAACCCGTGGTGGCACTATCAGCCGAAGCTGCTGGCCCACGTGCCCGACGATCGGCCCAACGCGCGCATTCCGCCCGGGCCCAACAGCGCCGTCGGCCGCGTATGGATGAGCCTTTCGGCGCCGCACTACGGAATTCACGGCACCAAGTCGCCCGAGACGATCGGCTATGCGCAGAGCGCCGGGTGCGTGCGGCTGACCAACTGGGACGCGCTGTTCCTGAGCAAGCGCCTGGCGCCGGGCACCCCGGTCACCTTCAGCGACACGCCGCGCCCCGGGGCGGGGCAGCCCGCGGACGCCCGGCGGCCCGTCATCGGCACGCGGGCGGACAGCGCGCGTACGGACTCCGCCGCGCCTCCAGCCCCCGCGGCGCGAGACACGATCCGCCGCGCGCCGCCGGCCCCGCGCGACACCGCCCGGTCCACCACTCCGGCGCCCCGCGACACGGCTCGGGCATCCACGCTTGCGCCGCCCCGCGCCACGGCCACGCCGCGCCCGGCGTCACCGGCCAGCAGCCCGGCGCCCGGGCCGCAGACCCCGTCGCCGCCGCCCGCCGCTCCGGTTGCGGGGGATTCGACGGGGGGCACACAGCCCGCGGCGCGTCCCTGACGAGTGCCGACGAAGTGACGAGAGCGGGCGCCGGCCAGTCCGGTGCTCCGCTCTCGTCTTTTCTACCCCGACCGTATCGACCCGCTTCGCGTCCGCGCCCGCCACGCGGCCCGAAGGTTGCCTGTCACGATAACCGAAGCCGCCCGTCCCCCCGGGGCCGGGCGGCTTTCGCCTACACCGCGACACGAGGCACGCAAGTGATGATCATCAAACGAGTTTCGCTCGCCGCCCTGGCCGCGCTGGCCGTGGCCGGATGCAAGGACGGCGGCGGAGACGCGCAGGCCAAGGGCACGCCGGTTCGCGCGGCGGACAACGATCCCGCGCGCGCCGTCGTGGCGTGGGACCGCCGCGCCGCGCGGATGACGCCCGAGGAGATGGAGCGCGCCCGCATGGACGAGTCGTGGATGCAGGTGGTGCAGCTGGACCCCATCACCGGCGGGCGGAACGAGCGGCCCAATCCTGAGAAGTGGGAGCAGATTTCCATCGAGTCGGTGAACACCGCGCCGCAGCACGTGCCCCTGTACGGCGACGTGGGCGGCCCGTCGGTGCTGCGCATCCAGGTGATGCTGGACCGCGCGCTGTTCTCGCCGGGAATCATGGACGGGCGCTGGGGAAAGAACACCGCCCAGGCGCTGTACTGGTTCCAGAAGCGTGAGGGGCTTCCCGCCACCGCGCGCGCAGATTCTGCGACCTTCGAGCGACTGCGGTCCGCTTCGGGCAGCCCCGCCGAGCTGGTGGTGCGCCGCACGCTGAGCGCTGAAGACGTGGAGGGCCCGTTCACCAAGATTCCCGAAGACGTGTACGAGCACGCCAAGCTGGACTGCTCGTGCTACGAGTCGCTCACCGAAAAGCTGAGCGAGATGTTCCACATCACCCCCGACCTGCTGGCCAAGCTGAACCCCGGCGTGCAGATCGACGGGTTGAAGGCGGGGCAGACGGTGAACGTGCCCGCCGTCCGCGACGAGAACGCGGCGGGGCGCGGGCAGCAGGTGGCCAAGCTGGTCATCTCCGGACGCGGGACGTACGTGCACGCCGTAGACGCCAACGGCCGCGTGATCTACCACTTCCCGTCGACGCTGGGCGGCAAGTACTCGCCGTCGCCCACCGGCAGCTACCGGGTGACCAACGTCACGCAGGACCCGTCGTGGCACTACCAGCCCGACATCCTGGTGGGCGTGCCCGACGACGAGCCGGACGCGATGATCCCCAAGGGGCCCAACGTGGCGGTGGGAACGGTGTGGATGGCGCTTTCGGAGCCGCACTTCGGCATCCACGGCACGGCGGAGCCGCAGACCATCGGCTACGCATCGAGCAACGGGTGCGTGCGCCTGACCAACTGGGACGTGGAGTTCCTCAGCCGCCACATCCGGCCCAACACGCCGGTGGAGTTCCGCGACATCACGGGGCAGAAGCAGGCCGAAGACCCGGCCAACGCCGAGTCGTCCGGCGGCTCGGCGGCCACGAGCAGGTCGCCGTCGCCGTCCGCTCCGGCAGCGGCGGCGCGCCCGACGCCCGAGAAGAGCAGCGGCGGCTCCAACGCGGCGAGCGGGCGCACGTCCACCCGCCGCGAGGGAACGACCACGCCCAGCCGCGCCGACACGGCCTCGCGCACCGGCACCACGCGCGAGCGCACCAGCGGCGGCGCCCGCACGCGCCCGACGACGACGGAGCCGGCCAAGCAGGAGGAGCACGAGGGCCATCCGCCTCGGTGATTGTGTGCTCGGAGCTTCGATGAGGCCGCCCTCCCTGCCTACGCGGGGAGGGCGGCGTTCGTCGGAACTTCGATGCGGGAGGGCGGGGCTTGCGTCGACGGCAACCGGGACTGAGATGGCTCGGGGTTTGGATGCGCGGCGCGGAGTGTGTGGCGGATCCCTCAGTCGCTGCTGTCCGCGGTGCAAGGGCGGGTTCGCCTTGGCCGCTCCATCGGGATGACATCGGTGCTGTCCCGCGGGCTTCCTGGCAGGCGGATGGTGCGATATTGCGGCCACAGCGGAGAGGCGGCGGATGCAGTCCGCGAAGGCGGACTTCGGGCCTTTGTCGCCGCGACTTCAGTTGTCCCGGCACGGGCTTGGGGCCCGGGCATGTCGATTGCGCGATTGGGCCCGGTTCGATGGACGATGCACCCTGAATTCAGAACGTGATGCCTGATCGCCAGACGTTGCACCCCGCATTCAACGGAGCCGCCGGATGAGGCCGGGATTCGAACGGCTGATGGTCGGCCGGCTGCTGGCCGGGCGCTACGAGGTGCTGGAGCCCATCGGCCGCGGCGGGATGAGCCTGGTGTTCCGCGGGCTCGACACCACGCTGGGCCGCGAGGTGGCGGTAAAAATCGTTTCGCTCGCCCAGTCGCCGGACATGGTGCTTCCCAACCTGCGGGAGCGCTTCCGCCGCGAGGCTGCGTCCGCCGCGCGGATCCAGCATCCCAACGTGGTCGGCATCTTCGACTACGGGACGGACCCGGAGCTGGAGCTGGACTTCATCATCATGGAGCTGCTGACCGGCCGCGACCTGAAAGAAGAGCTGCGCCGGAACCCCGTGCTCCCGCAGCCGGAGGCGCTGCGCATTCTGATGGACGCGGCGCGCGGCATCGCTGCGGGGCACCGGGCGGGGATCATTCACCGCGACGTGAAGCCGGCCAACATCTTCCTGGCGGGCACGGACGAGATCGAGGCAGTGCGCATCCTGGACTTCGGGATCGCCAAGCCGCTGGGCGACGACCCGGAGCACGCGCTGACCACCATCGGCCACCTTCCGCACTCGCCGGCGTACGCCTCGCCCGAGCAGATCGTCGGCACGACGCAGCTTACGGCCACCTCCGACGTCTACCAGCTGGGGCTGATCGGCTACGAGCTGCTGGCCGGTCAGCGCCCGTACAACGAGCACGAGCGCACCCGCGTTCGCGCCGGCGAGGATGTGCCGCTTCCGCGCACGCCGGCCTGGACGGCCGTGTCTCCCGCGCTGTGCGACGTCATCCAGACGGCGCTGCGGCTGAACCCGGACGAGCGCCATCCGGATGCCGCGGCCTTCATCGAGGCCCTGGCCACCGCGCAGTCGGATGACGGAACGGCCTATCACCCGGGATCGGCGCCCCTCGCCGCCTCCGTGGTGGCCGAGGACCCGCCAGTCGTGGCAACCGAGGACGCGCCGGTGCTTGTGCCGGAGACGGATTCGACGGCGCTGGTGAGCGGCGCCGCGGGGGTGCCGGTGATCGCGCCGTCCGTGGCCCCGCCTCGCGTCGCCCACCCGGCGGATGGAATCGAGCCTGCCGGGATGCCCGCCAGCCGGCCGGTGCGGAAATTCGCGGTGCCGGGCACGCCGGTGATGTGGATCGTGCCGCTGCTCCTGCTGCTGGCCGTCGCCGTTTGGGCGTCGCGCCGGGGCGGGTCGGATGCGCCGGCCGTGGCCGCCGTGGCGCCGGACTCCGGCCAGCTCGCCGCACTGGATGGCGAGTTCCTGAAGCTGCAGGGCGCGGTCGGGGCGCGCGCCGTCGCCGAGGCGCCGCCTCGCCAGTCGGCCGGCAACGCGCCCGGCACCCCGGGGGGCACGCCCGCGGGCACACCGGCCAGCGACACGGACGTGCTGACGCGCGCGAAGGTAGAGATCGAGCAGAACGTCCGCGCGCTGAACCAGGCGTGGGTGGACGGGGAGGTTCGCGAGCACGTGCGGTATTACGGAAGCCGCGTGGACTACTACAACTCGCGCCGCCTCCCCCGGTCGGGCGTGTACCGCGACCGCGTCCGCGATGCCAAGCGCTACGAAACCCGCGCCATCACGGCACACTCCATCAACGTGCAGTTCCTGGAGCCGGACCGCGCGCGGGTGCTGATGGACAAGGAGTGGGTCTTTGGCGGGGAAGGGCAGACGCGCCGCGGGCGGGGGATGCAGGAGTACATCTTCAAGCGCGACGAGGACGACGGGAAGTGGTACGTGGTCAGCGAGCAGCTGCTGACGAGGAACGAGGAGAACAGCAGGTAACCCTGGTGGGGACGGTAACTGCGGTCGGGATGGTAACGACGGTCGAAAGAATCAGGGCTGATCGGGCGTTTTCGCGCGATCAGCCCTTTCCGTTGCCCTTGCCCTTTCCGTTGCCTCCGCCGTTGCCACGTCCGCGCCCGCGGTTCTCGTTCCGTTCGCGCCCCGGCGGAGCGTCGCGGACCCGGGCCGGCGCGCGCGCGGGAGGTTCGCTGCGGACCACGGGGCTCGATCGGGGTGCGGCGGCCGGAGTCGGGGTGGCCTCACGAGCGGCACCACCGCTGGCCGCTGGCGACGACGATGCGGTCGATTCCCCGTCGTTCTCCGGCTCGTCGTCCGCACCCTCATCGGAGGGCGCGAGGCCGGGGAGATCGGTGGCGGCGACACGGCTGGGGATGGTGATGCGGCTCGCCAGCACGTAGCCGTTCTCGAACCTGCCCTGCACCTGCACCGAGTCGCCCGGGTTGATGGCGGAAGCGGCGGCCTGGCCCCCGTCCGTGCCCACCAGCTCCGTCGTCGGCCCCACGATCACACGCAGGTCGGGGAGAGCCGCATTCTGCGGGCGCAGCAGCATGGCACCGGATTCCGGTGCCCAGCCGAGCACGGCGCCGCCGGCATCCACGTGCTCCGGCACACGGCCCTCGGGCGCCATGCGGATGCCGTTCACCACCACCGCGTCGGCGCCGTCCAGCTCGATGGAGCGGGGAAAGGCCAGCCCCGACGCCTCGTCCACGCGAAGGCCGTGCAGCGTCAGCTTCGAGCCCGACGGCAGGCTGCCCACGTTCAGCACCCCGGCCGTGTCGCTGCCCTGCATCAGCCGCATGCTCGCCGGGCCGGGCACCAGGTCGGCGATGGAGAAGCCCGCCGTGTCGGCGCCCGCGCTGCGCTCCGCCTCCACCACCCACACGGACGTGGGCGAGCCGGCGCCCGGTGCGAAGTTTCCCGCCACCGTCGCGCCTTCGTCGCCGCCGCACGCGGCCAGGGAAGCCAGGAGTACCAGTCGAATCCTCATGCAACGGTGTCCGGGCAGCAATCATGCCTTACTTTATTGCGCCAGTGCTATCATCTGCCTCGGACGCCTCCATGAACAAGATTCCGTTTTGGACACAGATGGGCCAAGTCGACCAGTACAAGGTCGCGCTCGCTGATCAACTCGCCCTCGTGTTTGGGACTGGCAATGTGCGGACGGAATGGGAAGCGATGCTGCCAAGCGAGAAAGCTCGCTTCCACCCTCGGCCAGGGTCGCGATCGCGGATGTACTCGCCGTGGGTCGACATTGCCGTGGGCCCATTCGCGCTCGAGGGGCGGTACGGGCTTGAGTACGATGAGATGCTTTACCGCTATCGAGGCCTGTTGGATGGGTTGCTCGCAGCACACGGAGAGAACGCAACGATTTTCGGGAGCGACTTTCCTGGCCCGTACGCACAAGACCTGCTACACGGGAACTATAACGCTCGATGCTTTCTTGCGATCGAAATCGAGAAGGGTAACGGCCAAGCGAAGTACCTCATGGGGAGTGCCTTGAACGCGGCTGCCCTTGGCCGAGTCGGCGTGGTAGTCTGCTGGACCGATGATCGTTTGCACGCCCTGCTCCGAATCCGAGAGTATGTAGCCTACCTGACAACACTGGAGAAAAACATATTTACTTCGAGGAACTTGCTCGTTGTGAGCCGTGCTCAAGTCCATGCCGCACTCCGCGCTACCCAACTCCCGGCGTGGTAACGAGAGTACCCTTTCAGCCGCGCGGCGCGTCCTTGCGGCGGATGTGGATCACCTTCTCGATCGTGGCGTGCACCTCGCCCGCCCGGTCGGCCAGCTCCACGACGTAGCTGCGATCGACGGTGGGCGCGGCGGCCAGGGCTTCGCGGATGGCGTCCAGCTCGGCGTCATCCAGCCTGAAGCGGGCGTACAGCGTGTCGCGGCCGGGGCGGCGGAAGCGGATGGACGCCGCCTTGTCCCACACGGCGTAGGCGGGGCCCAGGTTCTTGATCAGCATCAGCATGTAGACGGGGTCCACCGCGCCGTACATGCTCCCGCCGAAGATGGTTCCCACGTAGTTGCGGGTGCGCCAGCTCAGGGGCAGGCGGATGCGGATCTCGCGGAAGTCGCTGGCGATGTACTCGATCCGCGCCCCGGTGCCGCGGTACGCCGGAAAGAAGTTGTAGCCCCAGCGCAGCAGGCGGGTATGGTTGGATTCAGGCATTCAGAGGCGGGATGGAACTGCTTGAGGGGATGCGCGTGACGGCGCGGGTCTAGCGCGAGCGTTGTCGCTGCGACGGGATCAGTTATTTTGCAAAAAGTTATACATCAGCGCCGCTTAGGTTGCAAAAAATCATCATTCTCGGGATGATCGCAGCCTGTGGTAGTAAAAAATCGTTCAGCGATGAGGTGAGCAGGAGTGCGGTGTGCTCGAAATCGGGCGGCGCGGCTGCGGCCGAGGGAAGCGAGGCCTCTGCACTGGTGGCCGCTGCCGCGCCCAGGCTGGGAAGCACTCCACGGTTAGATCCTTCGGCCCGCGAAGGGTGTGCTACGGGTAGGTTCGGTGCGCCTGGGCCTCAGGATGACAGGGCTTTTAGGTGGGGCGAGCAGGCCGATATACCGCCAGTGCCATGACAGGCTTTTGTCGCATGGCGCAGTGCAGCAAGTCGCCGCTGTCTGCCAAGGTATGGTCGCGCCCCACAGCCGAGGATACCCCGCCGCAAGCCAGTCCGCGAAGGCGGACTTCGTGTGTTTGTTGCAGCGACTTTAGTCGCCCGTGCAGGGGCGATGCCCCTCAGCGCGCGCCTGTCAGTTCGCTCCGCAAACCCCGGAGCAGGTCGGCCAGGATCAGTTGCGGGTTGACGTTGCCCGACGCGAGGTCCTGGGCCTCCTGCACCTTCAGGATCGCCGACGCCACGCCGCCGGCGTGCAGCCCCGGGCGCGCCGCCCACTTCCGCAGCAGCGCCTCGTCGCCCCCGCTCGCGTAGGCCAGCGCGTCGCCCGCCCCCGCCGCGATCGCCATCAGGTCGCGCAGCCAGAGCGCCAGCGCCTCCAGCCCGGCCGTGAAGTCGCCCCGGGCGCCCGCGGGGGCCACGGCGTTCGCCGCCGCGAACCGGGCCGCATCGCTGTCCGCCAGGGCGGCGGCCAGCAGCTCGCGGCCGGTCTCCCTCAGCTTCTGGTAGCTTCCCGCACCGCCGCCGGAAGGCAGCATCCGCAGCGCCCGCCCGATGGCCCCCTCGCTGCTGGCCGCCAGCGCCCGCGCCTCCGCCTCCGGCATCTTCACCTCGCGTGCCAGGTACGCCGCCACCTCGTCCACGGAAAGGCGCAGCAGGCGGATGGGAAGCACGCGCGAGCGGATGGTCGCGAGCAGCGCGCCGGGGTTGGACGAGGTGAGGACGAGCGTGGTGTCGGCGGGGGGCTCCTCCAGCAGCTTCAGGAAGGCGTTGGCGGCCTCGGGGCTGGATTCCTGCGGCACCATCGCCTCCGCGTCGCCCACGACGAACACCTTGCGGCGGCCCACGGCGGGCTTCATCCCCGCAAGCCGCTGAAGGTTCTGGATGGTGCCCATGAAGTACGCGGGAGCCTTTTCGTACTGGGGAACGTGCTGCGGGTTCTCGCGCCGGGCCACGAGCTCGGCGCCGCGCGCCTCCTCGAGCTTGTCGCGCAGCTTTTCGGGGGTGGCCGCGTCGGGGCGGGGAAGGGGAAAGAACCAGTGGACGTCGGGGTGCTCCAGCCGGTCGATCATCCGGCAGTCGCGGCACTCGCCGCAGGGGGCGCCCTCCGCCCGCGGCTGCTCGCAAACCACCACCTGGGCCAGCCACATCGCCATCCGCTCTTTGCCGACCCCGGCGGGGCCGTGCACCAGGAGCGACTGTGACAGGTTGCCCGCGCGTGCGGCGGACGCGAGCATGGTGCGCGCGCGGACGTGTCCGTACACCGGCGGAAGAGGCATGGCGGCGGGCTAGCGGCGGCGGCGCAGCCAGGTGAGCGGGTCCACCGCGGAGCCGCCCGGCTCGCGGATCTGGAACTCCACGTGCGCCCCTTCCGGCGTTCCCTCACCGCCCACGGTGCCCACCGTTTGCCCCTTGGTGATCTGCGCGCCGGGACGCACCATCACCTCGCGCAGGTACAGGTACAGCGAGTAGTAGCCGCCGCCGTGGCTTACGACGACGGTGGGGCCGTAGCCCTCGAACGGCGCCGCCATCTCCACGGTGCCGCCTTCGATCGCGCGCACCGCCGTCCCCGGCGCCGCCCCGATGCCGATGCCGTTGTAGCGGATGGTGGTGCCGTTGGACTGCCGCGAGCGGCCGAAGCTGTACACCACCTGCCCGCTCACCGGCCAGTCCAGGTTCCCCAGGTCGGCCGTGGTCATGCTGGACGCCGCCGGCCGGCTGGGCGCGGGGGAGCCCGCCGGGCGCGTTGCGGCGGCGGCGGCCGCCCGGCGCTCCCCCTCGCGGCGGCGGCGCTCCAGCTCGGCGATCAGCCCCGTCATGCGGCGCTCGTCGCGGGCCAGCGTTTCCAGCCGCGAGGTGGCCCGGCGCTGCGTGGTGCGCAGCGAGGTGAGCGTCTGCGTGCGGTCCGCGCGCAGGTTGGTGAGCGTGGCGTTCTCCTGCTCGCGCTCGTTCTGCAGGTACTGCATGTCCGCGAGCGACCGGCGCAGCTCCACCTCGCGCAGCTCCAGCTCGCGCGCCAGCTCGCCCACCTCCTCCACCAGCTGCCGGTCGCGGCGCGCCACCAGGTGCAGGTACTTGTAGCGGTTCAGCAGGTCGCCGAACGAGTGGGCGGAAAGCAGCACCTGGGCGGACTGCAGGGGTCCGCGCTTGTAGATCTCGCGCAGCCTGCGGTTGAGCATCTCCTTCTTGTTCGCCAGCTCGGCCTGCGTGAGGATCATCTCGGCCGTGGTGCTGTCGATCTGCCGCTCTGTTTGCCCCAGCTGCGTGCTGATCTCGCGCAGCAGCGCCGCCGACATCTGCTGCTGCTGCTGGATGATGCGGATTTCGGCCGACACGCTCCCCACGCGTCCCTGGATCCCCTGCAGCTCGCGCCGCAGCCGCTGCCGCTCCGAGCGGATCTCCTGCAGGCGGCGCTGGCTTTCGCTGATCTGCCGCCCCGAGTCCTGCGCGCCCGCCACCCAGGGCAGCGCGGCGGCGGCCAGGATCAACGCGAGCACTCCAGCGCGCAGGCGGCTCATGTCAGACCTGCGACAGGTGGCGGCGCACGGCCACCAGGCTGGAAAGCAGCCCGAACGCGGTGCCCACGATCACCACGGCGACCACCCACTCCAGCGGCACCCACTCCACCTGGAACATGGTGTCGGACAGCAGGCGGAAGGTAGCGTACGTGAGTCCGGCGGCCAGGAGTCCGCCGAGAAGGCCGGAGATGATGCCCTCCAGCAGGAACGGGCGCTGGACGAAGCCGTCCGTCGCCCCCACCAGCCGCATGATGCCGATCTCCTCGCGGCGGGCGAAGACGGTGATGCGCACGGCCGTGGCGATGACGATGGCCGCCACCACCGCGAACGCCCCGCCGATGACCATCGCCACGCCGGCGGCGATGCGGCGCAGGGTGAAGATCTGGTTCAGCCAGTCGCGCCCGTAGCGCACGTCCTCGACGAACGGGTACGCCTGGATGCGCTTCGCCACGCGCTCCACCTGCTCGGGGCCGCGGTTGCCGGGCTTCATCCGCACTTCCAGCGACGCCGGAAGCGGGTTCTGCTCCAGGTCGCTGAAGACGTCCTTGAACTCTTCCATCTCCGCCATGGCCGTGGCCAGCGCCTCCGTCCGCGTGACGTAGGTCACCCGCTCCACCTCGGGGAGCTTTCTCAGCTCCTGCTGGGCCAGGTCCAGTTGCCCGGCGGTGGTGGCGTCGGTCAGGTAGGCCACGATCTCCACCTTTTCCTCCACCCGCTCGATGGCGCGGCGGATGTTGAACGCCGTCAGCCCGAACAGGCCGATGACGAACAGCGCGAAGGCGATGGCGACGACGGAAAGGCCGGTGAGCAGCGGGGTGCGGCGGAAGGCGGCGAGCGCCTCGCGAAGCGCATAGGGCATGGGGTCAGGCCCTTCCCGCCTCGACCGACGCCGCGGCCGAGTCGTAGACGATGGCCCCCTGCGCCAGCTCCACCACGCGGTACTCCGGGTGCGAGCGCACCAGGTCCAGGTCGTGGGTGGCCATCAGGATGGTCATCCCCATGGAGTTGATCTCGCGGAACAGCTCGAACACGCCCTTGGCCGCCCACTCGTCGAGGTTGCCGGTGGGCTCGTCGGCCAGCAGCACCAGCGGCTCGTTGGCCAGCGCGCGGGCGACGGCCACCCGCTGCCGCTCACCGCCCGACAGCTCGTCGGGAAACGCCTGCGCCTTGTGGCTGAGGCCCACCTGGGTGAGCAGGCGGTTGACGCGCGGGGCGATCAGGGCGCGCTTGGTCCCCGTCACCTCCAGCGCGAAGGCCACGTTCTCCTCCGCCGTACGGTCCCTCAGCAGGCGAAAGTCCTGGAAGACCACGCCCAGCTTGCGGCGCAGCTGCGGAATCTCGCGCCGGCGGATGAGGCGCGACGAAAAGCCGGAGACGCGCACCTCGCCGGCGGACGGCGTCTCCGCCATCTGCACGAGGCGCAGCACCGTGCTCTTGCCGGCGCCGGAGTGACCCGTCAGGAACACCAGCTCGCCCTTGTTGACGTTCAGCGTAACGTCGCGGAGGGCCGTGCCGGAGCGCGGGTATTCCTTGTAGACCGATGTCAGCCTGATCACGCGAGAAACTTCCGCGGGGGAGAACCGTGCAAGCGCGGGTGAGCACAGAATTTAGTCCGCGCTCCCCGCCCTGTCAAAGCGAACGGCGCCGGTGCGAGGCCAGGCGGACGGCCAGGAGTATGGCTTCCTTCATGGACGACGGGTCGGCGAGGCCGCGGCCGGCGATGTCGAGCGCGGTGCCGTGGTCCGGCGAGGTGCGGGGAAAGGGAAGCCCCAGCGTGACGTTGACCCCGGCGCCGAACGCGGCGGTCTTGAACGCGGCCATCCCCACGTCGTGGTAGGGCGCGACCACCGCGTCGAACTCGCCGCGCACGGCGCGCGTGAACACCGTGTCCGCCGGCACGGGGCCGAACGCGTCCACCCCCGCCTCGCGCAGCCGCGCCAGCGCGGGCGCCACGATCCGCTCCTCCTCGTCACCGAACAGCCCGCCGTCGGATGCGTGGGGATTCACGGCGCAGAGCGCGACCCGGGGAGACCGGATCCCCCACTGCTCGCGGAGGGCCGCATGGGTCAGCGTGGCCTGGCGCACGAGCAGGCCGGCGGAGAGGGCGGCGGGAACGTCGCGCAGGGCCAGGTGCGTCGTCGCCAGGATCACCCGCAGGGCGCCGCCCAGCGCGGTGCGCTCCGCCGCCATCATCATCACCACGTCCGCCACGCCGGCCAGGTCGCGCAGCATCTCGGTGTGCCCGGGAAAGTGCCATCCCCCGGCGCGGAAGGCGTTCTTTTCGATGGGCGCCGTCACCAGCGCATCCACCTCGCCCGCCAGCGCCATCCGCGTCCCGCGCTCGATGGCCGCCCCGGCGATCCGCCCCGCGGCGGCGGCCCCGTCCTCCGCCCGCCACTCGCCGACGCTCACGTCGTCGGCGGAGCGCAGGAGCGACGAGGGGCCCACGAGCACGAACCGGCCGAGCCCGGAGATCTCCGGGTCGGCCAGTGCGCCCGCCGTCACCTCGGGCCCGATCCCGCGCGGGTCGCCGAGGGTGATCGCGATGCGGGGACGACTCATCTCGCTGCCCTGTCCGCCGTAGTGACCGTCGCGACGCCGTTCAGAACGGCTCGTCCCGCACCTTTTCGTCCTGCAGCACGCGGTACAGGTCGCGCGCCGCCTTCTTCGACACGTTCTTCCCCGGCAGCTCCAGCAGCTCCACCTCCAGCAGCCGCGCGGGGTAGCGGATGGAGATGCGCTTTCCCGCGGTGACCGCGTCCGCGGGGCGGGCGCGGCGCCCGTCGAGCGAAACCGCGCCCATCTCGCACGCCGCCTTGGCCTCGCTGCGGCTCCTGGTCAGGCAGAGCCGGTGCAGCAGAACGTCCACCCGCAGCGGCTCGGCCGTGCTCACTGGCTGGCGATGGCCACGTGCATATCGCGGCGCAGCTCCTGGATCACGCGCTCGCTCATCCGCTGCTCCTGCAGCATCCCCCGGATGCGCTCGCGCTGGTCGGCCACGGTGTACTCGCCCTGCGTCTGCCGGCCGGTGACGCGCACCACGGCGAAGGCCGCGTTGGTGCCCAGGTCGATGCGCACGGGGCCCACCACCGTCCCCGCCTGCGCGCCCTCGAGCGACGTCGCGTACCCCGGCGGAAGGCGGTCCAGCGGCACCTCACGCTGAAAGCGCGCCTCATCGGGGGTGCGGTAGCGGGCGCCCAGCAGCGCCATGTCGGCGCCGGCACGGACCGCCTCGGCCACGCTGTCGGCGCGCACGCGGGCGCGGTCCACGTCGGCCTGCACGATGTTCGGGCGGATCAGGATGTGCCGCGCCTGCCGCTCGGGGCCGCGCACCTTGTCCAGGCGGATGATGTGGAAGCCGAACTCGGTTTCCACGGGGCCCACCGTCTGGCCCGGGCGCATGTTGAAGACGGCGTCGTTGAACTCGCGCACCATCTGCCCCTGGCGGAACCAGCCCAGGTCGCCGCCGCGCGTGGAGCTGCCGTCCGCCGAGTAGCGGCGGGCCAGCACCTCGAAGTCGGTGCCCTCGGCCAGTTCCTTCTGCACCTGCGCCACCGTGGCCAGCGCCGCCGCGCGCGCCGAGTCGGAGGGCAGGGGCCGCACGATCACCTGCTGAAAGCTCACCGACGCGGGCCGCGTGCCGAACCGCTCGCGGTTCTGCTCGAAGAACGCGGCGACCTCGGCCTCGGACACCGGCGCGGGCGCCATGCCCTGGATGCGCTTGCGCAGGTACCGCTGCACGACGGTCTGGTCGCGGAACTGGGCCGAGAGCTCGGCGCGGTACGTCTCGGGCGTGCGCCCCGACTCGGCCAGCGCCTGCTGGAACGCGGCCGCGGAGCCGAAGCGCTCGGTGATCTCGGCGATCTGCTGGTCCACCGACTGCTGCACCTCGGCGTCGGTCACCGCCTCCCCCGACTGGCGCGCGGCCTCCAGCACCAGCAGGTCGTTCACCCGCTCTTCCACGAGCTGGCGGACGAACTGGGCGTAGGCGGCGGGCTCCGAAGGCACCGTCTGCCCCGCGGCCCGTACGGCCTCGACCGCCAGCAGGATGTCGGAGCGAAGGAGCACGGTGTCGCCCACCACCGCGATCACGCCGTCCACCAGCTCTTCGCCGGGCTGCGGGGCTGCGGGCGCCACCTGCGCCAGTGCGGGCGCGGCGGCCAGGAACGTCGCGAGCAGGGCAAAGCGAATGCGCATGGGAATTCAGAGGTCCAGACGAACGGATGACGTGCCGGGGGCCCCGGCAGCAGCGCGCGGCCGGGAGCGGAAACGCCCCGGCCGCACGGATTATATCCTGTTGACCCGCTTCAGGTTCCCGGACGGCGCGCCCGGGTGGGCGCGCCGCCGGTTTCCCGCGTGTTGCGGACGGCTACTGCTTCTGCCCCGGCGCGGGCGCGGCCGGCGCCGGCCCGTCCTGCGGCTGCGGAGCCTGCGGCTGCGGCTGGCCCGGCTGAGGGCCCTGGCCGGGCTGCGGCTGCCCGGGCTGCGGCTGGCCCGGCTGCGGCTGGCCCGGCATGCCCTCAGCGCCCGGGGGCATGCCGCCGGGGAAGCCCGGCTGCTGCTGCGGCGCCGGCTGCGAGGCGCGGATGGCCTTCATGCGGTCGGCCACCTTCTGGAAGCTCTCGCTGTTGACGTCGGCGCCGTACGCGTTGCGGAGCGCGTAGCCCAGCTTGGCCAGCGGCGGCAGCTGGCGCTGCCCGGCCACGGCCTGCTCCATCAGGTTGCGGACCGCCTCCTGGATGGCGCCGTTGCCGGCCTTGCCCTTGGGAAAGCGGCGGTTGGCCAGCCCCGACATCCGCAGGATCTCGCGGATGGCCTCGCGGGCCTGGGTGCGGATGGAGTCGGCCGCGGCGGCCGGCAGGCGGAAGTTCTTCTGGCGCGCCTCGATGGCCAGGAACTCCTTGAGGGCCTGCGTTTCCAGGAACTCCTTGACCTGCTCGGCGGAGGCGGACTTCAGCTGGTCGCGCCCCTGGCCCGGCACCCCCTGCATGGCCTCGGCGACCTCGGCGGCGGTCACCTCGCCCCCCTGGTACGCCACCAGCTGGCGGCTGGCGGCGCGGCCGCGGAGGTTCAGGTTTTCCTGGCCCGCCAGCTCGCGGACGCTCTCCTCGGCCCCGGTCTGCACCACCACCTTGGCGGTCTTGCGCAGCGAATCGATGTACGTGGTGAGCGCGCGCTGCTGCGCCGTGCCCTTCAGGTGCTGGCGCCAGCCCTCGCGGTTCTCGCCGATGGGCTGCTGGCGGCGGTCCTCGACCTTGATCACGTGGTAGCCGAACGGCGTTTCCACCACCGGGCTCACCTGGCCCGCCTGCAGCTTGAAGGCGGCCTCCTCGAACTGCGGCACCATGCGCCCGCGGCCGAACCAGTCCAGGTCGCCGCCGCGCTCCTTGCCGCCCGGCTCTTCCGTCGTTTCACGGGCCAGCGCGGCGAAGTCCTCGCCGCCGGCGGCGCGCACGCGGATGGCCTCGGCGCGGGCCCGCAGCTGCTCGCGCTGCGCCGGCGTGGCCTCGGCGGCGGGCTTCAGCAGGATGTGGCGCGCGCGCACCTCCACCCCGGGTCCTTCGCTGTTCCACAGCTGGTCCAGCTCGGCGTCGGTAAAGGAGGTGTCGGGCTTCACCTGGGCTTCCAGGTAGCGGTACACCACCTGCTCGTCCTGCTCCTCCTTCACGAAGTCGTCCAGGTCCAGCACCGAAAGGCTGGTGTCCTCGGCGGCCGCGGTGGCCAGCAGGGTGTAGTCCACCCACAGGTCCGCCAGCTGGCGAACCACCTGCGGGTCGGTGGGAATCTGGGGGTTGGCGGCCAGGATCTGCGCTGCGTCTTCCACGCGCAGCTCCTTGCCGGCGGCCTTGGCCACCACGTCGGTTTCGGACTTCATGGCACCGCCGATGCCGCACGCCGCTACGGCGAGCGGAGCGGCCACGAGCGCCCAACGAGACAGCTTCATCAATCTTCTCCGGACCGGGTTGAGGGTAAAAATCAGTGCGTTAGTGCGTGAGTGCGTGAGTGCGGAAGTACGGAAGCGCGGCATGCGGAACCCTTCGGCCCCGCGCTTCGCCCGATCCATACCCCCGTACCCCGATTTCGTCCCGCACTCCACGCTCCTGCACCGTCGCACTTCACTTCCGCACTAACGCACTTCCGCACTCACGCACTTTCCCGTCACGCCGCCAGCGCGGGGTCGGCGGCCAGGTCGCGCAGCGCCGAGACCAGCGTGCCCATGATGGGCTCGGTGCCGTGGCGCGTCAGCGTCAGCGACAGCGGCAGGGCCCGGCGCACCTCCACGGCGAACTGCCAGGCCTGCAGGCTGCGCTGAAGCGACGCCATCCGCGGCACCATCCCCTGGCGGAAGTTGATGCGCACGTCCCACGGGCGAACCAGGATGCGCTCGATGCGCAGCCCGCCCCCCAGCAGCCGCAGCGCCGCCGTCCCCAGCATGGTCTCCAACTCGTCGGGCAGCGGCCCGTAGCGGTCGCGCAGCTCGCGGCGCAGGGCGTCGATCCCCTCCAGCTTCTCCTCGCGCGAAAGGCGCCGGTAGAAGTGGAGCTTCTGCGCCTCGTCGGGAATGTAGCTGTCCGGGATCAGCGCCGTGCCGTCCACCGACACCTCGGCCAGCGGGGCGGGGCCCGACGCGCCGCCGCCCTTCATCTGCCGGATGGTGTCTTCCAGCAGGCGCAGGTAGGTGTCGAGCCCCACGGCGGACACGAACCCCGACTGCTGCTGCCCCAGGATGTTGCCGGCGCCGCGCAGCTCCAGGTCCTTGAGCGCGATGCGGTAGCCGCTTCCCAGCTCGGTGTAGTGCTCCAGCACCCGCAGCCGCTTCTCGGCATCTTCCTGGATCTCGTCGGGGACGAGGAGGTAGCAGTACGCGCGATGGTGGCTGCGGCCCACCCGCCCGCGGATCTGGTACAGCTGGCTCAGGCCGAAGTAGTCCGCCCGGTTGACGATCAGCGTGTTGGCGCGGGGAACGTCGAGCCCCGCCTCGATGATGGCCGTGGCCACCAGCACGTCGGCCTCGCCCTCCAGGAAGCGGGTCATCACCTCCTCGAGCTCCTTCTCGCGCATCTGCCCGTGCGCCACCCCGATGCGCGCGTCGGGCACCAGCCCGCGCACCTTCTGCGCGACGGCGCCGATCGTCTCCACCCGGTTGTGGACGAAGAACACCTGGCCCCCGCGGTCCAGCTCGCGCCGGATGGCGTCTTCCAGGATGGCGTCGGTCCACGGCAGCACGTGGGTGATCACCGGCTGCCGGTCGCGCGGCGGCGTCTGGATCAGCGTCATGTCGCGCAGCCCCAGCAGCGAAAAGTGCAGGGTGCGCGGGATGGGCGTGGCGGTGAGCGTCAGCACGTCCACGCTGCGGCGCAGGTGCTTCAGCATTTCCTTGTGCTTCACCCCGAATCGCTGCTCCTCATCGATCACCATCAGCCCGAGGTCGCGGAACTTCACGTCGGGCGAGAGCAGGCGGTGGGTCCCCACCAGGATGTCGACCTCGCCCGCCTCCAGCTGCTCCAGCACCTTCGCCTGCTCCTTGGCCGTGCGAAAGCGCGACAGCGCCTCGATCTTCACCGGAAAGTCGGCCAGGCGCTCGCGGAAGGTGTGCAGGTGCTGCTCGGCCAGGATGGTCGTGGGCACGAGCACCGCCACCTGCTTGCCTTCCTGCACGGCCTTGAAGGCGCCGCGGATGGCGATCTCCGTCTTGCCGTAGCCCACGTCGCCGCAGATCAGCCGGTCCATGGGCCGCGGCGACTCCATGTCGCGCTTCACGTCCTCGGTGGCCTGGCGCTGGTCGGGCGTGTCCTCGAAGAGGAACGCCGACTCCATCTCGCGCTGCCAGCGGGTGTCGGGGGCAAAGGCGAACCCCTTCTCCGCCTGGCGGGCGGCGTACAGCTCCAGCAGCTCGGCCGTCATCTCCTGGATGGCCTTGCGCGTCTTCTGCTTGGCGCGCGACCAGTCCTTGCCGCCGATCCGGTGCACCTTGGGGGGCGGGGCCTCGTTGTCCTCGGCCACCCAGCGCTCGATCAGGTCCACCCGGTGCACCGGCACGCGCAGCAACTCGCCGCCCGAGTACTCGATGACCAGCGTCTCGAACTCCTCCTCGCCCAGGCGAACCCGCTCCATCCGCCGGAACTGCCCCACGCCGTGGTCCATGTGCACCACGTAGTCGCCCGGCTTGAGCGCCGCCACGCTTTCCAGCGCGGCCCCGCCCCGGAAGCGCCTGCGGCGGCGGATGCGGCGCGAGCGGCGGAAGATCTCGTGGTCCGTCAGCACCCGCAGCGCGGGCACGGCGTCGGCCAGCACGAAGCCGCCCGACATGGAGCCGATGGCCAGCTCCGTCCACCGCGCCACCTTCAATTCGTCCAGCAGCTCCTGCAGGCGCTCCAGCTGCCCCTGGTTGTCGCACAGCACCAGGGTGCGGTCGCCCGCGCCGGCCGCCTGCTTGAGCTCCTCGCCCAGCCGACCCATGTCGCGGTCGATGGCGGGCGGGGGCAGGGCGCGGAAGCGGGCGAAGCGCTGCACCGGGAGCGTCCCCGCGTCTTCCACGAACAATTGCGGAAAGGTGCCCAGCCGCCGCTCGGCAACCGCCGGCGGCATGAACAGCCGCTCCGGCTGCTCGGGGCGGGTGCCGCGCCGCGCCTCGGACTCGTGAAGGCGGATGACCTCCGTCCAGGTGCGCTCCAGCTCCTGCCGGGTTCCGCCGCCGTGCAGGTGCACCACCAGCGTGTCTTCGGGCAGGTAGTCCAGCAGCGTCCGCCGCTCGCCGTCCGCGGCGTGCCGGGGCGCGCCGTCCGCGGACGGCGCCTCGGCGGGCTTCAGGTCTACCGGAAGCAGCTGGATGTGGGGAACCGCGCGAACGGACAGCTGCGACAGGATGTCGAAGAAGCGGATGGACTCCACCTCGTCGCCCAGGAACTCGATGCGCGCCGGCTCGGGCGCGCCGAAGCCGAACACGTCGACGATGCCGCCCCGAAGCGCGTACTGGCCGACTTCCTCGACGGTGGCCACGCGCTCGAAGCCCATCTCCTCCAGCCGCGCCGAGAGCGCGCCGATCTTCACCGTCTCGCCCGCGCGCACTTCCAGCCGCAGGTCGCGAAGCCCTTCGACCGCGGGGGACAATTCCTGCATGGCCCGGGCGGTGGTCACCATCACCCGCGCCCGGCCGCTGAGCAGCGCCTCCAGCGCCTCCACCCGCGTGCCGCCGATCTCCAGGTGCGGCTCGCCCTCTTCGTACGGCAGCGACTCGCGCTGCGGGTACAAAAAGACGGAGGCCTCGCCCAGCAGCGCCTCCAGGTCCGAGGTGGCCATCTCGGCGTCTTCGGGCCCGCCGCCCACCACCAGCCACATGCGCTCGGGGCGCGCGCGGTGAAGCCCGGCCACCAGCAGCAGCGGCGCCGACCCCGCCAGTCCCGACGCGACCACCGTTTCGCCCGCGCGGGGCAGGCCGGCGGCCAGCTCGCGGAACGCGGGGACGGTCTGGACCGAGTCGATGAGCAGGGGGTGCGGCACAGCCTTTCGTGTTGCCGAAAACCCGGCGCCGGCGCGCCTCCCAGGGGGCGTCCGGCGGGGGAAAAGAAGCCCGGCGCCTGCGCGGCGCCGGATCGCGGCACAAACAGCTAAACTACCGCCCTCGGCGGAGCGGCGTCAACCGCGGGGCGGCCCCGCCGAAGCACGGAGGGGCCGCGGCGCGAAGCCGCGGCCCCTCTCGTCACGTGCGACCCCGCGGATTACAGGGTCGACTTGAACAGCAGCCGGTTGGGCGTGCCGCTGACGTTGCCGGTGATCACGTTGGTGGTGGCGTTGTTGATCAGCCAGGTGCGGATGGTGGAGTACCCGGCGTCGCCGTAGGTGCCCTTGTACAGCGCGCCCACGCCCGCCACGTGCGGCGAGGCCATCGAGGTGCCGCTGATGGTGTTGGTCTGCGTGTCGCTCTGGTACCAGGCCGAGGTGATGCTGCTTCCCGGCGCGTACAGCTCCACGCAGCTCCCCCAGTTGCTGAACGACGACTTGGCGTCGCTGCTGGTGGACGAGGCCACGGTGGTCACCGTGCTGGCGCGGGCGGGCGACGTGGTGCAGGCATCCACGTTGGAGTTGCCCGCGGCCACGGCCACGAACACGCCCGCGTTCGAAAGGCGGTTCACCGCGTCGTCCGTGGCCTGGCTGGCGCCGCCGCCCAGCGACAGGTTGGCCACGGCCGGCTTGATGTGGTTGGCGGTCACCCAGTCGATGCCGGCGATGATGGTGCTGTTGGCGCTGCCGCCCGAGCAGGTGAACACCTTCACCGCGCGGATCATCACGGCCTTGGCGATGCCGTACGTCTTGCCGCCCACGGTGCCGGCCACGTGCGTGCCGTGCCCGTTGCAGTCCGAGGCGTTGCCGTCGCCCGTGGCGTTGTAGTTGTTCTGCGCGCGGGTGGTGCCGTCGGTCTTGCGGAACTCGGCGTGAGTGGCGCGAACGCCCGTGTCGATGATGTACGCCCGGACGTTGGAGGCGGT
The DNA here is from genome assembly GCF_036399935.1 of Longimicrobium sp. GTDB lineage: Bacteria > Gemmatimonadota > Gemmatimonadetes > Longimicrobiales > Longimicrobiaceae > Longimicrobium. Next base: position 25,344 of record NZ_DASWMD010000080.1, read on the forward strand.
GTTGGTGTAGTTGTAGGTGCCCGAGAGCGGCCGCGCACGCTGGTCGGTGCGGTCGATGCCCCAGGTGGCGCCCGACTGCGTGGCCGAAAGCGTGGCCACCTGGTCCTCTTCCACGAAGTCCACCGAGGGGTGGCTGCGCAGCGCGTTCAGCTGCCCGGCGTTCAGCTCGGCGGAAAAGCCGGTGAGCGCGGCGGAGTACACGTGCTGCGGGGTCACCCCGGCCACGGCGGCGACGGCGCGGGCATCGGCCCCTTCCTTCAGCACCACGATGTACGATCCCTCGATCCCGCGGCCGTTGGCGGCGAAGTGCACGGGGGCGCTGCGGGCCGCCACGGGCTCGGTCGCCTGGTCCGAGCAGGCGGCCAGGGCGGCCATGCCAAGGAGCAGCGAGGTGTTGCGGAGCTTCATGTGCGTTCTCCAACCGGGGTGGAAAGCGCCGCCACGGGGTGTGGCGGTGAGGGCGAGCGGTGCACCGGGCGCCTCCCCGCGTCGGGCGGGTGGCATTCGCGGGCTTCTGGATGGGCTGGTGTACGGTCCACGGGAAAAGCACGGCGCGGGCCAGCGGGCGCGGCGAGCCAACTCGTTGCGGCAGAAAGATTTGCGAATTTCGCCCCGACGCGGTGGTGGTGAAGATCGGTGCGGACGCCACTCGGGGCGCACCAAAACGGTGCTGGGGCGGGGCGCGGGCGCCGGCTGAAACGCCGGGATTCGGTCTGATCGGCGGACGGCCGGGCCGCGGCAGGCATGGGCTGAGCGCCGCCTTACCGTCCCCTGCGTGAGAACGCCCGTCCCCGCCCGGGGACGGGCAGGGAGGACGGCGAGGGGACGACATGGTTGATTCCCCGCGCCATTCCTTGCATCTTCCGAGTGTGTCCTCCCGGAACGGCGCTTGCCCCGCCGTGTGGGCGGAACCCCGCTCGGACCCGGAGACCCACTCATGATCAAGACGATCCTTTCCTCGGTGGGGCTTGCCCTCGCCGTGCTCGCCCCCGTGGCGGCGGCCGCCGAGGCCGCCCCCGCGCTGCTGCTGCCCACGCCCGCCGTCGCCGCCGCGTCGCTGCAGCAGGGCGGCGTTCGCGTGTGGGTGGAAGGCCACCGCGACTTCTACAGCGAAAACGACCGCATGCGCGTGATGGTGCGGCCGGACTACGACGGCTACCTGGCCGTCTTCCACATCGACACCAACGGCGACCTCGACGTGCTGTACCCGCGGTCGCACAACGACGACGGCTACGTGCGCGGCGGGCGTGCCCTGCGGGTGAGCTCGCGCGGCGGGTGGGACTACCTGCGCGTGCGCGGCGGCCCGGGGATGGGCTACGTGTTCGCCGTGACCCTCGACGAGCCGCTGGAGCTGTGGCGCATCCGCGACCTGTACGCGCCGCGCCTGGCCCGCTGGGACGGCAGCCGCTCCGTGTATGGAGACCCGTTCTACGCCATGGACGAAGTGGTGCGCGCCATCGTTCCCCAGGGGGCGCAGGGGTACGAGTCGGTGGACTACTACACCTACCACGTGGGCCGGCGCTATTCGCACCCGCGCTACGCCTGCTACGACGGCTACGGCGACTGGTACGGCAGCCGCACGTCGTACTACGATTCGTGCGGCCGCGTGCGCTCGTTGCTGGGCTACAACCAGTACTATTATGATACGCGGTACTGGCGCGGAAACCGGCGCGTGTACTACGACCGCTACTCCGGCGGCGCGCGCCGCGTTCCCCGGCCCATGCACGGGTACAAGGAGCGCACCGAGAGCTACGCGCCCCCGGTTGCTTCCGGACGCCAGCCGCGGCCGCGCACCTCGCAGCCCGGCGGGCAGGCCTCCGCGCCCCCCGCGTCCGGACGTGACGGCCGGCCGGTCGCCACGGGCGAACGCGAGGCACAGCGGGGGGAGCAGGGTAGCTCCCGCCGTCCGGAGCCCCGGGTGGCCGCGCCCCGCCGCGGCGGCGAAGACGCCCCCGGCGGCACCGCGCAGCGCGAGCCGCAGCAGGAAACGCCGCGGCAGCAGGGGCGGCCCGTGGCGCCGCAGCGCGACCGGCCCACCTTCCAGCGCCGTCCGTCCACGGACGACCGCGCGGAGCCCCGGCGCGAGGCGCCCCGCCGGGAGGAGCCCCGGCGCGAGCGGACGGAGCCCACCCGCGAGCGGGCCCCGGAGCGGCAGTCGGAGCCCCGCCGCGAGCCGCCGGCGCGCGTCGAGCGCTCCGAGCCGCCCGCGCGCATGGAGCGCCCGGAGCCGCGTTCGTCCGGCAGTGAAGGCAGTTCGTCGCGCTCTTCG
>NZ_DASWMD010000081.1:0-92358 GCF_036399935.1 Longimicrobium sp.
CGGCGGATCGGTTATGTTGCCAAGCTCCTGTCGCGCAACGGGGGGGGCGGTGGTGGCCACGTCCATCTCGCCCTTCCGCCAAGCGCGCGAGGGAGGTGCGGCGGATGGCGGGGCGCTTCTTCAAGGTCTTCGTGGACGCGCCGCTGGAGGTGTGCGAGGCGCCGGACACCGACGAGCTGTACCAGCGGGCACGGCTCGGGCTGGCCAACGACGTCGCGGGCATCAGCGACGCGTACGAGCCCCCGCTTCACCCCGAAGCAACCATCCGCGGGAAGTCCGAAACACCCGTGGAAGGCGCGGCGCGCATCCTGGCCCGGCTCGAGGAGCCGGGGTGGGTTCCCGCCGCGCCTGCGCCAGGCCGCGACCCCGATGGGGCCGTGGCCCGGGCGCAGCTCCGCGCGCTCCAGAACCGCTGAATCCCGCTTTTCCAGGCACCGACGACGCAAGGTGATGCCCAGCGCAGTACCCCTTCGGCCGCCTGCCGCCGCGGAGCCCCCGGCGCACGCCGCCCCGCCGCGGCCCACCCACCGCCGCTCGCACCTGGACCAGCTCGAGTCCGAGGCCATCTTCATCATGCGGGAGGTGGCCGCGCAGTTCGAGCGGCCGGTGCTGCTGTTCTCGGGCGGCAAGGACTCCATCGTCATGGTCAAGCTGGCCCAGAAGGCGTTCTGGCCCGGGCGGTTCCCGTTCCCGCTGCTGCACGTGGACACGGGGCACAACTTTCCGGAAACGCTGGAGTGCCGCGACCAGCTGGTGCGCGAAGCGGGGGCGGAGCTGCTGGTGAGGCGCGTGCAGGACTCCATCGACGCGGGCCGCTGCGCCGACGAGTCGGGGCCGCGCGCCAGCCGCAACGGCCTGCAGACCGTCACCCTGCTCGACGCCCTGGCGGAGCTGCGGGTCGACGCGGCGCTGGGCGGCGGGCGGCGCGACGAGGAAAAGGCGCGCGCCAAGGAGCGGTTCTTTTCGCACCGCGACCGGTTCGGGCAGTGGAACCCCAAGGAGCAGCGGCCGGAGCTGTGGAACCTGTTCAACGGGCACAAGTCGCCCGGCGAGCACTTCCGCGTGTTCCCGCTCTCCAACTGGACGGAGCTCGACGTCTGGCAGTACATCGAGCGCGAGGACGTTCCCCTGCCGTCGCTGTACTTCGCCCACCGCCGCGAGGTGTTCCGCCGCGACGACCAGTGGCTGGCCCGCTCGCCCTGGGTGCAGCTGCTGCCCGGCGAAGAATACGAGCAGCGAACGGTGCGCTTCCGCACCGTCGGCGACGCCACCTGCACCGGCGCCATCGACTCGGAAGCGGCCACGGTGCCACAGATCGTCCACGAGATCGCCGCCATGCGCGTCACCGAGCGCGGTACCCGCACCGACGACCAGCGCTCCGAGGCGGCCATGGAAGACCGCAAGCGGCTGGGGTACTTTTGAGCGCGGCCACCACGACGGCGCCGGCCCCCCCGGGCGCGGCGCAGCGCGAGGGCGACCTGCTTCGCGTTTCCACGGCGGGAAGCGTGGACGACGGCAAGAGCACGCTCATCGGCCGGCTGCTCTTCGACACCAAGTCCATCTTCGAAGACCAGCTCCTGGCCCTCGAAGGGGCCAGCCGCCGCCGCGGCGACGACGGGCTGAACCTGGCGCTGCTCACCGACGGCCTGCGCGCCGAACGCGAGCAGAACATCACCATCGACGTGGCGTACCGGTACTTCGCCACGCCCAGGCGCAAGTTCATCGTCGCCGACACGCCGGGGCACGTGCAGTACACCCGCAACATGGTCACGGGGGCGTCCACCGCCGACCTGGCCATCGTGCTGGTCGACGCGCGCCGCGGCGCACAGACGCAGTCGCGGCGGCACGGGTTCATCGCCTCGCTGCTGCGCATTCCGCACGTGGTCGTCGCGGTGAACAAGATGGACATGGTGGGCTACGACCAGGCCGTGTTCGACGAGATCGTGGCCGAATTCCGCGGGTTCGCCGAGAAGCTCGACGTCAAGGACCTGGTGTTCATCCCGCTGTCGGCGCTGCACGGCGACAACGTGGTCGCCAAGAGCGACGCGATGCCCTGGTACCAGGGGGCCACGCTCCTTCACCACCTGGAAAACGTAAACGTCGGAGCCGAGCGCAACCTGGTCGACTTCCGCTTTCCCGTGCAGTACGTGCTGCGCCCCCACCAGGACTTCCGCGGGTTCGCGGGGCGGGTGGCGTCGGGCACGGTGTCGGCCGGCGAAGAGGTGGTGGTCCTTCCGTCGGGGCGCGCCACCCGCGTGCGCTCGGTGGAAACGGCCGACGGGCCCCGGGCCGAGGGCGCGGCGGGCGATTCGGTGATCCTCACCCTCGACGACGACGTCGACGTTTCGCGCGGGGACATGATCGTGCGGCGCAACAACCTGCCCACGTCCGCCTCGCGCATCGACGCCCTGGTCTGCTGGCTTTCCGAAAGCCCGCTCGACCCGTCCACGCCCTACCTGCTGATGCACACCACGCGCACGGTGCGCGCCTTCGTGCAGCGGGTGGCGTACCGCATCGACGTCGACACCCTTCACCGCGAGCCCGCCGCCTCGCTGGGGCTGAACGACATCGGCCGGGTGGAGCTTCAGGCGGCCGCGCACGTGTTCTTCGACCCGTACGCGCTGAACCGCGCCACGGGCAGCTTCATCCTGGTGCATCCGTACACCCACGCCACGGTGGCGGCGGGGATGATCCGGGGCGAGGTGAAGTCGGCCGAAGCGCTGGCCGCCGCGCCCGCGCCCGCCCCGCCGGTCTCGCCGGGGGTGGTGTGGGAAGAGGCGAACATCCCCCGCGAGGCGCGCGAGGCCCGCAACGGCCACGCCGCCGCGGTGGTCTGGCTGACCGGGCTTTCCGGCGCCGGCAAGAGCACCATCGCCCGGGCGCTGGAGCGGCACCTGTTCGCGCGGGGCTGCCAGACCATGCTCCTGGACGGCGACCAGCTGCGCCACGGGCTGTGCGGCGACCTGGGCTTCACGCCGGCCGACCGGGCCGAGAACGTGCGGCGCGCGGGCGAGGCGGCCCGCCTCTTCTTCGAGTCGGGGGCGCTGGTGCTGTGCACCTTTGTTTCGCCCTTCGCCGCCGATCGCGACCGCGCGAGGTCGCTCGTCCCGGAGGGGCGGTTCGTGGAGGTGTTCGTGGACTGTCCGCTCCCCGAGCTGCGCCGGCGCGACACCAAGGGGCTGTACGCCCGCGCCGAACGGGGCGAGCTGCACGACCTGACCGGGGTGACGGCTCCGTACGAGCCGCCCACCGCCGCCGAGCTGGTGGTGCGCTCCGACGCCGAAGGGGTGGACGCGGCCGTGGCGCGCATCGTGGCGCATCTGGAGGGGTCGGGGGTGCTGCGCGGCGCGGCGCCCGGCGGGAGGGAGGGGGGTGAAAGTGGTTCAGGTCCAAAGTTTGCCTAGGGTGCGTGCGTCCTGGCGCGAGGTGACGCGGACTGGCTATCTTCCTCGAAGTGCACGCTCGCTCCGGCCCCTGGGGCCGGCGGGCGGCCGGGCATCCTCGCGGCGGAGAACCCGCCCCGCTCCCGCCGCCCTCCCGCCCACGCAACCAGCCCGGCGTGGGCCCGGCGTCGCTCCGAAACCGTTTTTCCGACCTGAGCGCCACATGAGCAGTCATCACTGGTATTTTCTTTCCGCCGCCGGGTCCGGCGCGGCGGTGGCGGGCGCCGTCGGCCTGGGAGGCGTCCGCTGCGTGGAGCGGGCGCGATGACCGCCGCCAGCCGCTACGCCGAGGTGCAGGACCGGCTCCGCGCCGAGCCACGCACCTGGCTGGTGACGGGCGCGGCGGGGTTCATCGGGTCCAACCTGGTCGAAGCCCTGCTGCGCCTGGGGCAGCGGGTGGTGGGGCTCGACAACTTCGCCACCGGGCACAGGCGGAACCTGGCCGAAGCGATGGACCAGGTTCCGGAGGCGCGCGGCCTCTTTCGCTTCGTCGAGGGCGACATCCGCGACCTGGATACCTGCAAGAAGGCCTGCCAGGGGATCGAGGTGGTCCTTCACCAGGCGGCGATCGGCTCGGTGCCGCGGTCCATCGACGACCCGCTGGAAACGAACTCCGCCAACGTCACCGGCTTCCTGAACATGCTCCAGGCCGCGCGCGAGGCGGGAGTGGGGCGGTTCGTGTACGCCGCCTCCAGCTCCACCTACGGCGACGACCAGACGCTCCCCAAGACGGAGGACCGCATCGGCCGTCCCTTGTCGCCGTACGCCGTTTCCAAGTACGTTAACGAGCTGTACGCCGACGTTTTCCACCGGGTGTACGGAATCGACACGGTGGGGCTGCGCTACTTCAACGTGTTCGGCCCGCGGCAGGACCCCCAGGGGGCCTATGCCGCCGTGATCCCCCTGTGGGTCGCAAGCCTTCTCGAGGGGAAGCCCTGCCGGATCAACGGCGACGGCGAGACCAGCCGCGACTTCTGCTACGTCGCCAACGTGGTCCAGGCCAACCTGCTGGCGGCCTCGGCCACCGACGGCGAGGCGCTGAACCAGGTCTATAACGTCGCCCTCGGGGGGCGCACCACCCTGAACTCGCTGTTCGCGGCCATCCGCGGCGAGCTGGCGCGCGAATATTCCGAACTGGGCGCCGCCGAGCCCGAGTACGCCCCGTTCCGGCCCGGCGACGTCCGGCACTCGCAGGCCGACACCTCCCGCATCCGCCAGCGCCTCGGCTACGAGCCGACGCACACGGTGGAGCGCGGGCTGTCCGAGGCGCTCGACTGGTACGTGCGCGACCTCCAGCGGCGCCCCGGCGCGGCAGGGGCGCAGGCAGCCGCGGCGTCCTGACGCCCTCCATCCAGTAGAACGAAGCTATGAACTATCTCATCACGGGTGGTGCGGGATTCGTGGGAAGCCACCTCGCGGACACGCTGCTCGCGCAGGGCCACCGGGTCACGGTTCTCGACGACCTGTCCACGGGGTCGATGTCGAACATCGCGCACCTGCGGGAGCACCCGCGGTTCCGCTACGTCATCGAGAACATGCTGAACCCGCCGCTCCTGGCCGAGCTCGTGGACGAAGCCGACGCCGTTTTCCACCTCGCCGCGGCGGTCGGGGTGAAGCTGATCGTCGAGAGCCCGGTGAGGACGCTCGAGACCAACATCCGCTGCACGGAGCTCCTGCTGGCCGTCGCCGCCAAGAAGGGGAGAAAGGTGCTCCTTACCTCGACCTCCGAGGTATACGGCAAGAGCACGGCGATCCCGTTCCGCGAAGACGGCGACCTGGTGATGGGGTGCACCACCCGGGGCCGCTGGAGCTACGCCTGTTCCAAGGCCATCGACGAGTTCCTCGCCATCGCCTATTGGCGCGAAAAGCAGCTTCCCACCGTGGTCGTTCGCCTGTTCAACACGGTGGGGCCGCGGCAGACGGGGCGCTACGGCATGGTCATCCCCAACTTCGTCCGGCAGGCGCTGGCGGGCGAGCCCATCACCGTGTACGGCGACGGCCTGCAGAGCCGCTGCTTCACGCACGTGAGCGACTCGGTGCGCGCCCTGGCCGGGCTGATGGAGGCCGAGGCCGCCGTCGGCGAGGTGCACAACATCGGCAGCACGCAGGAGATCAGCATCCTGGGGCTGGCCGAGCGGGTCAGGGAGATGACGGAGTCCAAGTCGGAGATCGTGTACGTGCCGTACGCCGTGGCGTACGAGGAAAACTTCGAGGACATGCCGCGCCGCGTGCCTTGCCTGGACAAGATCCGCCGCACCATCGGCTGGGAGCCGGAGGTGAACCTCGACGAGATCCTCGACTCCGTGATCCAGTTCCGGCAGTCGCGGATGCTGAACCCGGCGTGACCGCCACCGACACACCATGCACAGTGTACCGTTCCTGGTCCCGGCGCTCGCCTTTGCCGTCGCGTTCCTGATCTCGCTGGCGCTCACTCCCGCGGTACGCGCGTGGGCGCGCGCCGTGGGGATCATCGCCAACCCCACCCTCGACCGCTGGCACCAGAAGCCCACGGCGCTGCTGGGCGGGGTGGCCATCTACGGGGCGTTCGTCGGCGGGATGACGATCTCGCTCCTGCTGTCGGGCGGCTCGGGCGAGCGCAGCACCTTCGGTGCCGTGCACCTGGGGGTCCTGGCGTCGTCGAGCCTGATGTTCGTCGTCGGCCTGGTCGACGACCGCCTCAAGCTGCGCCCGGCGAGCAAGCTGATCGCCCAGGGGGTGGCCGCCGCGATCGTGGTGTCGCTCGGCGTGGTGTACCCGCTCACCCCGTGGGCCGTGGTCAACGCGCTCGCGACGGTGTTCTGGTTCCTGGCGCTCACCAATGCGCTGAACCTGCTCGACAACATGGATGGAGTCGCCGTGGGGGTGGCGGGGATCGCCGCCGCCGTCCTGGCGTTTTCGTTCGCGTCGGAAGGCGAGTGGGCGCTGGCGGCCGTGTGCATGGCGCTCGCGGGCGCCGTCGCGGGATTCCTGCCCTTCAACTTCAATCCCGCGTCCATCTTCATGGGCGACTCGGGAAGCCTGTTCATCGGGTCGCTGCTCGCCGGGCTGGGCGCGGCCTACCCCACGACGGCGTCGGGGAGCATCGTTTCGGTGCTCTTCGTCCCGGCCCTGATCGTGGCGATCCCCATCCTCGACACCCTGCTGGTGACGGTCACGCGGACCCTGGCCGGCCGCTCCATCTCCGTGGGCGGGCGCGACCACACCAGCCACCGGCTGGTGGCCATGGGGCTGTCGCAGCGCCAGACGGCGCTCCTGCTCTACACGGTCGCGGGGGTGGGCGGGGGCGCGGCGCTGGTGCTGCGGAACATGGGAGCGGCGATCGCCCTGCCGGTGGGCGCGGTGATCCTGGCGGGGCTGGTGGTGTGCGCCGCCTACCTGGGGGGAATGCACAAGTATGACGACGACGGGCAGCTTCCCCCGCGGGCCACGCTGCTCGTTTCCAACCTGTTCCACAAGCGCCGCGCCGCCGAGGTGCTGCTGGACCTCGTGCTCTTCGCGGTGGCGTACTCGACCGCGTACCTGATCCGGTACGACGGGGCGCCGCCGCCCGACCAGGCGGCCATCCTGTCGGGCACCCTGGCCGTCGCGGTGGTCAGCAAGTCGGTGGCGTTCGGAACCATGGGCGTGTACCGCGGGACGTGGCAGCACCTGAGCGTCAAGGACGTGCACCGCCTAGGCAAGGCCGCGCTCCTCGGCAGCCTGCTCACCACCGCGGCGCTCGTCTTCTTTTTCCGGGGCGACCACTTCGCCCGCGGCATCCTGATCGTCGACGCGCTGCTGGTGGGGCTGCTCACCATCGGGGCGCGGGCGTCGTTCCGGTCGCTCGACTCCGTCCGCCACTCGCTGGACCAGAGCGGCGCGCCGGCACTGATCTACGGGGCGGGGAGGGGCGGCGAACTGGTGCTGCGCCACCTCCGCGCGCGGCCGGAACTGCGCCTGCGCCCCGTGGGCTTTCTCGACGACAACGCCAGCAAGGCGAACTGGCTGATCCACGGGGTCCCGGTGGTCGGCGGCTTCGAGCAGCTGGCCGGGGTGGTGGCCCGCACCCGCACCCGCACCGTCGTGGTCGGCACGGGCAAGCTGCGGCCCGCGCGCATGGAGGAGCTGAGGCAGGCCTGCCGCGCGCTCGACGTGCAGCTGCTCAAGCTCGAGGTGGAGCTCAGGCCCGTCGCCACGGCGAGCACGGCCCCGCCCGAGCGCGCGGTGCGGTCGGTGGCGCAGCGCGCCTGAGGGCGCCCGCCGCGTTTTTCCTTTTTCTTTTGCCTGGTCGCGAATGAACGAATCGGCGGGCCGGACCTCTCGGCGCAGGGTGATGGTGATCGGGCTCGACTGCGCCGATCCGGACCTCGTGTTCCACCGCTGGCTGGAGCACCTCCCCAACCTGCGGCGGGTGCTGCAGGCGGGGGTGCACGGTCCCCTGAGAAGCTCCACGCCCCCCATCACCGTGCCCGCGTGGATGTCGATGGTCACGGGAAAGGACCCTGGGGAGCTCGGCTTCTACGGGTTCCGCAACCGCGCCGACCACGGGTACGAGCGCCTTTCCCTGGTCACCTCGGCCAGCGTGCACGAGCCCACGGTGTGGGACCTGCTCGGCGCGGCCGGAAAACGGTCCGTGGTCATCGGCGTGCCCCCTTCGTACCCGGTGCGGCCCGTGCGGGGAGAGCTGGTTTCCTGCTTCCTGACCCCCGAGGCGGCGCAGCAGTGGACGCATCCCCACGCGCTGAGCGCCGAGATCCGCCGCCTGGTGGGCGACTACATGGTCGACGTCAGGGGGTTCCGCACCGACCGCAAGCGGTGGCTGCTGGAGCAGATCTACGAGATGACCGAGAAGCGGTTCACCGTCGCCCGGCACCTCCTGCGGTCGCGCCAGTGGGACTTCTTCATGATGGTGGAGATGGGCACGGACCGCATCCACCACGGGTTCTGGCAGTACATGGACCCGGACCACGTGCTGTATCCCGGGCCCAACGAGTTCGAGGACGCCATCTTCCAGTACTACAGGCGGGTCGACGAGCTGCTCGGCGGGCTCCTGGAGTTCGCGGACGACGACACCCGGGTGCTGATCGTTTCCGACCACGGCGCCAAGCGGATGGACGGCGGGATCGCCATCAACGAATGGCTGATCCAGCAGGGATACCTGGTGCTCAAGCGCTACCCGGACCGGCCGACCAAGTTCGAGCAGCTGGAGGTGGACTGGCCGCGCACCCGGGCCTGGAGCGAAGGCGGCTACTACGCCCGCCTGTTCCTGAACGTGCGCGGGCGCGAGCCCCAGGGAGCCGTGGACCCCGCGGAGTACGAGTCCGTGCGCCGGCGGATCGGCGAGGAGCTGGAAGCGCTGGGCGACGAGCAGGGGCGCCCGATCGGCACGCGCGTGGTCGTGCCTTCGGAGGAGTACGCGGCCCTGAACAACGTGGCGCCCGACCTGCTGCTCTTCTTCGGCGACCTGTTCTGGCGCTCGGTGGGAACGGTGGGCGGCGGCCGGGTGCATACGCGCGAAAACGACACCGGGCCCGACGGGGCCAACCACGACTGGAACGGCATCTTCCTCATGGCCGAGGGCCGCGACCTGGGCCGTGGCGGGAACGGAGCACGGATCGAGGGGCTGGGCATCGGCGACGTCGCGCCCACGATCCTGGACGCCTTCGGGCTTTCCGGGGCCCACGCACTGCGCGGGCGGGCGGTGCGCCCCGCGGAGCCGGGAATGGCGGCCGCGGGATGACGCAGGTGCCCGCGGCCGCGCCGCGCGTGGGGGTGGTGGGGCTCGGGCCGTGGGGAAGGAACCTCGTGAGGGTGTTCGCCCAGGCGGGCGACCTCGTGGCCTGCGCCAACCGGGGCGATCCGGCGGCGCGCGCCTGGCTCGGCGCGGCCCACCCGGGCGTTCGCCTGGCGGCGAGCGCCGAGGCGCTGATCGGCGACCCGGAGGTGGACGCGGTGGTGATCGCCACCCCGCCCGCCACCCACGCGGAGCTGGCGGCGGCGGCGCTGCGGGCGGGAAAGCACGTCTTCGTCGAAAAGCCGCTCGCGACCGACGCCGAAACCGCCGTGCGGCTGGTAGGCGCCGCGCGGGACGCCGGCCTCCGGCTCTTCGTGGGGCACACGTTCCTGTACCATCCGGCCTTCACGGCGATGGCCCGGGAGCTGGCCGGCGACCCGGTGCGCGAGGTGCGCTTCCACTGGTCCAAGTGGGGCACGTTCGAATCGGCGCTGGTGTGGAACCTGTTCCCCCACCCGGTCTCGCTGGCGCTCGGGCTGTTCGGACGGGCGCCGGACGAGGTGGAGGTCCTGGCCGGGGGGGGCGGGCCGACCCCCCGCGACTACCTGTCGGTGCGGCTGGGCTTCGCCGGCGGGGGGACCGCGGTGCTCACGGTAGACCGCGCCGCGCCCGTGCGCGGCCTTGCGCTGACCGCCGTGGCGGGGTCCGGGCGCGTGCTTGCCTGGCATGGGGAGTTCCTTTATGATTGGCGCCCCGGAGCCGGGGGGGCACCCGCCGCCGTGGCGCTCCCCGGGGGCGAGCCCCTGCTGCGCCAGGCCCGGGCGTTTTTGGACTCGCTGGCGCCCGGGGCTCACGATCCCGGCGCGGACCGCCTGGACGCGGCCATCGTCGCCGTGCTGGCCCGGATCGCCGGCGCGCACGGCGCTCCGCGGCCCGCGCCTCCGGCCGGCCGCGCCTTTTCACTCGGACAGGAAGCATGACGAAACGGATCCGGGTGGCCGTTGTCGGCGGGGGCATATTCGGGGTGACCGCGGCCGTGGAGCTCGCGGGCGCGGGGTTCAGCGTCGAACTCTTCGAGCGCGGCGACGACCTGCTGTCGGGCGCGAGCGGCATCAACCAGTACCGGCTGCACCGGGGGTACCACTACCCGCGCAGCCCGGAAACGGCGCTGTCGTCGCGCGAGTCCGAGGCCAGCTTCCGGCGGGTGTACGGCCCCGCCATGATGGACGGCTACGAGCATTACTACGCCATCGCGGCCAGGGGATCGCTCGTCACGGCCGACGACTACGTGCGCTTCATGGACGCGCTCGGGCTGGAGTACCGGGCCGAGTGGCCCGAGGTGGTGCGCCGCGGCCCCGTGGAGGCCTGCTTCCGCGTCCGCGAAAGCCTGTTCGGCCCGGACCAGCTCCGCGCCCTTTGCCGGACGCGGCTGCGCGAGTCGGGGGTGCGCGTGCATCTGCGCACCGAGGCCACCCTGCGCCTGCTGGACCCGTTCGACATGCGGGTGATCGCCACGTACGCCGCGCTCAACGAGCTGCTGTCGGGGCTGCCGGGCGGGTTCCGGAGCTACCAGTTCGAGGTCTGCGAAAAGCCGGTGGTGCGGCTGCCCGCCCCGTACGCCCGGCGCAGCGTGGTGGTGATGGACGGGCCGTTCATGTGCCTGGACCCGCTGGGCACCAGCGGGCTCCACGTGATGGGCAACGTGGTCCACGCCATCCACCACACCAGCGTGGGCGAGGTTCCCGAGGTTCCCCCGGCGCTGCGCGCGCTGCTGAACCGCGGCGTCGTCGAGGCGCCGGCGGCTTCGCACTTCGCGCGCTTCGTCGAATCCGGCTCCGAGTTCCTGGCAGGGCTGGCGCCCGTGCAGCACGTGGGCTCCATGTTCACCGTGCGCACGGTGCTGCCGCTCATGGACGCCACCGACGCCCGTCCCACCATCGTGCAGCGGGTGGACGACCGCACCGTGGCCCTCTTCTCGGGGAAGGTGGGCACGTGCGTGCTGGCGGCTCGCGAGGTGCTCAGGGTCGTGCGGCTGCAGTCGGCCCCCGTTCCGGCGGCCGGAGCCGCCTGAGGCCCTGCTGAACCCTGTACCGGAGCGACATGCCAGGTCCATTGAAGATCGTGATCACCACCGGGATCTTTCCCCCGGACATCGGCGGGCCGGCAACCTACGTTCCGCTCGTGGCGGCGGGGCTGGCCGGCGAGGGGCACCAGGTGACCGTGGTCACCGCCAGCGACACGCTCGACCATCCCGCCGACGCGGACTACCCGTTCCGGCTGATCCGCATTCCGCGGGGCATGCCCAAGCCCGCGCGCTGGGCCCGCACGGTGAGCACCATCGCCCGCGAGGCGCGCGCCGCCGACGTGGTGCTGGCCAACGGGTTCGCCATGGAGGCCACGCTGGCCACGCGGATGGGGAGCACGCCGCTGGTTCACAAGGTGGTCGGCGACATGGCCTGGGAGCGTTCGACGGTGAACGGCTGGACGAGCGACCCGTACGAGGTGTTCCAGGCCACGCGCTACGGGCCCAGGATCGAGGGGCTCAAGGCGCTGCGCGCCTGGTGGGTGCGGCAGGCCGACCGGGTGATCGCCAACAGCGCGTACACCGCCGGCGGCGTGGAGCGCTGGGGCGTGCCCCGGCACAAGGTGCAGGTGGTGTACAACGCCACCGCCTCGCTTTCCGGCACCGCGCCGGCCCCGGTTCCGCTGGACACCCCCGTGAAGCTGGTGACCGCCGTTCGGCTGGTGCCCTGGAAGCACGTCGACGAGATCATGGAGGCCATGGCCCCGCTGGACGGCGTGGGCTTCGTGGTGGTGGGCGACGGGCCGGAGCGGAGCGCGCTGGAAGCGGCGGCCGCGGCCGCCGGGGTGGCCGGCCGGGTGTACTTCGCCGGGCAGTGCTCCAAGGGGCAGACCGCCGCCCTCATGGCCGCATGCGACGTGTTCGTGCTCAACTCGAGCTGGGAAAGCTTTCCCCACGCCGCGCTCGAGGCGATGAGCCTGGGCCTTCCCGTGGTGGCCACCGACGTGCCCGGCACCGACGAGATCGTGCGCGACGGCGAGAACGGGCGCCTGGTGCCCCCCCGCGACGTGGCGGCGCTGCGCGGCGCCCTGGCCGCCCTGGCGGGGAGCGCGGCCGAGCGCGAGCGGATGCGTCCCGCGGCCCTGGCCACCGCCGAGCGCTTCGGGGTGGAGCGCATGGTGGCCGACACGGCGGCGCTGCTTCGCGCCGTCGCCGAGGGCGGGCGGAGCCCCGCGGCCACCGCTTCGGCCCGCTAGGCGCACCTTCCGGCCGGTTCGCCGATGGCGCGAACGGAGACCGGGGTGCTATATTCGCGGCCGGCGAAAGGGGCGCGTCCCGGGGCACTCCCCGGGCACGAGCCCCCGCCGTCGTATTGTACTCCTTCGCAGCTGGCAAGGACCACGACCATGGATTCTAGCGGCGGCCCGGAGTGGGCCACCCTGCGCATTCCCGCCGACCTGTTCGGGCGGGTGCAGTCGCACGCCGGAGAGGCCGGCTTCGCCTCGGCCGACGAGTACGTCCGGTTCGTGCTCGAGGAAGTCACCGGTGGCGATGAAGAGCCGGGGGAGGCGGGCGCCGCCGCCGGGCTGACGGCAGAAGAAGAAGGCGACCTGGTGGACCGCCTTCGCGGCCTCGGCTACATCGAGTGACGGAGGCGTCCAACGCCGGGGAGCGCGCCCGAACCGCCGCGCACCTGGCGCGCGGCACCGGACTGGTGATCGTGGGGGCGATGATCGCGCGGGGATTCGGGATGTTCGGCCGGGTTCTCGTGGCGCGCGAATACACCCCCCACGAATTCGGGCTCCTCACGCTGGGGCTCAGCGTCGTCGCGGTGGGCCAGTCGGTCGCGGCCTTCGGGCTGACCAACAGCGTGTCGCGCTTCATCGGGCGGTATCGCGGGCAGGAGAACCGCGACGGGCTCAGGTCCGTGCTCTTCGCCGGGGTGGCCGTCGCCGCGCTGCTCGGGGTGGCGGTCGCGCTGCTCCTGGTCGCCGGCGCCGGCCTGGTGGCCGGCGCGCTCTCGGCGCCCGACCTGCGGCCGCACGTGCGGGTGCTCGCGCTGTCGATCCCCTTCGTGGCCGTCAACACGGTGCTGTTGAACTCGTTCCGCGGCTTCGACCGGGTCCGCGAGTTCATCGTCTTCGACGCCCTGTTCGGGAACCTGCTCAAGTTCGGGGTGATCGCGATCGCGGTGGGCGCCGGGCTTCCCTTCCTGTGGGTGGCGGCGGCGTACACCCTGGCCGCCGCCGGCGAGTTCGTTGCCCTGGCGGCCTACGGGTGGAAGGAGCTCGCGCCGGTGCTGTCGGGCGGCCGCTTCCGCCGGGAGCTCGCCGGGGAGATGCTGCGCTTCTCGGGCACCCTGGCCAGCGGCGACATCGTCCGGATGGCGGCGGCACAGGGGGTGACGCTCCTGTTGGGGCTCTTCCTGATCCCGGCGCAGGTGGGCGTGTACGGCGCCGCCGTGCTCCTGGTGGGGATCGTGGGCACGCTCTACTCGTGCATGCGCTACCTCTTCCTTCCCCTCAGCTCGCGCCTGCACGCGTCGACCAGTTCCGACGAGCTGCGGGTGCTCTTCACGTCGGTCACGCGCTGGCTCACGGGGCTTTCCTTTCCCCTGGCGGCCGTGCTCATCGTGCTGGCGGGGCCCCTGCTGATCCTGGTGTTCGGCCCGGAGTACGCCTACGGGGCGATCGCCCTGCAGATCCTGGCCGCGTCGCAGTTCATGGGCGTCTGGGTGGGCCCGGGAGGCACCACGCTGCTCGCCACCGGCCACCCGCGCAGCGTGCTCTGGGCCACGGTCGTGTCGAACGGCGTGGCCCTCGCGCTGATCCCCGTCCTGGTTCCGCGCTGGGGGCTGGCCGGCGCGGCCGCGGCGTCGGCGGTCTCGACGCTCGCGGCCAACCTCCTGGTCACCGTGTCGCTGATCCGCACCTCGGGGATCCACGCGTTCTCGCCCGGTTTCCTGAAGGCCAGCGCCTGCATGGGCCTGGCCGTCGCGGCCGTCGCGGCCGGCGCCGAGACCTGGGCGGGGCTGCCCGTGCTTCCCGCCGCGCTGGCGCTGTTCACCGCCTTCCTCATGGTTTCGTTCGGCAGCATCTGGGCGTTCGAGGGCATCCTCGAAACCGATCGCGCCGTTTTCCGGATCCTTCATCATCGGGCGATGGCGGCGCTCGGCACGACTACCCCTACGCCTCCATGAACGATTCTTTGCCGCCGGCGGGCCCCACGCCACCGGCCAGGCGCCTGCTCGTGATCGGGCTGGACGGCGCCACGCCTGAGTTCGTCTTCCCGTGGATCGAGGAGGGCCGCCTGCCGAACCTGGGCGGGCTGATGCAAAAGGGCGCGTGGGGCCCCATCGAGTCCACCACGCCCCCCTTCACCTCGATGGCGTGGCCCGTGTTCTACAGCGGCTGCAACCCGGGGAAAACGGGGATCCTCAGCTACTTCGACGACTACCACGCCGCGGTGAGGAAGCCCGCGACGGCCGCGTCCATGCGCGCCAAGCCGATCTGGCGCATCATGAACGAGCACGGCCGGCGGAGCATCGTCGTCGCGGCACCCATCACCTACCCGCCGGAGCCGCTGGACGGCGTGATGGTTTCCGGGATGGACGCCCCGAGCGAGTCGTCGGCGTTCACCCACCCGGCCGCCCTGCGGGAGGAGCTGCTGGAGCGGGGATACCGGATCTTCATCGACCGCGACCTGCTGTACTCGGGCGACACCGAGAAGATCTACCACGAGGGCGTGAGGGTGAGCCGGGCCAAGACCGACGCGTTCACCCGGCTGCTGCGCGCCGAGCCCTGGGATTTCGCCATGGTGGTCCTGAACGAGATCGACGTGATCTCGCACTTCATGACCGGCGACCGCGTGCGCGACATGTACGAGGAAACCGACCTGCTCGTGGGCCGGATGCTCGAGGCGGCGGGGGACGACACCCTGGTGCTGGTGATCTCGGACCACGGCGTGAAGCCGCTGAAGGGCCGGGTGTTCCTGAACGCGATCCTCAAGGACCTGGGCCTGCTCCACCTGAAGCCCGAAAGCGCCGCCGCGGGGGCGCTGGGGCGCGCCGGCTTCAGCCGCGAGCGGGTGAAGGGCGTGCTCCAGTCGCTGGGCCTCCTGAACCGCCTGCGGGGGCTGGTTCCCAGGCGGCTGTGGAACCTGCAGACGGCGCTTCCGGCCGCCGAGCGCCGGCTCGTCGACGTCGACATGAGCCGGACGAAGCTGTACTTCGACGGGGGGTACTGGGTCCGCCACGGCGGCGGGGGCGAGCCGACGGCGGCGGAGCTCGCCGCGCTCGAGGAGGCGCTTGCGCGGTTCGGGGGAAAGCTGTATCGTGGCGCCGACCTGTACCATGGGCCGTATGCACACAAGGCGCCCCCGTACATCGCCTACATCCCCGACCACTACATCGCGAGCGCGATCGGGGCGGGGGGGTGGCTGGGCGGCACCACCGTGCGTCCGGGAGACCACAGCATGCAGGCCACCGCCATCCTGGCGGGGCCCGGGGGGCTGGTGCGGGCCGGCGAGATTTCGGGGCGGCTCGTGGACTGGGCCCCCACGCTCCTGTACCTGATGGGGCTGCCCGTTCCGCCCGAGATGGACGGCGAGGTCCTGGCCCAGGCGGTGGACCCCCGGGTGCTCGCCGCGCGGCCGGTGACCCGCGAGCAGCCCTCCAAGCGGCAGCAGGCCCTCGACCGCATCAAACTCCTGAAAACGCAGGGGCGCATCTGACCCGAGTGCTCCCAGCGCGTCGGCCGGGCTTCCGGCCGGCGCGCCCGGGAGCATTCGCGCGCCACCCTCCACCTCTCTGGCCCGGAAGGCGAAGCACACAATGAGCAGGTCGCACGACCGCGGTACACGGAATGGAGAGCAGGACGCCCGGGTGATCGAGATCCTGCGCGCGATGAAGGACGACGTGAAGCTGGTGGCGCCCAGCCTGGCGACCTGGTGGCTCCACCACCTGAAGCACAGCGAGGGCCGGTACCTCGACATCCTGTCTTTCTTCCGCCCGTCGGAGCGGGGGGGCGACATCCTGGAGGTGGGGGCCGTTCCCGGCCAGTTCACGGTGCTGCTCAAGGAGCTCGGGTACCGGGTGCGCGGCGTGGACCTGGACCCGGATCGCGTGGGAGGGCTGTGGAGCAAGTACGGCCTGGAGGTGGACCGGGTCGACATCGAGCAGGAGCCGCTTCCGTTCGCGTCGGGCTCGTTCGACCTGGTGCTCTTCACGGAAACGCTGGAGCACCTCCGGCTGAACCCCCTGCTCGCGCTGCGGGAGATTCACCGCGTGCTGCGCCCGGGCGGGCGCATGATCCTGAGCACGAACCACATCACCCCCGTGCACCGGCTGAAGTTCTTCCTGGGCCGCCCGTATCACGCGAACGCGCTCGACGAGTTCAGGAAGCTCGAGGAGCTGGGCCACATGGGGCACTTCCGCATCTACCAGTGGGACGAAGTCAGGAGCTTCTGCGAGTTCGTGGGCTTCGACATCTCGCAGCGCGCGTACCGCGGACCCGTGCTGCTGGGCCGCAAGGCCGGCGCCGTCCTGTCGCTCCTTCCGGGAAGCGTGCGGGACAACTTCCGCCACTCGGTGTACGCCATTGCCGAGAAATCCTGATGGGCCGGCGCCGGGTGCGGAGGGGGGCTCCGGGCGCCTGCTCCTGTACTCGGTCGAGCTCCCCCCCGGCCCCGGCGGCATCGGAACGCAGACCCACCAGATGGCCCTCCACCTGACCCGCCTGGGCTGGCGGGTCAGGGTGGTGGCGCCCTACGGGCTCGCCCGGACGGAAGCGGCCGCGGCCTTCGACCGCGCCCAGCCCTACTCCGTCGTCCGGCAGCGGTCGTGGCGGTGGACGTCGGTGCGCATGGCGGGCCAGTTCGCCTCGGCGCTCCGGGCGGCGGTGGCCTGGCGCCCCGACGTGCTGGTCGCGGCCGGCTACTCGGCCGTGTGGCAGGGCGCGGCCCTCGCGAAGATCCTTCGCCGCCCCTGGATGGCCATGGGATACGGCACCGAGTTCCTGCAGGGCGGAACCCGGGGCGGCGACATGACCCGCGCCGCCTTTGGCCAGGCCGATGCCGTCGTGCTGTGCAGCCGGTACACCGAGCGCCTGATGAACGACATGGGCATTCACCCCGCGCGGAGCGTGGTGGTGCATTGCGGCGCCGACGACGACGTCTTCGCCCCCGGCCGCGGCGGCGGCGAGCTTCGCCGCCGCCTGGGCCTGTTGCCGGGCCCCGTGCTGCTGACGGTGGGGAGCGTGAAGGAGCGGAAGGGCCAGGACGTGGTCATTCGTGCCCTGCCGCAGCTGCTGCGGGAGTTCCCGGACCTGGTGTACGTGGTCGCGGGCCGGCCGCACCCCCATCCGGAGTTCGTGGAGCTCGCCCGGTCGCTGGGCGTGTCGGACCACGTGCGCTTCCTTGGCGAGGTGCGCGCGGAGGACCTCCCGGGATTGTACGACCTGGCCGACGTGTTCGTGCTGGTGAGCCGGCAGACGGCCCGGGGCGACATCGAGGGCTACGGCATCGCGGTGATCGAGGCCGCGCTGTCGGGGAAGCCGGCCGTCGTGGCCCGGGGATCGGGCACCGAGGAAACGATCGTCGATGGGGAAACCGGCGTCCTGGCGGAGCCGGGAGACCCGGCCGACACCGCCCGCGCGCTGGGGGCGCTGCTGCGCGATCCGGCCTTGCGGCTGCGGATGGGCGCCGCCGCCCGTCGGCGCGCGTCCACCGAAGGGACGTGGGCGTACTCCGTCGAGCAGTGCGATTCCGTGCTCCGCTCGGTGGCCCGGCTACCCTCCACGGCCGCGGGCCCGCGATGACCCCCTCCGTTCGTCCGGCCGTGCACCGGGCCTTCCCGCGCCGGTCCGCGGACGCGGGCCCGGTGATCCGGTGCTGATCACCGTTTTCGTGCTCGTCCTGGCCGGGGCCGGGGTCGCCCTTTCCCGCGCCCTGGGCGGCCGGCACGACCGGGGGTTCCTCGTCTTTCTGTTCGTCGCGGCCTTCGGCCTGCGCATCTCGTTCGCGCTGTTCCTCACCCAGATCCTTCCCGACTGGGTCGTCGACCATCCGAACCTTTCGCTGGGCTTCCTGGGCGACGACGGGCGGCTGTACCACCAGCTGGCGATCCGGTCGGTCGAAGCGTGGGGCGCGGACCGGAGCGCCCTCCCCGAGTTCGTGGCCTGGCAGGGGGCGTCCGGCTACATCCTGCTGCATGCGCTGATCTTCCGCGTGTTCGGCCCCGACCTGCTCGCGATGGGCGCGTTCAACGCCTTTTTGGGCGCGCTCGTCCCCGTGTTCACCTACGAGATCGCGCGCCGGGCGTTTTCCGAGCCCGCCGCCCGGCTTTCCGCCCTGATGGTCGCGCTGTACCCGGAGCAGATCGTGTACTCGGGGAGCAACCTCAAGGACATTTCCGTCACCGCGGCACTCATGATCGGCGTGTGGGCGGGCACCCGGCTGCAGGAAAGCGGTGAAAAGCGCCACTCGTTCCGGCACGCGGCGGTGCTGGGCCTGCTCGGCGCCTACCTGGCGCTGGCGCGCTTCTACCTGGTGCCGGTGCTCGCGGGTGCGCTCCTGCTGAACCCGGGGGGTGCGCGCAAGGGCGGGGTGGGGGGCACGGTGCGCCGCGTGCTGGCGGTCAGCGTCCTGCTCGCGCTCGCGTCCGTTCTGCTCGCGCAGATCTTCCCGCGCTCCATCGTCATGTTCCAGGACCCCGTGTCGGAGATGTCGGGCTTCTACGGACGGATGGTGCGTCCCCGGGCCGGGTCCATCTACGCGCTCATGGAGCCGCCGCTCAGCTTCATCTTTCTGCCTTTCGGCATTCTCCTGGTGATGGTCACCCCGCTTCCCCTGTGGGCCGTCCTTTCGCCCGAGCCCACGCTGTACGTGCTCCTGCCGGGGATGGTCGCCTGGTATCTCGTGCTCCCGTTCGTGGCGTACGGCATGTGGGTGAGCCGGGGGCGCGAAGGGTCGGCGCGGATGCTCCTGTTCCTCGTCGTGGGGGTGCTGGTGCTGCTCGCCGCCAGCGGGAGCGGACTGGTGACCACCGGGCGAACCCGGCTCCCCATCCAGCCGCTGCTCCTGATGTTCGCCGCGGCGGGGATCCGCGAGTGGCTGGCCGGCCGGCGGATGGCGGGTGTATGGGCCGCGGGATACACGGTGGCCATCAGCGCCACCATGATGGTGTACGTGTGGCTGCGGTGAGGCCGCTCGGGAACGGGTGGCCCGATGTCTGCCCCGCGGCGGCCCCCTCCGGGGCTCGCGGGCGATGAACGCGCTCCTGCTCGGGATGGGCGAACCCGTCGGAGACACCCTCCCGCGGCTGGCCGCGTACGCGGAGCGGATGGAAGGACGCATCCACTACGTCACCTACACCTCGCGGGGCAGCCGGCTGGGCCCGCAGGTGTTCGGCGGCCGGGTGCACGTGCATCCGACCCGTTCGCGAAGCCACCTGCACTACTTTCGGGACGCCGCCGCCATCGTGCGCGACGAAGCCCGCCGCTTCACGCCCGACGTGGTGTACGCGCAGGACCCGTTCGGAACGGCGCTGGTGGGGCTGTGGGTACGGCGCCGGTACGGCACGCCGCTGGTGATCGGGAACCACTCCAACTTCCTGGAGAACCCGGGGTGGGTGGGCGAGCGGCCCCTGTACTTCCGGCTCCTGCACCGGGTCGCCGAGTTCGTGCTTCCCCGCGCCGACGCCTGGCGGGTGGTGAACCCGGTACAGCGCGACGTGTACGTGGAGCGCCTGGGGATTCCCCGGGCCAGGGTGACGGTCCTGGGCACCCCCACCGACGTGCGGCGCTTCGCCGAGCCGCAGCCGGAGCGCGCGGCGGCGCTGCGGGAGCAACTGGGAATTCCGGCGGATGCGCCGGTGATGCTGTGGGTGGGGCGGCCGGTGCCCGTGAAGCGCCTGCCCGTGCTGGTCGAGGCGTTCGGCCACGTCGCCGCGCGGCACCCGCGCGCCCGGCTCCTCGTCGTCGGAAAGCGCGCCCCCGACGCGGACGACGTCGGGGCGCTGCAGGCCGCCGCCGCGGACCCGCGCGTGATCTGGCTGCAGGACGGCGTTCCCCACGCGGAGCTGCCCGCCTACTACCAGCTGAGCACGGTGTACACGCACACCTCCGTCTACGAGGGGCTGAGCAAGGTGATGCTCGAGGCCGCGGCGGCCGGGCTGCCCATCGTCACCACGGCGGTTCCCGGACAGGAGATCGTCAGGGACGGCGAAACCGGGTTCGTGACGCCGGTGGACGATCCCCGCGCCCTGGCGGAGCGCGTGATCTCATTGTTCGACGATCCCGAAACCGCCCTGCGCATGGGCGGGAACGGCCAGCGGCGGGTGCTGGAAACGTTCGACCGCGACCGCGGGATCGATGCTTTCATCCAGATGCTGCGCCGCGCGGCGCGGCCCGATCAGGGAGACTGACATGTGGTGGCTGACCGAACTCGATGCGCTTCTCCAGTGCCCCCGCTGTGCCGGTGCCCTGTCGGTGGAGGAGATGACGGACGACGGACAGGGACTGATCCGCTGCGCGAAGGCGGAGTGCGGGCTTAGCTATCCGGTGATCGACGGGATCCCCCGCTTCCTCCTGGGCGAGGAGCGGAAGAGCTTCGTGCAGCTGCACTGGCACCGCCTGACGGCGGGGGCCAAGCGGGCGCTTTCGCTCGAGTACGGCGAAGCCGTGCAGTGGGAGGGGCAGAAGATCACCATGCGGTCGTACGACTTCCAGCACCGCAACCTGTACGAGCTGGCCTACTCCGACCCCAAGGTCGCCGAGAAGACGCTGGCCACGGTGGGCAAGACGTTCCGGCTGCTGTACCCGGCCGGCAACCTGAAGCACCGCAAGCTGGCGCTGGAGGTGGGGGTGGGGATCGGGGGAATGCTCAAGAACCTGTCGCTGCACGCGGGACCGGACACCCGCATCGTCGGGGTCGACCTCACGTCGAGCCTGGACTTCGCCGCGCGGCAGTTCACCCGCGAGGAGCTGGCCACCCGGGTCCTGCTCGTGCAGGCCAGCGTCTTCGACCTTCCCCTGCGTCCGGGCATCGCCGACTTCGTCCTTTCGCACGGGGTCCTGCACCACACCCCCGACCCGCAGCGGGCCTTCGACGAGTGCGCCGCGCGGGTGGCGCCCGGCGGCGAGATCCACGTCTGGGTGTACGGCGACCGGTTCCGGAGCAGCCACCCCACCCTGTATCGCATGAGCTGCGCATTTCGCGACTGGCACTCGCGCCTGTCGCCGGCGCTGCTGTGGAAGCTGTGCGCGGTGTACGCCGTGGGGTCGCGGGCGGTGGCGCCGCTTGCCCGTCCCATCTTCCCGTACCGCTTTCCGGTCCGCAAGCTGAGGCGCTTCTGGATGGACAACCTGCTGAACCCGTACAACCACGTCTACAACCGCGAAGAGCTGCTGCGCTGGAGCCGCCCGGACCTCGCCGGGTTCGACGTGGAAAGCACGGGGGGGGCGTGGACCATCCACGCGACCCGCCCCGCGTCGGCCGCGGAAGCCGCGTAGATGTGCGGAATCGCCGGGCTCGCCGGCGTGGCCGGCGCCGCGGACGACGCGCTGGCGCGCACCCGCGTCATGTGCTCGGCGCTGGTGCACCGCGGCCCCGACGACGAGGGGGTGGCGGCGCTCGGTGCGTGCGTGCTGGGAATGCGGCGGCTCAGCATCATCGACCTGGCCTGCGGCCAGCAGCCGCTCGCCAACGAGGACGGCTCCGTGTCGGTGGTCTGCAACGGCGAGATCTACAACCACGCCGAGCTGCGGCGCGACCTGGAGCGCAGGGGGCACGTCTTCGCGTCGCACTCCGACGTCGCCGTCGTCCCGCACCTGTACGAGGAGTACGGCGACGACTTCGTGACGCACCTGCGCGGCATGTTCGCGCTGGCCCTGTGGGACGGAAAGCGGCAGCGCCTGGTGCTCGCGCGCGACCGCCTGGGGAAGAAGCCCCTCTACTACGCCGAGCACGGCGGGCGGCTGGTGTTCGCCTCCGAGCTCAAGGCCCTGCTCGCCAGCGGCGTGGTGGCGCCGGAGGTGGACTGGACGGCGATCGGCCGGTACCTGGTGTACAACCGGGTGCCCAGCCCGTCGTGCGCGGTCAGGGGCGTGCAGAAGCTGGCGCCCGCCCACTACCTGGTGTACGATCAGGGGGCGGTTCGCACCGTCCGCTACTGGCGCCCGTCGTTCGCCGACAAGTGGCGCGCCACGGAGCGGGAGTACCTGGACGAGGTGGAGCGCGTGCTCGCCGACGCGGTGCGGGTGCGGCTGATGAGCGACGTGCCCCTGGGCGCCTTTCTGAGCGGCGGGGTGGATTCGGGGCTGGTGGTGGCCCTGATGGCCCGCGAGATGAGCGCGCCGGTCAAGACGTTCTCCATCGGGTTCGCCGACCAGCAGTTCTCGGAGCTGCCGTACGCCCGCCGCGTGGCCCGGCACGTGGGGGCCGACCACCACGAGTTCGTCATCGAGCCCGACGAGCCGGAAATCCTGCGCAGCATCGTCTACCACCTCGACGAGCCGTTCGCCGATGCCTCGGCGGTGCCCACCCACTACGTGTCGCGGCTGGCGCGGCAGCACGTGGCGGTGGCGCTCACGGGCGACGGGGGCGACGAGAGCTTCGGGGGATACGAGTGGTACCTGGCGATGAAGGGCGCGCTGGCGTACCAGCGGGTGCCTTCGCTCGTCCGGCGCGCGCTCAGCCGGGCGGCGGCCGGCGTCCCGCACTCCGACAGCCGCGCGCGGCTGCCGCAGGCGGTGCGCAGGGCCAAGAACTTCACGCGCCGCCTGGGCCCGAGCTATTCCCACCCGGCCGACCTGTTCGTGGCGCTTTCCTCGCCGGACGTGGACGGGTGGCGGGCGCTTCTCAGCGACGGGGGGCGCAGGCTGATGCAGCCCGCGCTGGACGGGTCGCGCCGCAGGGAGCTGGTGAACGAGTACGACGGCGACAGCGCGGTGGAGAGCATCATGTACTCGCAGCTGCTGGACATGCTTCCCGACCTGTTCTTCGTGAAGGTCGACCGCATGTCGATGATGAACTCGCTGGAGGCCCGCTCGCCCTTCGCCGACCACCTGCTCGTGGAGCTGGCCGCCCGCATTCCGTTCGAGTTCAAGGTTCGGGGGGGGACCACGAAGTACCTGCTCAAGAAGGTGGCGGAGCGCTACCTGCCCCGCGACGTGATCCACCGGCAGAAGATGGGCTTCAGCATCCCGGTGGGCCGCTGGATGCGCGAGGGACGGTACCGGGAGTTCGTGCACGACGTATTCGCCTCGCGGTCGTTCCGCACGCGGGGGCTTTTCGACCTGGACGTGGTGGATGGCCTGCTGGCCGACCACGTCGCCGGGCGCGCCGACCACTGGCCGCGGCTGTGGAACCTGCTCTGCCTGGAACTGTGGCTCCAGCAGTACGCGTCCGCGCCGCGGGCCTGAAGGAATTCTCATGCACGTTCTGTGGTTCAACATGAAGATGGACGAGGGCGATCCGCTGCTCGCCTTCACCATCGACTGGGTCAACGCCTTCGCGCGGTACGTGGACAGGGTGACGGTGGTCACCATGGTCGCCGGGACGTACCGGGTGCGCGACAACGTGCGCGTGCTCTCCATGGGAAAGGAGCGGGGGTTCAGCGAGCCCAGGCGCGCGCTGGAGTTCTACCGCCTCGTGGGGCGCACGCTCCGCCGCGACCCGGTGGACGCCTGCTTCGCCCACATGGTTCCCCTCTTCGCCGTGATGGCGGCGCCGCTGCTCAAGCTGTACCGCGTTCCGACCGTGCTCTGGTACGCGCACGGCCACGTCCCCCGCATCCTGCGGGTCGCGCACCGGCTGGTGGACCGGGAAATGACCTCCATGCCCAACGCCTTCCGCATTCCGAGCACCAAGCTGCACGTGGTGGGGCAGGGGGTGGACACCGACGTGTTCGTTCCGGCGCCGCGGGGCACGCCGGCGCCCGCGGACGCCTTCACCGTGGTGCACGTGGGCCGGCTGTCGCCCATCAAGGACCTGGGAACGCTGGTGGCGGCCGCCGACGAGCTGGTGAACCGGCGGGGCCGCACGGAGCTGCGCGTGGAGCTGGTGGGCGACGTGTGCATTCCTTCGGACGAGGCCTACCGCGCCGAGCTGGAGGGCATGGTCCGGCGCGCGGGGCTGCAGGAGCACGTGCGGTTCCGCGGCGCCATGGCGTTCCGCGAGGTTCCCTCGTGCTACGTGGACGCCGACGTTGCGTTCAACGGCTGCCCGACGGGCGCCCCCGACAAGGCGGCGCTCGAGGCGCTCGCCTGCGGCGTGCCGCTGGTCGCCAGCAACGAGACCTTCACCGGCATCCTGGGCGGCGATGCCCCCGGCCTGGTGTTCCGCCAGGGCGACGCCGCCGACCTGGCCGACAAGCTGGAGCGCCTCGCGGGCCGCGGGGCCGCCGAGCGCCGGGCCCTGGGAATGCGGCTGCGCGACACCGTGGTGGCGGACCACTCGCTCGACCGGTGGGCCCGGCTGCTGCTGCGCATCATTGGCGAGGTGACCGGCGGCACCCGGGCCGCCCGCGCTTCGCTCGAACCTTCGGACCCCTGAGCCATGCTTTACGGACGGGAACACTTCTATCCCATGTTTCGCGAGCGGGTCGATCTCCTCGCGAAGGCCGACCCCGTGCTCGACCTGGGGACCAACTTCCGGTACCGCAAGGAGCTGAAGCCTTTCGCGAAGAGCTTCGGGCCCCGCTACGTGGCCATGGGATACCATTCCTCCAGCGAGCACGGCGACCGCAACGTGCACGTGGACGGCGACATCCACGCCCTGCCCTTTGCCACCGGGTCCGCCGGCGGTATCTTTTGCCTCGAAGTCCTGGAGCACCTGCACGAGCCGCAGGCGGCCATCGACGAGATGCACCGGGTCCTGCGTCCCGGCGCGCACCTGCTGCTGACCACCCCGTTCATGGCGCCGTTCCACGCCTCGCCGGGAACCAGCGGGTACCACGACTTCTTCCGCTACACCGACGACGGGCTGCGCTTGCTGATGCGCCGCTTCAGCAAGGTGGAGGTGGAGCCGTTCGGCGGCCTGCCCTACCGCCTCCTGTCGGGGCTGGTTCCGCTGCCCGTGCGGCACGCGGTGCTTTCGAGCGGGCTCGCCATGCGGGTGTTCAACGCGCTCGACTCCCGCCTTCCCACGCGGAGCCCGCTGCGCTGGCTGGCGTGGGCGACGCGCTAGAGGCGCGTGGCGTGCATAAGGTGCGTCCGCACCCGCGCGCGCGGCGCGGACAGGATGGAAACCACGTTCGAAGAGCATCCAGGTGGGCCAACGATTCGCGATCGACATCGACGAGGTGCGGGACCGGGTACGTCAATCGTCACCCCTTTCACCGGATAGCACGGCCAGGATCCTGAAGGCGCATTTCACCTCTCCCCGGGTGATCATCCCGTACCTCGGGGCGCGGTACTCCTTCGCGCAGAAGAAGGTTCTCGAGATCGGCAGCTCCTTCGGGATGCACCTGTTCTACTGGGGACCGGGGAGCCAGGGCGTGGAGGCGCGCGAAGACGCGGCCGCGTTCACGACCGCCCTGGGGTTCCAGACACACCGGATGAACGTCGAGGACGAACTCGGCACGCTGCCGGCCGGCTCGTTCGAGGCCATCCACACGAACGCGCTGTTCGAGCACCTGGTGGCGCCGCACCTGTTCCTGGCCCGCTGCTACCGGCTGCTCGCGGCCGACGGGATCCTGGCCATCGGCCACCCGGTGGTGCCCCCCACGCTCACGAAGTGGGCGTGGAGCGCACTGGACCTGGCGGGGTGGAACGCCGTGGAGCACGTGAACTTCTTCACGCCCATGACGGCGCGGCTCACCCTGGAACGAGCCGGGTTCGAGGTGCTGGAGCAGCTTTCGCCGGGTCCCCTGCGCGTGCATCCGTTCGTCGCGCGCACGACCACCGGGATCAGCGCCAGCCTGTACTCCATCTGCCGCAAGCGCCCGAACTACCGGTACGAGAAGAAGCGGATCGCCGCCTTCGATCCGGCGAGCTGCCGCGACGACCTGCACGTGTTCCGGGACGAGGGCCCGGCGTGAGGGGCGAACGCCGCCGGCGCGCCCCCGGGTCTGGCCGCTGCGCGAACCCGGAAATTTCACCCGCAGCAAGAGACGCCAGATGACGAAGCCGTGGCCCGAACTGTACACGGGCGGCTGGACGGTGACGGGAAACGTTGGGAAGGTGAAGGTCCAGCACGAGCTTCGGTCGCTGATCGACCGCCGTCCGGATCTCCGGGTGCTCGACATCGGGTGCATCGGCCCGCAGCCGCTGGATTTCTGGCGGCCCCTGCTCGAGGGCACCTCGTTCCACCTCACCGGGGTCGACGTCGCCGACATCGAGCGGGGAATGGCCGTGGTCCGGGAGCAGGGATGGGGCAGCCGGGTGAGCCTGCACACGGGGAGCGGCTACGGCCTGACCGACCTCTTCTCGCCCGATTCGTTCGACGCGCTCGTCGCCACGCAGGTGCTGGAGCACGTGGCGCGGCTGGACCTGTTCATGAAGCAGGTGGGCACCGTGGTCCGCCCCGGCGGAGACGTGTTCTTCACCCTCGATTCCGCGCACTGGCTTTCGCGGTTCACCCCGTCGGAGCCGGTCCGGCTCGCCAAGAACGTGGTGAAGAAGGCGCTGAGCGTGGTGGGGCGGGAGCGCCACTACGACCTGCCCTGGTTCGACCACGAGGTCGAGGCCGCGTGCCGGCGGGCGGGGCTGGAGGTGGTGAGCTTCGGCTACTACAACATCCCGGAGCTCAAGTACATCTACGGCCAGGTGCTTCCCCCCGCCGAGCGGAACGCCTTCGCCCAGCGCTGGTTCGAACTCGAAGACGCGCTGAATGCGCGCCCCGAGGTTCGGGAGCGCGCGCGGCACTGCTTCCTCGTGCTGTACGTCCATGCCCGCCGGCGCGCCTGAGTCGCCGCCGCGGCGTGCCGCGGCGGCGAGGGGGCCCGGGTTGAAGGTGCTGCACGTGCAGAAGGTGAACGGGATCGCGGGCTCCGAGGGGCACCTGCTGACGCTGCTGCCCCGGTTGCACGACGGCGGGGTCCGGATCACGATGCTGGCCCTGGTGGGCCCGGAAGGCGGGGCCGAGGAGTTCCTGCGGCGCATGCGCGACGCGGGGGTGCCGGCCGACACCATGGAGCTGCGCGGGCACCTGGACGCCACGCTGCCGCTTCGGCTGGCGCGCTACGTCCGGCGCGGCGGGTTCGACGCCGTGCACACCCACCTGCTGCACGCCGACCTGTACGCCCGCCCGGCCGCGCGGCTGGCCGGGCGCCCCGTCGTTTCCACCTACCACTGCGACGACCCGGACCACCTGAGGCCCGGCGTGCGCCAGGCCGACGCGCTCACGGCCCGGCTCTGCGCCGGCGTGGTGTGCATCTCCGAGGCGGTGGCCGAATTCGTCCACCGCGAGATGCGCGTTCCCCGGGGCCGCCTGCACGTGATCCACTACGGGATGCAGGCCGACGACCGGGGCGGGGCCGCCGACCTGCGAGCCCTGATCGGGGCCGCCCCCGTGGACCGGGTGGTGGGGATCGTGGGGCGCCTGGTCGAGCAGAAGGGGCACGTGTACCTGCTGCGCGCCATGCGCCGCGTCATGGACGAGGTGCCGGACACGCGGCTGGTGGTGGTGGGCGAAGGCGGGCTGCGGGGGAGCCTGGAGGCGCTCGCGGCGGAGCTGGGCATCGCCGGCCGGGTCCACTTCCTCGGGTACCGGACCGACGTTCCCCACCTCACCCGCCAGTTCGACGTGGCCGTGATCCCGTCGCTCTTCGAGGGGTTCGGGATGGTGTGCCTGGAGGCCATGGCGGCGGCGCGCCCCGTCGTCGCCAGCCGGGTGAGCGCCATCCCCGAGATCATCGAGGACGGCGAAACCGGCCTCCTGGTCCCCCCGCGCGATCCCGGCGCCCTGGCCGGCGCGGTGCTCCGGGTGCTGGCCGACCCCGAGCAGGGGCGGCGCATGGGCGCGCGGGGGCGTGGGCGGCTGGAGGACGAGTTCACGGTGGACGCGATGGTGCAGAAGACCCTGGATTTCTATCGCTCCGTCCTTGTGACAGGAAGTGCGCGGCTATGAGTGCAGTGGACGTCAAGCGGAAGACCGCCGAAAGCTTCGCGTACGAGTGGGACCGCTTCAGCGCGCCCCCCGAAGAATGGGAAGCGAACTTCCGCGGCTACTTCCGGTTCTTCCCCGACGGGTTCTTCGCCGGCAAGCAGGTCCTCGAAGCGGGAAGCGGGATGGGCCGGCACACCTTCTACCTGGCCAAGCTGGCCCGGCGGGTGGTTTCCATCGACCTGGGCGACGCCATCCGCGTGACGCAGCGCAACACCCGCGGGGTGGAAAACCTGGCGCTCGCGCAGGCCGATATCGACCATCCTCCGTTGCGGGCGGAGTCGTTCGACTTCGTCTGCAGCATCGGGGTGCTTCACCACCTTCCCGACCCCGAGGCCGGCTTTCGGAGCCTGCTGCGGCTGCTGCGCCCCGGCGGGACCATCCACGTGTACCTCTACTGGGCGCTCGAGGATGCCCCGGCCTGGAAGCGCGGGCTGCTGCGCGCGGTCCGCGCGTTCCGGCGGCTGACCGTCCGCATGCCGTACCCCCTGCTCGACAAGGTGGCGTGGGTCACGGCGGCCGGCGGCTACGCCACCTTCGTGCTCCCGTACCGGTACCTGTCGCGCCACCGGGCCACCCGGGGCCTGGTCGCCGAGTTCCCGCTGCAGGTGTACGCGCAGTACCCGTTCAAGGTGTGCTACAACGACCAGTTCGACCGCCTCTCGGCGCCGCTGGAGTTCCGGTACAGCCGCGCCCAGGTAGAGGAGTGGTTTCACCGGGCGGGGCTGGAGGACGTGCGCGTGGAGCCGCACTTCGGCTGGATCGCGTGCGGGCGCAAGCCGGAGTCCGCCGGCGCATGACGGCCGCGCCGGTGCGCCACGCCTTCACCGTCGACGTCGAGGACTGGTACCAGGCCATCCCCATCGCGCCCGGGGCGAAGGCGGCGGCGGAAAAGCGGCTCCCCCACGCGATGGACGTGCTCCTGGAACTGCTCGACCGGCGCGGCGTGCGGGGCACCTTCTACTGGCTGGGCCCCGCCGCCGAAGAGCATCCCGAGGTGCTGAGGCGCACGGTGCGGGCGGGGCACGAGATCGGCTGCCACGGGTGGTCGCACGACCTGGTGTACGAGATGACGCCCGAACGCTTCCGCGACGAGACGCGGCGGGCGTGCGACGCCATCTCCAAGGTCACGGGCGCCCCGGTGGCGGCCTACCGGGCGGCGTACTTCAGCGTCACGCGGCGGTCCCTGTGGGCGCTCGACGTGCTGGCCGAGCTGGGGTTCAGCAACGACTCCAGCATCTTTCCCGTGGTGAACTGGCGGTACGGCATTCCGGACTACGGGCAGGAGCCGCGCGACGTGGCCACCCCGTCGGGCATCATCCGCGAGTACCCCCTGTCGGTGCGCCAGGTGATGGGGCGCGCCATTCCCGTGTCCGGGGGCGCGTACCTGCGCATCTACCCGTACGCGCTCACGCGGGCCAACTTCCGCGCGGCCGAGCGCGACGGGCGGCCGGTAATTTTCTACATTCACCCGTGGGAGCTCGATCCCGGGCACCCGCGGATCCGTTTTCACTGGAAGCCGCGCCTGACCCACTACGCCCGCATCGGGACCACCGTTCCCAAGCTGGAACGGCTGCTGGGAGACTTTTCGTTCACCACTCTGAAGGAGGTCATGGATGGCGGGGAAGCTCGATATCGTTCAGCGGCACTTTGACAAGGACGCCCACCGTTTCGACACCATCTACGAAACGGAGAAACCGCTTCACCACAAGGTGATGGACCGCTTTCGCCAGGTGGTGGTGCAGCGCTTCAACCTGATCCGCAACCTGGCCCCCCAGAACGGGCCGTGGACGGTGCTCGACGCGGGGTGCGGCCCCGGCCGCTACTCCATGACGATGGCCTCCGAGGGCGCGGCCCGGGTGGTGGGCGTCGACGTTTCGGAGGAAATGATCCGCCTGGCGCGCTCGGAGGCCGAGGCGGCCGGACTGGCGGACCGCTGCGAGTTCCACGTGGCCGCGTTCCTGGAGTTCCGCAGCGACGAGAAGTTCGACGTGGCGATCGCCACCGGGTACTTCGACTACCTGGACGAGCCGCTGCCGCACCTGCAGAAGATGAAGGCCATGTGCAAGGGCCGCATCTTCGCCTCGTTCCCCAAGCGGTGGGACTACCGGGTGCCGGTTCGCAAGCTGCGCTTCGTGTACGAACGCGGGTTCGTTCGCTTCTACGCGCACCACGAGGTGCGCGACCTGTTCGACCGGGCGGGCTTTGCGCGCGACCGGGTTTCCCTGATCGACCTTGGCCGTGACTGGATCGCCGTTGCCCGTCCCTGAGTCCGGCGCCCGCCCGGTGCGGGTGCTGCACGTCATCACCCGCATGATCCTGGGGGGCGCGCAGGAGAACACGCTGTTCACGGTCATCGGCCAGCAGCGCACCCCCGGGTTCCAGGTGACGCTGCTCACCGGGGTGGGCGACGGCAAGGAGGGCGACCTTCACGACCGCGCCCGCGCCGCGGGGGTGGACCTGGTGGTCATGCCCTCGCTCATCCGGCCCATCCGGCCCGGCGTGGACGCGCGCGCCCTGTGGGAGCTGTACCGCTTCATCCGCAGGGGCCGCTACGACGTGGTGCACACCCACTCGTCCAAGGCGGGAATCCTGGGGCGCATGGCCGCGCGCATGGCGCGCGTTCCGGTGGTGGTGCACACCCTTCACAGCCTGGTCTTCCACGAGTACCAGAAGGCCTGGCAGAACCGGGTGTACATCGGCCTCAAGCGGCTGTGCGCCCCCATGACCGACGTGCTGATCAGCGTCAACGACCGCACGGCGCAGGGGGCGCTGGCCGCCGGGGTCGGGCGCCCCGAGCAGCACGTCACCATCTTCAGCGGGATGGACCTCGACCCGTTCCTGTCGGTGGGCGGGCGCCTTTCGCCCGACCAGGCGAAGGCGCTCGTGGGCATTCCGCCGGGCGTGCCCGTGATGGGCAAGATCGCCCGGCTGTTCCCGCTCAAGGGGCACGAGCAGTTCTTCGACGCGGCGGCGCGGGTGGCCGCCGCCCGGCCCGACGCCTGGTTCCTGCTGGTGGGCGACGGCGAGCTTCGCGAGTCGCTGCAGGCCCGGGCGCGCGAGCTGGGCATCGCCGGGCGCACCGTGTTCGCCGGGCTGGTGCCCCCGGACGACGTGGCGCGCCACATCCAGGCCATGGACGTGGTGGTGCATACGTCGCTTCGCGAGGGGATCGCGCGGGTCATCCCCCAGGCGCTGGCCGTGGGCAAGCCCGTGGTCGCGTTCAACCTGGACGGAGCGCCGGAGGTGGTGCGCGACGGCCAGTCGGGGTACCTGGTGCCCGCCCTGGACGCCGACGGGCTGGCGGCGCGCGTGGTGGAGCTCTTCGGCGATCCGGCCCGGCGCGACGCCATGGGCCGCGCCGGGCGCGAGTTCGTAGCCGCCCACTTCGGCGTGGACCTGATGGTGGAGCGCATCAACCAGGTGTACTACCGGCTGCTCGGCCCGCGCGCGCCCAGGCCCGCACGGGTGGCCGAAGCCGCCGGGGGCTGACGGCACATGTGCGGCATCTGCGGCTTCTGGGAGTTCGGCGGGCCCCGGCCCGGGCACCGGGCACGGGTCGAGGCCATGAACGGCACGCTGGCCCACCGCGGGCCCGACGAGGCCGGCGCCCTGGTGGCGGGGGGCGCGGCCATCGCCATGTCGCGCCTGGCCATCATCGACCTGGCGTGCGGCCAGCAGCCCCTTTCCGGTGACGGCGGGCGGCTTTCCATCGTCTACAACGGCGAGGCGTACAACTTCGCCGAGCTGCGGCGCGAGCTGCAGGGCAGGGGGCACCGGTTCGCCACCCGCTCGGACACCGAGGTGGTGCTCACGGCGTACCAGGAGTGGGGGCCGGAGGCCGTGAGCCGGCTGCGCGGGATGTTCGCCTTCTGCGTGGCCCACACCGCCGGCGGGGGCGCCGCCACCGAGCGGCTGTTCCTGGCGCGCGACCGCGTGGGCAAGAAGCCGCTCTTCTACTACCACGACGGGGCGCGGTTCGTCTTCGGCTCCGAGATCAAGGCGCTGCTGGCGCACCCGGGCGTGCCGCGGCGGATGGACCGGCGGATGCTTCCGCTGTACCTGGCCCACGGCTACGTGCCCGCGCCGTACACGATGTTCGAGGGGATCCGCGAACTCCCCCCGGGGCATACGCTCGTCGTCGAGGCCGACGGCCGGGTGCAGGTCCAGCGGTACTGGGACGGATGGCTGCCGCCCCCCCGCCCCGCCGCGATAGGCGAGGCCGAGGCCGCGGAGCGCCTGCGCGTGCTGCTGGAAGACGCCGTGCGCGTGCGCATGGTCAGCGACGTGCCCCTGGGCGCGTTCCTGAGCGGCGGGCTGGATTCCACGGCGGTGGTGGCGTACATGGCCCGGCACAGCGGCCGGCCGGTGAAGACCTTCGCGATCGGCTTCGAGGGCGACCCCACCTTCAACGAGCTGGAGCACGCCCGGCGCGCCGCGCGGGCGTTCGGGACCGAGCACCACGAATTCGTGGTGACGCCCGACGCCCTGGACCTGCTGCCGCTGCTGGTGAAGCACCACGACCAGCCGTTCGCCGACTCGTCGGCGCTGCCCACCTACCTGGTGTCGCGCCTGACGCGCGAGCACGTGACGGTGGCGCTCACCGGCGACGGCGGCGACGAGCTGTTCGCCGGGTACGAGCGGTTCGCCGCGGCGCGCATGGCCGAGCGGTACCGCCGGGCTCCCGCGCCGCTGCGGGCGGCGCTCGAGGCCGCGCTCCGGGCCCTGCCCGAGTCCACCGGGTACCGCGGGTTCGTCCGGCGCGCCCGGCGGTTCGTGGAAAGCGCGCCGCTGCCCCTCGCCGAGCGATACCTGGGATGGGTGGGCATCTTCTCGCCCGCCTCCATCCGCGAGATGCTGGCCGGAGAGCCGCAGGGGGCGGCGGACCCGGCCTCGCACTTCGCCGGGTACTTCGCCCCGGCGGCGCACGCGGACCTGATCGGGCAGCTGCTGTACGTGAACGCCCACACGTACCTGCCCGGCGACCTGCTGGTGAAGACGGACCGGATGACGATGGCCGCCTCGCTCGAGGCGCGCAGCCCGTTCCTGGACCACACGCTCATCGAGTTCGCGGCGTCGCTCCCTTCGGCGCTCAAGCTGAAGGGCGGCACCACGAAGCACCTGCTGAAGCGGGCGATGGAGGGGGTGGTGCCGCGCGAGATCATCCACCGGCGCAAGCACGGCTTCGGGGTGCCGCTGGGCCGGTGGTTCCGCGGAGAGCTGGCCGGCTACCTGCGCGAAACGCTGCTTTCGCCCGTGGCGCTGGGCCGCGGGTACTTCCGGCCGGAAATCGTGCGCCGGCTGGTGGACGAGCACCAGGGCGGCCGGCGCGACCACGCGCACCGTCTGTGGGCCCTGCTCACGCTGGAGCTCTGGCACCGGGCGTACCTGGACGGGCGCTAGCGGGTGGTGAAAAATGGCCGCCCGCTCGCCGGGCCGGCAGCTCCGGCCGCGGCGAGGGAGTGCTCGCCGCCGGGTCCGAGCACCTCATCGGCCTTGTTGGGCCCGACATCGGAACGATCCGTTTGAACAGAAAGATTTCGGCGACCGCCGGGCGCCTGGTGGGGCTCGGGATGCGCATCGTCCCCGGCCGTTATCGCCTTGGCGCCGCCGTGCACCTCGCCGGAGTTCTGGCACCCGCGCTGCGGCGAACCTGGGCCTTCGGAAAGCTCCGCTTTCCGTTGAACTCCGAGCGGGACCTGTGCGTGCACCTTCTGATCCGGTGCATGATCGCCAGCGGGACCCCGTTCGATCTCCGGCTGCGGGTCGAGGGTGCCGACCTCCTCGATGCGGCGCTGGCTTCCGGGCGCGGCACCGTCATCGTGGCGCCCCACGCCCTCCTGTCGCTCCTGATCCTGCGGTACCTCCACGACCGGGGGCATTCACCCGTTGCCGTCGCGAACGCCGGGCGGATGGAAGTGGCGGGCACCGGCGCCTTCGCCGACACCGTGCCGCCTTCCCCCAACATCATGCGGGTGGTCGCCCGGCGTCTCCGCGAGGGGGCCATCGTCTGCGCCATGATCGACAGGGTGGCCGCCACCGTGAGGAAGACCACCCGGTTCGAAACCGCCGTCGGAGCCCTGCGGATCTCCGACGCGATCTTCCGGGTCGCGGTGCGGACCGATGCCATGGTGATCTTCACGGCGGCGCGCGTGGATCGAGGCAGGCTCTGCCTGGTGCTCGCCGCTCCGCAGCCGGGTTCGGAGGGCTCGGCGGACGCGATCGCGGGGGAGTTCATCGGGTTCCTGCAGGCGCATGCGGTCGCGGTGGCCGGAGCCTCGTGAAGGCCGCCTGGCCGCCCGGGGTGGATCGTTGCGCGGGGGAGGCGTGTACTCCCTTCCACACGCCGGCCCGC
Organism: Longimicrobium sp.; assembly: GCF_036399935.1. Taxonomy (GTDB): domain Bacteria; phylum Gemmatimonadota; class Gemmatimonadetes; order Longimicrobiales; family Longimicrobiaceae; genus Longimicrobium. The sequence continues at coordinate 34,638 of NZ_DASWMD010000081.1, forward strand.
GGGTTCCGACGGGCGCCCGCGAGCCCGCGGAGCGACCGCGGAGCACCCCCCTCGCGTTGCGCGTGCACCGTATCTCGTTGTAGGTTTGCGTGCTGCGTGCCGTGCCGGGTGGCAGCCGGGAAGGGGCGGTGTCTGCTGCCGCGTCCCCGACGTGCCCACGCCGGTTCGCGTGCACCCATTTCTTCGTTCAGGGCATGAGATTGATCAAGATCGCCGCCTGCATGGCCGCCGTGCTGGCCTGCGCGCCCGCCGCGCGCGCGCAGAGCTCCTCCGCCGACAGCACCTCCATGCTCGCCCCCGGCGACATGGTCCGGATCACCGTCTGGCGCAAGGAGGAGCTGAGCGGTGAGTTCGCCGTGGGCCCGGACGGAAGCATCCTCCATCCGCTGTACCGCGACATCCGGGTGGCCGGAGTGCCCCCGGCGCAGGTCGAGGCGCGGCTGATGGAATACCTGCTGCGCCTGGAAACCAATCCGCGGTTCGTGGTGGAGCCGCTGTTCCGCGTGGCCGTGGGGGGCGAGGTGCGCAAGCCGGACCTGTACTCGCTCGCGCCGCCCACCACGCTCGCCCAGGCGGTGGCGGTGGCCGGCGGGCCGAGCGAGCGAGGGCGGCTGGACCGGGTGCGCCTGCTGCGGGCCGGCGCCGAGCAGGTGCTGGACCTTACGCGGGCCGACGCCGGCGGCGGCAACATCACCGTGCGTTCCGGCGACCAGATCCTGGTCCCGCGCCGGATGAGCGTGTTTCGCGACTACATCGCCCCGGCCAGCGGCCTGGCCGCGACGGCGGTTTCGTTGATCGCCCTCATCCTCCAGCAGACCCGGAAAGAATGACCGGGCGCGACTCCCCGAGACTTTCCAGCAGTACGATGCGAGCACCTGATCCAGTGGCCCCGAACCGGCTGCCTTCCGACCCCGAGCCGCGCCCCTCGGCCGGGCCCGCGCCGGTGCACCCGGACCCGTCCTACGGCACGGGGCTCAAGGAGTTCGTGGGGGTGCTCCGGCGGCATTGGCTGCTCATCCTGCTCGTCGTCACGGCGTCGATGGGGATCACGGGCTACGTGGTGTACACCGCCGCGCCCGTGTACCGTGCGACGGCGGTGATCCGGCTCATCGACCAGCGGCGCGCGCTTACGGGCGGGCTGGAGGATGCGGCGCTGGAACGTGTGGCGGGCGTGAGCAACGACCCGCTCCTCTCCGAAATCCAGGTCCTGAAGAGCCGCGCGGTCGTGGGGCGCGTGGTGGACCGCCTGGGCCTGCGCCTGGCCGCGGCCGATCCCGAGTTCCGGTTCGGCTGGCTCGAGGAGGTGCACGTGGGACCGGACGTCGTGGACGGCGACACCGTCCGCCTGGAGTTCGGGGCCGCCGGGGTGCGCCTGCGCACCGCCGGCGAAGACGTCCGTGCCCCCTACGGCCAGCCGGCCGAAGCGGGGGGGGTGCGGGTGGTGGTGCCCCGGCGTCCCCCGGTGGAATCGGCATCCCTGTCCGTCCTCCCGCGCGAGGAGGCCGTGGACCACGTGATCGGCACGCTCCGCGTACGGGCGCGTGAGCGCACCAACGTGCTGGACCTGGAGTACGCAGCGACCGATCCCGTCCTGGCACAGCGGGTGGTGAACGCCGCCGCCGAGGTCTTCAAGGACGCAAACGTGCTGGCGGCGCAGGACAAGTCCAGGCGGCGCCGGGAATTCGTCGAAGAGCAGCTGCGCCGGACCGATTCGATCGTGAGCGACGCCCAGGGCGCCCTCAGTGATTTCCAGTCCCGGGAGCAGGTGTTCAGCTCGAGCGAGAAGTTCGCGAGCGAGCAGCGCGCCACGCTGGACCTGGAGGTTCGCCGGGAAGAGATGGACACGGAGCGCCGCACCCTGGAGTCGCTGCTGGCCACCGTCCAGCGCGGCTCGCCCAGCGGGTCGCAGGCGGCGCTGCGGGCCCTGGTCTCGTCGCCCACGCTGGCCACCAGCCCGGTGATCCAGAACCTGTATTCGCAGCTGGCCCAGTACGAGGCCCGGCGCGATTCGCTGACGGCGGGTTCCGAGGCGAGCACGAGCACCAACCCCGACGTGCAGCGGTACGAATCGCTGATCGCGTCTACCCGCACCCAGGTGGCGTCGGCGGCGCGCAGCCACATCGACCAGCTCGCCGCGCGCATCCGGGTGCTCGACCAGCTGCGGGCGCGCAACGCCGGCAAGCTGGAAGGGCTGCCCCAGGCGCAGGCCGAGGAGGCCAGGCTCGTGCAGAACGTCGAGACCATGCGGGGGGTGTCGGAGCAGCTGCGCGAGGAGTACCAGCGCGCGCGGATCGCCGAGGCGGTGGAAGCCGGGCACGTCGAGATCGTCGACGCGGCGGCCGTGCCGCGTACGCCGGTCAGCACGGGCCGCGGGGCCAAGCTGGCGTTGAGCCTGATGCTGGGGCTGCTCCTGGGGAGCGGCGGGGCGTTCATGATCGAGCACCTCACCACGTCCATCCGCCGCCGCGAAGACATCGAAGCGGTGCTGAACGTGCCCAGCCTGGCGCTCATCCCGCAGATTTCCAACGGCAAGGAGCGCCGCCGCCTGCTGCCGTTCGCGCACGCGAACGGCAACGGCCGGGGCTCCGCGAACGGGGCCGGGCCGAAGGGGCGCCCGCAGGCTGCCGCCACCGACCTGGTGACGCTGGCCGACGGCCGCTCCGCGGGTGCCGAGGCCTACCGCACCCTGCGCACCAACCTCATCTTCTCGCAGTCGCGCGGCCCGCTGCGCACGGTGGTGGTGACCAGCGCCGCCCCGGGCGACGGAAAGACGACCACGGCATCCAACCTGGCGATCGCGTTTGCGCAGCACGGGCTTCGCGCGGTGCTGGTGGACTGCGACCTGCGCCGTCCGCGTGTGGACGGCCTGTTCGCCATTCCCAAGACGCCCGGGCTCACGGAGCTGGTGCTGGGCCACAATACGCTGGGCCAGGTCACTCGCCCCGGCCCGGTGCAGGGCCTGACCGTGATCCCGTCGGGCACACAGCCGCCCAACCCTTCGGAGCTGCTGGGCAGCGACGCCATGCGCGAGGCCGCGGCCGAACTGTCGGCCGCGTTCGACGTGGTCGTGTTCGACACCCCGCCCCTGCTCGCCGCCGCCGACGCCGCCATCGTGGGGTCGTTCGCCGACGGAGTGGTCCTGGTGGTGCGCGCCGGCCGCACGGAGCGGGGCGCCGCACAGCAGGCCAGCCGGCAGCTTGCCGCCGTGGGCGCCAAGCTGCTCGGGGCGGTCCTCAACGACCCCGACGCCAAGATGTCCGGGTCCGGTGAATACGGGTACTACTCCTACTATGGCGGGGGCGAAGGGGCCGACCGGTAACGCCGTGCCGCCGCCACCGCGTCCCTCCGACGCGCTGCGCCTCCGCGCGTGGTCGCTTCCGCTGCTGTCGGGGGCTCCCCCAGGGCCCCCGCCCCCGGTTTCTCCCGACACGTGGGACCTGTTCCTTCGTGGAGAGCGCTGCGCCATCGCCCTTAGGGCGGCGGTCGTGGCGCGCGGCCATTCCGGCGACGTGCCGGCTGCGGCGGCCCGGGTGCTGGAGGCCCGCGCCACCCGCGAACTGCAGCGGGCGCTGGCCGCCCGCGCCGAGATCCTGCGCATCGGCAGCCTGCTGGCGGGGCGGGGCGGCCACGGAATCGTGCTGAAGGGCGGCGCGGCGGCGCTGTCGGGGACGGTTCTCGACGTGCAGGACGTCGACCTCCTGGTGCCCGCCGGGGCCGCGCGCGAGCTGGCCGGGTGTCTGGCCGCGGCGGGGTACCGCGCGGCCGAGGCCGATCCGTGGGAGGGCGCCACCGAGGCGTTTCACCTGGCGCCGCGCGCCGCGCGCGGGGGGCTGGCGGTCGAGGTGCACGTGCGCATCCCCTACGTGGACGAGGTGGAGCCCTGGCGCGATCCCCGGCCCTCGGGTGTTCCCGGCATTGCCCTGCTTCCCCCGGAGGACCACGCCTGGCACGTGCTGGTGCATGCGGTCGAGCACCACGCCGAGCGCCGCGGCTGCCTCCGCGACCTGCTCCTGCTGCGCGCCGCGCTGGCGGCGTGCGGCGCCGGGCAGACGGCGCTGGTGCACGAGCGCGCGTCGCGGCACCCCGCGTCCGCCGCGCTCCTGGCGATGCTGGACATGGCCGGTGCCCTGCTGGCGGGCACGCCCCCCGGCGACCCGTTCCGGGGCCAGGCCGCGCTCCGCTACCTCCTGGCGGCCGGCGGCGCCCCCTTTCAGCCGGGGTCGCCCAGGCGGCTCGCGGCGGTGGCCGCCGCCGCGGTGATGATCGCGGGCGAGTACCGCACCGCCTGGCTCGGCGGCCCCGCCAGCGTGATCACCCGTCCATCCGCCCGCGGCAGCCGCTGGCTGGACCGGCACCTCTCCGTCCTGGGGTGGGTGGGCCGCGCGGTCTGGCGCGGAACCCGGGTGGCCCTCGTTACGCCCGCCGCCGCCCGCCTGGCCAGCGCCGCCCGCCGCGCGGCGGCCTGACCCCCTCCTCCCGCCCCCGCGCGCTTGCTCCCGCTGGCACCCGGGCCTATGTTCTCCCGGTTTTTTCGCGTTCCGGCCGACCCCGAGAGCAAGGACGAATGACGCAGGAGCCCGCAGTCGAGCAGCTGATCGCGCGCGGCAGGGACGCGCTGGCGCGCAGCCAGTACCTGTCCGCGCTGGACGACCTGCAGGCCGCCGCCGCGCGGCGCCCCGGGTTCGCCGACGTGCAGAACATGCTGGGGCTGTGCCTGTCGATGCTGGGGCGCGCCGACGAGGCCCTGGCGGCCTTCGCGCGCGCCACCGAGCTGAACCCGGGGTACGTCGAGGCGCACGTCAACCAGGCGATCACCCTCAACGACCTGGGCCGCGTCGACGAGGCGCGCGAGTCGTTCGGCCGCGCGGCCGCGGCCGACGAGGCCAAGGGCGGGCGCTTTCCCTCGGCCGCTGCGGCGCGCATCGCCAACCTGCATCGCGAGCTGGGCGACGCCTACGAGCAGGCGGGCGCGGTCGAAGAGGCGGTGACGCAGTACCGCGCGGCCGTGGGGATCCGCCCGCAGTTCCTGGACATCCGCACCCGCCTGGGCCGCACCCTCATCGAGATGGGGAGCCTGGACGAGGCCGTGTCGGAGCTGGAGGCCGTGCTCGACCAGAACCCCGGGTTCGCCCAGGCGCGCGCCAACCTGGGGCTGGCCCGCTTTCGCGCGGGCGACCTGGACGCGGCCGAGCGCGAGTGGCGGCGGTGCCTGCAGCAGCAGCCCGCGAACGCGCAGGTTTCCGCCTACCTGGGCATGCTGGAGCGGCGCCGCGGCGAGGCCCGGACCGCGTGACCCGCACCCGAGAGAACCTGCGGACGCTCCGCGGGTACATGCAGCCCATGACTTACCAGACACCCATCCGCCGGGCCCTCGTGGCCCTTGCCGCCGCCGCCGCCCTGGGGGGCTGCGCCATCTTCCGCACCCCGCCGCCGCTGACCCTGGAGTCGGCGTACGCGCAGGGAATGCGGGCCTACGAGGCCGGCCGCTGGCGCCGCGCCGCCGAGCTCCTCACCCAGTTCGTCACCGCGGCCGGGGCCGACGCGCGGCTGAAGCCCGCGCTGATGGCGCTGGGCGGCAGCCACATGCAGGCGCGGGACTACGTGACCGCCGCCTCCGACTACCTGCGGGTGGCCACCGAGTTTCCCTCGGACCCCGAGGCCATCCAGGCGCGGTTCGGGCTGTGCCAGGCGTACCACAGCCTGTCGCCGCGGGCGCAGCTGGACCAGGAGTACACGGTGGCGGCCATCACCTACTGCGACTCGTACGCCTCGCTGTACCCCGCCACCCCCGACGCCGCGCAGGCCCGCGAGTGGATCACGGCCATGCGGCACAAGCTGGCCGACAAGGCGTACCAGAACGGCTTCTTCTACTTCCGCCGCGGCCTGTACGACGCCTCGCTGGTGTACTTCAACGAGGTGATGGACTCGTACTCCGACACCCCGTCGGCCGCCCCTGCGCTGCTGCGGCTGGTGGAGGCGTACGGCCGCATGGGGTACGACGAGGAAGAGGCCGCCGCCCGGGCGCGGCTGCTGCGCGAGTTCCCGCAGAGCGCCGAGGCCCGCATGCTTCCCGCCGCGGCCCCGGCCGACTCGGCCGGGCGCTGACGCGGCCCGTGCGCCTGGGGGTGTACGGCGGCACCTTCGACCCGCCGCACCTGGGGCACCTGGTGGCCGCGTCGGAAACGTGCCAGGCGCTGGAGCTGGACCGGGTGCTGTGGGTGCCCTCGGCCGTCCACCCGCTGAAGGCGGGGCGGGTGCGCACCCCGCCGGAGCTGCGCCTGGAAATGGTGCGGGCCGCCATCGGCGATGACGCGCGCTTCGCCGCCGACGACCTGGAACTGCGCCGCACCGGCCCGTCGTACACCGTCGACACGCTGCGGGAATTGCGCGCGCGCGAGCCCGGCGCCGCGCTGTTCTTCATCACCGGCGCCGACATCCTGGGCGAACTCGGCCGCTGGCGCGAGCCGGACGAGGTGCTTCGCCTGGCGACGCTGGTGGTGGTTTCGCGCGCGGGCGAGGCGCTTTCGCCCTCCGGGGGCATTCCCGCCCGGGCCGTCGAGATCACCCGCGTGGACGTTTCGTCGACGCAGGTCCGCCGCCTGGCCGCGGCGGGCAAGAGCATTCGATACCTGGTTCCCGAGGCCGTGCGCGCCGTGGTCGAGCGCGAGCGGCTGTACCGGGACCTTTCCCATTGATCAGGCTGAAGGAACGCAGATGCTGAAGAGCCTCGTACACGCCGTGTTCGGCACGCGCCACACGCGCGAGCTGAAGCGGCTGCGGCCCGTCGTCGAACAGATCAACGCCCATTTCGAGCGGCTGAAGGACGTCTCCGACGACGAGCTGCGCGGGCAGACGGCGCGCTTCCGCGAGCGGATCGCCGAGGCCACGTCGGAGGTGGAGGCCGAGCTGGGCGACCGTCGCGCCGAGCGGCGCCAGTCGGAAGACGCCGCCGAGCGCGAGTCGCTGTCGCAGGCCATCGGCGACGCCGAAAAGCGGCTGAACGCCGAGCTCGAGGCGGTGCTCGACGACATCCTTCCCGAGGCGTTCGCCACGGTGAAGGCGGCGGCGCACCGGCTGGTGGGCACCGAGGCGCAGGTGACGGGGCGCACCCTGAGCTGGGACATGGTGCACTACGACGTGCAGCTGATCGGCGGCATGGCGCTTCACCACGGGCGCGTGGCCGAGATGGCCACTGGCGAGGGGAAGACGCTCGTGGCCACCCTGCCGCTGTACCTGAACGCGCTGGCCGGCCGCGGCGCGCACCTGGTGACGGTGAACCCGTACCTGGCGCAACGCGACAGCGAGTGGATGGGGCACCTGTACGGGTTCCTGGGGCTTTCGGTGGGGTGCATCGACCTTCACGAGCCCAACACCCCCGAGCGCCGCGCCGCCTACGGCGCCGACATCACCTACGGCACCAACAACGAGTTCGGCTTCGACTACCTGCGCGACAACATGGTGCACGAGGTGGGGCAGCGCGTGCAGCGCGGCCACCACTACGCCATCGTCGACGAGGTCGACTCGGTGCTGATCGACGAGGCGCGCACCCCGCTGATCATCTCCGGCCCGGTGGGCACGGGGACCAACGCGGCGTACGCCCGCTACAACCCGTCGGTCTCGGACCTGCACCGCCGCCAGACGCGGCTGGTGAACGAGCTGATCGCGCAGGCAGAAAAGGACATCGAGGGGGGCGACACCTACGCCGCGGGCGAAAAGCTCTTCCTGGCCCGCCGCGGCTCGCCGCGGAACAAGCGGCTGCAGAAGATGCTGAACGACGACCCCGGCCTGGTGAAGGTGATCGGCAAGGTCGAGCGCGACTACATGATGGACAAGCGCGTCCACGAGCTGGAGGAGAACCTCCTATACTCCATGGACGAAAAGGGCCACACCATCCACCTGACCGACCAGGGGCTCGACGTGCTGGCCCCGGACGACCACGACGCCTTCGTGGTCCCCGACATCTCCGAGGCGGTGCACCGGGTGGAGCTGGACGCCTCGCTTTCGCTGGACGAAAAGCGCGACCGCAAGGACGAGCTGGAGCGCGAGTACGCCGACAAGAGCGAGCGCATCCACATCATCCATCAGCTGCTCAAGGCGTACACGCTCTTCAACAAGGACGAGCAGTACGTCATTCAGAACGGCGAGGTGATGATCGTCGACGAGTTCACCGGCCGCATGATGCCCGGCCGGCGCTGGAGCGACGGGCTGCACCAGGCGGTGGAGGCCAAGGAAGGCGTCGCGGTGAAGGCCGAGACGCAGACGCTGGCCACCATCACCATCCAGAACTACTTCCGGATGTACGACAAGCTCGGCGGCATGACGGGCACCGCCGAGACGGAAGAGGGCGAGTTCCACCAGATCTACGGCCTGGACGTGATGGTGATCCCCACCAACCGTCCCGCCCAGCGCCAGGACCGCCACGACCTGGTGTACAAGACGAAGCGCGAGAAGCTGAACGCCATCGTCGAAGAGGTGCGGCGGCTTCACACCATGGAGCTGCCCGTCCTCGTCGGAACCGTGAGCGTGGACACCTCCGAGACGCTTTCGCGCATGCTGAAGCGCGCGGGGGTGCCGCACGAGGTGCTGAACGCCAAGTACCACCAGCGCGAGGCCGAGATCGTGTCGCTGGCGGGCCAGCCGGGCGCCGTGACCATCGCCACGAACATGGCCGGCCGCGGCACCGACATCAAGCTGGGCGAGGGCGTCACCGCCGCGCGCACCATCGCCTGGCTCAAGGCCCGCAATGCCGACCTCAAGGCGCTCAGCACCTCGCCCGACCCGGCCACGGTGGTAGACCTGACCACGCAGGCCAACGACTTCGAGGTGGAGACGGGCGGGCTGCACATCATCGGCTCCGAGCGGCACGAGTCGCGGCGCATCGACCGGCAGCTGCGCGGCCGCGCGGGGCGCCAGGGCGACCCGGGCGCGTCGCAGTTCTTTTTGTCGCTGGAAGACGACCTGATGCGGCTGTTCGGCTCCGATCGCATCGCCTCGATCATGGACCGGCTGGGCGCGGAGGAGGGCGAGGTGATCACCCATCCGTGGATCACCAACTCCATCAGCGGCGCCCAGAAGCGGGTGGAGATGCAGAACTTCGAGGCGCGCAAGCGGCTGCTGGACTACGACGACGTGATGAACCAGCAGCGCGAGGTCATCTACGACCTTCGCACCTTCGCTCTTGAGGGCGGCGAAGAGCTGAAGGGCGAGGTGTGGGAGATGATCGAGCGGGCGCTCCCGGTGATCGTCGACGAGTACGCCCCCGCCGGCGTGGCCACGGAAGAGTGGAACCTGCCTGCGCTGCGCCAGCGCCTGATGCTGGACTTCATGCTCACGGCCGACCGGCTTCCCACGGGTGAAGGGGACGTGCCGGGCTTCGCCGGGCGCGAGGAGCTGGACGACTACCTGGTGGAGGCGGCGCGGGAGCACTACCACGACAAGCTGGACCGCTTCGGCGAGGCGGCCGACGCGGTGCTGCGCTTCGTGGTGCTCAACACGATCGACGAGAAGTGGAAGGACCACCTGTACGACCTGGACCACCTGAAGGCGTCGATCGGGTTCCGGGGATGGGGGCAGAAGGACCCGCTGCTGGAGTACAAGAAAGAAGCGTACGACATGTTCGAGGACCTGATGACGGACCTCTACCAGTCGGCCGCGCGCTTCGTGTACCGGGCGCAGCTGGCGCCCATGGCGCCGCCCCAGCCGCCGCCGCCGATGACCTTCTCGGGCCCCGCCGCCGACGCGGAGCTGGGCGTGGCCGACGAGGCGCGGGAGCGCGACGAGCCGCCCGCGCCGCCGCCGCCCCGCCGGGCGTCGCTGGGCATCAACCCGTACACCGCGGTTCCCCCGAAGCCGCGGGAGATGCACACCAACCGCGAAGAGCCGGGCGCGCCCAAGCCCGCCCCCACGCCCTCGGTGGGGCGGAACGAGCCCTGCCCGTGCGGAAGCGGCAAGAAGTACAAGAACTGCCACGGCAAGGCGTAGGGGCAGGGAATCGGGTGAAAGCGGGCGGGGCCCGGAGCGGAATGCTCCGGGCCCCTCGCCGTTTCACACTCCCGCACTCCCGCACTCACGCACTCCCGCACTCCCGCACTCACGCACCTGCCCCCAGGCGGGAAAAGTGGCTGGTGTGGAAGGCGGGGGGTGATTAGATTCGGGATGTGTTCGGGTGTCCGCGCGGTGCGGGCGCCCGGCGAAACCCCGGTCCCGGAGCCGCGTGCATGGTCACGATCACGTGTCCCATTCCCCCCGCCTTCGTCAGCATCAAGAAGTGGCCGGAGTCCGAAAAGCCGCGCGAGCGGCTGCGGGCCCAGGGCGCCGAGGCGCTGTCTGCCCGCGAGCTGCTGGCGCTGCTCATCGAAACGGGCGAGCCGCCCCGGCGCGGCCGGCCGCCGCGGTCGGCCATGGACCTGGCGGGCGACCTCCTGAACTGGTTTGCGCCCGAGGGCGGCGACGAATCGCTGCGGCGCATCAGCCAGGCGCCGCTCAGCGCGCTCTGCGAGGTGCCGGGAATCGGGCCGGCCAAGGCCGCCAAGATCCTGGCCGCCCTGGACCTGGGCCGGCGCGCCGCCCGGGAGTCGCTTCCCGTGCGCGTGCAGGTGGCCTCGGCGCGCGACGTGTACGAGCGCATGCGCCTGGCCATGCGCGACCTTCCCCAGGAAGAGTTCCACGTGCTGCTGCTGAACCGCCAGAACGAGGTGCTGCGCGAGGTGGTGGTCACGCGGGGCACCCTGGACCACTCCAACCTCCACGCGCGCGACGTCTTTCGCCCGGCCATGGCGGAGAGCGCGTCGTGCGTGGTAGTGGTGCACAACCACCCCGGCGGCCGGCCCTCGCCCTCGCCCCAGGACAAGGAGCTCACCCGCGAGCTGTGCGTCGCTGGGCGGCTGGTGGGCATTCCCGTGCACGACCACGTGATCGTGGGCGAGCACGGCTACTACTCGTTCGCCGAGGCCGGGCTGCTGGAGCGGCTCTGAAGGCGCGGCAGGGGTGACCACGGCCCGACAATCGCTTACATTTCACGGCATGTGCACCCCGGCCTTCGCACCCGTTCCGCTCCGCCGCGCCGCCCTCCGGGTGACGTGCGTGCACGCGCGCGTGCCGGAGGCGCGCGGCTGATGGCCCAGCAGGCCCCCCTGCTGCAGGGCGCCGACGAGGCGCGCGAGCACGCGCGCGGCATTTTGCCGCCCGACCTGTTCGCGGCGGTGGAGCCGTACGCCGAGCGGCTGGACCTGGACCTGATCACCCGCGCGTACGAGTTCAGCGCGGTCGCCCACCAGGGGCAGAAGCGGCACTCGGGCGAGGACTACATCGTCCACTGCATCGAGGTGGCCAAGGTGCTGGCCGAGCTGCACCTGGACTCGGCCACCATCGCGGGCGGGCTGATCCACGACGTGGTAGAGGACACGCCGGCCACGCTGGAGGACGTGCGCGCGGCGTTCGGGCCCGAGGTGTCGACGGTGGTGGACGGGCTCACCAAGATCGCCAAGGTGCAGTTCCGCACCAGCACCGAGCAGCAGGTGGAGAACTTCCGCAAGCTGCTGCTGAGCATGGCGCAGGACGCCCGCGTGATCCTGATCAAGCTGGCGGACCGGCTGCACAACATGCGCACGCTCGACTGGCTGCGCGAAGACAAGCGCCTGCGCATCGCGCTGGAAACGCGCGAGATCTACGCGCCGCTGGCGCACCGGCTGGGCGTGGCGGCGCTCAAGTGGGAGCTGGAGGACCTGTGCTTCAAGTACCTGGAGCCCGAGCCCTACCGCGACCTGGCGCGCCGCGTTTCGGAGAAGCGCCGCGAGCGCGAGGAGTGGATCGAGAACCTGCGCGTTCCGCTGGAGAGCGAGCTGCGCGCGGCGGGGATCGACTGCGAGGTGACGGGGCGGCCCAAGCACCTGTGGTCCATCTACCGCAAGATGGTGCAGCGCGAAAAGGAGTACGACGAGATCTACGACCTGATGGCCGTGAGGGTGATCGTCGACACCATCGCCGACTGCTACCATGGGCTGGGCGTGATCCACAACCGCTGGACGCCGCTGACGGAGCGGTTCCACGACTACATCGCCACGCCCAAGAGCAACATGTACCAGTCGCTCCACACGACCATCTTTGGTCCGGGGGGGCGGCTGTACGAAATCCAGATTCGCACGCGCGAAATGCACCGCACCGCCGAGTACGGCATCGCGGCGCACTGGAAGTACAAGGAAGGGCCCCGCGGCGACGACGTTGACGAGACGCTGACCTGGTTCCGCCAGGTGCTGGAGTGGCAGCAGGAAACGAAGGAGCCGGAGGAATTCATGGAATTCCTTCGCATCGACCTGTTCCAGGACGAGATCTTCGTGTTCACCCCCATGGGCGACGTCAAGCAGCTGCCCAAGGGCGCCACGCCCATCGACTTCGCGTTCGCGGTGCACACCGAGGTGGGGCTTCACTGCGCCGGCGCGCGGGTGAACGGGCGCTACACGCCCATCACGCGCGAGCTCAAGAACGGCGACCAGGTAGAGATCGTCACCGACGCCAAGCAGCGGCCCTCGCGCGACTGGCTGGCCTTCGTGAAGACGGCCCGGGCGCGCAACAAGATCCGCCAGTGGATCAAGGACGAGGAGTTCGGCGACTCGGTGCGGCTGGGACGCGAGTTCATCGAGCGCGAGATCCGCAAGGCGCGCAGGGAAAAGGTCTCGGAAGACCGCTTCGGCGAGGCGGCGCGCGTGCTGGACCTGCCCGACGCCGCCCACCTGTTCGCGGCCCTGGGGCGTGGCGACCTGGGCCCCTCGAAGGTGATGGCGGCGCTCTGGCCCGAGGCGGTGGACGAGCCGCCGAAGCCGCCGTCCGCCTTCGAGCGGCTGGTTTCGCGGGTGCGGGGTGAGCAGACCAACGCGCCGGTGAAGATCCAGGGGATGAGCAACCTGATGGTTCGCTACTCCCAGTGCTGCCAGCCGGTGCCGGGCGACAAGGTGGTGGGGTACGTGACGCGCGGCCGCGGGGTGAGCATCCACCGCATCGACTGCCCCAACATCCTGCAGCTGCAGGGGCACCCCGAGCGGCGGGTGGAGATCGACTGGGACGGCGGCGGGGCCGACCGATTCTTCGTGCGGCTGGGGATGGAGGGAAGTGACCGGCGCGGCCTGTTCGCCGACATCGCCAGCGCCATCTCGGCGACGAACACCAACATCAAGAGCGCCGACATCAACGCCGACCAGCACGGCATGCGCGGCGAGTTCGTGGTGGAGGTGGAGAACCTGGCGCACCTGAACCGCGTGCTGAACGCCATCAAGAAGGTGAAGGGCGTGATGCGCGTGGAGCGGCGCGAGCAGACGGACCTTGCCGAGGTGGCGGAAGTGGGCGAGGAATAGTTTTTCGTGTTTACGGGGGTTCCTGAATGCCGTTCGATCTCGTTTCTCCCTTTTCTCCCGCCGGCGACCAGCCGCGCGCCATCGCCGAGCTCACCGAGGGGCTGAAGCGGGGAGACAAGTACCAGACGCTCCTGGGCGCCACCGGCACCGGCAAGACGCTGACGATGGCGCACGTCATCGCCCAGCACGGCCGGCCGGCGCTGGTGATGAGCCACAACAAGACGCTCGCCGCGCAATTGTACGGGGAAATCAAGAACTTCTTCCCCCGCAACGCCGTCGAGTACTTCATCAGCTACTACGACTACTACCAGCCCGAGGCGTACGTACCGAGCACCGACACGTACATCGAAAAGGACTCGTCGATCAACGAGGACATCGAGCGGCTGCGCCTGCGCGCCACCTCGTCGCTGATGGAGCGCGACGACGTGATCATCGTGTCGTCCGTCTCGTGCATCTACGGCCTGGGCGACCCGCAGGAGTACCGGTCGCAGATGCTGGTGCTGGAGGTGGGGCAGGAGATCACGCGGAAGAAGATCCTGGAAGGGCTCGTCGCCATCCAGTACTCGCGCAACGACGCCTCGTTCGTGCGGGGCACCTTTCGCGTCCGCGGCGACACGGTAGAGGTGTATCCCGCGTACGAGGAGCAGGGCGTACGCATCGAGCTGTGGGGCGACGAGATCGAGCGCATCTCGCGGTTCGAGCCGCTGACGGGCGACACCATCGCCACGCTCACCCGCACGGCCATCCTTCCCGCCACGCACTTCGTCACGGCCAAGAGCAAGCTGGAGCGGGCGGTGGACCGCATCCGCCGCGAGCTGGACGAGCGGCTGCGGGAATTATTGGGCGCGGGGCGGCTGCTGGAGGCGCAGCGGCTGGAGAGCCGCACCAACTTCGACATCGAGATGATGCTGGAGATCGGCACCTGCTCCGGCATCGAAAACTATTCACGCCACATCGCGGGGCGGGCGGAGGGCGAGCGGCCGGCGTGCCTGTTCGACTACTTTCCCGAGGACTTCCTGGTGGTGGTGGACGAGAGCCACGTGACCGTCCCGCAGATCGGCGGGATGTTCAACGGCGACCGCGCGCGCAAGCTCACCCTGGTGGACCACGGCTTTCGGCTGCCCTCGGCGCTGGACAACCGGCCGCTGAAGTTCGACGAGTGGGAGCAGCTGGTTCCCAAGGCCGTCTTCGTTTCCGCCACCCCCGGCGAGTACGAGTTCGCGCAGAGCGGCGGCGTGGTGGTGGAGCAGATCATTCGTCCCACGGGGCTGCTGGACCCGGTGGTGGAGATCCGTCCGGTGAAGGGTCAGGTGGACGACCTGCTGCACGAGATCCGCCTGCGCGCCGAGCGCCAGGAGCGGGTGCTGGTGACCACGCTGACCAAGCGCATGTCGGAGGACCTGACGGACTTCCTTCAGCAGAACGGCGTTCGCGTGCGCTACCTGCACTCCGACATCCAGTCGCTGGAGCGGGTGGAGATTTTGCGCGACCTGCGGCTGGGCAAGTTCGACGTGCTGATCGGCATCAACCTGCTGCGCGAGGGGCTGGACCTGCCCGAGGTGTCGCTCGTCGCCATCCTGGACGCCGACAAGGAGGGCTTCCTGCGCTCCAGCAGCTCGCTGATCCAGACGGTGGGCCGCGCGGCGCGCAACTCCCAGGGCACGGCCATCCTGTACGCCGACCGCATCACCGGGTCGATGAAGCGGATGATCGAGGAGACCGACCGCCGGCGGACCATCCAGGTGGAGTACAACGAGAAGCACAACATCATCCCGCAGACCATCTTCAAGTCGGTGGGGGAGATCGAGAGCAGCACCCGCGTGGCCGATGCGCGCACGCCCAAGGTGGACGCCAAGGCCGAGGCCGCAAAGTCGGCGGAACGCAAGGCCGTGCTGGAGGGCAAGAAGAGCCCGGCGGAGCTGATGGCGCAGCTGGAGCAGGAGATGCGCGACGCGGCGTCGCAGCTGGACTTCGAGCGGGCCGCGCTGCTCCGCGACCAGTTGCTGGAGCTGAAGGCCGAGGTGGATGGCGCCCGGCCGGCGCAGCGCCGTTCGGTGGCGTCGTTGCGGGGATGAGGGACGTGCTCGGCGAGGAGGCGCTGCAGGCGTGGGGGCGGCGGATCGGGCGCGAGGCGCGCATGCCGCTGGTGCTGTGCCTGCGCGGCGACCTGGGGGCTGGGAAGAGCACGTTGGCCCGGGCCATCGCGCACGGTGCGGGGGTGGAGGGCGACGTTCCCTCGCCCACCTTCAACCTGGTCTTTCGCTACGATACGCCGCGCGCGCGGGTGTGGCACCTGGACCTGTACCGTCTGGAGCGCGACGACGAGGTGTGGGAGCTGGGGTGGGGCGACCTGGGCGCGGACGGCGACCTGGTGATGATCGAGTGGCCGGAGCGGGCCGAGGCGCTGCTTCCGCCCGTGCGCTGGGAGATCGAGCTGCTGGAGCACGAGCCGGATTCGCGCGAGGTGACCGCATCCCCCGTGGGCGAGCCGCCGCCGCTGCCGGCGATGCGGGAGGCGGCGTGAGCGGGCTTCCGCGCGGGCCCCTGCTGGCGCTGGACAGCTCCGGCCGTTCCGCGTACGTCGCCGTGGAGGTGGACGGGCGCGTGGTGGCGGAGGAGATCGTTTCGGCGCAGGCCAACGCGTCGTCGGCGCTGCTGCCCGCCGTCGATCGCGCGGTGGCGGCCGCCGGGCTGCGGCCCGCGGACGTGGCGGCCGTGGTGTGCGGCGGAGGGCCGGGCTCGTTCACCGGGCTGCGGATCGCCGCGGCGACGGCCAAGGGCATCGTCCGCGCGCTGGGCGTGCCGCTGTACGCCTACTCGGGGTTGATGGCGGCGGCCGCCGCGCACCGGGTGGACGAGCGGCCCGTCTGCGCGCTCTTCGACGCTCGCAACCGCGAGGTGTACGCGGGGTGCTGGTCGTTCGGCGACGATTCCGTGCGCGAGGAGTTGCTTGCCGTGGCCGCGCTGGGGATCGACGAGTTGGTGCAGCGGCTGCGCGGGGTGCCGGTGCGCTTCGTGGGGGACGGTGCGGCGCTGCACCGGGATGCGCTCGTGGCGGAGTTCGGGGGCGATGCGGTGGACGTGGAGGACCGGTCCCTCGCGCGCGGGCTGCTGTGGCTGGCGCGCGCGGCGCCCGAGGCGGGGCGGGTGGCGGACGCGGCGGCGTGGGAGCCGGAGTACGTGCGCGCGGCCGGGGTGGAGCGCATCGCGGCGACCAAGGCGGGCGCGTGATGTCGACGCCGATGGCCAACACGCCGATGGCGCGGGCTGCGTCGTTCCACGTCCGCCACTGCCGCGAGGGCGACATCGCGCGGGTGGTGGAGATCGAGATCGCGAGCTTCACCATGCCTTGGAAGGAGGACACCTTCCGCGGGCTGCTGAAGCGCACCGACAGCGACTTCCTGGTGGCCGAGATGGACGGCGACGTCGTGGGCTACGCCACCGCGTGGACGGTGCTGGACCAGGCGGAGCTGGGCAACGTGGCGGTGGCGCCCGAGGCGCGCGGCGCCGGGGTGGGCGGCGCGCTGGTGGACGCCGTGGTGGACCACGTGCGCGACCGGGGCGCGGCGGAGCTGTTCCTGGAGGTGCGTGTTTCCAACGAGGCGGCCAAGTCAGTCTACCGCCAGCGCGGCTTCACCGGCGTGGGCCGCCGCCGCTCGTACTACTCGCATCCCACCGAGGACGCGCTGGTGATGCGGTTGCGGATCCAATCGTTTGCTTGACACGCATCGGCCGCCCCTTTATCATGGCGCTTTCGCGTCCACTCTGTTCGCTTGAATTCACTGAGGAGGAGCCGTGGCCCGCAGCCTGAACAAGGCCATTCTGATCGGAAACCTGGGGCAGGACCCCGAAATCCGCACCATTCCCAGCGGCGCGCGCGTCGCGCAGTTCTCGGTGGCCACCACGCGCCGGTGGAACGGGCGTGATGGGCAGCAGCAGGAAAAGACCGAGTGGCACCGGATCGTGGTGTGGGAGAAGCTCGTCGATATCGTGGAGAAGTGGGTCAAGAAGGGCGACCGCATCTACGTGGAGGGCGAGATCGAGTACCGGCAGTACGAGGACAAGGACGGTGTCACCAAGTACATGACCGAAATCCGCGCTCGCGAGATCATTCTCCTTGGCGGCGGCCGTGAAGGCGGCGACCGCGAGTCCGGTGGTGGCGGCGGCGGGTACGGTGGTGGGGGAGGCGGCGGAGGTGGTGGGTACGGTGGTGGCGGCGGCCGTTCCGGTGGCGGGGGGGGCGGAGGCGGTGCCCCGCGCGGCGGCGGCGCTGGGGGTGGTGCGGGTGGTGGTGGTGGACGCGGCGGGGCCGGCTCCGGTGGGGCGGGCGGTCGCGACTACGACGATTTCCAGGCTCCGCCCTTCGAGGACGACGACGACCTCCCGTTCTAAGATTATCACGGCGGTTGGCTTTCCCGTCATGCTTCTCGAGCTCTGGTTAGAGAGAACCGCCTCCGGATCCATCCGGGGGCGGTTCTCTTTCCATCTGGATTTTCCGGTGGGTACGGCGGTCTGGCAGCGCTTGCCATTCCTTCTTGGAACGCACACGCACCGGCAGCGTCTCACACCGGCAACTCGCCGTCCTTCAAGGCATAGTAGCACCCCTGCGAGAAGAGGTGCTTCAGGTTGGAATCGGACATCCAGGGATACTGCCGCTTTACTAGCTCAGACCACTGGCGAAACGCCCCGGGCTCGTCACCCGCTTGCCTCCAGCACGCAGGCACTTCAGATGTGCCAAGCTGGAGCGCGGCTCGGCATATCCGCTCGTACTCATCAAGCTCGTCTGCGCTGAGTTCTGGATGCCGCGCTTCCAGCCGACCCTGAATCGGCTTAAGCCAATTCGGGCCGAACTCCATCGCGAGTTCCAGTCCCTCGCTGAGGATGGCGTCCTTCACGACCACACGGGGCACCTCGGAGATTGGCACGCAGACCTATGAGGCCGGCGGGCGTAGGCCACCGAGTGTATATGCGACAGATGCGATAGCTGCAGCCGCCATCACGAGAGCTGTTATGGTCGCCCACAGATGGGCGGGCTTCAGAGAGGCTAGCAGTTCACCAACGCTCATCTCCCCTGGAGTTCTTGGCGCCTGGATCCGCGTTGCCGTCGACGTATGCTCTGTCTTTTTAGTTTGCATCTGTGACTTCCAGTCTGCAACCAAGCCGAGGAGTTCTCGATCAGATAACGCGCTTGGGTCGAGACGAATCCACTTCACGTACCAGTCGTAGCCCTTTTCTAGCAGGCCCTCACTCCGTAAGCCTCTTTCAACAATTACGAGGAGGGGAAGTCCGAGCGCGTAGGCCATCGCAGCCTCAACTTGGTTCCACACTGTTGGTACACGGGTACCCCGAAGTTCCTCCGCGTCAGAACTCCCTCGTTTATCTTCGCCGATTTCAATGTAGACCCGCTCGAACGCCAGGATGACAGCACCCGAGCACTTGCGCATACACTCCTCAATGGAGCGAAGCGGCTGCTGATTCTTCACGTAATTTCGGCCCACCGTCTCCGGCTCTAACCCTTGTACCCGGAGAAAGCTTTCGAAATCCGCTACGAACTGCTCTTGCTCTCGTGTGAAGGTTCTCCCGACGCTCAGGAAGACAGGAATCGCCATGAGACCTCGCGAAGATGAAGGAGAGGAGTTGGATACGTCGGTACGCCTCGGGACCGTCAAAATGTGCGTTCTGAACTCGGTAGAAAACCTACTCCCGACGGGAAGTACGCGTCCGGCGCGCAACCCCGTCGTGGTGAAGCTTGGGCGCCTCGCACCCCCTGCAGCCCCTGCAGCCGATTGTTAGGCGCCCGGCTGTACGGGACCGAACCCCCCCAGGTCACCCTCGCTGTTCGCCCTTGGGATTCTCCCCCGCCGCTTGCCGCAATTCCGTGATGATGGTGTGAAGCCGCTCAGTTCGGCGCTCGAATCCGTCAGCGATGCGCGACAGGTTTTCCGGCGTGGGTGTCCTCCGCCCCATCGCCCAAGCCCGGAGCACGCCATAGCTCAGGCCGGCGTCCTCGGCGAGTTGGCGCATCGAAAATGGACCCTCCCGCAGCACGCGTTGAACCATGCTAAGGATTTCCTGTCGCGCCACTGAGCCCTCGCCTAAGCAGGTTACCAAACTTGTTGACAAGTACCTGCATGTTATCTAAATTGATAACGCAGGGCAGATGAAAAGAGGCTCGCCGCTCTCCCCGCCAAGAAGGAACGGCCAGCCCCCACACGAACGACTCGCCAGCCGTCCGATTCGTAGAGTAGCCCTGCTCGGCGGCGCGGGTCAAGAGAAGGAGGTGAGCATGGAACAGCAGCACCCGCCGTCGCCGATGCGGTTCTTGGAGATCCTGACGGAGCGGTTCGGCGCGCTCGAGGCGGTGGCGAACTCCTCGATCAAGCTGGCCCGCTACGCACCGGAGGACGAACTGGCGATGGACCTGCTCGTCGCCGAGGCAGTGCTGGAGTTCGGCTGCACCCTGCGCGAGGCGGGGGACTGCGCGATGGAGTGGGCGAGGGCGCGCGGAGTGGCACCGCTTGCGTGAGGAGGGCAGCCCGGTGGAGGCGGAGCCCCGGCGGGTAGCGGTGGTGGACGCAGCAGCGCCGGCGGGGGGCAGGCGACGGTCCGATCGGGGGTGATGCGCTGCGGGCGCATCGCCCCCGATTCTGCTACGGGCGCACTTGGAAGTGCACCGCGCCGTGAGAGCGGCGGAACCCGGCGCGCCGTTCTGCCCTCACCGGAGCGACATCAGGTATCGCTCCGTCTCAGGAGCGAAGTGGCCCACGATCTCCGGGTGCTCACGGTACAGGGAGATGTACTGGAGAAAGAACTCGACGGGTCGTTGCTGGAGCAGGCGGCGGATGCGCTCAGGTCCACAGTGGCGCTCGACCGCCTTCGCCATCTGGAAGCCGAGGGCATAGAACCGCGGGTTGCTCATGAAGCCTCGGTCCAGAACCTCCCGCCAGGTGATCTCATTGCGGGCCACCTGCTGAAACGTGGTGTCGAAGAGCGCGAAATTCGCACGCACGCGCGCGGGCTCGGCATCCGTACGGAAGCGCGCGCGCATGCGCGCGATCTCGGGACCACCGCCGCCGAACCTCGCCGGGTCGGACACCAGGTCCGCAGTGCCCTCGCCGACGACCGTCGCCAGCGTCCGTTCGGGCAGGGGCAGGCTCTCCGCCGAGTCGGCCATGGCCGCGAGGCTCGGCACGTGGCGGAACGCCGCCTTCTGCACGAGATGGAAGGTCTCGTGAGTGATGTGGGCCATCACACCCTCCCAGTCTCCGGCCGCGTCTGCAAGGTTGTAGTAGAACACGTCACCCTCCGGCGTGGTGCGGACGAAACCCGTGGACGTGCCCCCCGCCATCAGGTACGCCTTCAGATGGAGCGGACCGGTCTCCGGCGTGTAGGGACCCATGATGGCAAGCATCCGGTCCAGCACGGCCTGCTCATTCTCGCGGAGATGCGCGAGGAGCGTCCGGATTCGCTCCCGCTCGCCATGGGCCTTCGGCAGGTTGAAGTGGAGGTGCTCCTGCGCGACGTCACCCGTCCCCAGGAACCTCTGGAGGGCGGTGCCAAAATCAGCGCGCTCCACACCAGGAACGAGCCGGACGACGTTGTCCACCATCATGCTCACTCCGTGAATATTCAGGAGCGAGTCCACCGCCGCATCGGTGATAGTGTCGCGCTCCAGCGCCGCCACCATGGCCTCGGCGCCGGCGTAGTCGATCTGGAGGCTCACCGCGGCCCGCGGGACGGGCGCGGCGACCTGCCGCGGCACCACGCCACGCTCGCGGCACCCCCAGGTGGCGAGCACGATCAGCAGGGGCGTTGCGACCAGACGGGATCTATGGATGAGGCTGCACATGGTTCCGCCGTCTTCAAGTGACTGGTGCCGGGAGAGTGGAGAGCGCGTCCAGGCGCATGCCGCCGTTCCAGCCGGCACGTCGCCCGCCGATTTGATCGGCGGAATGCCCGGGGCACTGCGCCTCCACTGCCGCTGGACAACTCTATCACCGCCGACGACGCCTAAACAGCTACAGATAAACGAAAAACTCACCTGCACAGAATATGGGCGGAGGATCGGAAGGCGCTGCCAACCGGTCGTGCGCATAGGCTCCGCGACCGCGGCTCTTGGAGATCCGGAAGGACAGGCTGGGCGCGCCAGGGGCGGTGGCGAACTCTTCGATCAAGCGGCCCGATACGCACCGGAGAATGAACTGGCGATGGACCTGCTCGTCGCCGCTACGACGTATCTGGACCGGGCGCAGCTATGGGTCGCGCGCAGATTATCGAAGGCGACTCCAGTGCGCCGCGCGTCCCCGTCCCGGCACCCGAAGAGTAGCCGTGTAGCTCGTGCACTGCGGACGAAAAAAGCCTTCTCTTCGCAAGCGCGGGCCACTATATTTCGCTCTCTCTTCGGTACGCCGCCGGCTTGGCCAACGAAGAGGCCGAACGGAGTAGCGCGCGCTGCTTCTGCCGAAAACCCTTGGGTCAGGATGCTGCGATGAGACCCCGGTTCCGGGAAGACAAGGCGACCCAGGCAGCAGCACTGCTGCTTAACTGGGCCGGGGGCAGCATGAACTACATGAAGCTGATCAAGCTTCTCTACCTCGGAGACAGAACGGCGCTGCTCCGCTGGGGGCGCCCGATCTCCTTCGCGCGCGCAGTGTCGATGAAACATGGCCCCGTGCTCAGCGAGGTCCTGGATCTCATCAACGAAGGCAGCGCTCCAGGTGCGGAGCCGATCTGGAGTCGAACGATTTCTGCGCCCGCGAACTACGAGGTGAGGCTGAACGCGGCGTGTGAGGCCGAGGACCTTTCCGACGCCGAGGAGGCCGTCCTTCGCGAGGTTTACGATGAGTACGGCTCCATCCACCACTGGGACCTCGTGGACCGGCTGCACAAGGAACTTCCGGAGTGGACGGCGACCGTCAGCTCCGTCCCGATCGATCCGCAGGACATCCTTCTCCGCGAAGGGTACACGAAAGCCCAAGCGGATGAGATCGTCGACGAACTAGAGATGCTCGCGATGCTGGATCGGGCGACGGCTGCGTGAAGGTGTACGCAGGCCGCACCTTCCTCATGGTGACGAGGACGGGGGGCAAGGAGCACCTGTGGATCGTCGCCACCGAGCCGTTCGGATCCTCTGGTGACGTCGTCATCGTAAGTCTCACGACGGACCGGCCGGACAAGGAACAGACACTCCGCCTCTCCCCGTCCGATCATCGTTTCATCCGGTGGCCTACGGTCGTCTTCTTTACGGATGCGCAACTGAAGCCCGTTGACGAGATCATCGCCCTGATCCGCCAGGGCGAAGCTACCTTCCACGACGACTGCTCGGAGGAGTTGCTTCAGGCGATCATCGATGGACTGCTTGCCTCCCCGAACACTCCCCGCCGCGTCAAGAATATCGTTCGCGAGCGAACCTGAGACTGCGCTGTTCACACGAAGCTAGTGGATATAAGAAACCGCCTTCGGACGCCGTCCGGGGGCGGTCTCCTTGCACTCCCAAAACGCTCGGTAATCTCCGATCAGCGTTGCGGTTCCAGGCGGGCCAGCATCTGCTGGAAGCCGGAGCCCATCACCTGAGTCACCCCGGCCTCGTCGACCACGAACTCCGTGACCAGCGATGTGTTGCCCACGCGGAACCGGGTCTCCGAGATCGGCGTGAGGACCGCTTCCTGCCCCAGCGATCGGATCAGCGTGTCTCCCTCCAGGCGGACCACGACCTTGAGATCGGTTCGGCTCATCTGGCCCGGGATGTATTCGTAGGTGCCCACGTACCGCTCGAGCACCGACCGGGGAACACGCACGCCGGCATCCGCCGCCGGTGGCGGAGCTGCCGGAGACCCCTTGCGGGGGAGCCGAAACTCGAGGTCGACGCCGTCACTGAGGACTTGCGTGACCCCACCCGCCTCGTCGATCACGAACTCCGCCGTGAATACGGCTCCGATCCGGAACAGGGTCTCGGAGATCGGCACGAAGGCAGCCCGCTGTCCCGGTACCTCCCGCAAAAGCGTGTCTCCCTCGAGGAAGACCTTGATGGTGTTCCCGTTCTGGTCGTACTCGCCCACGTACCGCTCGAGCACCGACCGGGGAACGCGCACGGGTGCCTGCGCCTCCGTGGGCCCGGCCGCGGCGGCGGTAGCGGGCACACGGGCCGCGATCCCTGCGCGTTGAGGGTTGATCATTCGATGTTCCTCTTTCTCAGCGGATGCGTGATGCCTGGATTCTTTGGCTGCCCTGCTCATGGATCAGGCCGGTGGCCTTTCCCGTGCCGTCGAGCTGGAACTCGATAACAGCTCGGCCCAGCTGGAAGCGGGTTTCCGAGCGCCCGTAGATGACGGTGTCCGGATTGGCACCCACCTTTGCCACCAGCATCGTCCCGTAGCGGCGGAAGGTCAGGGTGATGCCGCCCGACGTCCTGTACTCGCCCACGAAGCGGTCGAGGACGGCCTCGGACAACACGAGCGAACCCGCGGGCCCGTGGGCTGACTGCGGAGCCGCGAGCGCAACCAGCGGAAACGAGTCGATCAGCTCCGCCATGCGCCGGCGCGTCGCCTCGTCCGGCAGGCGCCCGATGCCGCCGCCGATGTTGTCGAGCATGTGCGTGGCCCTGGTCGTCCCCACACGGGCCACGGTGACGGCCGGGTGGCTGATGACGTACTTGAGGAAGAACTGCGCCCAGGTCCGGGCGTCGAACTCGGCGGCCCACTCCGGAAGGGGGCGGTTGGCGACGCGCGAAAAGAGGCTGGTGCCACTCGCGGTGCAGCTGATTCCCCCCGCGTTGCCGAAGGGGAAGAACGCCATCACGCCGATCTTCCGTTCGTGGGCGAGCGGCAGGATCGTTTCCTCGACGCGCGCGCGATTGCCCACGTCGTAGTCGACGCCGATGAAGTCGATCGGCTCGCTGCGCATGACCGACTCGAGCTGGGGATACACGGGGTCGTCGATCACCTGCACGCCGATGTACCGGACGCGCCCCGCCCGCTTCTCCTCCTGCAGGGCCGCGAGGTGCACCGGATCGCCCTGGGGGGGCAGCATGACCAGGTCCAGCCTGGGCACCCCGAGCCGTGCCAGCAGCGTCTCGACGTGGGTCTTCACGGCGTCGGGGCCGACCTGCGCTGGACCGGGGGGCGTACCGCGCGTCGACCAGAAGAGCTTGTTCCGAATCCCGAGCTCGGTCGCAAACGTAGCGTGCAACTGCTCCGCGTCCGCGTTGCCATGCTGCGCGTCGTAGACGGTGCCGCCGTTGTCCGCGAACGTCTTCAGGACCTCCCTGAGCGCGGCGGGATCCGCACACACCGCGTGGTTCGAGAACGAGAGTCCGACGACCGGGACCATCTCACCGGAGGACGGAATGGCCCGCTGAATGAGCGTCGCGCCTGCGCCGGCGGCCATTCCAGGAAGGTCGCCACGGTTGATCATCCGATTTCCCGCGTGGAAGTTGAGGGCTCCGGATCACGTGCGTGGCCCCATGCAGAGAGTCGGCTGGAAATGTACTCCATGCACCTCGGTGTGGGCCATGCCCTCGTGCACGCACGTAGGCTTCCTGGCGAGAGCTCGTGGGGATGGGGCGCGGCGCGGGCGTGCCGCGCGGGGGCACTCAGCCGCAGCTCCCCGCCAGAAGGACCGCGGAACCGATCGAAATTGCAACGTCCAC
Source organism: Longimicrobium sp. (assembly GCF_036399935.1). Taxonomy (GTDB): domain Bacteria; phylum Gemmatimonadota; class Gemmatimonadetes; order Longimicrobiales; family Longimicrobiaceae; genus Longimicrobium. Next base: position 59,631 of record NZ_DASWMD010000081.1, read on the forward strand.
CCACAGGATCCAGATCAGGATCCGGTAGCCCAGGCTTTCTCGTTTGGGCAGCACTGGGCTACATCCACAATCAGGGCAGGGGATCTCCCCGTCGGTTTTGAATTCTCTCCAGCAGCCCACGCAATAAGTACGTGTCATCTTCCGTCTCCCGCCTCTGCGGGTACTGCCTGCTTCCTGCTTCTCTGCCATACGGTCCGTTGTGATCGTCAAGTGCGCGCCCTGGCCCCCAAGGGCCCGGCGCGGGGCCGGTGTGCGATACCTTCGTTCGCCGAAAGCATGGCCAGCTTCCCAGAGGAGAATACGGACGGCGGCCGAGAGGAGATTCGCGGCCGGGTCTCCCGCGTGGTGGGACCCTTGCGCGCAAGTCCTTTGTGTCGTAAAGTTCTTCATGCTCAGGAGAGACAGGCGAGTGCACCGAATTCCGCCTGGGCGTCGAACACATTGGGAAAGCCATGGAACTGCAAATCCGCGACGTATCCAAGACCTACCCCAACGGCGTGCAGGCGCTGAACAACGTATCGCTTACGATCCCGGCGGGGATGTACGGCCTGCTGGGGCCGAACGGCGCGGGCAAGTCCACGCTGATGCGCATCCTGGCCACGCTGCAGGAGCCGGACAGCGGCAGCATCCGCCTGGGCGAGATCGACGTCGTCCGCGAAAAGGACCGCGTACGGCAGACGCTCGGCTACCTGCCGCAGGAGTTCGGCGTGTATCCCAAGGTGAGCGCCGAGGAACTGCTGGAGCACTTCGCCATCCTCAAGGGCATCGCCGCCAAGAAGGCGCGCCGGGAGGTCGTAGAGGCGCTGCTGCGGCAGACGAACCTGTGGGACGTGCGCAAGCAGAAGCTGGGCGGCTACTCGGGCGGAATGCGGCAGCGGTTCGGCGTCGCGGTGGCGCTGCTGGGGAATCCGAAGCTGCTGATCGTCGACGAGCCGACGGCGGGGCTGGACCCGGCGGAGCGCGTGCGCTTCCTGAACCTGCTGAGCGAGCTGGGCGAGAACAGCGCGGTGATCCTTTCCACGCACATCGTAGAGGACGTCAGCGAGCTGTGCACGCGGATGGCGATCATCGACCGGGGTACGATCCTGCTGGAGGCCGAGCCGCTGGGCGCTATCGAGCAGATGCGGGGGCGGATCTGGCGGAGCGTGATCGAAAAGCGCGAGCTGGCGGAGATGGAGCGGGAGCACGCGGTGATCTCCACCAAGCTGCTCGCGGGCAAGACCCTGGTGCACGTCTATGCCGACGGATCGCCCGGCCCCGCCTTTGACCCCGCCGAGCCGGACCTGGAGGACGTGTACTTCGCCACGATGGCGGGCCACATCGGCCGGCGGCGCGAGCGGGCGGAGGCGGCGGCATGAAGCTGCGCGAGATCTTCCGCTTCGAGTTCGCCTACCAGGCGCGCCGGCTTTCCACCTGGCTGCCCTTCGTGGCGATGGTGGTCGTCGCGTACCTGTTCGTGCGGAAGAACTTCCTGGCTGACGCGCTCTACGGGGACTTCTACATCAACTCGCCGTACGTGATCGCGGTCGTCACCATCATGAGCAGCCTGTTCTGGCTCCTGCTGGGCGCGGGCGTCGCCGGCGAGGTGGCGGTGCGCGACGTGGAAGCGGGGATGCATCCGCTCACCTGGACCGCCTCCATCACCAGGGGCCAGTACCTGGGCGGACGGTTCCTGGCTGCCCTCGCCCTGAACGCGCTGATCATGCTGGCCGTGCCGGTGGGCGTGATGCTGGCCGTCTACCTGCCCGGCGTGGACGCGCAGGTGATCGGCCCGTTCCGCCCCATGGCCTACCTCAGCGCGTACGCCTTTCTCGCGCTGCCGAACGCCTTCATCGTCACCGCCATCCAGTTCGCCGTGGCCACGCGGGGGCGCCGGGCCATCGGCAGCTACGTGGGGAGCGTGCTGCTGTTCTCCGTGGTCTACGGCGGGATCGTCGCGGTCATGGTCTTTCTGGACGACTTGGCGCTGGCGACGGTGCTCGACGCCCTGGCCCACATGACCATCTTCGACGTTACGACGGGCTGGACGCCGATCGAAAAGAACACGCGGCTCCTGCGGCTGGAGGGCGCGCTGCTCTGGCGTCGCCTGCTCTGGATCGGCATCGCCGCGGCCGTGCTGGCGTTCACCTACGCCCGCTTCCGGTTCGAGCACCTGGCCGCGCAGCCGTGGTGGAGCCGCATCGGGCGCCGGCGGGCCGCGCACGCCCCCACGCCCTCCGGCACCGAGCTGACGAGGAACGCCATCGCCGTCCCGCGCGTGCAAGGGACCTTCGGCTTCGCCACCCACGTTCGGCAGGCGCTGGACATCGCGTGGTCGTCGTTCAAGTCCGTCGCCAAGAGCCGGGTCGGGCTGATCGTCACCCTTCCCCTCGCGGTCGTGGCGGTGATGATCCTGCCCGAGCACCTGGTGAACATGGGCACGCCGCTGCTGCCGCGGACCGGCTACGTGCTGACGTTCCTGGCGACGCCGCTGACCAACTTCATGACGCCGTGGCTGGTCATCCCCATGCTTACCGTCATCTGGGCGGGGGAGCTGGTCTGGCGCGAGCGCGAGGCGGGGCTGGGGGAGATTTCGGATGCGGCGCCGGTGCCGGAGTGGGTGCCGTTCCTGAGCAAGTTCGGGGCGCTGGGCCTGCTGCTCGCCGCGTGGATGCTGGTGCTGATGGTCATCGGCATGCTCATCCAGGTGAGCATGGGTTTCCACGAGTTCCAGGTCGGCCTGTACCTGAAGGTTCTCTTCGGGCTTCAGTTGCCCGAATACCTGCTGTTCGCCCTGCTCGCCCTGGCGGTGCAGGGGATGATCAACCAGAAGTACCTGGGCCACATGGCGGCCCTGATCATCTACGCGCTGATCATCTTCGCCGACTGGCTGGGCGTGGGGCACAACCTGCTGGTGTACGGCGCCGTGCCGGCCTGGAAGTACTCGGACATGCGGGGCTTTGGCGCGTCGCTGGGGCCGTGGCTGTGGTTCATGATGTACTGGGTCGCTTGGGCGCTGCTGCTGGCCGTCGCGGCGCGGCTGCTCTGGGTGCGCGGGCTGGAGAAGAAGCTGCGCATTCGCCTGCACCTGGCGCGCGGCCGGTTCACGCGGCCGACCGCCGGAGCCTCCGCGCTGGCCGCGGCTCTGATCCTGGGGCTGGGTGGGTTCATCTTCTACAACACCAACGTCCTCAACCAGTACCGCACCGCCGCCGGGGTCGCGGAACTGCGCGCCGAGTACGAGCGCCTCTACGGGCGGTACGCGGACGTTCCGCAGCCTCGCTTGTCGGGCGTCACCCTGCGCGTGGAGATCCATCCCCGGCGGCGGGCGGCCGACATCCGCGGCACCTATCACCTGGTCAACCACACGGCGGCGGCGATCGACTCCATCCACGTGGCGCCCTCCATCGGCGTCGAGACCGGGGAGGTGAGCTTCGACCGGCCCGCCGCGCGCGTGCTGGAGGATGCGGAGCACCGGCACCGGATCTATGCCCTGCGGCAGCCGCTGCAGCCCGGGGATTCGCTCCGCCTCAACTTTACGGTGCGCGTGGCGCAGCGCGGCTTCCGGAACGGCGGTGTGGACCCGGTGCTGTCCGTGACCCGGGCCAGCACCTACTTCCGCGGCCAGGACTGGCTCCCCGCCATCGGCTACCAGGAGAGCCGCGAGCTCTTCAAGCCAAGCGACCGGCGGGGGCAGGGGCTTCCCGCGCGGCCCATGGTCCCCACGCTGGCCGAGGCCGGCGACGTCACGGGCGAACGGGAGTCGACCGGCCCCGACCCCATCACCCTGGACGCGGTCATCGGGACGGATGCCGACCAGGTCGCCGTCGCCCCTGGGGCGCTACGCCGCACGTGGACGGAGCGGGGGCGCCGCTACTTCCACTACGTGACCGACACGCCCATCGGCAGCGAGTACGCCTTCTTCTCCGCCGCGTACGCGGTGCACGAGGAGCGGTGGACGCCTCCGGCGAGCGGGGGGCAGCCGGTCACCATCCAGGTGTACCATCACCCCGCGCACGCCGCCAACCTGCAGCGCATGCTGCGCAGCGTGCGCGCGTCGCTGGCGTACAACACCCGCGCGTACGGCCCGTACCGGCACGGGAGCATCATCCGGCTGGTGGAGAATCCCGGGCAGGGCATCGGCGCGCACGCCGAGCCGGGCACCATCGACTTCACGGAAGGGTTTTCGCGCTACAACGCGGAGCACGACCCACAGGGGCTGGACATGCCGTTCGCCGTCGTCGCGCACGAGATGGCGCACCAGTGGGGCGTTGCGTACGCCTTTGCCGAGGGCGCGCCACTCATCACCGAGAGCTTCGCATGGTACGCCGCGATGGGCGCCATCGAAGATACCTACGGGCGCGACCACCTGCGGCGGCTGCTGCGCTTCTTCCGCCAGCCGTCGCCCATTCCGCCCATCCGCCAGTCGCAGCCGCTGCTGCGGGCGCTGGACCCGTACGCGGCCTACCGCAAAGGCCCGTTCGCGCTGTACGCCATGAGCGAGTACATGGGCAGGGAGCGCGTGGACCTGGCGTTCCGGCGCCTGATGGAGAACCCGCGTGCGGGCGGCGCGACCTCGCTGGACCTGTACCGCGAGCTGCAGGCGGTGACGCCGGATTCGCTGCGGCCGCTGCTGCACGACCTGTTCGCGGCGAACACCTTCTGGGAGCTGGAGACGGAGCGGGCGACGGCCAGAAAGACCGCGGCCGGCACCTGGCAGGTGACGATTCGCGTAAAGGCGCGCAAGGTGACCGTCGCGCCCACGGGGGTCGAAACGGAAGGGCCGATGGACGAGTGGGTGCCCATCGGGGTCTTCGCGCCGACGGAGGGGCAGGGCAGCGAGTTCGGCGAAACGCTGTACCTGCGCATGCACCGCATCCGCTCCGGCCAGCACACGATCACGGTAACGGTGCCCAAGAAGCCGTCCGACGCCGGCATCGACCCCTATGTGGTGCTGATCGACACGGAGCGGTTCGACAACGTGGAGGAGGTGGACATTGAGGGCTGAGGCCGCGCCACGGGCGGTTCACCGCAGACGAGCTCTCGATTTGGCAGGTCCCGCGGCGGTGCTGCCGCCGGAAGTTGCCTGCGAGCGGGGCAGGGCAGGGGATTTCGTCGATCGCGATTCCATCGTCCGCAGGATCTGGGGCGATGGAGACATGGTGCTGCTGGTCTTCGCCGGCTCCGCCGCGGAGTTCGCGCTGAACCGTGCGGTCGATTGGCTGTTCTTCACGGGCAAGCTGCCGGCGGATCCCATCGGCCGGCTCTTTTCGACCGCGGGCTACGCGCAGCACATCGTCTTCGCGGATGAATCCACGGCGGCGCGCACGCTCGATCGAATCCGGGCGGTGCATACGGCGGTGGAGGGCCAGCGGGGCCAGCGCATCCCGGATTGGGCGCACCGCGACGTGCTCTACATGCTCATCGACTACTCCGAGCGAGCACACGAAATGCTCGCGCGGCCCCTGACCGCGGATGAGAGGGCAGAACTCTACGACGTGTTCCGACGGGTGGGCACGGGCCTGGGCATCCCCGATCTCCCGCGGACCTACGCCGAATGGAGGCTCGATCGCGAGCTTCACCTGCGGCGCGATCTGGTACGCGGGGAGGGCACGGAAGCGCTCTACGCCCAGTACCGGAAGCACCTTGGACGGTGGCGCTACCATCTCCTGCTGCGGCTGCAGGTCATCCTGACGCCGGGGCACGTGCGAGGCCTGCTGCGGCTAAAGGGTGGGGCGTGGCTGCGTCCGCTCCTGCGCTTCTATCCCGTCCTGGTCCGCGCCGGATTGCGTTCCATCATCCAGCGGCTGATGATGCCAGCCGCGTATCTGGAGGCCGCGCGGGGGCTGGACCACTCCGCCGAAACGCGGACAGCACACGAAACCCTGAAGAGTGCCACGCGCAGCGACGCTGGCCTCGCCCTCTCACCCGTGGTCGAGAGTGAGAGGGTGGAGGTCCTGCGGAGCCTCAGGTGAACTTGGATGCTACTTGAGATGGAGATGAGCCCGACGACGCGGGCGTCACCGCTCGTGAGCGAACATCTCAGTGTAGGAAGGTCGCCCTGCAATACGGGTCGCGGTAGATGATGTTGCCCTCGGCATCGTACAGGCAGGAGCAGTTCGGATCGGTTTCCATCGGTGCCTCTCATTCAGGGTGTCAGGGGTGACGAATAGACGAAGTCTAAACGAAAGTTCACGTACCGCAACGTTTTGAGACCAATACAGTCACTCATTCAATGCGCTTCCGGCACTTGTGCAGAGCTTGGCGACTAGGACTTCGCTTATCACCCTCAGTTGAGCGCGTTGAGAACGCTTGCACGGTCACCACAATCCGTCTACTTAAAGGACTCAGGTGGCTCTGCAGAGTAGCCCGCCTTTCTCCGCCAGAACACGTTGCCGGCTGACACCATGGAACGAGACACTGCCCCGGATCGGGCTCGAAGGAGTTGGGAGAAGTTCCTTGATTCCGAGTCGCTGCGATTCAGTCTGACCATCGGCTCGGTTTATCTCACCGCGTACGAGTTCCTCATGGAGGCGCTTGTTGAACGTCTGAAGTCGTTCTATGCAAGCGAGTGGACACCAGAGGGCGTGGTTCCTGGGCCAGACTACAAAGCGAAGGTTCTCACCCGGCATAAGATGGTGTACCTCGCCTCCGCAGAGTGGTTCGTTGAGATGGGTGCGTTGGACACGGCGGACATCGAGGCACTGAGGAAGGTCCGTGATCACCGGAATTTCATCGCGCACAACATTCCGCGAATCATTCTGGAGGCTGGCGTCGAGGTCGATCCCCATCTACTCGGCGAAATCGTCCGCCTTGTAAGCAAGCTCGACCGGTGGTGGTTGCGGTATGTTGAGATCCCGTCTAACCCCGATTTCGATGACAAAGAGCCAAGTGAGGAGGAGATTGAAGACGCTTTTTCCATGAGAATGTACAGCCTCCACCTGCTGATCAGCTTCGTCTCGGGCGACGATGGCCCTCTTCGAGATCTGCACACGTCGTTTAAGGACGCGTGGCCGGAAGAAGCCGAAGCCTCTGACGCAGGGATCCAGGAGGAGTGAAGCCAATGCGTTGACGTGGAGGGACAGGCTCTCTTCAGCCGAGGGGTGGGGGCGTGGCTGCGTCCGCTGCTGCGCTTCTATCCCGTCCTGGTCCGCGCTGGACTGCGTTCCATCATCCAGCGGGTGCTCATGCCGTCCGCGTATCTGGAGGCCGCGCGGGGGCTGGACCACTCCGCCGGATAGCGGCTACGGAATTGCGAAGGATCACGGGCGTGCCGCACCTGCGGCACGCCCGTCCGGTACCCGTAGTCCTCTCGCATGCACACGCACACCGTGGATGATGGCACGGACCTGGAGCACGGTGCGTCCCGGCCAGCCGGCGTTCCCCCCGCCGACAGCCTGATCGCCGCACTTCCCGGGCTCTTCCTCATCCTGCTGGCCGACGCCCCGCGCTACACGATCGTCGCCGCGAGCGACGCGTATCTGCAAGCCACGTCGTCCACCCGCGACGGTCCTCGGGGGATCGTCGGCCGCGGCATCTTCGAGGCGTTCCCCGATCCGCCCGAAGACCCGGATGCGACGGGTGAGCAGAACGTCCGTGCCTCGCTGGAGGCGCATTCGCGACCCGCGCGCCAGACCCCATGCCCGTGCAGCTGTACCCGGTCCCCCTGCCGGACGGCACGTGGGAGCAGCTCTACTGGAGCCCCATCCACACGCCCGTCCTGGATCCCGACTCCGGCCACGTGACGCACCTGGTCCAGCGCGTGGAGGACGTCACGGAACAGGTGCGGCTGCAAGCCTCGCTGGAACGGCTCTCCGGCGAGCACGCCGACAGCGAGCGGGCGCGCGTGGCTGCCGTGGAGACCGTCGCCGAACTGAACCAGGAAAGCGCCGCGCTGACCCAGGCCAACGAGATGCTTCAGGCGCAGACGGTGGAGCTGGAGATGCAGACGGAGGCCCTGATGGAGAGCGAGGCGAAGTACAAGTCGCTCTTCGACAGCCTCGACGAGGGATTCTTCATCGCCGAGGTGCTCCACGATGCGGACGGACGCGCAGTCGACTACCGGTACCTGGAGGCGAACCCGGCCTTTGTGGAACACTCGGGCATTTCCGACCCGGTCGGACGCACGGCGCGCGAGTTGATCCCCCGGCTGGAGGACAACTGGGTGGAGAGGGTGGGGCGGGTGGCGGCCACGGGCGAGCCCGCGCGGTTCGAGTCCGCCGCCGAAGGGCTGGGCCGATGGTTCGACGTCTTCATCTTCCGCGTCGGAGCGCCCCGGGACCGGCGAATCGCCATGCTGTTCAACGACATCAGTGCCCGGCGCGAGATGGAGGGGGAGCGCGAGAAGCTGCTGGGCGAGCTGCAGCTGGAGCGGGCACGGCTGGCCGACGTGTTCCGCCAGGCACCCACGTTCCTGGCCGTGCTCCGCGGGCCGGAGCACGTGTTCGAGCTGGTGAACGACGCCTACTACCAGCTCGTCGGGCACCGGGAGCTGCTGGGAAAGCCCGTGTTCGAGGCGCTCCCCGAGGTGCGCGACCAGGGGTTCAAGGAGCTGCTGGACCGCGTGCTGGCGACGGGCGAGCCCTTCGTGGGCCGCGACGTGCCGCTGCTCGTGGAACGCCAGGCGGGGGCCGCGCTCGAGGAGCGGTTCCTGGACCTTACCTACCTTCCGCTCATGGAGGCCGACGGCACGTGGTCGGGGGTCATCGCGCACGGCGCCGACATGACGGCACAGGTGCTCGCGCGGCGCGAAGCGGAGCAGGCCCGCGACGAGGCACAGGCGGCGAACCGCGCCAAGAGCGAATTCCTGGCGGTGATGAGCCACGAGCTGCGGACGCCGCTCAACGCCATCGGCGGGTACGCGGAGCTGCTGGAGATGGGAATCCGCGGGCCGGTGACGCGCGCGCAGCTGGACGACCTGCGGCGGATCCAGCTGAGCCAGCGCCACCTGCTGGGGCTGATCAACGAGGTGCTGAACTACGCGAAGCTGGAGACGGGCACCGTGGATTTCGACATCACGGACGTCCCCGTGGGGGAGGCGCTTGCCGCGGCGGAGCTGCTGGTGAGGCCGCAGGCGCGCAGCAAGGGACTGACGCTCTCCATCCCCGCCGCCCCTCCCACCCTCGCCGTGCGCGCCGATCCGGAGAAGCTGCGGCAGATCCTGGTGAACCTGGCATCCAATGCCGTGAAGTTCACCGATCCGGGCGGCCGGATCGAGATCGTGTGCGCCAGCGACGGCGACCGCGCCCGCATCCAGATCCGCGACACGGGGATGGGCATTCCGGCGGACAAGCTGGACTCGATCTTCGACCCGTTCGTGCAGGTGCGCAGCGACCTCTCACGCCCGCACGAGGGAACCGGGCTCGGCCTGGCCATCAGCCGCGACCTCGCCGTGCGCATGGCGGGCGACCTCACCGTCGAGAGCGCCCTCGACGTGGGGAGCACGTTCACGCTGACCCTGCCGCTGGTCTGATCGTGCGTCCGGAGGACAGGGGGCGTTCCCGCGACGGTGCGCACAAGGAGCCGCTTTACCGGAAGGTGAACACCCAGACGCACCGGGTGCACCACGACACGGGCGGCAACTTCCGGACGGGGCGGAAGGCGCTGGGTGAATCCGATGCCAGCCGGAGCCCCATGCACGGGAAGAGCCGGCGGGGGCTGGACTACACGCCGTTGTTCAGGTTCCTGCTCTCCAAGGTGGGCTCGGAGTGGGACAGCGTCTACAGCGAGGCGGTCGCTCGGCTCGATCGACCCGATCCCATCTTCTGGCTCGTCGCGCGGCACGAGCACGAGAGGCAGGAGAAGGTGCGAGTGGGAGAGTCCAGCTACTACAGCGGCCTGTACATCGACGACGCCGGAATCCTGCGGCTCGTCAATCCCGATCTCAGGGCGCGGGACCTCGTCCCCTATTGTACGTGCTGCACGCACACGCTGAACGGCGTGCGGTTCGGCTCCCCGTCGTAGCGTTCCCGGGTCAGGGCGTCAGCGTTCCTGCAGCAGGATCGTCACGCTCTTGGAATACCCCGTGGCCGTCAGCTGCAGGGGGCCGTTGATGCCGCCGACGGTCGTGTAGTTGCCCGTGAACGTGCCCTGCACGGCCTTCCCTTCGAAGGTCATTCCGCTGAACGTCAGGCTCAGCTGCGGACGCTGGAAGGTACCGGTCACCGTAATGGGCACCGTGCCCGCCGCCGCTGCCTCCTTCATGGTGCCGCTTCCCGACACGGCGTTCCCCGTTCCCGCCTGCAGCTGAAAGTCCAACGTGAGCGTCTGTGACGTTCCGTTCCACGGCCCGACGACCGATTGCAGCGCCGCTTCGAGTTCGGCATCGATGTCATCGGCCGTCGGCAGGCAGGCTCCGGCGGCCAGGGTGGCGACGAGCAGCGGGATGATTCGCGAGAAACGCATCGGGTACCTCCAGAGGGGAACGGGAACATGCGCGAGGCAGCGCATCTTAGCCGCGCGGGCCGCTCTGGACAAGAAACACAGGTTCTTGATTGCCAGGCGGCGCGCCGGACCGGGCGCCGCCGCCTCGTGCGTGGATGGAGATCCGCGGCGTCGCTTATGCGCGGGGCGCGTGGAGAACGAGGGTGTTGTGGAACGCCGTGATCGCCCAGCGGTCGTCCTCGCGAACGACCACGGCCGTGATCCGGGACTGGTTGGTGCCGAGCAGGGGGCCGGAGGGTGCATCCAGGGTGGCCGAAGCCGTCGCCACGATGCATCCGTGCACCGCCTCCCGGGCGGCGGTCACCTGGTAGCGGACGGTGCTGCCCTTGTAGATGGTGTCGAAGATGTGCTGGTGGCCCCGGCCCATGGCCACGCCGTCGCCGTGATGGTGGGCGCCTCGGACGTCCACGAAGTCCGTCACGCCGGCGAAAGGCTTGCCGAAGGCGGCCCCGTCGGCGGCGTTCCACGCCGTCTCCAGCTGCGCGAACAGCTCGGTCGCGATCGCGGTGGGATCAACGGTCATGAGTTCCTCCCTCGGTGCTTGGGGTGAGAAGTGACCGGGTGAACACCCGGAGCAGGCGCTCCTGGAGCTCCGCGGGGGTCCATCCACGGTTTTCCAGCAGCTCGTAGGTCGTGGATGCGCTCACGACGGCGGTGACGAAATCGGTGGCGGTGGCGACGGTCCACGCGGGCTGCAGCCGCCCTTCGGCCTCCAGCCGGGTCATGACGAGGCGGATGAGCTGGTCGCGGCCGCGGGTGCGTTGCCCGAAGGCCTTCATCAGCTCCGGGTCGGTGGAGCGCGCGAACTCCACCGCCCTGTACTCGCGCAGCACCCTGGGGGTGAAGGCGACGTGGAAGGCCAGCAGCGCGGCGAGTGCGTCGACGCCCGTGGCGGCTTCGAGAATGGGCAGGCTCAGCCGGTCCGCGTCGAGCTTCGCACGGGCATGGTCCGCCACGGCCACGAGCAGGTCTGCCCGGGTAGGGAAGTGCGCGTACAGCGTCTGGCGCGACACCTTCGCCTCGCGTGCGAGACGATCATAGGTGAACCCGGCCCCCACTTCGGTGCCCAGCAGGCCAACAACGGCTTCAAGGATCTTCTCTCGCGCGTTCATTGGACACAATGTAGTAGTTCGCTGGACATACTGTCAAGTGGATGGACGAGGCAGCCTCCACCGCGACCGTCGACGTGCGGCGGGACATCCCAGTGAATCGGCGTGTGTCCTACCGGCCCAGGCTCCTGATCTCCTGCGCCTTCGCGCGGCTCACCGGCACGCGGGCGCCGTCCAGCAGCTCCGCTTCCAGGTTGCCGCGGGCGTCGCGCCGGAACGCGCGTACGTGGTCCAGGTTCACGATGTGGGCGCGGTGCACCCGCACGAAGCGCCGCGGGTCCAGCCGGGCCTCCAGGCGGCTCAGGGAGAGGTGCAGCAGGTGCCTGGCGTTTCCCGCGTGCGCGGTTACGTAGTCGCCGCTGGCCTCGAACCACGCCACGCGCTCGACAGGGAGGGGAACCAGCGTTCCGCCCACCCGCACGAAGAGCCGGCTGATGGGCCCGCCGGCGAGCGCGCCGCTCAGCCGCTCGAAGGTGTCGGCGGGGGCGGGCTCGCCGAGCGCGGTGCGCACGCGCTCCATGGCGCCGGCCAGTCGCGAAGGGCCGAAGGGCTTCAGCAGGTAGTCCACGGCGCCTAGTTCGAACGCGGTCACCGCGTGCTCGGAGAACGCCGTGGTGAAGATGACGAACGGCGGCCGCTCCAGCCGCCGTAGCACGTCCGTCCCCAGCAGCCCGGGCATCTGCACGTCGAGAAAGACGAGCTCCGGCCGCAGCGCGTTTATCTGCGTGACCGCCGACTCGCCGTCGGCCGCCTCGCCGATCACCTGCACCCAGTCGAAGGCCGTGAGCATTGCGCGCAGCCCCGCGCGCGCCACCGGCTCGTCGTCGGCGACGAACGCCGTCACCTTCACACGGCCCTCCCGCGGTGCCGCGGCACGACGAGCACCGCCTCGTATCCCCCGTCCGCGGCCGGGCCGCACGCCAGCCGCGCCGCGCTGCCGTAGAGCACCGCCAGCCGCTCGCGCAGCCGCGCCAGCCCCGTTCCTGTCCCCGCGCCGGATGCGGGGGCGGGCTTGCCGTCTCCCGAGTTGCGGACCGAGAGCGTCAGCTCGGACGCGGTGCCGGCGGCGGTGACCACGATCTCCGTCGCGGCCACCCGGGGCGCCGCGCCATGCCGCACCGCGTTTTCCACCAGCGTCTGCAGCGCGAACGCGGGGACGCGCTCGTCCAGCAGATCCTCAGGCATCTCCGCGCGCACGATCAGCCGCTCGCCGAAGCGGATGCGCTCGACGGCCAGGTAGCGGTCCACGAATCCCCATTCATCCCCAAGCGTCACCTCGTCGCGCTGCTCCTCCAGCGTCGCGCGCAGCAGGTCGGCGACGAGCTCCGCCGCCTCCATGGCGCGAGCAGGATCCACCGGGATCAGTTGCACGACGGTGTGAAGCGCGTTGAAGAGAAAGTGCGGGTGCAACTGCGCCCGGAGGGCCGCCAACTGCGTCCGCGCCGCCATCGCCTCGGCACGCGCGGCGCGCGCGCTCCCCTCCACGGCATGGGCCACCCCGGCCACAATGGCGTAGAAGATGGTTCCGAGCATCAGGTGCATCTCTACCCGGCTGCCCCCCTGCACGTCGGGGATGTATCCGGGAACCAGGCTCTCGAGCGTGACCGAAAGGGCGTACCAGGTCAGCGAGGCCAATGGCGCGGCAACAAGGTGCAGCGCCGCGAACCGCAGGCGGAACGGCTTGGGCCACGGCACCCGCCGGGCGAGGCGGTAGACGAGGAAGGCGACCGCGACCCCGGTGCCAAACCCGATCGCGGCGGCCGCCTTTTCCCCTTCGCGCCACACCGGCGTGGCCTGTTGGAGAGAGATGATCAGGATCAGGTGCATCGAACGTCTCGCGGGCAGATGGATGAAGGCGCTGCGTAGCTTCCCATGATGATAGGAGCGTCCGGCACCTGCTGGCGATGCCATTTCTCCCCATTCGACGGTTCCGATCTACCGTTGGGCGAACGGCGGCTCCGTGACGGTCGGCAGGCTTCCGACTGTACTGGGGGCCCGTGCTGAAGATGATCCTTGCCATCGGTCCCCGAGAGCATTAGTGTATTAGTTAGCCGGTACACCGGTGCGTCCGCTACCCGGGCTTCGCGCTCCTGCTCACCAGCGTCGATGGCCAGCGCCGGCTCTCGATGCACTCCCACAATCGCGATCATCCCCTCAATGATCCACACTCGCGTCCTCCTCGCAGTCCTCGCCGCGGCGATGCTCCCGGCTTTGGCCCCGGCGCAGTCGTCGCCGCGTCCGGCATCGCTGGTGCGCGCCGCGTCCGACCGTCCCGTGGAGGCCGAGCTCCGGAGCGCGGCCCGGGCGGTGGCGCCGGGCGACACGATCCCGGTGGCCATCCGGCTACGCCCGAACCCGGGATGGCACACGTATTGGCGTCACGCGGGCGACGTGGGCAGCGCCCCGGAGGTCACCTGGCGCCTGCCGGACGGCTTTACCGCCGCGCCGCTCCGCTGGCCCACGCCGGAACGCATCGAATCGCCGCCGCTCGCGTCGTACGGCTACGAGCGCGAGGTGCACCTCCTCGGCGCGGTGGACGTGCCGCCGTCCGCGCGTGTGGGATCGACCGCGAACGTCGTGGCGGCCCTCTCGGTGGTGGTGTGCGAGTTGGAGTGCGTCGCGGGGGACGTGGAGGTCGCGCTCGCCGTGCCCGTGGCCACCCGGACGATCGCCGACGAGACCGTCGCCCGCGCGTTCGCCGCGGAGGCCGCGCGCGTCCCGGCGCGGCGCGACGGCTGGACGTTCAGCGCCGCGGTCGATTCTTCGAACGTGCTGCTGCACGCGTATCCGCCTGCGGGCGCGATCGCCGGGGGGCGTACCTCGCCGCGCGTGGAGTTCTTCATCGACTCGACGGGGGTGATCGACCACGCGGCGCAGCCCCGGGTTCGCACGTGGCCGGCCGGCCTGGAGATGCAGATCGGCCGCTCCGCGTACGCGGCCGGGACGCCATCCAGGATCACCGGGGTGCTCGCCATCGACACCGCCGCCTCCGCGGGTGGCGACGCGCCCCGCATGATGCTGGAAGTGGATGCGCCGGTCGTGGCGATGGCGCAGCTCGCCGCCATGGCGCCACCTGCTCCTGGCGCGGGCGCGGGATGGGTCGCGTTCGCCACCGCGGGGCTCCTGGCCCTGCTCGGCGGGACGCTGCTCAACCTGATGCCCTGCGTGCTCCCCGTGCTCTCCATCAAGGCGCTGGGGATTGCGGAAGCGGCCGCACACGACGCGCGAACGGCGCGACGGCACGTGCTGCTGTTCGGGGCCGGCGTGCTCGTGTCGATGTGGGCGCTCGTGGGCGTGCTGCTCGCCCTCCGCGCGGCCGGCTCGGAGGTCGGGTGGGGCTACCAGCTGCAGAATCCCGCCGTGGTCGGCGCACTCGCGCTCGTCATCTTTGCGGCGGGGCTGAACATGGCGGGCGTGTTCGACCTGATGCCGGTCGGCGGGAGTCTTTCCGCCGCGGCGAGCCGTGCCCCCCGCGGCGTGGAAGCCTTCCTGGGCGGCGTGCTCGTCACCGCGCTGGCCACGCCGTGCTCCGCCCCATTCCTCGCGGCGGCGGTGGCGTACGCGGTCACGGCGGGGGCGGCCGCCTCGTTCGTGGTGTTCACGGCGCTGGGGCTGGGGCTGGTCTGGCCGCTGGCGATGGTGGCCGCGGTGCCACGCCTGCGTGCCTGGCTGCCGAAGCCGGGCGCCTGGATGGTGACGCTCCGCCAGGTGCTCGCCTTTCCGCTCTTCGCGACGGTCGTGTGGCTTGGCTGGGTGCTCGGCCGCCAGGCCGGGGTGAACGCGCTGGTCGCGCTGCTCGCCGCGTGCACCCTGCTCGCGTTCGGGCTGTGGGCGCTCGGCCGGTTCGGCACCCTGGCGGCGCCGGCGGGCCGCCGCCGGTTCGCACAGGTGCTCGCACTCGCGTCAGCCGCCGGCGCGCTGGCGCTCGTCTCGGGTGCACGCGCGCAGGGTGAATTGACGCCAGGCGGGGTGCAGGCGGGGAGCGCGGCGGCGACTGAGGGCGCGCTGGCTTGGCGGCCGTACAGCGCGGCGCTGCTGGAGGCCCAGCGCGACAGCGGCCGCATCGTCCTGCTGGACTTCACGGCCGACTGGTGCCTCACCTGCAAGGTCAACGAGCGCGTCGCGTTCGGATCGGAGGCGGTTCGCACGGCGGTTCGTGATCGCGACGTCGTGCTGCTGCGTGCCGACTGGACCACGCGCGACCCCGTCGTCACGCGCGCACTCGCGGCGTTCGGGCGCACCAGCGTGCCGTTCGTCGTCGTCTACCCCAGGGCGCGAGATGCGGCGCCCATCGTCATGCCCACGCTGCTTACCTCTGGCATCGTGACCGGCGCGCTGGAACGCGCCGCGGCGTCACCTTCCCCAGCCCCATCGCCGGCGGCGCCGGCCAGCGACCGAATCCAACCCTCACTGACCCTCGAAGGAACTCCATGACTGACACGACCACGCCCCCGCGGCGCTCCCGCAAGCGTCGCATCATCGCCGCGGTTGCCGTCGCCGTACTGCTGCTCGGCGGTATCGCCGCACGCCGGTTCATCGCCGCCCACGAGGACCCGGCGAGCCTGCCGGACCTCCTGACGGTCGGCGGCCCCGCGCCGGCGTTCACGGCGACCGACACGCGCGGCCAATCGCATTCGCTCGCCGGATATGCCGGCAAGTGGGTGGTCCTGGAGTGGTTCAACCATGGATGCCCGTACACCAAGAAGCACTACGCCCTGGTGAACGGGGTGGGGAACTCGCAGGCAATGCAGCAGGAGTACACCAGGAAGGGAGTGATCTGGCTCGCGGTGGTGTCGTCGGGCCCGGGCAGGCAGGGGTACACGAACGCGGAAAAGGCCGACGAGATGGCTCGCGACAAGGGCGCGGCGCCGACCGCCATCATCCGCGACACGGCGGGCGTGCTCGGACGGCAGTACGGAGCCCGCAACACGCCGCAGTACGCGATCATCGATCCGCAGGGTGTGCTTCGCTACGCCGGTGCGATCGACAACCGGCCTTCGCCGAGCGCCAAGGACATCGCGGGAGCCACGAACTACGTCCGCGCCGCGCTCGATGCGGGGCTGGCGGGCCAGCCGATCGCGGTCGCGCAGACCCAGCCCTACGGCTGCGAAGTCAAATATTGAACGCCGAGCGGACGAATCGTGCGGAACGCGGCGGAACATCAATGAGGGAGCTGTCAGCGCGGCTCCTGGTCACCTCATTGCACCGCCGCCGTGCGCACGGGCGCGGTTCCATCCCTACCATCCATCCGATGAACTTGCTCCGAATCGCGGGCGTCGCGCTGGCGCTCGCTACACTCCCCGCGGCCGCCGCCGCGCAGGACACCACGGGGCGCGCCCGCGCCGGCGCGAAGCGTCCCATGTCGTTCGTCGACATGTACACGCTCCCGACCGCGGCAAATCCGTCGATCAGTCCGGACCGCAAGTGGATGGCCTATCAGTACACGGTCCCGAACTGGCATACCGGGAGGGCGCTCGGCGACATCTACGTCGTTTCCCTGGAGCGCGGCGTGGAGTCGACGCGGCGGATCACGTTCACCGACGACCAGCAGGAGGCGCGTCCCCAGTGGACGCCCGACGGCGGGTGGATCGTGTTCGCGTCGAATCCCAGTGGGCCGAGCCAGCTCTACATCACGCGCCCCGACAGCGCCACACCGCGGCAGATCACCACGTCGCAAACGTCGGTGGGCGGGTTCGTGTTCAGCCCGGACGGCCAGTGGCTCGTGTACCGCACCGGGCGTTCAGCGGAGAGCCAGCAACTCCATGCACTCGCCGTCGCGGACGTCGTCGCCGGCCGCGAGGCCGCGCCGCAGCAGCTCACGCGGCACCCCACCGGCATCGACCAGTGGGAGTTCTCCCCCGATTCCAGGCGGATCTTCTTCACGGCCGCCGACACCACGCCGGCCGACGAGCGCGCGCGCCGGGAGAAGGGCTTCACCGCGCAGATCCAGCACACCCTGGTGCCGCCGACGCATCTGTTCGCGTTCGATGTCGCGTCGCGCGCAACGGCGCGGCTCGACACCGACTCCTCGCGCAGCGTCGTCGACTTCACCCTGTCCGCGGACGGCCGCTGGATCGGCTTCCGCACACTGCCGAACGACCGGTATCAGCGCACGGGGAACATCGATCAGCAACTCCATGCGGATCTGCACCTGCTGGAGACCGCTTCGGGGCAGGTCGAGCGGCTGACGAACAACCAGGACGCGATGGAGGGCGAGGTGAGCTTCTCTCCCAACGGCGAGTGGCTGGCCTACACCGCGTCCGACGATACGACAGGGTTCAATCTCACGAACCGGCGCGTCTTCGTGCGCCGCACAGCCGCGTCGGGCGGCCCCAAGCGGAAGCTCGGCAACGGCTTCGACGGGGACGTACGCACCGGCTTCTGGTCGCGGGACGGACGCACGATCTACTTCAGCACCGGGCTCCGCGCGACCACGCAGCTCTTTGCGCTCGACGTGGGGAGCGGCCGGGTACGGCAGCTGACGGAGGTGAAGGGCACCGTGAGCGCGACGCCGATCGAAGGCTCGCCCATGGTCGCGCTGCAATACTCCGATCCCACCACGCCGCCGACGATGTATCTCGCGTCGTCGGCCGAGCGCATGGGGAACCGCGCGGCCTGGCGGCAGCTTACCGCCACGAACCCGCAGCTCGCCGGCATCGCGCTCGGCGAGACGGAGGAAATCACATGGACGTCGAGTGACGGTACCCGCGTGGGCGGCGTGCTCGTGAAGCCCGCCGGCTACCAGCCCGGGCAGCGTTACCCGCTGATGGTGGTGCTTCACGGCGGGCCGCACGCGGCCGAGGTGATGCAGTTCAACGGCGATGACGATGACGCGCCGCAGGTCTACGCAGGCGCGGGGTATCTCGTCTTCTCGCCGAACTACCGCGGCTCCAGCAACTACGGCGGGCAATTTCAGGCGGGGCTCGTCGGCGACTACTTCGGAAGGTCGTTCGCCGACGTGATGTCGGGCGTCGATTACCTGATCCAGCAGGGGCTCGCCGACTCAACGAGGATGGGCGTGCTCGGCCACAGCGCCGGCGGCAGCCTCACGCACTGGATCGTGACGCAGACCGGCCGCTTCAAGGCGGCGGCCGCGGGTGCGGGCGTGTCGAACTGGTTCTCGATGTATGCGGGCAGCGACTTTCAGCGTCCGCGTCTCGCCTGGTTCGATGGACGCCTGCCGGCGGAGGCCCCCGAGGCCTACTGGGCACAGTCGCCGATCCGCTACGTACACAACGTAAAGACGCCGACGTTCCTTTACGGTACGCGGGGCGACCCACGGGTGCCCATTGGCCAGCAGCTCGAGATGTACACCGCCCTGCAGTCGCTCGGGGTGCCGACGGAGTTGTTCATCTACCCCGGCGAGCAGCACGGAACGCCGGGCGTGCGCAATCGCCTGGCGAACAGCACCGCGCAGATGACGTGGATGGACTACTACGTCCGCGGCATCGGCGGGAATTTCGCGTGGCACGACGTGCTGCGCACGCTGGAGACGCCGGCCACGCAGGCGACGCAGGCGACGCCGCCGGACCGGTGACAGGGTCCGACGTGACGCGGGTGCTCGTACACGCTGACGCAGGCGATCATTCGCAGTTTTCGCGGCGGGCCACCTTAGACCGGGCGGTGATTGACAGGTTGCATGAAGCCCGGGGCCCCCTCATGGATCCCGGGCTTCTTGCTCGGAGAGATCATCATCCCCGGGGCGATTGTCAACCCAGAAGTCCACCAGGACTCCAACGGTAGCTCCCTCGGCATCGGCAAGCCTGAACAAGGAATAATCTTCCCGGCCGAAGCCCGGGCGATAGCCCGCATTACAAGCGATGAGCACACCTGTGCCATCCCTGGTAGGAAATCGCACCGACTGGGCGTCGAGCAAATTCGCTTCTGGGTCGACGATGCGTAGCAGCTCGGGGACCGTCCAGGTGCTCAGGCCCGGCTGCTCGGCCGCGATCCGGGGCACGACGCCAGTACCAGCAAAAGCCACGATCGCGCCCCCCACCCAGAGCTCGACCCCATTTTCATCGGTCAGCGGCTCGATGGCCGTCACGCCCTTGTTGTCGCGCAGCAATGCAAAGGCGTGCGAGACATACTCGTCGTAGTCGTCTGTCCGCTCATACTCGTCTGTCTGCTCAGCCCCTTCATGCGCGAGAGTCAGAACGACCTCATATTCCCCTGCTGTTACCTGAGCAGTTACCGCAGCCTCTGGTGCATTCGGGTCGGCGATCACCAGCTGCCCGTCCGCAATGGGGATGGTACCCGCCGGCTCCCGCCGAGTGTTGGCAAGGGTTCCTTCGAACGCCTCGTGCATCCGCTGCGTCCAGTCAGGGTCTGGTCGCGCCCTGATCAGGATCTCGGAGCTGAATGGGACCGGAACGAGCGTGGCTTTTCCCCCACGTTCAACCGCCTCGACTTGTTCAGGCGTCAAGCCGAAGGCGGCTGCCAATCTTCTGAATTGGGACCACATATTACGCTCCGGTGACTCCCGTGCTACCCTGGTATGTCGTTTATCGCAGATGTCCGCGTTCCACCCACGAAACAGTTTCTCCGGCCGAACGAACGTGGCCGAGTCCGATGGCTGCACCGCTCCCCGCGCCGGTAATTACAGGCGTTCGACTTCGCGCCGTTTCGGGGATGCTGGCGAATGTGCGGCGACCCCGCGGATTCCCTGCGATTTCGCTTCTGCGATGAGATCCTTCGACCAATACCAGGCGTGCGCGTCGAGGTCTGTAAACGAGGACACGCCCTGAAGGAGGTCATTGTCGAAAACAATGCCCTCGGGAAAACGCACCTTCCGAAAGTACCCGCCCCCGAGACTGTCGAATTCGATGCGCACGGTCGTCCGGCGCGTGTCGATCGCCTCCAGAACCCGGCTCGGCATCACGGCATGAAACGGCAGCACGCCATCCTTCGCGCGAAGCTCGAAACCGATGTGCTCAAGCGAGCCGGGATCCATCTCCTCGATCAGCCGAAACAGCTTGTCCGAGATGAAGAAGGCATGGCTGCCGGTGGAATAGAGATCCACGACCTGCTCGGAGGGTCCTTTGAACCTGACGTTGGGCCGAGCGAGCGTGGACACTGAAATCCTCGGCTTGTGCCGTGTGCCAAACCACGGCTCCTCGGTACGCGAGGGGTGATTGAGCCACTCCATCCGCTCGGGAAAATAATCCCAGTTCTGCGACACGGTGAGATAGCGTTCCTCGCCCGGATCAGCGATCGAACGTTCGAAGGTCTGCGCCTGCCCCTCCGGAACCTGCTCGATCATCTCGCGAATCGTAAGTTTCGACATATCGATCACCTTGTTCCGGGATTCCCAGCGCAAGCGACATCGACGTCGGGCACGGAAACCAATTTGATGGCACGTTCCATATGATGCCTGACGAATAGTTTGAGCGGCGAGCAAAACGCGCAGCGCCTGCGAGTCCGGCTCGAAGCGTTTGTCAGGCGTCCTTATCATTGCACAAGATATACCTCAATGAGATATGGTTCCGCGACCACAAGATACTTTGCGTCAGCGGAGAATGTGGCCACAAACCAATCTCCCGAGAGCGTACGAAACGATAGGGTCTCGGTTTGTGTTGGCGAAGTGACGACGACGTCCTGGACGTCGGCCTTTGGGTCAAACTCGTACGAGAGCTTGAAGCCTCCAGCGTTGAGTATTGGGCGAGCGTCCGTTACACCGAGATAGTTGGGCGTTCCTTCGAACTCATACGGATTTCCCTCGATCCACTCGACGGTGGGCGGATCGCTCAACGTGACCTTATGAATCTCGTCGTAGTCAGACACATACATAAACCCTGACTCAGGGATCGTGAATCCCCTGATTCTCTCGGAAATGGGAGGCAGCTGGAGTTTTCGCATTGGGCGCCTATCGACACAAGGGTCAGGGGTGCGGGGCCGGAGTGAGTACCAACACGGGCCTCAGCCGAGCTCTTGGGCGAGCCCGATCAGAATTCCTTCGGGCCCGCGGATGTAGCAGAGCCGATAGGTGTCTTGATAGTTGACCACTTCGCCGACGATCGTTGCGCCGCGATTGCGGAGCCGGGTGAGCGTGTCGTCGATGTCCTCCACGGTGAACATCACGCGCAGGTAGCCGAGCGCGTTCACCGGGGCGTTGCGGTGGTCGGCGACCACCGGTGGCGCGAGGAACCGCGACAGCTCGAGCCGGCTGTGGCCATCGGGGGTGCGCATCATGGCGATCTCCACGCGCTGGTTTCCCAGTCCGGTGACGCGCCCGGCCCACTCTCCTTCGATGGGCGCGCGCCCCATGAGCTCCAGACCAAGCTCGGTGAAGAACTCGATGGCGGCATCGAGGTGCTCTACCACGATGCCGACGTTGTCCATCCGCTTGACGGGCATTGGCGGTGCATGGGGCTGCAATGTCGATGGTGCGTGTGCGGGCGGGGCTCTGATGATCGCCCGCTGACGGTCACTTTACTGCATCAGAAAATCCGGGCGGGACCCTCCGTTCGGACAGGCGCATCTTCACGCGGCGCGCCACCCACCGCGTAGGACGCGAACAGCGACAGCAGCGGCCGCGCCGTGCGCCGGCGGCTCTCCTCCGTGAAGGCTGCGTCGGCCACGCGGAACTCCACGCGGTCGCTGCGGAACGGGTCATCCAGGCGCAGGGTTACGCGCCCCCGGCCACCGGCGAGCCGCTGCGTCAGCGCCAGCTCGCTGGTGAACGCCGGCAGGATCTCCCCCTGTTCGATGGTCTGTGCGCTCCGGCGGTATGCGTAGAGCTGCGCGGTGGTGTTCTCCGCCAGCCGCAGGTCGACGGTGAGTCGCGCCGTGGTGTACACGCCGCTGCTGCTGAACGTGTCGGACCTCGTCTGCATGTGGGCGACGCTGCCCGCCAGCGTCAAGGCGGTGCCGCCGGCCAGCCGTACGCGGACGCTGCCGTCCGCGCCGGCGGCTCGCGTGCGGCCCAAGTTCGTGAGCGTGGTCGTCGAGCCGCCGCTTGCCGTCGACGCCATCAGCGGGCGGATGGGGTCCCGTGTCCAGCGAAGGTACGGCGTCAGCTGCAGCGTCAGCCGCGCGCCGTGCCGCTCCACACCAAACTCCACCTGGTCCGAGACCTCCGGCAGCAGCGACGGGTTGCCGATGACCTCGTTCATCTCGTCCCCGGCCATGGAGAACGGGTTCAGCATCTCCGCCCCGGGCCGCTGGATGCGGCGGCCGTACGCGAGCCGGTACACGAGAGCGCGGCGCGCGTCGGTCCATTCCCCGCTGAGGCTGGGAAAGAGGCGCACGGCTGTCCGGACGCTGGCGGTGTCGAGCCGGATGCGGCTCCGGTCCGCCTCCACACGCACCCCAGCCTCCGCACGCATGCGGCCCCTGGAGCGGTGCGCGGCGAGGTAGCCGGCGTGCACGTTCGTCTCGTAGCGGTACGCCTGCGACACGGTCGTGCCAAAGTGGGTGGCATCGTGCGCGGCGGTGAGGGTGCGGAACCGGGATTCCTGTCCCACGTCCACGCTGATGCCCGGAAAGCGGATGCCGAGGTCGTTCCGCAAGACGTGCTCACGCTGCCGCGAGGCCATGACGGCGGTCATGTAGCGGTAGGCGGCACCCTCGCCCACGTCGTCGTAGTCGCCGCGAGAATCGTCATCCACGAAGCTGGTGCGAGCCTCGGAAGCGAAGCGGACGCGCCCCCGATCCACGCGTGCGACGGCGCTCAGCTCCGCCGACGGAATCACGTGCTCCAGCAGGCTGCTGGTCGCGCTCGTCCCGCGGTCGCCCGCCGCATTCGTGTACACGAACGCGGTGCTGTTCCGGTACCCGCCATCCATCCGCGTGTACGCGCCGCGCAGCGACAGGGACGTGTTCGGAGTCGGCGTGAGGGAGGCGCCCGCAAGGAGGGAGTGCAGGCGATGCGTGGCACGAGCGCGGCTGTCCTCGTCCGTCTGGAGCGGAAGGTCGCCGGGCACCAGGCTCCAGCGCGCCGTCCTGGAGTCCGTCCGCGGCCGCATGCCGGACAGGGAGTACGTCGCATCCCAGGTCAGGACGTGGCCCACATCACCGCTGGCGGCGGCGGAGCCCATGTAATGGTCCTCCGTCGCCAGGGAGCCCGCCAGGGAGCGCATGCCGGTGCGCCGCGCGGCATCATCGCGGAAGACGAGGTTCATCACACCGGCGGCGCCCTCCGCGTCGTGCCGCGCGGACGCGGCGGTGCCCGCCTCCACGCGCTCCAGCGCCGTTGCCGGCATCTGGCGCAGGAACGCGGCGAGTGCGTCACCCGCCAGCGGGATGCGCCGCCCGTTCATCAGCACGAGCACGCTCGTGCTGCCGCGCATGCTGATGCGCCCGTCCGCATCCAGCTCCACGCCAGGCACGGTGCGCAGGAGGTCGGCGATGCTGCCGCCCGCCGCCGCGGACCCGCGCGCGGCTACGACGGTGGCGCCGCTGCGCAGGTGGACGGCGTCGCGTTCCGAACGCACCGTCACCGTATCCAGCCCCAGCGGACCGCACCGGATGCGCACGGCGCCGACGCGTACGGGAGCGTTCGCGAGGGTGGCCTGCCGGCGGTGCGGCTCCTGCCCCGGGTAGCCGATCTCCAGCGTGTACGTGCCGGGGCCGGTGCGGACGCTGAAGCGGCCGGCGGCATCGGCGACGGACGCCGCCACGAGGTGACGGCCAGGGGCGGTGACGTGAAAGAGCTGTACGACGGCACCGCCCGGCGGCGTGCCTTCGGCGCAGGAGACCGTTCCCGTCAGCACCACCTGCGCGCCGCCCGCGGGAACGCCGTGGGCTTCGTGCTGTGCCGCCGCCGGGGCCGGGATGGCCGCCAGGGCGCTCCACACAGCGGCGATCGCCGCCGCTCGTGCATGCAAGCGCACCATGGGGCCGTCTCGCGCCGCGTCCCTCAGCGCCCGCCGGCGGCGGGCGCGGGGGCGGGCAGGGAGTCCGGGATGAACGCCGCCCGGACCGTCCGCGTCATTCGCAGCTCACGATCGGCCGGTAGGTCTGGTTGAGCAGGCTGCCGGAGCCGCCGCCGACGTCGGTGCCGCCGCCGACGGCCCAGATCAGGCCGTTCACGAAGGCCGACCCCACGACCCCGTGAACGGGCTTGGGCATGTCGCGGAGGCTCGTCCAGGTGTTGGTGCGGGGATCGTAGTAGTCGTGGTCGGGCGTCATGCCGGTGGGCGCCTCGCCGCCCCAGACGTGGAAGCAGCCCTTGGCCATCACCCCGTTCATCCCGCTGCGGCCGCGCAGCATGGGGGCCGCGGTGGTCCACGTCCGCGTCTGCGGGTCGAACACTTCGTGCGCATCGGATTTCAGGGGCGACAACCCGTTGCCCAGCCGCCCGCCGACGATGTGGATGCGCCCGTTGATCGCCGCGCCGGTGATGTGGTTGCGCTGGCTGGGCAGAACCGGCAGCACCTCCCACTGGTTGGCCGCCGGGTCGTAGACGGCGAAGTCGTTTCCGCGCGGCACGCGTCCCCCGGCGACGTAGATCTTTCCGGCGTGCACGACGGCCACCCCCCCGCTGCGCGCCGTGGGCATGGGCGCCCTGGCGACCCACGTACCCTTGGCGGGATCCAGCTCGTACACCGCGTTGACCGCCGTGGCGCCCTCCTGGTTGTCGTTGGTCTGGCCGCCGATCAGGTAGATCTTTCCGTTGACGGCGGCCGCCATCCCGTGGTTGTTGGGCTGCGGGAGCTGCGGTCCGAGCTGCCAGGCGTCGCTCGCGATGTCGTAGACCTGCACCGTGCGGGCCGTCTGCCGGCTGGGGGGATACCCGCCGAGGACGTAGATCTTGCCGTTCGCTTCGGCGAGGGCGAACTCGGAGTTGTTTTCGATCAGCCCGGCGCGCAGCCCCCATTCGCCGTCGACCGCCACCCGCACGCGAACGCGAACGGAGTCGCGCACGTCCGGCTGGCCGGAGAGCGTGGCGACCACGTATGTGGAGCCGACCGCAACTCCGCTGATCGCGCCGGTGGCACTCACGGCAGCCACACCCGGGTCGCGGGAAACGAACTGTGCCGGCTCACCGGTGTTGGATACGGTGGCGGTGACCGAAGCGGAAGCGCCTACGTCCACGGTGACGCTGTCGGCGGAAAGCGTGAGCTGCGCACCTTGCTGGGTGACCGGACCTTTGCCGCAGGCCAGGAAGGCGGCAGCCGACAGGGACAGAACCGACAGCGAGATCGCCATTTTCATATCACTCTCCAGAAAAATTCATCGCCGCGATCGCGAGCGTCTGCGTCCAATGGCTCAGGGCGCGGAGGCCGGCAGGCGGGGGAGGATGTTGAGCCCGTGTCCCGAGTCGTCCTCCGCCGGCGCCTGTCATCGGAAGCTCGAAAACAGGTCGTGTGTGGGAACCGACGTGATGCTCGCGACCGCGTCCCAGAGCGCGGCATCGAGCTCGCCGGCGAGGGTGCCTGTCGGGGAGCGGGCGTTGAACAGCGCGACCCACGAGAAGTTGTGATGCGAGCGCACCAGAAGGCTCGACGTGCCGGGGTTCGATCCCGCGTGCGACCAGGTCGCGTCGCCCTGGGTGGGGCGAACCAGCCATCCGAACGCGTAATAGCACGCGCCACTGGCACATACCGTGGGGCCGCTGCTGGTCATCTCCGCGACGAGGCCGGCACTGAGGATGTCGGGACGGTTCGCCCGGCCATCGACGCCGGCCAGGAACCGCAGGAGATCGACGGTCGACGAAACCCAGGCGCCGCTTGCATCCGACGCTTCGAGGTGGAAGCCGCCGTACGGGATGGGCACCGTGCCTTCGCCCGGGAACACGGATGGCACCAGCGGCGCGGTCATGCCCAGCCCCGGTGACTCCGGCACGTAGTACTTCACCTCGTCCGGGAGCGCGTCGCGCATGCGCGTTTTGCCCTGCCGCGTTCGAACGGCGCCCAGGGGCTGGAGCACGCGTGCGCGTACGTACTCCTCGTACGGCATGCCGCTCACACGCTCGATCACGCGGCCCAGAATGGCATAGCCAAAGTTCGAGTAGACGTACTTTTCGCCCGGATTGAAGTCGAGCGGCAATCCCTTCATGTAGCGGATGATCGTTTCGGCAGTCGCCGGCGCGGGCGCGTTGACCGCGGTTGCGGCGATCACCGGCCGATACATCGGGTCGAACCCGCCATTCGGCTTGGTGGAATCCCAGCCCCCGGTGTGGGTGAGGAGATGCCGGATGGTGATCTGCTCCCACCGCGGATCGACGGTCGCTCCCGGCCTAGGCGTGAGGTGCGCGATGAACGGCGCCACGCGGTCGTCGAGCTCGAGCTTGCCTTCTTCCACCAGCTTCATGATGGCGGCAGCGGTGATCGGCTTCGACACGCTGGCGATCCGGAAGAGCGCGTCGGGCTGCACCGGCGTCTTGTTCTCGACGTCCGCGTAGCCGAAGCCGCGCGCGTAGATCAGCCTGCCGTCGTGCAGCACGGCCACCGCTCCACCGGGAATGGCGAACTTCCGCATCAGATCGGGGATGATCTGGTCGTAAACCCCCATCCCCGGCACTGCGGCGCCGCTGATCGGAATGTCCGGTTGCACGGGCGGCACGGGAGGAGAGACAGGCGGCGGAGTCGTCTCTCCGCTGCAGGAAAGCAGGACCGCGAGACCAGCGACCCCGATCGTCGTCCTCGTGGCCGGGCTGCCGGATACCCCGCGCGGGGGTTTCACGAGACCACGTAAGCAGAAGGCTACACGTTCACGCATGGATCACCCGTGGGGTTGGCGGGCGGATGCAGCCGCGACGAACCATTCGGTCATCAACGTTCCTGCGCGCGTTTCACGGACACGGCGGCGTGCGTCAGGAATCCTGCTTTCAATGTATCCGTTCGCCATTGGCACGCAAAGGCGCCTAATGCGGGTCCCGCGGCACCGCGCGACCTCCGCACTCCCCATTCGACCGTCCCAATCTGCCGTTCGGCGGATGCCGGCTTCCGAGTCTTCATACGGCGGTGCAGCTTTGCGGCAGCGACCCGTATCGCCGCCCTGCCCGTCCCGCCGGTTGCCATCCATGGAGAATCGATGCTGAACCTGTCCGACGTCAGCCACGTCTACGCCAACGGCACGCGCGCCCTGGACCACGTGACCCTGTCCATCCCGCGCGGCATGTACGGCCTCCTGGGTCCCAACGGGGCGGGGAAGTCGACGCTGATGCGGACGATCGCCACGCTGCAGACGCCGACGGAGGGCGCCATCCGCTTCGGAGAGGTGGACGTGATCGCCGAGCCGGAGAAGCTGCGGCGCACCCTGGGCTACCTGCCGCAGGATTTCGGCGTGTACCCGCGCGTTTCCGCGTACGAGATGCTGGACCACATGGCCGTGCTCAAGGGCGTCGCCTCCGCGGCCGGTCGCAAGGCGACGGTGGAAACGCTGCTGCAGCAGGTGAACCTGTGGAGCGTCCGCAAGAAGTCGCTGGCCGGCTTTTCCGGAGGCATGCGGCAGCGCTTCGGCATCGCGCAGGCGCTGATCGGCAACCCGCAGCTGGTCATCGTCGACGAGCCCACCGCCGGGCTGGACCCCGAGGAGCGCAACCGCTTCCTGAACCTGCTCGCGGAGATCGGCGAGAGCGTGGTGGTCATCCTTTCCACCCACATCGTGGAAGACGTGTCGGACCTGTGCCCGCGGATGGCGGTGCTGGCCGATGGGCGCGTGCAGCTGGAAGGCGCGCCGCTGGACCTCATCCTCCGCACCCGCGGGAGGATCTGGATGAAGGTGATCGATCGCGCCGAGCTGGCCGCCTGCCGCGAGCGGTACGACGTGCTCTCCACGCGCCTCTTCGCCGGACGCACCATCGTGCACGTTTTGGCCGACCAGGACCCGCGCGACGGCTTCGCCCCGGTGGATGCCGGGCTGGAGGACGTCTACTTCTGCACGCTGGCGCAGTCGCGCCGCGCGGCCTGAGGCAAGACGATGCTCATCCCAATCGCCCGCTTCGAATTCCGCTACCTGCTCCGCAACCCGCTGCTCCGGGTCTCCGCCGCCGCGGTCTTCGCGCTGTACTTCGTCTCCATCAGCACGGGGTTCGAACTCGGCTCCGAGGGCGGCCTGCTGCAGAACGCGGCCTTCGCGACGCTGCGGAACTACCTGATGGTCTCGATCTTCTTCATGTTCGTGACCACGTCGTTCGTCGCCAACGCGGTCATCCGCGACGACGAGACCGGCTACGGGCCCATCATCCGGTCCACGCCCATCGGCAAGTTCGAGTACCTGGCCGGCCGCTTCCTGGGCGCCTTCGCCGTCGCGGCGCTCTGCCTGCTGCTGGTGCCGCTGGGCATCTGGCTGGGAACGATGATGCCGTGGGCCGATCCCGTCACCGTGGGACCCTACCGGCCGATGGACCACCTGTACGGCTACCTCCTGGTCGGGCTCCCCAACGTCCTCGTCCACTCCGCCATCTTCTTCGCCCTGGCGACGATCACGGGGTCGATGATGGGCTCCTACCTGGGCGTCATCGGCTTCATCTCGGCCTACTTCGTCCTGGAGGGCGCCTTCGCCGATCGGCCGCAGCTGCAGAGGGCGGCCGCGATGGCGGACCCCTTCGGGGGACGGGCGCTGAACGATGCCACGCGGTACTGGACGGTGGCCGAGCGGAACGTGACGCTCCCCGAGTTCGGCGGAGCCCTGCTCTACAACCGCCTCCTGTGGATAGCCGTCGCCCTCGGCTGCCTGGCGCTCGCGCACGCCGTCTATCGCTTCGCGGACCAGGGGATGTCGAGGCGCGAGCGGAAGATGCAGAAGCTCGCGGGACGAGAGCCCGTGGACGCGCCGCCCGTCGCGGATGGCGTCTCCCTTCCCGCGCCCCGGCACGGCAGCGCGGCGCTGCGGGCGATGCTGTGGATGCGCACGCGGTTCGAGACCAGGCAGGTGGTGCTGAGCCCGGCGTTCGTGGTCCTGATGGCGTGGGGGCTGTACATCACCGTCCTGGTCCTCACTACGCAGCGCGACCCGGACGGCAGGCCGACCTATCCGACGACGCTCTCGATGATCCCCGAGATCGCGGACGGCATGGGGATGACGCCGCTGATCGTGGCCATCTTCTACGCGGGCGAGCTCGTCTGGCGCGAGCGCGACCGCAGGATGCACGAGCTGGTCGGCGCGGCGCCGATGCCCAACTGGGTGTTCGTGGTGTCGAAGACGCTGGCGATGGGGCTGGTGCTCATGGCCATGCTGCTGGCGAGCGTCGTCGCCTCCGTCGTCCTGCAGCTCTCGCTGGGATACACGCACCTGGAATTGGGCAAGTACCTGCTCTGGCACGTGCTGCCGGGCACGTGCGACATGCTGCTGCTGGCGGCGCTGGCGATCTTCGTCCAGGCGGTCAGTCCCCACAAGGCGGTGGGCTGGGCGGTCATGGTGGTCTTCCTGGCGTGGCAGCAGCTGAACACCAAGGTCGATCACAACCTTTTCCTGTACGGCGGCACGCCCGGCATGCCGCTCACGGACATGAACGGGGCCGGGTCGTTCTGGGTGGGCGCATGGACCTTCCGCCTGTACTGGGGCGCGTTTGCCGTCCTTCTCCTCGTCGCCGCGCACCTGCTGTGGAGGCGCGGCACCGAGATCCGGCTGCGGCCCCGGCTGGGGCTCGCGCGGCGGCGCCTGGCGGGTGCGGCGGGATGGGTGGCCGCCGCGGCCCTGCTGACCTTCACCGCGACGGGGGCCTACGCCTTCTACAACACCGACGTCCTCAACGACTACCGCACGCAGGGTGCGAGCGAGGCGCACGCGGCCGCCTTCGAGAAGAAGTATGGGCGATTCGCCGACCTGGGGCACCCGAGGATCGTGGAGCTGACGCTGGACGTCGCCCTCTACCCGGAGGAGCGGCGGGCCGTGACGAAGGGGCGCTATCGGCTCCGCAACCTGACGGCGCAGCCCATTCCCGACATCCACGTCCGCGTGCTGGGCGGCGACCTGCAGCTCGCCAGCGCGATCCTCCCCGGGGCGCGGCTGATCAGCGACGACGCGCGGTTCGGCTACCGCATCTATCGCCTGGACCGGCCGATGCAGCCGGGCGAGGAGCGGGTGATGGAGTGGGAGACGCGGCTCCGCCTCCGCGGCTTCCGCAACCAGCCGACCTTCACCCGTCTCGTGGAGAACGGCACGTTCCTCACCGAGGCCCACCTGGTGCCGACGATCGGCCTGGTCCGCGCCGGGCTGCTGCAGAATCCCGACACGCGGCGCCGGTACGGCCTGCCCCCGGCGCCCGGCGTGGCGAAGCTGGAAGACCTTGCCGCGACCGCGAACACCACGTATGGCCGCGGATGGGCGAAGTCCGACATCACCGTGTCTACCTCGGCGGACCAGACGCCGCTCGCGCCCGGCAACAAGGTGTCGGACGTGGTGCGCGGCGGCCGGCGCGTCGCGCGCTTCGTGTCGGGCGTGCCGATCCATCCCCGCTTCTCCATCCAGTCTGCCCGGTACGCGGAGAAGCACCGCCAGTACGCCGGCGTGGACCTGGCCGTCTATCACCATCCCGCCCACGCGTGGAACGTGGACCGCATGCTCGACGCTCTGGCGGCGGCGCTGGACTACTACCAGGCGAACTTCGGCCCCTATCCGTTCGACCACGCGCGGATCGTGGAGTTCCCGGGCTATCACGAGTTCGCGCAGGCCTTCCCCGGCACCATCCCCTTTTCGGAAGACGTGGGCTTCGCCGCCGATTTCGACGCGCCGGAGACGATCGACTACGTCTCGTACGTCACCGCGCACGAGCTGGCGCACCAGTACTGGGCGCACCAGGTGGTCGGCGCGGATATGGAGGGCAGGGAGCTGCTGTCCGAGACGCTGTCCCAGTATTCCGCGCAGATGGTGATGAAGAAGCTGCGCGGCAAGGACTACATGCGCCGCTACCTGCAATACGAGCTGGACCGCTACCTGGAGGGCCGGGAGTATTCGGCGGGGGAGGAACCGACGCTCACCCGGGTGACGGGGGAGGACCACGTCACCTACCGCAAGGGAGCGATGGCGATGTACCTGCTGCAGGAGCGGCTGGGCGAGGACCGGGTCAACCGGGCGCTGCGGACGCTGCTGGGCCGCTACGCGTTCAAGGGTGCGCCGTTCCCCCGCTCGCTGGACCTGGTCGCGGCCCTGCGCGCCGAGGCACGAACGCCGGAAGAGCAGACGCTGATCACCGACCTCTTCGAGCGAGTTACCCTCTACCACCTGGAAGTGACCGCGCCCACGGCGGTGCGCCGCGCGGACGGCAGGTGGGACGTGACGGTGCCGGTGGTGGCGAAGAAGTTCTACGGCGACGGCAAGGGCGCCGAGGCGGAGACGCCGCTGGCCGAGCGCATCGAGATCGGCCTCTTCACCGCCGAGCCCGGCCGCGACGCCTTCGACGCATCGCACGTGGTGCTGCTGGAGCGCCACCCCATCCGCTCCGGCCGCCAGGTGCTGCGCTTCGTCACCGCCCGCAAGCCGACGCACGCCGGCATCGATCCCTACAACTTCTACATCGACCGCAACTCGGCGGACAACGTGCTGCCGGTGAGGTAGCCGCCGCCCGCGGGGATCGGCCGCTGCGCCGGGGGCCCGGGCCTGACCCGCCTTGTCGGACGGGGCGGCGCGTGCACAGATTGCGGGCCGCGCGAGCAGCGACGTCCGCGCGCTCCATCCCCATCCCTGGAAACGACCCCATGAAGCCCGTTCTCCGTCTGCTCGCCGCGGTGGCCGCGGCTGCGATCGCCGGTTCCGCACACGCGCAGGGGCCGGAGGTGCTCAAGGTAGATCCGCCCAACTGGTGGGCGGGCCACTCCATCAACCCCGTGCGCCTGCTCATCCGCGGGCGCAACCTGGGCGGCGCACGCATGGAGTGCCCGCGTCTGGCGTGCGGGGAGGTAAAGGTGAACGCGGCGGGGACGTACGCGTTCGTCGACGTCACCGTGGGCGACGGGGCGGCGCCGGGGCGGTACCCGCTCACCCTGCGCACGGGCGGTGGCGCGGCGCAGGTGCCGTTCACCGTGTCGGCGGCGCTGCCGGCTACGGGGCGCTACCAGGGCTTCGGGCCCGACGACGTGCTGTACCTGCTGATGCCGGACCGGTTCGCCAACGGCGACCCGCGCAACGACGAGCCGGCCGTGTCGCGCGGCATCCTCGACCGCGCGGGCGCGCGCCGCTGGCACGGCGGCGACCTCGAGGGGGTGCGCCAGAAGCTGCCGTACCTGCGCGACCTGGGGATCACCGCCATCTGGATGAACCCCATCTACGACAACACCAACACGCTGGACACCAGGGAAGTCTACGACGGG
>NZ_DASWMD010000082.1:0-9609 GCF_036399935.1 Longimicrobium sp.
TCATTCCGCTTCGCGGCTGCTTACGCCTCCCAAGGGGGGAGGACAAGAGACATCAGGGATGACTGGACTAGCGTCATCACCGTGAGGAGTTGTCAACGATCCTCCCGGTTTAAAGTGTCAGCGATCAACCCGGTTGCTCAGGCCCGAGCACCGAACCTGCCTGCCCCATCGACACCGACAAAAAGATGCGCGGTTGAGGCATGGTGCTCGTCCAGGCCTCCTATTCCCCGATTCCCTATTCCCTCACAGGCCAGATGGATACGTCTCCGGCGGCTCGGCGGATTCCCAGCCGGGCGTGGGCTCCAGCGGCCGCAGGGCGCGGGTTTCGTCGTAGTGGATCACCGCGTCGAACTGGTCCGCGATCTCCGCGTGAAAGTAGTGGCTCCAGCGCTCCGTCTCGGGTGCGTAGATCACGCCGATGGCGCGCTCCAGCCGCGAGGTGCGCAGCGCGTGGGCCGCGGGGCCGCCGCCGCGCAGGGGGAGGAAGAAGTCGGGGATGCCCGCCTGGTGGAACAGGCGCTCGTAGCTCCCCTCCATCCCCGGCCGCACCCGCTTTCGCTCCGCCGGGGCGTCCCACTCGCTGGCCGCGGTCACCGTGCCCGTGTACGTGCTGAACCCGATCAGCCGCGCCTCGTCGCCGTGCCGCTCGCGCACCAGCTGGCCCACGTTCCACTCGCCGTCGCGCCCCATCTCCGTGGCCCGCGCGTCGCCCAGGTGGGAGTTGTGCTCCCAGACGACCACCTTGGGCGGGACGCCCCTGGATTCGAAGTGGCCGCAGAGGGCGTCCAGCGTGTCGGCCATGTGGCAGTCGCGCAGGTTCCAGCTGGACACGCGCGCGGCGAACATGCTGCGGTAGTACTCCTCGGCGTTCTTCACCAGCCGCGCGTTCTGCTCGGCGTAGAAGTGTTCGTCCCCCGCCAGGCCGCCCTCCTCTCCCGCCATCCCGGACGCCCGCTCGCGCAACTCGTGAAGCTGGCGTACCGCCTGCTCCTCGCACGTCGGGGTGATGCCCAGCTGCGCCGCGTACCCGTACGACTGCGGGTCGCCGCCGCCCGCGCGATGGAAGCACCCGTAGCGCTGGCGCGCGCGCCGGGCGCCCTCCGGGTCTACCTCGTCCAGGTAGCGGATGACGGCCTCGATGGAAGCGAACATGGAGTACAGGTCCAGCCCGTAGAACCCGACACGCGTGGCATCCGCAGGCAGCGACCGGTTGTGCTCCCGCAGCCAGGCGACGAGCTCCACCACGTCGTCGTTGCGCCACATCCACTGGGGAAAGCGCTGGAATCCGCCGAGCGCCTCGTCTGGGGTGGCGTCGCCGCCGGCGCCGCGCACGTAGCGGTTCACGCGGTAGGCGTCGGGCCAGTCGGCCTCCACGGCCACGGCGGTGAACCCCTTTTCGCGGATCAGCCGCTTCGTGATCTCCGCACGGGCACGGTAGAACTCGTGGGTGCCGTGCGTGGCCTCGCCCAGCAGCACGAAGCGCGCATCGCCCACCAGCTCCAGCAGCGCGTCCCAGTCGCTCTCGCCGCCGTACAGTGGAACCGCCGCCCGGCGCACCGCCTCCACGGCCGCCGCATCGTCCCCGCCCTTCGCTCGTCCCAGCATCGCTCGCCCTCTCCCTTCGGTGGATGTCGGGCGCGCGGCGCGCACCGAGCATGCCAGCGGCCCGGCTCGTGCGCATGCACGCGGCCCTGATCAGCGGACGCTGCGACAACGGGAACGGATGCAAATCGGGGTTTCCGCTGGCACGTCGCGGATGGTGCTGGCGGCGATCTTCGTGGTGGCCGGCGTGCTTCACTTCGCCATCACCGACATGTACGTCCGCGTGATGCCGCCGTACCTGCCGTGGCCGCGCGAGCTGGTGATGGTGAGCGGCGTCTGCCAGCTGGCGGGCGGCGTGGGGCTGTGCGTGCCCAGGCTGCGCCGCGCCGCGGGGTGGGGGCTGGTGCTGCTGCTGGTGGCGGTGTGGCCCGCCAACCTGCAGATGTACGCCGACGCGCGGGCGTCGGGCGACCCCCTGCTGCGCGTGACGCTGCTCCTGCTGCGGCTTCCGCTTCAGCTGGTGCTCATCTGGTGGGTGTGGAGGGCGGCGGGGCTGGGGCGGCGCTGAAACCCTTGCGCCGATGCGGGAAATTACGCATTTTGTTTACCGAATTCCCCGCCATACACCCGTCAAGTCCCTTCCCCATGAAGCCCTGCCGTGACTGCGGCCAGCCGGCCGCCGCCAGCGCCAGATCGTGCCCGCATTGCGGGATCCTGAACCCCGTGGTGCAGTGGGTGGCGCTTCCCGACGGCGAGCACCTGACGCATCGCGAGCCCGCGAAGACGTCCGCGGACCCGTTCGCGTACTTCGCATCCCCCAGCACCACCAACGCGGCGGCGCTGGCCGGGCCCGCGTACGCCACGCAGGCGCGGGCCGCCGACAACCAGGACGCCATCGATGCCATCGACGTGGCGGCGACGCGGTTCTTCTGGGTGGCGGGCTTCACCCTGGTGTTCGGCTACGTGCTCCGGGACGTGGTGGGGCAGTACTGGTACGCGGACGGGGTGATCGTGGGCGCGCTGGCGTTCGCGCTGAAGGAGATGCACAGCCGCGTGGCCGCGGGCCTGCTGCTGGCGTTCTCGGCCCTCACGGTCCTCATGCAGGTGCTGGAGCTCTTCGGAGGCTCCTTCTTCATCGGGCGCATCGTGCTGTGGGTGGTGTTCACGGGCATGTCGTACCGCGCGCTGATGGCGACCATCGCCCTTCACAA
Source organism: Longimicrobium sp. (assembly GCF_036399935.1). GTDB lineage: Bacteria > Gemmatimonadota > Gemmatimonadetes > Longimicrobiales > Longimicrobiaceae > Longimicrobium. The sequence continues at coordinate 2,754 of NZ_DASWMD010000082.1, forward strand.
ACAGCAGCAGGGCACCCCCGCGCTGGCCCGCTGACCGCCGGCGCTACCCGGGGCGGCGCAGCGAAAGCCGCAGCTTCTGCTCGGTAACGGTCACGACCAGCGTGTCGCCGGCCTGCACCGGCGCCAGCTGGGCGCCGTCCAGGAACTCGCGCATGGGCTCGTCGCCCACCTGCACGCCGGAGCGAAAGCCGGCGGCGTACGCCACGCTGCCGGCCTCGCGCTTCCTGGCGTTGCTGCGCAGGTACACGCCGTGGTCGTTCATCAGCCACAGCCCGGGGGGCGCACCGGTGCCGGGGTGGTTCACCTCGCCGTCCCACTGGCCGGGATCGGCGGCCAGGTCTATGCCGGCCGCGATCAGCCGTTGCGCCTCGGTCATCAGGCGCTCGCGAGCTGCGTGCGATTCGTCGAGCAGCGCCCGCACTTCGCCCCCATCGAACTCGAACCGGTTCTCCATCGATCCCTCGGTGTCGGACAAAGTATCCCGCAGGCCATCAACCCTGCCGCTCCTGACGGGCCTTAACGAGTAACATGCGGCCCGATCTTACACCCAAAATAGTGCAGGGTCGCGGACGTGGGCTACGCCAGGCAAGCGCCCGCCCCACTTGAGCATACGCAAGTTGGACCACGCGACGTGCATCGGACGGAATTCGCGATTTGCACGCCTTGCCAGGCAAGCCCTGTCCAACGAGATTCCAATCTGTGCAGAAGTCCTGCCGGGTGACGACCTCGGCGGTTCGGAAGTAGTTTGTGTGAGTGGCCCGTGCCCTGCGTGCCGCCGCCCGCTTCGCGCGGCAGCACCCGGCTTTTCGATCGAGGGACGTCGTATGACCTATCGCATCAAGCGAGTCGCCCACCTGACGGGCATCAACCCGGCCACGCTGCGGGCCTGGGAGCGCCGCTACGGGCTGGTGGCGCCGGACCGCACCGGCTCCGGCTACCGCTTGTACACGGACGAAGACGTGGCCATGCTGTCGCGGATCAAGGCCCTGGTAGACGAGGGGCTGACGATCGGCGAGGCCATCACGCGCGTGCGCCGCGGCTCCGAGCCGCTTCCGGCGGATGGCACGGGGCCGTCCGTGCGCGAGGCGCGAGCGCGCATGCTCGAGGCGCTGCTGGCGTTCGACCGCCGCGGCGCGCTCGAGGCGTACGACTCCATCTCCAACCTGCCGCCGGTGCGCCGGGTGGAGGAGGTGCTGCTTCCGCTGGTGCGCGAGGTGGGCGACCTGTGGGGGTGCGCGGAGATCGGGGTGGCCGAGGAGCACTTCGCCAGCGCCATCATCCGCGAAAAGCTGGCGGGGATCATGGAAGACCTGGACACCGGCACGGCGCGCGGCCCCGAGGCGGTGTGCGTGGGGCTGGCGGGCGAGCGGCACGAGTTCGGGCTGATGGGCATCTGCATCAACCTGGCGACGCGCGGGTGGCGGGTGCTGTACCTGGGCGTTGACCTGCCGATGGACGAAATCCAGCGCGTGGTGCAGAGCCGGCGCCCGGCGCTGCTGTGCACCTCGGTGGTCAACCAGATGGGGACGGTCGAGTTCCGCCGGCTGGTGCGCGAGCTTCGCGACATGGCGCCGCCGGAGACGGAGATCGTCATCGGCGGCCCGGGGCTGCCCGACAGCACCGCCGTGGCCGAGGTCGCCGGCGTGCACGTGGCGGAAGAGCTCGTCGGCCTGGTGCACGCCAGCGCCTGACGCACCCCGCCTCGCACCGAAAGCCCCCTCGTCCATCCGCGAGGGGGCTTTCTGTCGTCTGGAGCCCTCGTCCGGTCAGACCGGCCGCCGCCCGGACGTTCACCTTCGCACTCACGCACTCACGCACTCACGCACTCACGCACTCACGCACTCACGCACTCGCCCGACGACGGAACCCGGCCCGGGGTCGCGCGAGTACAACGGAGTGCCCACCGATCCGCCATCACCCGCCCGTCCGAGGATCCATGCGCATTCCATCCCTCCTGATCACCCTGGTGCTGCTGGGCGCGGCCGCCCCTGGCGCGGCGCAGGGGATCATCGTTCCCGGGCCCTGCCCCGACTGCCGCCGTCCGAGGCCCCAGCCGGAGCGCTTTCCCAGCATCCCGGTAGAATCCGTCTCGTTCCAGACCACCATCCAAGGGCAGGTGGCCACCACGCACGTCACCCAGGTGTTCCGGAACGAGCACGACCAGGTGATGGAGGGCACGTACTTCTTTCCGCTTCCCGAGGACGCGTCCATCACCGAGTTCGCCATCTGGGACGGCAACCGGCGGCTGGAGGGCGAGGTGCGGCCGCGCGACGAGGCCCGGCGCATCTACGAGGAGATCGTCCGCCGCGTGCGAGACCCCGGGCTGTTGGAGTACGCGGGCCAGAACCTGTTCCAGGCGCGCATCTTTCCCATCCCCGCGCGGGGCACCAAGAAGCTGGAGCTCACGTACACGCAGGTGCTGCGCGCCGAGAACGGCAGCGTGGGATACCGCTACCCGCTGGGCATCGGCCGCAACGCGGCGCGGGTGGAGCGGCTGACGGGCGAGGTGAGGATCGCCGCGCGCGGCGGGCTGCGGACGGTGTACTCGCCGAGCCACCAGGTAGACGTGCGCCGGCAGGGCGGCGCGGACGCGCGGGTGAGCTTCGAGCAGGGGCCGCGCTCGGAGCGGCGCGACTTTCAGCTCTTCTACTCGCTCTCCGAGGCCGAGGTGGGGATGTCGCTGTTCACCTACCGTGAGCCGGGCAAGGACGGCTACTTTCTGCTCCTGCTTTCGCCTACCTCCGAGTCGCAGCGCCGCGAATACCCCGCCAAGGACGTGGTCTTCGTGGTGGACGTCAGCGGGTCGATGGAGGAGGCGGGGAAGATGGAGGAGGCGCGGCGGGCGCTGGCCTACGGCATCCGCGGCCTGAACCCCGGCGACCGCTACAACGTGGTGGCGTTCTCGGGCGAAACCCGGCTGATGGAAGAGGGGCTGATCGCCGCCGACCAGGCCGGACGCGCGCGCGGCGCCCGCTTCGTACAGGGGCTGCAGGCGCGCGGCGGCACCAACATCAACGACGCGCTGACGGAGGGGCTGCGGCAGTTTCCGCGCACGTCCACCCGGCCGCGGCTGCTGGTGTTCATGACCGACGGGCTGCCGACCGTCGGCGTGACGGACGTGGACCAGATCATCCGCAACGTGGAGCGCGCGCGCACGGACGGCGTGCGGCTGTTCACCTTCGGCGTGGGGTACGACGTCAACACGCGGCTGCTGGACCGCGTGGCGGCCGAGAACGGCGGCACCGCCGATTACGTGGCGCCCAACGAGGACATCGAGGTGAAGGTCTCGGCCTTCTTCGACAAGGTGAACCATCCCGTGCTCACCAACCTGCGCCTGGACATGGGCCAGGTGCGCACGGACCTGGTGTATCCGCGCGCCCTGCCGGACCTGTTCAAGGGCACGCAGGTGGCGCTGGTGGGCCGCTACCGCAACGAGCAGGACCTGGCCAACGTCACCCTGCGGCTGAGCGGCAACGCGTCACCCACGCAGACGTTCACCTATCCCGGGCTGCGCTTTCCGCGGCGCGACGAGCGGCACGAGTTCCTTCCCCGCTTGTGGGCCACGCGGCGCGTGGGCTGGCTGATGGAGCAGATCCGCAGCAACGGCGAGAATCGCGAGCTGGTGGACGAGGTGGTGGACCTGGGCACCCGCTATGGCATCGTCACGCCGTACACCTCGTTCCTGGCGCTGGAGCCGGGGGCGCAAACCCGCCCGGAGGACTTTTCCGGGAACGGCCGCGCGGGCGGGGTGGCGCCCGGTGTGGTGCTCGAAAGCGCGCCTGTATCGGCTCCCCCGACGCGGCGGGACCGCAGGGGCGGCAGGCCGGCACCCGCGTCGCCTCCCCCGCCGCCGCCCGCGATGTCGCCGCCGCCTCCCCCGCCCGCGGCCCCCCAGTGGGATCCGTCGGCGACGACGGGCCGCGGGGCCGTGGAGCAGAGCCGGGAATCGCGCCGGCAGCAGGAGGCGGTCGCGCTGGAGGACGTAGTCGTGACCGGTGCGGAGGGCGGCATGCAGCGCGTCGGTGACAAGACGTTCTACCTGCGCGCCGGCGTGTGGACCGACGCCGAGATCAAGGCCGATACGCGCCTGCCGGAGACGGCGCTGGAGTTCGGCACGCCGGCGTACTTCGACATGGTGGCGCGCACCCCCGAGCTGGCCCGCTACTTCAGCCTGGGTGAGCAGGTGGCGGTGGTCCACGACGGCCGCGTCTACCGGGTGCGTCCCGCCGCGCCGTAACGGCTCGTCGCGGGTGGAACGGCGAGGCGCGGGGGAGGCGATCCCCCGCGCCTCGTCGCATTCCCGGGGGACGTTCTCGCTCTGGCGGTGTATCCACCGGGAACGTGCACTTGACGATATCTGTTGTAACGCATCTACTTGGGGTGCACTCGAACCGCGGGAGACCCATGGCTGGGCGCATCCAGGAAGAACTGAAGCAGTCGAAGCCCATCGACAGCCTGGAAGAGGAAATCTTCCTCAACCTGGCACGCACGCACGAGGCACTGTCGGGCGAGATCGCCGAGCTGCTGCGTCAGCACGACCTGCGGCCCACGCAGTACAACGTGCTCCGCATTTTGCGCGGCGCGGGCGAGTCGGGGCTCACGGCTGGAGAGATCGCGGAACGGATGATCACCCGCGACCCGGACGTCACGCGGCTGATCGACCGCCTGGAAAAGCGGGGGCTGGTGGAGCGGTGGCGGTGCACGCACGACCGGCGCGTGGTGTGGACCCGCATCAGCCCGGCGGGGCTGGAGATGATCGCGCCGCTGGATGACTCGATGCGCGAACTGCACGTGAGGCAGCTGGCCCACCTGGGACCCGAGCGTTTGGCGACGCTGCGGGACCTGCTGGAGGAGGCCCGCGCGGGCATCGGCGGCTGACTTCGGAGGCTTTCACAGACGGCGCTCCCCGGCGGACTCGGTCCACCGGGGAGCGTTTTCGCATCTGCGTGCGACCTGTGGCGGGAGCGGATAGCCCGTCAGCGCCCGCGCCGCTGCTGGGGTTCCGCGCCGCTGTCTCTCAATGTCCGCTCCGGACGCGCCAGCGCCGCGACTGATTTTCGGCTCCCCCTGGCGTGTACTCCGTGCACTTGCGTAGCGTTCTCCCGCGCCGCTGGTGGAAATACGGAACGCGCGGGTGGGCCGTCGCGGCGAAGAAGGCCCTTGCGCAGATGTCGGATGTGACATATGATTGAAAGGTCGGGGGCGGCGGGAAAGCGCCTGGTGGTGCTGTCGGGCCGGATCATGACGCCGCCGTTCTCGGCCAGCGCGCGGCGAGAGGCCGGTACCCTCATCCGGGCCCTGCAGGAGGGTCGCATGCTCGGCATGCCGCGGTCCAGGCCCATGCCCAGCATCGGGGCGCGGTGCCACGAGCTGCGCATCGTCGACGAGGACAAGAGCTGGCGGATCGTCTATCGCATCGATCCCGACGCCGTGGTGGTCGTCGACATCTTTCAAAAGGCCACGCAACAAACGCCGGTGCTGGTGCGGGAAGTGTGCAGGAAGCGGCTCAGACGGTACGACGCAAGCCAGGAGGAGAACTGATGAACGCTCGCAAGCAGAAGCAGCTGGAGGAACAGGGCTGGGCAGAGACCGACGTCCAGGAGCTGTTCGGCCTCACCGCCGCCGAGGCGGCGTACGTGGAACTCATGATCGCGCTCTCCAACGCGGTGCGCGCCCGCCGGCTGGCGATGGGGCTTACCCAGCAGCGCCTGGCCGAGCTGCTGGAATCCAGCCAGTCGCGCGTGGCCAAGATGGAGGCGGCCGATCCCTCGGTGTCGCTGGACCGGCTGATCCGCGCGATGCTGGCGATGGGGGCCACGCCGCGGGAGGTGGGGGCCGTGCTGGCGGCCGACGTTCCGGCGCCCGCCGTGCCCCGGCCCGTGCGGGCTCGCGTGGCACCCCGGGGGCGCACCGGGCGCCGCGCCGCTCAGGGGTGAGGCGGCTCGTCCTGGGTGGTGCGTGACGGCCCGGCCACCATCAGCAGGACGCCCAGGAGGACGATGGCGGCGCAGGCGTAGCCCACGGGGCTCAGCCGCTCGTTCCACAGGAAGTACGCCCCGATGGCCGCGACGACCGGCTCTACGGTGGCCACGGTGGCCGCGCGCGTGGCCTCGATGCGCTTGAGCCCGGCGCTGTAGAACACGTACGAGGTGTAGGTGGGCACCGCGCCCAGGAACACCAGCGCGGCCCACGCGGTGCCGGACTTGGGGCGGAAGTCTACGAAGGGCAGAAAGGTGAGCGCGCCGATGGGGAGCGCGTAGATGAAGAGCGTGGCGGTGGTGTAGCGTTCGAAGTAGCGCTTGCCGAACAGGTAGTACATGGCGTAGGCGACGCTCGAAAGCAGCCCCCACCCCAGCGCCGCGGGGGTGATCCGGATTCCCCCGCCGCCGGAGAGGGCGATTCCCGCCACGCCGGCGGTCGCCAGGGCCAGCGCGAGCACCACGCGGCGGGTGATCCGCTCGCCCAGGAACGCGGCGGAGAGCAGCGCCACCCACACCGGCGCCGTGTACAGCAGGATGGCCGCCAGCGCGGCCCCGCCCGCGTCAACCGCCTGCGAGTACGACGCCAGCAGCCCCGCAACGCCCACCACGCCGAACGCCGCCACCATCAGCCGGTCGCCGCGGTCGATGTGCACCTTGCGGGTGACGGCGGCGTGCACGGCGAAGAAGGCGGCACCGATCAGCGCGCGCCACAGCGCCACCTCCAGCGGGTGCAGCCCCTCGGCCAGGGCGGTGCGCGTGACGGGGCCCATCAGCCCCCACAGCGTGGCCGCGATGGCCACGAATAACGTTCCGATCAGCCGGTTTCGTCCCTGCGTCATATGCGGGAACCTACGCAGGGGCCGCGCCCGCCGCAC
>NZ_DASWMD010000083.1:0-191956 GCF_036399935.1 Longimicrobium sp.
GAAGCCGTGCTCGACGAAATCCTGGAGGAGATTCTTCCGCCCCGCCGCAGGCGAGTCGTCAAACGCGGGGTGAAGCGGAAGCAGAGCAAGTACCCGGTACGGCGGCGAACGGACAGGTGCACAACCGCCCCGCCAGTGACAGTGATAATCCTTAGATGAACGGCATTCCACGAAGGCGGACTTCGTGTAGTCGTTGCAGCGAATTCATTCGCCCGTGAGGCCGCGGCCGCCCCATCCTCGTGCATCGCCAAGAGACGGCCGGGCGGAGCCGTCAGCGGCTTCCGCCCGGCCGTCGCGGCAACGCGAGCACCCGCCCATGCAGTTGGGGCGAGAAGCGGCCCTGGTCCACCGCCGGCCGGCCGATCACCAGCACGTGCACCATCCCCTCCGCCAGCTTGTGCGGATCGCTGAACGTGGCGGGATCGTTCACGCGCGCCAGGTCGAACACCACCACGTCTGCAACCGCGCCTTCACGCAGCGTGCCGCGGTCGGGGATGCGGAACACCGTCGCCGGGAGCGACGTCATGCTGCGGATGGCCGCGGCCAGGTCCATCACCCCGCGCTCCACCACGTACTCGCGGATCTTGCGCGGATAGGTGCCGTACGAGCGCGGGTGCGGCACGCCCTCGCCCATCGGCACCAGGTCGCCATCGGACGAGGTCATCATCCACGGCTGCCGCATCAGCAGGTCCACGTCGGCGTCGAGCATGTTGAACGATACGACGCCCGGGTTGCCGGATCGCAGCAGCTCCAGCACCGCGTCCACCGGCTCCACCCCGCCGCGCTGCGCCACCCACAGCAGCGTCCTGCCCTCGATGGTCGGGTCCGCGCGGTGGCGGCGGAACTGGATGCGGTCCGCGCCGCCGCGCCGGTCCAGGTTGTCGAGCACCTCCACCCGCAGCCGGGCGCGCTCCGCCGGATCGGCGATGCGGCGCTGGAGGGCCGTGTCGCCGCCGGCCAGCGCCCACCGCGGCACCAGCGCGCCGCTCAGCGAGGTGGCGGAGGCGGTGTACGGGTACTGGTCCGCGAACACCTCCACCCCCTCGGCGCGGGCCCGGTCGATGCGGCTGACCAGCGCGCCGGAGTAGCCCCACACCCGCGGCCCCAGCGCCTTGAGGTGCGTAGCCACCACGCGAAGCCGCGCCTCGCGCCCGATGCGGATCACCTCGTCCACCGCTGCCACCAGCCCCACGTTGTAGTCCGCCTCGTCGCGGATGTGGCTGGAATAGGCGCCCCCGTAGCCGGCCACGATCCGGGACAGGTCGATCAGCTCCTCCGTCTTCGCGAAGCTTCCCGGCGCGTACCACGGCCCCGTCGACAGGCCGAACGCACCCTCCTCCATCCCGGCCCGCACCAGCGCCCGCATCTGGTCCATCTCGGCTGGGGTGGGCGCGCGGTCGGCCATCCCCATCACCCGCGACCGCACCGAGCCGTGCGGCACCATCTGCGCGACGTTCACGCCGATGCCGTGCGACTGCATTTCCGCGCGCTGGCGGGCCATGTCCGTCGCTCCGCCCCCGTCGGGGTTCACCAGCACCGTGGTGATCCCCTGCGCCAGCAGCGGCTGCCCGTGGCTGAGCGCCGCCGTCGCCAGCCCCTCGCCCGCGTGGGTGTGCACGTCGATGAAGCCGGGGGCCACGTACAGCCCCGCCGCGTCGATCTCCCGCGCCGCGCGCTGTCCGGAAAGGTCGCCGACGGCCACGATGCGCTCTCCACGGATGGCGACGTCCGCGCGGTACCAGGGGTTGCCGCTGCCGTCCAGCACCCGGCCGTTGCGGATGATCAGGTCGTACGGGGTTTGGGCGTGCAGCGGAAGGGCCGCGAGAAGCGCCGCGCCGGCCAGGAGCCGCCGGGTGATCGTGGCGAAGGGCATGGGGTGGTTCCGGGGAGAGGGGGCAGTCCGCCGATGGATCAGCCCCGGCGCGTGTCCGGGGCGCGGGCGAGAAACACCTGACATTGCGGAAGGGCGTGGCGATGCACAAGATGCACGTCCCGTCCCCGTTCCACGCTCCCGAGGACCGACCGATGACGCTTTCCACGCCGCGATGGGCGCTGGCCGCCTTCGCGCTCGCCGCGTACGCACCCGCAGCGGCCGCGCAGGCCAGCCTGGCGGACCAGGTGGAGATCCGCCGCACGGCGTACGGCGTGCCGCACATCCGGGGGGAGAACTTCCGCGCGGCCGGCTTTGGGCTGGGGTGGGTGCAGCTGGAAGACCACGGGATGCGCATCGTCCAGGGGCTGGTGCGCGCGCGGGGCGAGCTGGCCCTGCGCTACGGCGCCGACAGTCTGGACTCGGACTTCGGCTTCCGCCCCGTGCACCGGCGGGCGGTGGCGACCTATCCCCTGCTGGAACCCGACACCCGCGACATGTACGACGGGTTCGCCGCCGGGGTGAACCGCTACGTGGAGCTCCATCGATCCGAGTTTCCCGCGTGGGTGACACCCACCTTCAGCGGCCACGACGTGCACGCGCAGGGGATGGGCGGCGGCGGCCCGGACGTCCGGCGTTTCCTGAACCGCGTGCGCGGCGAGACGCCGCGGGGCGGGGGAGGGCAGTCCGGGGCGGAAGGCGACCCGCAGGCCCCGGGCGCGGAGGACGGCTCCAACGCGTGGGCACTCGCGCCCAGCCGCACCCGGTCCGGGCGCGCCATCCTGCTGCGCAACCCGCACCTGGCGTGGTCCGCCGGCTACTACGAGGCGCACGTGACGGTGCCCGGGCAGCTGGACTTCTACGGCGACTTCCGGCTGGGCGGGCCCATCGTGCTGGTCGGTGGCTTCAACCCGTACCTGGGCTGGGCCACCACCAACAACGCGCCGGACCTGGAAGAGATCTACGCGCTGGAGGTGGATCCCGCCCGTCCCGACCACTACCTCTTCGACGGCGGCTCCGTCGCCGTGCGGCGCGAGACGGAAACGGTGGAGTTCGCCAACGGCCCGGGGGTGGGCACGGTCACGCGCGAAAGCTGGACGACGCCGCTGGGCCCCGTCATCCATCGCGGCGGGGGAAAGATCTACGTGGTGCGGGCCGCGGGCGAGGACGAGTTCCGCGGGGGCGAGCAGTTCCTGAAGATGATGCGGGCGCGCAACCGCACCGAGTGGACGAACGCCGTGCGCATGCGGGCGCGGGTGACCTCCAACCTCACCTACGCCGACCGCGACGGGAACATCTACTACGTGTGGAACGCCACCCACCCGGCCTTCCCGCACCCCTCCGGCGGCGACACCGCGGCAATTCCCGCCACGCGGAGCACCGACGTGTGGACGCGCGTCGTGGCGTTCGACTCGCTTCCGCAGGTGCTCAATCCGCGCGGGGGATACGTGCGCAACGAGAACGATCCGCCGTACCTCACCACCCTGCACCAGCCGCTTCGGCGCGAGGATTATCCCGCTTACTTTCCCGGCGGCGCGGAGCTGCGGCTACGCAGCCAGCACTCGCTGGAGCTGCTTCACAACGACCGGAAGTTCTCGCTGGAAGACGTGGTGGCCGCCAAGCACAGCATGCGGATGATCCTGGCGGACCGCGTGAAGGACGACCTGCTGCGGGCCGTGCGCGCCGCCCAGCCCACGCCGGAGGTCGCCCAGGCGGCGGCCGTTCTGGAGCGCTGGGACAACACGGCGGCGGCGGAAAGCCGCGGCGGCGTGCTCTTCGAAGCCTGGTGGTGGCGATACGTGCGGACGGGCCCGCAGGCCCCGCCCAGCGCCGCCTCGGTGGGCTTTCCCGTGCCGGCCGCGGCGCTCTTCGCCCGGGCGTGGACCGCCGCCGAGCCCCTGGCCACCCCCCGCGGCCTGGGAGACCCCGCGCGCGCGGCGGAAGCGTTCGCCTGGGCCGTGGCAGAGGTGCAGCGGAAGTACGGGAGCACGGACGTGGCGTGGGGCACGGTTCACCGCGTGCGCCACGGCTCGGTGGACGTGCCCGTGGGCGGGTGCAGCGGGTTCCTGGGATGCTTTCGCGTGCTGAACTTTCGCGAGGAGCCGGATGGAACGCGCACCGTGGTGGGCGGGGACGGATGGGTGCTCGCGGTGGAGTTCACCACCCCGGTGCGCGCCTACAGCGTGCTGGCGTACGGCGAGAGCAGCAAGCCCGGCGCGCCGCACCACGACGACCAGGCCGCGATGTTCGCCGCCAACCGCATGAAACCCGTCGCCTTCACCGAGGCGGACGTGGAGCGCGCGACCGTGCGGCGGTACCGGCCCGGGCGGGAGCCGGCTGCCAGCCGGTGATCCCCTGACGCCTGGACGAGAGCGGATCATGGACCCTCGAAGGCCCTGCATCGCCCACCGATGCAGGGCCTCGCTGCATGCGCTCTGTCCAATGTTCGTCCGGGTTCGATGTCAGATTTTTCTTGACCCGGGCGGAACACGCGATTACCCTTCGGCCTTCGCGGGCGCAGCAGTCCCTCCGCGCCCGCCCCCGCTCCCCCGCCGGCCATCCGGCAATCCCACCCCGCAGGACCCTCCGGAGGAAACCGCTCGATGAAGAAGTGGATGAAGCGTTTGGGCATCGGCCTTGGCGGGCTGGTGGTCCTGCTGCTGCTGGCGCTCGCCGTGGCGTACGGCGCCAGCAAGAAGCGGCTCGACCAGAAGTTCGACGTCGCGGCAGCGTCGCTGAACATCACGCGCGACCCGGCGCAGGTGGCGCGGGGCAAGCACGTGGCCAGCGCCGTTTCCATGTGCACCGAGTGCCATGGCCAGGACCTCGGGGGAACGGTGTTCATCGACGGCATGCCCATGGCCGTGCTGAACGCCCCCAACCTTACCGCGGGCAAGGGAGGCGTGCTGCCCCGCTACACCGACGCGCAGCTCGAGGCAGCCATCCGCCATGGCGTGCGTCACGACAAGCGGCCGCTGCTCATCATGCCGTCGGACGAATTCCAGCACCTGAGCGATGAGGACGTCGCCGCCGTCATCGCCTACCTTCGTACGGTCCCGCCCGTGGACCGGGAGCTCGCCCCGTCGAAGGTGGGTCCGCTGGGGCACGTGCTTCTCGCCACGCGGCAGCTTCCCCTGCCCGCCGAGATCATCGACCACGCGCCCCGTACCCGCCGGGTTCCGCCGCAGGGCGTGACGCGCGAGTACGGGCAGTACCTGGTGAGCGTGGGCGGGTGCGTGGGGTGCCACACCCCCAGCCTGGGTGGCGGCCCCGGCCATGGCCTGCCTACGCCCAACATCACCCCCGGCGGGCCGATCGGCTCGTGGAGCGAGGCCGACTGGTTCCGGGCGATGCGCGAGGGCAAGCGCCCGGACGGCTCGGCGATCAATCCCGCGATGCCGTGGAAGGCGGTCGGCAGGATGACGGACGATGAGCTGCGCGCCATGTGGATGTACCTGCGCACCGTGCCGCGCGTGGAGCCGCAGGCGAAGAGCTGACCCCCGCGCGCCGGACGCAGCGAGGCCCGCCGTGGAACCGTCCACGGCGGGCCTCGTCTATCCGGCTGTCTCAGGGAACCCGGGGGACAGGCGGGAGAGATCAGGCGCCCTGCGTCTCGCGCTCGCCCGTCTCCACCCCGATCTGCTGCTGGCCGCCCTCGCCGCCGATCTGGATCTTGCGGCGGCGGGCCTTTTCGCTCTTGGGGACGACCACGGTGAGCACGCCGTCCTCGAAGGTGGCCTGGATGGCCTCGCTGTCGACGTCGCGCGGCAGCACGAACGAGCGGGTGAAGGTGCCGTAGCGGCGCTCGGCCAGGTGGAACCGGCCCTTCTCGCCCTCCGTGCGCTCCTCGCGCTTTTCGCCGCGGATGGTGAGGACGTTGTTCTCGACGTCGATCTCGATGGCGTCGCGCTTGAGGCCCGGCATCTCGGTGACCACGCGGATCTCGCGCTCGGTCTCGACGACGTCGGTCTCGGGCGCGCGCATTAGGGTGGCGCCGTTGCCCTGCCGCCCGCCCATGAAGTTGGTGAACAGCGCGTCGAGCGGGTCGTTGAAGCGGGTGGTGGAGTACATGGTCATCTGTCGTTCCTCCGGTTTGTGTAGCCCAGTGGGCCGACGGTTGGTTCACGAACGTCGCGCAGGCACCCCGCCCGCGCGGCCGCCCTGTGCAAAGGCAACGCGCGTACCACTTTACGTCGGTCAAAACGACAAACGGACTGCAAGAAAGACAGTGCGTTAGTGCGTTAGTGCGTTAGTGCGGAAGGGATCATCAAACGCGCACTTCCGCACTCACGCACTCACGCACTCACGCACTCACGCACTCACGCACTTCCCTTACGCACTTCCCTTCTCCAGTGCCTCGCTCACCGCGTTCCACAGCGCGTCGGGGGTGAACGGCTTCTGGATCAGCTGGAAGCGGCTTTCCAGCACGCCGTGGCGGATCAGGGCGTCGTCGGTGTAGCCCGACATGAACACCACCCGCAGGCCGGGCGAAACGGCCAGCAGCTCCTCGGCCAGCTCGCGGCCGCTTCCCTCGGGCATCACCACGTCGGTCAGCAGCAGGTCGATGCGGCCGCCCGCCTGCTCGAACACCTGGCGCGCGTCGGCGCGGCAGCGCGCGTCGAGCACCACGTACCCTTTGCGCTCCAGGATCTTGCGGGCCAGCGTGCGCACCGCGTCCTCGTCTTCCACCAGCAGGATGGTGGCCGTGCGAGGGCCGCCGTCGTCCAGCACGTGCAGCACCGGCTCCAGGCGGTCGGGCTCGGCGTCGACCGCGGGCAGGAACACGCGGAAGGTGGTGCCGCGGCCGGGCTCGCTTTCCACCCACACGTAGCCGCCGCTCTGCTTGACGATGCCGTACACCGTCGACAGGCCCAGCCCCGTGCCGTGCCCCGGCTCCTTGGTGGTGAAGAACGGCTCGAAGACGCGGGCCAGCACCTCCGGCTCCATCCCCACCCCCTCGTCCGACACCGTCAGCTGCACGTACGGGCCGGGGACCACGGAGTACGGGTAGCGGCGCGAGTCCTCCTCGGTCAGCCGCGTGTCGGCGGTCTCGATGACCAGGGTGCCCCCGCGCGGCAGGGCGTCGCGCCCGTTCACCGCCAGGTTCAGGATCACCTGCTCCAGCTGGCCGGGGTCTGCCCTCACCCGCGACGCGTGGGCGTCCAGCCGGGTGACCAGGGTGACGTCCTCGCCCAGCAGCCGGGCCAGCATGCGCTCCATCTCCCTCACGCTGGCGTTCAGGTCCAGCACCTTGGGCGCCAGCATCTGCTTGCGGCTGAACGCCAGCAGCTGCCGGGTGAGCCCCGCGGCGCGGATGGAGGCGCGCTTGATCTCCATCAGGTCCTCGCGCAGCGGCCCCGTTTCCGGCGCCTCCATCAGCAGCATCTCGGCGTTGCCCTGGATGGCCGTGAGCAGGTTGTTGAAATCGTGGGCGATGCCGCCGGCCAGGCGCCCCACCGCCTCCAGCTTCTGCGACTGGCGAAGCTGCTCTTCGCTGGCGCGCAGCTCCTGCTCGGCCTGGCGCCGCTCGGTGACGTCGTGCGAGTTCACCACCACGGCGCGCACGGCCGGGTGCTCGACCAGGTTGTAGCCCGTGCTTTCCAGGATGCGCCACCTGCCGTCCGCCATCCGGATGCGGTACTCGCGGGTGACCGAGGCCCCCGGCTGGCCCAGGATGGACATGAAGGCGCCCACCACCTCGTTCACGTCTTCGGGGTGGATGATCTCGAAGATGTTGCGGCCGTGCAGCTCGTCGAAGGTGTAGCCCAGCAGCCGCTCCACCGAGCGGCTGTGGTCGCGCACGTTGCCTTCCAGGTCCAGGCTCACCACCAGGTCCTGGGCGTTCTCCATCAGCGCGCGGAAGTACGCCTCGCGGCTGGCCAGCGTGTCCTGGGCCGCGCGCCGCTCGGTGATGTCTTCGGCGATGCCGGCGGTGCGGAAGGCCGCGCCGTGCGCATCGCGGATGGGAAAGCCGCGGTCGCGGATCCAGCGGACCTCGCCGTCGGGCCGTACGATGCGGTACTCCACCTCGTACGGCTCCACCTTTCCCGTGACGGAGGCCAGGGCCTCGGCGTCGTCGGGGTGCACGGAGCGCAGCCAGAGGCGGGGGTCGGCGTACAGCTCGCCGACGGAGCGGGCCCAGATGCGCTCGTAGGCGGGGCTCACGTACACGGTGCGCGCCTCGGCCAGGTCGTACAGCCAGAACACCGCGCCGATGTTTTCGGCCAGCTGCCGGAAGCGCTCCTCGCTTTCGCGCAGCGCCTGCTCGGAGCGGTGCTGCTGCACGGCGTAGCGCAGGGCCCGCTCCAGCAGCAGCGGGGTGATCTGGCTCTTCACCAGGAAGTCGGCCGCGCCGGCGCGCATGGCGGCCATGTCTACCCCGTCGTCGCCCACGCCGGTCAGCAGCAGCACCGGGGGGGTGGCCGCGTGGCTCGTCAGCCGGTCCAGGAAGTCCAGCCCGCTGGCTCCGCCCAGGTAATAGTCCAGCAGCACGGCGTCGAACCTCCCGTCGCGCAGGGCGGCCAGGCCGTCGTCCACCGTGGGCGCCCACTCCAGCTGGAACTTCACCCCCCGCGCGTCGGCCAGCAGGGCGCGCGTCAGGACGAAGTCGTCCTCGTCGTCCTCCACCAGCAGCACGCGCAGCGTCTCGGGGATCATTCCCCCTCCCCG
Source organism: Longimicrobium sp. (assembly GCF_036399935.1). Taxonomy (GTDB): domain Bacteria; phylum Gemmatimonadota; class Gemmatimonadetes; order Longimicrobiales; family Longimicrobiaceae; genus Longimicrobium. The sequence goes on from NZ_DASWMD010000083.1 coordinate 8,540, forward strand.
GCCGGGGGGGGCAGCTCCACGATTTCGATGTAGTAGCGCCCCAGCGCCTTAATGGCGCTCACCAGCCCGTCGAAGGTCACCGGCTTGGAGATGAACGAGCTGGCGCCCAGGTCGTAGCTGCGCACCACGTCTTCTTCCGCGCGCGAGGTGGTGAGCACCACCACGGGAATGCGGCGCAGCTCGGGGTGGGCCTTGATCTCGCGCAGCGCCTCGCGGCCGTCCTTGCGCGGCATGTTCAGGTCGAGCAGGATCAGCCCCGGGCGGGGCGCGGCGCCGGGGGCCGACCAGCGGCCGCGCCGGTTCAGGTAGTCCATCAGCTCCTCGCCGTCCTCCACGAAGCGCAGCTCGTTGTTCAGCCGGGCCTCGGCCAGGGCGTCCGCGGCCAGCAGCCGGTCGTCGGCATCGTCGTCGGCCATCAGGATCAACACGCGGCTCCCCTGCACAGGCGTCATGGGGTCAGGCCTCCTGCTGCGCCGCCCGGAGGGCGGGAATGCGGATGGTGAAGGTGGAGCCGCGCCCCGGCTGGCTGTGCGCCTCGAGGGTGCCGCCGTGCCGCTCGGCGATGCGCCGGCAGATGGCCAGCCCCATTCCCGTGCCCTCGTACTCCCCGCGCCCGTGCAGGCGCTGGAAGGGCGAAAAGATGCGGTCCAGGTACTTTTCGTCGAAGCCGATCCCCTCGTCGCGCACCGTCACCTCCGCCCACGACACGACTTCCGCGCCCGGGGGCGCCTCGTCGGCCCCGAGAAGCCGCCCCGCCACCCGCACCACCGGGGGCACGCCGGGGCGATGGAACTTCACGGCGTTCCCCACCAGGTTCAGCAGCAGCTGCCGCATCTGCATCAGGTCCGCCTGCACCGTGGGGAGCGGGCCGATTTCCACCTGCGCCTCGGTGGCGGCGATGCGCACCTGCAGGTCGCCCAGCGCCTCGGCCGCCACCTGGTCCAGGTTCACCGGCACGAACGGCTGCGGCCGCGTGGCCACCCGCGAATACGCCAGCAGGTCCTGGATCAGCGCCTGCATGCGCGCGGCGGCGCTCCGCATGCGCGCCAGGTAGTCGCGCCCCTGCTCGTCGAGCGCGGCGCCGGCCTGCCCGGCGAGCCGGTCGCCGAACGCCTGGATCTTGCGCAGCGGCTCCTGCAGGTCGTGCGAGGCCACGTAGGCAAAGTCCTGCAGCTCGCGGTTGCTGCGCTGCAGCTCGCGGGCGTAGGCCTGCAGCTTGTCTTCGGCCTCGCGGCTGGTGGCCAGCAGGCGCTGCTCCGTCTCGTACGCCAGCGCGTCGCGCATGGCCGCCGACATCACCCCGGCCAGCAGCGACAGGGTGTTGGACTCCCCTTCGCCGAACGCGCGGGGCCGCGGCGACACCACCTTCAGCACCCCCAGCCGCCGCCCCTCGGCCACCAGCGGAACCACCAGCATCGACCGGACGCCCACCTGCCGGGTGGCGGCGCGGTCCACGCGCGGGTCGGTTTCCGAATCGTCGCAGCGCAGCACCTGGCCCGTGCGCACGCACAATCCCGACAGGCTGCCGTCCACCCGCAGCCGCAGCCCCAGGTGCGGCTGCATGGAGCCGGACGCGGCGCGGTACACCATCTCGTCGCCGTCCAGCAGCTCCACGACGCTGCCGTCCGCCCCCGTCAGCGTGCAGGCACGCGCGGCGATGCTCACCATCAGCGGCTCCAGATTGAGCCCGGCGGTGGCGAACTCCTGCTGCGCGGCCACCAGCTCGCGCAGGTGCTCGGCCGTGCGGCGCAGCTCCTGTTCGGCGTGGCGGCGCTCGGTGACGTCGCGCGAGTTGACCACGATTCCGCGCACGGCGGGGTCGTCCAGCCGGTTGGCCCCGCGCGCCGCCAGGTTGCGCCATCCGCCGTCGCGGTGGCGGAACCGCAGCTCCACCGACTGCACCACGCCGGGGTTGCGGATGCGCTCGGCCAGCGCTTCCAGCACGTGCGCGTGGTCGTCGGGGTGGATGAAGTCCGTCACCGGCCGGCCCAGCAGCTCGTCGGGGTCGTAGCCCAGGATGCGCTTCACCGACGGGCTCTCGAAGCGGATGCGGCCGTCGGCGTCGAGCACGGTGATGACGTCGGTGGCGTTCTCGATGAGCGAGCGGAACCGCGCCTCGCTCCTGCGCAGGGCCACCCGGGCGTCGCGCTGCTCGGCGATGTCCTGCATCTGCGCGATGAACTGCACCGGCTGGCCTGCGTCGTCGCGCACCACGGCCACGGTCAGCAGCACCCACACCGCCTCCCCGTCGCGGCGCACGTAGCGCCTTTCCATCTCGTAGCTGTCGCCCTCACCGGCCAGCAGCGCCTGCACCTGGGCCAGGTCGGCGTCCAGGTCGCCCGGGCGGGTGACCTCGTGAAAGGCCAGCCCCAGCAGCTCTTCTTCGGAGTACCCGGTGATGCGGCAGAGCGCGCGGTTCACCATCATCCACCGCCCGTCCGTGGCCACCAGCGCCATGCCGATGGGGGCGTGCTCCAGCGCCTGGCGAAAGCGCCGGTCGGCGAGCTCGCCCGAGGCTTCGCGCGGGGTCACCAGGCGCGCCTTGCGGCCGGCGTACCGCACGGCGCTGGAGGCGAGCGCCAGCCGGATCGCCGAGCCGCCGGCGCGCCGGTGGGTGCGTGTGCCATGGTCCGCGGGGGTGGGGGCAGGGTCCGGGCCGCAGGCGCGAACTGCACAAATCGGCCGGATTCGTATTCGTAAAGATGCAGCGACGCCGGGTTCGCCGCCAGAACCTGGAGCGGCGCGGAATCGTGCACCAGCGTCAGGAGCGGGTGGGTGCCAAGGAACGACAGGAAGGGGTCGCTCCCGGGTGCCTGCACGGCGCGCGCCGAAGAGCCGGGATCGGTCATGAAAGCGCCATGCCCCGCACGTGGTGCCGGGCGATCGTGAGAGCGGGTGTGTGCCGAAGGTGCCGTCCCGTAAGATATCGGGCGGCGGGGCGCGAGGGGAAGGCCACCGGGACCACTCCCCTCGCCGTTCGACGCCGTGACCTGCCGGAACGTCACCTCCGGACGCGGGCGGTGAGTCCTGATTCCCGAACGATGCCCCGGCCCTGACAACGGCAATCACGCAGAGGTCGCAGAGGGGGACCGAGAGGACGCAGAGGGAAGCCACGGCCCCTCTGCGTCCCCACTGTTTTCTCTGCGTCCTCTGCGTGCTGCTTTTTTGTTTCGGATTGCATCCCGCCGCCGCCCGCCTGCCGCATTCACCGGCCTGGCCAACTCGTTTCGCCGCAGACGTGTAGGCCATGTGCGGCGGAGCTTGCCTTTCAAAAACGTCCGGGTTAGAATTCCGATCGCGTAGCCAGGTGTTTCCACACCGGCGCCCCTGCGCGCCTCCTCCGGGGCCGCGCACCGGTACCTTCCCGAGATGTTCCTCCCCCGCAGGACCGTTCCGAGCATGCCCGCAACACCGCGCTTTTCTGCTTGCCGCTGGTACCGGCGGGCTGGCTCGTACCTGCTGGGCTCCGTCCTGGTTTTCACCACCTCGTGTGGAGAAGGCGGCGGCGTCACCCCGCCCGACACCACGGTGGACCGCGTGGACGTATCCGCGTCCGCCGTCAGCCTGCGCGCGGGCGAAAGCCTGCAACTATCCGCCATGGCCAAAAACGCGGCGGGCGGGGCGCTGGCCTCCGGCGCGTTCTCCTGGCAGAGCAGCGACGCGGCGGTCGCCTCGGTGAGCGCCGCGGGGCTGGTGAACGGGGTTTCGCCGGGAACGGCCACGATCACCGCCGTCGAGACGGGATCGGGAAAGAGCGGCACCCTTGCCCTTACCATCACCGCGGCGCCGGTGGCGAAGGTCGTGGTGACCTCGCCGCAGCCCCGGCTGAAGACGGGAAAGCGGATTCAGCTCACGGGTACGCCCACCGACGCCGCGGGCGCCCCGCTCACCGGGCGCGAGATCGCCTGGTCCACCTCCGCGCCCGGCGTGGCGACGGTGGGCGCGGATGGGGCGCTCGCCGCAGTGGGCGCCGGCACCGTGACGGTGACGGCCACGAGCGAGGGCCGGTCGGGCTCGGTGTCGCTGGAGGTGTTTCAGCTTCCCCCCGCGAGCGTGGTGCTGCCCCCCCGGCTGAAGGTGATGGCCGTGGGCGACACCGTGCACCTTCGCCCCGTGGCCCTGGACGCCGAGGGAGACACCATCCCCCGGCAGCCCCTGTGGACCACGAGCGAGGTGCGGCGCGGGAGCGCGGCCGTCCTGGAGCTCCGCGAGGCGGGGGTGTTCCACGCGACGGCCCTGGGCCACGTGGCCCTGTACGCGGAGCTTGACCAGGTGCGGTCCGGCACCGTCGTCGTCGCGGTCACCGAAGCGGACGAGCTGTTCGCGACGGCCCTCGCCGGGGGCGCCGAGCGCGTGCAGGCGCGCCGCGGCGAGAAGGTCACGGTTCCGCTGGTCCTGGACATGTCGCGCGTGCAGGCCCCGGGTGACCTGGGCGCGCTGGAGATCGACGTCACGTATCCCCATTCGGTGCTCCGCCTGGATTCCGCCACGCCCGGGCTCGCGGGAAGCGTCGGCCAGAGCAGCGTTCCCGGCCGCTACCGGCTGTCGTTCGCGTCCAGCACCCCGGCGGGCACGGCGCGGCTCACGGTGGTCACGCTCGTCTTCGAGGTCGCCGCGGGCGCGCTTCCCGGCGACACGGCCCGGCTGGAGGTGAAGTTCCCGTCGGCCCCCGCCAGCACCGGCTTCGCCGCGTACAAGCTGCCGATCGTGGCCGCCGGTACGGTGCACGTTCTCCCCTGACTCGTACGGCCATGAACAACCCCCGCACGGAGCGCCGTGGGCGCTACTCCCGGGCGCGGCGCCTGGCCGCCGCGCTGGCGGCCGCGCTGGCCCTGGGCTCGTGCGCCGACGCGATGGTGCCGGGCCTTCACGACCGGGACGGGTGGGCCATGCAGCTATCCCCGGCCACCCGTGCCGAGCTGGAGTCGCCCCGGGCGCGCACGCTGGAGCTTCGCTTCGACGCGGGGGACGGCCCGGAACGGGTGCAGAGCTTCCAGGGCGAGATCCGCTTCGATGCGGCGCGCTACCGGGTGGCCGAGGTCACGGCGCCGGGGGGCGTTTCCCTGGCCTGGCACTCCCCCGCCGCCGGGCGCATCCGCTTCGCCGGCGTGGCCGTGGACGGAATCCAGGGGACGGGCCTGGTCGTGCGGTTCGAGGACGGCGCCTCGTTCCGCGCCGCGGACTTCCAGCTGTCGATCGAAGAAGCCATCCTGCGGCCGAACGTGGAGGGCGCGGCCTTCATCCGCGCGGGCGATGGGCAGGCCGCCACCCCGGCCGGGCCCGCAACGTCTTCGCATTCCGCGGCCGTGCGCACGCGGCGCGCGGACGCGGCGTCGTCGGCCGTGGACCTGCGCGGAGACGTGAACGGGGACGGCGCCATGACGGCGGTGGACGCGCTCGCCATTTTGGCCCACGCCGCGGGCAAGCCGCTCCCCGCCTCGTTCACCGTGTCTCCGCAGGGCGACCTCAGCCGCGACGGGGCCGTGACGGCCCTGGACGCGCTGCTGGTCCTGGAATACCGCGTGGGGCGCGACCGCGCGGTGTCGGTCACCATCACCACCGCGCCCCGGACCATCGACGTGACGGACAGCCTGGTGCTGGCGGTGGAGCTGCGGGGAGTTCGCGGCGAGATGATGGGCGACTCCGTGCGGTGGACCTGCCCCGACGCCGCGCTGGTGAGGGAGTGCGGCCCCCGCTTCGTTCGCCCGGCGATCACCCCCCTGGCCGCGCCGCGCGCCCTGAAGGTGATCGCCTCGGCCGGCATCGCGGCCGACACGCTGGAGGCGAGCGTGTTCGAAGCAGCGATGGACGAGCTGCGGGTGGACCTTCACCCCTACCCCGGCGCGGTGAGCACCCGCTATCCGCAGTCGCAGGTCCACGCGGTCCGGGCCCTGCCGGGGGGGATCACGGCCGTGCACGTCACGGCGCATTCCGGCGGCGGCAATCCGCAGCTGCGGCCGTTTCGCCTGGTGGTGGGCGACACCACCGTTTTTTCGGCACGGCTGGGCCCGGGCAGGCTCGACGGCACCCCCGTCCTGGTGACCGGGCGCACCGCGGGAACGAGCGTGCTGACGGTGCTGGTGAACGGGGTGAGCCTGGCCGTGCGGGTGGAGGTGGCCGCCCCGGCCCTGGCGTCGTGCTCGCCCACCGCCACGCTGTCGCTGGACATGGCGCCGGGCGACATCCGCACCTTCCGCGGCTCGGACCCCGGCGCACCCGGCTGCCTGGACTTCCGCGCGGGCCGCGACCGCGGCCGGCAGTACATGGTCCTTACGTACCTGCTGCCCTACTCCACGGGCAAGCAGCCCAACGACGCGCTCGAGTCCTTCAACTTCGAGGGGCAGGGCCTCTTCCACGGCGCCGGCGAGGCCGTCCCCGCGGCCTATCCCGTGTTCCGGTTCCATACGGCCGGCCTGAACGCCGCCGCGCTGCCGGCCGCCTCGCCCGCCCCGCGTTCGGACGGGAACGCCCGCGCGCGCGCGCCGGCGTGGCGGGAGGGCACACCCAGGCGCGAGCGCGCGGTTCGCCAGGTGCGCCCCGCGGCCCGGACGGCGGGCGCCGGCGCGGCACGACTGAACGTGAGCGTGGCGGGGGTGGAGCAGGCCCTGGTGGCCGTGGGCGACACCCTGGTGGGCGCCGCCTTCGCCCTGCTCGACCCGGGGGTGCGTACCTCGGACGGCGCCCCGGCCAGCGACCGGGCGATCGTCACCTACGTGGGTCAGAACCTGGTGCTCGCCGAGCACGCCGACGTGCTCCTCGGCCGCCTCGTGGGGCCGGGAGGCCACGCCGCACGCCGCATCCCTCTTGCCGAATACCCGAAACTAGACGAAGCGTACGGCGGTTCCAAGCGCCAGCTGGACCGGCTGTTCGGCGGTGCGTACGGGGGTACGGTGGCGGGGCGGAACGGGGGCGGCCGCGACCTCGCGCTGAACATGCCGCTTCAATCCGGCGTGTGGGGATGGGCGCGTGGGGACCTGACGGTGATCGACTACTGGTTCGGAACCCAGGGCGGCCCGCCCGCCATGTACCAGCAGCCGCTCCGGCTGGCCGAGTCGCTCCTGGCGCACGAGTTCGCCCACGTCCGGCACTTCCAGCAGTGGACCGGCCTGGACGCACCGGTGGGCCCGTGGATCGTGGAAGGGTTCGCCGACTTCGCCCCCCAGCTCGCGTTCGCCGCGCGCGCCCTGAAGTCCGAAACGCCGTCGCGCACCGGCCACGTCGCCGTTCCCCTGGTGGGCACCCTGGTGCTTCCGTCGATGCACGTCAGCCCCGGCAACTCGCTGTTCAGGGGATACGACGACGCGTCGTTCCTGTTCGCCTATCTGGCCGACCAGGTGGAAGCGGCGGGAGGCGACGGCCTTCGCGCGGCGCGCGACCTGGCGCTCTCCGCCCACTCGCGCACGCAGGCCGAGGCGGCGGTGCGCCGGCACCTGCCCGCCCTCTCGCTGACGGACGTGGTCGCCCGGGCCGAAGCCGTGCGCTACCTGGAGTTCCTGCGGCGGCCCCAGGCCTGCGGCGGGCGGTGCAACACCAGCGACGTGCCCGCGGCACTCGCCATTTCGCCGGACCTGCCGGCGCACACCCGGTACCTGCAGTTCGATCTGCCGGCCATGGCCGCCCCGGTGGCCCACGGCCCCGAGAGGTGGCTGATCGCGCGACCGGGCGCCGCGTTCGGCACGGCGTACCAGCTCCGTACGGGAGGCAGCTGGCCCATCTTCATCGACGGAACGGACCCGCTGGGCGACGCGCAGTACCTGATCGACCTGTCCAGCGAACCCCAGGCGGTGTTCTCGGTCGTCCGGATCCGCTGAATGCCGGAGCCCCGCTTCGCTCGATCCTGGTGGGCCTGTTCCCGAGCTTCGCCCTAGAAGCCCAGATCGTCCTCGCCAAGCCAGGTCAGCCGGTGGCAGCGCTGCAGTGCTCCGAGATCCGCCCGGATCATCTCCATGCAAAGCTGCAACGCCTGGACTCCATCCACCCCGTAGGCGGTCCGGACCCGTTCGTCGCCGGCCCCCCGGATCTGAAACGGGCAGCCCCATTCGCCATCCGCAACTCGGACCGGCACGCTCATCCGCACCACGACCCGCCGCGGATGCTCGCCAGCCATTTCCAGTTCGCGCTCGGCGATCACACGGTCGTCGAAGTTGTCCTCGCTCATGCTCGTTCGACTCACTTGTCGGCCCTGCCGAAAAAAATCGAAGCCCCGACGCCGGAAAGGGCATCGGGGCGGCGATCGTTGCGGATGGGCGCTGAGGGATTCGAACCCCCGACCCCCGGTGTGTAAAACCGGTGCTCTAACCAGCTGAGCTAAGCGCCCTTGGCGATCGTGGACTACAGGATGATGCCGAGCGGCACCAGCACGGCGAAGCCCAGCACCAGCAGCAGCGGCGCGCCCACGGTGCTGCCCCCGGCCAGCAGCACGAACCCGTACACGATGCTCGCCAGGCCGATGCCCACCAGCGCCCCGTTCAGCGGCCCGAAGCGAAGCGTGCTCTCGGCGTCGGCGACCGACGTGGTGGCGGACGAAGCGACGGTCCGCGGCTTGGAAGGTGCAGGTCTCGACATGCGAAAAGTTTAGGGCTGTGGGGCGAAAGCGTCAACCCCGGAGGGGCCATGGCGACGTCGTGGTTGCCCGATGGGATGCCGCGGGCGTCAACCAGGGTTGCTTCGTCCCGCGGTGCTGTTCGCGGGAAAGACGTCGTCGATCTCGATCCCGCGAATCGCCTGGCAGCCGGCCAGAAGCATCTCCCGAAACACTTCCTCCGGCGGCTCCACTAGTAACGAGGGGGGGTACAGGTCGTCGATCTCGATCCCCCGGGCCCGGTCGAAGCCCCGAACCAACAGGGCCTTGATCTCCGCCTCCGTGAGCGAACCATCACGTGCGCTGCTCGGCGCCAGGTGCACGGGGCCGCGCCGATTCGGCGCGATCGCGAGCTTTCGTCGGGTGCTTTCCACGGTTCCTCCAGAGGTGAAAGAAACACTCTGGACTAATCTCGTCCGATGGAGAAATCAACGCAAGAGCCACGTTCTGGACGCCGCCTGAGGAGAGGCAGTGTCTCACATCGGAGGCTTCAAACGTTTGTCGGAATCCTCGTGCCCAACCGCTCTCCCGTCTGCTCCGATGACGCACGCTCTCCGCTCCGTCCGCCGGCTATCCATGCTTTGCGCGGCGCTGATCCTGGCCGGGTGCAAGCAGGAAGACATTTCGGGCGAGTGGCGGCTGGCCGCGGTGGAGTCCGACAGCGTCGCCGGACGGCTGTCCATCCACCACACGCCGACCGGGGTGGCGAACGCGAGCGACCCCATCTGGATGAACGCGCGGATCTTCGGCCAGGAGATGCGGATGGAGGGCGCCTACTGGCACGGCGGCACCTTCGCCGTGCTGGCCCGCGCCTGCCCGGGCGAGACGCGCTCGTGCACCGACTCCGTGAACTACGTTCTCGGGCACCGCGGCGGCAACGGCAAGGGCATCGGCAGGGAGTTCAGCGCCGAGGTGGTGGTGCTGCCCGACACGGTGCGCCCCGACGAGAATCCCATCTTCCTGCTGCTGGATTCGCCGCCGGACGTGACCTGGCGGGCCACGAAGATCCGGTAGCTCAGCGGTCGCCGCATGTCGGCCGCGTTCGCCGCCAGCGCCTTGACGGAAAACGCCGAGTAGATACATTTAGCAGTTCCTCCATGTTTACGTTCGGGGTGAGCGCCGCCGGTGTCTGCCAGGAAGGGGATCTCTCGCCGGTGCACCCCGGGGCCGACCCGCCGGTTCTTCTCTCCTTCGCCGGTTTCGCGCGCGTGTGGGCCGCGGTTCCGCGGCGCTCGATGAAAACGGATCGAATCGACTTGCCAGGCATCCGGGACCGCCGCGTGGCGGCCGCGCATGGGTGCACAACGTTCCCATCCCCCTACACCGTGAGATTCGCGATGCGGGTATTCCTTCTCGTCCTGGTCCTCGCCGCGCTGCCCATCGGCGCGGTCGCGCAATCCCGCCCGCCGAGGCCCCCCAGCGGGGTGTCCGCGGAGTACGACCGCATTCGGGACCAAACAATGGTGCGAAGCGAACTCTTCGGAAGCCAGGGATCGGTGCAGATCGAAGGTGAGGTGTTCACGATCCTTTCCGGAGAGGGGAGCGGTGCCGCGCCGGACCGCGCGGTCCTTCGGTTCACCCTGAAGCCCTTCATGTCGGCTGGATGGCAGTTGCTCGACGCACCCAAGGAGGTGTTCCTGCTGCTGTCCGACGGACACCGGGTGGCTCTGCCCGGCGAGTACTCGTCGAGCATCGACAACCCGCGATTGGTGGAGGTGCTCGACGTGGTGATCGATCTCGAGAGTCTCCGCAACCTCGCGATGCGGGACCGGGTCGAAGGCCGGCTCGGGAACAAGGAATTCCGCCTGGAGCGCAGGAACCTTGAGCGTCTCAGGGCATTCGTTGCATACGTAACCGGCGTGCCCACGCCCGAAACACCGTAGCCGGCCGGGTTCCGCTCGCGGGAGTTCACATCCGGTACGACGCCAAGCCCTGTGCGGAGCCATCCGCACAGGGCTTTCTCCGGCCAGAACGACCGCGCAGATCCGGAGTCGTCCCCCGCACGCGACCCGAAGCCGGGACGTCGTGGAGGTGCGATCCGCCCCGCTGCTAGCGCTCGTCGTCGTCCTCGGCCAGGGGATACTCCACGTTCACGCCGTCCTCGCGCGGCGGCGGGAGCATGTGGTACTCGCGCTCCATCTCGGCCACGCGCGCGCGGTTGCGGCGGCGGCGCGGGATCCAGGCGACCAGGGCCAGCAGGAGCGCCACGCCCCACACGGCGCCCACGTTGGCCCCCATCTGCATCCATCCGTACCGCGAGCGCACCGCCTTCTTCCACTCGTCTTCCAGCTGCCCCGGCGTCATCGCGAAGGTTTCGCGGATGGAGGCGTCCAGCGTGCCCAGCCGCCGCCAGTTGTGCAGCAGCAGCTGAAAGCCGCGCTCGCCCGCGCGGCGTCGCAGGTGGTCCACCATCGTGGCGCTCAGCAGGTAGGCCAGCCGCGCCTGCCCCTCGCCCGCCGGCCAGGCCAGCTCCAGCGAGTCCAGCGGCGGCGCCCGCCCCAGCATGAAGGCCACGCGCAGCGCCCACGCCTCGTCGGCGTTCCAGCTGCCCGACGCCACCTCGGCGTACCCCTCGTCGAACCAGCGGGGGATGGTGCCGGGCAGGCGCTCGTGGAGCACCAGGTGAACGATCTCGTGGCGCAGCGTGGCGTCGGCCTGGCGGCGGTCCACGCCGGGAACGGGGTAGGCGGGGATGACGATGGTCCGCTCGTACGGCATGGCCACGCCGCCCGCCCACTCGGGGGTGCGCCCGCCCGTCGCCGCCGAAAAGGCGCGCGGGCTGGTGGCCAGGACGATGGTGGTGGACTCGGGGGCGGCGCCGCGGCCGAAGCCGGGAAGGGGCATGGGCGCCACGGCCTGGGCCATCACCTCGCGGGCCAGGGCGGCGTGCCGGGGCGCGTGGATCACCCGCAGCGTGCCGGAGCGGAGCGTATCGAGGGGGGACTGCGCCAGCGCGGGGGACGCGCCGATGAGCAGGAGGAGAAACGCGAGGCCGAGGCGGATCAGCCCGCTGCCTCTACCGGCTTGCCGGACTCCAGCTGGGCCAGCGCCTTGCCGCAGCGCTCGCCCCACAGGTTGAAGCGGTTGGTCTGGTGGCCCGTGCGCCAGGCCTCGGCCGCCGCGGCCTTGTTGCCCTCCCGGTAGTACGCCCGCCCGATCTCCCACCACGCCTCCAGCATGTTGGGCCCCAGCTCCAGCGTCTGCCGGAAGAAGCCGCGCGCGTCGTCGTACATCTCGCGCTCAAGGTACACCAGCCCCATGTAGAAGTGCGCGTACAGGCTGCTCTTGCGGTCGGCGTCCTGCCGGATGGCCTTGCTCAGGTGCTCGATGGCCTCGCCGAAGATCCCCTTCTTCAGGCAGATGTACCCCAGGTTCACCCGCGCCAGCGGGTTGTTGGGGTCCTTCATCAGTACCTTGTGGTAGGTCATCAGCGCGTCGTCGTACTGCTCGCGCAGCATCTGCGCCCACCCCAGCAGGCTTTCGGCGTGGGGATCGTTGGGCGCCAGCTCCAGCGCGCGCTCCAGCTCCTTCACCGCGCGCTTCGCGTCGCCCGAAGCGATGGCCGTCCACCCGCGCTCGACGTACGTGCTGCTGCCGATGTGGTCGGAAACGATGGTGTGCTGCTGCGCCGGGGCGGGAGGCGGGGGAAGGGACTTGTAGCGCTCCACCAGCGCCCGGATGCGCTCCTTGAAGCCGGCCAGCTCGTCGAGCGCCGTTTCCGTTTCGCGGAACAGCGCCACGATCTCGCCGCGCAGGCGCTCGCGGTCCGCGGCGCCGGCGGTTTCCAGCTCGGCCTCGATCCGCCCGTAGCGGGCCAGAAACGCGTCCAGCAGCTCCCGCGCGGTCATGCCCCTTCCGCCACCCCTTCCGCCGCCTGCACGTCCGCGCCCTCCAGGTCCGCGCTCTCCAGGTCCGCGCTCTCCAGGGCGATGCGCTCCTCGCTGCTCAGGATGCGGTCTAGGTCCATCAGGATGATCAGCCGCCCGTTGTGCCGCACGATGCCGCGGATGAACTCGGCGGAAAGCCCCTTGATGTAGGCGGGGGGCGCGGAGATGGAGGTTTCCGGCGCGCGCAGCACCTCGGTCACGCTGTCCACCACCAGCCCCAGCCGCTCGCCGGCGAACTCCACCAGCACGATGCGCGTCTCGTCGTCGTAGCCGATCTGGGCCACCTCGAAGCGGCGGCGCAGGTCCACCACGGGAACCACGGTGCCGCGCACGTCCAGCACCCCTTCCACGAACGCCGGGGCGCGGGGAACGGGCGTCACCTCCTGGTAGCGCAGGATCTCGTGCACCGAGAACACGTCCAGCCCGAACTCCTCGCCGCCCACGCTGAAGGTGACCAGCTGCACCTGCGGCACCGCCGCCTGACGAACGTTCCTCATGCTGTCCGGGTGTCCAGGGTGGTCCGCTCGCGAAGCAGCTCCGCGAGGTCGATCAACGTCACCAGCCCGGGCGCCAGCCGGGCCACGCCCACCACGTACGCGTCGCGGTCGCCCGCGGCGTGCGGCGCCGGGCGAAGCGCCTCGGCCGGCACCTCCATCACCTCGTGCACCGCGTCGGCCGCCACGCCCACCCGTGCCCCGCCCACGCCGGTCACCAGGATGGGCCGCGCTCCGCCGGGCGAAAGCGAAAGCCCCAGCGCGGCGGAAACGTCGACCACGGGCACCATCTCCCCGCGCAGCAGGATCATGCCCAGCAGGTGCGGAGGCACGTCCGGAAGGGGATGGATGCGCTGCTTCGTCACCACCTCTTCCACCAGCCGGATGTCGCAGCCGTGAAGCTCGCCCCCCATGCGAAAGGCCACCACCTGCGCCCCCGCCCCCCGCGCGAGCAGGGCCCGGAAGCCCAGCTCCTGCGCCGGGGCGGTCACCCGTCCTCCCGGGCGATGGCCGTCGACCGCGGGCGCAGGTCCACCTCGCGCTCGATCCCCGTGTGGATCTGGTCCAGCGGCATCACGCTCCCGGCGCTCTTCGCCGCCGCGGCGGGCATCCCGTAGATCACGGAGGTGGCGCGGTCCTGCGCGATCCCCGACCCGCCGGCCTCCACGATCTCGCGCAGCCCCTCCGCGCCATCCCTCCCCATCCCGGTCAGCACCACGCCCACCGTCCGCGCACCGAACACCTCGGCCGCCGTGCGGAACAGGTAGTCCGCCGCGGGGCGCACCCCCCACAGGGAGGGCGACTGGTCCAGCGCCAGCCGCGCCTGCCCGCCCTCGCGCACCACCCGCATGTGAAAGTCGCCGGGCGCAAAGTACACGTGGTCGGCCAGCACCGGCTCACCGTCCACCGCCTCGCTCACCGCCAGCTCCGACATGCCGTCGATCCGCTCCGCCAGCGAGCGGGTGAAGCGGGGCGGCATGTGCTGCACCACCAGTACCGCGGCACCCAGCGGGGCGCGCAGCCGGGGGATCAGCTCCGTGAGCGCACGCGGCCCGCCGGTGGACGCGGCGACCACCACGGCCAGGTCCGCCGCCGTCTCGTGTGCCGCGGGAACGCGGGGCGGGGCAGGCGGCGTCGGCGCGGCGTCGGCGGCAGGCGCGACCGGCGGCGCCACGGGCATCGACAGCGAACCCCGCCCCGGCACGGCGGCCGGGGCCGGGCGCAGGGCCGACCGGCGCATCTGCACCGGGAGAACGGACAGGTTGGCGGCGGCGGCGGCGCGCAGGGCGTCCAGCAGCCGGTCGGCGACCGTGTCCAGGTTCAGCGAGATGGTGCCCGACGGCTTGGCGACGAAGTCCACCGCGCCGTAGTCCAGCGCCCGCATGGTGGCCTCGCCCCGCTCGGTGGTGTACGCCGAAAGCATCACCACGGGGCGGGGCGTTTCGCTCATGATGTACCCCAGCGCGGAAAGCCCGTCCAGCCCGGGCATCTCCACGTCCATGGTCACCAGGTCCGGCTCCAGCTGGTGCACCTTGCGCAGGGCGTCGTGCCCGTCGCGCGCGGTGCCCACGACGCGAAACTCGTCGGTGCGCGAAAGGATGTCGGTGATGACGCGCCGCATGAAGGCGCTGTCGTCCACGACCAGCACGGTCTGCGGGCGGCGGTCAGAGGACGACATCGGGCTTTCCCACCGAGCTCACGGTCGTGCGCCCCTGGCCCACGGCGAAGCGGACGGACCGCCCGTAGTCGCCGCCCACGTTCTCGCTGAGCACGGGGATCCCCGCGCGCTCCAGCGCCTCGCGCGCCGCGCGGACGTTGCGCTCGCCCATGTTCAGCGTGCCGGGCACCATCAGCGTCTGGAACATGGCCGCGCCCCCCACCAGCCGCGCCTGCAGCCGCCCCGGCCGGGCGCCGCGCCGCGCCATCTCGCGGACCAGGAGCGGCACCGCCGTCGTGGCGAACTTGCTCTCGTTGCTGCGGTCGCGCGAAAGCGCCGGCTCCGGCAGAAGCACGTGCGCCATCCCCCCCACCCGGGCGTCGGGGTCGTGCAGGACGATGGCCACGCACGAGCCCAGGCCCAGGGTCACCAGCAGGTCCTCGGGCCCGCCGACGGCGTGCTGGGCCACCTTCACGTAGGTGGTGGCGCTGGCGCGGCCGTTCATTCGGGGGGCCTGCGGAAGATGCGCTCGCGGTTGTTGACGGGCCTGAACAGCAGCCGCGCCTCGCCGATCAGCGTTTCCACCTTGCCCATCACCAGGTACCCGCCCGGGGCCAGCGCGTCGTGAAAGCGCCGGAACAGCCGCTCCTGGATCTCACGGTCGAAGTAGATCACCACGTTCCTGCAAAAGATCAGGTTCTGCCCCGCCAGCGGCTCGCCGGAGATCAGGTCGCGGTGCTCGAAGGCCACGCCCTGCTTCACCTCGGGCTTCACCGCCCAGGGCGGCCCGCCGGTGAACCAGCGCGCCTGCGCGTCGGGCGGCGTCTCGGCCATCGACAGCTCCGGGTACTCGCCCCGGCGGGCCGCCTCCAGGCTGCGCCGGTCGATGTCGGTGCCGGTGATCTGGATGCGCCCCGCCTCGTGCGCACGCCCGTTCCGCGCCAGCCAGTCGCGGAACAGCATGGAGCAGGTGTACGCCTCTTCGCCGCTGGCGCTGCCGGCGCTCCACACCTTCACCGGCGCGCGCCCCGCGAACAGCTCGGGAAGCACGTGCTGCTCCAGCGCGTTCCACGTTTCCAGGTTGCGGAAGAACTTGGTGACGTTGATGGTCAGCGTGTCGAGCAGGTGGTCGTACTCCGCCGGCTCGCGGTCCAGCAGCGCCGAGTAGTCGGCGAACGACATCTGCCCGCGGGCGCGCATGCGTACGGCGATGCGGCGGCGCAGGCACTTTTCCTTGTAGAACTGGCAGTTGAAGCCGCGATCGGATTCGATCTTCCGCTTCAGCTTCTCCAGTCCCTCGTCGTCGCCCTCCAGCGGGAGGGTGAAGCCGGGGAAGGCGGGGGGACCACCGGGCGGCCTCATCGCAGCACGCTTTCCACCAGCTCCAGGTTGGTGCGCACGACGGAGTTCTGGGGGTTGATCTCCAGCGCCTTGCGCCACAGCTCCACCGCCTGCTGCCGCTCCATCCGCTTGTAGTGGATGTTGCCCATGCGAAAGTACACGTCGTCGCCCAGGCGCGGGTTCAGCCGCGCGGCCCGCCCGTAGCACTCGGCCGCGTCGTCGTACGCCCCGCGGCGGTACAGGGCGTCGCCCAGCGCCTTGTGCGCCTGCGGCAGCTCGCGGTCCTCGTCGGCCGCCCGGCGGTACATGGCCTCGGCCTTTTCCCAGCTTCCCTTGCGCTCGTACACGCTGCCCAGGTGCAGGTACACCGGCGCCGCGTGGGGGTGCTGGGCGATGGCCTCCTCGCCCAGGCGGATGGCCGCGTCGGGCGCCCCGGCGGCGGCCTCGGCCAGCACGGCGAAGGCGTAGTACGCGGGGGGCACGCGCTTCCCCTCCATCACCCGGCGGTACTCGCGGAACGCCTCCGCCGCCTCGTGCGCCTCGCCCGCCTTCAGCAGCAGCACGGCGCGCGAAAGCAGCACCTGCGGCCGTTTGGGCGCCAGCTTCAGCGCCTCGTCGGCCGCCAGGCGCGCGTCGGCCACGCGCCCCAGCCGCTCCAGCGCCAGCGACATGGAGTGGAACACCGTGGCGCGCGGACCGCCGATCTCCACCACCTCGCGCAGGTAGCGAAGGGCGAAGCGGTCGTCGCCCTTGCGCAGCCCGATCAGCGCCAGGTGAAAGCGCGCGTCCACGTTGCGGGGCTGAAGCTCGGCCACGCGGCGGAATTCGCGCGTGGCCTCGTCGTACATGGCCGTGCGATAGAAGGCCACGCCCAGGTTGCGGTGCTCGTCGATGCGGGCCTGCGGAACCTCCTTCACCTGCGCCTGCCGCCGCCCGACGGGGTGCGCGATGCCGGCCTGGATGTAGCCGAACAGCGCCTTGCCCACGTCGAACTCCACCATCCCCGACTCCTCGATCAGCTCCTGCACGCTGCGCCGGCCGTCGATCAGCGGCAGGATCTTCCGCTGGTCGTCGGACAGCTCCAGCGACGCCAGGGGCTTGCTGCGGTCGATCTCGAACACCAGGTCCAGCGAGGGGATCTTCTTTTCGATCAGGCTCCACTCGTCGATCCGGCGGGCGCCCTCCAGCAGCAGGTTCTCGGGATTGATGGACACCAGCATGGCGCCCTCTTCCGGGCGCTGCTCGGGCTCGAAGCTGAAGGTGCCCTGCGTCCAGGTGAAGAGGAAGTAGACGGCCTCCTCGATCTGGATGCGGATGTACTGCTCCAGCTGGTCGCGGGTGATTGCGCCGCGGCGGATGAGCAGCTCGCCCAGGCGCACGCCGGGGTGGCGGGGCTGCTCCTCGATGGCGGCGGCCAGGTCTACCGGGTTCAGCAGCCCGTTCTTCACCAGCAGGTCGCCCAGCCGGTCGCGCCGGTTGACGATGGAGGCGTAGGTGATGCGGCCGCGCTCGAAGAACACGTACCCGAAGTTGCTGCGGTCCGTCAGCGCCAGGCAGCCGGTCTTCTGCCCCATGGCCAGCAGCTGCAGCACGTCGGGTAGGCTGGCCTCCTTCAGGTTGCCCTTGATCGCCATGTCAGGCCAGCTCCTCGATCAGGCGGTCGTCCAGGGCCAGCCAGTCCAGCACGGTCTTTTCTGCGTTGAAGTACCAGCGGTCCACCTGGGGCCGGGCCTTGGCCACTTCCTCGGCCTTGCGCTCGGCGGCGGCGCGGGCGCTGACCAGCAGCGCCTCGGCCTCGCTCACCCGCTCGGGGTCCGCCAGCACCGGCGACTTCGCGGCCTCGGCCCTGAGTCCCTCCAGCTCCGCCGCCACCTCGCGCAGCCGGGCGACGTCCAGCGCGAAGCCCTCCAGCAGCCCGTCCAGGTCGGGGGCGGTGTCGGCCTCGAGCGCCTCTTCCAGGCGGCGGGTGCGCATCCCCTCGCCCTCCCAGCGCAGGATGGCCTCGGCCAGCTTGCGGCGCCACGGGGCGGTTTCGACGATCTCCTCCACCGTGGCCGAGATGTCGAAGAGGAAGGAGCTGAACTCGTCGGCGGGCGCGGTGGAGGCTTCCGGCTGGGCGACGGCCGCCAGCTCCTCGTCCACCAGCGCCTCGCCGCGCTCCGCCTGGGCCGCGCCCACGCGCTCCACGGCGGCGATCAGCCCGGCGGCGCCGTCCACGGGCAGGCGGGCGATCTGCTCGGCGGCCGAGGGGGCCAGCTCGATGCCGCGCTGGCGGGCGGCGTTGCGGGCGATCTCGGTGCGCGCCTCGTCGTCGGCGGGGGGAAGGTCCACCGCCAGCCCGCGGGTGAAGCAGGCGCGCAGCGCGTCGTCCACCCCCGGCAGCTCGGGGCTGGCGCCCTCGGCGGCCACCACGATCTGGGCGCGCTGCTCCAGCTCGTCCCAGAGCGAAACCAGCTCTTCCTGGGTGCGGGCGCGCCCGGCCAGCTGGTGCGCCTCGTCCAGCAGCAGCATGTCGGCGTCCAGCAGCTCGTCGCGCAGCGCCTCCACCGCGCCGGCGCCGACGGCGGCCGACACGCGGTCCACCAGCTGGTCGGCGGTCAGGTAGACCACGTGCATGCCGGGCTGCAGCGTGGCCGCCAGCGTGCCGACGGCGCGCAGCAGGTGCGTCTTGCCGGCGCCGCCGACGCCGTGGATGAACAGCGGGTTGTAGGCGGTGCGCGGGCTTTCGGCGGCACGGCGAGCCGCGGCGGCGGCCATCCGGTTGTCGGGGCCGACGACGAAGCTGTCGAAGGTAAAGCGCGGGTCCTGCGGAGCGGTCATGGCTGCGATGGCGGTTGGGCCACGTAAGGTAAGAGGATGCGCGCCATCCGGCGAGGGGCGCGCGCGGGCCGCGGAGGGCGGCCGGCGATGGGGGAAGGGGAGTGGGGTGTGCGGGTCGTGGCGGGAGTTGTCTCGACGGTGAGCGCCATCTGTCATCCTCGTGCGCTCGACTACGCGTGCAGTCCGCGAAGGCGCACTTCGGGCCCTCGTTGCCGCGAATTCATTCGCCCCCGCAGAGCCCGGGGCCCGCAACATCCATCCCATGGCGGAACATCCCATCAGCCGCCACCGGTTGCAGAGCGGAGCAGATCGCAGCACGGGGCCCCGCGGCGCCGGCCCGCGACGCGCGCCACACATCCAAGTAACTGCGTTTCAACAGCTTACGTCCAAATGAGGGGCCTTGACGAAAGGCCTCGGTGGCGATAACATTAGGGCTGTCCGGCGCCCGTGTGCCTGGACCGCCTCTCCCGCTTTCCGCCACCCGGCGGAGCAACCATCGCCGGCGCTGCCGGTCGAGCCCCTCCACGTCTTTCGAGGACCTCCATGAAGCGTGCTGTCCCGCTGTTCCTGGCTGGCGTCACCGGCCTGTCCGCTTGTTCGGACCTCAGCCCCGTCGCCACCGGCCTGGGCGCCAACTCGCCCGTCGCGCTGAACGTTTCCGCCGCGCCCGCGGAAATCGTCCCCGGCCAGATCATCGTCCGCTTCCGCCCGGGCGCCGCCCGCTCGGAAATCGCGCAGCAGCACCGCGCCCGCAAGAAGGACGACATGCTGCTGGAGCGCACTGAGATCCTCGAGGTGCCGGTGGGTGAAGAGGCGGCCATCGCCGCGCAGCTGAGCAGGAACCCCAACGTGGAGTTCGCCGAGCCCGACGCCATCATGCGCGTGGGCCCGTGCGAGACCTCGGTGAGCTGCGACCTGCCCGACGGCGACATCGCCCTGTACAAGTGGGACCTGCACAACACCGGCACGATGGACATGACGCCCCAGGGGTGGGGCATCGTCACCACCGGCAAGGTGGACGCCGACATCGACTGGGCCGAGACGTACGACCACCTCGGCCCCAACTTCGCGGGCTCGGCGACCATCGCCATCCTCGACACCGGCATCCGCACCACGCACCCGGCGTTCGTGGGCAAGATCGTCGGCGGCCGCCGCTTCCTGTCCGACACCACCACCGTCGCCAAGAACAACGTCACCGACGACAACGGGCACGGCTCGCACGTGGCCGGCATCGCCGCCTCGCGCGCCGACGTCCGCATCCCGGGCGTGGCCTACGGCACCAACATCAAGCTGCTGGTCGCCAAGGTGTGCAACTCGGCGGGCAGCTGCCCGAACTCGGCCACGGCCAACGCCATCGTGTGGGCGGCCGACAACGGCGCCAACGTCATCAACATGAGCCTGGGCGCCTTCGGCGGGAACCCCGACGGCACCGGCTCGGCGGCGCAGCAGGCGGCCATGCAGTACGCCCTGGCCAAGGAAGCGCTCCCCGTCTGCGCCACCGGCAACGACGACAACAAGGTGGGCAACGGCTACACGGGCGGCGTCGGCTACCCGGCCCGCTTCCCCGAGTGCATGGCCGTGGGCGCCACGAACTGGAGCGACACCAAGGCCAGCTACAGCAACTACGGCGCGCAGATCGAGATCTCGGCGCCCGGCGGCGACAGCAATCCCAAGAACACCGCCGCGAGCTTCATCCTGGCGCCGCTGCACTCCAGCAACAGCTACACCTGGAAGACGGGCACCTCGATGGCCACCCCGCAGGTGGCCGGACTGGCCGCCCTGCTGTACGCCACGGGAATGACCCGCGCCGCCGACGTCCGTGCCCGCATGATCCAGACGGCGGACGACGTGGAGGCGCCGGGATGGGACAACCGCACGGGCGCCGGCCGCATCAACGTGTACCGCGCGGTCACCGGCAAGGACCCCAACGCGGCCCCGGTCGCGGCCCCGGGCAGCGGCTACGCCGGCAACAAGGGCGTCGCGGTGCAGTTCGATGGCAGCGCCTCGAACGACCCCAACGGCAAGCCCGTGACCTTCGCGTGGAACTTCGGCGACCCGGCCTCCGGCGCCGCCAACGCCTCCACGCTGGCCAGCCCCACGCACACCTACCTGCGCGCCGGCTCCTACACGGTCACGCTGACGGTGAAGGACGCGGCCGGGCTGACCACGACCACCACCACGACGGCCGTGATCGCCAACATCGCCCCGAACGTTTCGGGGATCGCCGGCGCCACGCTGCTGCCGGGTGAGCGCTACACCGCGGCCGGCTCGTTCTCCGACGCCGACCCCGACTCGTGGACGGCGACCGTGGACTACGGCGACGGCACGGGCTCCCAGGGCCTGGCGCTGAGCGGCAAGTCGTTCTCGCTCAGCCACGTGTACACCGCCGCCGGCACCCACACCGTGCTCGTGACGGTGGCCGACGACGACGGCGGCGCGGGCACCGGCAGCGCGTCGGTGACGGTGCTGACGGCGCAGCAGGGGATCCAGGCCACGCTGCTCGCCCCGGTGGCCGCCAGCGGGATGGGCTCCGGAACGGTGACCGCGCTCTCGGCGACGCTGCAGGCCGCCCGCGAGTCGCTGGACCGCGGCAACCACACCGCCGCGACGCAGCAGCTGCAAGCCTTCATCAACCAGGTCGAGGCGCAGGTGCGCTCGGGCCGGATGACGGCGGCCATGGGCGCGGACCTTTCCGCCGCCGCCACCCGCGTGATCGCCAGCTTCAACCGGTGATCGCCCGGTAGGACCGCTTCACCCGACGGGGGTGCCGGCACAGCGCCGGCACCCCCGTTTCGTCGTCCGATCCTCGGCTGGAGCGGACTACAGGCCCGCGCGGATCTGCGTGGCCATCTGCAGGTGCCCCTGCACGGCGGCGCGCTCCTGCGCAATCAGGATACGCTGCTGCGTGTTCTGCACCGCGGCTTCGAAGCGCGTCGCCAGCGCCAGCGCCTGGCGGTGCGCCGCGATCTGCCGGTCCATGAACTCGCGGTCGAACTCCGCGCCCGTCTCGTCGCCAAGGTCGGCCATGGCGCGCATGTGCTGCTCCACCAGCGCCCGGCTGGTGGGGATGGACATCATCAGCGCCTGCGTGTTGGCGTTCACGTCCACGCCCGCCTGAAGCCCGGGCAGCTGCACGTTTGCCGTCGCCGCGGCCTGAAGCCCCATCTGGCTGGCGAGCTGCTGCTCCTGTTGCAGGAACGGCCGGTGGTCGGCCACCAGCTGCTGCGCGAACGCGCGGACCTGCGCGTTGGTGGCGCGCTGCGCACCCATCGACCCCTCCTCGATCTCCGCCACGTGCACCGCCGACATGCTGGCGTGCGCCTCGGCGCCCACGTTGGCGGTCGCTCCCATCCCCGCCGCGCACGCCGACGCGCCGGCCGAGACCAGGGCCGCGAGCGCGAACCCGAGGACGCGGTTGGTGCTGGACTGCTTGCCGATCATCTTGCCTCTCCCGTTGAAAACCACACGATCCCACGCGGCACCCGCCGCAAGGAGGCGCGGGGTGGTGGCAACGGCGGTGCCGCGGGAGACCGCAGACGCCGAAGGATGCGCATCGCTGCCGCACGAGTGGGGCCCACGAGGCACGCCCGGCGACGCTTGGCATCCAGCGAAAAATCCCGTTCAGGGCGGCTGACGTGGGCCGAACCCCCGCTTCCTCAATCCTTGTACGCACTTAGCGCGTCCGCTATCTTTCGCGGTTCCGTGCCAGCCCCGCCCGAACTCCATCGCATGGCGACCGCTCCGAAGCTGAGAGACCAGGCACGCGCCGCTGAGAACAAGGATCAGTGGCGCGAGGCCGCCAACCTGTATCGCCAGCTGCTCCAGGAGGAGCCGGAGGGCGAAGAGGTAGACATCGCCCTGTGGAACCGCGTGGGCGACCTTCACCTGCGCGTCAACGAGACCGACCGGGCGGTGGAGGCGTACGAGCGCGCGGTGAGCGCGTACGCCGATTCGGGGCTGTACAACAACGCCATCGCGCTCTGCCGCAAGCTGCTGCGCATCGTCCCCGGGCGCACGCAGGTGTACCACAAGCTGGGGCAGATCAGCGCCGCCGCCGGCTTCGTTGCCGACGCGCGCCAGAACTTCCTGGAGTACGCCGAGCGGATGAAGAAGGCGGGCAAGGCCGACGCCGCCTTCGAAGCCCTCCGCGAGTTCGCCGACCTGTCGCAGGACGTGGGCGTGCGCCGCGTGCTGGCCGAGCAGCTGCTGGCCCACGGGCAGCGCGACCCCGCCATCGAGCAGTTCCGCATTCTCCTGGGCGCCGCGGTGCAGGGCGGCGACGACGCGACGGCGCAGGCGCTCCGCGAGCAGATCCGCGCGGTAGACCCCAACGCCGACGACTCGCCGCTGCTGCGCAACCAGGCGCACGCCGTCGACGACTTCCGCGCCGCGCTCCACGACGGCCGCACCGCCGCGCGTCCCAAGCCGGCCGATGTCGCGGAGCTTCCCGCGCTGGACCTGAGCCCCACCATCGAGCCCGCCGCCGTGGACCTGGGCGGCGACGACGACGGCTACGTTCCGCAGCTGCTGGGGCTGGAATCCACCGCGCTGGACGACGGCCCGCCTGCGCCCGCCCCGCGGTCCTCCTCGCGCCCCGCGCCGGAGCCGCCGCGGCCATCGGGGCTGATGGGGCTGGACGGGGGCACCCTGGACTTCGAGCCCACCTCACTGGACTTCTCGTCCCCGGGCGACGGCGACGGCCAGGACGACGGCCGCGGGCTTTCGCTGGTCGGCTTCCAGGACGAGGAGGAGGACGCGGGCGATCCGCTGCCGCTGATGAGGCTGGACGACCGCGAGGACGGGGGTGGCGACCTGCCGCTGATGGACGGCGGCGACTTCGGCGGGGACGCCGGCGGCTATGGCGGCCGGCTGCCGCTGATGGACGACCACGAGGACGGCGCGGACGACGGGGACGGAGGCGGCGACCTGCCGCTGATGAGCTTCGACGACGAGCCCGCCGCGCCCCCTCCGCCCCCCGCCGCGCGCCGTGCACCCGCGCGCCGCCGGGCGCCGGACCCGGAGCCGGCGTTCGTGCCCACGGTGGACCGGCTGGAGGACCTGCGCGCCCACGTGGCCGCCGAGCCCGCCGACGAGGCCTCGCGCGACGAGCTCGTGCGCGAGCTGCGCGCCCGGGGGCTGGCCCACGACGTGGAAGGGGTGCTGGAGAACGCCCACCGCGCCCTGGCCGCCCGGGGGATGTACTACGAGGCGGTGGCGCCCATCACGGCGCTCATCGGCCTGCGGCCCGACGACGGGCTGCTGCTGCAGAAGCGGGTGGAGTACGCCTTCCGCAGCGGCCGGCCCGAGCCGCAGGTGGAGGCGTACCTGGACCTGGGCCGCCACTTCGCGCGCCACGGGCACGACGGCAAGGCCGCGGCGGTGTTCAAGCGCGTGCTGGAGCTGGACCCGCACAACGTGGAGGCGCGCGCGGCCGCCGCGCAGCTCGCCCCGCCGCCGGCCGCGCCGGCCCCGCGCCCCGCCGCGCCTCCGGCCGCCGCGCCCGTCCGCCCGCCCGCCCCGCCGCCCGCCCCCGCGGCCCCGCCGGAAAACGAGTACGTGGACCTGGGCGCGCTGATCCTGGGCGACGACGACGAGGGCGAGGCCTCCACGCGGTTCATCGTCGAAGAAAAGGAGCCCAGCGGCGACGAGGACAAGGACTTCGCCGCGATGCTGGCCAGCTTCCGCCAGAAGGTGGCCGAGAACATCGACGTCGAGGACAACGCCAGCCACTACGACCTGGGCGTGGCCTTCATGGAGATGGGGCTGATCGACGAAGCCATCTCCGAGTTCCAGGTGGCGCTGCGCGGCGGGGCCAAGCCGCTGGCCACCCTGGAGCTGCTGGGCCAGTGCTTCGTCGAAAAGACGCAGTACGCCGTGGCCGGCCGGGTGCTGGACCGCGCGCTGAAGCTGCCCGGCGTGGCTGACGGCGACCTGGTGGGGGTGCTGTACCTGCTGGGCCGCGTGGACGAGGGCACCGGCCGCCCCGACACGGCGCTGGAGTACTACGAGCGCGTGGTGTCCGTCGACATCCGCTTTCGCGACACGGCGCAGCGGGTGGACCGGCTGCGCGCAAGCCGTGGGGCGGCGTAGGTTTGACGACGGGCGGCGCGCGCCCTAGCTTTCGCGGGAAACCCATCAGCCAGAAGCCGATCCGCCACGCATGACCGCGCGCACCGCCGTTCCCCGCCTCGCCGACATCCAGGCCCCCATCCGGGAGCGTGTGGATGGCGTCGTGGACGAAATCCGCCGCATCGTGGTGTCGGATTTCGCCCCGGTGGAAACGGTAAACGAGTACCTGCTCAAGATCCGCGGCAAGCTGTTCCGCCCCAGCCTGCTGCTGCTGTGCGACAACGTCGAGGGCGAGCAGTCGCCCCACGCCGAGACGCTGGCCGCCATCGTGGAGCTGGTGCACCTGGCCACGCTGGTGCACGACGACGCGGTGGACCACTCGGTGCTGCGCCGGGGCATGCCCACGGTGAACGCCCTGTGGAGCCACCAGGTGGCCATCATCATGGGCGACTACCTGTACACGCGGTCGCTGATGGAAATCACCCGGCTGGGCAAGCTGGAGCCCATCCAGGTGCTGGCCGACGCGGCGAACGCCATGACGGTGGGCGAGATGCGCCAGCTTTCGTCGCACGACGCGCTGGACTTTTCCGAGGCCGACTACTTCCGCCTGATCGACAGCAAGACGGCCTCGCTGATGGGCGCCGCCTGCGAGCTGGGCGCGCTGACCGGCGCGCCCGCGCACCGCCAGGCGCTCAAGACCTTCGGGCGCGAGCTGGGGCTGGCCTTTCAGATCGCCGACGACCTGCTGGACTACACGGCCGACTCGGCGGTGACGGGCAAGCCCACGGGGCTGGACCTTCGCGAGCACAAGGTGACGCTGCCGCTGATCCACGCGCTGCCGCGCCTGTCTCCGGGGGAGCGGGCGGAGGTGGAGGCGCTTTTCGCACACCCCGAGCCCAGCGACGCGATGATCGCGGGGGTGGTGGAAATCGTGAAGGGGCAGGGCGGGCTGGAATACGCGCACGCGCAGGCCATGGAGTGCGCGCAGCGCGCCTCCGAGGCGCTGGACGGGCTGCCCGAGGGACCCGCGCTGGAAGCCCTGCGCGACAGTATCGTCTACGCCATCGAGCGCCGCCGCTGATGCGGGGGCACTGCTCTTGCCTGCGCTCGGGGCGAGATCGAGGGAGCCAATTTCGAACGGGTTGGGGGGAGAATAGATGAGCGTCGCCACACGCCGTCGCGCGGGCCGTGTGCTCGTGGTGGTGCTGGTTGGGCTGCTGCTGGGAGCACTGCTTTCGGAGCTGGCCATCCGGTTCATGCCCGAGAGCACCGCGCGCGCGTTCTTCACCACGTCGGTGGCGGCGGCCTTCGGCCCGCTGGTGATCGACCTGGTGGCCGTCGGGTTTACGCTGGGGCCGCTGGTGCTGCGGCTGGATTTCCTGAGCCTGATGGGGGTCCTGGTCGTCGCCCTGGCCGTGCGCACCTGGCTGTAGGTCCGCGCCACACGTAAGTAGAAAGCCCTCCCCCGCGTCCGCGCGGGGGAGGGCTTTTCGTGCGTGGGGCCCCTCCCCCCGGCCCCTCCCCCCGGCCCCTCCCCCGGCAAACTGCGCCGGGAGAGGGGGGAACTTCGTACCGGTTCGACCGGCCTCGGCGCATGCCTTGGGAGCCCCCTCCCCCCGGCCCCCGTCCCCCGCTGCGCAGGGGAGGGGGAGGCCTGAACTGAGCTCCGGCTGGCCTCGCGCACTCGACTGGCTCCCTTCCCCCGCGGCTGTTTGCGGGGGAAGGGCTGGGGATGGGGGGCGCCGGCCCGAGCACCGGACCTGCCCACCCACGCCTCGACCCTGGTGTGTACGTGCCGCACTTCCGCACTCACGCACTCACGCACTTCCCTTTCCCCTGCCCTCCCGAGCGTGTATCTATGTATCCGCCATGACCCTATGGATGCGACAGATGCGGACTCACCCGAAGAAGGCGGGGCGAACCGTTGGCTACTGAGTGGAAGAAGTTCGCGCGGCCGGACGTGTGGCGCGAGCGGATCGTGAGTGGATGGACAAGGCTGCGCGGGGCCTGGCGCAACCCGGCCGAGCGCAAGCTCGTGATCGGGCTGGCCGCGCTGGGCATGGGCTCGTGCAGCACCGGCGGCGTGGTGGCGGCGTGGACGCGCGCGTGCGCCGGCACCTGCCCCTCGGCCGAGCAGATCGCCAGCTTCGCCCCGCGCCAGGCCAGCCTGGTGCTGGACGCGCGCGGCGCCGTGCTGGGCCAGTTCTTCCGGGAGCGCCGCACCGTGGTGGACATCGACTCGCTGCCGCGGCACGTGTACATGGCCTTCGTGGCCATTGAGGACCGCCGCTTCTTCGAGCACGAGGGGGTAGACCCCGTGCGCATGATCGGCGCGGTGCGCGACAACATCATCCGCGGATGGGGCGGCCCCGGCGGCAGCACCATCAGCATGCAGCTGGCGCGCAACCTGTTCCCCCAGCAGCTCCCCGCCAACGAGACCAGCGTGCGGCGCAAGTTCGCCGAGATCAAGCTGGCCATGCAGATGGAGCGGCGCTTCAGCAAGCGCCACATCCTGGAGCTGTACCTGAACCACATCTACCTGGGCGCCGGCGCCTACGGCATCGAGGCGGCGTCGCGCACCTACTTCGGCAAGCGCGCGCGCGACCTGACGTACCAGGAGGTGTCCGTGCTCGCCGGGCTTCCCCAGGCCCCCAGCGCCTACAACCCGCGGCAGCATCCGGAGCGGGCGGAGCGCCGGCGCGCCATCGTGCTGAGCGCCATGGCCGACATGGGCCTCATCACCCGCGCGCAGGCAGACCAGGCCGCCACCGAACCCGTCGTCCTCGCCCCTCCCGGCGGCGCCATCAAGGCCCCGTACTTCGTGGAATCCGTGCGGCGCGAGCTCGAGGAGCAGTTCGGCGAGCTGCTGTACACCGGCGGCCTGCGCATTCACACCGCCATCGACCCCGTGCTGCAGGCCGAGGCCGAGCGCGGGCTGGAAGAGCAGATCCGGCAGGTGGAACGGGGAACGTTCGGCGGCTACGGGCATCCCACGTACGAGAAGTTCACCCAGGCGCTCAAGCCCGGCGAGCCCGTGGTCCACACGCCGTACCTGCAGGGCGTGGTGGTGGTGATGGACCCGCACACCGGGCTGATCCGCGCCATGGTGGGCGGGCGCGACTTCAGGCAGTCGCAGTTCAACCGCGCCACGCAGGCGCTTCGCCAGCCCGGCTCGGCCTTCAAGCCGTTCGTGTACGCGGCCGCGCTGGAAAACGGCCGCTCTCCGCTCTCCGGCATCTCCGACGCCCCCATCTCCATCCAGGTGGGGAACGAGGTGTGGACGCCGCGCAACTACGAGGGGCGCGGGGGCGGGTGGGCGTCGCTGCGGTCGGCGCTGCGCTATTCGCGCAACCGGGCCGCCATCCGCCTGGGGCGCGAGACGGGGATCGCCAAGCTGCGCGACCTGGCCGCGCGTACCGGGCTGGAAACGCGCATCCCCGGCTATCCCTCCGTCTACATCGGCTCCGCGGGGGTGTACCCGCTGGACATGATCGGTGCCTACGCGGCGTTCGGAAACGGCGGGTGGCGGGTGGAGCCGCGCTACGTGGTGCGCGTGGAGAACCACCGCGGGCAGGTGCTGTGGGAGCCGGCGCCCCCGCCGCGGCAGGCCGTGGCGCCCGGCATCTCGTGGATTCTCACCGACATGCTGCGCGAGGTGGTGGACCGCGGCTCCGGCGCCCCGGCGCGCGACCCGGCCGTCGGCGGCCTTTCGTGGGACGTGCCCGCGGCGGGAAAGACGGGCACCACCAACGGCAGCACCGACGTGTGGTTCGTGGGCTACACCCCCGAGCTGCTGGCGGGGGTGTGGATGGGGTTCGACAACCCGCGCACCATCATGCCGAACGCCACGGGCGGCCTGCTGGCGGTGCCGGTGTGGGCGCGGGTTATGCGTACTGAATACGCCAGACGCAAGCCGCCGGAGCCGTGGAAGCGGCCCGACGACGTGGTGGTGCGAAGGGTCAGCGGAGGGCGCGTGATGGCCGAGGGGTGCGGCGGGGGATCGCCGGACTTCTTTTCGGCGCGGCACCTGCCCGAGCCCGTCTGCCCGCGAAGCGCGCCGACGCCGTCCATGATGTTCGTGGACCCCACCCCCGAGCTGCCGGGCCGGCCCGTGTTTCCCAACCAGCCGCGCGTGCCCCGGCCGGAAGACTTCGTGACTCCTGCACCGGGGGGCGCGAAACCGTAACGACACACTCTCGGAGTACCCGATATGCCCCTGCGACGGAAGCTGTTGATCGGCCTTGGAATCTTCGCCGCGCTGGGGCTGGGCGCCTTCGGGTGGCTGTGGTTCGCCCCCTGCGGCTTCGGCGGATGCGCCCCGGTGGGCGACCTGGAAAAGTACCAGGCCGAGGGGTCGCAGCTGTTCGACATGAACGGCAAGTCCATGGGCACGCTGGCCAGCGTCAACCGCCGCATCGTGCCGCTGGATTCCATGCCCAAGTACATGCCCCTGGCGGTCCTCTCGGTGGAGGACCGCCGTTTTTACAGCCACGGCGGGGTAGACTGGAAGCGCTTCATGGGCGCGCTCTTCCGCAACGTGCGGGCGGGGGGGGTGGAGGAGGGCGGCAGCACCATCACCATGCAGCTGGCCCGCAACCTCTTTCCCGACCAGCTGAACTACCGCGAGCAGTCCATGCGCCGCAAGGTGATGGAGGTGCGCATCGCCCGGCAGATCGAGGGGGCGTTCAGCAAGGACAAGATCCTGGAGCTGTACCTGAACCACGTGTACATGGGCGAGGGGGCGTACGGGGTGGACGGGGCCGCGCGCGTGTACTTCGGCAAGCCGGCCAGCCAGCTGACGCTGGCCGAGGCGGCGCTCATCGGAGGGCTTCCGCAGTCGCCGTCGCGCATCAACCCGCGCGAAAGCCGCGAGCGGGCCAAGAAGCGCCGCGACCTGGTGCTGCGAGAGATGGCCAAGGGCGGGCACATCACCCCGGCGCAGGCCGCCGAGGCGCAGGCCTCGCCCATTCGCCTGGCCCGCCGCCCGCCTTCGTCGCAGCGGGGCTCGTACTTCCAGGAGCGGGTGCGGCGGGAACTGGAGGAGCGGGTTCCGGCCGAGCTGTTCACCGCCGGGCTTCGCGTCTACACCACGATGGACCCCGTGGCCCAGCGCGCGGCCGAGGAAGAGATGGCGCGCCAGGCCGACGCCATCGAGGCCGGCCGCTTCGGCGCGTACCGCCACCCCACCTACCCCGAGGCCAAGGGCGAGACCGACGAGGGCGCCACGGCGTACCTGCAGGGCTTCGCGGTGGTGATGGAGGCCGAGACGGGGGCCGTGCGCGCCCTGGTCAGCGGGCGCGACTACGACGACAGCAAGTTCGACCGCGTGTACCAGGGGATGCGCCAGCCCGGCTCGGCGTTCAAGCCGTTCGTGTACCTGACGGCGCTGGAGCAGAGCGTGGCGCCCACCACCCGGTTCGAGGACTCGCCGCTGAAGCTGGCCCTCTCCGGCGGCGGCACCTGGGAGCCCAAGAACTACACGGGCCGCTACGACGGGCCCATCACCGTGCGCGACGCGCTGGCGCGCTCCAAGAACACGGTGACGGTGCGCATCGCGCAGCAGGTGGGAATGGCCGACATCATCCGCCGGGCCAGGGAGATGGGCATAACCACCGACATCCCCAACGTTCCCTCCACGGCGCTGGGTTCCGCCGAGGTGCGGCCCATCCAGCTGGTGTCGGCGTACGCGGCGCTGGCCAACGGGGGACACGTCACCGACCCGTTCGTCATCCAGCGCATCGAAGACAGCAAGGGCGAGGTGCTGTACGAGGCGGCGCCCCGGCGCGAGCGGGCGGTAGACCCGGCGGCGGCGTTCGTGCTCACCAGCATGCTGCGCGACGTGGTGGACCGCGGCACGGGCACCCCGGTGCGCGGGGCGGGCTTCCGCGGCCCGGCGGCGGGGAAGACGGGTACGACCAACGGCGCGACGGACATCTGGTTCGTGGGATACACGCCGGACCTGGTGGGCGCGGTGTGGTTCGGGCTGGACCGGCCGGCCACCATCGTGCGGGGCGCGTCGGGCGGCACCATCGCCGCGCCGGTGTGGGGGCGCATGATGTCGCGCATCTATGCCAACCGGAAGATGCCCCCGGCGTGGAGCCCGCCCCGCGGCGTTCTCACCGAAACGGTGGACCGGGCGACGGGCTTCGCGGTGGACCCGTCGTGCCCGGCGCGGGGGGAGACGTACACGGAGTACTTCGTGAACTCGCGCCCGCCGCGGCCCATCTGTGACCCCGGCGCGTACGCCGGGATGTCGATGGACACCGCGTGGATGGACGAAGAGGTGGGCGCCTACGCCTACGACCTCCCCGCGGGGTCGTACGATCCCGACACGGTGGGTGTGGCCGACCTGCGCGACAACGGGATCGACTGGCCGGAGCTGGAGGCGCGCCGCCGTGCCGGCGACACGGCGGCCACGCCGCTCCCGGGCACCGTGGGGACGCCCTCGCCGCGCACCACCACGCCGCGCCCGACGACGCCGAGGCCGTCCACGCCGCCGGCGCCGCGGCCCGAGCGTCCACGCGAGACTCCGCCCCCGCCGCCGAGCGAGCCGCGCCCGGAGCCCCCGGTGCCCACCGAGCCCGTGCCTCCGCCGCCGCCGCCCGACACCACGGGCGCGCCGGGGGGGACGGGGACGAAGCGAGGGTAGCCCCGCGCGCCTCCACCCCACATGGGGGCTCCAGCCTCGCTGGGGCGAATGAATTCGCGGCAACAACGGGCCCGAAGTCCGCCTTCGCGGACTGCACGCGAAGTCGAGCGCACCGAGCCCAGCCGAGGCGCACACGAATTCTCCCCCTCTCCCGCTTGCGGGAGAGGGGGCCGGGGGGAGAGGGCAGCCGGGGACTGCGCCGGAGCCATCGAACCGTATCGGACCCCGCCCGGGATCGATCCCAGCCCCAGCACGACATCCCCCGAAGCGCACCGGGCTGGCTCCCTTCCCCCGCGGGGTTTGCGGGGGAAGGGTTGGGGATGGGGGGCGCCGGAGGCGCGCCACGTCCTCGGCCGAGCACGGCTTGGTTCGGCTCCGGGCGGACCACGGCGCGCTTTGCGGAGTGTGTGGCGGATCCCTCAGTCGCTGCGATCTTCGGTGCGAGGTCGGTTCGCCGGGGCCGCTCCATCGGGATGACAATCGCGTCAGCGCCAGCCGAGGCGCGATCGAAGTTCTCCCCTCTCCGCAC
The DNA here is from genome assembly GCF_036399935.1 of Longimicrobium sp. Lineage (GTDB taxonomy): Bacteria > Gemmatimonadota > Gemmatimonadetes > Longimicrobiales > Longimicrobiaceae > Longimicrobium. The sequence continues at coordinate 40,567 of NZ_DASWMD010000083.1, forward strand.
GGGGTTTGTGCGGGGAGGGGCCGGGGGAGGGGCCCCCCGCGGCACCCGCCTTGCCCCAGCCCCACCGCGCGTCCGAATCCCGATCCGAGAACCCATGGCCCTGCCCGATCCGTACAGCGAAATCCGCCTGGTGGGCCTGCGCTCGCTGCGCGGGGCCAACTTCTGGTCGCGGCGCCCTATCACGCGCATGGACGTGGCGGTGGGCGCGTACGACGAAATCCACTCCGCCGAGGTTCCCGGCTTCAACGAGGCGCTGATCCGCGCCTTTCCCGGCCTGTGGGAGCACCGCTGCAGCATCGGCGAGCGCGGCGGCTTCGTCACCCGGCTGCGGCGGGGAACGTATGCGCCCCACATCGCCGAGCACGTGGGACTGGAGCTGCAGGGGATGATCGGCCACGACGTTGGCTACGGACGCGCCCGCGGCGGTGACCGCGAGGGCGAGTACACCGTCGTCTTCGAGCACCTTCACGCCGAGGTGGGCCTTCGCGCGGCGGCGCTGGCGCTGGAGGCGGTGCAGCGCGCCTTCGCGGGCGAGTTGGAGGGGGTGGACCACATGGTGGCCGAGCTGCAGTCGCTGGCCGGGTCGCCCGACGTGCCCGATCTCACCCAGTCGGTGCTCTGCGGCATCACCGGCGGCGGGCACCGCACGCAGGTTCGCGAGCAGATGCTGAAGCGCGGCATCAGCGACGAGGCGCTGATCGTGGACGTGGCGCCCTCGTACCTGCTGAACGCGGGGCTGCCGTACGCGCGCAGCGAGGTGGCCGTCATCCTGGACGCCGACCTGACCGACGTGCCGGAACGGTACCAGGAAGAGGAGCGCAACCTGCAGCTGGTGTCCACCCTGGCCGACGCCGTGCCCAGCGGCGGCATCGTGGTGGTGCCCTCGCGCGAGTGGGAGATCCAGGACATGGCGCGCAAGGCGGGGTGCCGCGTGGCCGTGTTCTCCACCCGCGAACGAGTGCCCGTGCGCGACACGCGGGTGGCGCGGTCGGTGGCCATGGTGCGCGACGGGCGCATCGTCATCGAGGTGGGCGGCGAGCTTACGGACGGGGGCGCGGTGGAGGAGGGTGAAGACGTGCCGGCGCAGGTGGCGGCGGCGCTGGCGGTGCACTCGCTGCGGGAACTCGGGATGGAAAAGGAACAGGTGTGATCGCGGAGCTGAACGGACCCAACGGCGATTCTCCCACGCGGCGGCGGACGGACCGGCACGCCGGCAAGCTGGTGCTGATCGGCGGGGCGTGCGAGCCCGATGGCGCCGCGCTGGCCGCGTTCATGGACGTGTGCGGGGGGCGCGACGGCGGCAAGATCGTGGGATTGACGACCGCGTCGGCAGACCCGGAGGGGTCGGCGCGCTCGTGGCTGGATGCGTTCCGGACGGCGGGCGCCACCAACGTCGAGATCCCCATCCTGGACCGGCGCGACCGGGCGCAGGACCGGCGCATCGTGTCGATGATCGAGCAGGCCGACGGCATCTTCCTGGGCGGCGGCGACCAGGTGCACCTGGTGGCCACGGTGGGCGGCTCGCGCGTGGACCGGGCCATCCGAGAGGCGTACGCGCGCGGCGCCACGGTGTGCGGCACCAGCGCGGGCGCGGCGGCGCTCACCGAGACCATCCTGGCCGGCGGCGAGCCCGACGAGTACGGGCAGATGCAGGCCGTTCACCTCGGCCCCGGCTTTGGGCTGCTGGGCTTCCGGGCGATGATCGACACGCACTTCACCCAGCGGCGGCGGCTTCAGCGGCTGTTCATGGTGATCGCGCAGAACCCCGAGCTGCTGGGGCTGGGCATCGACGAAGACACCGCGATGGTGGTGGAGGGGCACCTGGGCAAGGTGGTGGGCCGTGGCTCGGTGACTTTCGTGGACGGGCGCGGGGTGCGCTTCGACAACGCCGACGAGTGCATGGAGGGGCACCCGCTGACGCTGAGCTACCTGCGCGTGGGCATCGTGGGCGCGGGATACACGCTGAACCTGCGCGAGCGCGAGCTGGAGGTGCTGCTGCAGGCCCGCCGCGACGAGGCACGGGGCGCAGGCGAGCTGCAGGTGCTGCGCAGCGACGACGGCGACCCCGCCGACGCGCGGGCGGGCGGCGAGCAGCGCGCGGCCGACGACCTGGCCGAGGCGGCCAACCGGGGGTGATGGACGGCGGCGGATGTCACGAGACCCGAGGCGGGCGCGTTGATGCGGAGTTCGATCACCATCAACACCGCACCTCGCCAACCGCCATGCGCCGCCTGATCGCCGCCCTGCTGCTGCTCCTCCCGCTCGCCGCCGCCTGCGACCTGCCGACCACACCCCAACAGCGGACGGGCAAGCTCACCGGCACGCTCAACGGCCAGCCGTGGGCGGGAACCGCGGAAGCGGCCGTGTACCGCGACACGCTGTACATCAACTCCGGGCAGCACGTCACCGGGTCCGCGGAACAGCGAATCGGCGTTGCCGTCGTGCCGAACGGGCAAGGCGGGTACTCCGTCGTTCCGCCGAGCGAGCGGCCGGGGGGCAGCCACTACTGGGAGTTGATCGGCGGGGACGTGATTACGTATTCGGCGCAGATCACCCAAGGCACCATCATCTTCACCGAGTACGGCGCCACCCGCACGCGCGGATCGCTCCAGCTGACGATCAGCGGCTCGCGCGGGGTGTGGCAGTTCAGCGGCCAGTTCGACGCGCCCCGCGAAGACGTGCCCTGAACCGCACCCTGACGGACCTGGCGAGGCGGGTGCGCCGAACCCCCCCTGCACGCGATCGCGCGGTCCGTTGAGCGGGTGAACCCGCCGCTCGGACAGCGGAAAGCCCCGACACGCCGCCGCTGTCGCGTCGCCGTTCGGGGCTTCCACCACACCCGCACCACACCTGCCGAAGCGCTACCAACCACGCGTGCAGTCCGCGAAGGCGGACTTCGGGCCGTCGTTGCCGCGACTTCAGTCGCCCCAGCAGCGCCAGCCCGAGCGACTACCTGCAGTCGGCCGCCGCTACTTCCGCGGATCCATCGGCCCGCCGCCGCCGTTGTCGGCGAAGCCGCCGCGGTTGTAGCCGTTGTAGCCCCGCTCGTTTGTGGGCCGGCGGGCGCTCTCGGGCGCGTACTGCCCCTGCCCCCGCGCGCCTGGCGCCTGCCCGTGGCCGCGGTAGTCGCCGCCGTAGCGAAGACCCACGCTGTTGCGGTTGTACTGTCCCACGAACCCCGCGTCGCGGCGCACGCCGCCGTTCTCGACGTGGCGAAAGCCCTGGTCGTACGTGTACCGCGGCGGAGCCTGCCCCGTCGGTGCCCGCCGTGCGTGCCCCTCCAGGCGCGGGTGATGGAAGATGCCCTGCCGGTCGTAGCGGCCGTCGCCCTCGTCGTACACGCCGTTGAAGCCGCCCGCGAAACCCAGGTCGTTCTGGTGCTGCATCCGGTGCCGGCCGTACGCGCCGTGGCGGTGGTCGGCTTCCATGCGGTGGCCGTGCCAGTCGCCGTCACGCCAGTTGGGGTCCAGCGGCTGGGGCCGCCCCCACTGCGGACCCAGCTCCATCTCCCGGTACTGCGAATCATATCGGGCCATCGTGTGCCTCCCTGTTTCTCGATCTGCCTGAATTTTGCTTGATCCCTAGCAAGAAGCTTTCCCGCAGTATCCAACACGCTCAGGAGGAGATAATGAGAACGCTGACCCAACGTGCCGCGATGATCTTTGGTGTGGCATTCGTGCTGTTCGCGGTGATGGGCTTCCTTCTTCCCGGCGGGATGGGGATGGAATCGCACCCCGACCCGGCTCCCGACCTGCTGGGGATGTTTCCCGTGAACCTGCTGCACAACCTGGTGCACCTGGCGTTCGGCGTGTGGGGGCTGCTGGCCGCGCGCTCGCTTTCGGCGTCCAGGGGCTACCACAGGGGGGCGGCCGTCATCTACGTGGTGCTGGCCATCCTGGGGTTCGTGGCGCCGACGGGGTTCGGGCTGGTGCCGCTGGGCGGGATGGACCCGGCACTCCACCTGGTGCTGGCGGCCGGGCTGGGCTACTTCGGCTTCGTGCACCGCGAGGCGGGCGCCCGCGTGTGACCGCCTGGAAAGGGGCCCGCTGGGGCGACTGAAGTCGCGGCAACAAGGGCCCAAAGTCCGCCTGCGCGGACTGCCCGCGCGGCCCGAGTGCACGACGCCAGGCGAGGCGCACCCGAATTCTCCCCCTCTGCCGCTTGCGGGAGAGGGGGCCGGGGGGAGAGGGCAGCCGAGGCATGCGCCGTCGCACGTCGAACCTCTCCAGCGCCTGTGAGCAAGCCCAGCCCAAGCACGAAACCGACCGAAGCGCACCCGACTGGCTCGCTTCCGCGCGAGGTTTGCTGGTTCGGTGCCCCCGCGACCACGGCGGTTTTCGCGAAGTGTGTGGCGGATCCCTCAGTCGCTGCGGTCTACGGTGTTCAGGCAGGCTCGCCGGGGCCGCTCCTTCGGGATGACAAATGCGCCGGACCAAGCCGAAGCGCGCCGAGACTCGCCCAGCATTCAGGGGCCCGGGCTTTTGCGAAGCCCGGGCCTTCGTTTATCATGATGCATCCCCGCGACCGTCCCCTCGTTCCGAGCGGTTCCGTGTATTCCGATTCGTCTACGCAGATCGTCAACGCCCTTCACGAGGGGCGCTTCGCCGAGGCAGAGCAGCTGCTGGCCCGCTGGCTGGAAACGGACCCGTACGATGCCGCCAGCCGCTCGCTGCGGGCGCTGTGCCTGGCGGCGCTCAAGCGCGGCGACGAGGCCCTGGCCGAGGCACGCCAGGCGGTGGAGGACGAGCCCGAGCTGGGGTACTGCCACTGGGCGCTGGGCCACGTGCTTGCCGACGCGGACCAGTTCACCCAGGCCCTGGGGTGCGCCCGCGAGGCCGCGGTCCTCACCCCCGGCAGCCCCGAGCCGCACGCCTTGGCGGCCCGCTGCCTGGCCGAGCGAAAGGACTGGGCGGGCATGCTGGCCGCGGCCGACCTCGGGCTGGCGCTGGACCCGGAGCATCCCGCGTGCGCCAACCTGCGCGCGCTCGCACTGCAGGTGCTGCGCTCGCCCGAGGCCGAGCAGGCGTTCGTCGACGCGTCCGCCGCCGACCCCACCAACGCGTTCGCCCGGGCCGGGCGCGGATGGCAGGCGCTGCAGGGCGGGGCCGCGCCGGACGCGGCGCTTCCCCACTTCTACCACGCGCTGGAGATCGACCCGGAGCAGGAGTGGGCGCGCGAGGGGCTGGCGGCCGCGCTCAAGGCGCGCAACCCGGTGTACCGCATGATGCTGCGGTACTTCCTGTGGATGGACTCGCTGTCGCCGCAGACGCGGTGGATGGTGATCATCGGCGGCGTGGTGGGATACAACCTGCTGCGCCGCGTCAGCCGTGCGCAGCCGGCGCTGGCGCCCTTCATCGTTCCCCTGCTGGTGGCGTACGGCCTGTTCGTGCTGATGACCTGGGTGGCCGACCCGCTCTTCGACGCGCTGCTGGCGCTGGACAAGAAGGCTCGCGCCACCATGCCTCCGGGCCGGGCGCGGGCCGGCGCGGTGATCGCCGCCATCCTGGCCGCGGCCATCGGGCTGGGCGTGGCGGGGCTGGCCCGCGGCGACGACCGCCTGCTGCTGGCCGCCATCGCCGCTGCCCTGCTGGTGATCCCCACCTCCGGCATCTTCCGGTGCCGGCCCGGCTGGCCCCGCACGGTGATGGGTGCCTACACCGCCGTCGCCGCCGCGCTCGCCATCGGCGGCTTGGCGGCGTGGAGCGACGCCGGCGACGGGCTGCTCTTCCTCTCCCTCCTGGCCAGCGGCGTGGGAAGCTGGCTCGCCACCGGCCTCTCGTCCGTCGGCCCCCGGCGGTGACCGTCCCCCGGCCCTGCCTGCGCGTTGAGGCGGGGCCGGGAAGGTGTTAGATTGAGCGGCTGTAGACCAACGCCACTTAGCGAGCCGCCATGAGCAGGTTGAGCGAAGAGGTCCGCCGCCGGCGGACCTTTGCCATTATCAGCCACCCCGACGCGGGCAAGACCACCCTCACGGAAAAGCTCCTGCTGTACGGCGGGGCCATCCACCTGGCGGGGAGCGTCAAGGCGCGCCGTGCGGCCCGGCACGCCACCTCCGACTGGATGCAGATGGAGCAGGAGCGCGGCATTTCCGTGACCTCCAGCGTGCTGCAGTTCGAGTACGGCGGCAAGTCCATCAACCTGCTCGACACCCCCGGCCACCAGGACTTCTCCGAAGACACCTACCGCACGCTGATGGCTGCCGACAGCGCGGTGATGCTGCTGGACAACCGCAAGGGCGTCGAGGAGCAGACGCGCAAGCTGTTCGAGGTGTGCCGGCTGCGGCGCACCCCCGTGTTCACCTTCGTCAACAAGTGCGACCGGCCGGGCGCGCCCACGCTGCAGCTGATCGACGACGTGGAACGCGAGCTGGGGATGAAGTGCTACCCGGTGATGTGGCCCATCCTGGACGGCGACCGCTTCCTGGGCGTGTACGACCGGCCGTCGGAGCGCGTGTACCTGTTCGAGCGGGGCGAGGACCACGGCTCGTCGCGGGTAACGACGCAGGAGGGCACGCTCGACGACGAGCACATCCTGGCGGCGCTGCCGGACGCGTCCATCAACCAGCTGCTGGAAGACCTGGAGCTGCTGGAGATGGCGGGGGCGGAGTTCAGCCCCGAGGCCTTCCTGGCGGGCGACGTGTCTCCCGTCTTCTTTGGCAGCGCGCTCACCAACTTCGGGCTGGAGCCGTTCCTGAAGCGGTTCCTGGAGCTGGCGCCGGCGCCGGGCCCGCGCGAGTCGAGCACGGGCACGATCGATCCGGAGAAGCCCGAGTTCACGGGGTTCGTGTTCAAGATCCAGGCGAACATGGACCCCAAGCACCGCGACCGCATCGCCTTCGTGCGGGTGTGCTCCGGCCGGTTCGAGGCGGGGATGCAGGTGAAGCACGTGCGCACCGGCAAGCCCATCCGCCTGGCCAGCCCCACGCAGTTCATGGCGCGCGAGCGCACGCTGATCGACGAGGCGTGGCCGGGCGACGTGATCGGCATCCACGACCGCGGCAACCTGCGCATCGGCGATACGCTCTCGGCGGACGGCACGCTGGAGTTCGGCGGCATCCCGCGATTCTCCCCCGAGCACTTCGCGCGGATCGTCATCGGCGATCCCATGAAGCGCAAGCAGCTGGACACGGGGCTGCAGCAGCTTTCGGAAGAGGGCGCGGCGCAGGTGTTCTACGCCGAGTCGCTCACCGGCCCGGCGCCCATCGTGGGCGCGGTGGGGCAGCTGCAGTTCGACGTGCTGCTCCATCGCCTGGAGCACGAGTACAACGTGCGGGCGCGGCTGGAGCGGATGAACTTCGTGGCGGCGCGGTGGGTGGATGCGCCCAAGGCCGAGATCGACCGACTGGCCTCCGGCCACGGCCGCATGCTGGTGTACGATGCCAAGCAGAAGCCGCTGGTGCTGTTCGACAGCGAGTGGACCATGCGCACCACCATCGACCGGGAAAAGGCGATCGCGTTCTACGACGTGGCTCCCTGACGCGTCGGCGCAAACAAGCCGTGAGTGCAGCGAAACAGGGTGTCCCGGCCGGGGCACCCTGTACTGTTGCGGGGGGCAGAGGCACCCCCGGCATCCTGTCATCCAGAGGCCCAAGCGCACCGCACCGTCCCGCACCCCAGACCATGCGGGCCGAAGGATCCAGCCTGAACCACGAACGAGCCGGGGCGCGGCAGCGGTCACAAGGCCTACGGTTGCATGCGCCATCCGCCCCCGCGAAATTCCACCCATCTCGATCACGCACTTCATCGAACCGATGCCTGAAGATCGCACGCTTACGCTCGGCTATTCGCCGTGCCCGAACGATACGTTCATCTTCCACGCGCTGGTGCACGGTGTCATCCGGGCGGACGGGCTGCGTTTTTCGGAGCGGCTGGAGGATGTGGAAACCCTCAACCGGCTGGCCGCGGGCGCGGAGCTGGACGTCACCAAGATCTCGTACGGCGCCGCGCCGTCGCTGCTGCGCGACTACGTGCTCCTGCGCAGCGGCGGCGCGCTGGGACGTGGGTGCGGTCCGCTGATCGTGGCGCGGCGCGAGCTTTCACGCGACGAGCTGCGCGCGGCGCGAATCGCCATTCCGGGCCGCAACACCACCGCCAACCTGCTCCTGCGCCTGTTCGCGCCCGATGCGCAGCCCGGAACGGAGCTCGTCTACAGCGACATCATGCCCGCCGTCGCGCGCGGCGACGTGGACGCGGGGCTCATCATCCATGAATCGCGGTTCACTTATCCGCAGCGCGGGCTGTTGAAGGTGGCCGACCTCGGAGAGTGGTGGGAGCAGACCACCGGCCATCCCATCCCCCTGGGCGGTATCATGGCCCGGCGCGCGCTGGGTGACGAGACGATCCGCCGCATCGACGAAGCGATCCGCCGCTCTGTCGAGCACGCGTTCGCGCAGCCTGACGCCTCGCGCGACTACGTCCGCGCCCATGCGCAGGAGATGGACGATGCGGTGGCCAAGCAGCACATCGACCTGTACGTCAATCGCTTTTCCGTCGACCTGGGCGCGAAGGGAGAGGCCGCCGTCCGCGAGCTGTTCGCCCGCGCGGCGCAGGCCGGAATTCTGCCATCCGACGTTCCTGCTCCGTTCCTGGACTGAAAGAGCGCATCACCAACGTCGGCGAGAGTGGGAGAAAACGAAGGGGCGCATCCCGGCTGAGGATGCGCCCCTTCTGCTTGAAAAACTCCGGAGGATCAGTCGCGGCGGCCCCGGAACGGCCGGTCGGTGCCGCCGTATTCGCCGCGCGGCCTGCGCGGCCGCGGCGCCTCGCCGAAGTCGCCCCGCGGGCGGCGCGACTGGGCATCGGCGGCGGAGCCGCGGTCCTCGCGCGAGCGGCGCACCGCCACGGGACGCCCACGGATGCTCGCCTGCGACAGCTTGTTCACGATGTCGTCCGCATCGTTCTCGTCCACGTCGACCAATGTGAACTGGTCGGTGATCTCGATGGCGCCGATGCGGTCGCCCGGCACGTTCGCCTCGCCCGCGATGGCGCCCACGATGTCCGCCGGCCGGATGCCGCGCCGCCGCCCGATGCCGATGTACAGCGTGGTCTTATTGCCGGAACTCCGGCCCCCGCCGCCGCCGCCGTGCTCCGCGCGGTCCACCCGCCCACGCGGCCCGCGGCTCTCGCGGTCGGCCCCGCGGTCCGGGCGCCCCTCGAATTCCGGGATCTCCACGTCGGACCCCTGCAGCTCCTCCGTTCCGCGTCCGGCTGCGGCCACGCTCAGTGCCGCGGCCGCCACTTCCGCGGCGTCGAACTCCGCCAGCAGCGGCCCGATCACCTCGCGGAAGGGCTGCAGCGCATCGCCGGTGGCCAGCGCGTCGCGCACCGAATCGGCCAGGCGCGCGCGGCGGCGGGCCTTCACCTCGCCCGGCCGCGGCACCTTGGCGTGCTCGATGGACTGCCCGGTGGTGCGCTCGATGGCCTTGAGCAGAAAGCGCTCGCGCGGAATCACCAGGGTGATGGCCGTGCCTTCGCGCCCCGCGCGCCCCGTGCGCCCGATGCGGTGGACGTACACTTCCGGCGTCTGCGGGATGTCGTAGTTCACCACGTGGCTCACGTGCTCCACGTCCAGCCCGCGCGCCGCCACGTCGGTGGCGATCAGCAGGTCGGCCGAGCCCTGGCGGAACTTGCCCATCACCCGGTCGCGCTGTCCCTGCGCCAGGCCGCCGTGAAGCGCCTCGGGATGATAGCCCCGCACGCCCAGCGCCTCGGTCAGCTCGTCGACCTCACCGCGCGTGCGGCAGAAGATGATGGCCGAGGTGGGCGCCTCCAGGTCCAGAATACGGGCCAGCGCCTCGAGCTTGTGCTGGCGCGGCACCAGGTACGCCGCCTGGCGCACGAGGGGTGTCTCCAGCCGCTCGCGCTCGATGGTGACCCGTTCCGGGTCGCGCAGCGCCTTGCGCGCCAGGTCGGCGATGCGGGGCGGGAAGGTGGCGGAAAAGAGCGCCGTCTGCCGCTCGGCCGGAAGCTCCTCGATGATGGCTTCGATGTCTTCGATGAAGCCCATGTCCAGCATCTCGTCGGCCTCGTCGAGCACCAGGTACTGGGTGCTGGAAAGGTCCAGCGAGCGGCGGCGGATGTGGTCCAGCAGCCGCCCGGGTGTGCCGACGACCACATTCACCCCGCGCCGCAGCTCCCGGAGCTGGCGGGTGATGTCCTGCCCGCCGTACACGGCCAGCACGGAGACGCCCCGCCCGGCGCCGTAGCGGTGCATGGCCTCGGCCACCTGCACCGCCAGCTCGCGCGTGGGCGCCATCACCAGCGCCTGCACGTTGCGGACGGAGGCGTCGATGCGCTGCACGATGGGCAGCGCGAACGCCGCCGTCTTGCCCGTGCCCGTCGCCGCCCGCCCGATCATGTCGCGGCCGGCCAGCAGCACGGGAATGGCGCGCACCTGGATGGGCGTGGGCTCCTCGTAGCCCAGCCCCTCCAGGGCGGCCACGATTTCAGGTTCCAGCCCGAGGTCCGCGAACGACGGGTGTATGACTTCGATCTCTTCCGGCATCTGTCCGTTCCTGTATCGTTCTCCCGGCCTTCAGTAACCCACGGCGCCCACGTCGGGCTCGCGGGCAAAGGCGCCGAACGCCTCTGCCGGGTCTTCGTGCTGCTCCAGAAATCCTCGCAGCCGCCGGAACGACATGCGCAGGGTCCGCTCGCGCAGCAGCGAGTCGGGGTCTACCGGTGGCTCCAGCCACTCGGGGCGGTACTTGTCGGTCGTGGCGAAGTCGGGGGCGTTGTCCAGCCGCTCCGGCGGCTGCACGCCCAAGCCCGAGCGCACCAGCTCGAAGCCGAGCACGGGGTCCAGCCCCTCGGCCTGCGCCACGTCGTACAGCATTTCGGCCAGCTCGGGCGCCATCCCCACGTTCACCGCCTCCTGCACCACGTCGATGCGGCGGCGGCTGACCTCCTCGGCATCGCCCCCCGCCGCGGCGGCGTCCAGCAGCCCGCGCGGGTCGCCGAACCAGGTGTCTTCGGCGCGCCGGCGCCGGCGCCGCTCAAGATACGCGTCGAGAGCGTGTTCCGCTCGTTGCTCGTCCGTCATCTCCCGCCCCGTCTGATCCACGCTGCCTCCTGTGTGCTCGGATTCCGATCGCGTGCACGGGCGCAAGCAGCGGACCAGCGCGGGTGGAAGGGACGCAAAACAGAAAGGCGGCCCCGTGGCCGCCCTCATTTCGAGCAGTAGTAGCGCGCCGCCTATTCGCCCCGGCTTCCCGCTCGTCCCCATACCGCCGCCGCGCGATTCCGTTCCGTACGTCCATTCGGCAGGCGCGTGAGACGCAGCAACCAAAGTGGTACGGAGCGCGGCGGTCGTCCTCACTTCGAGTAGTGGTAGCGCGCCGAAAGCAGCTTGATTCGGTCGGGAAGCACCTCGTACACCAGCCGGTGCTCCTGGTCGACCCGGCGGGACCAGCAGCCGGACAGGTCGTGCTTCAACGGTTCTGGCTTGCCGATTCCCTGTTTGGGGTCATGTGCGATGCTCTGGACCAGTTCCAGAACGCGGACGACCATCCGCGGATCCGACCGGCTCCAGGCGAGCAGGTCGTCAAGGAAGCGGCCCATCATGACGAGGCTGCGCTCCCCCGCCGGAGCCGTGGGCGGGGTCTTCTGCGGAGACCCGCCGCCTCGGGGCGATCGTCGCGTCAAAATCCGAACGCACGGCGTATCTCTTCGACGTTCGCGAACCGGGTTCCCTTGCCCGCACGAGCTTCGGCGAGGGCCTCCATCAGCACGCGCGCGTTCTCGGGGGAGGCCAGCAGATACTCGGTGTCATCCCGGTATCCGTGGTATTCATCCCCATTCCACCGTTCCTTCGTGCCCGCGAACCGCCTGACGACTCCAAGTGTCATGATTCCCCCTCTCGCCTTTGGACGCACCCGTGCCGGACCACTCTCGCCGGCAATGATGCGCGCGTCCACACTGTCACGCAAGGGTTTCGTTCCTTCTGTCCACTCTGGCTCAGGATTGCTAGGTGGCGTCATGGGATCGGCCCGTTCTTGGAAACGTTTATGTTGGCCTGGAACACCGACGGATGCAAGCTGATTCTGCGGCACGCACGTGACGCCAAGTGCGCGACGGGGATGGTCCTGTCGCGCACTCTTCGTCGGACCTACATCCCCGTCGGGAAGGTCTCCGGCGGCTCGTGGTCCAGCTTGGCCGGCATCTTCAGCGGGCGGAGGGCGTTGGACCTGTCGATGTACAGCATCGCGTCGTAGCGCATCGGCAGGACGGAGGGCACGTAGTTGCCGCGCGATTCCCGCGTGGGGTGGTAGACCACGCCGATGGCCCGGTGCCCGCGCGCGTCCAGCGCCCCCTCCACGTCGTCCAGGTCATCCATCATCACCAGCTTGTCGTGCGCGCCGGCGGCATGGAACACGTGCTCCCAGCTGCCTTCGCGCGCCTCGGGCACGGACATCCGCTGCATGGGGGCGCCCCACTCCGTCCCCGCGATCACGCTGCCGCTGTGGGAGGAGAATCCGGCGATCACCACCTCGCCGCCCCAGCGGTCGCGCGCCAGTGAACCCACGTTCACCATCCCCACGCGCGCCATGTCCGTGGCCCGCGCATCACCCACGTGCGTGTTGTGCTCCCACACGATGGCCTTCGATCCCGGGCCGTGGTGGTTCAGCAGGCGCTCCAGCGTTTCGACCATGTGGGTGTCGCGCACGTTCCAGCTCTGCGCGCCACCCCGGATCATGGCGCGGTAGTACCGCTCGGCGTTGCGCGCGACGAGCGCGTTCTGCTCGGCGTTGAAGAAGGCCTCGCGCCCCTCGGTGCGGTAGTCGGGGCCCTTGCCGCGCAGGTCCATCAGGATGCGCATGACGGCTTCTTCGCACGAGGTGGGCACCAGGGCGGTGGCCATGGCGTAGTCCTGCACGTCCTGCTCGTACGGATCGAAGCAGCCGTAGCCGTTGCGCGCCCGCCGCGCGGCCTCGGGGTCCACCTCCTCCAGGTAGCGCGTCACCACGTCCATGGAGTCCCACAGAGAGTACACGTCCAGCCCGTAGAAGCCGACGCGGCCGTCTTCGGGGAGCCCCTCGTTGTGGGCGCGCAGCCACTCGGCCAACCCAGCCACCTCTTCGTTGGCCCACATCCACGTAGGCCAGCGCTCGAAGGTGTGCAGCATCTCGCGCGCGGTCTCGCGCCCGTCGACGCCTTTCACCCAACGGTTCACCAGGTAGCAGTCGGGCCAGTCGCCCTCGACGGCGATGAAGTGGAAGCCCTTTTCCGTGATCAGCCGGCGGGTGATGCGCTCGCGCCACGTGTAGAACTCGGAGGTGCCGTGCGACGCCTCGCCCAGCAGCACCACGCGCGCGTCACCCACGCGGTCCAGCAGGGGCTGCAGGTCGCCGTCGTCGTGCAGTGGGCGCGAAATGCGCTTCACTCCCTCGATCAGCCGTTCCTCCTGCATCCCCTCCTCCGCGTCGCTTGGGCTGGGTCGGTTTCCTTCTTCGGGGTCGATTGCCGGGGAGGTACTGCAGGTTTTGGGCGTGGGCTGGATGCAGAGCCCCCTCCCCCGGCCCCTCCCCCGCAAACTGCGCGGGAGAGGGGAGGAGGTCGATCGCGGGCAGCCGGGCACGGGTGCACGCCGCGGCGCCCCCCATCCCCAGCCCTTCCCCCGCAAACTGCGCGAGGGAAGGGAGCCAGTCCGGTGCGAGCGAGGAGATTGGTGCTTGGCTGGCTACGATGGGGTAGGATCGAAGCGTTTCGACGTGGGCCGGCGCATTCCTCGGCTGCCCTCACCCCCGGCCCCTCTCCCGCAAGGGGAGAAGGGAGGATTCGCTCGCACGGCGGCCGGTCCGGCGCACTCGACCGGCGGATGCAGTCCGCGAAGGCGGACTTCGGGCCGTTGTTGCCGCGACTTCAGTCGCCCCAGCAGGGCTGAGGACGACGCGTGTCAGGGTGGCCGGGTGAGGGGCCCTGCGGTCAACACCACGGCGCCCGGCCCGCGCAGCTCCAGCCGCCCCTGCGGCGACAGGCGCGCCACCTCGCCCTCCGCCTGCACGCCGAACCGCCCCTCCTCGGTGGACAGCAGCAGCTCCCACGTTCCGCCGCCCACGGGCTGCGTCTCGGGCGCCGTGGAGAGGTCCACGTCCAGCGCGTCCCCGAACGAGGCCACCAGCAGCAGCGCGCTTCCGCCCTCGCCCGTCCGGCGGATGGCCACCGCGTGCTCCCCCAGCGCCACGGCGTCGAAACCCTCGCGCGTGCGGCGGCGCAGGGCGGGATGCGTGCGGCGCAGGCGCAGCAGCTCGCGGTACAGCTCCAGGACGCCTGCGTGCGGCATCCGCTCTCGCTCGTCCCAGCGGAGCTTGCTGTTGGCGAACGTGGACGCCGCCTGCGGGTCGGGGATCTTCTCGCGCACCGCGGGATCGGCGAACGCGCTGAACTTGCCGAACTCCTTGCGCCGCCCCTCCGTCACCAGCTTCCCCAGCTCTTCCGGGTGGTCGGTGAAGTACTGGAAGGGCGTCGACGCGGCCCACTCCTGCCCCATCCACAGCAGCGGCGTGTACGGCGAAAAGAGCAGCACGGCCGAGGCGGCGCGGTACACGGGCAGCGGAACGCCGTCCGTCAGCCGGTCGCCCATGGCGCGGTTGCCCACCTGGTCGTGGTTCTGAATGCAGTGCACGAACGCGCTGGGCGGCAGCCCCGCCGCCTCCGTTCCGCGCTGCGCGTCGTGGTTCTTCGACACCTGCCCCTCGTAGAACCAGCCGCGCTGCAGCGTCCGTACGATGTCGGACGCGGAGCCGGTGTAGTCGCTGAAGTACGCCTCGTGGTCGCCCGCCGTGTGCCGCCGCACCTGGTGGTGAAAGTCGTCGGCCCACACGCCGTCCAGGCCGTGCCCCTCGGGCGGGGGAAGGACCACGCGCCGCTCGTTGCGCTCGTCCTCGGCGATCAGCACGAAGCGGCGGTCCACGGCGGCGCGCACCCGCTCGGCCAGCTCCGTCAGCAGGTGCGTGGGCGAATCGTCCAGGATGGCGTGCGTCGCATCCAGGCGAAGCCCATCCACGTGGTATTCGCGCGCCCAGTGGATGGCGTTCTGGATGGCGAACTCGCGCACCGGCCGGGTTTCGTAGTCGATGGCATCGCCCCAGGGCGTGCAGTGGCGGTCGGTGAAGTACCGGCCGCCGGTGATGGCGTGCAGGTAGTTGCCTTCCGGGCCCAGGTGGTTGTAGACCACGTCCAGGATCACCGCCAGCCCGCGCCCGTGCGCCGCGTTCACGAAGCGGCGGAACGCGTCGGGCCCGCCGTACGACGACTCGGGGGCGTACAGGAACACGCCGTCGTATCCCCAGTTGCGCGCGCCGGGAAACTCGGCCACGGGCATCGGCTCGACGGCGTTGGCGCCCAGCGCCACGATCTCGTCCAGCCGCCCGATCAGTGCGTCGAACGTCCCCTCGTCCGTGGCCGTGCCGACGTGCACCTCGTAGATCATCAGGTCGTCGTCGTCCCCCAGCCCCCGCCACGCCGAGTCCGTCCACGAAAAGGCGGATGGATCGACGACCGCCGACGCCTCGTGCACGTCGTCGGGCTGGTGGCGCGACGCGGGGTCGGGAAAGGCGTTCTCGCCATCCAGCCGGAACTTGTACCGCGCCCCGGCGCCCGTCCCGGGGACGATCGCCGCGAAGTATCCGTCCGCCTCCGCATCCAGCGGCACGACGCGCTCGGCGTCGGGGCCGTAGATGACGACGTCCACGCTTCGGCTCGACGGTGCCCAGACGCGGAACTCCACTCCGGCCTCAACCACGTTGGCGCCGAAGGGCAGGCGCCACTCCCTGGATTCACTCACCTTCCCTCGCCTCGTCCTCGATCAGCACCACCATCGACCGGCCGGCCAGACTGAACGTGGCACCGTCGGGATAGCAGACGGATTTTTCCTGCACCTCGGGGCGCGCCGTATCGAGCATCACGCACCACCCGCGCGAAACGCCGAGGTCGGGAAGGGTGAACTCGATGTCGCCCCCGTCCACGTTGAAGAGCAGCAGGAAGTTCTGGTCGGTGATCTGCTCGCCGCGCTCGTTCCACTCTTCCATGGCCTCGCCGCCCAGCGCCATCCCGAAGCAGCGCACGTATCCAACGTTCCACTCTTCGTCGGTCATCTCCTTGCCGGCGGGGGTCAGCCACATGACGTCGCGCACGTCGCTGCCGCGGATCTCCCGCCCGCGGAAGAACTTGCTGCGCCGGAAGGTGGGATGGTCGCGGCGAAGGCGTGCCACGCGCCGGGTGAACTCCAGCATCTCGCGGTCGCGCTCGCCCAGGTCCCAGTGCACCCACGCCAGTTCGTTGTCCTGCGCGTACGCGTTGTTGTTGCCGTGCTGCGTGCGGCCCATCTCGTCGCCGTGGCAGATCATCGGCACGCCCTGCGAAAGCAGGAGCGTCGTCATGAAGTTGCGCTTCTGCCGCTCGCGGGCGCGGATGATGTCCTGCCGGTCGGTGGGCCCCTCGACGCCGAAGTTGAAGGAGTGGTTGTTGTTGTCGCCGTCCTGGTTGTTTTCGCCGTTGGCTTCGTTGTGCTTGTGGTTGTAGCTGACCAGGTCGTTCAGCGTGAAGCCGTCGTGCGCGATCACGAAGTTGATGCTGGCGTGCGGCCGCCGGCCGTCGCTTTCGTACAGGTCGCTGCTCCCCGTCAGCCGGTATCCCAGCTCGCCCAGCTTTCCCTCGTCGCCCCGCCAGTAGGCGCGCACCGTGTCGCGGTACTTGCCGTTCCACTCGGCCCAGAGCACGGGGAAGTTGCCCACCTGGTAGCCGCCCTCGCCCACGTCCCACGGCTCGGCGATCAGCTTCACCTGGCTGATGACCGGGTCCTGGTGCACGATGTCGAAGAAGGCCGAAAGGCGGTCCACCTCGTGTAGCTCGCGCGCCAGGGTAGAGGCAAGGTCGAAGCGGAAGCCGTCGACGTGCATCTCCTGCACCCAGTAGCGCAGGCTGTCCATCACCAGCTGCAGCGTCTGGGGATGGCGCATGTTCAGCGAGTTGCCCGTTCCCGTGTAGTCCATGTAGAACCGGGGACTGCCGGGCACCTGGCGGTAGTACGTGGGGTTGTCGATGCCCTTGAATGAAAGGGTGGGCCCCATGTGGTTGCCCTCGGCCGTGTGGTTGTACACCACGTCCAGGATCACCTCCATCCCGGCCTCGTGCAGCGCCTTGACCATCTCCTTGAACTCGCGCACCTGGTCGCAGAAGCCGCGCACCGAGGAGTAGCGGCCCGCCGGGGCGAAGTAGTTGATGGTGTTGTAGCCCCAGTAGTTGCGCAGCCCTTTCTCGACCAGGAACGAGTCGTCGACGATCTCGTGCACCGGCAGCAGCTCGATGGCGGTGACGCCCAGCGACTTCAGGTGCTCGATGATGGCCGGGTGCGACACGGCCCGGTACGTCCCACGGATGTCATCGGGGATGTCGGGGTGAAGCATGGTGAGGCCCTTCACGTGGGCCTCGTAGATCACCGTCTGGTACCAGGGCGTGTCGGGCCGCCGGTCGTCGCCCCAGTCGAAGTGGCCGTCGATGACCACGCCCTTGGGCACGGCGCGATAGTCGAACTCGTCGTCCAGGACGTAGTCTTCGCCGGGCTGGTCCATCATGTACCCGAACGGCATGCCCTCGCCGCGTTCGCGGGCGCTCCAGTCTACCCTGCCGGCCAGCGCGCGGGCGTACGGATCGATCAGCAGCTTGAACGGGTTGCAGCGCTGGCCCAGGTCGGGGTTGTACGGCCCGTTGATGCGGTAGCCGTAATACGTTCCAGGGCCGATGCCCTCGACGAAGCCGTGCCACACGAAGGCGGTGCGCTCGCGCAGCCGGTAGGTGCGCGAGGGCTCGGGGTCGTCGGGGGTTTCGAAAATGCAGAGCTCCACCTCGACGGCGAGCTCGGAGTAGATGGCGAAGTTGGTGCCCCCGGCCTTTTCGTTCCAGGTGGCGCCGAGGGGAAAGGGCTTGCCGGGCCAGGCGGTGACCGCCGTTTCCAGGAAGCCGGGAACGTACATCTCCGGCTGGCGCTTGACCGGGCCCGAGGGTACGGGCGGGTGCTGGTCCGGGTGTAGCGCGTTGGACTGCGGCTGCTCGGTATCGGTGTTCTGGTCGAATTCCATTCCGTCGGTTCCTTCCGTCGTTTCGCGGGCGGCGAACGTGTCGCCGCCGCGTCTCTCAAAGGCACGAAGCCCGCCGTACCCACGGCAGGTGGGTACACGCCAGGGTCTGGTGCGTCGGGACTGGCCCGGTGCTCGGGCCGGGGCCCCCCATCCCCAGCCCTTCCCCCGCAAACCGCGCGGGGGAAGGGAGCCAGTGTGGCGCGTCCGGCCAGCCGGAGCGCGGTCAGGTCTCCCCCTCCCCTGCGCAGCGGGGGACCGGGGCCGGGGGCCGGGGGGGGGCTCCCAGGGGCATGAGCGCCCCCCTGCCGAACCCGCGCCCGAAGTTCCCCCCTCTCCCGCGCGGTTTGCGGGGGAGGGGCCGGGGGAGGGGGAACCCGCTGGGCCCGCGTTCGCCCGGATCTTGCCTCGCCGCGCGCCGGCCCGCGCCGCATCATGACGGCCGCGACGAGCACCGAAATCCACAAGGCAGACCGTGAACCAGCCCGAAACCACCCCGGGAGCGCCCACCCGCGTCCCGTCATCCACCTATCGCCTGCAGCTGCACGCCGGGTTCACCTTCCGGCAGGCCGCCGACATCGTTCCGTACCTGGCCGAGCTGGGGATCAGCGACCTGTACGCGTCGCCGTACCTGCAGGCCCGCCCCGGCAGCATGCACGGCTACGACATCGTGGACCACCGCACGCTCAACCGCGAGATCGGCACCGAGCACGACCACGCGCGCATGACGGCGGCGTTGCGTGAGCAGAACATGGGCCACCTGCTCGACATCGTTCCCAACCACATGGGCGTGGCCATGGGCGTGCGCGGCCACCGCAACCCGTGGTGGATGAGCGTGCTGGAAAACGGGCCCGCCTCGCCCTACGCCCGCTACTTCGACATCGACTGGGAGCCGCTGAACCCCGAGCTGCACGGCAAGGTGCTGCTTCCCGTGCTGGGCGACCAGTTCGGCTGCGTGCTCGAGGCGGGCGAGCTGAAGCTGGTCTACGAGGACGGCCAGTTCCGGGTGGAGTACTACGAAACCGTGCTGCCCGTGGCCCCCGGCGCCACCGCGCCCGTGCTGCAGCTTGCCCTGGAAAAGACCGGACTGGCCGCCGACCACCCGGACCGCATGGAGCTGGAAAGCATCCTTACGGCCCTGCGCCACCTGCCGCCGCGGGCCAGCACCGACCCGGAAAGCGTCACCGAGCGCGACCGCGAGCGCGTGGTCACCCGCCGGCGGCTGGACGTGCTGTACGAGACGTCGACGGCCGTGCGCGAGGCGCTGGACGCCGCCGTCGCCGAGTTCAACGGCACGCCGGGCGAGCCCCACTCGTTCGATCTGCTGGCCGCGCTGCTGAACGACCAGGCGTACCGGCTGGCGTTCTGGCGGGTGGCGGCCGAGGAGATCAACTACCGGCGCTTCTTCGACGTCAACGACCTGGCGGGGCTGCGCACGGAGCTGCCCGCGGTCTTCCACGACAGCCACGAGCTGATCCTTCGCATGGTGCGCGAGGGGCACGTGACGGGGCTGCGCATCGACCACCCCGACGGCCTGTTCGATCCCCAAGGCTACCTGCGCGACCTGCAGCGCGAGTGCGTGGGGCTGGATGCGAAGGAGCGGTTCTACGTGCTGGTGGAAAAGATCCTCACCGGCGACGAGACGCTTCCGGAGGAGTGGCCCGTGGCGGGTACGGTGGGCTACGAGTACATGAACCGCGTCAACGGCCTGTTCGTAGACCCGGCGAACGAGGCGGCGATGGACGCCATCTACCGCACGTTCACGGGCCAGCGGACGGACTTCGAAGACCTGGTCTATCAGAAGAAGCTGCTGATCCTGCGCGCCTCCCTCGTCAGCGAGCTCACTGTGCTGACGACCATGCTGGACCGCATCAGCGAGCAGAACCGCTGCTACCGCGACTTCACCTGGGGCAGCCTTCGCGACGCGCTGCGCGAGGTGATCGCCTGCTTCCCCGTCTACCGCACCTACATCGACGCGTTCGCCGGAAAGATCACCGAGCGCGACCGGGGCTACGTGATGCAGGCGGTGGAGCTGGCGCGGGAGCGCAACCACAACATGCCCAGCTCGCTCTTCGATTTCGTACGCGACACGCTGCTGCTGGAGTGGCCGGACTCGCTGGACGAGGAGGCGCGCCAGCAGCACGCGCGCTTCGTGATGAAGGTGCAGCAGCTGACGGGTCCCGTGATGGCCAAGGGGGTGGAAGACACCACGTTCTACGTCTTCAACCGGCTGATCTCGCTGAACGAGGTGGGCGGCGAGCCCGACCGCTTCGGCATCGGCCCCGACGAGTTCCACGCCTTCAACCTGGAGCGGGCGGAGCGCTGGCCGCACGCCATGTCGGCCAGCAGCACGCACGACACCAAGCGCAGCGAAGACGTGCGCGCCCGCATCAACGTGCTTTCCGAGATCCCGGTGCTGTGGTCGGACCGGGTGAACGCGTGGGCGGCGGAGAACGCGCGCTTCAAGCGGGGCACGGAGCGCCGGCCCATTCCGCACGCCAACGACGAGTACCTGCTGTACCAGACCATCGTGGGCGCCTGGCCATTCGAGGACACCAGCGACCAGGCCCGGCAGGACTTCATCGGCCGCGTGCAGGCGTACATGGAAAAGGCCACGCGCGAGGCCAAGATGCACACCAGCTGGATCAACCCGTCCGCGGCGTACGACGAGGGGCTGCGCGACTTCGTGGCCGACGTGCTGCGTCCCGGCGAGAACGCGTTCGTGGAGAGCCTGGCGGAGTTCCACCCCCTCGTCTCGCGGCTGGGGATGGTGAACTCGCTGGCGCAGACGCTGGTGAAGCTGGCGTCACCCGGTGTGCCCGACATCTACCAGGGGCAGGAGATCTGGGACTTTTCGCTGGTGGATCCCGACAACCGGCGCCCCGTGGACTTCGACCTGCGCCGCCGGCTGATGGACGGCCTGAAGCGGCGGACGGAGGATGGGGACGGCGTGGCGGCGGCGCGGGGCCTGGTCGAAAACTGGCACGATGGGCGGATCAAGCTTCACGTCGTGCAGTCCGGGCTGCGGCTGCGCGCGGCGTATCCCGCGGTGTTCGGCACGGGCGAGTACGTGCCACTGGAGTCGGAGGGGGAGAAGGCCGAGCACGTGGTCGCCTTCGCTCGGTCGGCGGAAGGCGCCGCGGTGATCGCCGTGGTGCCGCGCCTGGTGGCGAAGCTTACGCGCGATCGCGAGTTCGCGCTGCCGGAGGCGGGTGACTTCGCGGCGACGCGCCTGACGCTGCCCGCGCACCTGGCCGGCCGCTACCGCAACGTGCTTACGGGCGAGGATCTGTCGGGTGTGGATGGATCGCTGGCCGTCGAGGAGGTCTTCGCCACCTTTCCCGTGGCCCTGCTCGAGCGCATCGGCTAACAAGAACGTCTCACGCAGAGGACGCAGAGGGGAACGGAGAGGACGCAGAGGAAAGCCACGGCCCCTCTGCGTCCTCTCTGTTTTCTCTGCGCCCTCTGCGTGAAACCTTCAGTTCAGAACGCCCAGTGGAGCGAGAGCCTGAGCTGCCGCGGCTCCACCGGGTGAAAGTGCACGTCTTCCACGCCGCCCGCCGGCTCGCCCGGCAGCCGCGACGCGTAGTAGTACTGGATGTCGCTCGCGTCGGAGTCCAGCAGGTTCAGCACGGTGGCCTCTACCCGCAGGCCGGAGGCGAACGCGTACCCCGCTTCCGCGTTGAAGAGCGTCGCCGGGTCCGCGCGGACGCTGTTGTCCTCGATCAGCGGATACGCCCCGAAGTGCCGCAGCCGCAGCGCGCCGGTCAGCCCGCGCTCCGGCATCCAGGCGATGCCGCCGGCGAAGACGTTCTCCAGCGCGCCGGGAATCCGGCTCTCCTCCACCGGCACGTCCGCCAGCCGCGCCCGCGCGAACGACACGTCCGCATCGATGGAAAGCGACGGCATCGGCCGGTAGAAGTTGGCCCAGGTCACGCCGCCACGCCGGCTCGTGGCGCTGGGCTCCGTCGCCCCCGCGTCTCCCACGAACAACAGCTCGCTGTCCAGCTCAAGCGCCCACACCGTCAGCGTGGAGCGCAGGCCCTGCACG
The DNA here is from genome assembly GCF_036399935.1 of Longimicrobium sp. Lineage (GTDB taxonomy): Bacteria > Gemmatimonadota > Gemmatimonadetes > Longimicrobiales > Longimicrobiaceae > Longimicrobium. The sequence goes on from NZ_DASWMD010000083.1 coordinate 62,691, forward strand.
GGCGCCGCACGGATGCCGATCTCCGCCCCGCGGGACCGCACCAGGGGATCCACCCGGGCCGCCGGATCGCCGCTCACCGGATCGACCCTGATGGTGGTGCCGCGCGCGTCGTTGCTGTGGAATCCGTATCCGCCGCTCAGGTACAGCTCCGTCTGGCGGGACGGGGAGTAGACGAGCGATGCCTTGGGGCTGACGATGCCCGCGGCCCGGCGACCGGAGTTGTCCGCCCGGTCGCTCTGGACGTCGAACGCGTAGCTGTCCGCGCGCAGGCCCAGTACCGTGCGGAACCGCGAGCTCCAGCGCGAATCCGCCTCCAGGAATACGCCCGTCGAGGACTGCCGGACGCGGTCCTCCCGCACCGTCCCCACTCGCTCCTGTGCCTGAGTTCGATGCAGACCCAGTCCGCCGATCCCATCCGTGCGGGCCTGCAGTCCCAGGGAGAGCAGGTGCGCGGCGCCGAGGCCGCGGACGTCCTGCGCGTGCTTGGCGTCCACCCCCAGCACCGAACGCCGGTCCACCTGGTTGAACTGGTCTCCCTGGGCCGGGTCGTCCAGGAAGTAGGTAAAGTTGGAGTACAGGTCCAGGTCGGAGTGGATGCCGTACACCTGCACCTGCTGCACCGCGTCCGGCAGCGTGCGGCTCCACGAGCCCGCCAGGCTGAAGCGCTCCGAGTTTCCGCCGTCGTCCGCCTCGATCTGCCCGAACCGGCCCACCAGCCCGCTCGCCACCGCCCGGGCGGGAATCTGGTCCGTCGCGTTCCACCGGCTGCGATACGCCATCCCCAGCAGCGAGAACCGCGACGGCCCGCGCTCCCACGAGTACCGCGCCACGCCGCTGAGCTTGCGCAGGTCCTGCCCCATCTCCCAGGGCCCGTCGTACGACTTCGCCTCCGCCGCGACCAGGAAGTCGCCCGCACCCACCGGCGCCGACGCGCCCGCCGCCACGCGCGCCAGGCCGTTCTGCCCGCCGGACACGGTGGCGAACGGCCGCTCCAGCCTGCGCACCAGGTGGAACACCGCGCCGCCCGCACTGCCGAAGTCGCCAAGCTCGGCGTGGTAGACGCCCAGCTTGTATTCCAGGTGGTCCACCAGCTCCGGAATGAGGAAGTTCAGGTCCGTCCACCCCTGGCCATGGCCGTGCGTGGGCATGTTGACGGGCATCCCCTCGATGCGCGTCTGGAAGTCCGTCCCGTGGTCCAGGTTGAAGCCGCGGACGAAGTACTGGTTCGCCTTTCCCTCGCCCGAGTGCTGGGTGACGATCACCCCGGGCACCGTCTCCAGCAGCTCGCCCTCTCGCGTGATGGGGCGCGTGCGAAGGTCCGCCGCGCCCACGTAGCCCTCCGACGCGGTGCCCGCGATGCCGATCAGGTCGTGGATGCGCCCCGTGACGCTGATGGTGTCCATCACCACCGGCGCCACGGCCGTGTCGCGCCTCGCCGGCTGCGTCTGCGCGTCAGCCGTGCTCGTCGCACCGATGCCCACCAGCGCCGCGAGCAGGATCGCTCGCCTCAGGCGGTGCGCCCGTTCGTCTGTTCCTGCATGTGGATCGATCATCGTCCCGAATGTCCCCTGTCCGTGATTTGCCGGTTTCAGGGATGCGCGGGCCTGGATCCGGCTGCGCAGGCGCGGCCGGACTCGGGCATGCGAACGCGCATCCCGCGCCTGGCCCACCGGGCGCACGCGCGCTTGGGACCAGGCGAGAAAAAGCTGAAAGACGAGCTTCAGCCCGGCAGTTGGGGTGGGGGAGATTCGATGGAGGGAACAGCCTGGTCCAGCGCCGCGGCGACCCACGGCGTGCGCGACCGGCTCCGTGCGACGCGCGGCGGGGATGCCGCGGATGCGGGAACGTAGAACTCCGAGAACGGAGCGGGCGGGAGCACCAGCTCCTCGTCGGACCGCGGGTCGTGGGTGTGGATCAGACCGCCGTGCTCGTGCGGCGCGCTCGCGATCGGCCGATGCCGCTCCTCCGCGGGCGGCGAAACAGCCTGCCGATCAGCCGCGTGGTGATGATCCTCGTCCCGCGGATGCTCGTGTGCACTGGCATGATGCGCCGGATGCTCGTGCGCGTCGGCTCCACGGGAGGGATGCTCGTGCGGCTCATCCGAAGGGGCGACGTGCACGACCGCATGCGAGTCGATCACCGAAGGCGGATCGACCGGGGCCGGCGGAGGCGTGTCGTGATGGGCGGTGGCGAGGTGCAGCGAGAGCAATCCCGCGTGCCCGATGTGCGATGTGCCGAGCCCGATGGCACAGGCGAGGAGCACCGGAAGCAGAACGATCCGCCAGGCGTGCATCTTCGACCTGCTTGGCGAGCGTCCAGCCATCCGCATCTTCGTGCGATTCAGGGTTCGTGTGGGTGGTCGGGACGGCGCGCCATCACCCGTGCCCGGAGACTCCATCTACGGGGGTAGCGTCGGTTTTATAGGCGGCCGCCCCGCCGAACTCGGATCCACCCGCCCCGGACGGCACCTACGGCAGGGGCCGCGCGCCGTCGCCGGGGGTAAAGAGAAGGCTGCGCGCGCGCCCGGCGTACTGCGCCCGCACCACGTTCACCTGGTCCTGGTACAGGTTGAAGAGCATGGCGTTGCGCACCTGCCCGCCGCGCACCCCGCTGGCTGCGGCGCCGCGCAGGCACACCCACACCACCTCGCCCTGGTACCGCGTTCCGCACCACGTAAACCGCACCGGCCGCCCGTTCCGCTCCCGCAGCACGAACGACGCACCCACGTACACGCGTTCGCGCTCGTTGAGCGTGGCGCCGCGCGCCGTGGCGACCGCGCGCGCGTAGTCGTCGGCAAAGACGCGCATCTGCACCTGCACCGCCCCGTTCGCGCCGGCCTGCAGCTCCGTGAGCGTGGTGTGCAGCGGATGGGCGGCCGGCCGCGCCGCGCCCGCCACCAGCGCCGTCACGCCCACCAGGAGGATGCAGAGCCAGCGGCGGATTACCACGGGCTGCGCTCCACCGCCCAGGCGCAGGCCACCACGGCCACCGCGGACGAAACGGCGATCACGCGAAGCCGCACCGGGGCCGGCGCGCGGGGGGGAAGCTTCACCAGCCCGATCAGGCGGTCCAGTGCGGCGAACGCCGCGAACGCGCCCGCCAGCACCAGCACCTGCCCCACCTCCAGCCCCACGTTGAAGCCCATCAGCGGCACCGCCAGGTCGTCCATGAACAGGCTGCGCAGGTAGTTGGCGAAGCCGGCGCCGTGCACCAGGCCGAAGATCCCCGCGAACACGGGCCGGGCGCGCATCCGCCAGCCGTCCTGCCGGTCGCGCTGCGCCAGGTTCTCGATGGCCGTCGCCACGATGGTGACGGGGATCAGGAACTCGATCAGCGGCGTGGGCAGGGCCAGCAGGCCGCTGACGGCCAGCGCCAGCGTGATGGAGTGGCCCACGGTGAAGGCCGTCACCACCCACAGCGCCGGGCGCCAGTCCGCCGGGCGGTAGATGGCCGCCAGCACCAGCAGGAACAGCACGTGGTCAAGCCCGTTGGGATCGGTGATGTGCCGGAACCCGAGCTGCGCAAAGGCCAGGAAGTCGCTCATCTAAATCCTCGCTTTCACCAGGGCAGGCGCAGGCGCCCGCCGCCCGGAAGGGAACGGAGCGCGGCGCGCGCGGTGGCCGCGTGGCGGGGGTGGAAGCGCGGGTTCAGCTCCAGCGCCTGGCGCAGGTGCCGGCGCGCCGCCTCGTCGTCGCCCGCGGCGCGCTCGATCATCCCCGCGTGAAAGAAGAGCAGGGGATCGCGCGTGCCCAGCCGCAGCGCCTGCTTCATCTGTGCCCGCGCCTCGGCGTGGCGGCCCGCGCGGAACAGCGCCCACGCCATCAGGTCGTGCCCGTACACGTCGCGCCGCTCGGCCAGCTCGGCCCGGGCGCGCTCCGTCACCATCACCACGTCGCCGCCGTGGTCCAGCAGGAACAGCCCCCACTCGCGGTGGATGCCGGCGGCCTGCCCCTGCACGGCCACCTTCATGGCCCCCGCGTACTCGTCGGCCCGCTCGCGGTCGCCCAGCAGCGCGTACGCCTCGCTGACGATTCCGAGGGTGGCCGGGTCCAGCACGCTGGCGGTCGCCTGCTCGCCCAGCTCCGCCGCCTTCGCGTATCGCCCGCGCGCCAGCTCCAGCCGCGCCATGGCGGAAAGCAGCCGGTAGTCGCCGGGAGCAATCACCAGCCCCGAGCGAAAGGCGCTTTCGGCCGCGTTCACCTTGCCCGCGCGAAGCTCCACGTCGCCCAGGCGCAGGTAGTACCAGGCCACCTGCTCGCCGGTGAAGTCGGTGCGGTACAGCGCCTGGCGCAGGGCGCCCGCGAAGATGGCGCGCGCCTCGTCGGGGCGGCCGTGCAGCTCGGCCCAGCGGGCCACGCGCGGCGCGACGGCCAGATTGTCGGTTTGCTGGCGGATGGTGCCGAAGGTGACCTCGGCCGCCGCGTAGTCGCCCACCTCCATCTGCAGCTCGCCCAGCAGCGCGCGGTGGGCCGGGTCTTCGGGCCAGATGCGCACCAGCTCGCGGGCGATCGTCATCGCCTCGGCAAAGCGGTGCTGCGCGAGCAGGCTGGCGGCCAGCTGCCGGAAGCCCTTGGCGTTGCCGCGGGTGCGGGCGGCGAGCGACGCGCGGGCCAGCTCCTCGGCCTTCAGCACGTCGCCATAGTCGCCCGTTTCGCGCGAACGCTGCAGGTACAGCGCGGCCAGGTTCGCCCGGTCGCCCGCCCCGCGGGGGTCGGCCTGCAGCCGCAGGTTGTACAGGGCGATGGACTTGTCGGTTTCCGCCGCCTGGGCTTCGGCCGACGGGTACAGCCCGGCCAGCGACTCGGCCGCCAGCGCGTCGCGCGGCGCGGCCTTGCCGCCCAGGGCGGCGCCGGCGGCGGCGAGCGCGCCGAGCGCCAGGATGGCGGCGGCAAGGCGCGAGGGACCGAGCTTGGTGAACATCGTGCGCATCCTTCTCTTCAGCGAAAAATCCGGATCTTCGTAACCCGTCCAGCGTTGCCGGCGAGCGCCGGCCGGCGCGGGCCCCGGAGAACATCCCGGGACCCGCGCCGTTCACTCATCCAATCAGTTGGGCGCCGCGACGTACGGGAAGACGTCGGGGTCCGTCTGGTTGTCGGGCACGTTGTCGGTGCTCAGGCCCGGGCTGACGTTGTTGTTGTTGCCCAGCGCCGTGCCGAAGATCACCGAAAGGCCCTTGTCGACCGCGTCGTCGTTGTCGAGCTTGCGGCCGCCGTAGCCCGTGTTGTTGGGCGCCAGCGCGTGCGTCAGCCACCCCACCAGGGCCGAGGCGTCGGCGTTGGCCGCCGTTACGCCGGCCGCGCGGTTGGGGAACACCGCCAGCATGTCGGGGGTCAGCGCCGCCGCGACGGCCGACGCGTAGGCCGTGTCGCGGCCGGCGACCGCGGTCACGAACCGCCGGATGTCGTCACGGAAGTTGGCGACGTCCGTGATGGGGTTGGTGGTGTTGAAGAAGTCGTGCTCACGCTTCTCGACGAACACCTCGCTCACCAGGGGGTTGCCCAGGCGCTCGATCTGGTTGAACACCAGGTTGGTGTTGCCGATGCGAACCGTGTCGCGGATGGTCACGGTGACGGTGACCGTGTCCTTCTTCTGCACTTCGACGATCGTGCGCGTCGCGTCATCGCTGCAGGCGCCGGCGCTCAGGGCCGCCACCAGGGCGAACGCCAGGGCGCCCGCCGTTTTCATCTTCCACATCGTAAAGCTCCTCGCGTGTTGGTGATCTCGTCAGCCGGCCGCGTGCGTGGCCGGCCGCATTTCCGTCAGCGGCCGATGGTGGCCCAGACACCCAGCTTGCCGTCGTTCCCGGTGGCCACGCCCAGCATCGACTCGGGCATCTCTACCACGATCGACAGGGTGTTGGCGCCCTGCAGGAAGTCCTTGGGCGTGCAGCTGGTGTCGAACGGCGCGGCCGCGCCGCAGAAGGCCGACGGCATCTTGTTGTCCGTCGCCACTTCGGTCAGGAAGGTGGCGGGGCGGCGGTCCGGCACGATCTGCAGGAACTGCTCGAGATCGATGTAGAAGGGATCGTTGCGCTGCCCGGCGAACACCGTCATCCCGGAGGTGGTGGTGAACGTGGAGCCGAACGGGTTGTTGGCCGAAACGGGGCTGGTCACCGGGCGGTTCACCATTCCCTGCGTGTCGACGTTGTTGGGCGCCGCGGGCCCCAGCACGTTCACGCGCGAGGTTCCGTCGGACATCTCGTCGAACAGGAACTGCAGCACCAGGTCTTCGCGGGCGTCGCCGGTGTTGTCGATCTTGAACTGGTACAGCGCGTTGGGATCGAAGCGCGTGACGCTGCGGCCCAGCAGGTTGGTGGGCGAAGCCACGTCCATCACCAGCACGATCCGGCCGTCGCTGCTGCCGGGGAACACGTACACGTCGTTCAGGTCCAGCGTGGGGCTGAGCTCCACCTCGGCGGTGTCGACGTGGTCGGAGCTGGTGCCTTCGCGGGCCATCAAGGCCACGCCCGCCAGAGCGGCGGCGGTCAGTACGGCGGCCGCACCCAGTCGGCCCCGCGTTTTCGCCAGTGTCATCGTTTTCCTCCCTGCAAGTGGATGGAGCACTGCGCCGTGTGGCGCCTCTCCGGTGGTGCCCCCCGCGGCACCCGCCGCGGGGGTTGGTGTCCGTCCGATCAATCGCCGCGAACGGCGCCGGCCTTGATCTCCGTCTGGTAGGGCTGGAACTCGCATCCCGACCGCACCGGCACGTACAGCACCTCGGGGGTGCCGGTGGCGCCGGTCTCGGCGAACACGCTCACGCCCTGGTACTCACCGACTCGCGTGACCTCGTTGACGCCGAGCACGCGGGGCAGGCCGTACTTCACGTAGCGGCGGCCCATCACCATCACCGCCTCGTTGTTGATGAACCACGAGGCACCGGCGGCGTAGCCCGTCATGGGCGGCGCGAACCGCTGGCCGTTCATGGTGGTGTCGCCCGTCTGCGTGTTGTACTGCACCGTCACGTTGCGCAGCATGCCGTTCTCCACCACGCACACCTGCACGTCGCGCATGGGGTTCATGGGCGGGGGCGGCGCGACCGGCGCCGGCTCCACCATCACCGGCGGCGGCGGCATGACCACCGGCGGGGGCGGCGGCAGCAGGTTGCCGAACATGGCCTTCAGCCCCAGCACCAGGCGCCCGGTGACGGCCGTGCGGTCGTCGGCGATGCGCACGCGCTGACCGGTAAGGGCGGTCACGGGTCCCACCCAGTCGTCGCCCACGTGCACGGGCGAATCGTAGACGTGCACGCCGGCCTCGGTGAACAGCGACACGGGGCCCAGGGGAATCAGGTCGAAGCCGATTCCGCCGTTGCCCTGGCCCACCGAGGCGTACTTGGGCCGCAGGGGAAGGCAGGCGGCCAGCGCCTGCTCGGTCGGCTCGCACGCCGTGCGGTCGGTGCCCGTGACGTCGACGGTCAGCCCGCCGCCGCCCACGAAGGCGTACATGCCCGACAGCAGCCGCGAACCGCTCATCACGAACGGGCGAAGCGTCAGGTTCAGGTCGTACACGTAGCTGTTGACGATGAAGTTGCTGCTCTCGCCGACGCCCTCGAACGCGCCGTCCGACCGGGGGGGCTGCATGGGCAGGTAGGCGCCATGCGCCCGCAGGCCCACACGCGGCGTGATCCAGAAGTTGGCGATGGCCCCGAAGGCGCCGCCGAACCCGGGGGCGAAGCTCTCCTCGTCGTCGTTCTCGATCGGCGTCTCGGTGGCGTTCAGCGTCACCGTCCGGCTGTCGAACCACGCGCTGGTCAGCGACCCGCCCGCGTACACCCCGAGATCGAAGCGGCTGACCTGCCGCCCCATCATCATCTCGTCCTGCGCCTGGGCCGCCGTGCTGGTCATCGCGCAACACGCGACGCCCAGGGCAAGCCGTGGTAGCAATCGATTCATCTAGACCCTTTTCCTCCCCGTCCGAGTGGATTGAAAACCTTTCCGCCGGGGCGGAGAGGTGGTGGAGCGCCTGCCCAGCCCCCCGTGAGGGCGGCTGCCTTCCCGATGCCTCCCCCATCCGACTCGCCAGGAGGGTACGCCAAACCGGTGGCGTAACCCCCATGCATTTACCGGACCAAGGTTATACAAACATTCTACAACGATGGGCGCACGATTTCGACGGTCGGGCGCGGGTGCCGAAACCGTGCGATCAACCGCTTCTCGTCTTCGCGGGGCCGATCTTCGCGCCCCCTCACAAAGGCATACGACCGGGTCTCGCGAAACGGATCTCCGGCCCGTTCCATCCTGGCTCGCGGCGGGGCGGGAAAGCACGTATGATCCGCGCATGGATGCCGTGATCTTCGACATGGACGGGGTGATCTCCGACACGCAGCGCCTTCACTCGGAGGTGGAATCCGGGCTGCTGCGGGCGTGGGGGATCGACATCGACCCGGACGACCTGACGCGCCGGTACGCCGGCATGGCCGACCGCGACTTCCTCCCCGCGGTGCTGGGCCGGCCGGTGAATGCCGCGGAGTTCGCCCGGTGGACGCGGGACAAGTGGGGGACGATGGCGGAGCGGGCTCCCGGGCGGATCGTGCCGATGGACGGTGCGCTCGAGCTGATCGCCCTGCTCGGCGCGCGCGGCGTTCCCATCGCGGTCGCCTCCAGCTCGCCGATGTCGTTCATCGACCAGGTGCTTTCCGAGCTGGGCGTGGGCGATGCGTTCGCCGCGCGGGCCACCGGCGAGGAGGTGCCGCGCGGAAAGCCGGCGCCGGACGTGTTCCTGCTCGCGGCCCGGCGGCTGGGCGTGGCGCCGGAACGCTGCACCGTCATCGAGGACGCGGTGGCCGGGATGACGGCCGCGCGCGCGGCGGGAATGCGCTGCGTGGCCCTGGTAGACGATCCCACGCGCCCCCTTCCCGCCGATGTCGCGGTGCGCTCCCTGCGCGAGGCCGTCGCCGAGCCCGAACGGATCCTGGGCCTGCGCTGACTTCCGCGGCCACCGCCCGTTCCGAGTGGATGAGCGGCGCTCACAATCCCCAGCATTTGCGCGGGTTTTCGCGCCGCTTAGATTGTCCGGCGCGACTCACCGGATGGACGGAGATCCCACCCTGGACGCGGGCCTGGAATGCGCGGTGTACGCGAGCTGTTCGACCTGACGGGGCGCGTGGCGCTGGTCACCGGCGGCGGCCGCGGGCTGGGCGAGCAGATCGCCCGCGGGCTGGCGCAGGCGGGCGCCGCGGTGGCGCTGGGATCGCGCAAGCGCGAGGCGTGCGCGGAAGTGGCCGGCGAGCTGTCGGCGGAGTATGGCGCGCGGACGGCGGCGCTGCGGCTGGACGTGTCGTCCGAGGACGAGGTGCGGGCCGCGTTCGACGAGGTGGAGGCGGAGCTGGGCCCCGTGGACCTGCTGGTGAACAACTCCGGCACCTCGTGGGGCGCGCCCGCCGCGGAGATGACGGTGGACGCCTGGCGCAAGGTGATGGAGGTGAACGCCACCGGCACCTTCCTCTGCTCGCGCGAGCTGGGGCGCCGGCTGATCGCCCGGGGTGCGCCGGGCGCCATCCTGAACGTGGTGTCCATCGCGGGGATGAAGGGAAGCCCGCCGGAGATCATGGACGCGGCGGGCTACAGCGCGTCGAAGGGCGCGGTGATCGCGCTGACGCGCGACCTGGCGGTGAAGTGGGCGCGCCACGGCATCCGGGTGAACGCGGTGGCGCCGGGCTTCTTTCCCACGAAGATGACGGAGCACGTGCTGGCCCACGCCGAAAAGGCCCTGTCGCGCCTGGTGCCGCTGGGCCGCGTAGGGGGAGACGATGAGCTGCTGGGCGCGGCGCTCTTCCTGCTCTCTCCCGCCGCGAGCTACGTCACGGGCCAGGTCCTGGCGGTAGACGGCGGCATGTCGGCGATGTAGAACGGGAAAGCCGTCGAAGCGTGATCGAATTCTCCCCCTCTCGCGCGCTTGCGGGAGAGGGGGCCGGGGGGAGAGGGCAGCCGGGGAGTGCGCCGGAGAGATCGAGGCGCACCAAGGCCGGCCAGCCTCACCGGCCGGCGCATCGGCAGCAGGGGACGCGCACTGGCTCCCTTCCCCCGCGCAGTTTGCGGGGGAAGGGCTGGGGATGGGGGGCGCCGCGGCATGCAACGCACCCTGTCGTTCCGGGACCGAAGTTCTCCCCTCTCCGCACAGCATTACCGTACGGGGTGGGGCCGGGGGAGGGGCCCCCGCGGGGGACGCGTCTCAAAGAACGGTGCTCGCTGCCGCGCCCAGGCTGAGAAGTGGCGCAGGCTAGATCCTTCGGCGCGCGTGGATTGAGGTGCGGGCTGGGTCGGTGCGCCTGCGCCTCAGGATGACAGGCTTTGGCGCAACGCCCTGACGAAGCGCACACGAATTCTCCCCCTCTCCCGCTTGCGGGAGAGGGGGCCGGGGGGAGAGGGCAGCCGCGGAGTGCGCCGGAGCGATCGAGGCGCACCAAGGCCGGCCAGCCTCACCGGCCGGCGCATCGCCAGCAGGGGACGCAATTGAAGTTGAGGTAGGGCCCAAACGAACAAACCAGGAGCCGGTGAGATGGCGACCATGCTGGACGAACCGACGCAGACCGCTTCCGCCGTGCGGATGGAGATCACCGACGGCCTGGCCGTGATCCGCCTGAACGATCCCAGCCGCCCCGTCAACGTCATCTCCGCCGGCCTGCTGGCCGAAATGACCGCGATCCTGGAGCGCCTGGAAGACGGCGAGGCCGGCGTGCGCGCCGCCGTCATCATCTCCGAAAAGAAGGGCACCTGGATCGCCGGCGCCGACATCGAGGAGTTCAAGCACTTCCTCACCCCCGCCGACGCCGAGGCCGCCAGCCGCGCCGGCCAGGAGATGCTCAACCGCCTGGAGCGCCTGGACATCCCCGTCGTCGCCGCCATCGACGGCGCGGCGCTGGGCGGCGGACTGGAAACGGCGCTGGCCTGCTCGTACCGCATCGCCACCGACAGCCCCAAGACCAAGCTGGGCCTTCCCGAGGTGCAGCTGGGCATCATCCCCGGCGCGGGGGGCACGCAGCGCCTTCCCCGGCTGATCGGCCTGCGGGCCGCGCTGGACCTGATGCTCACGGGCAAGCAGCTCGACGGCCGACGGGCCATGAAGACGGGCATCGTCGACGAGGTGGTGCCCGCGCCCGTGCTGCTGAGCGTGGCCAGCCGCGTGGCGCTGGAGCTGGCGGACCGCACGCGCCAGGCCAAGGCCGGCCGCGCCACGGGCTCGCCCGAGCGGCTGGAAAACCTGCTCCCCATGCGGCGGCTGATCTTCAGCAAGGCGCGGCAGGGGGTGATGGACAAGACCAAGGGGCTGTATCCCGCGCCGCTGCGCCTGCTCCGCGTGGTGGAGCGGGGGATCGACAAGCCCATCGAGCAGGGCTTCGCGCTCGAGGCGCAGGCCTTCGGCGAGCTGGCGGTGACGCCCGAGGCCCGCTCGCTCGTCCACGTCTTCTTCACCAGCACGGCCGCCAAGAACGACCCCGGCCTGCAGAGCCAGGCCAAGCCCAAGCACGTGGACCAGATCGCCGTGGTGGGCGCGGGGTTCATGGGCGCCGGGATCGCCGCCGCCTCGGCCGAGTCGGGGATCCGCGTGCGGCTGAAGGACGTGAAGCTCGAGGCGGCCGCCAAGGGCCTCAAGACCGCGCGCCAGAGCCTGAAGAAGCGGGCCGAGCGCAAGCGGATGAAGAAGTTCGAGGTCACCAAGCTGCTGGACCGCGTGCAGCCGACGACGGAGTACACGGGCTTTGCCGCGTCGGACCTGATCGTCGAGGCCGTGTTCGAGGACCTGGAGCTGAAGCACCGGGTGATCCGCGAGATCGAGGCGGCCACGCGCGAGGGCATCGTCCTGGGCTCCAACACCTCCACCATCCCCATCGCCCGCCTGGCCGAGGCGGCGTCGCGCCCGGACCACGTGATCGGCCTTCACTTCTTTTCCCCTGTGGAAAAGATGCCGCTGGTGGAGATCATTACCCACGCCGGCACCGCCGACTGGGTGACGGCCACGGCGCACGCGTACGCCAAGAAGATCGGCAAGACGCCCATCGTGGTGAACGACGCTCCGGGCTTCTACGTCAACCGCATCCTCTCGCCCTACATGGCCGAGACCGCGCTGCTGCTGCAGGAGGGCGTGCGGATGGAGGAGCTGGACGAGGCGATGACGGAGTGGGGCTTTCCCGTGGGCCCGGTGACGCTGTACGACGAGGTGGGGCTGGACGTGGCGCAAAAGGCGGGAAAGATCATGGCCGCCGCCTTCGCCAACCGCATGACGCCCAGCGACCTGATCGACCGCATGGTGGCCGGCGGGCGGCTGGGGCGAAAGAACGCAAAGGGCTTCTACCGCTACGACGGCGACGGCAAGAAGGGCGGCCCCGACGAGAGCGCGTACGCCGTGTTCGGCACCCCGCCGAAGAAGACGATGCCGGCCGAGGAGATCCAGGAGCGGCTGGGGCTGGCGATGGTGAACGAGGCGGTGCGGACGCTGGAGGAGGGCGTGCTGCGCAGCGCGCGCGACGGCGACGTGGGGGCGGTGTTCGGCATCGGGTTTCCCCCGTTCCGCGGCGGGCCGTTCTGGTTCGTCGACACCACGGGCGCGGCCGAGGTGCTGCGCCGGCTCCGGGCGCTGGAGCAGCGCTTCGGCGGGCGGTTCGCGCCGGCGCGGATGCTGGAGGAGATGGCGGCGGACGGGCGGCGCTTCTTTCCCGAGGGCGCCTGAGCGCCGCAGCCCCGGCCCCGGCGCGCGAGGTGGCGCCGGGGGTCCACCGCCTGTCCGTTCCCCTGCCGTCCCCCCCGAGCGAGGTGGCGGCTTGGGTAATCGAGGGCGACGACGGGCACGTGCTGGTGGACACGGGCATCGACACGCCGCCCGCCCGCGACGCGCTGCGCGAGGGCGCCGGGCAGATCGGCGTGACGCGCGAGTCGCTGCGCCACGTGGTGCTCACCCACGCCCACATCGACCACTACGGCCTGGCCGGCCCCGTCCGTGAGTGGAGCGGGGCCACGCTCAGCATCCACGAGCGCGAGGAGGAGCTGGCCACGCGCTGGGTGAACGGCTGGGCGCAGGACCGTCCCTCCGTGGAGCGCAGCTTCCTGGCGGGCGGCATTCCCGCGGGCGTCGCGCGGCAGCTGCTGGACGCGTCGGACCGCATCCACGCACGCTACCAGCATTACCCGCCCGACCACCTGCTGCGGGGGGACCGCGGCGCGCTTCCGGGCGGTGGCGGGTGGGAGTGGATCCTCACGCCGGGCCATTCGCCCGGGCACGTGACGGTCTATCACCCCGAGCGGCGCATCCTGATCGCGGGCGACCACGTGCTGCCGCGCATCTCGCCGAACATCGGCGCGGACCTGTACGCCGAGAACCCGCTGGCGGACTACCTGGCCTCCTTAGGGCGGCTGCGCGAGCTGCCGGTGGAGCTGGTGCTTCCCTCGCACGGCGAGCCGTTCGCGGACCTGGCGGGGCGGATCGACGGCATCGTGGCCCACCACCACGAGCGCAACGCGCAGACGGTGGAGCTGCTCACCCGCCCGATGACGGCGTTCGAGGTGACGCTACGCCTGTTCCCGGACCTTCCGCCGGACAACTTCCTGCACGCCCTGCGCGAGGCCCGCGCGCACCTGATCTACCTGGAGAGCGTCGGCCGGGTGGGACGCGACACGCGCGGCGGCGCCGAGGTCTGGCACCGGGACTGAGGCCCCACCCCCGGCCCCTCCCCGCACAAACTACGTGCGTAGAGGGGGGAACTTCGAGCGGGGTTCGACAGGGTGCCTCGCATGCCGCGGCAGCCCCCTCCCCCCGGCCCCCTTCCCCCGCTGCGCAGGGGAGGGGGAGATTTCAACGGCCTTCCGGGCACGCGCACGGCCATCTGTCATTCCAGAGGCCCGACATTCGCCCTCGCACGGCCATCTGTCATCCAGAGGCCGGAGCGCCCAATCTGCGCGCAGCACACCCCACGCGGGCCGAAGGATCCAGCCGCGGCCACGAATTACCTAGGGCGCGGCAGCGGTCACGATACCCGAGGCCGCGGCCCCGCTGGGGCCCTCACCCGGCCGCGCTGACACGCGTGCCACCCTCTCCCACAAACAGCGTGGGAGAGGGGGTACACACCTGAGTCAAGTGCGTCCGAAGCAGCCGAAGCGCGATTCAGGTCTCCCCCTCCCCTGCGAAGCGGGGGACGGGGGCCGGGGGGAGGGGGCTCCCAGAGGCATGCACCGGCACCCCGTCGAACCGGTGTGAATTCTCCTCTCTCCCGCGCAGTTTGCGGGGGAGAGGCCGGGAGAGGGGGCATCGCGGCATGCGCCAAACCCAGCCTACCGGCGTGAAGTTCCCCCCTCTCCGCACGTAGTTTGTGCGGGGAGGGGCCGGGGGAGGGGCCCCCGCGCGGCCCGCAACCTGCCTCGCCCCCACCGCCCATCCACATCCGCCACAATCGACCCGGAGAACGCCGCCGTGCCCGAGAACGGACTGCCGCCCGCGCTGGTCATTGAACGCGTGGTGCTGCTGGGCTACATGACCTCGGGCAAGAGCACCGTGGGGCAGGCGCTGGCGCGGCGGCTGGAGTGGGGCTTCCTGGACTTCGACGTGGAGATCGAGCGGCGGGAGGGCCGCACGATCAAGCAGATCATCGGCGCGGACGGGCAGGAGGCGTTCCGGCAGATGGAGGCGGCGCTGACCGCGGAAGTGGCCGAGCAGCCGAGGGTCGTCCTGGCGCCCGGCGGCGGATGGATCCTGCGCCCCGAGCAGCTGGACCCGCTGGGCGCCACCACGCTCTCCGTGTGGCTCCGCGTTTCCGTCGACGAAACCGTGCGCCGCCTGCGCGCCGACACCATCGACCGCCCGTTCCGCGAGCACCCCGACCCGCGCGGGATGATCGCGTCCATGCTGGCGGAGCGCGAGCCGCTGTACCGCCTGGCCGACGTTTCCATCCCCGCCGAGGGCCGCTCGCCCGAGGACATCGCCTTCGAGATCGAGACCATCATCCGCACCCGGCGCGAGGTGCGGCTGCGGTAGGGACGGGTAACCGCGCTCGGGACGGGGCACGGCGAGGACCCAACGGCGGCGGGCTCAGCGCGAAGTGTGTGGCGGATCCCTCGGTCGCTGCGGTCCACGGTGTACGGGCGAGTTCGGCGGGGCCGCTCCGTCGGGATGACAACGCCGGCCCGTGTGCGACCCACTGTTGTGACCGTGGTGACCTGATACCGTACTTGCCGCTGTTCCAACCGCGGTCCTCGTGGTATTTTCGGACCTCGAAAGCACCCCGCGGCCCGCCGCGCTGACCGTTTCCTGATCCTGATCCGATGAGCAATCTCGATACGTCCCGCTTCATCTACGTGATGAAGGAACTGCGCAAGGTGGTTCCGCCCAACCGCGAGATCCTCAAGGGCATCTGGCTGTCGTTCTACCCGGGCGCCAAGATCGGCGTCGTGGGCGCCAACGGCAGCGGCAAGAGCTCGCTGCTGCGCATCATGGCCGGCGTCGACAAGGACTTCAACGGCGAGGCGTGGGCCGCCGAGGGCACCCGCATCGGCTACCTGGCCCAGGAGCCGGAGCTGGACGCGGCGCTGGACGTGCGCGGCAACGTCGAAGAGGCCGTGCGGGCCCAGCGCGAGGTGCTGCGCCGCTTCGAGGAAGTGAACATGAGCTTCGGCGAGCCGGATGCCGACTTCGACAAGCTGCTCGAAGAACAGGCGCGGCTGCAGGACCAGATCGACGCGGCCAACCTGTGGGAGCTGGACCGCAAGATCGAGATCGCCATGGAGGCCCTGCGCCTGCCGCCGCCCGACGCGCGGGTGGAGAGCCTGTCCGGCGGAGAAAAGCGCCGCGTGGCGCTGTGCAAGGTGCTGCTGGAAGAGCCCGACATGCTGCTGCTCGACGAGCCCACCAACCACCTGGACGCCGAGTCGGTGGCCTGGCTGGAGCACCACCTGGCCGCGTTCACGGGCACCATCGTCGCCATCACCCACGACCGCTACTTCCTGGACAACGTGGCGGAGTGGATCCTGGAGCTGGACCGCGGCGAGGGCATTCCCTGGAAGGGCAACTACACCAGCTGGCTCGAGCAGAAGCAGGAGCGGCTGCGGAAGGAAGAAAAGCAGTCGTCCGCGCGCCAGCGCACGCTGGACCGCGAGCTGGAGTGGGTGCGGATGGCCCCGCGCGCGCGGCAGGCCAAGAGCAAGGCCCGCCTGACCAGCTACGAAGAGCTGCTGAACGCCGACCAGAAGGAGCGCGCCTCCACGGCCGAGATCATCATTCCCGCCGGGCCGCGCCTGGGCGATGAGGTGGTGGTGTCGGACGCGGTGGCCAAGGGGTACGGCGACAAGCTGCTGGTGGAAGACCTGAACTTCCGCCTGCCGCGCGGCGGAATCGTGGGCGTCATCGGGCCCAACGGCGCGGGCAAGACCACGCTGTTCCGCATGATCACGGGGCAGGAGCAGCCCGACGCGGGCGCGTTGAAGGTGGGCTCGACGGTCAAGCTGGCGTACGTGGACCAGAGCCGCGATTCGCTGAACGGCGAGAACACGGTGTGGCAGGAGATTTCGGCCGGGCAGGAAACGCTGGAGCTGGGCCGGCTGAAGATGAACTCGCGCGCCTACTGCGGGTGGTTCAACTTCAAAGGCAGCGACCAGCAGAAGCTGGTGAAGCACCTGTCGGGCGGCGAGCGCAACCGCCTGCACATGGCCAAGCTGCTGAAGGAAGGCGGCAACCTGATCCTGCTCGACGAACCCAGCAACGACCTGGACGTCGACACGCTGCGCGCGCTGGAAGACGCCCTGCTGAACTTTGCCGGCTGCGCGGTGGTCATCAGCCACGACCGCTGGTTCCTGGACCGCATCGCCACGCACATCCTGGCGTTCGAGGGCGAAAGCCGCGTCGTGTTCTTCGAAGGCAACTACCAGGAATACGAGGTCGACAAGAAGCGCCGCCTGGGCGCCGACGCCGACATCCCGCACCGCATCAAGTACAAGCGCCTGGTGCGAGCGTAACGTCCCTGCTGTAGGATGTACGAAAGAGGGTGGCCGCGAGCACGCGGCCACCCTCTTTCTCGTCTCCGCGTCCTCCGCGCCTCCGCGTGAGACCCGCTGTTGCGCTCAGTTCTGCGGCGTCTCGGGGGCGTGCGGGCCGCCGATGGCGGGGAGCGTGTCCGGCTCGTTCGGCTCGGAGAGGATGCGCACCGGTCGTTCGACCGGGCGCGCCTCGGGTGCCTTGCGGGCGGTGCGCGGGGGCTGGATGGCGCGGCCGGTGCCTGTGGGTACGCGCTGGGGCTCGCTCTGGCGCGGCCGGTACTCGTCCAGGCCCAGCGCACCGTTGAAGCGGAAGTCGTACTCCCGCGCCGAACGGGCCACCGGCGATGCGGCCAGCCGGGGCTCCGCCTGACCCAGTCCCCACGTGGCGCCGCGCCGGGCATCGGGGTCGCCGTCGCGCGCGGCGGCCCAGAGGTCGGCGAGGTTCACGTCGTACGTTACCTGCAGCTCGGGCCCGATCGACGGCCTGGGCGCGGCATCGCGCACGAGCGCAGTGGCCAGCGTCGGCCGAGTGGCGCTCGCGAGCGGTGCCGGCGAGGGCTCCGTGCGGGTGGGACGGCGATCGCCTGACGCCCGCGGCTGCGGGCGCGCGTGGTCGTCGATCGCAGCGGTGACGGTAGGCGTGGGCCGCGGAGCCTTGTCGTTCGTGCGGACGGACGGGGCGGCGGCGGCGAGCGGAAGAAGGGCCAGCGCCCCGGCCGCGGCGCACGCCAGGGCCACCCGTGCAGAGACGCTGTCGCGCGCGCGCGCGCCGTCCAGCACGGCCACCACGCGGTCCTCCAGCTGCGAGCGCGCCGCCATTCCCACCGCCGCGGCCGCGGTCAGGCGCGCCGGGCGAAAGGCGCGGGCGACGGCCAGCAGGTGGCCGGCATAGTCCGAGGCACGCGTGCCGGCGGCGAGCACCCGGTCGTCGCAGGCCTGCTCGCGCTCCTCGCGCATGCGGTGCGCGGCCCACCACGCGCCCGGGTGAAACCAGTACAGCGCGCAGCCCAGCGACGCCACCAGCTGCCACAGGCAGTCGCGCCGCGCCACGTGCGCAAGCTCGTGCAGCAGCACCACGCGCTGCCGCTCCGCCGTCCACGCGTCCGCCTCGGCGGGCAGGAGCACGGCCGGGCGCAGGACCCCCCACGTCATCGGCATCGCGCCGCCGGACGCGCGAAGGAGGCGCACGCGGCGGGTGACCCCCAGCTCCCGCGCCGCCGACACCATCCGCTCCTTCCACTCACCGCCATTGATCGGCGCCGCGCGGCTCGCGAGCGCGCGCACCGCGGCCTGCGCCACCACCAGGCGCACGAGCGCAATCAGCGCACCCGCCGCCCAGAGCGCGAGCGCGATGGTTCCCCACGGCAGCGCGGCCAGCGCCGCGGCGCGCGCACCGGGGACGAGGAGCGCGGGGTGGATGGCATCTACCGATACGAACGCCAGCTCCCAGTGCGGCAGGACGAGTGACAGCGCAGGCAGCGCGAGCAGCGAGACCATCGCCAGCGCCCACACCAGGTGCCGCGCCGCCGCCGACCGACGCCGCATCAGCGCCGCGGCCAGCGCGGCGGCGGCCAGCAGCAGCGTCCCGCGGGCCACCAGCCATACGGCGGGCGCCAGCCACGGGGCGGCATCGTGGGCGGGGAGCGGGATGGCCATCCGTCAGTGGCCCTGGCTGCGCGCCGTTTCGATCAGGCTGGCGATGCGCTCCAGCTCGGCTTCCGACATCCGGTTGCGCGATTCGTCCAGCAGCGCGGCGACCGCGGCCTCGGTAGACCCGCCGAAGAAGGTGCGCACCATGTGCGACAGCGCGCTGCGCCGCGCCGACTCACGCGGAACGGTGGGCAGATACAGGTAGCGAGGGCCGTCCTGTTCGTGCGCCAGGTGGCCCTTCTCTTCCAGGATGCGCATCAGCGCGCGGACGGCGGAGTAGCTGGGCGGCTCGGGGATGCGGTCCAGCACGTCGTTCACGCTGGCTTTTCCCAGCCGATAAACCACGTCCATGATCTGCCGCTCGCGGCGGCTGAGGTCGGATGCGGTGGATGCGTCGGGCATTGCGGCGGATGGTCGGGCGAATGGTCGGTCGCTAAGGAATTAGCAGCTTGCGAAGCGTAGGCGCGCGGCGGGAGGGTGTCAAGGAAAACGGACCCGGCCGCGCTGGTCCGGGGACGCGGAAATCGTGACACATCCGTGGTACAACCCGCGGGCAAGCGGGGAGTTCCACTGTCCACTGTGCTAAAATCTTACCTGTGGCGCCGGGGTGAAATCCGCATCACCATTGGATTGGAACGGGTGCGGCGCGGGGTCAGAAATCCGCGTCTGCCACGTTCCACCTCGGGTCCCTTTCCCACCTCCCAGAGGGAGATCGCCATGGCAACACGCTTCGTCAGCACCCTGTTCGCCCTGCTCCTGCTGCTCGCGTCCCAACCCGGCCGGGCGCAGGCGCCCGCGGTGGTCACGGGCCGCGTCACCCATCCGCAGGGCCAGCCCGAGGCCGGGGTCCTCGTCCGCATCCAGGCCTACAACCTGGGTGCGGTAACCACGACCGACGGCACGTACCGGCTGGTGGTTCCCGCCGAACGCATCCGCACCGGAACGGCGGTTCAACTCACCGCCAGCCGCGTGGGGCTGGGTGCCGTGACACGATCCATCACCCTTCAACCCGGCGCGACAATCGTCCAGAACTTCACGCTCGCTCCGCAGGCGCTGTCACTGGACGGCATCGTGGTGTCCGGGACCGCGCCGCAAGTCTCCAACCGGGAACAGCTGGGGGACGCGACCTGGTCCGGGAGCACGCCCGCCCCCGGGCCTCCGGGACGCGGCTACAACACGGAAGAATACAACCACATCGAGGAGAACGTCTTCCACACCGCCGCGCGTACCCCGCTCAGCACCTTTGCGGTGGACGTGGACCGGGCCTCGTACAGCAACGTCCGCCGTTTCATCCGCGACGGCGGGGCGCCCCCGCGCGACGCGGTGCGCATCGAGGAGATGGTGAACTACTTCTCGTACGCCTATCCCGATCCCACCGGCGAGCACCCGTTCGCCGTGGTAACCGAGGTGGGCGCGGCGCCGTGGAACCCGCGGCACCAGCTGGTGCGGATCGGGCTGCAGGGGCGGCGGTTGCCCCGGGCCGGCGTGCCGCCCAGCAACCTGGTGTTCCTGGTGGACGTATCCGGGTCGATGGACGAACCCGACAAGCTCCCCCTGGTGCAGCAGTCGCTTCGGCTGCTGGTGAACGAGCTTTCGGCGCGCGACCGGGTGGCCATCGTCGTCTACGCGGGCGCGGCGGGGCTGGTCCTGGAATCCACCCCGGGCGACCGCAAGGACGAGATCCTCGACGCCATCGAGCGGCTGCAGGCGGGCGGCTCCACCGCCGGGGCGCAGGGGATCCGGCTGGCGTACGAGGTGGCGCGGCGCAACCACATCGCAGGCGGGAACAACCGGGTGATCCTGGCCTCCGACGGCGATTTCAACGTGGGTGTCAGCAGCCAGGGAGAGCTGGTTCAGCTGATCGAGGAAAAGCGCGGGCAGGGCACCTTCCTCACCGTCCTGGGCTTCGGTACGGGCAACCTGGCCGACACGCGGATGGAGCAGATGGCTGACCACGGCAACGGCAACTACGCCTACGTCGACGACCTGATGGAGGGCCGCAAGGTGCTGGTCACCGAGATGGGTGGCACCCTGTTCACCATCGCCAAGGACGTGAAGCTGCAGGTGGAGTTCAACCCCGCGCGGGTGTACGCGTACCGCCTGATCGGGTACGAGAACCGCCTGCTCGCCGACGAGGACTTCAACGACGACCGCAAGGACGCGGGGGAGATCGGCGCGGGGCACTCCGTCACCGCGCTGTACGAGGTGGTGCCGGTGGGCGCCGACAGCGAGGTCCGCGTGGGAACGGTGGATTCGCTGCGGTACCAGCGCACGGACGCGGAGCCGGTGGGCGCCTTCGGAAGCGAGATGATGAACGTGAAGGTGCGCTACAAGGCGCCGGATGGTGACCACAGCCGGCTGCTTTCCCACGCGGTGCAGGTGCCCGCGCGCAACGGCGCCACCTCCGACGACTTCCGGTTCGCGGCGGCGGTGGCGGCGTTCGGAATGGTGCTGCGCGAGTCGGAGCACCGGGGGCGTGCGACGGTGCAGCAGGTGCTGACGCTGGCGCGCGGCGCCCGTGGTGGCGACGCCGAGGGCTACCGGGCGGAGTTCATCCGCATGGTGGAGGGCTATGCCCACATCCGCACGGCGGCGGCGCCCACGGGCGATCGGTGATTTGCGGGCGGGCTGATTGAATTCACCTCACCGGGACCCGAGGTGTGAACGAAGAAGCCCCGTGGCGAGCGGGGCTTCTTCCGTTGGTGGACCGACCGATCTCGGGGCCTCGGCTCCCTCGGGCGAATGAATTCGCTGCAACGACCACACGATGTCCGCCTGCGCGGACTGGCCTGTTCTCGTGTGATGCGGGCCGTGTGGCGCGCCCGGAGTGTGTGGCGGATCCCTCAGTCGCTGCGGTCTTGGGGCGTGCGGGCAGGTTCACCTTGGCCGCTCCATCGGGATGACATCGCGGATTTACCCGGCCGCGGGTCTTTCCGCGGCGCCGACGCCGAGTGCCTTGCGGACCGCGGGGGCGACCTCGGTTCCGAACAGCTCGATGCAGCGCATGATCTGCCGGTGCGGCATGGTGCCGATGCTGAACTGCAGCAGAAAGCGGTCGTGCCGAAAGATCTCGTGCTGAAACAGGATCTTGTCGATCACCTCGCTGGGGCTGCCCACCACCAGCGCGCCGCGCCGGGTCAGCTGCGCCTCGTACTGCTGGCGCGTGGTCGGCGGCCACCCGCGCTCCCGCCCGATGCGCGTCATTACGTCGGCGTAGGGCGGATAGAACTCGTCCGCCGCCTGGCGCGAAGAGTCGGCGATGTAGCCGTGCGAGTTGATGCTGACGGGGAGCTTCGCGGCATCGTGCCCCGCTCGGCCCGACACGTCGCGGTACAGCTGTACCAGCGGCGCGAACTGCTCGGGCATGCCGCCGATGATGGCCACGGCCAGTGGCAGCCCCAGCGTCGCCGCGCGGACCACGGACTGCGGCGTGCCGCCCACGGCGATCCACACGGGGAGCGGGTCCTGCACGGGGCGCGGATACACGCCCTGGCCGGTGAGCGGCGCGCGGTGCCTGCCCGACCAGGTGACGTGCTCGCTCTCGCGCAGCTTCAGCAGCAGCTCCAGTTTTTCGGAGAACAGCGCGTCGTAGTCCTGCAGGTCGTAGCCGAACAGCGGAAACGACTCGATGAACGATCCGCGCCCGGCCATGATCTCGGCACGGCCGCCGGAAAGCAGGTCCAGCGTGGCGAAGTCCTGGAACACGCGCACGGGATCGTCGGAGCTGAGCACCGTCACCGCACTGGTCAGCCGGATGCGCTTCGTCCGCTCCGCGCCCGCAGCCAGGACGACGGCGGGCGACGAGACCGCGTAGTCCGGACGGTGGTGCTCGCCCACGCCAAAGACGTCCAGGCCCACCTGGTCGGCCAGCTCCATCTCTTCCATCAGGTCGCGCAGCCGCTCCGCCGCGTTCACCGTGCGCCCGGTGACGGGATCGGGCGCGACTTCCGCGAAGGTGTAGATCCCCAGTTCCATCGTATCTCCTGGCGAAACGATTGGATCACGCAGAGACGCAGAAACGCAGAGAGAAACCGCGGCCTCTCTCTGCGTCCCTGCGTCTCTGCGTGAGACCGATCAGTTCATTTTTCGATGGGCAGCCGCACGGCGTTGCCCCACTCCGTCCACGAGCCGTCGTAGTTGCGGACGTTGGAGTAGCCCAGCAGGTACGTCAGCGCGAACCAGGTGTGCGACGAGCGCTCGCCGATGCGGCAGTAGGCGATGGTGTCCTGGTCCGGCTTCAGCCCGGCGCCCTGCTCGTACAGCGCGCGCAGCTCCTCGGCGCTCTTGAACTCTCCCGTGTCCACGTTCACCGCCCGCGCCCACGGCACGTTCTGCGCGCCGGGGATGTGCCCGCCGCGCATGGCGCCTTCCTGCGGGTAGTCGGGCATGTGCAGCTTTTCGCCGCTGAACTCCTCGGGCGAGCGCACGTCGATCATCTGCCCGCGGCGCTTCACGTGGTCCAGCACGTCTTCGCGGAAGGCGCGGATGGCCTCGTCGTCGCGCCGGGGCGTGGGATACTCGGCCGGCGCGACCGTGGGCAGGTCTTCGGTCAGCGGCCGCCCCTCGTCCGACCACTTCTTGCGCCCGCCGTCCATCACCTTCACCCGCTCGTGGCCGAACAGGCGGAACACCCACAGCGCGTACGTGGCCCACCAGTTGTTCTTGTCGCCGTAGAACACCACCGTCGTGTCCGGAGAGATGCCCTTTTCGCGCATCAGCGCCGCAAACGACTCCGCATCCAGGTAGTCGCGCATCAGCGGGTCCTGGAGGTCGGTGTGCCAGTCGATGCGCACCGCGCCGGGGATGTGCCCCGTGTCGTACAGCAGCACGTCCTCGTTGCTTTCCACGATGCGCACGGCGGGGTCGTCCAGGTGCCCGGCCACCCACTCCGTCGATACCAGCCCATCGGGCTTCGCGTAGCCGCGCTGCTCGATGGGCAGCGATTCCGTCGCCATCCTCGTCCTCCGTTTATGAAAGCCGTTCCGCCGCGTGCGGCGCCCGTGCAGGCCAGGGAAGCAGAACGCCCGGTACGCTGCAACCAGCGGACCGGGCGTGGGGAACGATGCTACCGGCGCGCCGGTGCAGTGTCAAGCAGCCGGTGCGCCGCCCTGGGGTGCCCCACCCTCCATCTCGCGAACGGCCCGCTCGGCGGCGGCAAAGCCGACCCGGCTGTGCGTGCCGTCGCAGAACGGCTTGCGGACAGATGCGCCGCAGCGGCAGAGCTTCACCTGCTTGCCCGCGGGCACCGGGTACTCGGTGCCGTCGGCGTCAACCAGGCGAAAGGGGCCATCCACCAGCAGCGGCCCGTTGTTCCTCACCTGGATGGTCACCGGCGGTACGCCCGCCTGCGGCTCGTTTCCTTCCTGCATCGGATTCCTCGACAGTCGTTGAAAGTTGTGCCCCTCGCGCGGCAAGCTCGTCACGCCGGGAGGGCCGCGTTCACCATCCACAGCACCCCGATGGCCGCGCTCCCCAAAGCCGTCATTGCACGCAACGTTCCGGCCAGCGCGGGCCCGCGGTTCGCCGCGCGGGTGAACAGCGCTCCGGCCGCCACGGCGTACAGCGCCATCGCCACCGTGGTCCCCACGCCGAACAGGGCCAGGTACCCCGCCGCCTGCCACGCCGAGCCTGCCGCCGTGGCCGAGAGCGCGGCCACCAGCGGCGCCGTTCCCGACAAGCCGTGCGCCAGCCCCACCCACAGCGACCCGCGGCCGTGGTGGTGATGGTGCGCGTGTGCCTCGTCCGCGGACGCCTCGCCCGCCAGCCGGTGGGCGCGTTCGTGGAGCACGTTCCACAGCAGCCACAGCCCCAGCCCCAGCAGCATGGCGCCCACGCCGAACTCCAGCCCGCGGGCCAGGAGCTCCGGCAGCTGAACGTTCAGTGCCACCAGGATGCAGCCGACCACGAGAATGGCGGCGGAGTGCCCCGCGCCCCAGCGCACGCCGAAGCCCAGCGCCTGCAGCGGCCGGGGGCGGCGCGACACGAAGGTGGTGACCGCCGCCATGTGGTCGGGCTCCAGCGCATGCGCGAAGCCCGCGACCAGGGCGGTCACGGGAGCAAGAACCTGCAGTGAGTCCATGGGATTCGGATGGTTACGAAAGCAGAGCGGCCCGCGCGCGGAAGGCACGCGGGCCGCATCAGTGTACCGGCTCAGGGTTCCCGGGTCAAT
The DNA here is from genome assembly GCF_036399935.1 of Longimicrobium sp. Lineage (GTDB taxonomy): Bacteria > Gemmatimonadota > Gemmatimonadetes > Longimicrobiales > Longimicrobiaceae > Longimicrobium. The sequence goes on from NZ_DASWMD010000083.1 coordinate 87,464, forward strand.
CGTGATCAGCACCCTCGCGGCGCACCGCGGCTTCGCACGGATTCCCATCCAGCCCCCGGTGACGTGCAGCATTTGCCCGACCCCAAGGGAACGTCGATTGCAAGTCCCTGGCGGGCCAGGACAGGCCACACACCGAAGCCAAGGGAGGCACCATGCGCTACGATGGCGGATATGGGCGCGGATACGGCCGCGACATGGGCGGGCGGCCGCCGATGCGGGGATACGACTACGGGCTGCGCGGGTTCTACGAGACGGCGCCCCAGCGGCCGCCGGTGCGCACGCGGGTGGCGTATGACGAGGGGATGCGCGGCGGGGGCGGAGGCGGGGGGTACGACCGCGGGTACTACGGGCGCCCCGCGTTCAGCAACCGGGTGACGCAGCGGTACAACCGCGAGTACGTGCACCCCACGCCGGCGCGGTACGAAACCAACTACAACGCGTTCGGCGGCGACCACGAGGGGCGCATCGTGGACGTCACGGGCTACTGGCGGCCGTACAACACCATCGGCGGGTCACGGACCATGCGCGGCGGCGGCATGCCCATGGGCTGGGAGCGCGAGGCGAACTACCGCTACGACGCCGAGTTCCGCGGCTACGGCCGCGACTTCTACGGTCCCATGCGCTGACGGACCGGCCAGAGCATCTGCGGAACGGAGCGGGGCCGCGAGAGATCACCTCTCGCGGCCCCGGTCCACTCCCGAATCTGAGTCACGTGCTCCTGTTTACGCTGTGCACTTACATGGCGTAAGCACCAATGGCTGCTCGAAATCGTGGGACTTGACGCGGCCCTGCGGTGTGCATATACTTACATCCAGTTCGTCACCGGCAGCCCTTCGGGACTGTGCGGTTTATGGCAGCGAAAGGCCGCGTCTTGCACGCGGCCTTTCGCACGTTTGGAGGGCAGCATGGAACCGGTCCATACCCCACCCGCCACCGCAAGCACAGCTCGCAAGCCTCGTCTTCTCATCCTGGTGGATGGGACCAACTTCCAGGCGTCCATGCGCGAGGCTGGGCTGGAGTACCCGATCGACTTCCCCAGGTTAGCCCACCAACTCGCCAAGAGTGTGGATGGCGGCGCGATTCTCGTGAAGCTTCGGTTCTATGCGGCCGCGAGCGCCAATCGCGAGGTGCGGAAACGTGAAGCCGTGCTTTTCGATGTCCTCCGGCGGTCCTCAGCGACGGAACTGGTCGAAGGCTGGCACGAGCGGAAGCAGTGCAGCCAGTGTCGCGCGCCGTACCACCGCGAGAAGGAGACAGACGTCAATCTCGCGGTCGATCTGGTGGATGGGGCCCATCGTGACAAGTACGATGTCGCGCTCGTCATCAGCGCCGATTCCGACTTCGTGCCCGCCATGGAACGTGTTCGCACAGTCACGAAGATCCGCGACGGTGTGCCCGCCCAGAAACGGGTAGTGTGGGGGCACTTTCCACATCAGGCGCACGTAAGGCGCATCGAGCGGGCAAGTGGCGAAACCTTCCTTCTGACGGACAAGCTTCTGCGCACGTGCAAGCGCCACAACCTGAATCGACCCGATAAGTAGCACCGCTGGCGGTCGAGTTGCCCAATACCGGAACGGAGCGGGGCCGCGAGAGATCACCTCTCGCGGCCCCGGTGCATATGCGATGTATTCGACCGTTCAGCCCGGAGTTGGAGGCCCCGGGGCGGCCGAGCTGTGGGAGACGAACCTGCCCAGCATCCCCAGGATCCGGGCCAGCCGCTGGTTCGTCCCCATGTCGTTGAACCACTCCCAGATGCGGGCCTCTTCACCCCCGGCCCGGATGCGAAGTCCCGCCGCGCTTTCGTCAGGCACGGGGGGACGCGGCGGCGTACGCTGCTCCCAGGCCTGTAGTTCCACGAGCAGGCCGATCAGGGCGCGGACCGAATCCGCCGGAACACGCCCCGAACGTTCGGTGAGTTCGCCCCGCTGCACGTGCCGGGAGGCGAGAGTGCCATCCGCGTCCAGCCGGATCGTGGTACCGCCGTGCATCCCGTGCATGTCGCTGTAGATCACCTGAAAGTCCGACGGCACATCCCCGCCACCAGCCGCCGCACGCAGAGCCTGCTCCACGGCGGTCGGCTGCGGAGCTGGCGTCGGCGGCGGTACGGGAGGATGGCATGCCGAGAGCACGGCGAGCAGAACGAGCGCTGTGAAACGCGGAGCCGCCATCAGCTTCTTCGTTGAGTGGTGATCGGTACGCCGGGGGATTGTCCCTTCCGCGGCGGCCCTCGTCCTTACGCACCGCCGATCACGCCGCGCGCCCGCGACCTCGCGCCCCGCCGCGTCCCCCGCGCGGGTCCACGCGCACCCGGCGTTTCCGGCCGCGGCGCCGCTTCCATCCATCCAGCGACACGACCTTTTCGTCCTCGCTTTCCTCTTCGTCCGAGACGGGCCCCGCGCCGGGGCGGGCGCGGCGGGGTTCGGCCGTGCGGTGGGCGCGATGGCGCTCGCGCTCCAACTCGCGAAGCACCTGCTCGGCGGGCGCGTCCCACACCAGCGACAGCGTGCCGATCAGCGTGGCCATTCCCCGGCCCAGCGTGGCCGCGTGCCGCCCGGCGTCCATGCCCATGGACACGGGGAGCAGGCAGCTGGGCGCGGCCACGGCGTGCCGGTCGCGCGCCCGCTCGATGCGCACCGCCGCCGCGGTGACGATGCGCCGCGCCGCGTAGCGCCGCCGGTGCAGCCGCCGCCCCGCGCACAGCCGCCGCACCTGCGTGCGCCACGGCTCGCCGCCCGCCGAGCTTTCGGCCAGCAGCCACACGGCCGCGTACACCTCGGCAAAGACGCGCACGTCGATCTGCCGCACGGTGTCGGGGGATAACGTCGAGAGGTATTCCAGGAAAGCCAGGATGCGCCCGGGCCGGGCGAGGAGGAAGAGGACGACTTCCTGGCAGCCCCGCCGGTGGTTGCAGTCGGCGCAGGCGGGAACGATGATGCGGGCGTCTTTTCTTCGGCCGCCGCGAGCCTGGGGGATCACGTGCTCTCGGGTGAGGGGCCGGTCCGGGGCCGCGGGGGCCCGGCAGTACACACACCTTCCGTTTCTGATGCGGTGCTCCAGCTCTCGCCGAAGGGAGCCGCCCGATCCGTTTCCTCGCACTTACGCTCCCGGTCACAGGAGTTTCGGCGGACGCTGCCGCCGGGTGCGGCCCGCCGCGCCGCCGAGCGAAACGGCGCGGGGGAAGGTCTTTGGTGGTACCGGGTAAAGCCAGTTCGGTGCCAGGGGTGGCGTGCCCGCGTAACAGCCGGGCGGCCAGCCCGTCTCACCTGATACCGCGGCGCGGCTCCGGTTGTTTCAGGGGTGCCCGGATGGAGAGCGCGGCGCCACGGGTGGGGGTCGTGCAAGGGGGATGCACCCGTCACCCACTATATGTAGTGCGATGCTCCGCTCCGCACCAGAGTCTTGTGCGCGAGCGGCGGCGGGAGAGGTTTACGGCGTGAACCCGTCCGCGTCCGCGTCGGCGTTCGCGGCCGACGAAGGCAGCACCATGGCGGTCGTCACCCGCCCGTCGGCGGCGCGCACCTCCACCAGGGGATGGCGGATGGGCTCGACGGTGCCGTCCGGGTGGTACGCCATTCCGCCGCCGCGCGGAATTCCGAATCCCACGGCCTGCCCGTCGTGGGCCAGCACCGCGGCGCGAAGCTCCGCCCATTCGTCGTCCTCGGCGTGCGCGTCCACCAGGAACGGCACCAGCCCCCAGGTGGCGAACAGCTGCGCCGTGCTTCCCTCGGGCCACCCCGCCATCCCCAGCTGCACCGCGCCCGCCGACACGCCCACCAGCACGGCGCCCTCCTGGTGCCGCTGGGCCACGGCCTCGCGCACGCCACTCCGCTCGAACGCCGTCCATCCACGCTGCACGTCGCCCCCCGCCAGCAGCACCAGCCCGGCGGAGCGCAGGAACGCCATGTCCTCGCTGGACGGCACCGCGGGGATCATCCGGCACTCCGCGTCGAGACCGGCCATGGCGGCCTGGAACAGCTGGAAGTACTCGGGCTGGTCGCCGTTGCTGGCCCCCAGGTACGCGGCGCGAAAGGCGCCGCCTCCCGCGTACTCCGCAAGGCGCTGCACGAAGCGGCCGCCGGCATCGTCCCAGAACAGCAGCTGGCTGTCGGCCAGCAGGAACAGCGGCCGGGTGGAGGGCTGGGGCTCCGCCGGCTCGTCTCCCACGAGGGAAATCTGCCCCAGGTGCATGCGCGGGCCGGTCACCGCAGGACGTTCACGAAGAAGGTGATCACCAGCGCGTTGGTGAAGTCGATGAAGAAGGCGCCCACCATGGGCACCACGAGGAAGGCGCGGGGCGCCGGGCCGAACCTTTCCACCAGGGCGCGCATGTTGGCCATGGCATTGGCCGTGGTCCCCAGCATGAAGCCCACGAACCCGCCGCCCATCACCGCGGCCTCGTAGTCGCGCCCCATCAGGCGGAAGATGGGCCACACGATGGCGGCGATCAGCGCCACCTGGGCGGCCAGGATCACCAGCATCGGCAGCGCCAGGTTGGCGATCTCCCACAGCTTCAAGGTCATCAGCGCCATCACGATGAACAGCGCCAGCGCCACGTTCCCCACGTCGTCGATCACCCGCTGCGACACCTTGATGCGGCCGGTGACGTCGTCGACGTTGCGGATGACCGCCGCCACCAGCATGGCGCCGATGTAGGCGGGGAGCTTGATGCCGACCGAGGTGAACCACGCGCTCAGGTATCCCCCCAGCCACATGGCGACGAGCACCAGGACCACGGACTGCAGCAGGACGAACGACTCCTCGTCTTCGCCCGCGGGGGTGGCCGCGGGCTGGTCGTCAAGCTGCTCCTCCACGATCTGCGTGGCCACGGGCGTGTCCATCTCCGTCACCTCGCCCTTGGCCCGGCGCAGCCCGTTCCGCTCGATCAGCCGGGTGGCGATGGGCGCGCCGATCACCCCGCCCGCCACGATGCCCACCATCGCCGAGGCGACCGCCACGGTGGCCGCGGCAGGTACGCCGGCCTCCTCGAAGAGCGGGGCGAAGGCCAGCCCCGTGGCCGGGCCGCCGGTGAGCGTTACCGACCCTGTCAGCACGCCGAAGAGCGGGTGAAGCCCCATGGCCATCGCCAGCCCCGCGCCCAGCAGGTTCTGCACGACCGCGAACGCCGTGGCCACGCCGAAGAAGATCAGCACCTGCGGGCCGCCCACCTTGAGCAGGCGCAGGCTGGCCGCGAAGCCGATGCTGGTGAAGAACGCCACCATCAGCGGGCTTTGCAGCGTGGTGTCGAACTCGAAGGGCGTCTGCCCGGCGGAGCGCGCCCACACCATCAGCACGGCCACGATCAGCCCGCCGATCACCGGCGCGGGGATGTTGTGGCGCGCCAGCGGGCGAACCAGCCTGCGGACGCCGTAGCCCAGGAACAGGACGACGCCGGCGAAGGCCAGGGTCTGGATCAGGTCGAGCTTCATCGGTCAGCCAGCCTGGAGGGAGAAGGGGGTGAAGTCGGTGTCGCGGTCGAACCAGTCCTCGTGCTCGGCGCGCTTGAGCGCGGCCACCACCCGGTAGGTCACCGGCAGCGCGAGCACCTCCCACAGCACCTTGAGGACGTAGTTGGTGGCCATCACCACCAGCACGTCGCGGGTGGCCCACACGCCCAGGAACGCCACGGGATAGAAGATGAGCGTATCCACCCCGGCGCCCACCGCGGTGGAGCCGATGGCGCGGCTCCACAGGTGCCGGCCCGCCGTGGCCACCTTCATCCTGGCGAGCGCGAACGAGTTGGTGAACTCGCCGGCCCAGAACGCCGCCAGCGAGGCAAGGACGATGCGCGGCGTGAGCGCGAACACCGACTCGAGCGCCTCCTGCCCCGCGTAGCCGGGCGCGGGGGGCAGGCGAAGCACGACGACGCTCATCAGGCTGGCGAACGCCAGCGCCGCGAAGCCCGTCCACACCACGCGGCGGGCGCGGGCGTAGCCGTACACTTCCGTCAGGATGTCGCCGAACAGGTACGAGAGCGGAAAGAAGAGGATTCCCGCGCCGAAGGTGAATCCCCACAGCGTGCAGATCTTGGCGGGGCCGATGAGGTTGGCCGTCAGCAGCACGGCCACGAAGGCGCCGGTGATCAGGTCGTAGTACTTGTACTGGCGGTTCGCGGAAACGGACGCGGTGGGCTGCATGGAGATCGGATCGCGGGGGAAAGGCCGGCGGGCGCCGGGCATCAGTGTAAGCGCGCCCCCACCGGATGTCGAGAGCGGCCGGCCGGGGACGGTCGTGCGTTTCCCGCCGCGCGATGCCGGATCTTGCGTCCCATCCGCCCGGCATCGCACGTTCTCCGTCCATCCACCCTGCACCTCCACGCCCCGACCCGCCCCGTCCGATGATCCGCATCCGCCACTCCCTGTCCCTGGTCGTGCTGGCCGCCGCCTCCGCGTGCAGCTCCGCAGGCTCGATGGCCGCCGCCTTGCCGGCCCCGCCGCCGCCGGGGGTTCCCGGCCAGCGCGCGGTGATCCAGCAGGCGGGCCTGTCGATGGTGACGGACAGCCTCGGCCGCCTCCACCGCGCCGCCGACAGCCTGACGGTGGCGCTGGGCGGGTACGTGGGAGAGGCGGAGCTGCGCGAGAGCGACCTGCACATGTCGCTGCACGTGCCCGCGCCGGCGCTGAACGGCGTGCTGGACCGGCTGTCGGTCATGGGGACGGTGAAGCGGCGGACGGTGCGGCGGCAGGACGTGACGGCGCAGGTGGTGGACGTGGAGGCGCGGCTGGGGACGCTGCGCACCGTGCGCGACCGGCTGCGCGCCTACCTGGGGAACGCCGCGGCCACGGCGGACCTGGTGGCCATCGAGCGCGAGCTTGCGCGGGTGCAGGGCGAGATCGACGTGTTGGAGGCGCAGCAGCGGATGCTTTCCACGCGGGTAGACCTGGCGGAGGTGAGCCTGGAGGCGCGGCGGCCGCGCATCCTGGGGCCGCTGGGATGGCTGGTTTCCAGCGTGGCGACGATGATCGAGAAGCTGTTCGTGATCCGCGACTGAAGGGCGGGCGCCCTCCCCGGGCGCCCCACCCCGGCGGGCCCGTCCCCCGGCCCCTCCCCCGCAAACTGCGCCGGGAGAGGGGAGAATTCGCACCGGATGGGCTGGCTGCCGGTGCATGCCTTGGGAGCCCCCCTCTCCCGGCCTCTCCCCCGCAAACAGCGCGGGAGAGAGGAGACCTTCAATCGGGGTTCGACACGGTGCCGGTGAATGCCTCGGGAGCCCCCTCCCCCCGGCCCCCGTCCCCCGCTGCGCAGGGGAGGGGGAGATCTGAACTGCGCTTCGGCAGGCCTTGCGCACTCGACTGCAACGAGGGCCAGGAACGGTGCGCTGCGGGGGGAATCGGCGCATGCCCTTGGCGGCCCTCTCTCCCCGGCCCTCTCCCCCGCAAGCGGGGGAAAGGGAGAATTCGACCGCGCTTCGGCTGGCCTCGCGCACCCGACTGCGCGTGCAGTCCGCGAAGGCGGACTTTGTGATTTGCCAGCCGCGGTTTCAACCGCCGGGACGGATGTGGCGGCCTCTGCTCCCGTGACCGCTGCCGCGCGCTGGCCTGTACGTATCCTCGGCTGGATCCTTCGGCCCGCGAGGCATGGCGGGCGGGCGAGTGAGGCGTGGCTCGGCCTTCAGGATGACAGAATCGGGTGCGCCCCGATGCTTGGATGCGCACCCGAACTGGGGTGTACCCCCTCGCCCACGCTGTTTGTGGGAGAGGGTGGCACGCGTGTCAGCGCGGCCGGGTGAGGGCCCCGTCAGCCGTGGGCGATGGGGAGACGAAGGGTGAAGCTGCTCCCCTGGCCGGGGGTGCTGGACACCTGCAGGTCTCCCCCCAGCAGTGTCGCCAGGCGGCGCGCGATGCTCAGCCCCAGCCCGCTGCCGCCCGCTTTGCGGGTCATGGGGTTGGCCGCCTGCCAGAAGGGCTCCCAGATCATCTCGATCTGGTCCGTGTCCAGCCCGATCCCCGTGTCCGACACCTCCACCGCCACCCACGACGTGTCGCGGCTGAGCGTTACGTCCACCCGCCCCGCCTCCGTGAACTTCACCGCGTTGGAAAGCAGCGCGCGCAGCAGCTCGCGCGCGCGGCGCTTGTCGGTTTCGGCGATGCAGCCGTCGGCCTCGTGGATCTCGATCGTCAGTCCCTTCTGCGTGGCGGTGGGCAGGATTTCGCGCACCGCCTCGGCCGCCACCTCGGCCAGTTTCACCTGGCCCAGCTTCACGCCTTCGCCTCCCGCGTCCAGCCGCGCGTAGCCCAGCACGTCCTCGATCATCCGCAGCAGCTGGTGGCCGTTGCTGCGGATGCGCTCCAGGTGGCGCCGCTGCATGTCGCTGAGGGCGGCGGCCTCCTCGCGCAGCAGCTCCGTGTACCCCGTGATGGCGTGCAGCGGCGTCTTCAGCTCGTGCGTCACCACGGCCAGGAAGTGCGTCTTGGCCTGGTTGGCCGCCTCGGCCTCGGCGCGGGCGATGCGCTCGCGCAGCAGAAGCGACTCGCGCTCGGCCTCGGCGCGCAGGCGCTCGGTGACGTCCTCGGCAATGCAGTACACGCCGATGTTCTGCCCCTGCACGATGATGGGCACCAGCGTCACCCGCAGGTCCACCCGCTTCCCCACCCGGTGCACCAGCGCCGTCTGCGCGTGGCAGGGCTCGCCCTGCGCCGCCGACTCGAAGAGCGCGCGCATCCGGTCGCGGTCGTCGGGCGCCATCAGCGACCAGAACGAGCGCATCCGCAGGTCTTCGATCTCGTAGCCGGTCAGCGCCTCGGCCGCGGGGTTGGCGGTGCGCAGGGTGCCGTCCAGGTCGAACGAGCAGATGGCGTCGGGGTTGTTGTCGAAGAGCGAGCGGTAGCGCTGGCGGCTTTCCTCGTACCGGATCGCCACTTCCTTGCGCTCGGTGAGGTCGCGGGTGATCTGCCCGAACCCGATCAGCCGTGCCGACTGGTCGTGGATGGCCGTGATCACCACGCTCACCCACAGCCGCGAGCCGTCCTGCCGCATCCGCCAGGCGACCGTTTCGCAGCGCCCGTCCGCCGCCGCCTGGTGCAGGTCGCGCTCGGGGGTGCCCGACTCGGCGTCTTCCGGGGGAAAGAAGATGGAGAAGGGGCTGCCCAGCACCTCGGCCTCGCGGTACCCGAACATCCGCTCCGCGCCCTCCGTCCACGTCACCACGCGGCCCTCGGGGCTCAGCATGATGATGGCGTAGTCGGTGACGTTCTCCACCAGCAGACGGTACAGCTCGTCGCGGCCGGGGAGGGCGGGTACGGACAGCGGCGGTCGGGTGCGCATTCGGTGCGGCATCGCAAACGATTCAGGAGGTGCCCATGAACCAGACCGGCGCGCGGGATGATGCAAGGTGCTGGCCGGGGCCGGGAAGCACGCCCCGCGGGACCGTCCGGCGCGTGGCGTGTACCATGCGGACCTCTGCCGGGGCCTTTCGCGCGGGCGGCGGCGGACCCACCTTGTGGGGGCTCCATGGGGAGCCATCGTCGTACAGATTCGGGGCGGCGGGCGCTCGGCACAAGCCCTTTCCGCACCCGCGCGCACCCGGAGTGGAGACCGATGATCCGGCTGGGGATAACGGGAACTGAAACCAGCGTCGGAAAGACGTACGTGGGCACGGTCCTGCTGGGGCTGATGCGGCGGGGGGGGATGCGCGTGGCCGGCATGAAGCCCATCGAAACGGGCGTCAAGGCCGACGACCCGGCGAGCGACGCCCTGCGCCTTCGCGACGCGGCGGGCGCGGACGACTCCATCGACCTGGTGCGGCCGCTGCTGCTGACCGAGCCGCTGGCCCCCTGGGTCACGCTGTCGCGCTCCGGCGGCGTGCTGGACCTGAACGCGCTGGACGCGGCGTACCGCTCCCTGTGCGAGGGGCGCGACGGGATCGTGGTGGAGGGCGCGGGGGGGCTGCTGGTGCCGCTGACCCGCGACCTGGCGTGGGACGGGCTGTTCGTGGGGTGGGACCTGGACCTGGTGATCGTGGCCGGCAACCGCCTGGGCGCGCTGAACCACACCATGCTCACCGTGCGCGCCGCCCACGACGCCGGCCTGCGGGTGCGCGGCGTGGTGCTGAACAACGTGAGCCCCGACCGCCCCGGCATCGCCGAGCGCACCAACCTGGAGGCGCTCGCCGAGCTGCTGGAGCCCATCCCGGTGCTCCCCTTCCCCTGGATCCGCAAGGACCGGCCGCTGGACTACGCGCTCGACATCGCCGACGAGAACGGCTTCGCCACGCTGATCGCCGACCGCTCGCGCCGCGCCGCCTAGCGGCGGCGCCTCCGGGCGCTCACCACCCCGACGATGAGCACGATCAGCACGACGACTACCCCGGCGGACGAGTTCATCGGGGGGTCCGGGTCTGCTGGGCGGCGGGGGCCGGACGGATGGCCTGGCCGCGGACCGGCTCGCCCCGCGCGACCGGCTGGCCGTCGGCGAGATAATCGGTGAACTGCGGGGGAAGCCCCGCCGACGGGCCCATCTCCGGCCCGTCCTGCAGCTGGTAGTGAAGGTGCGGCTCGGACGAGTTTCCGCTGTTGCCGCACTCGCCCAGCCGCTGGCCCCGGGCCACGCGATCGCCGGCGCGCACCGCCACCGAGCCGCTGCGCAGGTGCGCCAGCACGGAATATTCGCCCGTCCCGTGGTCCACGATCACGTGGTTGCCGGCCACCTCCGGCGCGTTCGTCTGCCCCGGCACGTTGTCGGCGACGCCGTCCACGGCCAGGACCACCCGCCCGCCCGCCGGCGCAAGGATCGGCTCCCCGAAGCAGTGGTAGTCCTCGTTCCGCCGGCCGTCGCCGGTGTGGGTGGAGCCGCCGCGCATCACCAGCAGGTCGTAGGCGAAGCGCTGGTTGGCGTGCGCGGCGTGGTAGTTCTGCTCCACCGTGCGCCCGCCCCACACCACGAGGAACTCCCCGTCGAACGGCAGGCGCAGGTCCGCCCTCGTGCGGTGCTCCAGGTGTTCGCTGGGCGCGGGCGGCTGCGGCGCCGCCTGGTCCGGCGCGATGTGGAAGCCCGCCACCCTCCCCTCGGGGCCGACGAGGGTCCATTCCACCGTGACCAGGCCCGAAGAACGCGCGAAGCGGGCGCGCCGCCGGTACACCCGGACGCCCCCCATCGGGGTGACCGTCTCGGCCTCGACGGCGGTCTCGGCGCCCAGGCCGGCCTCCACCCGTGCCCGGAAGGCGGCGAGCGCGTCGGGGCTGCCGAGGGCGTTTCTCATCGCGGGCTCCATCCGCTCCCATATCTGTGCCGTGCGGCCGGCGTAGAACGATTCCGTCAGCTCGCGCCCGGGAGCCAGCTCGGGCTGCGCGGCCGCGGAGGCCAGGGGAACGGCGGCGAGCACGGCCGCCAGTACGATGCGTAGCATGTTCAAGACTCCTCGATGGATTGCGTGGGGATGCCGGCGACGACCTCCGCCAGGTGCCGGCGGTAGCGGTCCAGCGCCGTCCGGCCGGCGGGAGTGATGCGGAGCGTGGTCAGCGGCCGCTTTCCGCGAAACGACTTGAGAACTTCGATGAGCCCGCCCGCCTCGAGCTTGCTCATGTGGCTGGAAAGGTTGCCCTTGCTGAGGCCGCTGAGCTTTTCGATGAAGCGGAACTCCACCTCTTCCGCGCCGGCGAGCATGGCCAGGATCAGCAGGCGGGCCGGCTCGTGCACCAGCCGGTCCAGCTGCATCACCGAACCGAGTTCCTCGCCCGGGCTCATGCGCCGGACCCGCCGGTGAGCCGCGCGATGCGCTTCGTAACGCCGCGGAACCGCAGGTGGTCGCGCACGCCGGCCACGATCAGCGCCACGGCGGCGAAGGGGAAGACGATGGCCACGCTCAGCAGCGGATACGGGGTCCCGTTGAACGCCAGCGCCGCCTGGCACATCAGGAAGATGCCCGTCACGAACTCCAGCGGGGCCCGCAGCCACAGCCACGCCACCACCGGCATGGCGGCGACGACCGCAAGGTACCCGGCCGCGTCCATCACCCGATCGCCCCTGGCCAGCACGCCGGCGGCGACCACGATGCTGATGAGCGCCGTCCCCGCGGTGGTGACCACGCGGCCGCGCCGCTCGCGCCGGGTCTCCGGCTCGGCCGCGGCGCCCAGGTGCTGGTAGTAGTGCCGGCGCATCAGCTCCTTGCACACGATCCAGACGAACGGGATGGCGATCAGGGCCGCGCGGACCGGCCCGCTGGGGCCGAGCAGGCCGCCGGCCGCGTAGGAGCCCAGGCACAGGAGGCCGCCCAGCACGGAGCCGAGCCCGCCCGCGCTGCGCGAAAAGCGCGCGTACTCACGCGTGATTGATTCCAGCTCCGCCAGCCGGTCGGGCAACAACACGGTTTCGTTCATCGGTTCGATCTCCTGGTTCGCATACTTGTTTGCAATGCAAACCTAACGAGCATGATCGACCCGCACAAGGGGCAGATGACGATGGAGCAGGGAGAGATCCTCCGGCGGACGGAAGCGTTCGTGCGGGAGCGGATGTCGGGGGAGGGAACGGGGCACGACTGGTGGCACGTGCACCGGGTGCGTCGGGTGGCGCTGCGGCTGGCGGGCGAGGAGGGGGCCGATCTCTACGTCGTGGAACTGGCGGCGCTGCTGCACGACGTGGCCGACCACAAGTTCCACGGCGGCGACGCCGGTGCCGGGCCGCGGGCCGCGCGGGAGTGGCTCTCGGCCCTCGACGTCGAACCCGAGGTGACGGAGCACGTGGCTACCATCATCGCCGAGCTGTCGTTCAAGGGCGCCGGGGTGGCCACGCCCATGAGCTCACCCGAGGGCCGGGTGGTGCAGGACGCGGATCGGCTGGATGCCATCGGCGCGGTGGGCGTGGGGCGCGCCTTCGCGTACGGCGGCAGCCGCGGCCGCCCGATGCACGAGCCCGAGGCGGCGCCGGAGATGCACGACAGCTTCGAGCGCTACAAATCCAGCACGGGCCCCACCATCAACCACTTCCACGAAAAGCTGCTGCTGCTCCGCGACCGGATGAACACGCCGTCGGCCCGCCGCATGGCCGAGGGGCGGCACCGGTTCATGGAGCAGTTCCTGGAGCGCTTCCACGCGGAGTGGGACGGGCTCGACTGACGACGAGCTCCTGTGGGGCCTCTCGTCAGAGAGCCCCCTTCTCCCACGGCCCCCAGAGGGCGTAGGTGCCGCCCTGCATGTTCGCCGAGGTGGTGGCGTTGGTTCCGCCCTGGATGTTGAAGAACAGCGTGCGTCCGTTCGGGCTGAAGCACGCGCCCGCGGTTTCGGCCGAAGGGCCGTCCGTGTGCACCACGTCGAAGATCTCGCCGTCGGGGGTCAGGCCGCGCAGGAACTGCACGCCCAGACCGTCCTCGCAGATCACCAGCCCCCCGCGCGGGCTGACGCACAGGTTGTCGGGGCTGTCCAGCACGTCGCGGGACGGCGACTCGAACACCAGCGTCAGCTCTCCCGCGTCGCCCCGTCCCGGCCGGTAGCGCCACACCTGGCCGGCGCCCGCGTCGCCCCCGCTGGTGGAATTGAAGTAGATGCTTCCATCCGCCGCGAAGCACCCCTCCAGGCGCTGGAACGCCGCCCCGCCCCGCGCCCAGCCCTGCTGGAACACGGCGGAGGAGTTCGCCTCCGCCCCCGCCGGGTCCGGGTCCGGGATGTCTACCCAGCCCGTGCGGTACGTCGCGCCCGGCTGCTGGCCTCGGAACGTCATGTAGTTCGGGCGGTCTACGATGGAGAGCATCTGCAGCCGCCCGGTCCGCAGGTCGCCGGGCGTCGCCGGAACGAAGCGGTAGAAGCCCGCCGCGCGACCCGCCGGCACGGTGGCGTCGTAGGTGATGTCCTCGGTCAGGTACACGATGGAGGTCGCGGGATCCACCGCCACCGCCTCGTGGACGAAGCGGCCCATGGCCTTCAACGGCACCGGCTGCACCTCGCCGTTGGCGCTGGCGGCCACCTCGAAGCAGTAGCCGTGCGGCTGCTCGAACCCGCGCGCCGGGCCCACGGTCGTTTCTTCGCAGGTGATCCACGTGCCCCAGGGCGTGCGGCCCCCGGCGCAGTTGGTGTGCGTTCCGCTGAGGCTGATGAACTCCTGTTCCAGCGCCACCGCCCCGTCCGGCGCCTGCCGAAGCTGCAGGGTGCTGGTGCCGCCGCCCGCCTTGCGGTCGTAGGCGCGCTCGCCCGGGCCGAGGAGCCGGGCCACCGTCACGTTGTCCGACACCTCGTGGTTGCGCACGAGGCGCACGCTGCCGTCGGCCCCGGGGAACGCGGACATCCCGTCCACGCCGTACTTGACGGTCAGGCTGGGGTTCACGAGCGACGGTGCCTTGGTGGTGCTGAGCTTTCGGGCACGGAACCCCCGGGGAATCCACAGCTCCGGGACCTCCGCGCTGCGGACCAGCGGCCCGTAGCCGGGGGTGCGCCGAAGCCCGTTGGTGGCGTGCGAACAGGCGGAAAGCCCCACCAGGCCGGGGGCCATGAGGGCGCCGCCGCCCAGCACGGCGGCGCGGCGGAAGAATTCGCGGCGGTCGAGTTTCTGCGTCATTCGCTGCTTCACCTCTGGTCTGCTGGATGCTCTTTCGAAAATCGCGGCGGCGCGTGCATCCTGCAACCGCGGCACGGCCGAATCCTGTAACGGACGGGGAACGAATGGCGGGGCAGATGGAGGGGCGTGTGTGCGTGGTCACCGGCGCCACGGCGGGGATCGGCCAGGCGACGGCGGCGGCGCTGGCGAAGATGGGGGCCACCGTGGTCCTCGTCGCGCGCAACGCGGACAAGGCCGGGGCGACGCGGGAGGAGATCGTCCGCTCCGCCGGCCACGCGCGGGTGGAAACGGTGATCGCGGACCTGGCGATCCAGTCCGAGGTGCACGCCGCGGCGGCGGAGATCCGCGCCCGCAATCCGGCGATCCACGTGCTGGTGAACAACGCCGCCATCTACACCAAGACGCGCCAGGAGACGGCGGACGGGATGGAGATGCAGCTGGCCGTCAACCATCTCGCCCCGTTCCTGCTGACCCACCTGCTGATGGATGCGCTCCGCGCCGGCGCCCCGGCCCGCGTGGTGACGGTGAGCTCCGAGGCGCACCACCGCGCCTCGTTCTCATGGGACGACATCCAGATGCGGAGGAAGTACGGCGCCCTGCGCGCGTACTGCAACGCCAAGCTCTTCAACATCCTTTTCACCCGCGAGCTGGCCCGCCGCGCCGCGGAGGTGACGGCGAACGCCATGCACCCGGGCGTCGTGGGCACGGCGCTGCTGTTCGGCGGATGGGCGCCGCTGCGCCTGCTGAAGCCGTTCATTCGCACGGCCGAGGAGGGCGCGCGCACAGCCATCTACCTGGCCTCGTCCCCCGACGTGGCGGGCATCACGGGTGCGTACTTCAAGGACGAGAAGCCCAGGTATCCATCCCGCGCGGCCCAGGACGACGAATCCGCCCGCCGCCTCTGGCAGATCAGCGCCGAGCTGACCGGCCTCGCCGCGAACTCCTGACCCGACGCCCCGCACTTTCGCACTAACGCACTAACGCACTAACGCACTCACGCACTTTCCCTCGTCCTTCCCGTCAGGACATTCCCCACCCCGGATGAGCCGATCTACCTATCACGCGACAGGCGCGGGCCGCGTACCTTGTCATCCGGAATCCGGCGAGGCTGCAGGGTACAGCGGACGGAGGATGCGATGAGCGACGGCGTGATCGTGATCGGCGGCGGGATCGGCGGGCTGTCGGCGGCCATCGCGCTGCGGCGCGCGGGCATCGACGCGCAGGTGTACGAGCGCGCGCCCGAGCTGCGCGAGGTGGGTGCCGGCATCAGCCTGTGGCCCAACGCCACGGCACAGCTCCGCCGCTGGGGACTGCTGGACGAGATCATCCGCCGCGGGCACCTCTACACGCGCGGCGAGGGGCGGGCGGCGGACGGGCGCCTGCTCACCGTGTTCGACGTTCCGGCGATGGACGCGCCGGGCGTGCTGATCCACCGCGCGGATCTTCACTCCGTGCTGCTGGAGGCGCTGCCGGCGTGGGCGGTCAACACCGGCGCCGCGTTCGAAAGGTTCCACGAGACCGCGTCGGGCGTGGAGGCCGACGTGGGCGACGCGGGCTCCGTCGCGGGCGCCTGCCTGGTGGGGGCGGACGGTCTGCGCTCCGCCGTCCGCGAGCAGCTGCTGAACGACGGGCCGCCCGTCTACCGCGGATATCCCGTGTGGCGCGGCGTGGCCCCGGCGGGCACGGCGGAGTGCGACACGCTGATCGAAACGCTGGGCCGCGGGCAGCGCTTCGGCATCGTGCCCATCGGTGGGGGGCGCATCGCCTGGTGGGCCACCGCGAACGAGCCGGAGAATGCGCCGGAAGAGGGGCACGACCGCAAGGCGAAGCTGCTGCGCATGTTCGGCGGCTGGCACCAGCCCATTCCGCAGCTGATCGAGGCCACGCCGGACGAGGAGATCCTGAAGAACGGCACCTACGACCGTCCGCCCGTCCGCCGGTGGGGGCGGGGGCGCGTGACGCTGCTGGGCGACGCGGCGCATCCCACCACGCCCAACCTGGGGCAGGGCGGGTGCATGGCCATCGAGGACGGGGCGGTGCTCGCCTGCTGCCTGGCGAACGCGAGCGACGCCGCGGCGGGGCTGCGCGCGTACGAGGCCCGGCGGTTCCGCCGCACGGCGTGGATCACGCGGCAGTCGCTGGCCTACGGCCGCATCGGGCAGTGGCAGAACGCGGCGGCGGTGCGGCTGCGCGAAACCATGTTTCGCCTGACGCCGCCGTCCGTCACCGAGGCCTCGTTCCGCCGCCTCTTCGCGTTCGACCCGGTGGGGTGAAGGGGGCGCCCCTCCCCCGGCAACTGGCGCTCGGGGGCTGAATAGGTTGGAAGGATTCGGTGCAGTTCGAAATCTCCGGCGCACTCCCCGGCTGCCCTCTCCCCCCGGCCCCCTCTCCCGCAAGCGGGAGAGGGGGAGAATTCGAGTGCGCTTCGGCAGGCCCTCCGCCAACGATTGTCATCCCGACGGAGCGGCTACGGCTCCCCTGCTCGTACGCCGTCGATTGCAGCGATCGAGGGATCCGCCACACATCGATCGAAACGAATCGTGGCCGAGGCGTGCACCTCGCCATGAGCGGGTGAACCCGCCGCTGGAAAAGCGGTGAACCCCCGGCCCGGGCCGCTGTCGCGTCCCGCCCGCGGATTCACCTGCACCCCGCGCGAAAGGGGAGCCCGTGGGTGGGCACCGCTAATCCATTGACGCACAAAGGTTTGTCATCCTGAGGTCCAGGCGCACGGCACTCACCCACACACGCCACCTCGCGGGCCGAAGGATCTAGCATGGGTTACGTAATCGCCTGGGCGCGGCAGCGGTCACGATTGCGTGGGACGGGGCTCATCAGGGCTGCGGTGGAGCACTTCGGCTTGCGCCGGCCATAACTCGAGACCCCTTCGAAGCGTTCGATTCCGCGTCGGCAAGTGTAGCGTGCGTGCAGGTGAAGCCCCGAGCGGGACGTGCCAGCGGCCCGAGTTGGGGCTTTCCGCTCTTCCAGCCGCGGGTTTACCCGCTCCTGGAACCCGCCGCTGGAACCCGCCCCTAGAACCCGCCCCTGGAACCCGCGCGATAGAATCGGCCTTGTCGCGGCGGATCATCGTCTCCCGGCCCGACGACGGAACCGGCCGCCCTCCCACATTCGGAAGGCGGCCGGGCTCGTCCGATTCGGACCCGCGGATTCAGCTCGTCAGCTGCCGCACTTGTGGTCGGCGGTGTAGAGCTTGTGGTCCTTGGGGTCGGCGGGGTTGTAGCACACCTTGTACGTCTTCGCCGGATCGTACCAGGTGATCTCGTCCATCTTGCGGCTGTGCACGTTGTTCTGCCCGTCGACGAACGCAAAGGTCAGCGTGTGCCCCTCCTCGTTATCGTCGCCGTTGAACCACGTGGCAGGCGTCGCCACGAACCCCACCGCCTGGGCCTCGGCGGTCTGGCGCCGGCTCGTCGCCTGGTTGTCGCGGAGCACGAAGAATACGATGGCCCCGGTGATGGCCGCCACCAGCCCCAGCACGATCACGTAGCTCTTCATCAGTCGCTGTCCTCCGTCATCTTCACCCGCGCCGAGTCGATGGCCTTGTCCACCGCCTTGAACAGCTCCGGCTCCTTCTGCTCCACCTCCGCCAGCAGCTGCTTGATCGGCTGCACCGAGTGCCGCGATGCCAGATCGCGCGTGGAGGCGGGAAGCACGTAGCCGACGGAGGTGAACACCATCATCGTCTTCTTCTCTTCCACCTCCAGCAGGCCGCGGCCGGAGAGCCCCCGCTTCATCAGCCCGATGGCGCGCGCCGCCGGATCGCGCGATTCCTGGCCGAAGAACGACGCCAGCACGGCATCCAGCTCGTTCTCCGCCCCCGCCGCCTCCACCAGGTGCGCCTCCAGCGATCCCTCGGGATAGCTGGCGGAGGCCGTGCCGCGCACCAGGTGCAGCTTCCGGGTCTTAACCAGCCCGAACAGCGCCTTGCCCTGGCGGATCTCCAGCCGGATGGCGCCCGCGCGCTGCAGCGTCCACACGGCGGCGTGCATGGCCTTTTCCATCAGCGTCTGCGCATTGACCTTCACGCCACTGGTGAGGACTTCCTCCTTGCTGGACAGCATCGACGCGTCGGGCACGAACTGGTCGCCGAAGAGGACGACCAGCTCGCTGGGAGCAAACACGTCCACGGCGGACGCGGGGGTGGACTGGCTCACGAAATTCGCTCCGGATGTGGGGATGTCAGGGGCGCGCGGCGCCGCGCTCGGTGATGCGGCCTTCCACGGCCGGGCTGATGGGCTGCCCGGCGGCGTACGCGGCGGCCAGCGCGTCGAACGCCATCAGCCGCAGGTCCGGCCCCGGCGGAATGCTCATGATCGCCCGGTTGTGGAAGCTGTACGTGTCGCCGCCGCCCATCAGGTAGTCGGGAACCGCCACCACGTAGACGCGGTTGTCGTCCAGCGGCTCCCACGCGTCGCCCCGCCGGATGTCGACCGAGGTGACGCGCTGCCCCGGCGCGCGCGAGCGGTCGAAGCTGAAGCGCAGCCCGGAAACCTGCAGGAAGCGCCCTTCGCCCCGGCCGCCCGAGACGCCGCGCTCCAGCACGGTTTCGCGCAGGTCTCGCCCGCGCAGCCACACCAGCCCCACCCGCGTGGGAAAACCGAAGGTGCGCGCCAGGTGCTCCCAGCGGATGTCGCCCTGGATGGCGTCGTCGATGCGGATGGCGCCGCCGTTCAGGATGCCGACGTCGGCGGGGATGTCGGGGTAGGCGCGGCGCATCACGTCGGCCAGCCAGTTGCCCCAGGCGCTCTCCTCGTTGCGCACCACCTCCTCCGACGCGTCCATCCGCGTGCCGCTGCGGCCGATCACCTGGTCGAAGAAGGGGATCTTGGCGCGCATGCTGTCGGCCCACTTCGCCTGCACCTGGCGCTGGTACGCGGGATCGACGGGCACCGATGCGTCGAGCACGATGGAGTCCGCGCGCACGGCCGGCGAACCGCCGCGGCGTCCCAGCACCACCTGCCAGATGCGCCGCGCGTTGCTGTCGCCCTTGGTGATGGCTGCGGTGCTGTCGGTGAGCGGATGGTGGATGAGGAAGTGCTCGTGCCCGCCCGCGATCCACACCAGCTTGGGATGCGTGGCGCGCAGCGCCGCGATCTGCCGGTCCATCCCCACATCCAGGTGCGTCAGGCCGATGATGGCCTCGGCGCCCTGCGACTCCAGCTCGCGGATCTGGCGCTCGGCGATGGCGACGTACGCCGTGTCCGCCGACGCATACTCGCGGGGCGAATCCAAAAAAGTGAGCGTGAAGATGCCCACGCGCATGCCGCCCGCGTCGATGATGGTGTCCGATCCAAGGCGCCGGTCGGCTCCCGCGTCGCCGGTGTTCAGGCGAACGTTTGCGGCCAGCCAGGGAAAGCGCGACGCGTTGAGGGCGCCCGCCAGCATGCCCGGGCGGCGCTCGTCGAACTCGTGGTTGCCCGGCACGACGATCATCGGCGCGCGCGCATGGAGGAAGTTCAGCGCGTCGATCATCTGCAGCCCCGCGAAGTACCGGCTTTCCAGCGAGGGCGCGATGAAGTCGCCGGCGTGCAGCACGCGAACGGGAACGCCCGTCCTGCGGCCCGCGGCGGCGGCGGCGGTCACCACGCGGCCCAGCCCGCCCACGTGTCCGCCCTCCACCGCGTCGATGCGATAGACGTCGTTCACCTGGATGAAGGTGGCTGCGGGGCGAAACTCCTGGGCGTGCAGCGCGGGCGCGAGCAGCACGGCGGCGGCGAGCGCGCGAACGGTCGGTCGGCGGACGGAGATCATGGGGCGGACGGGGTCGCGGGGCGTCGCGGATTGTGGGCGGCGGTGAGGATACGCGGAAGACCGGGGAAAACACAAGAACGCGGCGCCCCTCCCCCGGCCCCTCCCTGCACAAACCCCGTGCGGAGAGGGGAGAACGTCGATCCCGGCCCGCGGTCCAAGGCGGGTACCCGAGCGCGTCCCAAGCGCAGATGCGAGGCGCAGGTGCAGATGCGGGGGAGCAGGTGCCGGGGCGGTCGCAGACGCGGGTTCCAGGGGCGGGTGAACCCGCGTCTGGAACAGCGGAAAGCCCCGACACGGGCCGCTGGCGCGTCCCGTTCGGGGCTTCACCTGCACGCGCGCCGCACCTGCCGAAGCGCAATCGAATTCTCCCCCTCGCCCGCTTGCGGGAGAGGGGGCCGGGGGGAGAGGGCAGCCGGGGCCTGCCCGGCCGTTCTCGAAGCGCTCCCAAGCTGGTGCCGGCCTCAGCCCAAGCACGGGTACTCCCCAGACGCACCGGACTGGCTCCCTTCCCCCGCGCGGTTTGCGGGGGAAGGGCTGGGGATGGGGGGCGCCAGCCGCCGCATCGAATCCAGCCTCATCGGTGCGAAGTTTCCCCCTCTCCGCACAGCAGTACCGTGCGTGCAGGGGCCAGGGGAGGGGCACACGAAGGGCGGCCCCGTCGGAGCCGCCCCAGTGTCTTCTTCTCCGAACCTCGCGAAACGCCTACGCCGCCTCGCCCTCGCCCGCGTGGGGCTCGTGCCCCGGGTAGTGGCGGCGCAGCGTGTCCAGCCGCTCCATGTCCTCGCGCCACACGGACTTGAGGATGGGGTGCCGCTCCATGTACACGCGGAGCCCGTCCACCAGCGCGTCGAGGTTCACGTCCTCGAAGTCCTCGGCGAAAGTGGGGGTCTCGTCCGCCGGGTCCGGCGCCAGCGCCGACGAGGGCGCGTCGCCCAGCCACACCACGCGGCCGTCGGTGAACTGGATGCCCACGCGCTCGCCGTCGGTGGCGTAGCTCCGGGCGCCTTCCCACGGCATCACGTCGTGCACCTCGCGGCCGTCGGGGCCGGGGCGGGGCAGGTAGAAGCGGTCCGGAAGGCGAATCTCGCGTACGGCAGCCATCGCTGAAGCTACGGGCGGTGGGTTCAGGATGCGAAATGGGCGCCCGAAGGCGCCCATGGGGTCAAGCGACGAACTCGGCGGGCTCACGGCGGGCCGAAGGAGCGCCGGGCTGCGCCACGGTGCCGTCGATGCCTTCGGGGTGAATGCGCTCCAGCTGCGCCCGCACCTCCACGAAGCGCTGCGCCTGCGCCACCAGGCCGCGCCGCTCCAGGAACTCGTTCAGGTGGCCGAGCACCGAGCAGAGCGCGTCGTACCGCTCTCCGACCCGCCGCAGACGGCGGATTTCGCGCACCAGGCGCAGCACGGCATCGGGGTGAAGGGCGGCGATGTAGCGCTGGTCCGCCTCGGCCAAATCGCGCTCGCGCTCCACCACGTACGTCAGCTCGCCGTCATCGCCGGGGGCGTGCACCACCACGCGCGCGCTCTCGCCCGTCTGGTAGTCGAGCACCACCTGGGGCTCCCACGGACCGGGCGTGGCATCGCAGGCGAGCGATTCGATCTGGAACAGCTCCTGGTCCGACGGCGGAGTGTGCTTGGCCATGGATGGGGGCAGGGAGTGCGGCGCGTCGCGCGCGCGAAGCCGGGGATGCGGCGGGGTATGGATCGGAAACGATGGAGACGGCGGGCACCCTTCGCAAGCCCTTCGGGCTCGTTTCGGGACACAGACGGGTTCCGAGCGGAGGTGCTGCGACGTGGGGAACGTCCGCCCTACTCGGCGGCCGCAGCCGGTGCAGGCGCGTCCACCGGGCCGGCGCCCAAGCCCTTTTCCTCCGCGGCGATCTCCGGGCGCCGGCGGCGGAAGTAGCGCACGGCCTCCATCCCCAGCCCGCAGGTGAACGCCCAGGCGCCCCCGGTCGCAAAGCCGCCCAGAACGTCCGAGGGATAGTGCACGCCCAGGTACAGCCGCGAAGCCCCCACCAGCAGGATGACGAGGGCGGCGATGGCGTAGGTGGCGATGCGCGTCGCCCGCGTGGGCATCAGCCGGCCCAGCAGGTAGCCCAGCGTGCCGTAGATCACGATGGAGGTCATCGCGTGGCCCGACGGGAACGACGCGTTGCCCACGTGCGGGGTGCGCCAGGGAAAGACGTCGGGGCGCGGGCGGTCGAAGAACTCCTTCATCGTCATGTTGATCAGCCCCGCCCCCAGCATCGACACCCAGAGGAGCGCGGCGGACCAGCGGTGGCGGTTCAGGAGCAGGAACGCCGTGGCCACCATCACCACCATCCACACCACCAGCCGCGCGCCCAGGGCGGTCACCTCCAGCATGAAGCTGTCGACCGCGGGCGACCCGTTGGCCGACATCCACCGGAGCACCGCCTCGTCCAGCCGCAGGGTGTGGCCGGCAACGACGGCGCGCGCCAGCTCGGCGAAGAGCACCGCCCCGATCAGCACGCACGAGAGGCCGATGAACAGGAACGCGCCCACGGCGGCGTAAAACCCCTCGACGTGGCGGCCGATCCATCGCAGCAGCGCGAACAGCAGGTCGCGCAGGCGGTGGATGGGCCCGCGGCGCGGGTCGGTGCGGCGCTCCAGGGGGAGAGTGGGAGGGCGCGTGCTCATGCCGGCACCGGGGCGCACGATCCATACCGGGGTTGCGATCCGGCGGGGCGGGGCGTACGCTCCCGCTCATGATCCAGGTGACTGACGTGGTGAAGGAGTTCGGCGGCCCGCTGGCGCGCTGGCGCGGCGAGGGGGTGCGCGCGCTGGACGGGGTGACGCTGCACGTGCCCCCCGGGGCGGCGGTGGGCATCGTGGGGCCCAACGGCGCCGGCAAGAGCACGCTGATCCGGCTGCTGCTGGGCTACCTGCACCCCAGCGGCGGCGGCGTGGAGATCGGCGGCATGCTGCCCCGTGACTACGCCGAGCGGCACGGGGTGGCATACGTCCCCGACCGGGTGGAGATCCCGCGGTCGTGGACGGTGCGCCGCGCGCTGGAGGCGTTCGCCGCGCTGGGCGAGGTGGACGGAGCCCACGCGCGCATCGAACGCGAGATGGCGCGGCTGGGGCTGGCCGAGCTGGCGGGCCGCCGCGTGGCCGCGCTTTCCAAGGGCAACCTGCAGCGGCTGGCCCTGGCCCAGGCGCTGCTGGGCGACCGCAAGGTGATGATCCTGGACGAGGCCACGGACGGGCTGGATCCCGAGTGGGTGGCGCGGGTGCGCGAGATCGTCACGGCGTGGCGCGAGGCAGACCCCGAGCGCGTGCTGCTCTTCGCCTCGCACGACCTGGAAGAGGTGGAGCGGGTCGCCGACCAGGTGGTGGTGCTGCAGGCGGGCCGCGTGCGCGAGGTAATCGACCTCGCCGCGGGGCGCGGTCCCGTGCCGGCGTGGCGGCTGGAGGTGCACGACACCGAGTCGGCGCACCTGGTACCATCTGCGTTTCCCGGCGCGCTCCCTGTGCAGGGGGAGGCGCACGCGTTCCGGGTGGAGGCGGGAAGCGCGCGTGACCTGAGCACGCGGCTGCGGCAGCTGCTGGACCGGGGTGGTGTCGTCCACGGGGTGACGCCCGAGCGGCTGTCGCTGCGCGAGCGGTTCCGCGGCCAGGGCGGCGAGCGCAAGAAGGGAGGGCGCGCGTGATCCCCATTCTGCTGCGCGGAATGCTGCCGCGCCTGGCGATGGTGGCACTCGCCGGTCTGCTGTTCTTTGCCCTGGAGCCCGGCTTCCATCGCCACGACGAGGTGCCCGGCGCCGAGCCCTCGCTGGACCTGGGCTACCTGGGAATCGCGGCCACGCTGGCCAACTACGCCGCGCTTTCCATGCTCATCCTGCTGGGCGGCTTCGTCTCCGGCGACCGGCGGTCCGGGTACTACCGGATGTTCTTTTCGCATCCCACGCGGCCGCTGTCGTTCTACGGGCTTCGCTGGCTGCTGGCGCTGGGTTTTTCGATGCTGGCGGCGGCGATCTTCCTGGTGGTGGGGCAGATGGTGGCCTGGGGCGGCTTCGAGGGCGGGTGGATCGGGCTGTACCTGGCGCTGCTCGCGGCCGTGGCGTACGGCGGGATGGTGGCGGTGCTGTCGGTGCTGCTTGCCCGGGGCGACGCGTGGGTGGCGCTGGTGCTGTACCTGGCGAATTACGTGTGGCTGCAGCTGGTCAGCTCAGGGGTGGAGCCCCTTCCGGGGGTGCTGGGCGACGTGGTGGGGCTGCTGCTTCCCCCGCAGCTGGCCCTTTCCGACGTGTACGACGGCATCCTGCGCGGCGAGATCGCGTGGGGCGCCAGCGCCTTCGCCGGCGGCTACGGCCTGTTCTGGCTGATCATCGCGGGCGTGCTGCTCAAGGCGCGTGAATGGCCCTGACGGGTCGTCCGGCCGCATGACCACCGCGGCCGGCGCACGCTCCACGTAACGGATCTGCGCCGCGCGCAGGTGAAGCCCCGGCGGGACGCGACAGCGGCCCGAGCCGGGGCTTTCCGCTTTCGCAGCGGCGGGTTCACCCGCTCACGGGGCCCACGGAGGCGCGCAAATTCCTCCGCCGACGCCCGTTCCCGGAGAACGCTTTCCGACGCGCCGCCGCCGCACCCCGCCCGGGCACCGGGATTGCACCCGACACCCCGCCACTCGCGGCGAAGCCGGCGCAGGCCGGTGATGAACGTTCCCCCAAGGCCTGGCCTGACCACTTGATGGACGACGAGCAGGGAGCGGCGCCCGCATTCCACGGGGGAGAAACGCTGCGCCGCGTGGCGGAGCAGGCCCGCGCCGTCGCCGGCGCACCGGGCGCGTTCATCGCGCGCGCCTTTCCTGGCGCGGACAAGGTGCAGGTGCTGGCGGCTTCGGGCGCCGGGCATCCGCCCGTCGGCGCGCGTGTGTCCGGAGGCGAGGCGGCGGGTGCGTGGCAGGTGCCGCTGGAGGTGGACGGTCGCCGCCTGGGCGTGCTCAGCCTGGTGGGCGCGGCACCGCGGCCGGAACAGGAGGAAAGCCTTCGGACGCTCGCCTCCGCCGCGGGGCTGGCGCTCCTGGCCGAGGAGCTGGCGGGCGATGCGGCCCGGTGCCGCGAGTCCCTTTCACGAAAACGAGCAGCGCTTCCGGCAGCTGGCCGAAGGCATCCGCGAGGTGTTCTGGATCAGCGACCCGGAGTTCACGCGGATCATCTACATCAGCCCCGCCTACGAGGAGATCTGGCGCCGCTCGCGCGAAAGCCTGGTCCACGATCCCCGCTCCTTCCTGGAAGCCGTGCATCCCGAGGACCGCCAGCGGGTGGAAACGGCCCTGGCGGGGATGAATACGGGGCACTACGACGTGGAGTACCGCATCGTCTGGCCCGACGGGCAGGTGCGCTGGGTGTGGGCGCGCGGCTACCCCGTGCGGCGGGAAAGCGGCGAGATGTACCGGGTGGTGGGCATCATCGAGGACACCACCGACTACAAGGAGGCCGAGGAGCGCCGCAGCCGGCTCCTGGCGCTGGAACAGGAAGCGCGCGCACGGCTGAACGCCATCCTTGAAAGCATCACCGACGCCTTCTTCCACCTGGACCGCGAGTGGCGGTTCACCTACACCAACCGCGGCACCCGCGAGATCATCCGCGTCGTGCTGGGACGCGACCCCGACGAGGTGATGGGCGTGCCGTTCTGGGACGCCGTCCCGCAGTTCCGCGGAACGCGCTTCGAGGACGAGTACCGCCGCGCCATGGAGACGCAGCAGCCGGCGCACTTCGAGGAGTTCGCGCCCATGTTCGGCGTGTGGTTCGAGGTGCACGCCTATCCGTCGGCCGACGGGCTGTCCGTCTACTTCCGCGACGTCACCCAGCGCAAGCACACCGAGCAGGAGCTTCAGCGCTACGCGGACCAGCTTCACGCGCTGGCCCAGGCGGCGCTGGTCGTCAACACCTCCGCGCCCGTGCACGACATGCTGCGCACGGTCACGGAGCAGGCGCGCCGCGTGGTGGGCGCGCACCAGGCCGTCGCCAGCCTGTCGACCGACGTCACCTGGTCGCAGGCCATCAACGCCGTCTCGCTCTCCGACCGCTACGCCGACTGGCGGGAGTACGACACGGTGCCCGACGGCAGCGGCATCTACCGCCTGGTGGGCGAGGCCAACCGGTCGATGCGGATGACGCAGGACGAGCTGGAGGCGCACCCGGCGTGGAAGGCGTTCGGCGCCGAGGCCGGCCGGCATCCGCCCATGCGTGGCTGGCTGGCGGCACCCATGGTCGCGCGCGACGGCCGCAACCTGGGGCTCATCCAGCTTTCCGACCGCTACGAGGGCGACTTCACCGCGCAGGACGAGGCCGTGCTGCTGCAGCTGGCGCAGATGGCCTCCATCGCCCTCGAGAACACCCTGCTGTACGGCGAAGCGCAGACGGCGCGTACGGCGGCGGATTTCGCCAACCGGGCCAAGAGCCAGTTCCTGGCCAACATGAGCCACGAGATCCGCACCCCCATCAACGCCATCCTGGGCTACACCGACCTGCTGGAGATGGGCATCGGGGGCCCGCTGACGGACGACCAGAAGGGCAAGCTGGAGCGCGTGCGCCTGAGCGGGCAGCACCTGCTGGGGCTGGTGAACGACGTGCTGGACCTGTCGAAGATCGAGGCCGGCCAGATGGAGGTGGAGCACGAACGCACCCGCGCGTCGTACGCCGTGGCCGAGGCCATCGCGCTGGTCACGCCCCAGGCCACCGACCGCGGGCTGAACCTGTCCAGCCAGTGCACCGTCTCGTCCGACGTGCAGTACGTGGGCGACGAGGACCGGGTGCGGCAGATCCTGGTGAACCTGCTTTCCAACGCGGTGAAGTTCACGGAAAGCGGCGGGAGCGTCTCCGTCACCTGCGGCTGCACGGCCCAGGCCGACGAAGAGGCCGACGTGGGCCGCGAGGGGCCGTGGGTGTACGTGCGGGTGGACGACACGGGGATGGGCATCGCGCCGGAAAAACTGGGCGCCGTGTTCCAGCCCTTCGTGCAGGCCGAGGAGGGGCACACGCGCAAGCACGGCGGCACCGGACTGGGATTGACCATCAGCCGCCGCTTCGCCCGGCTGATGGAGGGCGACCTGACGGTGCGCAGCACCCTGGGCCAGGGCTCGTGCTTTACGCTGTGGCTACCCGCCGCGCGCGACGCCGCGGCCCAGGAAGCGGCGTCCACCGCGCACGACTGGCCGTCGCGGCCGGGGCAGGTGCCCGGCCTGGCCGACGTGGGGCACATCCTGGCCGCCAGCGCCGATGGCCTGGTGCGCGACATCGGCACGCGGCTGCGGGGCGACCCCCGGGTTCCCGGCGCGCGCGGGCTGGACCGGGCGCAGCTGGAGGACCACATGGCCACCTTTCTGCTCGACATCGGCAAGTCGCTGATCACCCTGGACGAGGGCGGCGGCGAGCCGGAGCTGATGCAGGACGGCTCCGACATCCAGCGGATGATCAGTGAGCGGCACGGCGACCAGCGGCGGCGGCTGGGGTGGACGCCCGACGCGGTGCGCCGCCAGTTCGAAATCGTGCGTGACGAGGTGGACACGCTGATCCGGCGCGACATCGCGCAGCGCACCGATGCCGACATCGGCGCGGCGCTGGGGATCGTGAAACGCCTGCTGGACGAGGCGGAGCGCGTGACCCTCACCCGCTTCGGCGGGAGCGGATGAATCCGCCGCCAGCGCCGGATGCCAAGCCTGCCGAAGCCCGCCTGTCATCCCGACGGAGCGGCCCCTCCGAACCTGCCCGCGCGCCGCGCCCGGCAGCGACGGAGGGATCCGCCACACAGCAGCCGAAGGGCACCGACAGCCGAGGCGTGCACCTCTCCAATGAGCGGGTGAACCGCCGCAAGCGGCGTCACCGGATGTGGCGGTTCTCCAGGCGCACGACGCCCCGTTCGCGGATCAGGAAGACGAACGGCCGGTCGCGCCCACGGGTGATCCGCTTGATCTCCGGCCAATTGTGGATCAGCGCCCGCGCGATGGAGCAGAAATCGTCGAGGCTGTCCTTCAGAAAGAAGGCGCCCGTCCCGAACTGCTCGATCAGCGCACGCTCCGGGGCGCGGCGCAGGCTGCGGCGGTCGCGGCTGACCAGGAACCACCCGTTCTCGCCCACGTACCTCAGCACCTCGGGATCCAGCACCCCGTCCCGCCCGAACTCGTCGTACACGTGGGTGGTCCGCTCCCCCATGTGCGTGCGCATGGCGGTGGCAAGCCGCTGCGGCATGTTCTCGTCGAAGAGAAACGTCAGGCCGCCCGGCTCTGCCATTCGCGGAACCGGAGAGCCGCCTGCACGTGTTCGGGTTCGATGTCGTACGTCCACGCGACGCGATTCACGGCGCCCGCGCCAAAGGCCGGAAGCTCGGCATCGTAGGCCGCGGCCAGCGAGCGCGCCCGGATTCCCACCTGCTCCACCACGGGCGCGCCGAAGGCCTTCATGGGGTCGACCACGATGCCGCCCGCCTTTCCCATCGGCCACCATCGCCGCGCGACGTCGTTCACGTCGAACTCGATCTGCTCCAGGTACGGCTTCACCAGCTGCGGCATGGCGTGCTGCCCGTGGCCCACCAGCTGGACCAGCGATTCCGAGCCGTCCTCCTCGCGCAGCGACCCGTACAGGCTGCCCGGGTCCACGTACAGGTGACGCAGCGCGAACGGGTGGTCGGTCGAGAACATCCGCGCCGCCACCCGGGCCGCCTCCTTGATCTGGCTCCAGGAGACGCCCGCCCGCTCGAAGGCGCGGATGTACAGCAGCTCGATGAGCTCCACGAAGGTGATCGCCCTCTGGCCGTCGATCCGCGGCAGCTCGGTCCTGATCAGCGGCGGATGTGCCCTGTGCTGGTCGTTGCGGGTGCGCGAGTACCCCCATGCCCAGCGGCTCACCGTGTCGGGGCGCTCGTTGAGCAGGGACGCCGCCTCGGTGGGCGTGTAGATTCCGGTTCCGATCTGCATGGGCGCCTCCCGCGTTCAGGACGACCCGCCTTTCCTATAACTGGACAGGCGGTCAGGGCCACAAGCCTAAGTGTATTCTCCACTCTGCGCAAGGGTTTTCCTCCGCAAAGCTCGGATTCTGTTCACGCCACAAGTGGACGTTTGCGTACCACCTGTGGCGGGTCGGGTATCCCCGCTCGCTTCAGTCCGCGAGCGCGACGTGGCCGGGTGTGCGCGCCGGGGCCGCGGCGCCTTGACACCCCGCCCCGCCCGCCGGTACACTCCCGCCCCTCATGCATTCCCGCACCGATCCCTCGCGCGAGTTCGAGGTCGTTCGCGACCCGCTCTGGAACACCATCCGGCTGGACGCCACGGCCGTCCGGATCATCGACACGCCCCAGTTCCAGCGGCTGCGCCACATCCGGCAGCTGGGCCTGGCGTACCTGGTGTATCCCGGCGCCGTGCACACGCGGTTCGACCACGCGCTGGGCGTGTACCACCTGGCCCGGACGGCGCTGACCTTTCTGGGCGACCGGGGCGAGCTGGGCCAGGTGGACCCGGTGGACTGCCGCCTGGCGCCGTACGCGGCGCTGCTTCACGACGTGGGGCACTACCCGTTCTCCCACGCGCTGGAGGAGCTGGGCGAAGAGCTGGTGAGCAGCGACCACGAGGAGCTGGCGGAGCGCTTCCTGTGCGCCGAGCCCATCCGCGGCACGCTCGAGGCGCTGGCCCCCGATGCGCCGGCCCGCATCGCCGCGATGATCCGCGGCCGGTCGGCGTCGCCGCTGCAGGGGCTGGTGTCGGGCAGCCTGGACCTGGACAAGATCGAATACCTTCGGCGCGACGCGCGCTTCTGCGGCGTGCCGTACGGTGAGGTGGACGTCGACCGGCTGCTGCACGCCATCGCCATCCTCCCCGATCCCCACACCGGGCGCGCCGAGGTGGGCATCCACGAAAAAGGGCTGTCCGCGCTGGAGTCGCTGCTCTTCTCCAAGTACCAGATGTTCCGCAACGTCTACTGGCACCACGCCGTGCGCTCGGCCACGGCGCTGTACAAGCGGCTGGTGCACGATGCGCTGCGGGGCGGCGTGATCGGGGCCGAGGAGCTGGTGGGCCAGTCCGACGAGCGGCTGATGACCATATTGGAGCTGCGCGCGGCGGAGATGGACGACCCCGCGGCGCGGCGGGTGGCGGACCGGTGGATCCCCGCCGTGCGCCGCCGCCGGCTTCCCAAGCGCGCGCTGGAGGTGCCGGCGGAGGCGCTGCGGGGGATGCCGGGGGACGCGTGGGTGGCGTCCGACGGGGAGCTGCGGGGCGCGCTGGAGGCCCGCCTGGCGGGCGAGCTGGGGCTGGACGAGGGATGCGTGCTGGTGGACTATCCCGAAAAGCCGCGGATGCTGGGGCTGGACCTGTTGCTGCTTCGCCGCTCCGGCGCGGTGCAGCGCCTGACGGAAAGCGGCCGCGCGGGGCTCATAGGCCTGCCGCAGGTGTCGCACGACCTTTACCTGAGCGCCCGGGCCTTTCGCGTGTTCACCATGGAGCGCAGGGAGATTGCCCCCGACCGCCTGATGCCGCTGCTGTCGATGGATGCCGAAGCCGCGCGTGCCCGGCTGGCCCACCCGGAGCCGCTGCTGTGACGGAGGGACAGGCCCACGCGCTGGCGCGCGGTGGCGGCGAGCACCTGCTGATCGCCGAGGACGATGCGTCCGCCGCGCGCGTGCTGCGGATGATCCTGGAGCAGGCGGGATACCGGGTGAGCGTGGCGGCCGACGGCGATACGGCCATCCGCTTTTTGGACGAGCAGGGCGCCCCCGACATGCTGCTGCTGGACTGGATGCTGCCGGGGGTGTCGGGGCTGGAGATCTGCCACTACGCCCGGCAGCGGTGGGATGCGCTGCGCCTGCCCGTGCTGATGGTGACGGCCAAGACGGACCCAGAAAGCGTGTACGCGGCCTTCGACGCGGGCGCCAGCGACTACGTGACCAAGCCCTTCCGCGGGGCGGAGCTGCGCGCCCGCATCCAGTCGCACCTGCGCACGCGGCGGCTGTGGGAAGAGCGGCAGCACATGGAGGAGCACCTGGCCGAGCGCGACAAGCTGTTCACGCTCGGGCTGCTGTCGGGAAGCGTGGCGCACGACCTGAACAACCCGCTGGCGGTGATCAGCGCACACGCGCAGCTCCTTCAGCGCCGCGCGACGGACCCGCAGATGGCCGACCAGCTACGCGAGATCGTGGACGCGGTGGATCGCTGCACCCACATCGTGGGCGACATGCTGAACTTCGCGCGGCGGCACCCGGCGGAGCGCTACCCGGTGGACGTGGGCTCGGTGGTGACGGCGACGCTGGGCATGCGCGAAAAGAAGCTGCGGACGACGGGCGTCGAGCTGCAGGTGGACGTTCCGGGTGATTTGCCAGCGGTCAGCGGCGACCGGCACCAGCTTCAGCAGGTGTTCCTGAACGTGGTGGTGAACGCCGAGCAGGCGCTGGCGGAGAGCGGGCGCACGCTGCGCGTCACCGCCCGCGCCGATCATCAGGCGGACCCCGCGGTGGTGCTGGAGTTCTGGAACGACGGGCCGCCGATCCCGGCCGATCAGCTTCCGCGCATCTTCGATCCCCTGTTCACCACCAAGCCGGGGGACGAGGGTACCGGGCTGGGCCTCTTCATCTGCCGCCGCATCGTTCGCGAGCACGGCGGGCGCCTGGACGTCAGCAGCGGCGCCGAAGGCACGGCCTTCACGGTGCGACTCCCGGCACTGCAGGAGTAGGCGGGTTCCGGCGGACGACGCACGCCGCACCTGACGACGCGCGACGGCTGGGGGGAAGAGACAGGACGGCGCATCCGCGGCCATGAGCGGCATCCGCGCTGTGTGGCGGATCCCTCAGTCGCTGCTGTGCGTGATGTGCGGGCAAGGTTCTCCGGGGCCGCTCCATCGGGATGACAGGCGCGCTTCGGCAGGTGAGGGGCACGTGAAGGTGAAGCCCCGGGCGGGACGCGACAGCGGCCCGAGCCGGGGCTTTCCGCGTTTCCAGGCGCGGGTTCACCCGCCCCTGGGCACGCGGAGGCACATCGAAGTGGAGGGAGGGGAGATCAGGCCGCGGGGGACGCGGTCATGAAGCCGGGCAGGTCGCGCACCAGGCGCTGGGTGTCGACGGGCTTCACCAGGTAGGCGGCGCAGCCCGCGGCCAGGCACGCCTGCCGGTCCGCATCCTCGTCGCGGCCCGTGAGCGCGACGACGGGGATGGCGGCCGTCACGGAATCGGCCTTGAGGCGGCGGACCACGTCCAGCCCCGACATGTCAGGGAGCCCCATGTCCAGCAGCACCAGGCCGGGCGCGTGCTCGCCGGCCATGCGCAGCGCCTCGCCACCCGTCCCCGCGCCCATCACCCGGTACCCCGCGTCTTCCAGCAGGATGGTGAAGGCGGTGCGGATGGCTTCGCTGTCTTCGACCAGAAGAATGCTCCGCTCGCTCACCCGGCCGCGCCCCCCGCGCCGCGGGGTGCTTCGCCCTCCGCCGGAACCGCCTCGGTGGAGGGAAGGGTGAAGAAGAACCGGCTCCCCTCGCCCAGCGTGCTTTCTACCCAGATGCGGCCACCGTGCAGTTCCACGAAGCGGCGGGCGATGGAAAGGCCCAGCCCGGTGCCGTGATGGATGCGGGCGCGCGACGAATCCACCTGCGCGAACTCGCGGAAGATCAGCTCGTGGTGCTCGGGCTCGATGCCGATGCCATTGTCCGCCACCTCGATCTGCAGCCACCCCGGCTGCCCCGGCGCCGCGCGGGCCTGCACCTTCACCCACCCGCCCTCGGGGGTGAACTTGATGGCGTTGCCCATCAGGTTGCGCAGCACGTGCGCCACCTTGTCGCGGTCGGCCCACACGGGGGGCAGGCTCTCGCCCAGCTCCACGCTGAACGTGAGGTTCTTGCGGTCCAGCAGCGACTCGTTCATCCGCCGCACCTCGGCCACCATCTCCCGCAGCCCGAACTCGCCGGGGCGGATGTCGATGGTGGTGGCGGTGGAGCGCGCGTAGGTGAGGATCTCCTCGATCATCGCCAGCAGCTGCCGGCACGAGCCGATCATCGACTCGATGGCGTCGCGCTGCCGGGCGGAGATCTCCCCCAGCAGCCCGTCGCGCAGGATTTCGCCGTAGGTGACGATGGCGGTGAGGGGCGTGCGCAGCTCGTGCGAAACGTTGGTCAGGAACTGCGACTTGGCGACGTCCAGGTTGCGCAGCTCCAGCACGCTGCGCTCCAGCTCCTCAACCCGCGCCTCCATCTCCACTTCCGCGCTGGCGCCGTTGATGCCGTTGGCGCGCACCTGCACGACGATGGCGCCCGCGGGTTTTTCCGGGGGCGGCTCCACGACGCGAAACCCCTCGCGGGCCAGCACCTCGCGCAGACGCTGCGCGGTGCCGGGATCGCCCTGAAGGTGAACGTGAAGGTGTTCCATGCCGATCGGCGCGGGTGGGAACTGATGCTGAGCCCGAATCTAGACCCCGCCTGACGCGGCTGCAAGGAGATCGTCGCCTTCCACCTGCGCCTCCAGCATCTGGCGCCTCTGCAGGGCGGCGTACAGCCCCCCGGCGCGCAGCAGCTCGGCGTGGGTGCCGCGCTCCGCCAGCCGGCCGTCGTCCAGCACCAGGATCAGGTCGGCGTCCATCACCGCGGCCACGCGGTGGCTAACGATCACGCTCGTCCGCCCCGCGAAAACCTGCTTCAGGCCGTCCAGGATCTCGTGCTCGGTGTGCGTGTCCACCGCCGAGAGCGCGTCGTCCAGCACCAGGATGGGCGCATCGCGGGCCACGGCCCGGGCCAGCGCGGCGCGCTGCTTCTGCCCGCCCGACAGGTTGATCCCGCGCTCGCCCAGCACTGTCGAGTATCCGCCGGGAAACTCGGACACCGTCTCGTCCAGCCGGGCCACGGCCGCCGCCGCGCGCACACGGGCCAGGCGGCTGGCCGGGTCCGCGTCGTCGAAGCCCAGCGCCAGGTTCTCCTCGATGCTGGCCGAGAACAGAAAGGTGTCCTGCGGCACCAGCGCCACCACCCGCCGCAGCCGTGCCAGTGGCCAGCGGTCCGCCGGTACGCCGTCCACCGTCACCGTGCCGGCGGTGGGGTCGAAGAGGCGCGCCAGCAGCGACACCAGCGTGGACTTGCCCGAGCCGGTGGGCCCCACCACGGCCACGGTGGAGCCCGCCGGAACGTGGAAGCTGATGTCGCGAAGCACGTCGCGGTCGGCGCCGGGATAGCGGAACGACACGCCGCGGAACTCGATCTCGCCACGCACCGGGTCCGGCGCGGCGGCGTCGGGGGCGTCGCGCACCCGCGGCTCGGCCTCGAGAACTTCAGAGACCCGGGCCATGGAGGCGGCGCCGCGCTGGAACAGGTTGGTCACCCAGCCCAGGGCGATCATGGGCCAGGCGAGCTGCCCCAGGTACAGCACGAAGAGCACGAAGTCGCCGATGGTGATGCGCCCGGCCAGGATGGCGCGCCCACCCACCAGCAGCGCGACGGCCATCGCCAGCCCCGCGAGCAGCCCCAGGCTGGGGTAGAACAGCCCCGAGGTGCGGGCCAGCTCCACGTTGCGGCGCATCGCCTCGGCCGAGAGCTCGCGGAAGCGCGCGGACTGGGGCGCCTCCTGCCCGTACGCCTTGACGATGCGCTGCCCGGCCAGGTTCTCCTGCGCCATGGTGGAAAGCAGGCCGATCTGCTCCTGGATGCGGGTGAAGCGGTCGTGGATGATCCGCCCGAAGCCCACGGTCACCGGGGGCAGCAGGAGCATGGGGACCAGCGAGATGAAGGTCATCCACGGGTCGATCCACGCCATCCGTACCACCGCGATCACCCCGAAGACGAGGGTGTTGACCAGGTACATGTACGCCGGACCCGCGACCATCCGCACGGCCTGGATGTCGTTGGTCGCGCGCGACATGATCTCGCCGGTGGGGTGCCGGGCGTAGAACGAGGCGTCCAGCGTCAGCAGGTGCGCGAAGAAGTCGTCGCGCAGGTCGGCCTCCACGCGGCGGCTGGTGCCGTTGAGGATCTCGCGCATCCAGAAGCGTCCCAGCCCCGTCAGCAGGGCCAGCCCCACCGAGATGGCGGCCCATCGCGCCACGGTGTTGCGGGTGGCGCCCGGCTCGCTGAGCGCGTCGACGCCGTGCTTGATGGCCTCCAGGCTGAGCGCGGCCACGCCGTTGGCGCCCACGACGGCCAGCAGCCCCAGCGCGATGGAAAGGCGGTAGCGCCGGAGGTAGGGAACGAGTGCCTTGAGCGCCTTCATGGACCTTCGGGTACGGGCGTTGCCCTTGTAACCCGGCAATCGGGGGGCTGACGCGGGGCCTGAGCTTAGGGTCGCCCTGGCCGAAACACAAGCAACGACGCTGACGAAGGAGCCGTTCCATGACTCGCAAGACACTCGCTGCCGCCCTGCTGCTGGCGCTGCCGCTGTCCTCCCTGTTGGTCGCCTGCGGCCCGGGAGAGGACACCTCCGAGCGCGCCGTACTGGAGCGCCGCGCGCTGGAGCGCGACCTGAGCCTGGCCGCCATCACTCCCGACACCACCATCGAGGTGCGGGGCGAGGACGGCCCGCCGGTGGACTCGCTGGCCGCGCCGCGGCCCCTGTCGTTCGCGGCGCCCGCCCCCGCGCCGCAGCCGGCCCCGGCCGGCCAGCCCGCGCCGGCCGCCGAGCGCACTCGGCCCCAGCGCAGCGCGAAAGCCCCGGCGGAGCGAGGGTCCTCGGGCCCCAGCTACGTGACGCGCACGGCGCCCAGCGGCAGCACCTTCAGCGTGAGCTTCAACCAGCAGGTGAGCACGCGGACGATGGGCGTGGGCGACACCTTCACCGCCACCCTCTCCGAGTCGCTGACGGACAGCGAGGGACGCACGGTGATCCCCGCGGGCGCCACGGTGCGCGGCCGTGTGACGCGGGCGCGCCCGTCGGGCAACGTGACGCGCGGGACGGACCTGGCGGTGACCTTCACCTCCGTCCGCCACAACGGGCAGACGTACCCCATCGACGTGACGGTGGTGGGCGAGCCCAGCGTGCAGCGGCGCAGCCGGCAGAGCGCGGGGCGCAAGGCGGCGACCATCGGCGGCGGTGCGGTGGTGGGCGGCGTGGCGGGCCGGGTGCTGGGCGGCGACCGGCGGAGCACCGTACGTGGCGCCGTGGTCGGCGCGGCGGCGGGAACGGCGGTGGCCATCGGCGGCCAGGACATCGACGCGGTGATCCCTGCCGGCTCCTCGGCCACGGTGCGGCTGGATGCGCCGGTGCGTGTGCGGCGCGAGCAGCGGTAACCGCGGTCACCAAGGTAACTACGGTTACGAAGGAGTCGCGGGGCAGACGCAGGTGCGGTCTGCCCCGCGTTCGTCTTCGCCCCTCCCGATCTTGACTACCGAAGAAAACCCGAATATATTACGTGGCAGGATGAGCGGGTCCGGCCGCGCAGTGGCGGCCGGTGCTACGAGAGCGTGGAGGATAACCCGATGGTGGAGATCGACTTCAAGGCGCTTCAGGACTTCTTCGAGCCCGACGCCATCGAGTGGCGGGTGCAGACCGCGGGCGAAAAGAACGGCCGCGTGTGGGCCATCTGCGTGCCCTACGTCACCAACCGCGCCATCCAGGCCCGGCTGGACGACGTGGTGGGGCCGGAGAACTGGCGCAACGAGTTCGCCCCCGGTCCCGACGGCGGTGTGGTCTGCGGCCTGTCCGTGCGAGTGGGCGGGGAGTGGGTCACCAAGTACGACGGCGCCGAGAACACCGACGTCGAGGGCGTGAAGGGCGGCCTTTCCGGCGCCATGAAGCGCGCCGCCGTGCAGTGGGGCATCGGGCGCTACCTGTACACGCTCGACGAGACCTTCGCCCGTGTGCACGAGGGCGGCCGGTTCCGCGGCAAGACGCGCGACGGCTCGTCGTTCCGCTGGGACCCGCCCGAGCTTCCCGTGGAGGTGCTTCCCGCCACCACCCGTGCCCCCGCGCGCGCCGCGGCCCAGCCGGCGCCGGCACCCGCGGGCGAGCACGAGGCCATGCTGGAGTTCGTGCGCACCGTGGGCCCGCGCGTGGGCGACACCGCCGAGATCCGCATGAACCGCAAGGCGCGCAACCTCAAGGAGTTCGTCCGCGAGAACTGGGCGGCCATCAAGGAGCAGCCGCGCATCGCCCGCGCCGTGGTCGAGGCCATCGAGGCCGCCACGGGCACGCCGTTCCGGCAGGGTACGCTTACGGAGCAGCGGCAGGCGGCGTAAGACGGTCGGGCGGAAGTAGGGAAACATCAAAATACAGGACGGAGCGCTTCGGAGAGGGCCGTGCACTCCCCGGCTGCCCTCTCCCCCCGGCCCCCTCTCCCGCAAGCGGGCCGCAAGCGGAAGAGGGGGAGAACGGCACCACCTTCCGGGCGCGCCCATGGCGGGTAAACCCGCGGCTGTAACAGCGGAAAGCCCCGACACGAGCCGCTGGCGCGTCCCGTTCGGGGCTTCACCTGCACGCACGCCGCACCTGCCGAAGCGCGCGATGTCATCCCGAGGAGCGGCCACGGGAACCCGCCCTTACGCCCGTACTCCGCAGCGACCGAGGGATCCGCCACACACTCCTGAGCGCGCCACACGGTCCTCCCCCCACGAGGACAGGCCACGCACCCACCCCAGGGGCGGGTGCACCCGCGTAGCGTAGTTTCCGCCGCGGCATTCCGCTTGCCTCTTCCCGCCATCGCCAGCAAACACGCGGATCTTTTTCGGAAAGTCGACTCGGCCGTCTGCCGGGGGGCTCACCCGTGCCCTCCGTTTCGACGATCCCCGCTCGACAGGCGATGACGGTTCTTTCGTCCCGCCGCTCCGGCCCGCTCCCATCTCCCTGCCACACGGTGGATCCCCCGGGATCCACCGACCGGACACCATGCCCGACGCCATCCCCGCAGACCAGATCGTTCCTGCTCCGGCGCCCGCTCCCGGCGCGCCGCCGCCCGATGACGCGAACGGCGAGGACGATGGCGTGAGCGGCCGGTGGCGCGAGATGGCGCAGGCCGCGGCCGGCGAGGTGCGCGAGCGGCTGGCCCACGTGCAGTTTCCCCGGCTGTCGCCCGGCGACCGCGAGCGGATCGCGCGGCGGCTTCGCGAGGCGGTGGAGGCCGCCCTACGCGTTCCCGAGGGCCGGCCCGACGAGCTGGCGGGGGAGATCCGTACGCTGCGCGAGGCGAATCCGGACGTGTCGGCGACGGACCTGGCGTGGCGGCGCACCCGCGAGCGTGCCCGCCGCGCCGCCGCGGCGGGCGCCGCGACCACCGTTCCCGCCCTGGTCCCAGGCGTCGGCACCGCGCTGGCCGCGCTGGGGATGGTGGCCGACTGGCACTTCGTCGCCGAGCAGCAGCGCGACCTGGTGCTGGAGATCGCCGCGTTGTACGGCGTGGAGCTGGCGGACCCCACCAGCGAGGTGCGCGGGCTGTTCCTGGCGTCGACCGGGCTGGCGCTGGGCGCGGCCCGCGCCGGTGACGCCGCGGCCAGGGCGGCGTCGGCGCAGGTGGCGCGGCGGTGGATGAGCCGCCTGGTGCCCGGCCTGGGCGCGGCGGTGGCCGGCGGACTGAACTACGTGAGCACCCTGGCGGTCGGGCGTACCGCCATCGCCCGCTTCTCGCACGAGGCCGGGGTGGAGGTGCGCGGCCTGTCTCCCGCCGCCATGAACCCCGCGCTTCCCCGCCTGCGGCAGGCCACCGTGACGGCCATCCAGGCTGCGGCGCTGGGCGACGGCGCCGTCCCCGTCTACACCCGCGAGCAGCGCGAAATCCTGGAGCACCTTTCCCAGGCCGAGCGCGAAGAGCTGCTGGACATGGCCGTGCTGGGCGCCGCCGACGAAGGCGTGTCGTCCGAAGAAGAAGCGGTGCTGGCGCACATCGCAGGCGAGCTGGGTTTCGGCCCGGCGGAGCTGGACGAGGCGCTGCGGGGCGCGCGGGATGGCGTGCAGTCCGTCCGCGGGCGCTTCAGCCGGCTGGTCGGCCGCGCCGGGCGCGGCGGCGCGGAGACGGCCCGCCACCTGTGGTCCCGCGCGCGGCGCCTTTCCAGCCGCGGAGACAACGCCTCTTGAGACTAATTCCCACTTCCTTCGGGCGCTTCGCGGGGCTAAGTCGGGGCGCAGCAGGTGGCCTACACCGTCGGGAAGCCGGGTACGCCGGGCGCGCGGCTGGCGGTGACGAACGTGCGCACGGGCCAGCGCAGAATCCTCTCGGCCGAGAGCGAGTCCGCCGGCGCCCCGTCGTGGTCGCCGAACGGCCGGTACATCGCCTACACCTCCACCGTCGCGGGCGAGGCCGACATCCGCGTGGTTCGCGTGGATGGCGGCGGCGCGGCCACCATCGTTCGGGCCCCCGGCGCAGACTGGCTGCCCCGCTGGATCCGCTGACTGGAGGACACGCGTCTGGCTTCTGCCGTTCCGCACTCACGCACTCACGCACTCACGCACTCGTCCCTCCCGTTGCTCCCTCGCGCCACACTCCGTACTTTGGTCCCCCCGTCGCTCGCGCGGCGGACTGCGACCACTCGCAACCTGAGGTGAGCGTTGGCGGACAACAGCTTCGACATCGTGGTGATCGGCGCCGGGCCGGGCGGATACGTAGCCGCCATCAAGGCCGCGCAGCTGGGATACAAGACGGCGTGCGTCGAGGAGACGTTCCTTGGCGGGGTGTGCCTGAACATCGGCTGCATTCCCACCAAGGCCCTGCTGGAAAGCGCGGCCATGATCCAGCACCTGGCCCACGCCAAGGAATTCGGCGTCAACGTGGGCGAGATCAAAACCGACATGGCACAGGCCGTCAAGCGCTCGCGCCAGGTCTCGGACCGGCTGACCAAGGGCGTGGCCGGCCTGTTCAAGAAGAACAAGGTCACGCACATCCCCGGGCGCGGCCGCCTGGCCGGCAAGGGCCAGGTGGAGGTCACGGCCAAGGACGGCGGCAAGCAGACCGTCAGCGCCAAGCACGTGATCATCGCCACCGGCAGCAAGCCGCGCGACCTACCGTTCCTGAAGATCGACCACGACCGCGTCTGGGACAGCACCGACGCCATGATGGCCCAGGAGCCGCCCAAGACGCTGGCCGTGGTGGGCGCGGGCGCCATCGGCTGCGAGTTCGCCGACGTGTACGCCGCCTTCGGCACTCAGGTCACCATCATCGAGATGGCCGACCGCGTGCTGCCGCTGGAAGACCGCGACTGCTCGGCCGTGGTGGAAAAGAGCTACAAGAAGCGGGGGATGAACATCCTCACCAGCGTGTCGCTGCAGAAGGCCGAGATCGGCACGAACGGCGTGACGCTGACGATCACCGACGCCAAGGGCGGCTCGCAGACGCTGGAGGCCGAGCGGGTGCTTTCCGCCATCGGCCGGGTGCCGCTGGTGGACGACCTGGGGCTGGAGACGGCGGGAGTGAAGCTGACGGACCGCGGCTTCATCGCCGTCGACCGGCAGATGCGCACCAACGTCGAGGGCATCTACGCCATCGGCGACGTGGCCGGGCCGCCGCTGCTGGCGCACAAGGGCTCGCACGAGGGCGTCGCCTGCATCGAGGGCATCCACGGCGATCCGCACGCGGGGATCGACTACAACAACATCCCCAACTGCACCTACTGCCACCCCGAGGTCGCCTCCGTCGGGCTGACGGAGGAGCAGGCACGCGAGAAGGGGCTCGACATCCAGGTGGGCAAGTTCCCCTGGATCGCCAACGGCCGCGCGCTAACCGCGGGTGAGACCGACGGCTTCATCAAGGTGATCCGCGACACCCGGTACAGCGAGATCGTGGGTGCGCACATCGTGGGGCCGCACGCCACCGAGCTGATCGCCGAGTTCGTGGTGGGCCGGCACCTGGAGAGCACCGTCGAGGAGATGGACCGGGCGATGCACCCGCACCCCACCCTCTCCGAAGCCGTCGCCGAAGCGGCCCTCGCCGCCCTCGGCCACGCGCTGCACATCTAGCGCACGCGCTGCACCGATGAAGACGCCGAGGCCGGCTCCGGGATCACTCCGGAGCCGGCCTCGACTTTTGATGGGCCTGCCAGTCGACGTCATTAACTACGGCAGCAGTCGGGCGCGGAATACTCTTGTCTTTCCGGCCCGTAAACGTAAATTGTGACGCTTTCGCACCCACCTCTCTGCATCAGGTCTCAATGAAAAACTCCATCAGAGCTCTCGCGCTGCTCCTCGCCTCGCTCAACCCGTTGTCGCTCGCCGCAAGCATTCCACAAACATCGACCAGCCCAGCAACGCTGCTGGCAACTAGGAGCGTCACCAACCCGCCGAACGAGTACTGGGCGATTTGGTTGGTCCGTGGGGCTGTCGTCGTTGTGGGTGACTGGTTGGTTGGAAAGGTCGTTGACGCGGGGATGGACCGGCTCGGAGTGAAGCGCGTTGTCGAGAACGGGCTGCGCAATGCGTTTGGAATTGCCGAGGACCGTAACGTCCCTCCCGAAATCAGGGACGAGATGCGCAGGATCGCTGGGGAACTCCGACAATACCATGCTCTGCTCGCACGCAACGAACTCAATGATCGACAAGTCCGTGCCCAGCTCAACCAGCTTCACCGCGATTTTGCCGCTCATGTTCGGGAGACAGATCGTCGGCTCGCCGCGGTAGAAAGCCGCATCGCCCGGCTTGAGCAGCAGCAACGCGAGCAGTACCGGATGATCGTGGATCTGCAGCGTAGAGTCACGGTAACCGAGGGACGTATAGTCAGCCTTGAAGGTCGAGTCGACCGAATTGAACGCAATGTCGATTCACTCAACGCAGCGGTATTCGTCGATCCGAATCGTTTCCTGCGGCACGATGCGTATCTCTTAGGCGCTCTCCTGTACGCGAATTCACCGGCACTGGGCGATGAAGCGGCGATCGGTGGAGAGCTCGGAGGGCAATACAACTTCAATCAGTATCTAGGCGTATTTGGCGGCCTCGCCTACATGCCTTTATCAGCAGCGGATGTTGACAGCATGCCCGCAGGCTCTGCGGTCACATGGGACAACCTCAACCTCCACTTGGGCGCGGTTGCCAGCCTCCTCGATCCCCGCAGCCCAGTGAGCTTTCAGGTGGGTGCTGGCGGCGGAATCGCAAGCAGCAGGCTGTTGTTCTATGACGCCGGAGTGGAGCGGACAACCGAGAACGCGGAGGAACTCGGGCGAAGCTCGAACGTCTACATGCTTGTGAAGGGCGAGATTGGCGTGGCACCCCCCGCATACACCTTCGAACCAGTTGCGACAGTGGGTTACATCACGTTCCTCGAGGATGTCGCCTACAGTAGCCCGGAAGTCACAAGCAATGTCGGAAGGAGCGTTTGGTTTGTAAGCCTTGGACTACGTATGCGTCACATTGTCCGCGGCGGGCCCAGACGCGATGTCCTCAGCGGCAGGAGCGGCAACTAAGCCGCCGTGACGAGCGAGGTGTTGATAGCGC
The DNA here is from genome assembly GCF_036399935.1 of Longimicrobium sp. GTDB lineage: Bacteria > Gemmatimonadota > Gemmatimonadetes > Longimicrobiales > Longimicrobiaceae > Longimicrobium. The sequence goes on from NZ_DASWMD010000083.1 coordinate 130,034, forward strand.
GGTTCACTATCGACGGCAGACTCGCTCATCGTTGCTGATTATCAGGCCAGTGCCAAGTCCGACGTGCAGTTCGGGCAGCGGATGGCGGCCAAGTGAATCTTGGAGTAGCAGAAGGCGCACTGCTTCTCGGGGATCGCGGGCGGCGCTTCGGGGGGGCGGGTGCGCTGGTAGGCCTTGATGATCAGGAAGACGGCGAAGGCGGTGATCAGGAACGCGATCACGTTGTTGATGAACAGGCCGTAGCTGATGATCGGCGCGCCAGCCTCCACCGCCGCCGCGCGGGTCGGGTAGGTGCCACGGCCCAGGTGCAGGTACAGTTCCGAGAAGTCGACGCCGCCGAGCAGCAGTCCAATGGGCGGCATCAGCACGTCGTTGACGAACGACTGCACCACGCCGGTGAACGCCGCGCCGATCACGATGCCGACCGCGAGGTCCAGCACGTTGCCGCGGGTGATGAACTTCCGGAAATCGTTGATCATTCTGGGGTAGGGCTCGGGTGAGTGGGTTGCGCGCGGAGGATGGGTTTCCACTGCAGCTTGTGACAAGCATCCTGATCGGACCGTGAATCCAACAAGAAGCCGCGCGGCGAACGCTCGCCGCGCGGCTTCTTTTCATCGGCCCCGAGCGACGGTGTTACTGCTCGTCGGCGGTGGGGCCGTAGATGGAGGGCACCGGCACGTCCAGCAGGCGCAGGTACACGCTCAGCTGGCCGCGGTGGTGGATCATGTGGCTGAGGCAGAAGCTGCGCAGCACCGCCAGCCGCGGCATCGACAGGATCACGTGGTCGCCCGCGCGGAGAGTCCAGGGAGCCCCGAACGTGGACTCGTCCGCGTTCTGCAGCGCCTGGCGCGCCTCGGCCGCGTTGTCGTCGAAGCGGCGCATGAGATCCGCGTGCGTGGCGAGCGGCTCGGTGCGCGGGGACCCGGCCACATCCAACTCGTTCTGCCTGATCGTGGTCGTAATCCAGAACGGCATCTGGGTCAGGTGCGTGGCCAGCTGCCCCAGGCTGAACGACTTCGCGTGCGGCTTCCAGTCCAGGTGCTGCTCGGGCACGCGCTCCAGCACGCGGCGCGTGGTCTCCAGCTCGTGGTCCACGTCGCCCAGCGCGAGCTGCTTCAGCGACGGGGCGGATGCGGTATCGGTCATCGACGGATCGGGCGGTGAGGGTTGGTTCGGATCGAGCGAACGCCGTCAGCCATCCAACCTGCCGAGCGCGTCCCCCGCTGACAAGACCCGCATCCGCCCGCCCCCTCAGCCGCCGCGCTGCCCCGTGCCGGCGTCGCGCAGCACGGGCTCCAGCGCCTTCCACACCGTCTGGGCGAGAATCCCGTGTCCCTGCGCGTTGGGATGGATGGCGTCGGCGATGTTCAGGTCGCGCTCCGTGGCCACGCCCTCCAGCAGGAAGGGGACGAGCGGAACGTCGTTCTCCTCGGCCAGGTCGGGATACACGCGGTTGAAGCGATCCACGTAGGTGCGCCCCAGGTTGGGTGCCGCCAGCATCCCCACGAGCACGATGCGCGTGTTGGGCTTTGCGGCACGCACGGTGTCGATGATCCCCTGGATGTTGGAGCGCAGCTCGGCGACGGGGAGGCCGTTGAGCATGTCGTTGGCGCCCGTCTCGATCACCAGCACGTCGAACGGCTGCTTGAGGAGCCAGCCACGGACGCGCTGCAGGGCCCCGGCGCTGCGCTCGCCGCTGAGCCCCGCGTTCACCACCTCGAACGGCAGCCCGGCGGAGTCGATCTTCTGCTGGATCAGCGCGGGATACGCCTGCTCGCGCTCCAGCCCGTAGCCGTCGGTAAGGCTGGTGCCCAGGAACATCACCACGCGCCGGTCGGCCGCCACGTCGTCCTCCGCGGAGCCGGCGGGGTTGGACGAACTTTCGGCGGAGCCGTTGCTTTCGGGCGCGCCGCACCCGACAATCAGGGCCGCCAGGGCCACCACCGGCCCGGCACGGCGCAGGGAAGACAGAATGCTCATCGCTGACAATCTCCAGAAAACGTACCGCAGCGGCGGACATCCGCTGGCGGCGCTCAAGAACGTAAGCTTCACCGTGGATCCCGGCGAAACGGTGGCCATCGTGGGTCCATCCGGCAGCGGAAAGACCACGCTGCTGGGGCTGCTGGCCGGGCTGGACCGCCCCAGCGCCGGCCGCGTGCTGCTGGACGGCACCGACCTGGGCGCCCTGACCGAGGACGCGCGCGCCCGGCTGCGGCGCGAAAAGATCGGCTTCGTCTTCCAGTCGTTCCAGCTGATCGCCACGCTCACCGCCCGCGAGAACGTCGCCATTCCCCTGGACCTGGCGGGCGAGGGCGGCGGCGCCGCGCGCGCCGACGAGCTGCTGGAGCGCGTGGGGCTGGCCGGGCGCGGGCACCACTATCCGGCGCAGCTTTCAGGCGGCGAGCAGCAGCGCGTGGCCCTGGCCCGCGCCTTCATACACCGTCCCAGCATCCTGTTCGCCGACGAGCCCACGGGCAACCTCGATGCCGCCACGGGCGAACGCATCATCCAGCTGATCCTGGAGCTGAACCGGGAGCGCGGCACCACTGTCGTCCTGGTGACGCACGACCCCGCGCTGGCCGGGCGGATGGGACGCGTGGTGCGTCTGGCCGACGGCGCCGTGGTGAGCGACGAGCGGAGCGGCGCGTGAAGGCCCTCCGCCCGCAGGCCATCCGCCCGCTGTTCGCGCTGGCGTGGCGGGAAAGCCGCTTCGCCCGGCGGCGCCTGCTGCTCTTCCTGTCCTCCATCACGCTGGGCGTTGCCGCGCTCGTCGCGACGCAGTCGTTCGCCGCCAACCTGCTGGCCGGTGTCCGCGACCAGGCCCGTGCCCTCGTCGGCGCGGACGTCAGCCTGAGCAGCAACCGCGCGCTCGGCCCCAGGACGGAGGCCTTGCTGGATTCGCTGCGCCGCGCCCGGGTGCCCGTGGCGCGGGTGACCGCGTTCGCGTCGATGGCGCTCGTCGAACGTACGGGCGCCGCGCGGCTGGCGCAGGTGCGCGCGGTGGAGCCGGGCTATCCCTACTACGGCGAGATCGTCACCGCGCCGGCGGACCGCTACCCCCAGCTGCAGTCCGGCCGCAACGTGCTGGTGGACCCCGCCATGCTCACCGCGCTCGACGCCCGCGTGGGTGACGAGCTGCGGCTGGGCGAATCCACCTTCACCATCATCGGCACGCTGGAAAAGGTGCCGGGCGCCGTGGGCGTGGGCGCGCTCTTCGCCCCGCGCGTCTACATCCCCGCCCGCTACCTGGCGGAAACGAAGCTGGTGCAGACGGGAAGCCGGGTGGACTACGAGGCGTACGTGCGCCTTCCCGATCCGGCCGCGGCGGACCCGCTCGTCGAGGGCCATCGCCCCATCTTCCGCGCCGAGCGGGTGAGCGCCAACACGGCCAGCGAGCAGCAGGCCGACATGGCCGAGGCGCTGGGCAACCTGGGCTCGTTCCTGGCGCTGATCGGCACCTTTGCGCTGCTGCTGGGCGGCATCGGCGTGGCGAGCGCGATGGGGGCGTACATGGCGCAGAAGCGCGACACGGTGGCCACGCTGCGCTGCCTGGGCGCCACGGCGCCGCAGGTGATCGTCATCTACCTGCTGCAGGCGGGGGCGATGGGGCTGATCGGCGCGGCGGCGGGCACGGCGATCGGCGTGTCGGTGCAGTGGGTGCTGCCGCGCCTCCTGGCCGACCTGCTCCCCGTGGACGTGGAGACCGCCGTCAGCCTGCCCGCGGTGGCGATGGGCATCGGCATCGGCGTGTGGGTGGCGGTGGCGTTCGCGCTGCTGCCGCTGCTGGGGACGCGACGGATCTCGCCCCTGGAGGCCATCCGCCGCCGCGTGGAAGCGGAGCCGACGAGACGCAGGCGGGATTGGTGGACGTTCGGGGGATGGCTGCTCCTGGCGGCCAGCATCGTCGCGCTCGTGCTCTTCCAGGCCCAGGACGTCCGCACGGGGCTGGGCTTCGCGGCGGGGATCGCCCTCACCCTGGCGGCGCTGTGGGCGAGCGCCTGGGGGATGACGAAGCTGGCCCGCCGGGCGCCGACCCGCGCGCTTCCCTATCCAGTCCGCCAGGGCGTGGCGAACCTGTACCGCCCGGGGAACCAGACGGCCGTCGTCGTCCTGGCGCTGGGGTTCGGCGTGTGGCTGCTGGCGACGGTGTACCTGGTCCAGCGCAACCTGCTCGCGCCGCTCGCAATCAACGCGGAGAGCCAGGGCAACCTGCTGCTGTTCGACATCCAGGCAGACCAGGAGCAGGGCGTCACGGCCGAGCTGGGGCGATCGGGAACTCGGGTGATGCAGCGCGCGCCCATCGTGCCCATGCGCATCCACGCCATCAACGGCGTCCCCGCCTCGCGCCTGGCGCCGGACGATCCCGACGCGGATGCCGAGGGTGCGCCGGAGCAGCGGCGTCCGCGCGGGGGCGAGCGCCGCGCCTCGCCGGACGGCGACCGGCCGGAGCGCTGGGCGGTGCGGCGCGAGTACCGGTCGACCTTTCGCGACGAGCTGATCCGCTCGGAAACGGTGATGGAGGGGCGCTGGTGGAATCCCGGCGGCGGGGGCGCGGACCGCAACGGCGTGGCGGAGGTGTCGATGGACATCGCCGTGGCCGAGGACCTGAAGCTCGAACTGGGCGACACCATCACCTGGGACGTGCAGGGCGTGCGCATCCCCACGCGCGTCACCTCCATCCGCGAGGTGGACTGGGGGCGGCTGGAGCCCAACTTCTTCGCCGTCTTTCCCACGGCGGTGCTGCAGGGCGCCCCGCACACCTGGGTGATGCTGGCGCGCGCGCCGTCATCGGGTGCACGTTCGGCCGTGCAGCGCGACGTGGTGCGGCGGTTCAGCAACGTGGCCGTGCTGGACCTTACGTCCATCCAGGCGGCCATCGACGAGGTGCTGGGGCGCGTGGCGGCCGTCATCCGCTTCCTGGCGGGCTTCAGCGTGGCGACGGGGTTCATCGTGCTGCTGGGCGCGGTGCTGGCGGGCCGGCTTCAGCGCATCCGCGAAAGCGTGCTGCTCCGAACGCTGGGCGCCACGCGCCGGCAGATCGCCGGAGTGCTGCTGGCGGAGTACCTTGCCCTGGGGCTGCTGGCCAGCGCCGCGGGAACGGTGCTGGCGATCGGCGCGGGGTGGGCGCTCGCGCGGTGGCTGTTCGAGACGGACTTCGCCGTCCCCGTGCTGCCGCTGCTCTGGCTGTCGCTGGGGGTGACGGCCATCTCGGCGACGGTGGGCATGCTCGCCAGCCGCGAGGTGTTCCGCCACACGCCGCTGGAGGCGTTGCGCGAGGAGTGACGGCTGATGTTCAACAACCCTGAATCGTGAGATGCTGATCCGATGAAGCTTTCCGGAACCGTCCTGATCACCGGCGCCAGCGCGGGCATCGGCCAGGCGTGCGCGCGCGCGTTCGCGGCCGCCGGCGCGCGGCTGATCCTGACCGCTCGGCGCTTCGAGCGGATCGAGCGCCTGGCCGCCGAGCTGCGCGAGGAGCACGGCACCGAGTGCCACCTGCTGGAGCTGGACGTGCGCGACCGCGAGTCCGTCTTCGCTGCGGTCGGCGGCCTGCCCGCGGAGTGGGCGGAAATTGGCGTGCTGGTGAACAACGCCGGCCTGGGGCGCGGCGTCGACAAGCTGCATGCGGGCGATCCGGACGGCTGGGACGAGATGGTGGACACCAACGTCAAGGGCCTGCTGTACGTTTCGCGCGCCGTGACGCCGGGGATGGTGCAGCGCGGGCGGGGGCACGTGATCAACCTGGGGTCGGTGGCCGGTCACGAGGTGTATCCCGGCGGCGCCGTCTACTGCGCCACCAAGCACGCCGTGGGGGCGATCACGAAAGGGATGCGGATGGACCTGCTGGGGACGGGCGTCCGCGTGAGCACGGTAGACCCGGGGATGGTGGAGACGGAGTTCAGCGTGGTGCGCTTCGGGGGCGACGCGGAGCGCGCGGCGAACGTGTATCGCGACATGACGCCGCTGACCGCCGCTGACATCGCGGACACGGTGGTGTGGGTGGCGACGCGCCCGCCGCACGTGAACATCGACGAGATCATCATCAAGCCCACCGACCAGGCCAGCGCCACGCTCGTGCACCGGCCCGGCGCAAAGGCCTGAACGACGCACCCGCAGGCAGAGATGACCCCGTTTCACGCAGAGGTCGCAGAGGGAAAAGAGAGGACGCAGAGGGTTGGGTGCCTCCTCGTCCTACTCTCCTCGATGTGAACGGAGTGTGCAACACACTTGACCGTCGCTACAGGCGCGCTTAAACTGGACGCATCCGAACGCCGGTAGGCCGGCACACAATGAATGGCCCCTCTCCACACACTGATGCCGGAGAGGGGCCATTCGCGTTGTCCAAACCCGGCAAAATCCTTGACTCTCCGCCACCCATACAATATATCATATGGGCACGGGAACATTCAGGTTGAAGAAGGAGCCTGACGTTCAAAGCTTCATCGGCGGGTTGGCCCCCGTGCCTCGACGGCAGGTGGCCCGAGACCTGGAGAAGCTGGCGTCGCGCGGGCTGAAGGCCCTCCCGCCTCTCACCGGGCCCGTCAAAGGGCCTGTGTGGGAACTGCGGTCCAAAGTTGAGGGAGTCGGCTTGTATCGTGTCTTCTACTATCGAGACGGCGAGGCTTCATTCCGACTCTTCTACGCGTACCAGAAGAAGGACGAGAAATTGCCCGACCACGTTCGAGCGGAAGTGATGAAGCGATATGAGCAGCTCACCGGGAGGAAGCTGTGAAGAACTTCTTCAAGCGTACCTCGAAGGAAACGCTTGGCGAGAACGCGCTTCTGCAGGAGATCGATGAAAGGCACTTCATCGCTGAGCAGGTCTTTCATCGGCGCGAGCGCGCGGGGTGGTCACAGGAGGAGCTCGCTGCAGAATGCCGGATGACCCAGGCGCAAGTCGCGCTCGTCGAGGCCGGCCAGGCGAACCCGACACTGCGTTCCCTGGTGAAGCTCGCAAACGCACTTGGCTGTTCCGTATCTGAACTTTCGGCCTCCCCGGCGGACCCGAGCGGCGGCGACGAAGCTACGGAGCTACTGGTCCACGCCGACGAGGCGCATACCGTCGCATACCCGTGAGCCGCTGACGCGCAGTCAGCCGGTCGGGGCGGAGAGGAGCTTGGGAGCGGGGGCCATCAGGGTGCGCGGGTTGGCGTAGGCGCGCTCCTGCAGCTCGGGGATCGTCGCGCCGGATACCAGGAACTTGCCGGTGCCCTCCACGATGCGTCGTTTCAGCAACTCGGCTTGCTCGGGTGCCATCTCGCCGGCATCCAGCCGCTCGCGCACCAGGTCCAGCACCGGCAGGCTCTCGGCGGCCTGCCGGTATCGCTGCGCGGCGGGCAGCGCGCGGAAGAACACCACGCGGTCCCACACCGACACGATCAGCTCGCGCACCGCGGCAATCACGGGCGCGGCGCCCATCAGCTCGAACGTCTTGTCGCTCCCCGAGTCGCACCCCACCACGCTCAGCCCGTTCGGCTGCGCGCCGTGCAGCGTGGCGCAGGCCCCGTACAGCAGGTCCAGGCTGTCCAGCAGCGTCGCCAGCCGCGCGGGGGTGGAAAACCGCCGCGGCGCCTCGATCACCTGCACCACCAGCAGTGCCTGCCCGCCCGCCTCGTCCCCGCGCCGAAGCGCGTCCAGCACAGGAATCCCGCCCTGCCCCAGCAAGTCCGAGAATGCGGGCAGGTGCTGCGTGGCGAACCGCACCCGCTCCGCGAAAGAGAACGCCTCCTGCGCGCGGTTCTCCGCCGCGATCAGCAGCGACCAGGTGTCCGCCTGCTCCAGGGGCGTCACGCCCAGCGCCTCGGCCACCAGCCGCCCGGGACGGGTAAAGCGGTTGGCGCGCAGGCCGTAGTCGCGCAGCGCCCCCAGCAGGCGGGTCAGCAGCTCGCCGGGAACGGGCTCGCGCCGGTATCCCAGCCGCGCCACCTCCACCAGCGGCAGCTCCAGCCCGCTCTCGGACAACGCGCGGACCACCTGGTCTACTCCGTTGATCAGATCGGACTTGCGCATGGGCGAACCGCGTCGGGAAGGGAATGCAAGGGGAGCCCTGGGAACGTACCGGGCAGTGCGAGAGTGCGAAAGGGAAGTGCGTGAGTGCGTGAGTGCGTGAGTTAACGGGCCGCCACTCATCCTCCCGTTCCTCCTCCGTGTCCTCCGTGTGAGGCCCTTCCCCGTCCCTCTCGGTTTGCCCACTTCGTGTCCTCCGCGCCTCCGCGTGAGATGTGCCGTACGCGGCGCGCGCCGTGCGTACACCCCGGGCCACGCGCACGAGGTAGCGGGTTGCGGGGACGCGGCTTAAGTTGTCGGCGCTGCGCCCTCCGCCCCGAGCGGCGGAAGGGCTTACGGGCGCATCCGGCGGCGTGCGCCACCACGAGGGTGTACCATGGCAGATCTTCGCGAGTTCACAGGCCCCAACGCGGCCTACGTGCTCGAACAGTTCGAGCGTTTTCAGCGCGATCCCCAGTCCGTCGACGAGGGGCTGCGCGGCTGGTTTGCGTCCATCGATCCCGCCCAGCTGCGGGAGATCGAAGCGCCCACCCCGGCCGGGACCGCCCCGCAGGCGCCCGCCCAAGCCGATCTCGAAAAGGCGTTCGCCGCCCGCACCCTGGCCCGCTCCCTCCGGGCCCGCGGCCACACCGGCGCCCGGCTGAACCCGCTGGGCCCCGGCGCCGGCCCGGACCCCGTCCTGGACGCGTCCACGCACGGGCTGACGGACGACGACCTGGCGGCGCTCCCCGCGTCGGTGGTGTTCGGCCACCTGGCGGAGTCGCCCAACGCCCTGGCCGAAGTGCAGCGCCTGCGCGACACCTACGCCGGCACCATCGGGTGGGAGTTCCTTCACCTTCCCAACCCCGACGAGCGCACCTGGATCCGCGAGGCCATCGAGTCGCGCCGCTACACCCAGCCGCTGCCCGCCGAGCGCAAGCGCGCGCTGCTGGACCGGCTGTCGCAGGTGGAAGGATTCGAGAAGTTCCTTCATCGCGCCTTCTTCGGGCAGAAGCGCTTTTCCATCGAGGGAACCGACCTGATGGTTCCCATGCTGGACGAGATGGTTGCCGAGGCGGCGCGGGCAGGTGCCGGTGACGTGATGATCGGCATGGCGCACCGCGGCCGCCTGAACGTGCTTACGCACGTGCTGAACAAGCCGTACGCCATGATGCTGTCGGGCTTCGCGAGCGCGCAGGCCGCGCCCGCGCTGGACGCCTACCAGAACAGCGACGAGCCGTCGGGCGACGTGAAGTACCACATGGGGTGGACGGACGAGCGCCAGGTGGACGGCCGCACCGTTCGCGTGTCCCTGTCGCCCAATCCCAGCCACCTGGAGTTCGTGGACCCCATCGTGGTGGGGATGGCGCGCGCGGCCCAGGACGACACCTCGGCCCCGGGCGTGCCCGCCATCGACCATGGCCGCGCGGTGGCCGTGCTCATTCACGGCGACGCCGCGTTCCCCGGCCAGGGGGTGGTGCCCGAGACGCTGAACATGCAGTCGCTGCCCGGCTACACGGTGGGCGGCACCATCCACCTGATCGCCAACAACCAGGTGGGCTTCACCACCGACCCCCAGCAGGGCCGCAGCACCCGCTACGCCAGCGACCTGGCCAAGGGGTTCGAGATTCCCGTCGTGCACGTGAACGCCGACGACGCCGAGGCCTGCCTGGGCGTCGCCCGCTTCGCCCTCGCTTACCGCGCCCGCTGGGGCAAGGACATCGTCATCGACCTGGTGGGCTACCGCCGCTGGGGGCACAACGAGGGCGACGAGCCGCTGTTCACCCAGCCCGTGATGTACGGGGTGATAAAGGACCATCCCACCGCCCGCGAAGCGTTCGCCGCCCGCCTGGTGGAAGAGGGCGTGGTGACGCGCGAAGAGGCCGACGCCTCGCTGAAGCGGGTGCTCGACGAGCTTTCGGCCACGCTCGAGGCGCTGGGCGGGGATGCCGGGGCGCACGGGCACGACACCCCCTCGCCCAACGGGCGGCAGGGCGCGCGTGAGACGGCGGTGCCGCGCGACCGGCTGCTGGAATTGAACGCGGGGCTGGTGGGCCGGCCCGACGATTTCCAGGGCAACTCGCGCCTGGAAAAGGTGCTGCAGAAGCGCGCCGAGGCGGGGAGCGGCGAGCCGGTGATCGACTGGGGGCACGCCGAGGCGCTGGCGTTCGCGTCGCTGCTGGCCGAGGGCGTCGCCGTGCGCATGACGGGGCAGGACGTGGAGCGCGGCACCTTCAGCCATCGCCACGCGGTGCTGCGCGACGCGCGCACGGGCGAGCGGATGAACGTGTTCCACCTGCTGCCGCAGGCGCGCGCCTCGTTCGAGATCCACAACTCGCCGCTCTCGGAGATGGCGGTGGTGGGCTTCGAGTACGGCTACAGCGTGGGCTGCCCGCACTCGCTGGTGCTGTGGGAGGCGCAGTTCGGCGACTTCGTGAACGGCGCGCAGGTGATGATCGACCAGTACCTGGCCGCCTCGTACCAGAAGTGGCAGCAGCGGACGGGGCTGGTGCTGCTGCTGCCGCACGGCTACGAGGGGCAGGGGCCGGAGCACAGCAGCGCGCGGCTGGAGCGCTTCCTTCAATTGTGCGCCGAGAACAACATGCGGGTGGCCAACTGCACCACCTCGGCCAACTACTTCCACCTGCTGCGCAGGCAGGCGGCGCTGCTGGATTCCGAGCCGCGGCCGCTGGTGGTGATGAGCCCCAAGAGCCTGCTGCGCCACGCGCTGGCGTCGTCGACCATCGACCAGCTGGCGACGGGCACCTTTCAGCCCGTGATCCCCGACGCCTCGGCGGCGGACCGCGCCGACTCCGTCACCCGCCTGGTGCTGTGCTCGGGCAAGGTGTACGTGGACCTGGTCGGCGGCACCGACGACCAGCGCAAGGAGCGCGCGGCGGTGGCGGGCATCGAGCGCGTGGCCATCGCCCGCGTCGAGGAGCTGTATCCCTTCCCGGGGCACGAGCTCGCCGAGGTGGTGGCGGGCTATCCCCATCTCCAGGAAGTCGTCTGGGTGCAGGAAGAGCCGCGCAACATGGGCGCGTGGAACTACATGGCGCCGCGGCTGCAATCCATGCTGGGCGAGCTGCCGCTGCGCTACGAGGGGCGTCCCGACCGCGCCAGCCCGGCCGAGGGGTACATGCACCGCCACGTGGCCGAGCAGCACCGCCTGGTCTTCGCCGCCCTTTCCGGCGCGCCGGAGCTTGGAGACGGGGATGCGGCGATGGCGGACTCGGCGGCGGCTGGCGGGATGGCCGCGAGGTTCATCGGAAAGCGAAAGTAGGGGAAGGCTGATGGAGCTAACATCTGCTGCGGAGCGACAGCATGGCCGTTGAAATCCGGGTGCCGCCTCTGGGCGAGTCCGTCGTAGAGGCGACGGTGGGCCGGTGGACCAAGAAGGAAGGGGATCGCGTCGAAAAGGACGAGATCCTGGTGGAGTTGGAAACCGACAAGATCACCGTCGAGGTGGCGGCGCAGGCGGCCGGCGTCATCGAGAAGATCGTGAAGGCCGAGGGCGACACCGTGAGCGTCAACGAGCTGCTGGGCTCGCTGTCTGCCGCCGACGGCGCCACCCCGGCCGACGAAGCGGGCCAGACGGCGGCCGCGCGCTACGAGGAGAAGCCGCAGGCCGCGCAGCCTGAGCCCGAGGCTGCGGCTGCCCCCGCGGCCCAGGAGGGCGGATCGGCGGATGCGCAGACGTCCCCCGCGGTGCGCTCGCTGGTGGCCGAGCACGGCCTGAACGTGGCCGCAATCCGCGGCAGCGGCCCCAACGGCCGCGTCACCAAGGAAGACGTGCTGGCGTTCATCGAGCGCGGCCGGGCCAAGTCGGCGGAGCCCGCGGCGGCGGCTGCCGCGGCTCCGTCCGCGCCCGCGCCCGCGTCCGCTCCGAAGCCCGCGGCGCCCGCTCCCGCTGCGCAGACCGGGGCGCGTGCGGAGACGCGCGAGCGCATGTCGCGGCGGCGCAAGACGATCGCGCGGCGGCTGGTGGAAGCGCAGCAGACCACGGCCAGCCTCACCACCTTCAACGAGGTGGACCTCAAGGTGGTGATGGAGCTGCGCAAGGCGCGGCAGGACGAGTTCGTGAAGAAGCACGGGGTGAAGCTGGGCTTCATGTCGTTCTTCACCAAGGCCGCCATCGGCGCGCTGAAGCAGTTTCCGCGGCTGAACGCCGAGATCCAGGGCGAGGAGATCGTCCTGAAGCACCACTACGACATCGGCATTGCGGTGGGCGCCGAAGAGGGGCTCGTGGTCCCCGTGGTGCGCGACGCCGACAAGCTGGGCTTCGCCGAGATCGAGAAGCGCATCGGCGACCTGGGCCAGCGCGCGCGCGACGGCAAGCTGACGCTGGACGAGCTGCAGGGCGGCACGTTCACCATCACCAACGGCGGGACGTTCGGCTCCATGCTCTCCACCCCCATCCTGAACCCGCCACAGGTGGGCATCCTGGGGATGCACAACATCGTGGAGCGGCCCATGGTGGTGAACGGGCAGATCGAGATCCGCCCGATCATGTACGTGGCGCTCACGTACGACCACAGGATCGTGGACGGCAGCGAGGCGGTGCGGTTCCTGGTGGCCATCAAGCGCATGCTGGAGGACCCAATCTCGATGCTGCTGGAGGGGTGAACTGCAGTGCGTGAGTGCGTTAGAGTGCGTGAGTGCGGTAGTGAACGTCACTCCGCTTCGTGAGGGTGGAGAGAGCCTGTCCCCGTGGGGGCAGGCTCTCTTCATCAGTTCCACCGAGCTGGCCGCATCTTCATCCCCCTATGCCGTCGCCCGTCTCGCGCGCCAGGAGCGTATGGAAGTGGTGCGTGCCCACTTCGCGGCGCGGCGAGTAGCGGCCGCGGTGGTACAGGCGCGACCGTACGCCCTTCTGCACCGCTTCCACTACCTCCTCGTCCTCCATCTCCACGCGGTGCAGGCCGGCCCCGGCACCCGACTCGCGCCTGCTCTCGTCCCACACGTACGACAGGAACGAGACACGGGTGCGGTCGTGCCCCAGCGGCTGCACCAGGTTCACCGACAGCCCCCAGGGATAGAAGTTCAGCATCAGGTTGGGGAAGAGCCACCAGTAGTAGGCAGCCACCAGCGTGCCCTCGTCCGGGTGGCCGGGCGGAAGGGTGAACGCCTCGTCGCGATTCTTCGTGGTCCCCAGCTGCAGGTTGCACCAGTCGAAGGTTTCCGTGCGATAGGTGGCGTAATCCAGCGTTTCCGACAGCGACGCGTGGATGAACGGGATGTGGAATTCCTCCAGGTAGTTGTCTACGTACAGCGCCCAGTTGGCGCGGATCAGGTAGTCGCGCGAGGTGGACGGGTCGAAGTGGAACTCGTCCAGCGGCAGAAATCCGCAGCGCTCGCGCACCGGTCCCATCCACTCGTCGAAGCCGCACGCGGGCTCGATCCCGGTGAACGCCAGCGGTCCCCAGTGCCGCAGGGGCAGGCTCGGGAGATTGTCGGCCGGGGATGGAAAGTTCTCGACGCCGTCGAACTCGGGCATGTGCGTCATGGTGCCATCCAGCGCGAACCGCCGGCCGTGGTAGCGGCAGCGCAGGTGTCGCGCGTGCGTCTCGCCCTCGCAGACGACGGTGCCGCGGTGCGTGCAGACGTTGCTCAGGCAGCGTGTTTCGCCGTCCTCGCCCGCGGCCAGCACCAGCGGTTCGTCCAGGCACCCCTCCAGCAGGGTGAACGGCAGCAGGTGCCCGGGCGCCTTTACCCGCTCCGCCCCTCGCACCATCTGCCAGCTGCGCGCGAACACCCTCTCCTTCTGCACCTGGTACCAGGCCGGCGACGAGTACACCTCGGCGGGCAGTGTCTGCGCGCGGTGGATTTCGGGGTGGATGGTGAACGGCTGCATCGGCGGAGTGCGTTAGTGCGTCAGTGCGGATGGAGGAAAGTAGGGGATGGGGCGCGGCGGGCAAAGCTGCACGATTGTGCGGTGGCGGTTACGATCCCGTAGGCCGCCGGCTCTGCGGGGGCGAATGAACTCCGGGCATGCTGATCCTTCCGATGCTCTACGCATGGTGTGTGGCGGATCCCTCGGCCGCTGCCGACTGGGGCGCTGGGTAGAGCTCGCCGTGGCCGCTTCGTCGGGATGACAGGCGCGCTCCGGCAGATGAAGGCGCGTGCCGAAATCGTGCGGTCCGTGGCGGGTCGTGTTCGCCCCATCCCGCGGGCAAATCGGGGCCGCGAACGCGTGCGAAGATGAGGCTGGCGCTGGGGTATCGGGCGCGGCTACTATCGGGAGACTTCCCCATCCCGCCGACGCGATCGGGCCTCGCGTCATCATCACTCCAGAACCTTGTGACCCCCATCACCGCACCTTCCGCCGACGGTACGAACGCCCTGAGCCCAGCCGGCCAGAAGCGCGGCCTGCTGCGCGTTCTGGGGGTGACGTTCGGCCTGGCGGTGACCATCGGGAACACCATCGGCGCGGGAATCCTGCGCGCGCCGGGCGAGATCGCCGCGCAACTGCCCTCCACGGGGCTGTACCTGGCCGTGTGGGTGGCGGGCGGACTGTACGCGCTGCTGGGCGCGGTGACGCTGGCGGAGCTGGGCGCCATGCTGCCGCGCTCCGGCGGCATGTACGTCTTCGCGCGGCACGCGCTGGGCCGCTACGCCGGCTTCCTGGTGGGGTGGAACGACTGGGCGGCCACCTGCGGCAGCGCCGCGGCCGTCGCGGTGGTCATCGGCGAGTACGCCGGGGCGCTGCTGCCGGCCCTGCAGGGGCGCGCGGTGCCCGTGGCGATGGGGGTGACGGTGGCGTTCGCCGCGCTGCAATGGCGGGGCGTGAGGATGGCGGGCGCGGCGCAGACGGTGACGAGCGCGGCCAAGGCGCTGGTGCTGCTGGCCATCGTGGGCGCCTGCTTCCTGCTCCCCGCCACCCGTCCCCTCGCCGCCGCGGCACCGGCCGCCGTCCCCGCCGGGGGCGCGCTCCTCGTGGCGGTGATCGTGGCCATGCAGTCCGTGATCTACACGTACGATGGCTGGACGGGTGTCATCTACTTTTCCGGCGAGGTGCGCGATCCCGGGCGCGACATCCCGCGCGCCATGATCGGCGGCGTGCTTTCCATCACCGCCCTCTACCTGCTGCTGAACCTGGCGTACCTGTACGTGGTGCCCCTGCGCGCGCTGGCCGGCGAGCCGCTGGCGGCGGGCGCGGCGGCCCGGGCGGTGCTGGGCCCGGGGGGCGACACGGCCATTCGCGTGGTGCTGATCGTGGCACTGCTCAGCACCGTCAACGCACTGGTGCTGATGGCCCCGCGGGTGCTGTACGCCATGAGCGCCGACGGCCTGGTGCCCGGGGGCGCATCCACGGTCAACGAGGGCGGCACGCCGACGGGCGCGCTCGTCGCCAGCACCGCCGTTTCGCTGGCGTTCATCGCCACGGGAACCTTTTCCGCCATCATCGCCGTACTGTCGTTCTTCTTCGTGGCCAACTACGTCCTGGCCTTCGCCAGCGTGTTCGTCCTTCGCCGGCGAGAGCCCGGCATGCCGCGGCCGTATCGCGCCTGGCGCCATCCGTGGACCACCGGGCTGGCGATGCTCGGCTCGCTGGCCTTCCTGGCGGGGATGGCCGCGGGCGATCCGCGCACCAGCCTGTACGCGCTGGGGCTGCTGGCCGCCAGCTATCCCGCGTACCGCGCCCTGACCGCCCTGATCCCCGGACCCGACCGATGACCGTTCTGGACGAAGCCCCCGCCCCCGTGGCGGACGCGCCCGCGCAGCTGCTGCACCCCCGCGTGGTCGCCCTGTGGCGCATCGGCGCGCTGCTGTGGTGGGCGTTCCTCACCGCCGCCGCGGTCGTGGCGACGTTCATTTTCGAACAGTCGCCGTGGCTGGCCCTGCCGGTCGCCCTCGCCGGCGTGGTGTGGGTGATCGCCGTGCCCCCCTTCCAGTACCGCCACTTCCGGTACCGCATGAGCGCCGTGGACCTGCGCATCATGCACGGGTGGCTGTGGCGAAGCGTGAGCGTGGTGATGCACTCGCGCATCCAGCACGTCGACACGCACCAGGGGCCGGTGGAGCGCATGCTGGGGCTGGCGACGGTCGTGGCGTACACGGCGGGAAGCGTGGGCGCCCGGGTTTCCATCCCGGGCTTGGCCGCCTCCGAGGCGGACGTGCTGCGGGAGCGCCTCGCGGCCGTCAGCGGGACGGACGATGGCGTCTGACACCGCCGCGCTGGCCGGGGCGGACGCACGGCGGCTTCACCCGCTGACGTTCGGGTTTGCCTCGTTCAAGATCGCCCGCAACATGCTCTGGCCCGCCCTGGCCGGCGGGTTCAGCATCGGCGGGCAGTTCGGCGGGTTCGTCCCGGTGTTCGTGGGCGTGCTGGCCGTCCCGGCGCTGATCGGCGCGGCGCTCACCTACGTGCGCTACCGCTGGCTGCTGACGGGTGACGAGCTGCTGCTGCGCTCGGGCGTGCTGAACCGGCAGGACCGGGCGATCCCGCTGGCCCGCGTGCAGAACGTGGAGGTGCGCCAGAGCCTGGTGCAGCGCGTCTTCGGCGTGGCGGAGCTGCGGGTGGAGACGGCCGGTGCGGGCGCGGAGGCCGAGGCCGTGCTCTCCGTCCTTTCGCTGGCCGACGCGCAGTCCGTACGCGCCGAGCTGCTCGCGCGCCGCCGTGGTGTGCGCCCGGCCCCATCGGCCGAAGCGGACGGAATCCCCGCTGTGATAGACGAGGAGATGGCGGAGGCGCCGCCCCTGGCCCGTCTCTCCACCCGGGACGTGCTGGCCGCGGGCGCCACGGCCAACGAGGCGGGCGTGAACGCGGCCGCCATGGCGGGTCTTCTGCAGTTCGCCGACGACCTGCCGTCGCCGTTCCTGGACGACGCGGTAGACCGCATCATCCTGGAGGTGGGCGGCGGATTCGGGGTCATCGCCGCCCTCGTGCTGGCGGCGATGCTGGTGTTCGGCTGGCTGATCTCCATCGTGGGCGCCGTCGTCCGCTATCACGGGTTCACCCTGTGGCGGGTGGGTGACGAGCTGCGCAAGCGCTACGGCCTGCTGACGGTGCACGAAGCCAGCATTCCGCTGAAGCGCGTGCAGGCGGTACGCGTGGAGGAGTCCATCGTGCGGCGCGCCTTCGGCCTGGCCTCGCTGATGATCGAGACGGCGGGCGGCGCGCCCGGGCAGCGGGGCGGGGCGGAGGCGTTCGTCCCCATCGCCCCGCGCGACGCGGTGGGGCCGCTGGTGGGCGGAATCTTCGGCGGGATGGACCTGGACGGGGTGCGGTTTCAGCCCGTGCACCCGCGGGCGCAGCGGAGGATCGTTCTGCGCTACCTGCGGACCCTGCTGGTCCTGTGGGTGCCGTTCTGGGCCGCGCGGTGGCTGCAGGTGGAGCCCATGGGTTCGCTGGCGCCCTGGATCGCCCTCTTGCTGCCGCTGCCGTGGATCGCCGCGCGCCTGCAGTACCGCAGCCGGGGATGGGCGCTGGCGGCGGGGTACGCGGTGGCGCGCAGCGGCGTGCTCCGGCGGGTGACGTGGATCGTGCCGGACGCCAAGCTGCAGACGCTCCACCTGTCCGCGTCGCCTTTTCAGCGGCGGCTGGGGCTCTCGACGCTGGTGCTGGACACCGCGGCGGGTGGGCGCGCCGCGGCCGTGATCGACCTCGGCGAGGAAACCGCGCGGGCGCTGCTGGAAACGCTCTCGGAGCGGATGGCGGCCCGGCCGGTCCGCGCGCCGACGCCCCCGCCGAACGAACCGCCCGCACTCGTGCAAGAAGCAGGGACGCACGCAGGCGTCTTGGTAGAGGAAGGTCTGGATGCCTCGGCACCCACGCGGACGGGCGAGTGAGTCAGGCGGAGAGGAGCGGCCCCGACGTTTCCTGCCGAGGTTGGGGTGCGCTCCGAGGGAGGCCGGCGCATGCCGCGGCCGCCCTCTCCCCCGGCCCCTCTCCCGCAAGCGGGAGAGGGGAGAATTCGATCGCGCTCCGATAGGGGCCGGCGCATCGGGCATTCGCGGCGCGAGGGACGGCTTGCAGCCTCCGGTTGATTGTGAGGCTCTCCGCTGTTGTTGCGGGGAATTCACCCGCTCTTGGGCACCCAACTTTGCCTGTTCGGCACCATCAATCGCTAGCGCGGGGACCGTCTTCTACATCACCTCAAATCCGAACGTGACCCGCCACTGCGCGTGACCGATATCCGCCTCTCCCAATCCGCCGCGCGGGCGCTGATGCTGGCCGCGCAGGGGCTGGACCGGCGTCCGCGGCGCCGCGCCACCAAGGCCGGCGTCCTCGACGCCATCCGCCGCATGGGCGCGCTGCAGATCGACACCATCAGCGTCGTGGCGCGCAGCCCGTACCTCGTATTGTGGTCGCGCCTGGGTGACTATCGCCCCGAGTGGCTGGATTTACTGCTCGCCGAGGGAAAGCTCTTCGAATACTGGGCGCACGAGGCCTGCTTCCTCCCCATCGAAGACTATCCCCTGTTCCGCCACCGCATGCTCGATCCTTCGTGGGCAGGGTGGCGAGGGTCGCACGCGCTGATGGAGCGGCACCCGGAGAGCGCCGCGCGGCTCCTGGCACTGGTGCGGGAGCGCGGGCCGGTGCGGTCCAGCGACTTCGAGCGGCTGGAGAAAGGCGGCACCTGGTGGGACTGGAAGCCCGAGAAGCGGATGCTGGAAAGCCTCTTCACCGCGGGCGAGCTGATGATCCGCCGGCGCGACCGGTTCCAGCGCATCTACGACCTTCGCGAGCGCGTGCTGCCGGCGTGGAGCGACGACCAGCTGCCCCCGGCCGACGCCGTCGATCGCGCGCTCGCGCTCAGGGCGGTCCGCGCGATGGGCATCGCGAAGGCCAGGTGGGTGGCCGATTATTATCGAACGAGCAAGACGGCGACGAAGCTGCTCCCGGCGCGCCTGGCCCGATCTGGAGAGCTTCACGAGGTGGCGGTGGAGGGATGGAAGGAGCCCGGCTACGTGCACCCCGACCACCTGCCGGCCGCGCGCGCCGCGGAGGAGGGGCGCCTGAAGCCCACGCTCACCACCCTGCTCTCGCCGTTCGATCCGCTGGTGTGGGACCGGGCGCGCGCCAGCGAACTGTTCGGCTTCGACTACCGATTGGAGTGCTACACGCCGGCTCCCCGGCGCGTCTACGGCTACTACGTGCTCCCCATCCTGCGGCGCGGCCGGCTGATCGGGCGGCTGGACGCCAAGGCGCACCGGAAGGAGGGGATCTTTGCGGTGCGGGCACTGTACCTGGAACCGGGCGTGCGCCTGACCGGCCGCGCCACCGCCGACGTGGCGAACGCCATCCAGGAATGCGCCGCGTGGCACGGAACGCCGAACGTGTCCATCACCCGTTCGGACCCGCCACAAGCCGGACGTATGATCAGCGCGCTGCTTTCGGCCGGGACCATCAGCACAGTGCCGGACGGCATCGAATCGGAGTAGATTGGTCGTGCTGCCGCAATCGGCCCTGTGGCTCAACGCCGAAACCGATCCGCTGCACCTCTCGTAAGTCATTCTCACGCACGCAATTCGCAGGGCGTCGGCGGGCACCTTCACCACCGGGCGGATGTACGGAATCGCGGGGCTGCTGACCGGCCGCACGCTGTGCGGGCGCTATCGCATCGAGGCGGTCGTGGGGCGCGGCGGCATGGGAGCCGTGTACCGGGCCCTCGACGAGCGCCTGGGCCGCGCCGTGGCCGTAAAGGTGATCGGGATCGTGGCGCACGAGCCGGCGGAGCACGCGCGCCTGCAGGCCCGCTTCCTTCGCGAGGCGCGCGCCGCCGCCGCGCTTCACCACCCCAACGTGGTGGCCATCCACGACTTCGGCGCCGACGAGGAGCTGGGGCTGGACTTCCTGGTGATGGAGCTGCTTCACGGCGAAGACCTGGCCATGCGCCTGGCGCGCAGCGGCCCGCCGCCTACGCACGTGTCGCTTTCCATCCTGCGCCAGGCCGCCCGCGGGCTCGCCGCCGGCCACCGCGCCGGCATGGTGCACCGCGACGTAAAGCCCGGCAACCTCTTCCTCCTGGCGGGCGACCACCCCGACGACCTGCACGTTCGCGTGCTGGACTTTGGCATTGCGCAGGTGGCGGGAGACGAGGGCGCGACGGCGGCGCAGCTGACCGAGTACGGACGCGCGCCGTTCTCCCCCGCGTACGCCTCGCCGGAGCAGATGCGCGGCGAAGACCGCATCACCCCCGCGTCGGACGTGTTCAGCCTGGGGGCGGTGGGCTACCACCTGCTCACCGGCCTGCGCCCGTTTACCGCCACGGATGCGGGTCGGATGGCGATGGAGGCGGCCGAGTCCGTGCGCATGCTGCCGGAGCGCGCGCCGCACCTGCCGCGGCCGCTGGTGGAGACGCTGCAGCGGGCCATGGCGCCGAACCCGGCGCAGCGCTTTCGCGACGCGACCGAGTTCGCCGAAGCCCTCTCCACTGGCGCGCCGCCACTGTCATCGGACGCCCCGGCGCACCCGGCCACCACCCCACCCGCCGTGCGGCCGCCACGGGCGTCCTTCGCAGCCGCCGTCTCCGTGGAACCGTCGCCCGACGACGAGACCCGGATGCAGACGCCGCCACCCGTACAGGGGCACGCGTCCATTCCCGCGCCGGCGATGTACGCGCCGCCGGCGCCGCCGCACGCGTATCCATCCGCCGCGCCACCCGCCGCGTACGCACCGGCTGCCTCGCCGCCAGCCGCGTACCCGCCGCCCCGCCCGGGGGTGATGCGCCGGTTCGCGCGGGGGCTGTGGCAGTTCATCATCACCTGCACGGCGCTGGCGCTGTTCGTGGGCGCGTGGGCCCTGGCGAGCATGGGCGTGGAAGCGGAGGACACGCGCTTCGTCTACGCGGGTGCCGCGGCTGCCATCCTGTTCACGCCGCTGGCGGTCCACCGGCTGAGCGGGCGGCGGGGACGCCTGGGGGTGGGCGTCGCGGCCTGCATGCTCGCGACCGGCGGGGCGGTCTACTACGTGGGGATGGACAGCGACCCGGCGATCACCCTGGCAGCCGTCTTCGGCGTGCAGGTGGTCGCGAGCTTCGTCACCTCGCGCCTCACCCGCCGGCGCCGGCCGGACGCGTACTACCCGGGAGCCTGACCGGTCCCGGTCCACACGAATCACCACGGGGAGACACGGATGGGAGCGTGGGGCGCGGGGAGCTTCGACAACGACGACGCGGTGGACTGGCTGGCCGACCTGGAGCACGCACGCGACCTGACGCCGATCGACGCCGCGTTGGCCGCCGTTACGGGCGAAGGCGAGCCCGGGGAGTCGGATGCGTCGGTGGCCATCGCCGCCGCGGAGGTGGTCGCCGCGATCGACGGCCGCCCGCTGGCGGACCTTCCGGGCGAGATCGTCGACTGGCTGGCGTCCGCCTGCCCACGGCCGGATCCCGCGCTCACCGAGCGCTCCCGCGCCGCCGTGCAGCGCATCCGCTCCTCGTCCGGGCTGAAGGTGCTGTGGGGAGAAGGCGAGCCCGCCGAGTGGTACGGGCACATCGAAGACCTGCTCCGGCGGCTCGGGTAGACGGAAAGGGGAGGCGGGGAAGCGGGCATCGGTGCACGCCGCGGCGCCCCCCATCCCCAGCCCTTCCCCCGCAAACTGCGCGGGGGAAGGGAGCCAGCCCGGCGCGTCGCCGTAACCCATTGCAGCGCCATGCGTTGTCATCCTGGGGCCCAGGCGCGGCAGCGGGTACCGGAGCAGAGGCCGCAACGTCGGGGCGCTTCGAACTGGGCCGGCGCATGCCGCGGCTGCCCTCTCCCCCGGCCCCTCTCCCGCAAGCGGGAGAGGGGAGAATTCGCTCGCGCTTCGGACGGCTCGCGCGCACACCACGCCGCTAGCAGTCCGCGAAGGCGGACTTTGGGTCGTCGTTTGCCGCGACTTCAGTCGCCCCAGCAGGGCCGAGGCCTCGGCTGTCGTGCCCGCTGCCGCGCCCGCGCGTTATCCTCCAATGCGTGATGTTGAAGCCCCGAACGGGACGCGCCAGCGGCCCGTGTCGGGGCTTACCGCTTTTCCAGCCGCGGGTTCACGCGCCCGTGGTGGGATGCGCACCGCGGCTGTCGGTGCGCTTCGATCAATGTGTGGCGGATCCCTCGGTCGCTGCCATCGACAACGCACGTGCAGGTTTTGCGTGGCCGCTCCGTCGGCATGACAGGTGCGCTCCGGCAGGTCTCGGCAGGTAATGGCGAGCGCCCCGAGCGCGGCGCACCGCTTTCCGATCCCCTCCGCCGCGAATACCTTCCGCTCGTCCCCTCGGCAGACTCCCCGCACCCCGGCGCACCGTGTTCCGACGCATCGCCCCGCTCGCCGCCGTGCTGATCCCGGCGGCGCTCGCCGCCCAGCAGCCCATGCCCGGCTACTCGCCGCCGTCCGCCGAGCGTGAGCGCGCCGCCGAGGCCGCAGCCGTGCGCGCCCCCACGCCCGAGCGCGCCCATGCCCACGCGCGCGTGCTGAGCGCCGAGCCGCACGTGGCGGGCACCCCGGCGCAGGCCCGCTCGCGCGACTACGTGATCCAGCAGATGCGCGCGATGGGGCTGCAGACGGAGGTGCGCGAGTACCGCGTCTGGCTGCCGCACGCCACCGCCGTCCGCGCCTGGCGCGTTTCGCCCGATCCCATGGAGCTGGAGCTGGCGGAGCCGGCCGTACCGGGCGACAGCACGTCGGGAATGCCGCCGTACCCTACGGTGAACGGCTACAGCGCGGCCGGCGACGTGTCGGCCGAGGTGGTGTACGTGAACTACGGGCTGATCGAGGACTACGCGCGGCTGGACTCGCTGGGGGTCAGCGTGCGCGGCAAGATCGCCATCGCGCGCTACGGCAGGAGCTACCGCGGCATCAAGGCGCGCGAAGCCGAGCGGAACGGGGCCGTGGGGCTGATCATCTACAGCGATCCGCGCGACGACGGCTACGTGGTGGACGACGTGTATCCCGAAGGCCCCATGCGTCCCGCCGACGCCGTGCAGCGTGGCAGCGTGATGAACGGCAACGGCGACCCCTCCACGCCGGGCTGGGCCAGCGTCGAGGGCGCGCGCCGCCTGCCCGCGGGCGAGATGTCCGTCCCGCGCATTCCCGTGGTTCCCATGGCGTACGGTGACGCGGCCGAGCTGCTGCGGGGCGTCCGCGGCCCCGACGTGCCGCAGGAGTGGCAGGGCGGGCTCCCGTTCCGCTATCACCTGGGCCCCGGCCCCGTCATTGCGCGCCTTCGGGTGGAGACGGACGCGGAAACGGCGGGGTTCAAGGAGATCTGGAACACCTTCGGGATCATCCGCGGATCGGAGTTCCCCGACGAGATCGTGATGATCGGCGCGCACCGCGACGCCTGGGGCCCCGGCGCGGCCGACAACGTCAGCGGCACGGTGAGCGTCCTGGAGGCGGCGCGCGCCCTGATCGAGCAGGCCGCCAGCGGCAACCGCCCGCGCCGGACGCTGATGTTCGCCACCTGGGACGCCGAGGAGTGGGGGCTGATCGGCAGCACCGAGTACGTGGAGCAGGACAGCGCGCGGCTGATGCGCGGCGCGGTGGCGTACCTGAACCAGGACGCGTCGGCGCTGGGGCCGGACTTCGGCGGCGGCGGCTCGCCCTCGCTGCGGGCCACGCTGCGCGACGTGGCGCGCGTGGTGCCGGACCCGGCCGGGCGGGGGAGCGTGTACGAGGCGTGGCGGCGGCGCTCGGCGGTGTCGGATTCCATGGAGCCGTCGATGGGCGACCCGGGGGGCGGATCGGACTTCGCCGGCTTCTACAACCACTTGGGCATTCCGCACGCGGACTGGGGCTTCGGCGGCCGATACGGCGTGTACCACTCCCAGTACGACTCGTACGAGTGGATGCGGCGCTTTGGCGACCCCGAGTGGAAGAGCCATGCGGCCGCCGCGCAGGTGGGCGCGGCGATGATGCTGCGCCTGGCCAACGCCGACGTGCTGCCGTACGACTACGCCGAGTTCGCGCGCACCATGCGCGGCTATCTGCCCATGATGGATGCGGCCATCCGCAAGCAGGGATGGGAGATGTCGACGGACCCCCTGCGCGCGTCCATCGACCGGATGCACGCGGCCGCCACGGAGTTCGCCGCCGCGCGCGACGCGGCGCTCGCCGGACGGGCGCCGGGACGCGCCACGCTGCAGCGCACCAACGCGGCGCTGATGGGCGTGGAGCGTGCGCTCACCCGGCCGGAGGGGCTTCGCACGCGGCCCTGGTTCCGGGCACTGATCTACGCCGCGGACGAGAACAACGGATACTCGAACGTGGTGTTCCCGTCCGTGTCCGAAGCCGTCCGCGCGAGCGACCGCGCGCTCACCGAACGCGAAGTGGCCGATCTGGCCTCGCGGTTCGATGCCGCGACGGCTGCGCTCGTGGAAGCCCGACGCGCGCTCACGAACTGAGTAACTGCAGTTTCACGCAGAGGTCGCAGAGAGAACAGAGAGGACGCAGAGGGGCTTGCATGGCCCTCTGCGTCCTCTCCCTTTTCTCTGCGCCCTCTGCGTGATGCTTTTTAGTTGCTCTTCCGGTGCTCCTCTGCCAGGACCGCGACGCCCAGCTCCGGGCGATTCGTAATTACCGCATCCACCCCCGCGCGCACCAGCTCGCGGATCCGTTCGGGATCGTCCACCGTCCACACCACCACTCCGAGCCCGGCCTCCCGCAACTCCCCGAGCAGCGCCGGCGTGGCGATGGAGTGATGCGGGCAGACGCCGTGCACGCCGAGATCCTGGACCCTCCGCCGAACCACGTCGTCCCAGCGCTCCGTGAGGAAGTAGCGGAGGGCGTGCGGCGCCACCCGCCCAAGCTCCGCGATCACCTCGGGGACGAAGGAGGAGAACACGGTCCGCCCCATCACGCCCGCGGCCTCCATCGCCGCCACGGACGCCGCCTCCGCCCCCGGCGACTTGATTTCGACGTTCACCCACGCCCCGCTCTCCGCCGCCCAGGCCGCCGCCTCCTCCAGCCGCGGCACCGGCTCGCCGCCCGCGCGCGCCTCGGCGATGGCCGGCCACGACAGCGCCGCGACGACGCCCGTGCGGCCGGTGGTGCGGTCCAGCGACAGGTCGTGGATGACCACGGGGGCTCCGTCCGCCGCCGGCTGAACGTCGAGCTCCACGCCGTCCGCCCCCTGCGCCATCGCCAGGCGAAAGCCGCGCATGGTGTTCTCCGGCACCTGGAAGGGGGCGCCGCGGTGCCCGAGCACCAGCGGGCGATTGGGATGCAGGGGCATCGAGGGACGGGTGAGAGGTGATCCGGCTGCGTTCATCCCAAACCTACACGCGTGGACGAGCCGAAATCAAAGGGTGGACAAAGCGGCCACCGCGTGAGACATGTGCACACGGAGAAGCCCTTTACTCCCGCTCACCTATCGCCATCCCCACGTTCCCGCACCCGAGCCGCCATCGCGCATCACCTGGCTTACATCCGGCCGCCGTACGGTAAAGTGTACGAAGTAAACGAGATTCGATACCTTGGGAGGCGGGCGGGCGGCGCGCCCACCCTGACACACCACCTCTCCCAAGGAGATGCAGCCCATGATTCGCACCCCGAAGGCATTCCTGATTGCCGCGGCCCTGCTGGTGGCCGTCGCCGCGTGCAGCCGCACGGACGGCGTAACCGCGCCGGAGCGTGCGCGCCTGGACGTGCAGGCCGCCCCGGCCGACTCGACGACGACGCAGAGCAGCCCGACTTCGCCAACGGAGCCGACGCCGCCCGATACCACCGGCTACGGCGGGTCGCTGGGCTCGGGCACCTGAGCCACGCGCGCGGCGGGCGGAGGGCGCGAGCGCTCCGCCCGTTCGTGCGCCCTCACGGCAGCGGCACCTCGAGCAGCGCCTCCACCAGGTCGTCGTGAAGCTGGTCGGCGCTGGTCGGCTCGGCGCCGGGCTCCGGCTCCACCGGCGGCGGGATGGGCGGCAGGGCGGCGCCTCGCCGGCGGCGCGCCTTGAGGTTGCGGGCGCGGTTCAGCAGGTCTTCCGCCGCCAGCCGCTCCTGCGCCTCGTGCCGGCGCGTGGCGACGCGCAGGGCCAGGCTGGCCGACATCTCCATGCGCGTTCCCTCGCGCAGCGAGTAGGCCCCGTGCGCCAGGCTGATCATGGCCTCGGCCACGCGCTCGGTGTCGGCGCGGTTCTCGACGATGCGCCACACCTCCTTCCACGCCGCCTCGTACCCCTCGGCGTCGCCCAGCCCCGCGGCGCTGCGGGCGATGTTGGCCAGCACCACCATCCGCTCCGGCGGGCGGGGCACGTGCCGCAGCACCGCCCGGAACATCTCCAGCGCGCGCCCGTAGTGCCGCTGCAGCATCCAGAACCAGGCGACGTCGTGCGCCAGGGCGGGGAGGCGCGGGTGCCGCCGGCCGTAGCTGCGGAAAGCCGCGCGGGCGTACATCTCGGCCTGGTCGCGGTCGCCGCCGTTGGCCGCGATGCAGAACAGGTCGTGCAGGGCAAAGGGGCGCACCGACCACACGCCGTAGCGGCGGGCGGCCCGCAGGGCGCGCAGCAGCCGGGCCCGGGCGGAGGGCGCGTCGCCGCGCTGCATGTGAAGGTTGGCCAGCCCCAGGTGGGCCAGGCCGTAGTACTTCCAGTCGCGGTTGCGCCGGGCCAGCGCCAGCGCCCGGCGGAACCACGTTTCGGCGCGGCGGTAGTCGGCGCCCCGGCGGGCCACCATCCCCACCAGGTACGCGGGCCCCGCCAGCTCCGGCGCGGCAAGCGCCGACCGCTGCGCGAACGCTAGCGCCGTCCGCGGCCATCCCTGGTCGCTGGCCCACCGCGACAGCGACTCGCACGCCTCCGACAGCTCCGCCGGGCGCGGCGCCCCGGGGGCGTCCAGCACGCGGGCCATCAGGTCCAGCATGGTGCGCACCGACGACTCGGGGTCCGTTTCCTCGGCGATGCGCTCCAGCCGCAGCTCGATGGCGTTGGGGTTGAACAGGTCGCGCCGCACCTCGGCGGGGGTTCCCGCCCACAGGTCCACGTCGCGAAGGCACTGCCAGAGCAGCACCCCCAGCTCGCTGTGAACCTCGTCCAGGACCAGGAAGCCCTCGAACGGCTCGTCCATCATCAGCAGCCCCGGCGGGATCACCCAGGGCCGCGAGTTGCGGTGGGAGCGTTTCGATCTGCGTTTCTTCATCAGGCTCTCCGGCGGGGCTGGGAGGTCTCACGGCACGGCTGAAAATACACGTTAATGGCCCGCCCGCCCGCGTGCCAGTGGACGGAGTGAACAACTCCGAGCGCTGGCGCGGAAGGCGCGAGTCCCGGCGCCCTCCCGCGGACGGATCGGCGGAAAAGCTTGCGAGGGGCCGAGCATTCCCTGGTACACCTGAACCAAGTAAACAGCGTCTTTGGCGCAAGTGACGCACCGTTGCCGACGCGGACCGCACGGCAGCGGTGATTTTCGCAGGAAATGAGGCGCAGGGATCGTGGCCCGAGGGGCGCGGTGCCGTAGAGAATCGACTCACGCAGAGCAGCAGAGCAGCAGAGGGCGCTCGACAACTCCCCTGCTTCTCTGCTGCTCCGCGTGCCATTTTCTTCTTCTCTCTCTTGCGCCCACTCCCCGGGCGCGCCAAGGTTCCGGCTTCCGCGCCGCACGGAAGCGTCTTTCACCAGACCCATCATCCATGCACGACGAAACCACCACCCGCTCGGACTCGAGCCTCGTTCGCGCGCTGGGGGTCTGGGGCCTGGCGGCCAGCATCGTGAACGTCACCATCGGCGGCGGCATCTTTCGCCTGCCCGCCAGCGCGGCGTCGCAGCTGGGCGGCGCCGCGCCCCTGGCGTACGTGGTGTGCGCCGTGGCGATGGGGCTGATCGTGCTGTGCTTCGCCCAGGCGGGGAGCCGGGTGGCGCTCACGGGCGGGCCGTACGCCTACGTCGAGGTGGCGTTCGGTCCCCTGCCGGGCTTTCTGGCGGGGGTGCTGCTCTGGGTGGTCGGCACCTTCGCCCTGGCGGCGGTTTCCACCATCTTCGCCGATTCGCTGGGCGCGCTGATCCCCGCGCTGGCGGGCGGCGCGGCGCGGGTGGTCGTGCTGCTGGTGATCTTTGCCGCGCTGGCGGCGGTGAACGTCCGCGGCGTCAAGCAGGGCACCACGCTCAACTCGGTCGCGACGGTCGCCAAGCTCCTGCCCCTGGTGCTGCTGCTCGTCGTCGGCGCCTTCGCCATTCGCGCGCCCAACCTGGCGTGGGAGGGCGCGCCCGCGGCCGGCGACCTGGCCCGCAGCTCCATCGTGCTGATCTTCGCCTTTGCCGGCATCGAGAGTGCGCTGGTGCCCAGCGGCGAGGTGAAGAACGTGGCGCGCACCATTCCGCGCGCCATCGGGCTGGCGATGGTCACCATCACCGCCATGTACATCGGTCTTCACCTGGTGGCGCAGGGGGTGCTGGGCGCCGCGCTGGCGACGTCGGGCACCCCGCTGGCCGACGCGGCGGCGGTGGCGCTGGGGCCCTGGGGGCGCACGCTGATCCTGGTGGGCGCCGTGGTGTCGATGTTCGGCTACGTGAGCGGGATGACGCTGGCCGTGCCGCGCGCCCTCTTCGCGTTGGGCCGCGACGGGTTCCTTCCCCGCCAGCTGGCGGCGGTGCACCCGCGCTTCCACACGCCCCACGTGGCCATTCTGGTGCAGAGCGTAATCGTGCTGGCGCTGGCCATCTCGGGCAGGTTCGAGCAGCTGGCCATTCTCGCCAACCTCTCGACCCTGCTGCTGTACGCGGCCTGTGCGCTGGCGGCATGGGAGCTCAGGCGCCGCAACGTGCAGGCGGGCGGCATCCCCTTCCGGGTGCCCGCCGCGGGGGTGGTGCCCTTCCTGGCGCTGGCGGTCATCGCGTGGCTGCTGACTTCTATCAAGCGTGACGAGTGGATGGTCGTGGGCGGGGTGATCCTCGTCGCGGTGGTGATCTTCTATGTGACGGCCGGCACGCGCAGGGCTCGAACGACGGGGTGATCGCGCCCCGCACCGGCCGAAGCGCACCTGTCATCCCGAGGAGCGGCCACGCCGGCATTCCCGAAGCCGCACGATGTCATCCCGATGGAGCGCCCAAGCGGCACCGGTCCGTGCCCCGGACGATGCAGCGACTGAGGGATCTGCCACACACTTCGCGAGGCGCCCCGCAACTGCGGACCCATCGGCACCCTGGCTCCCCCTCGTTCGGCCGTCGGCTGCCCGCGCCTGCCCTCGCGACTGCCACCGCCTTGGTGCCGACCCCTGCACCGGCGACTGAAGTCGCTGCAACAACGACCCGAAGTCCGCCTGCGCGGACTGGCTGGCCTCGTTGTGGGGGAGGTCAGTGTGGCGCGTCCCGGCTTCGCGTGGAGGGCCCCGCGTACGGGACGGGCCGGTGCAACGGTGGCGGGTGTGTGGCGGATCCCTCAGTCGCTGCGGGCTGCGGTGCGCGGGAGGGTTCGCCGGGGCCGCTCCATCGGGATGACATCGTGGGGTGACGGCGGGTGAGGTGCGCGTGCAGGTGAAGCCCCGAGCGGGACGCGACAGCGGCCCGAGTCGGGGCTTTCCGCTGTTCCAGCCGCGGGTTCACCCGCCCCTGGAACCTCGGACTGGCCTACTCCCCGCGGCAAAACAGGGCGCCGCGGCATCTCTGCCGGGGCGCCCTGCTGATCATCCATCCTCCGCCTACGGAGGGCCCGTGCCCGGAGGCCGCGGGGGCGGCTCGCCCGTGGGAGTGGAGAGCTCGCCCGGGCGCGGCACGTCCGGCGGCGGGGTGTCCACCTCGGCCGAGTCGGCGGCGGTGTCCGGCGGCCGGCCGTACTCCCACCGGCGGCGCCCCTCCAGCGTGATCTGGCGGCTGCGGCGGTCCAGGTTCAGCAGCAGCGGATCGCGCCGCACCGGCTCCCACGCGCCGCGGATCGTCCAACTGCGCGTGGCCTGGTACTCCCCCGAAATCCCCAGCTTGGGCGCGTTCAGCAGGTCCACCAGCTCGAACACCGCAAAGAAGTCCTCGAAGAGCTCCTTGCCCGCCTCTACCGACGCATACGCGAAGATGTCGCTGCCGATGTTGCCGAAACTCGCCCCGAAGCCCACGCCGGTGGGCCGCGACCGCAGGCGGAAGTAGTCGAAGATCCCGAGCTCGGTGAACACCTGTTCGATCTCCGACGTCAGCAGGCCGCCCAGCACCTGCTCCAGGATGATCCCCTGGGTGAACTGCTGCGGGATGGCGGCCAGGTCGGCGCTGCGGCGTCCGAAGAGCAGCAGCGTCAGCAGCTCCGACTCCGGGAGCGGCGGGCGCGTGTTGCTGGTCAGGTCGATGGTGGGCGACTGCAGCGTGCCGCCCAGGTGCACCAGCACGGCGATGTCGGCACTGCCGGGCTCGCCCCCGCGCACCTCGTGGCTGGCGGTGATGTCCAGCCGCGGGTTCAGCTCGGGGGTGCCGGAAAACTGCACCGTTCCCTCCACGATCTCGAACTCGCGCTCGATGGGCCCGATCTGCAGCGTGTACGTGCCCCGCCGCGTCTGCAGGTCGCCGTAGATGCGCGGCAGGTCGGCGGCCGCGTACACCTGCAGGTCGCCGGTGATCTGGATGCGCGTCTGCGGGTTCTGCAGCCACACCGACTCGCCGATCACCACCTCCACGTTGTTCGGCACCAGGGCGCCCATCATCCCCGCCGCGCTGGCCACCATCGACGCCACGGTGTCGGCCCCCAGCTCCCCGACGTCCACGTCGACGATGTCGGCCTCGGCCTGCTCGCCGAACTCGGGGATGTAGATGGTGCCGTCCTCGATCTCCACCCGCCCCGTCAGCTCGGCCCCGGGATAGCGGCCCGCGATGCGCAGGCTGGCGTTGGCCTGCAGCTGGGCCACGTCCTCGTTGTCGATCACCTGGAAGTTGTTGGTGACCACCGCCAGGTCCACGAAGGGCGAGGTGGGGTCGTCCAGCCGGATGACGCCGGAGATCCGCCCGATGCCCGCGCTTCCCGTGTGCGCGACGGCGCTGTCGACCGTGATGGTTTCGCCGGCCATGCGGATGGCCGCGCCCATCCGCTCCCAGCGCACCCCCAGCGGCACGATGGTCACCGCGGCGTTGGCCAGCGTGGCCTGGCCGCTCAGCTCCACGTCGTTCAGCGTGCCGCCCACCGTGACGCGCGCGTTCGCCTGCCCCTGGCCCTCCTTCAGCATGGTGGGCACCGCGGCCGCCACCAGCTGCATGGGCAGCGAGTCGGCGGTGATCGTGGCCGCCAAGGGGTCGTCGCGAAGCAGCTCGAAGCCGGGGACCAGCCCGCCCAGCGTGAGCGTCATGGGCACCGTGGCGTCGGCGTCCAGGATGGTGCGCCCGGCGAGGCGGACGGTGGCGTCCAGCCGCATGGACCGCCCCGCGTACTCGCCGGTGACGGCCAGCGTGTCGGTCCGCAGCCCGCCGTAGGTGAGCCCCTCGACCATGGCGTCCAGCAGCAGGCGCGGGTTCTCCACCGGGCCCACGATGGAGGCGTTCAGCGCCAGGGTGCCGGCCACCTCGGGAAGGGTGGGGACGATCTGCCGCAGCTCGGCCATGTCGATGCCGGCGCCACGCACCACCAGGTTGGCCTGCCCCGAGGTGGGAAGCACCCCGTTGGCCTCGATGAACCCGGTCGCGGCGCCGGTGCGCTCCAGCCGCAGGTTCTCCACCAGGTAGCCGCCGTTCACCAGCGCCAGCCGCGCCTGAGGGACCGCAAGCGACCACTGCACGTCGCGCAGGCGCAGGTTCATGTCGCGCAGCACCACGCCGGTGACCGACAGCCCGTCCAGCTCCAGCGTCCCCGAGGCGTGAAGGTCCGTCTGCGCGTCGCGGCGCAGGTCCACCCCGAACGAGGCCGCGTCGGGCGACAGGTTGGCCTGCAGCTCGATGGACTGGTAGGTGCTGGCCCCCACTCCCAGCCCCTGCGCGTTCAGCGCCACGTTCCCCGTCCACACGGTGGCGCCGCGGGCCAGCCGCACCTCGGCCGCCAGCTGGCTGGCGGTGTACGTATTCCACCTCAGGCCGCTGCCGCGCGCGTTGGCGGCCACCTCGGGATACTTCAGGGTGCCGGCCACGAAGCCCGTGGCCTGCAGCGACCCGGCGATGGCGGGCTCGAAGCGCCCCGGCGGCGGCAGGATGGCGGCGAGCACGCCCAGGTTCGGCGCGTCCACGGTGAACCGCAGGACCTCGCGCGTGGGCGAGGTCAATCCCAGCTGCCCCGACGCGTCCACCCGCGCGCCGCGCACGGCGAGGGAGAGCGTCTGCACCGTCAGGACGCCGTCGGCGGCGGCGATGCGGGCCACGCCGCGCTCCAGCGGCAGGCCGCCCACGGTGGAGCCCGGCTCGGCGTCGAAGGCGATGCGCCCGGCGAAGGTCTCGGGGGTGAGTCCCCGCCCGTCCACGTCCAGCGTTCCCGTCAGCCGCGTCGCGGGGAGCATGGCCATCCCGGGGAGCCCGCTGACGTCCAGGTTCCGCACCCGGCCGGTGACCGCGTAGACGGGCACGTCGCCCGGGGCGTAGGTGCCTCGCACGGTCAGCTGCCCCTGCGCGCCCGTCAGGTCCACGTCGAACCGGTAGGGCGCCCGCCCGCCTCCGGAGACCGCGATGGGGCCGGAGACGGGGCCCGGAAGCAGCCCGGGGCGTCCCATCAGCACGCCGATGCGGAAGTTGTCCACCCGCCCGGCCACGTCGAACTGGGGCGAGCCGGTGCCCCCCGGCCGGCGCATGGTGCCGGCCAGGGTGAAGCTCCCCGCCGCCTGCCGCATGTCCACCGCGAAGCGCAGGTCCTCCGTGGTCCCCCGCGCCGAGAAGGTGCCGGAGAGCGGCCCCTCCAGGGGCGTGGCCGAGGCCAGCACGGCGCCCGCGCGGAACGCCTCCAGCCGGCCCTCCACGTCGAACCGCATCGGCTGCCCCAGCGTCAGCGAGCCGGCCATCTCGATGCCGCCCGCGTCGCCCTGCAGGTTCACGTCGAAGCGAACGTCGTCGCCGCTGCCGGAAACGGCGATGGGGCCGGCCAGCGTGGCGCGGCGGAAGGGAAGGGCGGGGAACAATTCCGTCAGCGTGGCCAAGGCCAGCGGCTGGGCCCGGGCGCGCAGCTCGTAGCTCATCACCTCGCCCATCCGCACCCGGCCGGAAAGCCCGCCCAGCACCGTCTCCGGCGCGTCGCCCACGGCGTAGGC
Source organism: Longimicrobium sp. (assembly GCF_036399935.1). Taxonomy (GTDB): domain Bacteria; phylum Gemmatimonadota; class Gemmatimonadetes; order Longimicrobiales; family Longimicrobiaceae; genus Longimicrobium. The sequence continues at coordinate 163,057 of NZ_DASWMD010000083.1, forward strand.
CAGCGTGCCGCCCTCGATCGTCAGGTTCTGCATGGAGCCCGACACCGTGGCGCCGCCCGTGATCACCCCGCGCAGCAGCGCGTTCGGCTTGTCGGAGAACGCCGCCAGGTGCTCCACGCGCAGCGGCGCCGCGTCCACCCGCAGCCCCCGGAAGCGGATGGGGTCTTCGCCGGGGACGTAGGTCACCAGCCCGTTGGCGGTGATCACCGACGGCACGGCGTCCGGCGCGTTCCGGGGCGTCACGTTGGCCGCCAGGTTGATCCGGAGCGGCCCCCCCGTTCCCGCGCCGATGGCGTCGGGGCTGTTGATCTCGCCCTGCACCACGCCCAGCAGGGGCAGCTCCTCGGCGTAGCCCAGCGCTTCCAGGTCCGCCAGCCGCAGCGGGTTGAGCGAGATGCGGGTGTCGGTGAACACCGGCTCCGCGTCCGGCCCCGTGAGCACGGTGAGCGCGCCGGACGCGCGCGAGCCCAGCACGGCCACGCGCGCGTCGGACACGCGCCACAGCGTGCGGCCGCGCTCCTGCGAGCGAGCCACCAGGGCGAACTCGGCGATGCCGCTGGCGGGGACGGGAAAGCCCATCCCCTGCAGGTCGGCGAAGGCCAGGGGGTGGGCGCGGACGTTCAGGTCGAAGGTGGGTCCTCCCTCGGCGAACCGCACCCGCCCCTCGCCGTCGAACGACGAGCGCGGGGTGCGCAGGGCGTCGATGTCGAAGCGCAGCAGCCCGTCGGGGTCGGATTCCAGCCATCCCGCGAACTGCACGATGCGGGTGTCGGGATTGCGCACGTTGGCGGTGAACGACGAGATCTCCGTCCGCCAGCCGCCGCCCCCGCCCACGCGCACCAGCGGGAGCGTGGCGTCGAGGTCCGTCAGCCAGTGGATGGTGTACGGCCGCCCGCCGATGCTCGTGCGCTCCGGCTGCTTGAGCGAGGCGAAGCGCGCGCTGGGGGCGGTGGCCGGGGCCACGTAGGGCCGCGCGATGCGGGCGCGGCCGTCGGTGATGCGCAGGCCGCGGAAGTGGAGGACGCGGGCCTTCTCCTGGTCCTGTCCGGGAACGGCCACCTCCTTGCCGCCCACCTCCACCTTCATGATGTCGGTGTAGTTCCACTCCCCGTTCGCGCGCTGCAGCAGGCGCATGTACGGCCGGTCGATGGCCACCTGGTCCACCACGATGGGCCCGTCCTGGGCCTGCATGGTGCCGGCGATCAGCCGCCCCCGGGCCACGGGCGCGGTGATGACGGTGTCGCCCGCCTGGTCCAGGAACACCACCTGGCGCAGGAGGATGCGGAGCGAGCCGTCGTCCTCCACCTCTTCCAGCTCGAACGCCTCTTCGGGAAGGCCCAGGCGCACGCGCACCTGCTCCTCGACCACCCGCGTCCGCTGCCGGCCGATGTACCACCACAGGGTGGCGGCGGTCACGGCGAAGCCGGCCAGGGTGCCCAGCAGCAGCAGGGCGACGCGGCCCAGCCGGCGGCGGCGGCGGTGGGGGCGGTGGGGGGTGGTCACAGGGCGTTCCCCAGCGACACCTGCAGCACCAGCCGGTTCAGCCAGCTGCCCTCCCGCGGCAGCCGGAACTCGCGCAGCAGCGGCATCTCGATCAGGTCGCCGCTTTCGGTGATGCCGTAGAGCGGGCCGGGCTCCGGCTGGTACGGGTTGTACGCCACGTCCAGGCGGAACGGCCCCACCGGCGTGGCGAAGCGCCCGCCCACGCCGGGGGTGATGCGGATGCCCGGCCGCGAAATCAGCGTGTCGCGCGTGTCCCACACCTGCCCGGCGTCGAGGAAGGCGGCGCCGCGCACGTTGAAGCCGGTGAAGATGGGGATGGGAAAGCTGACCTCGGTGGTGGCCAGCACGGTGCGCGTGCCCCCGGTGGACGAGCGGACGGTGTCGACCACGAAGCCCTGGTCGCCCCGGCGCTGGGGGCGCGCCACGTAGACCGTGGGCCCCAGCTCGTTGAAGCGGAAGCCGCGCACCCCCGTGGGGCCGCCGCCGTAGAACCGCTGCTCGGGGGGGATGTACCCCGTTTCGTCGTTCAGCAGGCCGGTGAAGAAGGTGCCGCCCATCAGGCGCAGCGAAAGCACCACGTCTTCGCGAAGCTCGCGGTGGATGATGCCGTCGGCCATCAGCCGCAGGTACTCGTCCTCGGAGCCCAGCAGGGGCGAGGCGAAGTCCACCGTGGTGCGGAACTGGTGCCCGCCCGAGGCGAACGGGTCCAGCCGCACGCGGTTCTGCGTCAGCCCCAGCTGCACCGAGTTGCTCCAGCGGCTTCGCTGCACCGCCTGGATGTCTTCGCGCTCGCAGACCTCGAAGGCGATGCAGAAGAAGTAGTCGCTGGCCTGGGTGCGCCCGCGCTGCACGTCCAGCGTCAGCGAGGCCAGGGTCTGCGGAAGAACCTGCCGCACCACGCCCACTTCCGCGCCCTTGGCGCTGCGGACGTACAGGTCCAGCTCCGACACCTGCTCGGCGAACAGCCCCGCCACCAGGCTGGTCTGCGTGGCCAGCAGCCGGGGCTGAACGAAGTTGGCGGCCAGCCGGTAGTTCAGCGCGTCGGCGATCAGCGAGTCGGTGTCGGTGGTGCGCTTGTCGGGGTTGAAGGCCGGGCACAGCGAGCGCTCCAGGCCGTTCACCGGGTCGGCCACGCCCACCTTGGCGATCAGCCCGTTCACCTCCAGCCGCCGCGCGCCGCCCAGGAAGTTGCGGTCCAGGTTGCGCCCCTGCGCCCGCAGGCAGTCCAGGGTGCCGTAGCCCAGGGCGATGTCGGCGGCGTAGCGCGGCGCCTCGATCACGCGCACCAGCACGGTGCTGCCGATGCTGTCGGCGTCCAGCTCCAGGCTGTCGGGCGTCACCTGCAGCCGCTCGGGGGCCACCTCCACCGCGGCGAAGCTCACCAGCTCCAGGTCGAACAGGCTCCGCTGGCTGCGCGCCAGGTCCGTCCCGCGCAGGCGCGCGCCCCGGCGGATGGCAAGCTGCTGCCGCACGGTGCCGGGGTCCAGCCGGTACAGCCCGACGATGTGGATGCTGTCCACCGTCACCACCGGCCCCGGCGCGGCGGCCAGCTCCACCCGGGCCACGTCGGCGATGGTGTCGATCTCGTAGTTGCGCAGCACCTGGGCGTACGCGTAGCCGCGGTTCAGCAGCCAGTTGCGGACGGTGTCGACCGAGGCCAGGAAGTCGTTGCGGCGGAAGGGCTCGCCCTCCTTCAGCGGAAGGCGGGTGCCCAGCGCATTGGCGCCGTCGACGTGGTCGATGCCGGTGACGGCCAGCCCGGTGAGGGTCACCAGGTCGCCCGCCTCCACGCGAAAGGTGACGTTCACCCCGTCTTCCGGCGCCTCGTCGACCACGGGCACCACGCGGGTGCCGTAGTAGCCGAAGTCTCGGTGCACCAGCTGGATGCGCGCCACGTCGCGGCTCAGGACGGCCAGGTCCAGGTGGTAGTCGTCCTTGCCGAAGCTGCCGATGCAGAAGGGAAGGATGCCCAGCGCGCTGCACCGCGACACGCGTGTGGTGATCACGCTGCGCAGCGAATCCTCGGGCACCACCAGCTCGCCCTCGAACGTCACCGAACGCACGTCCTCGCCCTCGTACTGCGCGAACTGCGGCAGCGGCCCCGTCGCCGCCCGGTTGGCGGCGCACGCGGCGGCCCCGAGCAGCGCGCACAGGACGGCGGCCGTCCGCAACCAGGCGTGCGGACGGCGCAAAAGCGCGAACGGCGGGAAAACGGACATCAAGTGTCGGATGGACGGTGCACACGCGCCGGCGCGCCGCGTGCCTGGAAGCGTGCGCCGCGGCCCTGACCAGCTTTTTCGGAACTTTCTCGCCCGCGCCTGAATCTACGCGCGTGGGACGGAGGGGCAACGCGGTGGCCGCGCCCCCGCCGCGACGCCCCTGGACGGACGGGCACCGCAAGCGAAGGAAGCGGAAGCATTCACCGTGCCACGTCCCGCCGCGGGGAAGGCGCTGCCCCGCCGGTGGAATCCCCGGGCGGAACGGCGGCTGGAGGCGCAGGCGGCTCCTCCGCCGCGGGGTCCGGGATGAACAGCGTGTCCCTGGGCGCGGACGGGGCGATGTCCTCGATGCGGATCGTGTCGCGCGGCTCGTCCTCCGGCACGGGAAGCGTTTCGGGAACGGGCGCGGCGGGCGCCTCCGCCGATTCGGGGCGGGGTGTGTCCTCCCGGGTGGGCGGCCGCGTGCCCGCGTCTCGATCCACCTCGTCCTCGGCGCCGACGGCGCGGCGGGCGCGGGCACGGACGTCGTCCCACGCCTCGCGCGCCCACTCGCCCGCGGAGGTGCGCACGGACTCGCCCACGCGCTCCCACCATCCCGCGTCCTCGCGCCGCCGCCCGCGCGGGCAGATGCCGGCGGGCACGTGCCTGCGCAGGAAGAACTCCTCGTACGTGGCGCCCCGCGCCCGGCACCCGGGGGCGATCACCCGGTCGCCCGACACGGCCACGGTGCGCCGCACCACGCCCCCCGGAGCCTTCCACGGCTCCGGCGTTCCGCGCTGCGCCACGCGCACGATGCGCCCCCACACCGGCGCGGCCAGCGTGCCGCCCGATCCCTGGCGGATGATGGTGCGCGGCCGGTCGAACCCGAACCACACGGCGGCGACGAGGTCGGGGGTGTAGCCCACGAACCAGGCGTCCGTCGCGTCGTTCGTGGTCCCCGTCTTTCCCGCGGCGGGGATGCCGGCGCCCAGCGCGGCGCGGGCGGCGCTCCCCGTTCCCCGGTCGATGGCGCCGCGCAGCATGGTGGTGACCACGAAGGCTACGCCGCGGTCCATCACCCGCCGCCGCTTGACCCGCGCCCGCCAGACCACCTTGCCGTCGCGGTCTTCCACGCGGGTGACGAAACGCGGCTCCACGCGATCTCCCAGCGTGGCGAAGGGCGTGTAGGCGCGCACGAGCTCCATCGGCCGGACCGCCGTGGCGCCGATGGCGACGGAGGGAAGCGGCGGGATGTCGCGGGTGATGCCCGCGCGCCGGGCCACCTGCTCCACGTCGTCCAGCCCCGCCTGCTCCGCCAGCTTGACGGCGATGGTGTTGATGGATTGACGCAGCGAGGTGCGGACGGTCACCATGCCCCGGTAGCGGCCGTCGAAGTTGCGCGGCGTCCACACCTCGCCCCCCGGCAGTTCGCGGCGCACGGTATCGTCCACCACCCGGTCCGTCGGGGTGACGCCCTCGGCGACGGCGGCGGCGTAGACGAACGGCTTGAACGCCGATCCCGGCTGCCGCAGCCCCTGCGTCATCCGGTCGAACGCCGACTCGTCGTACGAGCGCCCGCCCACCAGGGCCAGCACGTCGCCCGTCCGGGCGCTCATCACCATCGCGGCGCCCTGCAGGTACGGCGTCTCGGTAGAATCGCGGTACGCCGCCCGGCGCGGGCCGGTGAACCGCCCGAAGCGCCCGTTCTCGATCGCCCGCACCTGCGCCTCCACGTTCTGCTCCGCCGCGCGCTGGATGCGGGGATCCAGCGTGGTGTGAATGCGCAGGCCGCCCGCGTACAGCGCCGGGCCCAGCTCGGCCTCCAGCATCCGCCGCGCGTGCTCCACGAAGTAAGGAAAGCGCGTGCGGGGCCGGGCCTCGGGGCGCAGCCGCGCCAGCCGCACCTCGGCGTCCTTGGAGGCGCGCGCCTGGCCGGCGGTAATGCGGCCCTGCGCGGCCATCAGCGACAGCACCAGGTTCCGGCGCTGGACGGAGCGCGCCATGTTGCGCCGCGGGCTGTAGTGCGTGGGCGCCTTGGGCAGCCCCGCCAGCAGCGCCGCCTCCGACATCTTGAGCTGCGACGCGTGCTTGCCGAAGTAGATGCGGGCGGCGGACTCGATGCCGTACACGCCCTCGCCGAAGTAGATGTTGTTGAGGTACGTCTGGAGGATCTGCGCCTTGCTGTAGCGCTGCTCGATCTCGCGCGCGACGCGGATTTCCAGGACCTTGCGCTTTACGCTGCGGTCGGCGGCGGGAAGGCGGTCGGGAAACACGTTCCGCGCCACCTGCATGCTGATGGTGCTGGCGCCCTGGCTTCGCCCGCCGGGGATCAGGTTCTTGACGGACTGCGCGATGAACCGCGGCCAGTGCACGCCGCGGTGCTCGTAGAAGTTCTGGTCCTCCACGGCGACGAACGCCTGGGCCACGTAGGGCGGAAGGTCGTCCAGCGCCACCACCGCCCAGCGCGTGGGGGCTAGCTCGGCCAGCAGCTGGCCGCGCGCGTCGTACACCCGCGCGGCGCCGTCGGGCTGCAGCGCGGCCAGCTTGCCTACGTCGGGGCAGCCGCGGAAGCCGCAGCGCTGCCAGGTGAAGCCGGGAAGGAAGGCGACCAGGGCGATCAGGCCCAGGATCCACCGCCGGTGCACGGGATGCCGCAGCCCGCGTCCGCCGGCGCGGAAGCCGGCCTTGATGACCGCCCATCCGCCGAACAGCCCCGCCTGAAAGAACAGCGCGTCCCGCTCCAACTGCTCGCCCAGCCAACCCGCCGCCGCGGACGGCACCCGGGTGGGATTCGTGACCAGCAGCCGCACGCCGTTCGCCGTCCGCGCCAGCTTTTCGCGGACCCGGGGGAAGTACCCCTTGTGGTAGACGTTCTCGGGTTCGGGCGCGCCGCCGGCAGGATCGGGCATTCGCTTGGAGAGATGAGATCCGGGGGATGCTCAGGCCGTGGATCGCCGGCCTGCTCCGTCAGGGAGTATACCACGGGCGCCGGGGCCGGGCGAACCTCCGCGATCGATGGGACCTTGGAGTGGAGTCGATGAGTCCGCCACCGGATGCGGGAGCGGATGCATCCGCCGCAACAAAAGCGGAAAGCCTCCCAAACGGCCGGGAGGCTTCACGTCCAGGGATGCCGCAGATCGGTCCATGGTGCGATCATCCCTTCGCGACGCGCATCTTCAATTCCTCGGCGGCGGCGCGCACGACGGGATGGCCGAGGTGCAGCGGGTCCGGCGTGCCGTACCGGATCGCGAACCGGTCCACGCGGTTCATGTAGAGCACAGCGACGTGCCAGTGCCCACCAAATGCCGACCACCATCGGAAGCCAGGCACGCCGAAGTCGTCGTGCAGCGTTCGCGAGATGCGCTGGGTGATGGGCCTGTCCCGCGAACTCAGGTCGTCGGGGCGGATGCCGAACCGTATCAGCGTTTCCGGGTCGCCCAGGTCGGGCATCGCGTCGAAGATCAATTCGGGAATCCACGTTGGGACCACCGCGAGCGGGTGCTCCAGGCCGCCGGAGCGGCGCACCCGGCGCTTCAGGTGCCCGGGCCGGATCTCGCGCTTGCCCCGGAGCGGCTGCAGTACCTCCGCGAGGGCATGAGCGGGATCTTCGAGAGCAATGTAGAGGGTGGGAACGGTGGACAGATCGAAACGCCCGCCGGTCTGGGCTCCGGCGGGCAGCACGTACTGCGGAGTGAAGGGCTCACCCGGCGCGGCGGAGGCGTTCCACGGGAACACCCTCCAGAACGGGCCCTTGAACCCCGCGAGGGGAGCGCCCATCAGACAAAGGCGCCGTGTTCCGTTGCATTGACGGCCTGAAGCACCTCGGCCAGCGAGCCCTCGCGTAGCGCCTGGATGGGAGTACGCCCGGCTAAGGTGTGCTGCTCGCTCATCAGCCAATCGGGGATCACGTCAGGATCCAGGAACTCCGCGAGCTCCTGGACGACGACCGCGAGGTGCGACAGCAGTTGGCGGTTCTGCGGATTCGGCACGTCGGCGCCCTGTTTCCAGGCGATCAGCCGCGACCGGTGGACGCCGAGCAACTGCGCCATCTCCTGATCGCTCGAAAAGCCGCGGCGCGCCCGCAGGTAGTCAGCCATCGCAATCACCTGTTCTGCGCTCTTCTCGCGAATGTACCGCACCCGCTTGCGATTGAATTCGAGGACCGCCACGCCGCGCTCCGGCTGAAAATCACGCACGACCACCCGTGCTGTCCCGCCGGTCTCGTGAACGTCCGCGATGCTCATGAAGATCACCTCCGAAAAGGCTCCAGGCAAGGCCCATGTCGCGTGCGGGAGCGACGAAACACAAGCATTGATGAGGAATTATTTCAGCCTGTGTCGCATACTACGTACGACACATGCTCAATGTTCCCGCAGGTCCGCGTCGCCACAGGGCGAGAGGCCCGTCAGGCATGCACATGCCGTGGCGTTCCGGATGTGACGAGTCAGCGCTGCGCACCACGACGGCCGAAGCGGGATCGAATTCTCCCCTCTCCCGCTTGCGGGAGAGGGGCCGGGGGAGAGGGCAGCCGGGCGATGCGCCGGAGCAATCGAAGCGCATCCAGAGCTCGCCCGCGTCGCTTGGCCCGGAACCGAGCCCACGGTTCCGTCGTCGCTGCCGCGCCCAGGCTTATACGTGACGCAGGCCAGATCCCTTCGGCCCGCGAGGGGTGTGCTGCGGGTCGGGCCGGCGCGCTTGGGCCTCTGGATGACAGGTCCCAGTGGACGCGAAGAAGGCCCAGCAATTTGCCGGGCCTTCTTCAACGCACTCACGCACTCACGCACTTGCCGTTCTACCGAACCAGCCGGCTCTCCTGGATCACCACGCCGCGCTCCGCCAGCGCCGCGATGTACTCGCGCGCCGGCATCGCCTCGTCGGGGGTCCACACGCCCGGCTTGATCTTGCCCGCGGCCTGCAGGGCGCCGGTGATGGCCAGCGAGTAGCCCGTGGTGCGCATCATCGCCGTGATGCCGGTGTCGGCGTCGTACCGGTCCAGCAGGTCGAAGCGAAGCAGCACTTCGTCACCCTTGTCGGTGCCCTCCACCTCCACGCGCAGCGCCACCAGGTCCGGGCTCTCGCGGTAGTCCTTGCGCAGCGTGGGGCCTACGGTGGCGATGAACAGGTCGCGCGGCACCACCGGCACGCCCTTGACGTTCACCGGCTCCAGCCCGAACAGGCCGATGTCGCGCATCGCCTCCATCATCTTCGCGTGGCCGGGGTAGCGCAGCGTCTTGTACTCCATCGTGGGGATCTTCCCCTCGTACCGCTGCGCCATGGTCGACAGGCCGCCCGCCGTGTGGAAGGCCTCCAGCGTGCCCGCGCCGGGAAACTCGAGCTCCTCGATCTCGGAGAGCGCCTTCACCTGCATCTGCTTGCCGTCGCGGACGACCCACGAAAGCGTGGTGTAATAGTCCAGCACGCCCTCCAGGCTGTACACCACCTGGTAGTTCAGCGGCGGTTGCGGCTTCTGCGGCAGCCCGCCCACCTTGATGGTGACCTTGCGCACCACGTCCAGCTGCCGGATGCCGTGCTCGGCCAGGATGTTCACCATCCCCGGCGCCAGCCCGCAGTCGGGGATCACGCTCACGCCCGCCGCGGCCGCGCGGGGGGCCACGGCCTTCTGCTCGAGCACGATGTCGGTGTTGCCGCCTAGGTCGCAGAAGTGCGAGCCCGCCTCCACGGCCGCCACGCTCATCCCCAGGTTGAAGTAGTAGGGGAAGGCGCTCATGGTGGCCGACACCCCCTCCATCACCCGGCGAATTCCTGTGCGGTCGTTGGCGTCAACTGCAACAGGCGTCAGCCGCCCGCCGATGTACGGCTGCAGAAACGCGGGGAGGTTGTCGACGTTCAGGTCGGCAAGAACGACGTCGTGCTCCGTGTGGGCAAGGAGGTCGTAGGCACAGGCAGAGCCCTGAAGGCCCGCCCCCAGCACCAGCATCCGCATTTGCAGGCACTCCAGAGGTTGCAGGATGGGCCGGCGCCGGCCCGGGTTGGAGAAAGGCGCGCAAGATACTGCCGCGGCCGGGGGCGCGCAAAACCACCTGCGGCGGATACGGTGTGGTGCGTCCGCAAACGAATGGATCGCGAAACGAAAACCTTTCGGATTTCGGCGCGGCGCCTATATTTTTGGCCCTGGCCGCTCCCGGCCGAATCTCCCCAAATCCATGGATCCTGACAGGAGACCGATCCCGTGGCGAAGGACGTCATCGAGTTGCCGGGCGTCGTGACCGACGTGCTTCCGGACACCCACTTCCGGGTAAAGCTGGAGAACGGCCACCAACTGCTGTGCTACATCTCGGGCCGCATGCGAAAGAACTACATCCGCATCCTGGGCGGCGACCGGGTGACGGTGGAGCTGTCGCCCTACGACCTGACCCGCGGCCGCATTACGTATCGCTTCAAGTAGCGCTCGTTCAGCGCGTCCGACGCCGCCAATCTCACGACCGGCGGCCCCTGATCCGAATCCAACGACGACGGCCGTTCCGCGCGGGCGGCCACGCGAGTGCGGGCCTGCTCAGCCCAGCAGCGCCAGCACGTCCGCCTGCGCGTGCAGGAACGCGTCGGGGCCCGACTGCTCCAGCGCCTCGCGCGGAAAGGGGCCCCACAGCGCAGCCGCCGTGCGCGTGCCCGCCGCCTTTCCCGCAGCCACGTCGTGCGGCGAGTCGCCCACGAACAGCGCTTCCCCCGCGTCCACGCCCAGCCGCTCCAGCGCGGCGCGCACCGGGTCCGGGTGCGGCTTGGGATGCGCGACGTCTTCCGGGGTGATGATGGCGTCGAAGTGCGACACCAGGCCGCACAGCTCCATCCCCCGCATGGTGGCGCGGCGGTGCTTGCTGGTGACGATGGCCAGCGCGTAGCCCCGCCGGTCCAGCTCCGCGACGACTTCAAGGGCGCCGGGAAAGGGCCTCAGCATCTGGTCGTGCAGGCCGTCCTGGAAGGTGCGGTAGGTGTCGAGCATCGTCAGGGCTTCGTCGTCGCTGCGGGCGAAGCGGCGGAGCTGCGAATCCAGCGTCATCCCGAAGCCGCTCAGCCAGGCGTCGTCCGGCGGGCACTCGCCCAGGTGGGTGGTCATCGTGTGGCGATAGCACCGCATGATCAGCTCGGTGCTGTCTGCCAGCGTCCCATCGAAGTCGTACAGTACAGCCCGGATCGGGCGAGAAGTTCTGCGGGTCAAGCGAAGCTCACCTGTCGGTTCGGGGCTGGTGACCAGCGTCAGCGGTGCGACGGACGCGGATCTTCACCGGCCGTCGTCCCACTGGACTCCCATGAACACTTCAACGTCGCCGAGGGCATCCTCCGCGAATCCGCCTACCTCAGGGTCGGACAGCAGGGCCTTCAGCGCGGGCACGACCACGGCGACGTCGAGGTCGCCCGAGAGGCGGGCGACATGCCCCAGCGACGTCGCGGCGTTTCGTCGCACCCACACGTCATCGTGGGTCAGATGCTGCACCGCCTGCTGCTCCGCAAATCGCCAGTCTGGCCCGTGAAGCGCCAGCCGCAGGAGGGCGCGCCCGATCGTGGGCCCATCCCCGGACGCGATCGCTGCTTCGGCGGCCGATTGCGATATGGGAGCGAGTTCCTCGTATATCATCCCGTCTTCGCTCACCGCATCCTCCCTTTTCCATCGCCATCCTGACCGACCCCGAGCGCCACGAGGATCGCGGGCACCACGTCCGTGATCGACCGTACCGCCGCGAACGCCTCGCGCCCGGCGCCGATGGCGAGCACGGGGACGGGGTTCAGCGTGTGCCCGGCGCGCGTGTCTTCCAGGTTGCCGTGATCACTGCTGATCACCAGAAGGGCGTCATCGCGCAGCGCGTCCGCCAGTGCGGCGAGGAACGCGTCCACCCGCTCCACCGCGGCGACGGCGGCGGCGAGATCGCCCCGATGGCCCGTGTAGTCCGTGTCGTAGTGGGCGAACAGCGTGACGTCCGATTCCGCCGCCAGCCGCGCGAGCGTGCGGCCGGCTTCGTCTGGCGTTACCTGGGGAAAGTCGTCGCCCAGGCGTTCGCGCCACCGCTCGTTGGTGATGGACGACGCCACCGCGCGCCCCTCCGCCAGCTCGATGGGCCCGCGGGTGAGCGCGCCCACGGATTCCGCGACCAGCGGCGGCGCGGCCGGCCGGCGGAAGATGCGTGGGTCGCCTCCGCCCAGCGGGTACGCGTTGGCGAAGCTGACTGTCAGCCCGGCGGTCTGCGCGCGGCGGAGCAAGTTCTGCTCGGCGAGCATGGGCCGCAGGTCCGTGGGGACCCACGGTCCGAAGTGGCGCCCGTACTCGGCGGCAGCGTTGCGCCCGGTCAGCAGCGCTGTCTGTCCCGTTCCACTCTGAGGCAGCCCTTCGACGCCCATCGAGGCATCGACCGCGACCAGCACCGCCCGCTCGCTTACGATCCGGCCGCCAGCATCCAGGTGCTCGACGACCGGTCGGCGGCCGTCCAGCAATCGCTCGATCCCCGGCAGATCGGCCGCGGCGAACGGATTGTACGCCGCGTCGCCCGAGCCGATGCCCACGCCGTCCAAAAACACGAGCAGGGCGCGGCGGGGGATGGTCACGGGCGTTGAACTCGGGTGCGTGGACCGGCTTTGGATCGGGCGGCGGAATGTAGGACGGGGGCGGGATGGTGGGTAGGGCGCTCGGCGGGGACCTCCTGTTGGACACTGAGGCCCGGCTCTGCCGGGCGAATGAATTCGCTGCAACAAACACACGAAGTCCGCCTGCGCGGTCTGGCCTGTTCTCGTGTGGGGAGGACTGTATGGCGCGCCCAAGAGTGTGTGGCGGATCCCTCGGTCGCTGCGGAGTAGGGTGTGGCGGCGGGGTCGCCCGTGGCCGCTCCGTCGGGATGACAGGCGCGCTCGGCTGGTGCGGTGTGCGTGCAGGTGAAGCCCCGAGCGGGACGCGGCAGCGGCCCGAGTCGGGGCTTTCCGCTGTTCCAGCCGCGGGTTTACCCGCCCGTGGAGGGGGCGCGGCTACGATCCCGAGGCCTCGGCTCCGTCGGGATGACAGAAAGCCCGGCTCCGCAATCGCGGGCCGGGCTCTTTCGTTGACCGTCGTTACCGTTTCGACCGTTTCTTCAGGTCGGGATGCGCAGGCGCTGTCCCGGGCGGATGCCGTTCTGACGGCCCAGGCCGTTGGCGGCCTGCAGGCGCTTGACCGTGGTGTCGTACCGCCGGGCGATGGTCCACAGGCTCTCGCCGTTGCGCACCGTGTGGCGGCGGACGGCCGCAAGTCTGCGCTGCTCCGCCTGGCGGCGCTCCGCCACCTTCCGCTGCTCTTCCTTGCGCTCCACCTCGGCGCGGGCCAGGGCCACGCGCTGCACCGTCGCGAAGTTGGCGGCGTACTGGTCGCCGCGGCCGCGGGGGATGCGCACGCTGTACGGCTTGCTCCCAGGAGGCGTCATCGCCCGCACCAGGTGCGGGTTCATCCGCTTCAGCTCCGCCTCGCCCACGCCCACCGCTTCGGCCACCGTCGCCAGCTTCGTGGCGGCGGGCACCTCCACCTCGTCCCACTCCAGCGGCAGCCAGCGCTTCACTCCATCCAGGCCGTACTTGCCCGGCTCCTTGCCGATCAGCGCGGCGGCCACCATCAGCGGCACGTACTCGCGCGTTTCACGCGGCAGGCGGGCGCGGATGCGCCAGAAGTCGGCGTCCTTGCCCCGCTGGCTCCCCGTCGTGGCCTTCATCACCCGCGCCACGCGGCCCTCGCCGGTGTTGTACGCCGCCGCCGCCAGGTACCACGACCCGAACTGCTCGTGCAGGTCCGTCAGGTAGCGCAGCGCCGCGTCCGTCGACTTTTCCGGGTGCTTGCGCTCGTCCACGTACGCGTCCACGCGAAGGCCGTAGCGTTCGCCGGTGTCCTCGATGAACTGCCACAGGCCCACGGCCTGGGCGTGCGAACGGGCGGTGGGGTTGAAGCCCGACTCGATCATGGAAAGGTACAGCAGGTCCTCGGGCATGCCGCGCTCGCGCAGCTTGCCGCGGATCATTCCCTCGTACCGGCCGGAGCGCTTGAGGTAGAGCGCGTAGGCGTCCTGCTGGCTGCCCGTGGTGAAGATGCGCACGAACTTCTGCACCGGCTCGTTGCGCACTACCGGGATGTCCCACGAAACCTCCGAGACCGCCGCGGCGGCCTCGCTGACGATGCCACGCGCGGCCACGGAGCTTGCAGGCGCATTCGTGTCGTCGGCACCCGCGGCTGCTGCGCCAAGCACACAACCGATGAGCACGGCAACGGGCAATGCGGACCTGATCTCCATGCGGACCTCCTTGGGCTGCGCGTGTACGGCGGAAACTGCTGCGGTGCGCGGTGCGCGAGAGAGGGGCGGGCCTGGGAGCCCGCCGCCGGATGCGGGAAACGACTGGTCGCCGTTCCGCATCTAACTTACACGCACACATGGGTTTAGTCAACCGGAGGATGCAAGGATCCGGAAAAACCGGGCTCCGCGGGGCCTGGATGTTTCCGGATCTGAGGGAGGGATGCAACCCGTTTCTGCGCTTCGATTTAGCAGGCGCGGCGCCGATTTCGGCCGGTGGACGGCCGGGAGGGATCAGGGCGGATCGGCCCCGCGGCGCTGGGTGCGAATCCGCACGAACGCGGCGATGCCCAGGAGCGCGTAGAGCACGGCGCTGGGCCAGGCGATCACGGGGGGGACGAAGATGCCCAGCGCGGCGAGCCCCAGCAGGATGACGCCCCAGATGCTGACCCATCCCGAGTCTTCGCGGCCGATGGTGCGCTGGCCCACCAGCGCGCGGGCCAGCACCGACGCGGCGCGGGCCAGGCGGCCCAGGTAGCGGGCCACCCCGGTGCTGCGGTACGACCGCAACCGCGCCTCGCGCGCGGCGATGCGCGTGGGCGACTCGTCTTCTTCCGTGGGCTCCACCACCACGCGCTCCACGCTGCGCCGATCCCGCTTGGCCAGGGCGGGCACCCGGCGCGCGTTGCGCAGCCCCACCTCCACCGCCGACGTCAGGTCGCGCTCGAACAGCGCCTCCATCTCGGCCGCGAACTGCAGGTCGGTGACGGCCACGTCCAGCTCCCAGTTCCCGAGCAGCGACGCCAGGTTCAGGTTGCTGCTCCCCACGCGGCTCCAGAACCCGTCGGCCACGGCGGTCTTGGCGTGGATCATGGGCCCCTCCCACTCGAACAGCCGCACCCCCGCCTCCAGCAGCGGCCGGTAGCCCGCGCGCGACATTCCCCCCACGATTGGCCAGTTGTTGTACGCGGGCAGAAGCACGCGCACGTCTACCCCGTCGCGCGCCGCGGCGGCCAGTGCCTCGGCCATGGCCGGGGGAAGCACGAAGTAGGGATCGGTGATCCACAGCCGCCGCTCCACGCCCACGGCCACGAACTGCGACAGGCGGTAGATGCGGGAGCGCCCCGGCTCGCCCTCCACCACGCGGGCCGCCACGTTCCCCACCGTCTTCACCGTCGCCGGGTCCGGAAGCTCGTCGGGGGGAAGGTGCCCGCCCGCCGCGGCCCAGGTGGTGGCGAAGGCGCGGTCGATGACGGCCGCCACCGGGCCCCGGAACTCCACGCCCGTGTCGCGCCAAGGCGGGATGCCCGCGTCGGGATCGCCCGCCCACTCGTCGCCGATGCACATGCCCGACACCGAGGCCCACTCGCCGTCCACCGCAACGACCTTGCGGTGGTCGCGGCGCATGAAGTTCAGGGGATCGGTCAGCGAGACGGGGGCGAACGCGCGCACCTCGGCGCCTGCATCGCGCAGGGGCTTCCAGAACTTCCGCGGCGTGGCCCAGCACCCGATCCAGTCGTACAGCACCCGCACCTTTACGCCGGCGCTGGCCTTTTCGGCGAGCGCATCACGGAAGCGCCGGCCGATCCGGTCGTCGCGGATGATGTAGTTTTCCAGGTGCACGTAGCGCTCGGCGCGGTCGATGGCGTTCAGCCAGGCGCGGAACGCGTCGGTGCCGTCCACCAGCAGATGGGCCGTGTTTCCGCGCACCTGGGGAGCATCCGCCGAACGCATCATCGCCCGCTCGGCCATGCGCATCATCACGCGCATGGAGCCGGCGGACGCCTGCCTGGGCGCGCGCTCGGGCACGGCTTCGGGCGGGAGGAGCGGAAGGTCGGGAATCGTCTCTGACACACGCGGAGGGGTGAGGGTCCGTGGCAGGCTCCGCAAGCGGTCTGCCACGGGGAGGAATGGGAGTGTGAAAGTGCGTGAGTGCGTTAGTGCGTGAGTGCGTGAGTGCGGGATCAACGCGCCGTCTGCAGGATCGTGCGAAGGGTCTCCGCGGTCTGCCCTACGTACCCGCCGCCGAACAGGTTCACGTGGACGAGCAGGTAGTAGAGCTGGCAGACGGGCCGCCGCGCCTCGTAGCCCGGCTGCAGCGGCCAGACCTCGCGATACGCGGCATGGAAGCGGTCGCCGAATCCGCCGAACAGGTCCGCCATCGCCAGGTCCACCTCGCGATGGCCGCGGTACGTGGCGGGGTCGATCAGGGCGGCTCCCGCTGTGGTGGACAGCACGTTGCCGCTCCACAGGTCACCGTGAAGGAGCGACGGGCCCTCCTCGTCCGCCGGGCTGAGGACGGCGGGGAGGCGGTCGAACAGGCCCTCCCAGTCCGCCTCGCGCCCGGGGACGCGGCCCGTGCGGCGGGCGAGGTCCAGCTGTGGGCCGAGCCGCCGATCGCGCCAGAAGCCGGGCCACGTGTCGGCCGGCGCGTTCTGCTGCGCGAGCGAGCCGATGAAGTTGTCCTGCTCCCAGCCCCAGGATCGATCGACGGTGGCGCGATGCATCCGGGCGAGCCCGCGTCCCAGCCGCTCCAGGAACTCCGGCGAGCGGGCGGCCGGCTCCAGCCACTCCATCGCGAGCCACGCGGGCGCATCTCCCTCCGCCTCCGCGTGCGCAATCACACGCGGAACCACCAGCTCCGCCGCCTGCTCGCGGAGCCGGTCCAGCGCGAACGCCTCCGCCGCGAACATGCCGGCGGGTGACTGGGGATTGTACTTCAGGAAGACGGGGCCGTCCGCCGTCTCCACCCGCGCCCCGTGGTTGATGCACCCGCCTCCCACTGGCGTCGCGGAGCGGATGGGGCCCAGGTGCGCCTCCACGGCGCGGCGGAGGGCGCCCGGGATCACGGCTTCAGCCCGTGCTCCCGGACGATGTGGTCCAGCAGGCCGGCCGTGGCGCGCTCCACGATGTCGTGCACGTCCTCGAAGCCGCGGGGGCCACCATAGTACGGGTCGGGCACGTCGCCGTGAGCCGGATCGGGGTCCCAGTCGCGCAGCCGGCCGACCGTGGCCGTTCCGGGCGAGCGCTCGCGCAGGAGTTGGATGCCTTCCATGTTCTCGGCATCCATCGCGATCACGTAGTCGAAGCGGCGCAGGTCGGCCGCGACGAGCTGGCGGCTGCTTCCCGTCAGCTCGATGCCGCGGCGCTTGGCCGTTTCCGTGCTGCGGCGGTCCGGCGCCGCGCCGCGATGGTAGCCCGACGTCCCCGCCGAGTCGATCACGAATCGGTCCTCCAGCCCGCGCTCGCGCACCCTATGCCGGAACACCGCCTCGGCCAGCGGCGACCGGCAGATGTTGCCCATGCATACGAACAGCACGCGGATGCGCTCGTCGCGGGTGCCGGGCAGGTGCAGTTCCGACTGCTCCGCCATCAGTCCGGGGGCGGGATGGTCAGGCGCTGCCCCGTGCGCAACTGGTCGGATTCCAGGTCGTTGGCGTCGATGATGTCCTGGCGCGTAACCCCGTAGCGCCGCGCGATTCCGAACAGCGTCTCGCCGGGCGCCACCGTGTGCGTGCGGGTGGGCCGCGATCCGGTGCGGTTCGGCGTCCGGGATGCGGCCGGCGTCTGCGGCTGCGTCGCCGTCCCCTGCCCCGAGCCGGACGCGCGCGAGTCGCGGGCCGTCGCAGGGAGCCGAAGCACCTCGCCGACTTCCACGCTCTCCCAATCGACATCGGGATTCATCGCGCGCAACTGCGCCGCCGTCACGCCGTACCGCCGCGCGATGCCGAAGAAGGTCTCGCCCGCCGCGACGGTGTGCGTGGTGCGCCGCGTTGCCGATGTGGAGCCCTGCGCGGGGCGATTGGCGGGCGTGGTCGCGCCGGAGCCAGTCGTCGTGCGGCCGCCGGCGGGAGTCGTCGTCCCCGTGCGCCGTGAGGCGGTGTCGCGTGATGCGGTCCGCGTCTGGGAGGCCGTATCGCGTGATGCCGTGCGGCTCCCAGCGGAAGCTGTGTCACGACGCGCGGTCTGCCCGGTGTTGGTGCGCGTCGTCCCGGTCGGCGCCGTGCCTGTGCGGCGCGTGGACGTGTTGTCGCGTGACGCCGTGCGGCTACCGGTCGATGCCGTATCGCGCCGCGTGGTCTGGCCGGTGCTGGTCCGCGTCGTCCCGGTCTGTCCCGTGCTCGCGCGCCGGGTGGACGCGGTGTCGCGCGAGGCCGTGCGGCCCGAGGCGGTGCGCGCCGTGTCGCGAGCGGAAGTACGCCGTGACGCCGCCGTGTCGCTGGATGCCACGCGCGGCGCGGGAGCCGTTTCCAGCCACACGATCTCACCCCGGGGCGGACGGGGCGCTACCTGGCCGCTCGCCTGCACCGAAAACGGCCCACGCCCGCCGTCGCGCGAGAACGGCCCGGGACGCGGCACGCTGTCCGCCGCCGCCGTGTCGGCCGCCGCCTCGTCTTCATCCGCCTCGTCCTCGCGGGTGGAGTCGGACGGGGCGGGCTCGGCGAAGCGGATGGTGTCGCGCGGGGGGCGGCGGTTTGGCGTGCCCTGCGCCGCCGCCTCGGGGGCGGCGAGCGCGAGGACCAGGACCAGCAGGGCGATGCGGCGCATGGGGTCAGGCCTGGGTGGGCTCCGCCGCCGCCTGCTCGCGGCGGTGCTTGAGCCATTCGAGGATCGGCGGAACCAGCGAAACGAGGATGATGCCGATCACCACGTACTCGAAGTTGTGCTTCACGGCGGGGATGTTCCCGAAGAAGTACCCCGCGAACAGGAACGAGGTGATCCAGATCACGCCGCCGATGACGTTGAACGACAGGAAGCGCGGGTAATCCATCCGCGAAGCGCCCGCCACGAACGGCGCATACGTCCGCACGATGGGAATGAAGCGCGCCAGGATGATGGTCTTTCCGCCGTACTTGGCGTAGAACTTCTCGGTCCGGCGGAGATACTCCAGCTTCATCACCCGCGCGTCCTCCTTGAACACTCGTAGCCCCACCGCCCTGCCGATCTGGTAGTTGACGGTGTCGCCCAGCACGGCCGCCACCATCAGCACCAGCCACAGGATGATGATGCTGAGCGCCTGCTCGCCAGGCTGGTTGTTGGCGGCGGCGGTGATGGCGCCAGCCGCGAACAGGAGCGAGTCGCCGGGCAGGAAGGGGGTCACCACCAGCCCGGTTTCGCAGAAGATGATCAGAAAGAGGATCGCGTACGTCCACGCGCCGTACTGGCGAAGCATGTCCGCCAGGTGCACGTCGAGGTGACGGAAGTAGTCGAACGCCTGTTGAAGGAACTCCATTCCCAGCCGCCGTTCAGGTGATTGCCGCAGCGGTATACCCGCCGCAGCGCCGAATGGTATCGGAGGCGGAAGGGGGATTCAAGGATCGTGCTTGATAGCAGCAGGAACTCTGGGTGGTGGACGTGGAAGTCAGTTCCCGATGATCTCGTTCAGCCCTTCGATCACGCGTGCGACTTCCTCGGGCGAAACATCCGCCAACCGATCACCGATTCGCTCACTCGCGAGCGTACGAATTTGACTGATCTTGACCCACGATTGTTTGGGGAGCGATCCCGACGACAACTCCAGCGTCAGCGGAAATCCCGCTCGTTGCGGCTGACTGGTGAGAGCAACCGAGATCACCGTTCCCGAACGGTCGTTGAATACGTCATGGCTGAGGACCAGCACAGGGCGGCGACCAGCTTGCTCGCGCCCACGCACCGGGTCCAAATCGGCCCAGCGAACCTCACCCCGACGGATTCGCACGTCAGTACTCCGGCCAGTCCGCTAGGTCAGATCCAAGACCTTCCTCGGCGAGCGCCCGCTCCTCCTGGGGATCCAGGCGTGCGCACGCTGCGGCGAGGCGCGTTCGCTTGAAGCGCGTCAATTGTTCAGAAACGGCCGCTTCAATGGCTTGGCTGCGGTTCGCGAATCGACGCTGCTGAACGAGCCGATCGACTTCATCCAGGAGGTTGGCCTCGAGCGTCACTGCGATCTTTGATTTCGGCATGGTAGGACGTTATGTCATACCCACGCATCGGTCAAGAGGATTGGTTGCCCTGACCCGCGGCGGCCCCTAACCTGTCGCCATGAGCGAGCACGGACTTCCCACGCTGTCGGCCGACGAGCACCAGCGGTACAGCCGGCACCTGATCCTGCCCGAGGTGGGGCCGCAGGGGCAGCGGCGGCTGAAGGCCGGGCGCGTGCTGCTGGTGGGGGCCGGTGGCCTGGGGTCGCCCGCGGCCATGTACCTGGCCGCGGCGGGGGTGGGAACGCTGGGCATCGTGGAGTTCGACGTGGTGGACGCCAGCAACCTGCAGCGGCAGGTGATCCACGGAACGTCCGACATCGGCCGGCCCAAGCTGGATTCCGCGCGCGACCGTATCGCCGAGATCAACCCCCACGTGGTCGTGGAGCCCCATTCCGTGCGGCTGACGTCGCAGAACGCGCGGGAGATCATCCGGCGTTACGACGTGGTGATCGACGGCACCGACAACTTTCCCACGCGCTACCTGGTGAACGACGCCTGCGTGCTGGAGAAGAAGCCGTACGTCTACGGCTCCATCCTGCGCTGGGAGGGCCAGGCGTCCGTGTTCGCGGCCGAGGGCGGCCCCTGCTACCGCTGCCTCTTCGCCGAGCCGCCCCCGCCGGGGATGGTGCCCAACTGCGCCGAGGCCGGCGTGTTCGGCGTGCTGCCCGGCATCGTGGGATGCGTGCAGGCCCTGGAGGCGCTGAAGCTGCTGCTGGGCACCGGCGACACGATGGTCGGCCGGCTGCTGCTGTTCGACGCGCTACGGATGAGGTTCCGCGAGATGCGCCTGCGCCGCGACCCAGCGTGCCCCGTCTGCGGCGACAACCCCACCGTTCACGAGCTGATCGACTACGAGCGCTTCTGCGGATACGAGCCGCCGGGCGCCACACCGGAGAACGACATGTTCGGCGTGCCCGAGATCACCCCGTCGGAGCTGAAGGAACGCCTGGATCGGGGCGATAAATTGACGATCATCGACGTCCGCGAGCCCCACGAGTGGGAGATCGGCAACCTGCAGCCGCAAGGCGCCCGGCTGATTCCCATGGGCGAGGTTCCCGAGCGGCTGGACGAGATCAGCCAAGACGACGAGGTGGTGCTGCAGTGCCGCTCCGGCGGACGCAGCGCGCAGGTCCTGCACTTTCTGCGTGCGCAGGGTTACGAGCGGCTGCTGAACCTGAAGGGCGGCATCCTGGCGTGGTCGGACGAGGTGGACCCCAGCATTCCGAAGTACTGAGGGGAAGTGCGGAAGTGCGGAAGTGCGTTAGTGCGTGAGTGCGGAAAACACGTAAGCGTGAGTCGGCGCGATGTCATCCCGATGGAGCGGCCACGACCAGCCTGTCCATGCACCACAGATGGCAGCGACTGAGGGATCCGCCACACACTGCGCGACCCGCACCGAACCACGCGCACGTCTCATCCCGAAGCGGCCCCGCCCTGAGCGGGTGAACCCGCCGCTGGAAAGGCGGTAAGCCCCGACACGGGCCGCTGTCGCGTCCCGTTCGGGGCTTCAACCGCACGTGGGGGCAGGTCCGGCGGTGCAGCAACGACGGGGCCGGCGACAGGGCAGGCGAACTCAGCGCAGGCGAGGATCTTAAGTGAAGATGGCGAGATATGCGGTGGTGCTGGTGATGATCGTCATCGGGCTGGTGCTCGCCCTCGACGTCGCGTACTACGTGCATGGTTCCCTCGAGGAGTTTCCCGAGGCGGAAGATCACGAGAAGGTCCGGACGGTAGCCGGTTTCATCGCCGTGGTGCTGCTTGCGCCCGAGGCGATCCTCTGGTTCGTTCTCCGGCGGTTGGGGAAAGCGCGACACGTTGCCCCACCCGGCGCCGCGGCCTGACACGCGCCGGAGCAGGTCCGAAACCATTCGCCCCCGGGCGATCACAACATCCCGATTGGATTCGATGTCGCAGTCCGACCCGCAGCCCCAATCCATCGTGCTTCCCACCGCCGAGGACGTACGCGATGCCGCCAACCGCCTGCGCGGCGTGGCCCATCACACGCCCGTGATGACCTCGCGCACGTTGAACGAACGGCTTGGCGCGCACGTGTTCTTCAAGTGCGAGAACCTTCAGCGTGGCGGCGCGTTCAAGTTCCGGGGCGCCTACAACGCGGTCTCCAAGCTGTCGGACGACGAGCGTGCGCGCGGCGTGCTTGCGTACTCGTCGGGCAACCACGCACAGGCCGTGGCGCTCACCGGCCGCATCCTGGACGTGCGCACCGTCATCGTCATGCCGGACGACGCGCCTGCCGCCAAGATCGAGGGCACCCGCGGCTACGGCGCCGAGGTGATCCTGTACGACAAGGAAACCACCTCGCGCGAGGAGCTGGCCGCCCAGCTTCAGCAGGAGCGCGGGATGACCCTAGTTCCGCCGTACGACCACGCCGACGTGATCGCCGGGCAGGGCACGGCCGCGCTGGAACTGATGGAAGAGGCGCCGGACCTGGGCGTGGTCATCACGCCCTGCGGCGGCGGCGGGCTGCTGAGTGGTTCCGCCCTGGCCGCCCGCTCACTGCGGCCGGGCATCCGCGTGGTGGGGGTGGAGCCGGAGCTGGCGGACGACGCCACGCGCTCGTTCCGCACCGGCACCCTGCAGTCGGTCCGCAACCCGCCCACCATCGCCGACGGGCTGCGCACACCGTCGCTGGGCCGGCTGACGTTTCCGCTGGTGCACGCCCACGTCAGCGACATGCGCACGGTGAGCGAGGAGGCCATCGTCGAGGCCATGCGCTTCCTGTGGACGCGGATGAAGCTGGTGGTGGAGCCCTCGGGCGCCGTCCCGCTCGCCGCGCTGATGTCGGATCCGGGTGCCTTCCGCGGCGAGCGCATCGGGGTGGTGATCAGCGGTGGAAACGTGGACCTGGCGAACGCCTGCACGCTGCTGGCATAGCGGTGCCTCGAGGGCGCGCGGGCTGTCGAGCATCACAAGCATGTGCACACAGCAAATCGGGGCCGGCGGATGATCCGCCGGCCCCGCGTGGTTCCGCGCCTGCCGTGATGCTCAGGCTGTGGCGGCTGGAGCGGGCTTCCGGGCGCCGAGGAGTTCCTGGGCCACGATGTAGCCCGATCCGCCGTTTACGCCGTGCCCCGGCCAGGTGGCGGCGCCCAGCATCAGCACGTTGGGCACCGCGGTGCGGTGGCTGGGCTGGCCCGCCAGCGGGCGGAACAGGTAGCTCTGCGCCACGTCGTGCGAGCCGCCGTACGGGTCGCCCGGGCCCGCGTTGGGGCTGAAGGCCGCGATGTCGCCGGGAGAGATCACGTGCATCCCCAGGATGGCGCCGGGCACGTTCGGAAGGTGGCGGCCCACGATGTCCACCAGCCGGTCGGCGTAGCGGCGCTTCAGGTCGTCCGTCCAGGTGCCGTCGCCCACGTCGATGGTCCCCGCCGCGTCGCCCTTGGGCCGGTTGGGGATTTCGAGCACCTGGATGCGCAGGATGGACTTGCCCTCCGGCGCCCGCGACGGGTCCAGGTTGGTGGGGCAGTCGATGGAGATGGTGGGGTTCGCCGGCAGGTACCCGTTCAGCGCCTGCGTCACGTGCTCGGCGGTGGCGCCCATGCCCCGCGTCAGGTGCGGCTGTCCCGTCCGGGCCATCCGCTCGTCGGCCCAGCGCGGCGCCTCGGAGAGGGCAAGCTGGATCTGCACGCAGCCGCGTCCGTAGCGGTACTTGCCCGCCTGGCGCACCAGCGGGGCGGGAACGTCGGCGCCCTCCAGCAGCTTCAGGTACAACTGGTCGGGGTTCACCGACGCGACGACGGTGCGCGCGTGGATCTCCTCACCGTGCGCCGTCCGCACGCCGGACGCGCGGCCGTTCCTGACCAGGATGCGCTCCACCGGGGTGCCGGACCGCACCACGCCGCCGCGGTCCTCGATCAGCTTCACGAGCGACTTGGCCAGCATCTCCGACCCGCCGACGGGAATGGCCATGCCGCCGCCCATCAGCGCCATCAGCGTCAGCGGCACCCAGAACCCGCCGTTGGCGCCGTCCGGCGTGCGGCCCAGGTGCATCACCCAGGGCGCCACCATCGCGTGGAAGACGTCGGAGCGGAAGCGGCCCTCCAGCACGTCGCGCGCGCTGGTGAAGAAGTCGGCGGCGAACTCGGTGAAGCCGGGGCCATCCGGGTTCACCATCAGCCGCCGGATGGTCTTGCGCGCGTCGTCCGAGGCCAGGTCCTGGTTGAACAGCCCGAACACGTCGCCGGCGTGCGCGCCGAACTCCTGCATCATCGTGGCGAACGCGGCCCCGTCGCCGGGCGACAGGCGCTCGCACTCCGCCACCGCCTCGGCGAAGTCCACCGGGAACAGCGCCGTGCGCCCGTCCTCCATCGACACGCCCGTGGGGTACGCCGTGTTGACGTAGCGCAGCCCCCGCTCCTGCAGCTCGGGTCCCAGGTCGGCGTACGCCGCGCCGGTCAGGAACAGCGGGTGCGCGGCGGAAAAGGTGTCGTGCTTGAAGCCGGGAAGGGTCAGCTCGTCGGTGCGCACCAGGCCGCCGGGACGGTCGTTGCGCTCCAGCACCAGCACGCTCTGCCCGGCGCGGGCAAGGTAGGCCGCGGCGACCAGCGCGTTGTGGCCGCTGCCGATGAAGACGGCGTCGAATTTATTATCCATGGTGTGCCTCTGCGGTCGTTGGGTCGTGGATCGTCCCTCGGCGGGTGGGGAAGGCAACGGGCATTCCGGGCGGGAGCGGCGGCCGGCAGAATGCTAAGTCGTTGCCGGACAACGACAGGGTGCGGATGGAACTTCGGGGCGACGTGTGGCGCCGTGGCCGCATGCGGGACATGCGCTCCACGGCACCCGATAGCGCGAAGGGCGTGCAATGGGTCACACGCACCAGTCTGCGTGTGAGCGCCATTCCTCCAGCCGAATGTGTCCGCAACAGCGGAGGCCCCGCGGACGAGCCTCGGCGGCGCGCCCGCGGGACCGGATGGGATCAGCGGATGCGCAGCGGCGTAACGGCAGTGGTGCTGTCCACGTGGATCACCGCGTCGAACTGCTTGGACATGACTGCGTTGAAGTAGTGGCTCTGCCGCTCGGTGCGTGGCGCGTAGATCACGCCCACCGCCCGCTCCAGCCGCGGCTCGCCCAGCACCCGGCTCAATTCTTCGCGCCCGCGAAAGGTCAGCAGGAACGCGGGGAGGCCCGCACGATGGAAGAGGCCGGAGTAGCTTTCCGGCAGCGCGGGGTTCAGCCGGCGCAGGCGGCCGGGCGCGTCCCACTCCTCCGCCGCCAGCACCGTTCCGGCGTAGGTGGTGAAGCCGACAAGGAACGAGCGCTCCGCGTACGCCTGCCGCATCAGCTGGCCCACGTTCAGCTCGCCCCCGGAGCCCATCTCCGTCATCCGCGCGTCGCCGCTGTGCGTGTTGTGCGCCCACACCACCACCTTGGGCGTTTTGCCCTGCGCCTCCAGGTGGATGATGATGGATTCCAGCGTCTGCGCCATGTGCCGGTCGCGCTGGTTCCACGACGTGGGCCCGCCCTCGAACATCACGCGGTAGTACTCCTCGGCGTTCCGCACCACGCGCGCGTGCTGCATGGCCGAGAACAGCTCGTCGTCGGCGCGCGTGTCGGCGCCCGTGTGCGGGTGCGCCCGGTAGCGCTCCTCCATCTCCACGGCCTGGGCGACGGCCTGCTCCCGGCAGAGCGGACGGCCGGCGCTGGTGGCGGCCATCCCGTACTCCTGCGGGTTCGGCCGATGGCGCGAGAAGCACGCGTAGCGCTGCCGGGCGCGCGCCGCCGCGGCGGGGTCCGTCCGTGACAGGAAGGAGACCACCGAGTCGGCGGACTCGTAGAAGCTGTAGACGTCCAGGCCGTAGAACGACACCCGCTGGTCCGCGGGGTGTGACTGGTTGTGGGTGCGCAGCCAGGCGGCCAGGTCGCGGATGTCCGCGTTGGCCCACATCCACTCGGGGAAGCCGGATACGAAACCCGCCAGCGCCTGCTCGGGGGTGGCCGCGCCGGGCTCGCCGTGGATGAAGCGGTCCACGCGCATGGCGTCGGGCCACTCGCCCTCGATGGCGACGGCGGTGAAGCCCTTGTCGCGGATCAGCCGCTGGGTGATGCGGGCACGCTCGCGGTAGAACTCGTGGGTGCCGTGCGTGGCCTCGCCCAGCAGCACGAACCGCGCGTCGCCCACCTGCGCGATCAGCGAATCGTAGTCCGTTTCCGCGCCGGTGAGGGGGAGGGCCGCCGCGCGGACGATCTCCACCGCTTCGTCCACCTCGCCCGGCCGCGGGGCCGCATCCGCTGCGGCCTGCCCCCCGCCCGAGTTGGCGCAGGCCCCCAGCAGCGCCATCCCCAGCGCGGCCATCGCCCGTTCCAGCCGTTTCGATCGCATTGCAAACGCCTCCACTCCAAGGATTTAGGAGGTGGAGGCGAAGGCATGCCGCGTACCAGCGCGGGAGCAGCGAAGGGCCGCTCCGCGCGATCAATCCATCGGCGAGTATTCCACGGTGAACGCGTTGGAAACGGCCTCGTCGAACCGGCTGGAACCCGGGGTGTCGGTCGCGCGGACGCGGATGCGGTAGCGGCCAACCCCCACGCCCGCCGCCGAGCGCACCGAGTCTCCGGGCCGCACCTCCATCGGGCCGCTTTCATAGATGGCCGGGCAGATGCCGCTGCCGCCATACGCCTGGCGCCAATCGCCGCCCTCACGCCGATCGACGGCTACGATGACCTGGGCGCCGCAACGCGGAAGGTAGATGGACTCGTCTCCCTCGTTCGTCACGGTGAACCAGACAGCATGGACGAAGCTGATGGGGTTCGCGACGTACTCCTCCTGTTCGGTGCGCACCGTCAGCTCGGGCCCGCTCGAGCCGAAGGGCGAACTGCAGGCGGCCAGAAGGATGAGCGGCAGCGCGGACAGGATTCTCTTCATTCGGTTGTCTCCAGGCTCTCGGTGCGGGATCCGGGGATACAAACGAACGAGCGCCCCGGGATGCGACACCCCGGAGCGCCCGCCATCCGCCATCCGCGCCGTCAGCGCACGGCCAGGCCGTTGCGCTCGCGATATGCCTGCTCCGCCGAGGCCAGCGCATCCCACGAGCGCTGCGAGGCGCGGCGCAGCACCTCGCGCGGCGCGCGCCGCGTGGGCCATGGCGCGGCGGCGGTGTTCACGTCGCCGGGAAAGAGGGCCAGGCTGCCGTCCACGATGGCGCGGGCCACCACTTCGCGCGTGGGTCGATCCAGGTTTGCCATCACCGCCAGGGTGCGCAGCGCGCCCTGCGCGAAGGCATCGGTGACGAAGGTGGCGTATTCCTCCCGCAGCGCGCCGGTGCCCAGGTCGGGAAAGCGCTCCAGCAGCCCGGCGAGCGCCTCGTCGTCGCCCTCCTTGGTGCCGCGCAGCAGGAGCACGCTGGCCACCAGGGGCCAGCGCGTCTGCGCGCCGCGGGCGGCCACGGCCGCGAACAGCTCGTCGTCCAGGCGGTCCAGCAGGTCGTACGTCTCCTGCTCCTCCAGCTCCACGATGAACGGGTCGCGCGGAGGCGGGATCCGCTCGCCATTGGCGCCCGTGCGGCGTGTGGAAGTGGAGGCGGTCTGCCGGGGCGGCGCTGCAGGCGCGGCGTTGCGCCCGCCAATCATGACGATCTCGGTGCCCACCTGCACGTTGTGGAACAGGCGCAGCGCGTCGGCGTTGCTCAGGCGGATGCACCCGTGCGAAACGCGCTGGCCCAGCAGCTCGGGCTTATCGGTGCCGTGGATGGCCAACCCCTGCCCGATGAACACGCCGGCCGAGCCCAGTCCGCGCGGAAAGCGGCGCGCGTCGGAGTTGGGGGGCGGCACGCGCAGCCCGTTCTCGATGAAGTACCAGTCGGCCGCGATCCAGTCCGGCTCCACCTGCTTGTGGGTGACGTGGAAGGTGCCGTTAGGCGTGGCGAAGTCCCACTCGCCGCGGTCGTGCTCCAGCCGAAGCCCGGTGCCGGTGCCCACGGGCGCGGACCACAGCACCCGCCGCCCCCGGGCGAAGTACAGGCGATTGGCGTCCAGGTCTACCACCACCGCGTAGCCGCCCCGCGACAGCGAGCGCGATCGCACGCGCGCGAGCGGGTTCTGCGCCTGCGGAGCCGCGTCCGCGGGGCGCGTAGCAGGGGGCCGCCGCGTGGGTGCGGCGGGCTCCTCTGCGCGGCGGCGTGGGCGCTGCTGCGCGTCAGCCGGCGGTGCGGAGGCGGCCGCCACGCCCGCCGCCGCGAGCGCCAGCACGCTAGCACGGCGAAGAAGAAAGAAGGTGTTGCGCATACTTCCGCGGGGTACCACGTGAGTCAGCCGTCTGCCCCGTCCCTGGGGCAATCGGCATACCCGCCGCGCCACGTGGTTGTTTCCTCGGCGCCGCCCTCCACGTCCCCCCGCGACCTGTCATCCTGAGGCCCAGGCGCGCCGCACTCACCCGTAGCACAGACGACGCGGGCCGAAGGATCTAACCGCGGACCCGTACAAGCCGGGCGCGGCAGCGGTCACGGCAGCCGAGGCCTCGGCTGCCGTGGGGCCCTCACCCGGCCGCGCTGACACGCGTGCCACCCTCTCCCACAAACAGCGTGCCAAACAGCGTGGGAGAGGGGTACACTTCAGGGTTGCTGTGCGTCGGGAGCGTGTGACGGAGAGCCCCGGTCCCGCTGGGGCGACTGAAGTCGCGGCAACAACGGCCCAAAGTCCGCCTTCGCGGACTGCACGCACAGTGGATTGCGCCGGGCCAGCCGAAGCGCGATCGAATTCTCCCTTTCCCCCGCTTGCGGGGGAGAGGGCCGGGGAGAGAGGGCGGCCAGGGGCATGCGCCGCGACCCCCGAAGCGCACCGTTCCTCGCCCTCGTCGCTGTAGAGTGCGCGAGCCCGGCCGGAGCGCGGTGCAGGTCTCCCCCTCCCCTGCGAAGCGGGGGAAGGGGGCCGGGGGGAGGGGGCTCTCGCGGCATGCAAGGCAGCCGGTTGTCCCCGCCCGAAGTTCTCCCCTCTCCGCATGCGCAGCATGCGGGGAGGGGCCGGGGGAGGGGCCACC
>NZ_DASWMD010000084.1:0-4295 GCF_036399935.1 Longimicrobium sp.
CCCCGGCCCCTCTCCCGCAAGCGGGAGAGGGGAGAACTGCTGCCGGATGGGGCCGACAGTGGCCCATGCCACGGCCGCCCCCCACTCCCGGCCTCTCCCCCATAAACCCCATGGGGGAGAGGAGAATTCGATCGCGCTTCGGCTGGCCTCGCGCACTCGGCCACGGGGTCGCAGGGAATCGCGCACGGCCCTGCCGAAACGCCCCGGACTGACTCCCTTCCCCCGCGCAGTTTGCGGGGGAGGGGATGGGGGGCGCCGGCCCGAGCACCAGACCAACCCTCGCGCACCAAGCCCCTTGAAGTGTACCCCCTCTCCCACGCTGTTTGTGGGAGAGGGTGGCACGCGTGTCAGCGCGGCCGGGTGAGGGCCGCACGGCAGCCGAGGCCTCGGCTACCGTGACCGCTGCCGCGCCCGGGGTGTACGTGTCCACGGCTAGATCCTTCGGCCCGCGACGGTTGTGCTGCGGGCCAGTACCGTGCGCCTGGGCCTCAGGATGACAGGGCTCTGTTGCGTGCTGCGATCAGCCGCGGCCGCGTCCGTTCCCGCCCGACCGCCTGCCGACCTCGTCCACGGGAGGGCGCTTGGCGGAGTTCACCGTCAGCTCCGAGTGCACGCCGCGCACCCCGTCCACGTCCCACGTGTCGTCCGTGGCGTAGCGAACCTCGTGGTAGTCGGGAAGCTCGCCGCGCAACGTCACCACCCCGTCCTTCACCTCCACCGTGATCGCCTCGGCGTCTACCCAGGTGTCGTAGAAGAGCGCGTCCTCCACGTCCTTCTTCACCTCGTCGTCCGGGCGGCGGCGGGTGCGCACGCGGTGGTGATACGGCCCCAGGCCGTAGCGCGCGGGGCCGTGCACGTTTCCGCTCTCCCACTGGCCGTCCTCCCGCAGCGGCTGGGGACCGCGGTCGTCCGCCACCCGCCCGCCGCCAGCGCCGGGAAACGAACGAAAGTCGCCGCCGTAGCCACCCCGCGGACCCATTCCCATTCCGGCACCCGCGCCGCGGGCCGGGTTCCAACCGCTGGGACCGTCCCAGCCGGCATCGTATGACGGCATCCGTCAGTTCCTCCGCGCAAGTGTGCGCCGGGCGGCGCGGGCCCACTGCCCGCGCCGCCCGAAATCGCCCGCGTCAGGGCCGCAACAACCGTTCCAGCCAGGGCTCCATCTCGTCGTGCGTAGGGCCCGGTGGAAGGGGCCGGCCGGCCACCTCGTGGAGCACCCGCGCCAGCCGGTCCGGCCGGTCCGTGATCACCCCGTCCACGCCCCACGAAAGCAGCCGGCGCATGTCGGCCTCGTCGTCCACCGTCCACACGTGGACCGCCACGTTGTGCGCGTGCGCCTCGGCGATCCAGCGCCGGGTCAGCACCTGCCGGCCGCCGCTGCGCTCGGGCATTTGGAAGGCATCCACGGGCGGGCGGTAGAGGCGCGTCGCGTGCGCCAGGTGCAGGGCGTAGAACGCGTACAGGTCCTGTCCGCCCGCGCTGGTGGGCCCCGCGTAGTCGTGAAAGAGCGAGCGGTTGCGGCTGTCTCCCGCGGCGATGAGAACGCGGTGCGCGGACCCGGTTTCCTGGATGGTCCGCAGCACGGCGGCCTGCGCGCGCCCGTCCTTGACCTCCACGTTCACGCGCGTGTCGGGAAGGGCGTCCAGCACCTCGCGCAGGGTGGAGATGCGCACGCCCGTGTCGCGGAAGGGAAAGGTGCGGCCGCCGTCGGGGGTGTAGCGGTAGCCGGCGTCCAGCCGCTGCAGCTCCGCCAGGGTGAAGCCCGCCACGTCGCCCGATCCATCCGTGGTGCGGTCCACCTGCGCGTCGTGGATGACCACGCACTCGCCGTCGCGGGTGGGCTGTACGTCGATCTCCAGCAAATCGGCGCGCCACCAGTGCAGGGCGCGCCGAAAGGCGAGGAGCGTGTTTTCGGGCGCCAGCCCCGAGCCGCCACGGTGGGCGATCAGCAGGGGCGCGCCGGCCAGGTACCGGTGCCCGGGGCGCGAGCCGCCGCCGAGCGGAAGCCAGGGAGAGCGCACGGGAAGCGGAATCCGCGCGCGGCGGATCAGGCCGCGGCTTCCAGCCGGTCGATCTCGCCGGACGTAAGGCCGTACAGGCGGTACAGCACCAGGTCGATCAGCCGGCCGGTCATCACGCGGGCGTACACCAGCTTCTGCGAGTCGGCGCCGCTTTCCACGTAGGCCGTCAGGTCCAGGTACTTGTCGCCCAGCATGGTGAGGATCTCCTCGACCGCGTCGGGGTGCGGGCGAGCAGGGGCCAGCGCGTCAGCGGGCACCTTCTCCACCAGCAGCCCCTCGATCAGGGCCAGGAACCCGGAAAACACCATCTCCGTCAGGTGCCCGCCGGGAATGGCCTCCTCGTCGGTGAGCTCTTCCCAGGCCAGCTCGTTATCGTACAGGTCTTCGCCCTGGCGCTTGAAGTTGTCGAGCCCCTCGGGCGAAAGAGGCTCGGCGTCCTTGGCCACGCGCTCCGCCGGGCGGCCCAGCGCTTCCAGGATGCGCGCGCGGCGGCGCTCTACGTAGGCGGCTCCAGACACGGGGGCGGCGGCTTGGCTGCTCATGGGGATCAACGGTTCCTGCGGGGCTGCGGACGTCGGTTTGGGGGGCTGAACATAGGCTGGACGCGGGCGGGCCGCAACGTGGGGGCAGTGCGTGAGTGCGTGAGTGCGGAAGACGCTCCGGCGCGTCAGGCGTGCTGGGCGGTGGCTTCGGGTTCTACCGAGGGGGCAGCGGCTGGCTGCGCGTCTACGTCGGCCAGGGACAGGTCCGCGCCGTCCAGGGAGCCGGGATCCAGGCGCGCGCCCGCCAGGTCGGCGCCGCGCAGGATGGCGCCCTCCAGGTTCGCGCCGGTCAGGTCGGCCCCGGTCAGGGTGGCGCTGGTGAGGTTCGCGCCGCGCAGGTCTGCGCCGCACAGCCGCGCCCCCGTAAGGTCGGCGTGCTCCAGCGCCGCGTGCTCCAGCCGCGCCGCCGACAGGTCGGTGCCGTGAAGGTAGGCGCCGGTGAGGTTGGCGCCCTTGAGGTGCGCGCCCTCCAGGTCGGCGCCGGTGAGCACCGCGCCCTTCAGGAACGCGCCCGTCAGCCGCGCATTCTTGAGGTGCGCCCACTCCAGGAACACGCCCTCGGCGTAGGCCCACTCCATCGTCAGCCCCTCGCCGTGGACACCCCACAGGTTGGCGGCCTTCAGGAACGCCTCCGTCAGGTTCGCCTCCGTCAGGTCCGCGCTCACCAGCACCGCGCCGGCCAGCTCCGCGCCCGACAGGTTGGCCCCGCGCAGCGACGCGCCCGACAGGTGGGCGCCCTTCAGGATCGCCCGCTCCAGGTTGGCACCGCCCAGCTCCGCCCGCTCCAGCCGCGCACCGCGCAGGTCCGCCCCGCGCAGCCGCAGGTGGCCGGCGGCGATGAGCATCCACAGGTCGCGGTCCGAGAGAATGCGGGGCTCCATGGGCAGGCTCACGTTGGCGGGTGGGATTCAGCCGCGGTCGGCGCCCTGCGGCGCAAGCCGCCAGCGCATGCGGCCGGCCCAGCCGCAGCGTGGGCACTCGCGGGCGGCGCCGCCCAGACGGGCGAGGGCGCGGTCCAGCCCGGTGGTCCGCCCCGCCTGCCCGGTGACGGCGCGGCAGGTTGGACACACGGGGGCCTCCGGAAGCGCGGCCACGTAGCGCACCGCGACGTAGGAAGCGATCAGGCTGACGGCGAGCACCGCCCACACCATTGCGGCCAAAGGCACCTCCTGCGCCGCTTGCGTCCAGCCGGCCGCGGCGCGGCCGACTCCGGACAGAGCTTATGCAACGGGCGTTCCCGCCGGATCGCACGGACCTTGCTCAGGGGCCAGGCTCCCGGGAAGCCGGGGGCATGGATGCCGCATCAGGCACCACCCGAGCCGGGCAGCGGGCACCGGCGCTGAACAACGAACCGCAGGAGTTGACGACGATGACCAAGCGCAACGAGGACCCCGCATTCGATCCCGAGGAGATCGACGAGGCCGATCCGCTCGGGGAGCAGGCGTTCGCCGAGGCCGGCTTTCAGGACGCCGACGACGGCGGGCCCGACTTTTCCGCTCCCGGCCTGGTGGATTCGGCGGACGACAAGCGGCCCGGCGGCTTCGGGCAGAAGGTGGCGGGCGTGCCCGAGGACCAGCAGCGCGTGCTGAACACGCCCAGCGAGCAGCGCCCCGACAGCGAAAACGCCGTCATCCGCGAGCGCGGCGGCGAAAGCAAGGGCGATCCCGCGGTCGGCGGCACGCGGCCGGATTGAGCGGCAACTCGGGGACGGAGAGAGAGCCGGCGGCCGCTG